>NZ_JAMQBK010000014.1 GCF_023701485.1 Aporhodopirellula aestuarii
CAATTTTTGGGACGCTTCCCAATGCTTTTCAGCTGTCGTATCTGATTGGTCTGCTGCCGTTTATGGAACAGCAGGCTCTTTGGGAACAGATCTCTAATCCCAATCAAGAACGAATCGATGGCGGGACGCAGAACCCTCCCTTCCCGCCGATGGGACCTCCTCAGTGGAATGGGCAATACGTTCCATGGGCAACGGAATTACCGGGGCTGCGATGCCCAAGCGACCCAGGAACGGGTGCCCCCGCTCGTGGGAGGACCAACTATGCAGCTTGCATGGGCGACTCTACTGATGCCGGACACTATGGATCAACCTACATCTCTGGCGGTGCTGTGACGACGGCAGGTATCCCAAACTGGTTCAGCGGTCGAGGCCGCGCAGCGTGCCGTGGCGTGTATGTGCCAAGAGAGAGTACGGCATTCCGTGATATTTTGGATGGGCTCTCCAATACGATTGCCGGCGGCGAGATTGCGACAGATTTGGGTGATAGAGACAAACGAACAATCGCAAGTTTCCGAAACGAGAACAACAACGTGCGTAATATTCCCCTTTACTGCCGCAACCAAAATCAAATTGATCCTCAGCGACCGCAGTTCTGGGTCAGCTCCATGCCGGGACCAGCGACTTTGGCAGCTACGGCTGTCGGTCGTGGCTATCGCTGGGCTGCAGGCCGTATGGTCTGGACGGGGATGAATACGATCCTGCCTCCCAATACAGAGCTTTGCTTTGGTGGTGGAGGATCGGCTAGCTCCCCCAATGATGCATTCGGCACAGGTTCAGCGAGCAGTCGCCATCAAGGCGGTGCTCACGTGTTGATGGCTGACGGTGCCGTGAAATTCATTACTGATTCGATCGAGGCTGGCGATGCAACAGTCGGAAACGTCTGGCGGGATGGTGCAGGGCCACGCACACCGGGTAGCGAAAGCCCATACGGTTTGTGGGGAGCCCTCGGTACGCGTGCATCCAAGGAAGTCATCGACGAAGAGTTTTAGAGCATTTTCCTGTTGATATAGGTCTATTCAAACCTCGGCGATGAACTGCGTACTTCTGACTCAAGGAGGTGCACGGATGAGAGCGTTGAGTATGGATTTGTGAGGACGGATCTTGGCTGCCGTTCTAGAAGGCTATGAAAACATGCCGAAAATCGCTGCTCGGTTTTCGGTCAGTCACAAGATGGTGCTAAAGCTGAAGTATCAATGGAGTGATCGGGGAACGCTTGAGCCCCAGACTCACAGTCTGGGGTGAGAACGCCCTTTGAGCGACAAACAGTGCAAGCGGCCCGATCAGCTTGTACGCGAGGATTCCAGTATCACGCTCGAGCAGCTTCGTTCGAAACTGCGAGTAGACTGCTGCCTGAAGACGATCTGTATGGAACTGCATCGTCAGGGACATACGCATAAAAAAGTTGCTGCATGCCAGCGAGCAAGAGCGAAGTGACGTCAAAGAACGAAGGATAAACTGGAAACACCAACAGCGCAGGTTGGGTGTCAACAAGCTGATATTTCGAGACGAAACGGGAGCCAAGACGAACATGACGCGTCGACATGGCTGGGCCCAAGTGATGAGCGAGTCAATGACTTGGTTCCGCACGGACACTGGACGACAACAACGTTGATCCACACGATTGATTGTCACGGCAGTCACGCATCTATGATCGCTAACCGCCCAACCAATGCGAAGGTCTTTGAAGCCTATGTCGATTGGTTGTTGGCTCCCGCCCTACGTCCCGGCGACATTCTGATCATGGACAATTTGTTGAGTCACAAAAACGCTGCCGTGCTGGAAAAGATCTGTGAGACCGGCGCGGAAGTCCGATTACAACCGCCTTATTCACCGGACCTAAACCCGATTGAGCAAATTTTCTCGAAGATCGAAGCTCATCTACGTCGCCTGGTAGTTCGAGCCGAACGCAAGCTTTACAACGCGATTGGAAAAGCCATCAAATCGGTGACGCCGACTGATTGCCAGCACTGCTTTCGCAACTAAGGTCTTATCGCACATTAAAAACCAAAATGCTCTAGCTTAGATTAGCTGGACAGCGTCCCTTTCGAGTAAAAGGAAACCCGAAGCGTAAACGAGGGAAGGAGTTACGAAGAATCCCTCGCCCACTCTTCGGGTTACCAATGCATTGTTCGCAAACAACGCACCCACAACACTTTCGATGCCTATTGAAAGAGCGAAGTGGCGCTGTCTTGTTAGGCCTTATCCGCGGAGGACGTCGATTTATTAATTGCGGGATTTCAGAAGTAGCGCAAAAAAAATCAATGTCCCGAGAGGCTCGGCTACGCGGTTGGTTTCGATCGTAGGTTGAGAAGGTCTTCTAGGATTAAGTAGAGACATGGAACGAGGACCAAGATGATTGCGGTTGCAAACAGGATCCCAAACCCTAACGAGATTGCCATCGGGATGATGTATTGGGCTTGCAGTGAATCTTCCAAGATCAGCGGTATCAGCCCGCCGAAGGTGGTGATCGTGGTTAGCAAGATGGGTCGGAAACGTCGCAATCCTGCTTGCATGATCGCGTCGAATGCTGAGTACTCGTCGCGAAGTTGGTTGGCGTAATCGATCATGATTAGCGAGTCGTTAATAACGACACCCGACAAGGCGATCACGCCCATTAGGCTGACCAGCGATAAGTCATACCCCAATAACATGTGACCAAAGATCGCGCCGACGATGCCAAACGGTATCGCGACCAAAACGATCAAAGGTTGAATATAACCGCGGAACGCGATCGCCAGCAATGAATAGATCACTGCCAACGCGAGACCAAACGAGCCCCATAACGAAGCGGTCGCTTGCCGCATTTCCGCATCGCTGCCCTCAAAGCTCCACGTGATCCCTGGAAAATCATTTCGCAAACGCGGAAGTTCTTCTTCCTGCATCGCCGTTAAGACCTGAGTGATCGCCCGTTTGGGTTCAACGTCCATCGACACGCTGATCACACGTCGACCATCGCGACGGTTGATCCTCGAGAACGCTACATTCTTTTCAACTTCAGCGACTTCCAAAAGTGGCACCTCAGTCCCATCGGGCGTGCGAATCACCAAGTCTTCAAGATGATGCACGTCCTCACGTTGGTCTTCCGGCAACTTCACTCGGACCTCGATTTCGTTGGTGCCGCGCAGCAGACGCAGCGCGAGCGAACCGAAGTACGCACCACGCAACTGTTCGCCCAGCTCTTCGTCGGTCAAACCGAGCGCACGTCCCTCGGGACGGAGACTGAAATCGTATTGATTCTTACCACGATTAAAACTGTCGCTGACGTCGCGCACGTTTGCATACTTCTCGACGCGTTCCACAAACGCCTTGGAAGCTTTCTCCAACACGTCAATGTCGCTATGACTGAGATCGATGCTGATGTCACGTCGATGCCCGCCGGGACCGCTCTCCGCCTCAAACGTGACTTGATCGACGCCTGGCAAGTCACCGATCGATTCGCGCCACAATTCGATCACTTCCTTTGCGGTCATGTCGCGTTCGTCCGGCGGCTTCATCACGATCTCGACATCGATGAAACTCTGCCCGCGTACGTTTGTCTTGATCCCTTCGGCGACTTCATGAAGATTGTGCTCTTCGAACATACGCAGGCTGGCGGTCGTGACCGCATCGGCGATCTCAGCGGCTTGGTCTTGCGTCGTTCCGACTGGCATTCGCACCCCCGCTTCGATCTCGTCAGCGGAAACCTCAGGCATCAAAATCATGCCCATGTGGGCACTGTTAGCGTACCCGACCACCACAACCAGGAGACCCGCCGCGGCGGTGGCGGTGACATATCGGTATCGCAAACAAAGCCGAAGCACCGGCCCGAACAACGTCAGCACTAGCCAATTGAATGTTCGGCTAAAGGCTTGTTGGCCGCGATGAATCAACCTCCCCAGTGCTGCGAACCCCAAATAGGCCCAGAAGCCCTGCTTGCGTTTGAGCTCGCCGACTTCGCGTGCATGGGCGAGGTGCGCCGGAAGAATGAACAGCGACTCGATCAGCGACAACGTCAAAACGATGATGACGACGATCGGTAACGGTTGCCAAAATTTGCCGGTTTCGCCGGGGATGAAGATTAACGGAACGAACGCCACGATGTTCGTCAGAATGCTAAATACGACGGGGCTGGCAACTTCGCGGGTGCCGCTGATTGCAGCGGCTTCGTGGTCCGATTCGGTCTGACGTTTTTCGTAAACGTTTTCGCCGACGACAACCGCGTCATCGACAACAATCCCGAGCACAACCAAAAAACCGAACAGCGAAATCATGTTGATGCTCACATCGACGGCCGGCAAGAAAAGCAGACCTCCTATGAAGGAGACCGCCATTCCCGTCATCACCCAGAACGCTAAACGCAATTCCAAGAATAACGAAAGGATCACCAATACGATGACTACCGCGACAACGGCGTTCTCCAGCACGAGATAAACCCGCCGGCGAAACTCTTCAGCATCATTACTGTCGATCCGCCACTTCACGCCCGGCGGCATCACCGACTCGAATTCCTCCATCGTTCTTTCAACCGCCTTGGCAATTTCGATAGGCGATTGAGAACCGACACGAAAGATGTCCAATTCGACCGACGGCGTGCGGCTGAATTGCGAATGAAAACCGACTTCCTCGAATCCGTCGCGGATAATCGCGATGTCGCCAAGTGTGACTGACGGCCCGTCCTGGCCCGAAACAACTTCGATGCCCGCGAATTCGTCCGCCCATTGCTTGCGCGCCTTGACCCGCAACAGAATCTCGCCAGAAACCGTTTGCACCGAACCGGCTGCGACATCGCGACTGGACGTGCGAATGACCTGCGCAACGTCGGACAGCGTCAGCCCATATTGGCGGAGCGTCTGACGCGGGATCTCGATGTGCGTGACATAATTCGGGACGCGGCGCAGTTCGACTTGGGTAATTTCCTCGGTCGCTTGCAATTGGTCGCGAAGTTGCTCGGCGAGTTTCCGCAGCGTCCAGATATCGACCGGCCCGTAAATCGCCACCTGCATGACTTCTTGCTGCTGCGATTGCAGGCGAACCTCGGGGCGTTCAATTTGTTCCGGGAAGGTGCGGATCCGTCCAATCGCCTGTTCGATTTCCTGAAAAGACTTGATCCGCCCTTCGCCACCGATCAGCTCGATTGATACTTGGGCGTTGCCCTCACGAGCTTCGCTGACGATTTCTTGGATGCCCTCGACGCTGCGGATCGCACCTTCGATCGGACGCAAGATGCCCTGTTCCACTTCCTCCGGCGACGCACCCGGATACCCGACGGTGACTTCGACGATGTCGAGCTGAAACTGAGGAAAGACTTCCTTCTGGATGGTGAACGCGGACCAGATCCCTCCTCCCAGCAGCAAGCACATCAGCAGGTTTGCTGCGATCGAATTGCGAGCCATCCAAGCGATCGGGCCGCGCGCGGTGGATGTTGCAGCAGGACGTTTGTTCAATCAACCGTCTCCCCGTCAACTGAATCTTCGTCGGAAGTCGGCTCTTCGCTGCTCTGGACTGTGTCCTCTTCTTGACTAACGGACGCCTCCTCGTCGGGCTCGTCCTCAATCCTTCGCAAGTTGACCCCGTCGGCTACTGTAGCCAGCGTCGTGGTGATCACTTCATCGCCGTCATCAACGCCTTCGCGAATGTAGACGAACTGGGCGTCGCGAAAGACAACAACGGTTTCCTGAATCCGGAGCTGATTGTCTTCCATCAGCCATACCGTGTCTCCGTCGCGGAGATAGTTTCGGGGCAAGCGAACCACATCATTGATGGCTCGCCCTTCAATTTCGACATTGACCAGCGAACCGAGAATCAACGGCGGAGCATCGGACAAATTGGCTAGCGGATCGGGAACCGTGATCAGCACACGGGCTAAACGAGTTTGTTCGTCAAGAGCACCGATCATTCGAGACACCGTGCCGGTTCGATACGCATCAGCTCCCCAAGCGTCCTCATCTCGAATCGTCACCTGTGATCCAGTTTTTTTCGAATCACGTAACTTGGTCTTTTTGAAGGGGGGGTCCGGCGTTTCAGCAATGGTGCCGTTGGGGCGGGCGAGTCTCGGAGAGACTCCGCTACGTGAAGGATGTTCAGAGGCGCCTGTCGGGGTCCTTCCGAAGTCGATCCAACGCAGACTGCGGACCGGTACCGCGGCAGAGATCCAGTACTCATCGATGCCGACGAGTCTTCCGAGCTGGTCCCCAGGGCTGACCTGCGACCCGACGTTAACCGACCGGGTCAAGATTTGGGCATCGAAGGGTGCGACGACCTCGGTTCGATCCAAATCGAGTTGGGCCCGCCTCACGGCCGCTTCCGCCGCTTTAACTTCTGCGCGAATTGATGCGATCTGTGGCTGACGCAGCACCAACGCTCGGTTGGTGGCATCAATCGTTCCTTCGAGCATCGTTAGCTCTTTCTGAGCGAGGCTCTGTCGCCCCGATTCGATTTCCAGCGACGCTTGAACTTGTTCCAGTTCGCTCTTGCTGATCAACAATGCATTTTCAAAATCGGCGCGGTCGATCTTAAGCAATACCGTTCCTTGCTCAACGATCCCGCCAGGAATGAACTCGGGCGACATTTCAACGACTTGCCCACTGACGCGGGGACTCAAGTCAACCTCGCGCGCCGCCTGAACGGTACCCAGAACCGTAATTTGGGGTCGGTAGGTGCCGCGTTCCAAAGTAATCGTTTCCACCAACGCTGCCGACTTGCGTTTCGCGTTGATCGTTTGAGCCACCGGTTCGGTCCGGTTGATCCACACCACCGCCCCCACGCTCGCCGCCAAAATGCCGGCGCACGCAAACAGAGACAGAATGACTCGGAGCCAGTCGATTCGCGTTCCGGTTGCGGGGGAATGCTTCATGGTGATGATTGGATCAACAACGGTGCGTATCACGAGCTAATTTCACGTAGGTCAGTCTCTCCGAGGTTGTGAACCTATTCGCCGGAGGACGTCGATTGTATCAGTGAAGGATTTCGAATGTAGCGGAACGGCGCGAGCCGTCCGATGACTTGGGACCGGACGGCTTGCGCCGTTCCGTTAAAAAAGGCACTAAAACAATCAACGGCCTGAGGCGAAGCAATAGGGCCGTGTGCTCCGCAAACGAAGCTTACGGAAACGCTGGTTCGCGGAGCGGACGGCCACACTAATAACTTCACAGCCTATCCGAGACTGATTTAATTACTAAGAGATTTCAAATGTAGCGGAACAAAACGAGTTGTTCGGTAACGCGGGACCGGACGGCTCGCGCCGTTCCGCTAAGAAGAGTACTCAAGCACTCGAGATTCCACGAGACACGGTTACGTCAATCGCTTATTAAACGGCATCATTGGTTGGTTTCGGTCTCGGTGACGGTTGGCAGCCGTACAGGCGTGGCGATTGGTTCTGGCAGAGTGTCTTCAGGTTGCAATGAATTCCCCGGGTCTATTGTAGGACTAAGTTCCGCTTCGCCAGGGGGCAGCGTCTCCAGATCCGATACCATTTCAGCGGCGGAAACCGTTTCGTCAACCTCATTGACTTCTTCGGTTTGGGGCTCAGACGCATCGGTCTCGACAAAAACTTCCATTGGCATCACGGTGACGCGGGGATCGATACCGCCCGCCAAGGCCATGTACAAGGATACTCGAATCAATCTTAATTCTAGTTGAGCGGACAATGTTTCTCGCTGCAATCGTTGCCAAGCGGTCAATGCTGTTAACACCGCCAGATAATCCTCGTCTCCGATCAGATATTGTTCGCGGAGTTGCTCCGACGACTGGCGCGCCAGTTCGACTTGGGCGTTCAGGTGTTTGAGTCGTTGGAGTTGGTATCGTTCTCGGGCGAGCGAATCTTCGACTTCGCCAAAGGCAATCAACATCGTGCTTCCGTACTCGTTGAACCGCTGACGTGTCACCGCTTGGTTGCGTCTGACCTCGGCACGTCGCTGGCCCCCGTCGAGCAGCGGTGCCACTAACGAGGACCCGATCGAGAGAAACCAATCGCGAAACAAATTCGAAGGCTGGTCTGCGACATTCAAGAACGATCCGGTCAAGTTCAAACGTGGAAACTGGTCGCTGACCGCAGCAGCCAAGTCCCGATCTGCGGCGACAAACGCTAAGTATTCACGTCGCACATCGGGACGTCGGTTGAGTAACTCGGCTGGCAATCCGGTGCTCGGCAACGGCGGTAGCTCAGGTAGTTCCGTACCTGGATTGTAATCAGCAAACTGCGGCATTTCTCCCAACAGCACCGCGAGCTGGTGCTCCAACACTTCGACTCGGGCTTGCACGACGGTGTACTGTTCAAACGTGGACTCGAGCAATTGGCGTTGTCGCAGAACATCGGGGCTACGGACTAATCCCAGACCAAACCGCGCCTCTTGCAGCTCCAGGCCGGTGCGGTTGGTCTCAATCTGGTCGTCGAGCAATTCGAGTTGGGCGTTCGCTTCGATCAACGACAGCCAAGTCCGTGTGACTTCTGCGGCGACGGCCAATGCCACCGCCTGATAGTCTGCATAGGTAGCTGACGCGCGGAAGCGTTCGGCGTCGACACGAGATTCGACCTGCCCCCAGAGGTCAACGATGTAATTGGCCTCCAGCCCGATCACGCTGGGGAAACGATCTTCGCCCGGTCCAAAAATGCTTTGTGTGCTCACAACCCCGTCGAGATCGGGAAAAAAGTCCGACGCTTGTCGTCTCGCCACCGCCCGGGCGGCCGCGACTCGCTGCAACGCCGCCGCGAGATCATAATTCCCTTCAAACGCCTGTTCGACACGCGCGTCTAGCTCATTGTCGCCCAGTTCCATCCACCAACGATCCGCCGGAACGGTTATCCCCGAATCCGAAAACGGAGGAAGGCCTTCGCTTGAAAAATTCCCAATCGGCTCTCGAGACGCGCAGCCGAACATGGCGGCGATCATTAACACAAAGATCAACCGCGTATGAGCCAACGATTGCGATCTGGAAACATCCATAGATCGTCGTCAATAGCCTCAACGCTCCCTGACTGGCAAGTCCAAACCGGGCGGTTTTGGGCACCTAAATGAGGCCGAGTTCTCATGGAGATAGGGTCACTAGGCGGTTGCAACGGGCTCATCAATATTTCTGTCCAGGTTACGGTTCGCGTGCTGACAACTCCCCCACGAGATCACACCGTCGACGATCGGTATCCAAGGGATCACCATCGGCGGGTTCAGGCTTCCCAAAAGCTGACGTGCCAAGTCTCTCGGATTGCTGCAAACGGGCCGGTCTTTGCAGTGAGCTGAAATAGCCCAGGGCGTCACCGACGCCGACCAACGGACCTGAGCACCTACGCTCACTCGGATGCGCGTATGTGCCAAGTCGTCACATCGATGCGCTCAATCTGGCCCAGCCGATTTAGGGGATCTATTGAATTAGATTATCGATGAGACGTGTCGCAATTTCATCGTCAAACAGATTTTGAAGGAGGGGTTCAGGCGTTTGTATACCTAACGCGATTTCGGAACTGGCACCTGAGTTGCAATCTTAATGCGTACTTCCCCGCATGCCCAGTTTAGGAATCGACACATGAACACCTCATCACCGGTTCGAAACGTCCCGATCCGCAACGCTTTTCAACCATCAGCGACTGCTGAACCGGACGCTCACGTGCGATCGCGGCACCTTCAGGTAGTGATTCGGGTCCTGCTAATCGTTTCGACGGCCGCAACGGTGTTGTTAATCTTCATCGCACGTGAATACGCTTACGTGCCCGCGATCCTGATTCCGTTTTTGCTAGTGGGACGGTCGATTGCCAGTTCGATGGAAAGCAGCAGCAGAGCAAATGAATTGCGACGCCAGCGACAGAACGGAGTCGGACAACATGAGATCGACGTCGATGTCGAAACGGTATGGATCGTCACGCTGGCAAAAGTGTTTGGTGCGTTGGCACTCGGCGCGCTGATCATTGCGACGGTCTTCTTCGATGCCGCGATCATCGGATTAGCCACGGTCGCATTACTGCTGCTCGGATTGCTGATTGAGTTGCCGATTCTCATCGCCAGCGTCGAAGAAGCTGAATGCGACGAGCGAGAAATGCTGACGGGCAAACGAGAGCAATAACCTACACTCTTCGCACCCGAACAAAGGCGGTGGTTGCCACAACAGCGCCAAGCACCGACAATGGTTGGTCACGCAATCGGCGAGCGTGAATCGATCGCCGTTCTCCTCGCAGCACACCTGGAAAGAGGTCTCCATTCTATGAATCTTGTCTGCTCACAGTGTGCGGCCGTGAATCGTGTGCCCGATTCCAAACGATATAACGGGCCTGTTTGTGGGAAGTGCAAACAGCCGCTGCTGCCGAGTGAGCCGGTCGACTTGACGGAAAGCTCGTTCGCCAAGTTCATCTCACGAACGGACGCGCCGGTGCTTGTGGATTTCTGGGCACCGTGGTGTGGCCCCTGCCGCATGATGGCACCGGCGTACGCCGAGGCCGCTGTGACTCTGTCGCCGAACGTAATCCTTGCCAAACTGAACACGGAAGCGGCGCCGATGACCGCTTCGCAGTTCTCAATCACCGGTATTCCAACGATGATCTTATTTCGAGGCGGACGAGAGGTTGCACGGCAATCGGGAGCGTTGACAGCGCAACAAATCGCTCAATTCGCGAATTCCCCGTAACCCGACGCATCACACACTTGAGTCCAGTTCAGCGAAACGCAGTTCGTGAGTCGTTAGTGGAATAGGAACACCGGTACGTGCGAATCCCGGATCAGTTTTTTGGTGACGGAGCCGAATAGAAACTCGCGAAAGCGTGAGTGCCCGCATGCCCCGGCGACCAACAACCCGGCGTCGAATTCAGCGGCCAAGTTGAGCAGCAGCTTGTCGACGTCTTCGGACGACGAATAGGAATGCATTTCCGATTCAAGACCATGCATCGTTAGGTAGTCGAACGCGGGCGAGAGTACTGCTGTAGCCTCATCAACATCGCTGCGAACACTCACGACGTGGATTTTTCGGTTCCTACCGAGTCCCAGAGCGACGAACGCAAAGAGTGCTTGGGAGGCGGAACGGCTGCCGTCGTAGGCCACAATGACATTTTTCTCAACGGGCAATGACAACGGCACCGTAACGACCGGGCGTGCCGTCGTGCGGAGGACGATATCCACCGTGCTATCGGCATGAGATTCCGCTTCGAAATGTGTTTCGCGACCGAGAACGACGAGGTCCGATCGCTGGGATTCCAAGAGTATCTGTGCGGCAGCGTTCCCCGATCTCTTGCAACGAATCGCTTGAACGTCGGCATCTTGGCAACGTTGTTCGAACCAATCCAGACTCTGAACCGCCCGTTGCCGCAACCGCTCCACCTCGGCTTTGCGCTCCGCAACAGCGACTTCATCCGGGACGCCATAGTTGGCGAGAACCGTTTCGTCTTCGTCGATTACGTCGATCCCCACTAACTGACACGAATACTCCTTTGCCATCCGGATCCCGAGTTCGACTGCAACGTGCCCGTAGGGCGAACCGTCAACGCCAACCAAAAGTCGTTTGATTTTTAATGAGTGATTCATTTCCAGGATCCCTTTGGTGAGCGGCCGAGGGAGGATGCCATATTTCGCCAGATCAACAATATCGGTTATGTTGCAGGTCACGTGCCAACACGTGAGCTTTCAGCGGCAAATGCCGCCTACCTTGCCGGTCAAGCACGCCGCTCCGACGACTCAGGTTTACAAATCACGATCAGACGGATTTCGCGTTGTAGGAAACCAGTGCTCGTGTGTAATTCGCCCGCTCGTACGCGGTCGGATCGACACAGTTTGCTTGACTCACACTTCCCTTCAATTGATCGACAGATTCATACTCACGCTCATTGATCCAGTCTTGAACCTGGTCGAGTAGATTCGTCAAATGATTCGGCCCGTATTGCAGCAGTGCCGATGCCATCATCGCGACATCCGCCCCGGCCAACAGCACTTTGATTACATCGTCGCGGTCGTGGATTCCCGTGTTGGCGGCGATGGAGGCAGAGATGCGATCGCGCAAGACAGCAATCCATCGCAACGGCAAACGGTCTTTCTGCTGCGTACTGAGGACGAGATGCGGGACCACATCGAGTGTGTCCAGGTCGATATCGGGTTCCAGATAGCGATTGAAGAGCACAACCCCGTCAGCCCCCGCATTGACGAGTCGGACGACCATGTCGGCTGGTGAACTGAAATACGGCCCGATCTTCACCGCCAATGGGATGGAGATCGCTCGGCGAACGGATTCGACTAGCTCGATGTAGCGACGTTCTACCTCCTGGCCGTTCATGCCAACTTCGGTGGGGACGATGAACACGTTCAATTCCAATGCATCAGCGCCCGCTTCTTCGATCATCTTCGCGTATCGTAACCAGCCACCGGTCGACGAACCGTTGAGACTTGCAATGAGCGGAATCTTAACGGCATCTTTGGCCGCGGTCAGATGGGCGAGATAACCCTCCGGACCGGTATTGTAACTTTCCATCTCGGGAAAGTAGTTCAGCGATTCAGCGTTTGAGTTGGAGCTGAAGTCAAACATCTGAGCCAGCTCGACGTCGAGGTGCTCGATCTGCTCTTCGAATAGCGACGGCAGCACAGCAGCGGCAGCTCCGGCCGCCTCGAGCTGTAGTAACGTTTCGAGTTTGCCGGTTAACGGACACGCGGAAACCACCAGGGGGTTTTTCAAGTCGAGACCGAGGTATCGGGTGGAAAGATTTGCATTCATCGTGTTGCTCCTTCGTCCGATTCAACGGCTTCACGTTCGACACCCGCCATCTGTTCGTAGAATTGCCAACGATCGTCGATCTCTCGCTGGGCAAGATCAAACAGATGACTCGCTCGCTCGGGGTTAGATCGGGTCAGCATTGCGAACCTTCCTTCCTTCATCGCCATGTCGCGGAACGAAACCGTGGGTTTGCGGCTGTCCAAGTGGAACGGATGCCCGTGATCATGTGCTTCACGGGGGTCGTACCGATACAGCGGCCAGAACCCAGACTTGACGATATCCTTTTGAATTGACATCGATTTCGACATATCGATTCCGTGTGCGATACAGGGACTATAGGCCAGAATGAGAGAAGGACCGCCATACGATTCCGCCTCTTGAAACGCCTTAAGCGTTTGCAGCGGTTGAGCGCCGACCGCGATCTGGGCGACGAAGACATTTCCATATGCAACGGCGATCATGCCAAGGTCTTTGCGGCCGATCGATTTCCCACTCGCGGCAAACTTGGCTACCGCCGCCCGCGGCGTGGCCTTGGAAGCTTGGCCGCCCGTATTGGAATAGACTTCGGTATCGAGGACCAGAATGTTGACGTTTCGATCCGAGGCAAGCACGTGATCGAGCCCGCCGAAACCGATGTCGTACGCCCACCCATCACCGCCAACAATCCACACGCTGCGGGGAACGAGCACATCAGCGAGCGTTAGCAATTGTTTCGCCGCAGACGAGTCGATGCTGACCAGCTTGCGTTTGAGTTCGGCGACACGGATTCGTTGCCTGGCAATCGCTGCCTCATCGGTCGCGGTTCCCTTAAGCAACTCGTCGACGAGCGTGTCACCGATTTGTGACGCGAGGCTTGAGAGCAAGTATCGAGCGGTTTCTTCCTTTTGATCAAGCGCCAATCGCATACCAAGCCCAAACTCGGCGTTGTCTTCAAACAGTGAGTTGTTCCATGCCGGACCACGCCCCTCACGGTCGACGGACCAGGGTGTGGTCGGCAGGTTCCCGCCATAGATCGATGAGCATCCCGTCGCATTGGCCACCAAGATGCGATTGCCGAACAACTGCGAGAGCAGTTTCAGATAGGATGTTTCCCCACATCCAGCGCAAGCACCGGAATATTCGAAGAGCGGTAGTAACAGCTGCGATCCCTTGACGGTAGAGATCTTGGTTTGTTGACGGTCCACTTCCGGAAGCGATAGAAAATAGTCGAAGTGTTGACGCTCTGCGTCGAGATGTTCGCTCTTGGGCGACATGTTGATCGCTTTATGCCGGACCGACGCCTTGCTTTTCGCGGGACAAATATCCACACACACGCCACATCCGGTGCAGTCATCGGGAGCAACCTGGATTGTCAATAAGTGACTGTCGAGTTCTTTGCCCGTCCACGGCTTGGATTGAAAATTGTCAGGCATACCGTTTAGGGACGACGATGGATACGCTTTTGTGCGAATCGCCGCATGCGGGCATACCAGAGCGCAAAGTCCACATTCGATGCAAATATCCGCGTCCCAAATCGGAATCTCGTGAGCGATGCTACGCTTTTCATACTGCGACGTGGCCGTCGGGAACGTGCCATCAACAGGCAATGCACTGACGGGTAGCAAGTCACCTTTGCCGGCGACCATCATCGCGGTGACACGTTTGACAAAATCGGGACTCGAATCAGGGATCGGCGATTCGCGGTGTGACGTCGACGTGGCTTCACTAGGAATGGTTACCTCAGCGAGTGCTGCGAAGGATTCCTCGACCGCAGCAAAGTTTCGTTCAATCACCGCCCGCCCGCTCTTGCCGTACGTTTTCGCGATCATCTTCTTGATATGATCGATTGCTTCGTCACGCGGCAAAATTCCTGCCAAGGCGAAGAAGCAGGTTTGCATCACGGTGTTGATACGGTTGCCCAACCCGGCATCCCGAGCGACCGCGAGAGCGTCGACAACGTAGACTCGGAGCTGCTTGTCAATAATCTCTTGTTGCAACTCCTGCGGAATCTGTTCCCAGACTTCGTCCGCTGAGTAGGGACTGTTGAGCAAAAATGTCGCCCCGGGTTCGGCGGTCTCCAAAACGTCGATGTGTTTCAGGAATTGAAATTGGTGACAGGCAACAAAATTGGCTCGCCGGACCAGGTACGTTGAGTGAATCGGCCGTGGTCCGAAACGCAGGTGACTCACGGTAATGGATCCCGACTTCTTCGAGTCGTAGACGAAGTACCCTTGGGCGTACATCGGCGTCATTTCACCAATGATTTTGACTGAGCTTTTGTTGGCACTGACGGTGCCGTCACTTCCCAAGCCGTAGAACACCGCACGTGTGACATCGTTGGGTTCAGTCGAAAAATCGTTGTCCCATTTCAGGCTTAGATGCGTGACGTCATCGATGATTCCAACTGTGAATCGCCGCTTGCAGTCTTTTTGTTTCAGTTCATCCAACACCGCTTTGGCCATCGCGGGGGTGAACTCTTTGGACGACAATCCGTAACGCCCACCGACGACACTTGGAATAGAAGTGCCTGGATGGAGTTCGCACCACGCTTCGGTCAGCGCCATGGCGACGTCTTGATGCAACGGTTCAGCAATCGCGCCGGGTTCCTTCGTCCGGTCGAGCACCGCGATTTGTTGGGCTGTCGCAGGTAAAGTGGCGATGAAGTCCGAAACCGCAAACGGCCGAAACAGTCGTACTTTGAGTAAACCGACTTTTTCACCTTGGCTGGTAAGGCGATCAATTGTTTCTTCCGCCGCACCGCATCCAGAGCCGATCATCACGATCACACGTTCAGCATCTGCGGCGCCACAGTAATCGTACAAGTGATATTGTCGGCCCGTCTTTTCAGCAAAAGCGTCCATCGTTTGCTGGACGATTTGCGGACACCGCGCGTAGAAAGGATTGACGGCTTCACGCGCCTGAAAAAAAACGTCCGGATTCTGAGCGGAACCACGCAGTACCGGACGATCGGGGTCGAGTGCTCGGTTGCGATGCTCTTCAATTCGCTGCAGGTTCAGGAGCGAGCGGATCACGTCATCGTCGAGAAGCTCAATTTTGCTGATCTCGTGCGACGTCCGAAACCCGTCAAAAAAGTGTAGGAACGGAATACGTGCCTCGAGCGTGGCGGCATGCGAAATCATCGCCATGTCGTGAACTTCTTGCACGTTACTCGACGCCAGCATCGCCCAGCCGGTCGAGCGAGTGGCCATCACGTCACTATGATCACCAAAAATTGACAACGCGTGGGTCGCAATTGATCGCGCGGCGATATGGAACACCGTGGGTGTCAATTCCCCAGCAATTTTGAACATATTGGGGATCATCAACAACAATCCCTGTGACGCGGTGAAGGTTGTCGTTAGCGCGCCGGCTTGCAGAGAACCGTGAACAGCCCCCGCCGCGCCTGCTTCGCTTTGCATCTCGATCACTTCCGGGACGACGCCAAAGAGGTTCTTTTTGCCAGCGGCAGACCATGCGTCAGAAAGTTCGCCCATCGGAGATGCGGGCGTGATCGGATAGATCGCAATCACCTCGTTTGTGCTGTGCGCCACTCGCGCCGCGGCCTCATTGCCATCCATCATCGCGAAGCGGTCGCTCATCATTCGTTTTCCTGCTGTGGGGTAGGTTGCTGCCCAAGACCGGACGTCTTCAACTCGGCAAACCTCGATCGCGTCGCTTGGAATCTTGCGGATCGATGAAACTACATATTGGTCGAGTCTTATCTCGTCGCTCTGAATCGTGTCGCGTTGAATTCGCACTGCACAGAGTCTGAGACGACTTGTCGCAATGTGTGAAACACCGCGACACGGAGGTTCACTGCATGCGATCTCATCTCAGGGCGCGCCACTGCGAGGCGTTTTCTCATCAGGCGACAAAGTCGTCGCGACGTGTCTGCGTGGATGCAACTCGCATACCCGCGGCGTCAGCGAATGGTGAGTTCGTTGCCGCAATGGGACGCTTCGTGGCCAATTCCCGCTGCGCCGTGAAGGACAACGGTCGGTGTCGCACAGCGAATGCGACAGCACACCGCACACTCACGCACAGAATCACACGGGCAAGTGTGCGGATCGTCACGTGCGTTTCAGTTGCCCCTTGGACTTATAAGACGGCATAAGGCGAAAGCATGTGAATTCACCAACCGCAGACAAACGTCTACGCGGTTTCGCGTGAACCGTCAATTGTTTCCGAAGCGGGCTTCTGAGTTGCCACAGGCGACCAGTACCACTTTGCGGCAGACGTCAGCACTCGTCCGACGTCGGCCCCCACCACAACAGCACAGGGCACCATGTAAAGTGTGATCGCGGTTGCAAAGAGCACACCGAAGGCGAGCGAGACGGCCATCGGGATCAAGAATTGTGCCTGAATCGAATCGTCCAACATCAACGGGAGCAGCCCCACGAACGTGGTGATTGAAGTCAGAAAAATCGGACGGAAACGTTTACCACCGGCCTCGAGAGCAGCGTCCAACAAAGAGACCCCTGAAGCCTGGCGACGATTGATAAAATCGACCATGACCAAGGTGTCATTCACGGCGATGCCAGCGAGGGCGAGCATTCCGAATATCGAAAGGTAGGAAGGAGTCAGGTCCATCAAAATATGGCCGACGAGCGCACCAATGATCGCAAACGGGACCGCGAGCAACACGTATATCGGCTGGATCAGAGACTTCAAAGCGATCGCGAGCAAACCATACAACGTCAACATCAACAAAACGGAGCCGATGATGGTTTGTCGTTTGGTTTCTTCCGCTTCGGCAACGTAGCCCAAAAACTGATAAGACAGGCCGTGTTCGATACACATGGCTTCGATTTTCGGAGCCAATTCCTTCGAAATACCAACGACATCGACGGCTTCGTCAACGGGCTGTGCCCCCAACCGAATGATCTCTGCCCGATCGTTACGTTCGACGAACGAGGGAGCCTTGGTAAGGTTGACATTGGCGACCGTTTCGAGCGGCACTTCGGCTCCACGTGGCGTGCGAATTTTCAATCGATCGAGCGTGTGCAGCGATTGCCTGGCCTCCAATGGCAAACGCACCATCACGCGGATATCGTCGACACCACGTTGCAGTCGCTGGGCTTCCTCACCAAAAAACGCTTGCCGGATCTGACTCGCCAAGGCGGACTGGGTGAGGCCCAGTTCGGCCGCTCGCGGCTTCAAACTGATCTCCAACTCATCTTGCCCGTCGATTATTTTCGCCCATTGGTCCTTCAGTTCGCTGTAACCATCCAACAACTCTTTGATGTCGCGAGCGACCTGCTTTTTCTCAGGCGAAGCGGGGCCACGCAATTCAATATTCAGGTCTTCATCGGAATATTCGCTGTCACGAACGATCGCTGATTCCGAACGCGTTTCGAATCGTCGGGCTTCCGGGATTTCGCCAACCAATTCGCTCCACCGACTCGCCAAGACACTGTTCTTGGGACCGGGAACGGTTCGTTGCTCGGGCGGCAAAATTTCAAAGGCCATGTAGCCGCGTGATTTGTCGAAATTCGATCCTGGTCGCCGCGCACCGGTTAAACGAACCACGTTCTGGACCAGCGATTCACCCGTCCCTGGATCAACAAATTCGGACTTGAGCTCATCGAGCGCGTCGGAAATTCGGTCGACGTAGTGTTCGGTGACTTCCAGAGGGGTGTCGTCGGGAAGATCGAGTTGAGCACTGATTCGGGTGTTGTCCACTGACGGGAACGCGACGAAGCCGACCCGACCGCCGACGCAATATCCGGCCATCAGCAACGCCAGTGCGACGAAACCAGCAATGACGGACAATCGATTCTGTACCGCAAAACGCAGCGAGGGTTGATAGACCGACGCGATGACTCGTTCCAATCCCAATGCGGTCGCGGCCTGAATTCGCATCAGCAACCCATTGCCAGTTTTGCGCCGGAGGTGCTTTAAGTGTGCAGGCAAGATCAGCTTCGACTCGATCAACGAGAACAACAATACCGGTGCGACCACGGGCGGGACTTGGCGGGCATAGTCACCCCACGTTCCGTCAAAAAACATTAACGGCAGAAAGGCAACGACCGTCGTCAACGCTCCGAACGTCACCGGTGTGGCAACCTCACTGGTTCCTTCGATGGCGGCTTCGAGCGGATCGATCCCTTCCATGATTTTGGAATAAACGTTCTCGCCAGTCACGATCGCATCATCGACGACAATCCCGGTAACAATGATGAATCCAAACAGGCTCATCACGTTAGCCGTCAAATCAAACCAAGGCATGAACAACGCCGCACCGGCAAAGCTGACCGGAATACCGATCACGATCCAAAACGCCAGTGCCGGACGAATGAATAGGCCAAGGATCAGCAACACAAAAAGGCCGCCTTGCAACAGCGACCAGGCGAGCGTGCTCAGCCGGTGCCGGATGGTCAGCGACTCATCGTCCCAAATCTCCAGCTCAATCCCTTCGGGAAATCGCGTTCGCACCGTCCGAATGTACTCGCGTACCCGGTTTGAAATTCCCAACGCACTTTCGTCGCCAACACGCATGACGGGGACAAAGACAGCCGGTTTACCATTGAAGAACATCTTTTGATCGTCTTCGACAAAGCCGTCGCGAATCGTGGCGACTTCACCGAGCCGCACTTCCGCACCGGCAGCCGACCGGATCGGGATGTTTTCGAATTCGGCTTCCGAATACGCTTGACCACGCGTGCGGACAATAAACGTGCCACTGTCACTGTCGATGGCTCCGGCGGGCAGATCCAGCGAAAAGCCGCGGATCGCATCCGCCAAATCTTGAAACGACAGGTTGTAAGCGAGTAGTTTATCGACGTGGGCTTCGATCGAGACTTCCGACAATTTCTCACCACGAATATCAACGCGGCTGATCCCGGGCATCTCCAGCAGATCCTGCTGCACACGGCGAGCGACGGCCCGCATGTCGTACGGCGATAATTCGCCCATCACAGCAATCTGCAAGATATCGAATTTGCTCGCCGATTCAGGAATCATCACCCGCGGTGGTTCTGTTTCGGCCGGAAACGTCGTGATCGTGTCGAGACGCGCTTTGACGTCGTCCATCAAGTTGCGGAGATCCGTTCCGCGACTCGCTCGCAAGAAGAACTTGGCCCCGCCGCGATGCCCATCCGCGTTGAGTGATTCGATTCCATCGACGCCCTCAAGTGCCGCTTCCACCGGAATCAAAATGGCTCGTTCGACGTCCTTTGCGGTCCCGCCACGGTACTCCATTTCGATCATCACCGTATTCCAGCTCAACGCCGGCGTGACTTCGAGTGGCACTTGAGTGAGCGCGACGTAACTTCCCGCAACGATGATGGCCAACATCAAAAAGTTGGCAGCGATGCCGTTGATCGTAAACCAACGAATCACGGTGTCGCTTCCAATTCAGGCGGTTGACCGGCGAGTGATGCGGAGGCGGGATCCTCCGGGATGATTTCCACGGGACTTCCTTCGGGGGCGTAAACAAGCATCGTCGTGGCGAGCAACTCACCCTGCTCGATCGAATGTCCCGATACGACAACGTTCTCTGCGTCCGACCACAAAGGATCGATGGTCAGTGAACGCAGCGTGTGCCTATTTTCATCGATCAAATAGACCTGATCCAACCGGCGTACGGCACCGCGGGGAATCACAACAACATCTCTCAACTTTTCACCACGGATCTTTGCGACGACTGGCTGGCCGATCCGCAAAACCGAATGTTTGCTATGCAGTGAGAACGGGTCGTCGATTCTCGCAATCGCAAAAAGCTCTAAAGAGTCCGCATCCAAAGTACCCTCGGTGCGAACGATCTTCGCTTCCCAGACGAAGCCATTGGACGAGTTGATCGCGTCACGCAGTTCTACTTCGACCGACGGATCGCCTTCGCGTTCAGGTAACTTCAAGTGACGCAGATCGCGACCGGAGATCGGCAATCGCACTTCCGCGTAATCAACGGCAAACACGTCTCCGAGGATCGTCCCGGAGCTGACCAATTGTCCGACCCCGATCGTCTTCGACACAACGCGACCGTCAAATGGTGCATAAATCTTGGTACGCTGCAGATTTCGCTCAGCGGTTTCGATCGCTGAAGCCGTGATGGCCACCTGGGCCTGTGCTTGCACGAGGGCGGCAAGTGTTCCGTCAACCTCCGAGGTGGACGCACTGCGTTGCCGGGCGAGTTGTTCCATCCGCTCGTGAGCGGTTTCGGCGAGTTCGAGCGTCGCGTTGGCGAGTTTATGTTGCTCGCGAGCTACCTTCAAAGCGATTTGATAATCGCGGTCGTCAATCTCCAGCAACAGTTCACCGGCCTGGAAAAACGATCCGGCTTCAAAGGCAGGTTCAATCGAGCGAATCACGCCTGTTACTTCCGCACTTAACGTGACCCTATTGTGGGCGCTGACGATGCCGTGCGTTTCAATTTTGACCGCGTAGTCGCAAACGCTGAGCGACGTCACCCGGCTGCGCAGCTTTTGCTCCTGGACCGGCCGCGCCGCATCTTCGGGTGGTTCGACCGACAGGACTGCAAATCCGTATCCGCCAGATGCCAAAATGCAAATGGGGATGAGCACACGGGTAAGGGCGTAGACCAAGAACTTCATGTCGATTTGGTGCCGAGAAGTGGCCGGGCGGGGGGAGCTAAGGGGGGACGCCTAGTATGACTGTAGAGTCCGAACAAGTCAAAAGGGCGATGTCGTAGAATGCAATCGAATTGCTGGTCTTTGCCTTTAACGAGAGCTTGCCGGCCCAAGATCGCGAGGTTGCCGATTCGACAATCGATCCGCGTTGGCGTGAGGGAATCGGCGCACACAACCAGAAACCGTACCTCATTTTTGGCGGCATGGCTGGTCCACGCTCGCAAATATCTCTTTTTCACCAAATCGAGACTTTACTGCGGGGCACCCCTGGCAAGCTATACTTGCGATAGTTTGGGGATCTGTTTCGCCAATCTAGCGAGCAACTCCCGCAGAACCTGAAAAATCGAACTTAGCTATTAACCAATGAAATTTGATCCTGACGACTGGCGAGACTTCGACTGGCGTGACTTCGACTTCGGCCAAATACGCGTGCTCTGGGTGATCCCAGTGCTCCTGCTGTTGATCGCGTTGTACACGTCGGTTTACACCGTTCAAGCTGAATCACAAGGTGTCGTCCTTCGATTCGGCAAGTACGTACGCAACGCGGAACCTGGGCTGCGATTTAAGCTTCCGTTCAATATCGAAAGCGTTTCGATGGTTCCCGTCAAACGACAACTCAAACAAGAATTCGGATTCGGAACGGAGAACGCGACCAATCCGAACCAGTTTTCATCCGAACAGACTCTCGAACGCGGGATGGTTACCGGCGACCTCAACGCGGCAACGGTGGAGTGGATTATACAATATCGTGTCCAAGAGCCGGAGCTCTATCTCTTCAAGGTCCGTGATCCCGACAACACACTGCGTGATCTTTCAGAATCGGTCATGCGGACCGTTGTCGGTGATCGAACCGTCGACGAAGTGATCACGGTCGGACGTCAGGAGATCGAAACCGACGCGCTGGCCCAGCTCCAGGAACTCGTCAATAAATTCGAACTCGGCCTGAGTATCGACCAAGTTCAATTGAAGAACGTTAATCCGCCACAGCCGGTTCAGCGTTCCTTCAATGAAGTCAATCAAGCTCAGCAGGAACGTGAGCAGCTGATTAACGTCGCCAACGGCGAATACAACAAAGTGGTCCCACGAGCGAGCGGCGAGGCCGACCAAAAGATCCAAGCCTCCGAAGGATACGCGCTCAAACGCGTCAACGAAGCCGAAGGTGACGCCGCCCGTTTCAACGCGGTGTTCGCCGAATACATGAAGGCTCCGGAAGTTACCAAGCAACGTATCTATATCGAAACGATGCAGCAGATCATTCCCAAACTGGGAAAGAAAATCATTCTTGACGACGCGGCCAGCCAGATCCTTCCGTTGTTGCAACTCTCAACCACGGCAACCAAGTAATTCCCATGAAAAATCTTCCCCTATCTGTCTTCGTCGGCGTTGGCGTTCTCGCTCTGTTTTTGCTTTACAACGCCTCCTACTCCGTTCATGAAACCGAGCAGGTGATCATCACGCAATTCGGAAAACCCGTGGGTGACCCGATTAGTGAGGCCGGTCTTCATCTCAAGCTTCCGTTTGTGCAAGACGTCACACGCATCGAAAAACGCATTCTGGAATGGGACGGCCGTCCCAACGAAATGCCGACGAAGGACAAAACCTACATCGTGGTCGATACCTTCGGACGTTGGCGGATCGAGGATGCCAAGCAGTTCTACCTGCGTCTTCGCGACGAACGCAGTGCGCAGTCTCGACTCGACGATATCCTCGGCAGCGAAACCCGCAATGCCATCGCCAAACACAAGTTGATCGAGGTGATTCGAACGACGAAAGACCGCGTGCCTGACCGCGATGCCGCGCTCGTCGACGCGCCCGGAAATGTCGGCGTGCTATACCCGATCACCAAGGGACGCGCGAGTATCGAGAATGAAATCTTCGAAAAAGCTGCCGGCAAGTTAAACGATTTTGGGATCGAACTGCTCGATGTGCGGTTTAAGCGGATTAATTACAACGAGAGCGTTCAGCAGCGGATTTATGACCGCATGATCAGCGAACGCCAACAAATCGCCGAACGATTCCGATCCGAGGGTGAAGGCGAAGCGGCCAAGATCATTGGTAAGAAGGAACGTGATCTGCTGGAGATCGAATCCGAGGCTTACAAACGCGTGCAAGAAATTCAAGGTGCCGCCGACGCGGAGGCTACCGAGATTTACGCGAGTGCCTACAACCAAAGTAAGGACTCGGTCGCTTTTTATGAATTCATCAAGACGATGGAGACGTATCAGAAGATGCTTGGTGGCGACAGCACGCTCATCATGACCACCGATAGCGACATCTTCAAATTCTTGAAGAACGTAAACCCGGTTAGCAAGTAACAAACGGACTGCGGTCGCTCGGTTTGTACCCCAGAAGCATGCGTGTCTTATGCGCATGTTTTCATCGGAAGGCGGTTTCGCGCAAACCGCTATTTCCTATCTTGATCCGTGCGCAATGCGGCTGACTGTCGCTACCGGATCGTTGCGTCTGGCACACCATGCTCCGAAGTGAGTTACTGGGCAAGATCAACGTGGGTGCGTTATCGCAAACAGCATTACGGCTTCGTTTCGAATGCTGTATTGCGATGCCAAAGTGATGCATCGGCAAGGGTGCGAAATGCCGAAGTGCTGGCCGATAAAGGGGCCGGTCGCTCGATCTTGCTCGCGACACGACCATTTGATGGTGACAACATAATCCGCTTCGGATCATACTTCGCTTTGATCGATCTAAGCGACGCGTTTCCGCCCTCCGGCTAGGCGGTTCTACTCCCGACGGGTAGTGCGTGAGAGGCATTATCCTTTTCCGCAGGTGGGACCGAACTTCCCTCTGTTCTGCAATCGCGTTGTTTCTCAAATTGCATTTCGCAGCGGTTCTCAAATACCTGGCAACGAACATCACCATGAAACTTAAGATGAGATTCCTTTTCACGCTCGCGACCATGATGATTGTCATTTGTCCCGCCAGCGCCCAAACGGCCACCGATCGCACTGGCGACGCCAAAGACCAATCGATCTACGGAACCATCACCGAAAAGACTCCATCGATTCCCCAGTATTTCTCGTGGATCAACAATACCAACGAGGGATCCACCGAAGCCCAAACGCTCAGCAATCTCGAATTTTTCAAATGGTTGCACGATGAATATGGGATGAGGTTGGGAATCTACGCTTGGGACGCCGGCAACATCGACAGTGCCAATTACTACGGCAACATGCAAAGCGACAAATTTAAATGTCAGTTTCCAAACGGATGGGAGGGCATCGCTGAGCTAGCCAAGTCCTTTTCATGCCGACTTGGACTATGGGGCGGTCCAGACGGATTCGGTGACACGCCTGAACAGGAACAAGCACGGATCGATCTTCTGGTCAGTTTTTGTCGTGATTACGGCCTCCAGCTATTTAAGTTCGATGCCGTCTGCACTCAGTTGCGAGATGAAAAACAAGACAGCTTTGCCAAGGCAATGACCGCATGCCGGCAATACGCCCCGGATCTCGTTGTTCTGAACCACCGCCTCAATCTCGGCCACGCGAAACCTCACGCGACCACGTTTCTGTGGGGCGGTGCGGAAACCTACATCGACGTGCACATGAGAAATCGCTCGACCGCACCACATAATCGCGCCGGAGCCCTGTCACGCGGATTGCCACCCGGCCTGCAGCGTTTGACCGAAGACCATGGCGTGTGCATCTCGTCGTGTCTCGATTTCTGGGAGGACGATCTTGTCCTGCAAGGCTTCAATCGGAGCCTGATACTTGCGCCGGAAATCTACGGAAACCCATGGCTACTCCGCGATGACGAATTCGCAAAACTTAGCCGGATTTTCAATCTTCATTATCGCAATCGAGACATCCTGGTAAACGGCATCGCGTTGCCTGAAAAATACGGCATGCACGCGGTTTCCCGGGGCGATAGCTCGACACGTTTTATTACACTACGAAACCTAACCTGGGAGCCTGTGACTTACGACGTCACGCTCAATGAAGAGATTGGGCTAACCGACACAGGCTCCGTTGAAGTCCGTCGATATCATCCGTCGGAAAGCATCTTGGGTTCGTTCGACAACGGCGAGACCGTGCAGGTCGAAGTGCCGCCTTTCCGTTCGTACCTGGTGATGGCAACCACCAAGCCCTGTCAAGAAATCGGCGTCGTTGGTTGTGACTACGAAGTCGTCCGAGATACCGAGGGCAAACCCGTCCTGCTCAAACTCCTCGGCCTGCCAGGATCCTCCACGACAGTTTCTCTCAAAGCCGGCGGCCAGACATTCGGCAAAGCGTTTGTCGATGGTCAAGAGTCCGATGCTTTTTTAGCCGATAACGCTACCATCCAATTCCCTGGACAACCGGTCGCGGTACCTTGGCACCAACTGCTCGCGGAACTGAAACGGGTCGACGTCCCAGCCGACGCCCAGCAACTGTACGAAGCAACCTGCTTCAGTGCGGAAAACAACGCATTGGAAGTTCAATCGCTGCACCGCTCCGGCCCCACAGCGATCCCTCAGGTCCAAAAGGCACGTGACGCGTTTTTCGACCAGGAACTGTTTTGGCGGAGAGGAATCTGGGACAAGTACATGTTCGACGGAAACCCGGAAACCTTCTTCAGTCACCTGCATTACGGGCGCGACACGCGTCTTGACGGCGGCACTCTTCGCGTCGACATGGGCGAGGTTGCAACGGTTGACCGTCTCTCACTCGACGCACTGTTGCCGTCCAACGATCCAAACCAACCACCGATGCAACTCACGGCGGAACTCTCGAAGGACTTGACCACTTGGACAACGGTTACTCTGACGCAAACCAAGAAGGACAACGGCAAAGCTCAGATCGCAATGATCGGCAAGAACGGTGGTTCCTGCGAACTGGTCGACGCGGATGTCTTTACCTGGGAGGTGACGCTGAGTGATGCACCAAGTTTCCGATACGTCAGAATATCAAACGCACCAGAACGTGTGGCTGAGTTCGACGCCTCTCTTAACGGTGAAAGACTGGATGCTTCGGAATGGACCGCGACGAACCTGTTTGCTCCGTTCAGTGCTGCCAACCCGGTTGCTGCTTGGCAGGCGGAAGTCGAAATCGAAGACAACGCCGCAGAGGGAAGTTATCTCTGTGTTGCTCTAGACGGTAAACACGGAGCCAATAAGGCATTTGCGGCGTTGCGTGTCGATGGCGAATGGGTCGGAGCTTCGCAACGGGCACCATCGTTCCCGTGTGTCGCCTGGGAATACCCCGCCCGAAGTCAGGACGGAAGCGACACTCACTATTTCCCGGTCACAGACCAAATGCGTGGCAAAACGGTCGAAGTCGTGGTGTTGGGTCTTTCGGGCGGCAAGACCGCGATCACCCCCCACACCTGGATCACCACTTATCAATCGCCTCTCGAGTCCGTTTCGATACGACTCGAAAAATAGTGGTATCTGGCTCTCGCCGATCGGCGGGCTTGCTACCGCTCACCCCGCTGACGAAGTTTTCGATTAAGATTCTGACCTCGCCGTCGCTCTTTTAGCAGGCGATGCGTGCGTCAGGTCAATCGGAAACTCACCGATTACGGCCTCTCCAATGTGTCGCTGCCGACTATCCGTGAAATGCGGCGTTCGTTGAAACGCGGCGCGAATAAACTGGTCACTGCGGACGAGACAAGAAAATCTAGGGCAACGCCGCGACATGAGAATGCAAATAGGAATCCATGCGATGATCCAACAGTTCAAGATGATGTCTCTACTGGTAGTGTTGGTGTGCGCTGCCGCGCCGTGTTTAGGTGCCAGAACGAGTTTTGATGCGAACTGGAAGTTCACACTCGGCGACCAATCGGGCGCCGAGGCAACGGCGTTAGATGATTCCAACTGGCGAGTGTTGGATCTGCCGCATGACTGGAGCATTGAAGGCGAATATAGCAAGGACAACCCGATGGGCGGTCAATGCGGTTATCTGCCAGCCGGAATCGCTTGGTACCGCAAGACCATCACTGTCCCTGCCTCCTGGAAAGGCAAACGTGTCGAGATCGCGTTCGACGGCGTGTACATGAACAGCACGGTCTGGGCGAACGGCAAAAAACTGGGCACGCGTCCATACGGGTGGATCTCCTTTGCCTACGACATCAGCGATCTCGCCCAAACGTCGGACACGATCACCTTCGCCGTGCGGGTAGACAACGAAAAGCAACCGTCCGCGCGTTGGTACACAGGCAGCGGGATCTATGCACACACCTGGATCGACGTGAAAGAAAACGTTCACGTCGCACGAGACGGCATCTACGTTCGCACCCATGGCAATACCGTGGAAATCGATGCGGAAATTCGCAATACGACCGACGCGAAAACGTCTGCGGATATCGAAGTCTCCATCATCGATCCCAACGGTAAGCAATTGCACACGAAGCGAGATTCGCTCAGCGTCGAAGCCGGCAAGGTTAAAAACCAAGATTTCACTTTTGAAATTTCCACACCGCTCCGCTGGGATCTCGACACGCCGAATCTTTATCAGGCCGTGACCAAAACATTCGTCGCCGGAGTTCTGACCGATACCGTGACCACGCGTTTCGGCATTCGTGATATTCAGTGGAAGCCGGAAACCGGCATGTGGATTAATGGCAGGAATGTCAAGTTGCAAGGAGTCTGCAATCACCAAGACGCCGGAGCGCTCGGCGCCGCGGTGCCCGACAAGGTATTGCGATTTCGTATCGAACAGCTCAAGAAGATGGGCTGCAACGCCATCCGCACCGCGCACAATCCTCAAACACCGCTTTTCTATGACATCTGTGATCAAGTCGGGATCTTCGTTATGGACGAAATCTTCGACGGATGGATGAGGAAGGCCAAACATGATTACGGCGCTTACTTTTTCAAACAATGGTGGGAGCGTGATCTAAGCGACTGGATCAAGCGTGATCGCAACCATCCTTCCGTCGTCATCTACAGTGTGGGCAACGAGACCCATGGAGAGATCGGCAAGGAACTCGTCGCCCGTTGTCATGAGATGGATCCGACTCGACCGGTCACCTCTGGCCAATCCGGATCCGAGTGGATGGATGTTGTCGGCATGAACGGAGGGAGCGAACGGGCGGGCTGGATGGAGGGACTCAAAGGTGACCAAGTGACGCTGGGAACCGAAAACACGCATACCTGGCAAGTCCGTGGGTACTATCGCACGCAGACGTGGTATCGCGACGGCTACCCCGGACGACAGAATCCTTTTTTCATTCCCGATCTCACACCGACCGAAGTCTTCACGCATGACTGGACGGATGATGCCGGGCGTTCCCACCGCAAACAAATTTTCAACTCCAGTTACGACAACGCGACCGTCCGTTCGAGCACGCGGCATCACATCGAGCAAATTCGCGATGTCGCCGCATGGGCCGGCGCATTCCGCTGGACCGGCCATGACTATCTCGGCGAAGCCAGTTACGTGCACGGCGGATGGCCATTCAAGGCGTTCATGGGCGGTGCGATCGACCTGGCAAACTTTGAAAAGGATCTCTATTACCTGTATCAAAGCCAGTGGACGGACAAGCCGATGGTTCACATCTTGCCGCACTGGACCCACCCGATGATCGAGCCAGGAACTGAGATCCCCGTTTGGGTCTATTCCAATTGCGACGCCGTCGAACTGTTCTTCAACGGCGAGTCGCTGGGCCAGAAAACACCGGGCACGAAATGGGATCAGATGCAGTGCCAATGGCTAGTCGGTTGGGAGCCAGGCGAGCTGAAGGCGGTCGCCTATCAGCAAGGGAAAGCCGTCACGGAACAGGCGATCCGATCTGCCGGTCCACCGGCCCGCATTGCGTTATCTATCGATGGGCAGCCACTCGCCTCCGACGGCAAAGACTTGGTTCAAGTACGAATAGCCTCGCAAGACGACAAAGGCGAGTTCTATCCCTATGGCGAAAACCGCACCTTCTTCCAAGTCATCGGCCCGGGAAAAATTCGTGCACTTGATAACGGCAGCCCGATCGATGTGGAGAAACATTTCGAAGCTACTAGCCGGATTGCATTCTATGGTCTGACTCGTGCTTATGTGGAATCGACCGGCGAAAGCGGCCCCATCAGCATGCTGGCAAGCGGCATTCTCGGTGAAAAGAAGCAAATCACTTCGAACAAGGTGCATATCGATGTGCAGCGATTGGCACTGCGTGGTGCCCTACCGCCAGCCAAGATTGACGTCTACTACACGCTCGATGGCTCCGCGCCGACACCGAACGCGACCCGCTACACGGGAGCGTTCGAAGTTCCGCTGGGCACGACAGTCAAGGCGTTGGTAATGATGGACGGACAAGCCGTTCAAACCTTGGAGGAGCGTTTTGCATCCGACGAAGGATTCGTTTGGAATTTGAATGCGACGGACTCAACGGCGACTCCCACGGGCGATCAAGCCGAGACTGCGGCATTTAAGGGCGCACGAATCAGCAAGAAAGGGGAGGGGTTCCATGGATCGGGCTTTCTCGACTTTGGTCACAATTCCGGTTCGGTCCAATGGTACCAAGAAAATGATGGCGGACCGGGCAAGTTCACGCTGTTACTGCGGTACTCCGGAAAGGCCGGCAACAAACCGGGACGCGAGATGACTCTCAGCGTTAATGGCAAACGAACCAAACTCTTCTTTCCCAACACAGCGAACTGGGGAAGTGACTGGAAAACACTTTCCGTCGATGTTCAGTTGAAAAGCGGAGCGAACACCATTGTGCTCTCAACCATCGGTTCGGGCGGAATGTACATCGACGAATTGACAGTGCGATAGTCGGATCCAACGCCCTCCTTGCCAGGTGTGAGACTCGTCGGTGAGATACCATCAAGACGGGTGCTTGATCGTAAACTTGAGGGCAGCTTAAACCGCAGATGTCGCGCCCTGCCGCTAAAAACCTTAGCGGAACGGCGCGAGCGGGCTGTTGTTTTTGTGAGCCGACGGCGCTAGCCGCGGGCCTAACGGCTAGTACGTGCCCATTGGAGGCCCGCAGCTAGCGCTGTCGGCTCACTCATTTTTGCGAAACGCCTAAAACAACAGCCCGCGAGCCGTCCGGTCCCGCCACCAGCTACGCGATGTGGGTCATCTCATTGAGACTCAGCGATTCGATCGCTCCTTCGGTCGCTTTCTTAAATGCTTCCAAGGCGGGAGCGCTCATGTGGTCTTGCCACAATTCACGACTCTCCCAGTTCTCGTACATCATGAAGTGGGCGGGATTTTCGTTATCTTGGTGTAAGTCGTATTGCATGCAGCCTTTGTCTGCTCGGGAAGGCGCCATCAATTTCTCGAGTTCCGATTTGACCAACTCAACTTGGTCGGACGTTGCGGTGATGTTTGCGACAATCGTTAACTTGGTCATCTTTGGCTGGTCTTTCTGAGGTGATGGAAATTTGTTTACGTCGCGCCGAACATGGGCGAATACGCGTTCGTCGCTGTTTAGAATTTTTCGCATTAGATGCCATCGAGCAACAACGACCAACTCCCCGACAACGGTCGGACGCTCGAGCAGTAGCTGGACAGCTCCACTTTCTGGCAGACGTATTGGAGTTTCGACTCTCACGTAGCGAAGCCTCTCGGGACGTCGATTGCTTTAGTGCTCTTTATAGTGAAACGGCGCGAGCCGTCCGGTAATGCGGGACCGGACGGCTCGCGCCGTTCCGCTACTTTTGAAATTCCACATTAATTAAATCGACGTCCCCCGAGGCTCCGGTAGCAGGTAACCCCCGCAATTCTTTCCCTCGGGGGACATCGAGTGATTGAGTGCTCTTTATAGTGAAACGGCGCGAGCCGTCCGGTGACTCGGGACCGGACGGCTTGCGCCGTTCCGCTACTTTTGAAATCCCACAGTAATTAGATCGATAACCCCGAGAGACCGAGCTACGTGAAAAGCGGCTCGGTCTGGTTAGTTCGCACACGCGAGACGCTTTCGTGACGCTTCGCATCGCTCTATTTAAACGTTGGAATCGGCACCGGCGAATAACCTTCTTCTTTCGCTCCCTTGGGAATCGAGTCGAGAAAGAATTGATCTCTCAGCGCGTGGTAACCTTTGTAGTTTCCCAAACGGCTGGCGACGTTGGATTCATTCCAGGAAAGCCATTCTTTACGCAATTGCTCAGCGACTTCCGGCTCGGCCTCGATGCGATCGTTTTGCTCCGCCACGTCCTCAGGCAACCGGTACAATTCCGCAGGTCGGTCCGTGCTGTCTTGGAGATGTTTAACACGCTTGCTGTCCAAGATCGACCAACGCACTCCGCCTTCGCGCCAATACAGGTACCGCTCGCGATTCACGTTTGTTTGATCATTCAATAGCGGTAATAGATTCGTCCCTTCAAGTTCGGCTGGTAACTTGGAATCACCGCTCGCGATCGCACATGCGGTAGCGGCAATGTCGAGCGAGATAACGGGATGCGGATAGACGGTTCCTTTCTCAATGCGAGCGGGCCAGGATGCAATGAACGGCACATGGACTCCGCCATCGTAGAGATTCCCCTTTCCACCGCGAAACGGATCGTTGGACGATCCATTCCAACTCGTGGGCTTCGATTTCGTACTCTGCGGACCACCATTGTCACTCAAAAAGAAAACTAGCGTGTTGTCGCGAAGGTTGTTTTGTTCCAGCGCCGAGATCACCGTTCCGATCCCCGCATCCATCACGTCTACCATTGCCGCGTAGCGTTTTCGCTTTTCATTTTTGATGTGCGAGTATTTGGCGATCGCCTCTTGTGGAGCTTGTAGCGGCGCATGGGGTGCGTTGAACGCCAGATAGAGAAAAAACGGTTCGCCGCTACTTGAGTTAACGAACTCCGCAGCGTCATTGCTCAGCGCAGTGGTCAAGTAACCGTCGAAAACGGCTGGTTTACCGTTGCGTTCTAATGCCTCGGTGTAACCCTCCTTGACGGGCTGCCTCAGATCGATCTTGAAGTAGTCATGCCCTCCGCCCAGGAAACCATAGAAGTAGTCAAACCCACGATTGTTGGGGTGAAATGGAGCGGACGCACCGAGGTGCCATTTTCCGATAACACCCGTTCGATACCCTGCCTTCTGCAATCGAGCAGGAAACAACGTTTCGTTCACGTCGATGCCAAGATAGGGGTTGGACGGATCGTACGCCGGATTGGTTTCGAATCCGAACCGTTGTTGATAGCGTCCTGACATCAATCCCGCTCGACTCGGACCACAATACGGATGCGTCACGTAGCCGCTGGTAAACGTCACGCCCGACGCCGCCAGTGCATCAAGATTGGGAGTTTGTATATCGGTCGCGCCGGTAAAACCCGCGTCAGCGTACCCCATGTCGTCCGCCATGATGACGATGATATTGGGGCGATCATCTGCCGAGCAAACGCTACATGCTGTCGTCGCAAGAAACAGGAACGTCAAGAGAAGTTTCATGAGTTGAACGTCTGGTGGAAGAAGTTGGTGAATCAACGTGTGCTTCACGTGCGCCGAGGTGGCGAATCGCCGGCTGACGAACCTCGCTAGGAGGTTCGAAGCCAACGCTCACCAAATAAAAGCGACCGCTTCGGCTCGCTATTTGACTTCGACAGCTTCGAAAATAGCGATTTGCCCGTCATTGCGTTTTCCTTTGCTGTTCTCGCCGCCGTTTGGCCACGACAGGGCGATACCAAAAAGTTGGCCATCGTGTTCGATTGCGATGAACCCGTGCATGTGGTGCATAAAGTTCAAACCTTCGTACTCGGCAGGCACTAGACGTCCGACCGGTTTGCCGTCTGAGATGATCAGAACGGGAGCCACGCCGTTGCTGTCGGCCAACGGGTTGAGCAGCGGCAGAAACAGTTCGTCGCCATGGTTTGCGATATTGCACGGGTTTGATCGAGGCGGCAATTGGATGTACTTGCCGTCGCCTGCACCGGGCATCGCCACCATTTCACCATCGGCGGTGAATCCGTAGATACGCCCATGACTGCGTGACGCGACTTCGACAACTTCGTTTCCGCCAATCGTATTGACTTCGACACCATGAGCGGTGGAAAACGGACCGCCTTCATTTTCTTTGCCGCCCCAAGCCGCGCCGGTCCATTGCCATGATCCGTCGACATTCTTGGCCGTCAATGCGTAATCGCCAGGAGCGTAGCCGGTCACGACAATTAAGGCCTGGGCTTCAGGCGCGAAGACGACATCGCAGGGAACGAACTTTCCGCCATTGGCGTAATACTGGTTAATCTTCTCGTTCGCAAACTCAGTGCCTTCCGGTTTGGAGAGCTTTGCTAGAATCTCACCACGTTTCGTGATCACGACTTCGCCCGTGTTGGTCGACGCGAACGCCCACAGTGATTCCCCATTGAACTCGAAACAATCTGTACCGTGCGAGTTCATTCCGGCGGCAAAGTGCGGATCTTGATCTTCGACCAGTCTCCACGCTTTCATCTCAGGATCGAGCGTCACCAAACCGTAACTCTTAACAACCGTTACGATTTCCTTGGTCTGCGGATCTTGATCAGCGTTGTTGTGAAGTCCCCCCTTTGCGGCAGCGACCATCTTCTCCGGTTGCGCCCCCAAATCGTTGCGGTGTTCCCAGCGATAGGTCTTGTCGCCAACTTGGAAAGTGCTCGACATTGCCACGGGGCCTTCGCTCGCAGCCGTCAACTGCGTCGCTGAGTGGTCATGCCCTTCGTGAGCGGCAGCAGTGCCAGCAAAGCAACCTGTTAGCAGTAGTCCAAATGCCGCACGTGCAATCCGAGTGCCTGGAACTGAGAAAGATGCGTTAACGCGCATAGAGAAACTCTTAAATTTCTTTGAAGGAATGGAAGGTGGGAGGCGTGATTGTAGTCGTCGTCGCGGAAACGAGTTTGACAAACCCGATGCAGATAGGAACGGGCGTGAGCCAGAAGCCCGATCGGACGAGAGACACGCTTGCTGGTTTCGACAGGAATGCAGGTCGAACGCGGCCAAGCAAACCTATCGCCCAACCGACGGGGTGAATCTTCGTAGCGATCGACCGCCGTGTCAAATCTATACACGAAAGCGATTGCCGGTGAATACGACCACCGTCTTTCGGTCAGCAAGTCTCGGCTAATAATGATGTTCAGTACTGCGTCGTATGGACGCATGATTCGCCTGCCAAGGCAAAACATCTGAATGAAAAGCGATCTCGAATCGGCAATCGATATGTGTTTCGATTTTTGCTTCATTGAACCGCTGCCAAGGCTTTTCCGACTTCTTTTGGCCATGCATCCAATCCATAGATCAATTCTCACTTGCTCACGTGTAAACCAATGCGAAATCGATAGATCTCGGTATCTTTCCCAACCTCTCAATTGTTAACGATCGATCATTGATTTTTTTGGGTTTCTAACGGAGACTAGGCCTCAGTCTGCATTCAACCTTGGAAAGAAACACACGGGTCGTGCGTTACCGCTAATCGAATTTTTGGAACAACGCAAACGTCCGCTCCCAATCCGAGTTTGCATCCTGACAATTCGCTTGCTGGATGAGTTCGTTACTTGAAAGAGCCTCTTTCGGGATCGCGAAGAGGACAACCTTCGCGGTTCTCGGCTTCGCAGAGACCGAGCTATGTGAATGGCAAGCTCACAATCCCACCCCACACCCCACCTCAATTCCCGCTCAACGTCCTTTGATGGTTATCACGCTGGCGGAGGAGTGTTCTGATGAAACGTGTAACGCACACACAAAGCAACCGGCGCCAATTTCTCGCACAGGCGAGTGCGGTCACGGCAGCAGTTTCCGTCCCATACATTTTCACGACGCCGCGCGCGGCAGCTCAATCTAAAAACGAACGTCTGCGTTTCGCGCTGATCGGTGTTGGCGGAAACGGAACACGCACCGCTCCTGTCGGTAAAGAGTTCGCTGACTTGGTCGCCCTCTGCGACGTCGATTCGAGACACCTCGCCCACGGTAATGCGTTGCTGTGTGATGGCAAAGCGGATCTATACAGCGACTATCGCGAAATTCTCTCGCGTGAAGACATCGACGTGGTGCAGATTTCGACGCCGGACCATTGGCATACCAAAATCCTTGTTGAGGCGATGCGAGCAGGGAAGGACGCGTACTGCGAAAAACCTTTGACGCTCACCATCGACGAAGGAAAACTAATCCGCGAAGTGCAGCAGGAGACTGGCCGCGTCGTACAGGTCGGAACGCAGCAACGCAGTAGCTTCAATTTGTTCAACAAAGCGCTCGCCGTGATAGCGGACGGACGACTCGGCAAGCTGAAACGGATCACGGTCGGTATCGACGCGGGCGGATGGAGTCCCGAAATTCCCGTCGCGGAGGTTCCCAAGGAACTGGATTGGGATCGATGGTTGGGACCGACGCCCGTCATGGAATATCGCTACATGGACGATCCAAAACCGGGTACCAATCGCAATTACACCAACGGGCATACTCATTTTCGCTGGTGGTATGAACACTCCGGTGGAAAACTAACCGATTGGGGCGCTCACCATATCGATATCGCGATGTTAGGCATTGCAGCGGCAGGGCAAAACAACGACCCTGTCTCGGTCGGCGGAACAGCCAAACACGACGTTGAGTTCAAAGACGGAATACCCGTTCAACACAACCGTTACAACACCGCACGCGCATTCGACCTCAACGTCGCATTTGCCGATGGTGATGTCACGATGAATTTGCGGCACGACGTCGACAACGGAATTCTTTTTGAAGGCGAACGGGGACGGATTTTTGTTAACCGTGGGAAACTGGTCGGCGCACCAATCGAAGCTCTCGCCTCCAAACCACTGCCCGATGACGCGATCACGAAGGTCTATCGCGGCATGCCAATCGTCGGAAACGATCGGCATGCGCACTGGGCAAACTTCATTCATTCGATCGAGCACCGAACGTTGCCGATCTCGGACGTGCACTCGCACATGAAAATGCTCAACGTTTGCCACCTCGCCGGCATCTGCTGCCGCTTAGGCCGAACGATCCACTGGGACCAATCGACCGAAATGATTACGGGCGACGATTTAGCGGCCAGCATGATGAGCCGTCCGTATCGTGAGGGATACGAAATCGATAGCTAGCTGATCAAATTTGCTGCGTGTTGTCCCTTTTCTTTTTCACCATTGACCTAAAAATCTCATGAGTATGTTCGTCACCACAATCGCATCGTTAGTCGTGGTCGCGGTAATCAATTCCAATGTTCCCAATTCAAATCGCGGAACGACCCGTTATGAAGCTGCGATCAAGCATATCGAGAACTTGCCGGAACCGCCCGAAGGATTCCGCTGGGCGGTAAATCCAGACTTCACTGACGAGTTCAGCGGCGAGACGCTGGACCAGGAGAAGTGGTTTGCCAAGAGTCCGTACTGGACCAACGGGCGGCCGCCAGCAACGTTCAAAGCTGACAACGTTAGCCTGAAAGATGGTTTCCTGCGGATTCGCAACCGTCGTCTCATCCCGTCGGAGGGCAACGATGGCACGCCCGGCGACAAATACACGCTCGCCGGCGGCGCGGTCGCTTCGCGAAGCGATCAAGCATGGTATGGATACTACGAAACGCGGATGAAGGCGTCCGCGACGCCGATGTCGTCGACGTTTTGGCTAAAGAACATGCCACGGTCGATCCGCTACGTCACCGAGGAAGGCAGGATGGTCAAAGAAAGCCATCGACAAGAACTCGATATTATCGAGACGATCGGGACGCCAACTCGACCGGAGAACTGGAATCGCCAGTTCCATGCCAACACGCATTATCAAGTGAACGTTGGCCGCGGCCAAGATCCACCGACAGTGAGTGTGGGAGCTCCAAAGAACAGCACCACTGCGATCGAAAACACCGCCGAAGATTTTCATACCTACGCCGTTTGGTGGGTCGATCCCAATACGATGCACTTCTACTACGACGGCAAATTTCTATTCACGGTCAATCCGGGAACCGACTACAACCTGCTGCCGTTTGCCCGGCCAATGTACATGCACCTCGTTACCGAAACATACGATTGGGAACCAGGACTGCCGACGGACGAGATGCTGAACGACGAACAACGGAATAGCACACTCTACGATTGGGTGCGTTCCTACATTCTCGTGCGCAAGTAGATCGCCTGCCTGAGTCCGCGGAAGACGCAAGGGCGAACGTCAGCTCCCAAGGCTGCAATCACCAGCCGGAAACGTCAATCACAGACCGTTCGCGTGGCTTCTGCGTAAGGGACCGCGACGGTGGCGCTGGCGAACGTGTCGGGCGAGTAAAATTCCTCCGATGCATGCAGTCTAGGCAAATCAGCTCGCCGGGTACCCATTCCAGGTTCGAGCCTCATCTCAACAGCCCCCCTTTACGATGTTTCACTTGCTAATTCCGCGATACGCTTGTCAATCATTTCTCTTCGTGATGGTCGCGTTGTTTTTTAGCCGTTCATGTGTCCATGCGGACATCGTCCTGCTCGGAGAAAATCCGCCTAACGGAAATGTCAACGACGGCAACTTTGATCTCGTTCCGGGTTGGCAAACACATTCCTCGCCACACTGGACCGTCAATACTGGTCTGACAAGTGGCAACCACACCGCAGGTGTTGCGTTAGGGCAATTCCACGGCGCCGGTAACGCGATTACCGTCGTCGACTCACGCATACTCGACAACATTCAGGCGTACTCAAAACCAGTCGCGGGTAGTGTTCTTGAGTACAGCTTCACTGCACATGCACAATACGAGAGTCCCGCGTTCGTATCGTTCAGTTTGGTATTCGGTGATCACATCCGATTGTTGGCAGACGACGTTCCTATCAATGGCGGTGCGACGCCTCCGGATGTCTTTTCGGGACAGTATAAAGTGACCGCCGAAGATGCAAAGCAGGGAATGCCGTTCGTCCGGATCGGCATGAGTACCACTCAACCGATTACGATCTTCCTGGATAACGTGAACCTGCGTGTACTCGATACGGCTACCGCGGGCCCTTCTGCGTTAAACGCGACGGCCGATGAATCTGGTATCAAGCTTGCGTGGACCCCGCATCACAATTCCGCGGACGCACAATATCGAGTCTACCGACAACGATCCGACGCAAAGAAATTTACGTTTATTGGTCCCGCGAACAAGGCGTCGGAATTCACTGATCAATCGATCGTCAACGGGATCTCATACAGCTACGTTGTCACACGTGTATTGAACGGCGGCGAATCTTCCGCATCCCCACCGGAAATCGCTAGACGAATCGACACGCAACCGCCGTCCGGGCCACAACTCTTAAATGCGGTGTCAACAGATGCAGAAATTGAGTTGACGTGGGAATCCGATGACGAGGATGTTGCCACCTTCACGGTCTATCGGAAATCAAACGACGGTACTGAGTCGATCGCGTTGGCGACTGGGATTACTAAGAACACGTTTACCGATATCACACCTGTAAAAGGTGAACTGAATACTTACTTTGTTCGAGCGATCGATTACAGCGGCAATGAAGGCGAACTTTCGAATTCCGTATCGACACGGGTTCGAGCGATCCGCGGTGCGTCCTTCAGCGATCTGATCCTGCCGATGCCGATCCGCACCGAATTGCGCAGCGATCTGTGGGGTGCGGATGAAGTCTTGCCGCGCGACCCAAACAACGGAATCGAAGACCCGCAGTGGTCATACTGGGGTGGGCGTCCGGTTAAGGACGACGATGGCAAATATCACATGCTCGTCGTGCGCTGGCCCGAAAACGCACTGCGAGGTCACTGGGAATGGGTGAATTCCACCGTGGTTCATACCGTCGCGGAGGAACCAACGGGCCCCTACCGTCCGACCGGAGAGATCGCCTATCCGTATCAGAACGGGCAGGGACACAATGCAGATGTGATTCGACTCAACGACGGCACCTACTTGCTTTATTCGCTCATCAACTGGAAGCCCACGTTGCTGAGTTCGAAATCAATGCGTGGCCCCTGGAAAGTGCTCGGTGAAATGAGCGTCGAATACGACGCTGAGGCGCTCGGGGACAACCGCGAATATCAGGTGCAACGCAATTTGTCCGGGGTGCAACTAGACGACGGCAGTATGATGTTTGTGTCGAAATTTGGACGCATGATTCACAGTACAGACGGTTTGCTGGGACCCTACAAGGTACTAACCGACGTCGTGCAAAACAATGAAACGATCCCCGAACGATACCGCCATTCCAATTATGAAGATCCCGTCATGTGGAGAGACGATGTTCAGTTCCATCAGATCATCAATGCCTTTTTGGACTACCGGGCGATCTACCTAAGATCACCCGACGGGATCCACTGGAAGTGCGATACCGGTTTGGCATACACACCCGATTGCACCATCTACGAAGACGGCACTTGGACGCGATGGCATAAACTTGAGCGACCACACGTCTTGCAAGATGAATATGGTCGTGCCACTCATCTTTCGCTTGCGGTGATCGATACGGTCAAGCGACAAGATTATGCAAACGACAAGCACAGTTCGAAGAATCTGATCATTCCGTTGGTCGTACACAAACGGCTCGGTCTCCTTAACGATTCACCGATCTCTTCTCAAACAGATAGGATTCAAATTTTGGTGCATTCCGAAGAAGGATTCGACGCTCAGACCGACATGAACCTTGGCAGCCTTCGATACGGCGCTGCGGAGGAGGTCAACTTTGGCGGAGGGAGTCTGGTCGTGACGACGGAAAAACACGATCGAGGGTTGGTACTCGTCTTCGAAGGAGAGTCCACCGGTCTTACCGAGCAAAATTTCGCCGGCAAACTGATCGGTGAATCTCGGGGTGGTGAACTGATCGTCGGCTTCTCAAAGCTGAGCCGATAACGAGTATCGAAGAATGATACCGTAAGTCAGGCTGGCTCCCACCGAACAAAACCATTTCGCCCGGTGGTTGCCCTACCCGTTTGCGCTCAGCGGAACCGAGGACAACGATTCGGTTATCTCTCACTCGTACGTGAACGTTGCAGTCGCTTGGCAATTTGCGTCGGAAACCAAACGCACCCAGCTCGCGGAGAAACCATCGGCAAACGAATACTGCAACGTTTCGCTGGGCTTGACTTCGACGCGGTCTAGCGGGCACCAGAGTCCGTCGCCGTTGATGTCGACCTCGATCGTAAAGCGAACCGGTTCGCTTTGATCGTGTTGCAAAGTCAACGATTTGCGATCGTAGCCGGTCATCAAATAAGGATCCGAGGGTGTGTCCTTTTGGATATCGGAGTCTTTCCATGGACCACCACGACCTACTGGTTTGCCAAGCTTCCACAAGTCGTCGACGCCACCAAACCACAACGAAGCGCTGCCGTCCGTTGCAGAAAAGACGTGTTCATCATCCGATACGCCTTGTTTCGTACCGGCAAGTACGAGGAGACCGTTCCACGAACAATAATCCGTGATCTGTTTCGAGTGGCTCGATACCGGTCGAATTTGGTTCCACGCCGGCGGAGCCCCGTTGGTTACCAACGGCAACTCGTAGAACGTTCCGTGAATATTGGCGAGAACGCGTTCCGATTCGACTTCGCGGACATCGCGAGGCCAACCCGATTGGAACGGTTGATCGTACGCGACGTGGCCCTTCGGCAGTCGCAGCTTCATACCGTGATGGCTCACGATCACCGACGCGTCGTCGACCGTGAACTCGGGCTCGACACGCAGTCGTCGCTGCAAATCCGAGTCGGGTTCGGTCGCGACGAACTCAAAGTCTTCCTTCGTAAAGTCGAATTCGAGCTTGTCACCGGTGATCACCCTTAAGTTTCGATTCCGCTGGGCAGGATAGACTAGCGCCGAGAGAGCGTTCGCGTCATCGACGTCAGCCAATCCTGCAAACAACGCGTGATTCTCGGAAGTTGATCCGTCGACAAATTGACTCGCCGTTTGGTGTAAGAACGCGGTCGCGACGCAGTTACGATTGGTCTCTAGGCGTAGCCAAACCGCATCGAGATCGTTCGGAAGTGGATGAGCAACGTAGCCGTTATCGGCAACGCTTACCTCCTCGAGGTTCGTCCACTCACCGTTCCCCTTGCGATCGACCTGCAAAGTGAATACGACCGGACTGGATGCTGATTCGGACTCCGTTGCCTCTTTCGCGGGTACCGAGACACTGGCCAACCCAGTTGCCTTGATCGAAACGGTTTCACCGTCACGCGGCTGCACAAAGGCGAGATGCGGCATTCCGTACGAACCTTTGCTATGTTCGAGTTCGTTGGCGGGAATGGAAATCGTTCCGGCGGCAAATTCACGCACGTAGACGCGGTCATGATGGTTGCTACCCCACGTCACTCCTAAATCGGTGAGTCGCCAAGACGGCGGTAGTTTGGGATCGCTTCGTTTGTCCACGGCGAGGTAAACGTTCACGGGCGAATCGACATTGAATGAAAAACCCGGTGCTGGCTTACGCCAATCTCCGCGTGGAATCGAGACTCGGGTAAGTTTGGCAAGCATCGGTGGCAGCGAGTGAATCGTCTGCTGGTCCGCCGCACGCAGTATATTTTCGGCGACAAGTGACTTTTTACCGACCGTCAGATGCAAAAGACGTCGATCGAATCCCGCGATGAGAAACGGATCCGATGGGGTGTTTGCTGCGACAAAATCCTCAATCCATGGACCGCCATAAGCCGACGCGGGCCCCCACGATTTCAAGTCGTCAAACTCACCGAACCACAAATTGCTCTGCGGTTGTCCGGCGAGAGGATTGCCCTGAATGCTGGTCTCGTCACTCGCCAAAACGAGTTTGCCATTCCACTCGCAAAAGTCTGGCACGTACCTGAGGTGGCTACCGATCGGTCGGATGCCAGCCGAGTTTTGAGAGGAAAACGTTTTTGGGAATTCGTAAAACATGCCGTGCATATCCATCATCCAGCGGCCATCGGTGATCTCGCGGATCCGTGGCCATTCCGTATACCAACCATGGCTCGCATCGTTGCAATAGGCGGCTTTGGGAAGCAGGTAAGTGTGCCATTTGCCGTGGTCGAGCACCTTCAGTCGCACCGATCGTCGGTCCCAACCCATTGTCCAAATGGGATCGTCCCCGTCGCTGCCGCCTGTGATTCCGCGTGGACCCGTGACTTCGGTGAACTGACGTCGCTCGACGATGTTCCAGTTCTCGCCGTCGTACTCAGCCAAAACGCCACGTTCTTCTGCGTTCTTCGCTTTTCCGCCAACTAAAACGTCTTTGTAATCGCCCACGTGCAATTCGCCGTTGTTTGACACGACGAGTCTTCCCTGTGAGGTGTACCCGCCCTTACCGTGCCATCCTGGCACTGGCTTCTTAAACAACCGCGACACCGCGAGTGTATGAACGTTGGCTTCCCAGATGGATCCTTCCATATCAATGTAATAGACCATGTTCTTGGGGTTCTTCAGATGCCGCGCGATCGCAGTCACTCGCATTGGCATGTCCTTTGGCGAAATCGTACGGACATTGCCTTTGGCATCGATCAAGTAGTGGGCGATCAAGAGCTGGTTCGACTCTTCATGGATCATTCGACCGGCAGGCGTCCCTCCGACGCTCTCAGGATGAACTGTCATCGGTTGCGTCAGATCAGGGTCAACCGAAAACAGCTTATGTTCGCTACCATTTGGCTGGTGCGGTGCGTAGTTGACCATCCATAGTTTGCCCGCCCAGGGAACGATTGCGCCGATACCGCACTCGTTATGCCCCGATATGTAGTGACCGCCGTTTTGGCTGTAGATACCGTACGTCGTCAGGTGGGGGTAAACGCCGCTGATATGGATATCGGTTCGAACGTCGCCCGCTCCTGAAGAGGCCTCAACGCGACGCCGGGCGGTTAACTGCACGGCGTTGGATTGAAGCGAGGTGCGTTGTTGCGTTAACTGCTCCGAGAGTTGCTGTACCTTTTCTTTGTACTCAGGATTGTCGGCGAGGTTAGTCTGTTCGATCGCATCAGATTGCAGGTCGTATAGTTCCCTAAACACGCCATCGGCGTCACCCTCAAGATGCGTTTGAACATATTTCCATCGATCATCTCGGACTGCCCACAGAGGCTGGCTGCCCAATTGAGGCGTCGGCGCTTCATACAGGAAGCTTGTACGCCAACTCGATGGAACATTGCTCTTAACAATCGGCAGAAGACTTTTCCCGTCCATCGATTCTGGAACCGGCAAACCCGCTAGCTCATAAATGGTAGCCGTCAGATCAATGTTCAGAACTAACGCTTCACTGACCTTGGCTTCGGTTTGCGGTCCGGCAATCGCCATCGGCACGTGCATCGATTCCTCGTAAGGCAGCACTTTGCTGGTCATGCCGTGCTCACCCAACAGCCATCCGTTGTCGCCCACAAACAGGATCCACGTTTCGTCCTGCACACCGAGCCGGTCGAGTTCATCGAGAACGCGGCCAATTGCCCGGTCCATTTGTTCGACACTCGCGTAGTAATCGCGAGTGTGACCCTGAATCTTCTCCGGTGAATCGTATCCGTAATGCAACGCTTGGGTTCGATTGCGAGACGTTTTGAGGTATTCCGGCTTCCCGGACAAGTCATCATTCCAAGTCTCCGGCAGAGGCATCTTTTCTGAATCGTGCGAATCCAGATACTCTTGCTCCGCGGGCCACGTGTGCTTGTGGTCCATGTGTGGAACCTGAGTGCACATCCAGAGGGCGAACGGTTTGTCGGCTTCGACCGAACGTTGAATAAATCGAATCGACTCGGCCGCCGTCACGTCGTCCACAAACCCCGGCATCCTTTTGGATTCACCATTAATGGTGAACTGCCGATTGTACCAAGGGCCATTGGACCAACACGTCGAAACGAATTCGAAGCCGCATTGTTCCGGCTTTGTCTTGAGATGCCATTTTCCTGTCACGCCGGTAGCGTATCCTGCATCACCGAGTGCATTGGCAAACGTTGTCTCGCCATCGTTAATCGCCACGTTTCCAACCGATGTGACACCGTTTCTACTGCCGTAACGTCCGGTCAAACAAGCCGCACGACTGGGCGAACAGATCGCGAGTGTAACGAAGGCGTTTTCGAATCGCGTTCCCCGATTGGCAATGCGATCGAGATTGGGAGTCGACAGCAACTCATTGCCCGCCGCACTCCAACCGTCTGCGCGGTGGTCGTCGGTCAAGATGAACACAATGTTGGGCTTGTCGCTGTCACCGAATGCAGCGGTTGCGTTGAAGATTGACGTGATTGTCAGGCACGTGAGAATGATTCGGATCGATTGGTGTTTCATGGAGATGGGATCTTGGTGGACTGTCGGATTGGGGTCCGCCCGCACTTTTCGTGGACGGATGGCTTCGTGTCATTTGATCATGACGATTACTCTGATGCGGTGTTTGCGTTAGCGTTATCAGATGCATTCTGAGCTTTGATGGCGTCCCAATCGACACCCTCGGGCGTATCCAATTTCCGAGCCGACGTATCACGTGAACATCCCGTGGGAATTGTCAAAAAAACCAGTACGAGACAACTTGCGATAAGGAAAACGACACGGTTGCGATTGAACATGTTTTATATTTCCTATTTATAGATAGCGGTTAGATTTGATGATGAAGTCGTTAAGTCAATTGCGATAAAAGTATTTTCGATTGGAAGTGCGTCTGCGAGGACAGTGCGTTATCAGCATTAAAAATGAGTGTGAGACCGGACGGCTTGCGCCGTTCCGCTAAGACTTGTAGTGGCAGCGCACGAGCCCTCCAATTCAGGCAATTCGCATATTCATCTTTGACGAAGCACGATGCACGACCATCTCACCGACCGATGTGTCGATCGGATCCGCGACCGATTCGGCGATCGGTCCATTTGCCACCGATACGGAGTCCGTACCGGCGGCGGTCGTTCTTATCGAAGCGTTCGGACCGCCTCGTTTCAGATGCGGAACTATGGGAGAGAAACGGTCTCTTTGGCTGCTTGGGTTCCGAGGGCACCCCAAACACCGTATGGACTCTGTTGTCCGACGTTGTTGTAGTTCTTTGAGATGCTGTCAGCCTCCGGGTTGCCAGCCTCAATTGAGTCGGTGATGAACGTGACGCTGCCGTCTGCCATCAAGATATGGACGCCGCCTTGGTGCCGGCTGCCGGAGCTGTAGATTCCCGACTGCCACGCCACGCCCCAGTCCAATGGGCAGGTAGGGGAATTCGGTGGCAAGACGGTGGTGAATCCACTGATCATCAAGAAACTGTCGAACCATCGAGCGCCGCGAGAAGCACCACCGGTGTTCCACAATGGAACCGAATCAGCGATGAACTGAGGTCGTTGCGGGTTGGCAACGTCCAGACACAGCTTTCCGCTGCTTCCCAACGCGGAGCTGTTCCCGAGATGCGATTTGTCGACGACTGAACCGTTGATTTGCCGATCGCCCAGATCGGTTGCGATCTCACCCATGGCTACGGTGTTTGCCAAACCGTCGAGCACGTCACGGAACCGCCCCGCGACTTGCGGACGAAACATTTCACGAAACGCACCACGATCCAAGAATGCATTGGTCGAGTTGTACCCAACACGCAGGATCGCATCACCGTGACAGAACGCGTAATTCGTCATGCCGTTGCCGGTGGGCGACGTTCCCGGGTCGCTGGGGCAACGCAGCGTTGGGATCTCGGTTTGCCAGGGATCGTAAATATCCAAATCTTCCCAAACCCTTGGCCCGAACGCAGGCCACGAGCCGTTGGCATCCAAAATGGTTGGCTGAGCTGGCGTCTCTCCGGCTTCCGGTTGATGCGGATTTGAGAGTTGTTCCCAGATCGCCTGCTGTTCAAAGAACGGTAGGAAGCCCACCATCGCGCCGAGACGTCGTTGATTGACAAGGCCAGAGGACTCGATGCCGGTCCCCGTTCCATTGGATGGCAGACGATCATAAGCAGAATGATAGTTGTGCATCGCCAACCCGATCTGCTTGAAGTTGTTGCTACATGACATACGCCGGGCCGCTTCTCGAGGCGCTTGAACGGCCGGTAACAGCAGTCCGACAAGCACCCCAATGATGGCAATCACCACCAACAACTCGACAAGGGTAAAGGCTCTTCGTTTCATAGGATTACACCAATTCTCATAGGGAAAAAATCAGAAAGACAACACGGAAAGACAATGCTAATTTGCCTGTGAATTTGATTGTCGCCCTACCAAGCGAATGGCGGGCGGGAATGCGGAGGGGTGCTCTTTACTCGCAAATGCGTGTACCAACCCACCGCCATCCCAGTGGTTTTCGCGGGTTTCGCGGACGACGATGAGCGTGATAACTCCATTCGTGTCTGATTCAATGAACTCACGAATCGATTTACTCTTCAGCCCAACGGATCCGGTTTGAATCCCCTGTGGGATCACAAACGATCCCAACGGAATCGTCAGGTTCGGGTCGACCGCATCGGCTGCGGAAGCATTGGCGGGTGCGTTCTGCCAGTTGATTGATTGCTCGTCCCAGTCATCCAACGACTCATCCACGATTCCATACACTCGACAGACCGCGTCCTTTTGTCGGGTCACGTAGCCGAGTTCACTTGGAACGAGAGTAAAACGTAATTCAGCGGAATCAATCTCAAGTTCCTTGGCCGACTCGACATCGAATGAAACATAGACCTTGCGATCCCACTCCGAACGATGCGACACGCAGTGTTTGAGTAGCAACATCTCGTCTGACTCATAACCGCTGCTGAGTTCTCGCCAAACGAACGCATCGCGGCCTCGACCTTGCGCAGTCGTTATTAATCGTGTCTTAATGCCTTCCGCCGGTTCAGGCCTCGTTTCTTGGGACGGGATCGAAACCTCCATGGCGTCGTCCGATCGATCAATATTGCTCGCATTGACGCTAATCATCTGTGTCTCAACCAAACGGTGAGACTCACCGGAGGAACGGTTCGTCACATCCACTTCGCCGGACAAAACCCGGACTCCAGTTCGCCCCCCGTCTTCGACGCGAACTGAAAACTCGGTTCCCAGATCCAGCACTTCACTCGTCGGGGTAATCACCCTGAAACCGATCTCTGCGCCCGGTACCGCCGCCAACAACAGCCCCGATGAAACCTCACACAGTGTCAACGATTCCAATCGCAGCGACACCGGACCTTCGAGCGACAACTTCACGCCGTTATCGAGCTCGATTTTGGCAAGGCCTTCAAGCAATTCCAGCTCACCCTCCGCCAAACGTGCTCCGCGATGCGTCGGCAAGGTGCTCGTTCCCCACTTGCAGTGCGTCAAACTGGTCACGGTTGCGAAGGCGTTCGGCTCCCGCGCTCGACTGTTAAAACCACCCCACCAAAACGCGACCAACACCAGCGACATGGCCACTGCATAAACGATAAGCGTTGACCATCGACGCCCAGAAGGCTGGACGACACAATTCCCATCCCCCGATACCGACTGCTGAAACAGCGTGTCTAACATCTTCTGCCCAGGAACAGCCAAGTTCTCGTTCGATTCGGCGTGATATCCATCCAAAACGTGGCTCAAGTGCGAGCCCATCATCATGTATTCGACGTAAAACTCGCGCGACTCAGGGTCAGCAACGAGTTCTTGCAAGCGGCCCCACTGGGCATCCGTTACGGTTTGCTCACGCACCGCATCACACAGTTCAAACAGTTCTCTGCGTCGTTGTTGATCCATCACTCGATACTCTCAGTGTTGGTAATTCCCATGCAGTTTCTCAATGCCATTCACTCCGCGGCGGACAACTTGCGACGCGTGCACTCAAACAGCGTCCGGTGAATGCGCGACATCGCCTTGTACATGCCCTCGATAGGACGTCCGACCGCCTCGGCTACCGATTTGATCGTGGCACCTTCCTCGTAACGGCGTTTGAGCAACTCGCTATCTTTCACGTTCAGCGACGAAAGACATTCGTTCAGAATTTGCATGCGCACGTCCATGTTGCCGCTGCGTCGCTCGACGTCATCAGCGATCTCCTCGCACAACGATTCGTCGAAAATCATCCGCACTTTTCCTCGGATTCGCGTCAGCGACAACACTTCGTACCGGGCGATTCGAAATGCCCACGCTGTGAAATCCGAACCCGATTCGTACTGCTGGAACTTCTGCCACATCACGACCGACGTGTTCTGCATCACGTCTTCAGCGAGATCTCGGTCGGGAAGAAGTGTCTGGATGAAGGTCTGGATACGGCGATGGTTTGCCGACAGCAGACGAACAAACTCAGCCTGTTGTTGTCGTGAATCTGTCGTGGCCACCGGTTTCACCGCCTTCAGCTAGCGTGTCGCGTTATCTGACTGGGAAACGTCGCCTAGCTCCAAAAACTGGAGGGAAAAAACATGAGAAAGTTCCAGAAACTCCCCAAAACGCCCCGAAAAGCGAGTGTAGCCCCCCTTCCGGTCGTAGGCCGGCCGAAAACTTCGGTCGAGACCGGACGACTCTCGCCACTGCCGCAACGCTTTTTGCGACACTGCCCCCCGGATGGAGCGATTTTAGACGTCAAGCTTGCCTAAGCCCTGGAACGTCAGTGTACGAGAGATCCACGCGGAGATTGACCTATCGGCATGCTCCGCCGTTCGTATTGTTAGATGCGATTCAGCCCGCGAGCGGCGAGATCGCCACCGATCAGCGATCTGCGTTGGCGCGGCGAGCCTTCCGTTTTTCGGCTGCGTCAGGGTTCGAGTTCTGCCGCGCAGCCTTCTGCATCAGCGGCTGTTTCATTTCCAGCGGGATCGTTCGGTCAAACAACGTTCCAAAACGTTGATAGTCGTTGTAGTCGACCGACTGGGATTTCCAATTCTGCAGCTCCCCGTCGTACTTAGCCCGCATCGTCTCGAGAACCGCGCTGTATTCCGGATTGGACGCGAGGTTCTTCAGTTCCAACGGATCATTGTGGGTATCGAAGAGTTCTTCGACCGCTGCAATTTTGTTGTCTTCGTACCACCAATACGTGTATTTGTACTGCTTCGTTAGGCACGTCAGACTGGTCGTCGCTTCGGGCCCCCAAGTGTTGATGAAGGCGAGTTGATCGTGCCCACCTTCTTTGGGATCTTGCAGGAGACTAAGCAAACTGACCCCATCCACGTTTGACGGTCGTGGTACACCGGCCAATTCCAAGATCGTGGGTGCAAAGTCGATATTGCCAGTCAACGCCTCGCAGCGAATCTGCTGTCCGTTGAGCGGGCTGCGTGGATCGTAGATCATCAGCGGCACGCGAGCGGACTCTTCCATCGGCAATACCTTCGACGCATAACCGTGCGAACCACAGATGTAACCGTTGTCGCTGGTGTAGATCACGACCGTGTTGTCCGCGATACCTTGCGTTTTCAATTCGTCGCGGATCATGCCCAAGGCGACATCGATTCCATAAATCTGCTGATGGTATTTCGCCATTTCGCCATCGTAATCGGTGTCGTATTTCCATTCGCTGAATCGCGGGTACTGCCTTCCCATCTTGCTTTGAGGCGACAGATGATCGGCAAACTCCCTGCCGAAGTTTGCTGGCTTGGTGAATGTCTTTCCCGCGTAGATGTCGTCAAACCGTGGATCGGGCGTTGCCGGTTTGTGCGGTGCTTTGAAACTGATCGAGAGACAAAATGGCTTTTCTTTCTCGACCGAGTCACGAATCACATCACGTGCAAATGCGCCGTATGAAAGAGTCGAGTGTGGGTATTCCTCGGCGTACTTTTGCATCGATCGATTGGCTTTGGTCACGTAAGACGACTGCCCCGGAGCACCGCCCCAATAATCGAAGTCGGATTCACAAAGTCCCTTACCCTGTACCACAATTCCAAACTTGCCCGCAAACGCGGTTAAATATCCCGCTTGACGTAACAAGACCGGATAGCTGTTGGCCCAAACCTCCGGTTTCATGTCGCCGTGCGAGAAATTGCAACCGGTCTTGTACTCATACATTCCGGTAAAGATGTTGGCACGACTCGCCATGCAAATTGCGGTCGTGTTGTAGTGGTTGTCAAAAAGCACGCCATCCTTTGCGAGCTGATCCATATTCGGCGTTTTGACGTCCGGATTGCCATAACACCCCACTGAATAAGTCGATTGGTCATCGGCGAGCAGAAAGATGATGTTGGGCGGTTGGGAACTACTTTCCGCCGCAGGTGAACTATCAACCCAAGCCGTTTGACATAAAACGGCCAGGCAGACGAGATAGGGGTATGTCACTGACTTCATCAAGTTTCTCCGGGAGGTTGGCTATGAATCAAATTGTCTAGGGATCGAACGCTTCGTTGATTGACCAGTATTTCGCCCATCGCTTGATCAACTGTTAAACATTCGTTGGCTGCTGTTGTTCGCAACGCGAGATCGGTTAGGGGCAATCGCTCCAGTGTTTGCACTTAACGTGCTTTTCGCTTCTTGATTGGTGCTTGGAGCGTACGTGGTCCTTCGTCGAAGAGTCGCACGTCGCTGCCGGTATGGAAGCGATCTCCCAATTCTTCCCTCGCTCGTTCGATCCGTTTCATTAACGAAGCGACAATTTCTGGATGCTGGGGCGCGACGTTAGTCGTTTCGCCCGGATCTTCATCAAGGTCGAACAGCATCGTTTCGGGGACTGCTTCGATCATTCGCCCCCACCAACCGAGTCCGGCGGGCGCGTTTTCTCTCGGGAGAACCAGTTTCCACTTGCCGGCGCGAACACCGGTTAGCATGCACCCCGAGTAATAGAGATAATCATCTCGAGGGCTCTCGTCGGTTTGCCGTGTGAGGAACGCGGTCGCGTCTTTTCCGTCCAGGGTGACATCGGGAACTGACGTGCGTGCGAGATTCGCAAACGTCGGCAACAGGTCCATCGTGCTGAGCAGTTCGTCGGACTCCCATCCCGCCGGAATCTTCGATGGCCAGCGGGCGATAAATGGCACGCGGCAACCTCCATCCCATGCCGACATTTTCCATCCACGCAGCGGATCGGCGTTTCCGGAGTGGTCGCGTGGAATGAGTGCGGCTGCCTTCGGTTTCATCCCGCGAGTTGTCTCCACCCATGGACCGTTGTCCGATGTGAACACAACCAACGTGTTATCGTCGATGTCGAGTTCCTTCAGAGTCTTTAGAATCTCGCCGCATGACCAGTCGATTTCTTCGATGGTGTCTCCATAGAAGCCGCCCGCCGATTTCCCTCGGAATCGTTCCGATGCCCCGAGCGGGATGTGGGGCATGTTGTGGGCGAGATACAGAAAGAATGGTCTTTCGCGTTTCTCCTTAATCCACCGGATGGCCTCGTCGGTGTAGTTTGCGGTGATGTCGTTCCAGTCTTCGACGGCTTCCACGACTACCTCCTGATTCCGCATGACGGGACTTCGCATGGCGGTGTCATCCACATTAACGGTGTACCCGTTGAATCGGGGAGTTCCGTAGAAGTAGTCGAACCCCTGCGCATTGGGCATCGTCGATGGTAACACGCCACCAGGAGCGTCTTTTCGGTCAAGCCCCAAGTGCCATTTCCCGATCATGCCCGTGGCGTATCCGGCATCTTTGAGTACTTCTGCTAGCGTGATCTCTTCGGGGTGAGGAACGGTGTGCAGACGTTTGATGTTTTCAGGCTCGGCGACGCGAATCGGATAAGAGCCGGTCATCAGCGCCGCTCGCGAGACGCCACACACGGGCTGAGCATAGAAGCTCGTCAGACGCACGCCCTCCGCCGCCATCTGATCGAGAATCGGCGTGCGAATCGTCTTCGACCCGTAACAACCAAGATCCTGGTAACCCTGGTCATCGGTCAGTATCAAAATGATGTTCGGCGGCGACTCCTCGCCACGAGCGTCGCCCATGCATAAGTTCGCGATGAGCAGCAACAACAGCATTCGTAAACAAATCGTAGGATCGAAACATCGAGTCATATCGTCATTGCAACCATTCCGAATAACGTCTCAGGCGAATGCACGCGGCATTCGTTGGCGAAACATCATTCGAGCAAGGAAAAAAAGCGGTCAGATAAATCATTTGCGGCATACCTGAAATCACGCACACGGTGATACCGTGTTGAGACTCGAACGGTGACAATGAAAACGACCAAAAGGGAAATGCGGTGCCTCAAACCGAGAGACACCGTCATTCCTAGTTAACGTAAGTCAGTGTTGGCGTTTTCTAACCCCGTCCAAAGGATCGAACGAGACGATAGGCGTGCACGACGTGATAGGCATGCGTCACGTCACGTCTTGCCACGCCCCCCTGGGCGGAACAGCCATAGGGAGGGCGACGTCGCACCACGCTGATCCTTAGAGAACGGGAGCGTTCCAATTCGGAATCCCTGCGTTCTCTTTCTGTTTATTAAACTGAGTCGCGAACGGCTTCTCGACGTCCAATGACGCGTCTTCATTGACCATCATCGGACGAACCTCGGCCCACCACGCGTCGAACGCACGTAGCATTTCAGACGCAACCTCAGGATGACTCTTCGATACGTCGGTAGTTTCGCCTGGATCGTTTTCGATGTCGTAGAGTTCATCACCGACGAGCCGCCATCGTTCGTTGCGGACCGCGAAGCCCTTATACTTCGCTTTTTCTGGATCCGTGTTGCCTTGTCCCCAGCGGTTCGGTGCGCCCTTTTTGTTCCAGCGTCCCACGTGGAAGAACAGGTTGCGATCTGGCCAGTCGGACTTGGGATTTTTGATCAATGGGACCAAACTGCGACCATCCAGTTCGACACTATCAGGAACAGTCGCTCCGGCAATTTCCGCGAGCGTCGGAAACAAATCGAAATGGCGAGTGACGCGATCGACATCCACACCGGCGTTCGTGAGTCCGGGTAATCGCATGAAAAGAGGCACGCGTGAGCCACCTTCGTGGGGCGATCCCTTTTTGCCCTTCATATCGTAGTTAAACGTACCCGCCGCCGAACCATTGTCGGTCATGAATATCAACAGTGTGTTGTCGGAAAGCTGCCACTCATCGAGTTTTTGCATCAACAATCCCATGTTCTCGTCGATGTTGGTAATCATCCCAAAGAACGCGGCGGACTTGGCTGAGCATTTATCTTTGTAAAGGTCAGAGTACTTCGCATCGACGTTGTACGGGGCGTGTGGCGCGTTCGTTGCCAAGTAAGCAAAGAACGGCTTGTCGGCGTCCTTCTTTTCTTTGATCCATCCGAGCGTTTCACGGAAAAAGACATCCGTGCAATAGCCTTCTGTTTGCACGAAGCGATTGTTGTCTTTAATGATCGGGTTGAAATAGCTCGTGCCTGGCGCGTCACTTTGCGAGCCGGCAAAATTCTGCCCAATACCACCAGCACCGTGAATGAACGATTTGTCGAAACCACGATTGTGCGGCTGGTAAGGATCTTCGTCGCCGAGGTGCCATTTACCAAAAATGCCGGTGGTGTATCCGGCGTCGCGGAGCACTTCCGCAATCGTCGTGGAACTGAGGGCCATCCGGTCGCGTTCCAGAATCGTATGCGTAATCCCGTTTTTGAACGGTGCCCGCCCCGACATCAGCGCTGAACGAGTGGGAGCGCACGTGGGGCTGGCGTGGAAGTCGGTAAAGCGAGTGCTTTGTTCGTAAAGTTTGTCGAGATTGGGAGTCTGTAAATACGGATGTCCATGACAAGCCAAATCGCCGTAGCCTTGGTCGTCAGTCATCACGAGAACAATGTTAGGTGATGTAACACCATCGGTTTGGGCGGCGACGGGCGTTGCCCATGCAATCACGAGGAGAGTCAATGCGACCCATGCAAAACTTTTATACTGTCGGGAGTTTACTGTGGTGGTCATATTGCGGTGCTGAGATGGAGGTGGGGCCGCGGCTCATTCGGGAAGGAAAGAGACGGGGGGAGGGTTGGTTCTATTACAATGACTTTTCAATCGCGGCGGCGACTTGTTCGGCGAGGTATTCGGATCCCTGTTTGTTGAAGTGAACGTTTTTTGGCAACTGCAACTCGGATAGCTTACCTTCGCAGGCGGCGTATAAATCATTCACTTCAATTTCGTGTGCCTTCATGATCTTCAGTGCCGCTTCGTTGTAGCGTGCGGGGGCATCGACTTCGCGCAGCGGACCACTGCTGTCGGCGACGACCGGAGTCGTGGTTGCGAAGATCAGTTTGGCACCTGTCGCCTCCAATTTCGCGACAATCGATTCGAGGTTCTTGCTGTATTGCTCGACGGTGGCTTGCACCGGATCGGTTGCCTTGGTGGAGTTTTGGCTTGTTCCTGGTTTGGCAACATGTTTGAGATCATGCAGTCCCCAATTGAAATGGATCACATCCCATTCATTTCCAGCGAGCCAGCGATCGATTTGCTCCACGCCAAATGTCGTTCCGCTGCAGTTTTGAGGTCTTTGGCCGTTGGCAGACATCGGGCGATAGACGTTCGCCTTGCCTTGCAGTTTCGCCCGCAACGGCAATCCGTACCCGATCGAGATCGAATCACCAAGAATTAAGACGTTGGGCAACGCCGGGTCGGGAGTCATTTGCCAAGATCGTGCGACCGCAGCGGCACGTGCATTCGGTTTCGGTTGGGTCGCTTTTTCTTGCGCGTTCACGGCCGCGGTAACGACCAGCAGCATCACCAGGGAGGACAATATCGCTCTCATCATGTTTTCAATCGGTGGGGGAGGGAGGGGAGGGAGGGGAGGAGGGATTTGGGAAGGGACAGGAAGGACTATTTGCGTCTTTCCTGAAAATCGGAGCTAGCGGTTAGCTTACCGCTGTTTGCGTTGACAAACCACGCCGTCGCTTGAGGGGGCAACGAGGCGGACACCGTCCACTCATCACCGGAGCGGGAGAGCACAGCGGACGAACTGGTCCATTCGCGATCACCGGTGACTCCGTCATCGGCGGTCCATACCAAGGAGGCCTTGTCGAATGGTTTGGTCGACTCAAACGTGACCTGAACTTCGTCGCCATCCAGGGTTGCGATGGTTTGCTGGCACCAAGGTTTGCCATCATCAATGATACTTTGTGCGAACGCGTAGCTGTCCGGCGGATTCCAACCAGCACCGTGGCCGTGCTTCATCCCGGGTATCAAGGTTACCAGGTGAGGGCCAGGGGCGGCTTGATAGCACGCCGCTTGGCAGTCGAGAGGGAAGTGCTGATCGCCTGGCCAGGACAGCCATTGGACCGGCATGTTGACTCGATCCATCCGCACGACTGGATCCCATACCCTTTTGTAGAGCTCATTATTGCCGAGAGCACGACCATACTGGTTTCCCGCGTTGAACAGGTGCCCACAACCATAAGTTGGGATCGCGAAACGGAACCGCGTATCGATACCGATCACGGTACTGGTGATTACACCGCCCCAAGAGATTCCCGCGACGCCCACGTTCTCGGAGTCGACTTCGGGGAGAGAGCGAAGCAGCGTGTTCGCCAAACCCGTATCGGCCACGGCGTGATACATCCACTGATCTTTTAGCGGATTGGCGGAGTCGCCATAGATGCCGTCACGTTGCGGTCCCGCCCAAGAATGCCGTTGCCAACCCTTGCGATCCTCGGCACGCTTGTCGGTCTGTCCTTCGACCGCGATCGAGATGGCCGCAAAACCATGGCTGTTCCACTTTTCCACCCATTCTTTGAACGCGGTTCCTCCGCCGCCGTGAACCAACACGACACCGGGTAATTTCCCCGTCGTGTTTTCGGGAATTCCCAACCAAGCGAAAACCCGTGTCGGTTTTCCTTGCCAAGGCAAGGCCTCAAAATAGATCGCGCGGAGATCGCCATCGGTCTCGTCGGTTTCGAAAACACGCGGCGTCTCGGTCAGGGAACCAAGATCGAGCACCTGCTGGCGTGCTACCGCGAAATCATCCGCCACCGCCAACACATCTGAGCGTGTGATGCTGGACAGGACAAAGAGAACGGCAATCAGATGGACTGCCGGAAAACCACTCATACGTTTCATGTGCACTATCGCTTGATTCGAGCCGCCTTCTCAGAAGGCCACTACTGTCCCTCAACCCCACGAAAAATCGAGGCTGAAATGCGTCAACATGATAACGTTTTGCGTCACACGGGTGTGTTGGCCGTCCTTGCGAAATAGAAACCGGGATTGGCCGGCCTTGCTGCAATGGCCTCACGCGTTGCCTGGAGTGGGCTGATGCTCTCGACGCGACGGATTCATGCTGGCATACGCCAGTACCGCCGCGATCGCCACGAGAAACAGCAACACGATGGCCGACTGCCACAGCGGGATACGGTATCGCGATGCGAATTTCAAATCGAGTTCGAGCGGGGTGTTCTCGGTGACCTGCACTGTTCGACTGAATGCGTACATCGTCCCCTCTTCAGGCAGGCTAATCAAAATCGCTTGCGGTGCGGTCTCGGTCGCCCGTTGATGCTGCACCAATCGATACGCGATCGCCTGCAGCACGGCGTTGTCCTCGGTCGTATTACCACGCAATAGTTCGCCAAGTTGCTGTGGCCGGAAGTTCAGTTCTTCCTGTTGCAGGATCGGATTCTCCGCCGCGGCTTGTCGTAGTTGTTCGTCTCCCAACGGCACCGCGTCATTGTTGTAGTTGTCCATGTACAAACGTTGCCGCCTCGTGTTCAAGCCTACGATCGCTTGCTGTGTCTGCAGGTTTTCCAGTTGCACGCGTGCATCTTCATTCGACGCCGCATCCAAGGCATACTGATTGGCAACGTTGTTGAATGCCCATCGCGCCTTGGTCTGTTCGCCAGCCTGCAATAATTCGTTGGCTTGTTCGAGTAGTTGGGCGGCCTGTTGCGCTTGATTTTGCCGTTTCCCCTTCATGCTCGAAAGATACGACGCTCGATCATAGACATCTCGGTTCGCCTGGTCGATCAACTCCAAATTTCCATCCGAATCGGTCAACCTGAAACCCTTCGGCGCGAGTACGTTCCACTTGATGTTTTCTAGTGGCACATTCAACTCAGGGCTGCGTAATTGAATACGGCTCAACCGGTCTCCCGGTACCGAATAGACGAATCGCACCTTGGCTGTCCGGTCGTCGATACCGGGAAGGATGTAGAATTGCCACGCATTCACTTCGCCGCCCTGACGAATCGAATGAATGCTTTCTCCATTGACGAAGACACTGAAAAGTTCTCCTCCCTCAGGCAATCCGACGCTCAGGCTACTTCGCTGGATCACTTCGACGGTCATATCGGTTGCGGTCAATTGATCGCCGGTTGGAGAGAGAATCGTCGTCAACGTTCCTTCGGCAACACGTAGTTTCAATGCATCGGCCAACGAATGTCGGTTGGCTCGAATCGGTAGGGGACTGGCGGGTGAAACTGCGCGCAATGTCAGCGACGGGACGCTGTGGTTTTCAACGTTTCGCAAACTCGTCGGTATCGTGTTCCAATCGACTCGTTGCCATCCTTGGGACAGGGTTTCATGCTCGATCTCGAGTCGCCCCCCGGCTCGAATGCCGTAGTAGTACGACAATTGTCTCGCCTGCGGGAACTCAACCGGCACCAATGACTCGGTATCATTCTCGCGATCGCCTCGCCGTTCGTATTCGATACGAAAATCGATCTTACCCAACACGCGTCGTTTGAATTGCACTTCCCAGATGTTGGAATTGGGCTGCGTTCGCACAAGATCACTGACGATTTTTCCGTTTGCACGAAGGGTTTTGATTTCGCTCTCATCGGTGAGGGGAAGGATCACCTGCATCTGACGGATCGAAGCGTTCTCAACCTTGAAATTCGCGATCAATGTAGTTCGTGTCTGGCCCTCACGCATTGTGATTTCGTGCAAGACTTGACCGGTCACCCATGGGTCGAGCTGATCGATCCCTAGGCTTAGCTTCCAATCACGCTGCAAGAGGCGAAACGCCAGTCCTCCGGTCGTTCCGCTTCGACGATCGGCCTGCATCGCGCGAGGATCGGTCTCAGAAACATTTTGTCGGGTTATCGTTCGCAGCCGAATTCCGGTCGTGGGGCGCACCACCAACTCACCGGTTTGGCGAGTCGCTTCTGAAATTTCGAAACGCGGGATCTCCCACTCGCCCGCATTCGTCGGCGCGGGGCCGGACAGAACGATCGAGAAATTCTGCTTTCCGATCGTCTTGCCGTTGAGATGCAAGATAATTTGACGTCCATCACCCTCGTTGGATTCTGCCCAGTGATGCAGTGCGCTGCCCGAGAGCGATTCAACTTCGAGCCCATTGGGAAGTGGGAAGCTCAATTGAAACAGACCCGCACGAGTGATGTCGGCGACGCAATTGATGTTCAACACGACGTGCTCGTCACCGAGTGACAACGCCTGTTGGCTAACGACGCGGACTTCGGGTTCAACCGGAACGACCCGAATACTGACTTCGCCGCCTTCGGCACCATATCGATAAACGCGATGCAGCACGTCCGATTCATGGAACATGAGTCCGGTATCGAAGTCGCCCAGGTTGACCGCCGACATCGTCTTTGGTTCCGCTTTTTCGGGCTGTGCATCGGCGCCAAACGCGATCGCGAGCAAGCCTACCTCACCCCCGGCATCGTTTACCTGTAGCGGGGCCAGGTTTAACTCAGCGGGCAGGCTGCCGAGGCTGCGTTGGGTAGCGATCATCAGGTGGAACGCAGCAGACTGCGCCGGTTCGATTTGCAATTGCAGACGACCAAGATCGGCATCGAATTGCCACGCCCCCACCGGGCCACCCACTTCGCTGACCGTGAGCCCTTTCGGAACCGAAATATTGACCTCGCTAACTTGTCCTTGGGATGGGCGGATATGCAATTGGTGCCGGCCATCGACGACGCCGGGCCCAGGCCGATAGAGGTTGGAGGCCTCGACAAAGAATTTAGTTGCTTCCGTCGTGACGTCTCGTGCCTTGGGTTTGAAGAACAAGCTCGCTTCCCCAGGTCCCAGCAGCACGCTGGCCGCCATCGTTTCATCGTCGTCCTTCGAAGTCCTTTCGATCAACACCGCCGTCGGACAAAAGACGTCCCAACCACTTTCGTCATACTCGAGCTGGATCTCCGCGACCGACGCCGCACCCGTCAGAACGGGTATTCCATTTATCGGATTAACCGACTCAAGCTGATATTCAAACGTCGCCACATATACAGCGGTTTCTTGACTCGTTTTCTCGCCGGCTTCTTCCTCGGCTTCCTCATCATCCGGCGTGTCCGCGCCAATCGGAACACTGATCACGTACGAAAGCCCAATCCCGGCCACGTTCGTTTTGGTTAAACGCAGTTCGTCACTTCGAAACTGAGTCAAGGTGGCGGGTGCCTTTAGTAACAAGAACTGGTCACCAGGCCGCGCAGTGAGGGTGATTGTGCCCTGCGTCTGAAGACGCTGATCCGCGTGCGTAACCCGCCAAGACTGGGTAATCGAATCGGCAGCCCTGAAATTGTATTCGTTCGGGCCGGCGGCGAGTGCGTTGGACGCAAATGCTGACAACGACAACGTGCACGCCAAGATAATTGTGGTCGGAACCCCTGGTGATGTGTCGCCGGACTTATTCACACGAGACTGCTTTCGTTCTCGCCAACGTTGCACGTTTCGGTGATACGAATCACGAGCTCGTGGGATTAAGAGAACCAACAAGATTGCGAGCATTAAGAGAGCAAAGAAGATCGATGCCCCTGCCCCCTGAACGAGTATCCCGATTGCGAGCAACAGCACGCCGCCGGCACGCGTGATCGTTCGGACCCACGTGCCTTCTGAAGCAAACTTGGACCAGACGATGCCGCCCAAGCCTATCAACGCAACGATTAATCCGATCCACGAAAAGTCCACTCGCCACAACGGCACGTTGTCGACCGTCAACGCCACCGTTTCTCCTGCTGCCAGGATCGGAACGCTCATTTGCAATGGCAGCAACGTCCCGGCAGTCACCATCGCGGCGAGTGACGTAAAAAACGCCACCAACGCGGCTGCCGAAAAGCAGATTAGGTTGAGCCCACGCCAAAAACCACTGCCATCGCCAGCCCAGATGCCGAGCCCGGTGAAAACGGCGATCAAGGTCAACGGAACCAGTCCATTTCTTGCCACCCATTCGAATCCGGAAGGCCGCAAGACGGGAATCGTTGGTTCGACCGTTCCTCCGGTCGGAACGAGCACAAATTGCTCGTCGCCCGCCACTTTCCACTGTGTCTTCAAGACAGGAGCCATCACCGTCGGCAGTGCGAGTTCCGCCGTTGACGCCTTCACCGCCGGTTTCCCCAATCGCAAATTGACCTGGACCGGAACGTTCGGATCGGTTCCTCCGGGCAATGGGATCAGCGTCGCATCATCGGATTGTCGTGCGGTGACGGGTCGACCATCGACGGAAACGGCCCACAAGCGAACTGGAGCACCTGGGAGTTTGACTTGAAGCGTTCGCCGCCCGCGTGATTTGACAAAGTACATCACGTCCGTCACCAGTTCGCCGTCTTTCGATACCCGGCTATTGGCTTCGGAAAACTCAACCACCTGAGTCACCATCGTCCCCGGTTCAAACCACTTCACTTGCAAGTTCAGATTGAACGGACGCTCGGTATACTGCCATGTACCTAACGATGGCGACGTGCTGAGCAACCGAAATTCGGCGGGTAACTCCAATGGATCGAGAATCAACATGTCTTCGCTGATTGATTGTGTTTTGATCTCCACCTGCATCGGGCTGACGACCTGCACAAACCCACGTTCGCTTTGCACGTCCAGCGGCGTGACTCGGCCCGCTTGGAACTCGCTCGCGTTCTTGTCCGGTTGTTCTTCGAACGTCACCAACAACGTGTAGCCCCCCATCACGGGTTGGTGCAACGAAACGATCAACGTGTCGCCTTCGCGTTGCCACGTCCGAATGTCTTGGCCATCAACCATCACATTTCCGAGCGTTTCAGGGACCGTCAACCTCCACTGCGAAACCGGCGCACCGGTGACGAAATAGTTGATCAAGGCGCTACCATAAACCGTGCCCTGACTGAGCGAATAGAGATGAAAGGCATCCGATTGCACACTTCGGTCCAAGGGCTCGATCTGCATGATCGCTGACCACCCCGGCTCGCGAATCCGAAACGCATGCTGCAAATTCACGTTCGGTTTGGGGAAGTACGACAGTGGCTTTTCAACTAATAGTTGCGTCTGCTCGACCACGGTGCGATAGCCCGGTGCAGCCACCACACCGATATCACCGCGAACCGATTTGACTCCCGGGTACTGAATCGCCGGCAACGTCCACCCACCTGCCATCGCGACTTGGTTCTTTTCCAAGTGCAAGGTGACGAGCTGCCGGCCCACTACGTCTTGCCCGAAGATCACCTTGAGGTTGCGATACTGATCAGTCACCTCGGTCGACGCGATATAGTCGGCCACACTCGCACCGGTAACCGCGACGACGGAATAGTCCGCTGGCACGCCAAAGTCCCAATCGCGAATGGGTGCTTCACGAATGTCGAGTTCGATGTCTGCCAAGATCGTGCGATCGGTCTCAGCGAGATGATACGTCACCGCTTCGGATACATTAACTTCCGGTTGAATTCGGTCCGCCGCGATCGTGTACGAATGGTTCGCGGAGGGGAAACGATAGACAAAGACTTGCCTGGCATTGAGCGGTTTACCGGGATATTGATCCGGAGCCAACTGAGTCAGCCCACTGAGGTCGGTCGGTTCGAGACGCACCGATCCCGAGTTCGACAATCTCACGTAGCCCGAATGCCGGATCGCACCGACCGGCTGCAACCGCATCGCTTCGACGCGAATCGGAAATGCATTCAGCGGCGTTTGGCTGCGGATGTTGATGCGATTCGACGCCGTGATCGCTTGACTCAGCGTCAAGTTAATTTGTCGCGATCCGGCTTCGCCAGTGACCTTCCATGAAACCAAATCTTTCCCTTGAACATCGAGAATCTCGCCCGGTCCCTGCATGAGTATTTGAATCGTTTTCAACTCACCCTGCAGAATCTGGAAATCGATCTGATGATCCTGACGCAGCAGCCCCGCACCCACGGTCGCTTCGACATGGCTGGTCGTTGTAAAGAACAGTTTCCCTTCGCCTGTCTGACGGGCCGCTTTCCAACGCAAATGGGCTCGCCCCGACGCCGGTAAGAACGCCAGCCACTTGTCTTCGTCACGCTGTGGCACGATCGAGTCACCGGCGCGTTGGAATTCGAGATCGGCACCGAGCCCCGTGAGCGTAATCGGGACAACAGCTCCACCAGCAACGGTGAAGTCCATGGTATGCAAATTCCCACCCGCCGTATTCAACTTGGCGACGAAGTCGATCTCGATCGGAAACGTTCCTTCGGAAGGAAACTGCAACTGATAAACCGAGCGTTTGCCTTCGGTTACCAATCGCAATCGATAGTTCGGATCGTTCGGCATACGGCTGATTGCCGCACCGCCGGACAGCACCGTGACGGTCGCATCGGCTTCCGTCACGTGCGCGGTCCCCCGAAGTTGAAAGCGTGCCGATTTTCCATCGGAGCTCACTTCGCCGCTGAGTGACGTCTCGACCAATTCGACGTCTGCAGGTGCCGCCCCAGCTTTCGAGATCGAAAGTTTGATCTGGCCGCCCGTGGAAGTGCGCAGTCTCTGAACCCGATCCGCAGACTCCAGCGGCACGAATCCTTCCGCTTCCGTGACCGTCGCTTTCACTTCGCGGGATTCTCGGATCGTCACCATCGCATCGAAACCGATCGCCTCACCTTTGCTCAAATGGGCGAGCTCAATATTCGTCGGAAGAGATTCGATTGGCGAAACGATTTGGATGGTCGCTTGAAGACTCGTCGCGTTTTCTTCGATTTCGAGATCGAGAAACCGCTCGCCACCGACTTGGCGGATCGCCCACGACAGGAGATTATCAGCCTCAACTCGCGTGACCTCGCCGGAACCATTGAGGCCATAGCTCAATGTTTTCGCGGTCCCTTGAATCACATCGACGTTCAACTTGATCGATTGTTCAATTTGCTTCGCAGTCACCTGAACCGTCGCTTCCGCTTGTCCGGTGTGTAGCAACGGCGGATCAGGCGCCGCGTCGTGCGTTTCGATTACGATCACCCCTTTGCGTTCACTGCTGATCGACGCGGTCGCGTCCGACTCCGCGGCTCCATCGTCCGCGTGGGACGGTTGTCCCGTCATCGAAACGAGGAACGCTCCGAGCAAGAACAGTACAGTGACCGGGCGGAATGCGCGGCGATCGTCGATGATGTTTCGAAACATCGGCTGGATTCGGTGGGGCATGGGAGTCGGTTCCTGTTATTGTTCTAGCTGCTGGGCCTGTTGGATCATTTGATTGAGTTGGTTGACGCGATCTGCGCTGCGAACTCGTTCGGGCAAAGCCGACATCATTTGGTTAAGCACCTTCAAGTCGACATTTTCGGCTCGAGCTTCCCCTCGCAATTTGGTCGCTAACAACGCGGCAGACGCGGCAAGTTGCATCGAAGGATCCGCCTCCTCGAGACGGGGAGGGTCGGCTTGGTAGGTGATCGGCCAACGGTTCTCGACCATCTGGCCAGTCGAGAGATCTTGAAAACGCACGGATACCGAACCCACGTCGCCCTCACCATCCGGTTTAGCTTCGAATTCATAGACCGCGACCCCCGCTTCCTCGGCCGCCATCTCGGCCGCATCGACGGCATCGTTGCGAAAATCTTCTTTCTTCAGCCGATGCTTCTCAAACCCGAGCAGCCGGTAACTGCCGACGCGTTGCGGGTTGAATTCGACTTGCACTTTGACGTTTCGAGCCGAAGGACGAAGGGCACCGGCGATCTGTTTGACGAATTCATCGTCCGCCGATTCGACCGAATCGAGCAGATAGTAACGACCATCGCCTTGCCGCGTCATCGATTCGAGCACTTCATCGTTGAGCCCATCTGCGATGATCCCCGCAGCGTCGAAAGAGATCCCTGAATCGCGAATCGTTGTAATCATGCGTGACAAACTCTCGGGATCGGCGTCGCCAAGATTCACAGCCCCATCGGTCAGTAACACGATTCGGTTTTGCGAGTTGTCGTCCTGTCGTTCTCGAGCCTTTTCGAACGCCAATTGCAACGCCGCCTCGATATTCGTTCCACCTTCGCTGGGCAACTCATCAATCAACTGAACCAATTGGCCCGACTGATCGCCTCGGACTCGATCGGCCAACAACCTTGGCTGACGGGCGAAACTGATCAAGGTGATTTCGTCGAACGGTTTGAGTTGCCCCGCCAACAGCGCGAATGCGCGGCGAACGGTTTCTTGACGATCAATACGTTCCATTGATCCCGAATTGTCGAGCAAACAAGTCAACCGAAGCGGGATGTCGGCGGCCCGTCCCGCGGCAGCAGTCCGCATCGACACACGTAGCAAATTGCGTTGTTGTCGGAAGGGATGGATCGATTGTTCGACGCGACAGGATACTTTCTCGTCGCGGCCAGGCATCGGATCGCCGTAATCGAATGCGTTTACGAACTCCTCAACGCGAACTCGTTCGGCGTCCGGCCATTGGCCACTGGCGAGAGCTGCACGGGCTAGTTTGAAAGAGACATCGCTGACGTGGAGCGAGAAAGTCGAGAACGGTTCACTCGCGGCAGATTTTTCGTTGACCTCGACGAGTGTCCTGGACTTCCGAGACAATTGACGCACTGAATCGACACGAATATTACCCAGCCGCTGTTCCTCAGCCTGCAATTGGCCTGCCACGCGAGGTTGTTCCTCGGCCAAAGGCTGTTCACGTAATCGTCCCAGTTTTTTTGCGACACCCGTGATGCCTCGCGGTTCCGGAACATTTGGTTCATTGAATTTAAAATCAACATCAAATTCTGATTGACTGCTAGTGTCTTCGACTCCGTACGCTAGTGCCGGCTGGCCTGCACCCTCAAACGTCGGCACTTGTTTCGCCTTGCTAGCTTCTTTTTTGGCTGCTGCTTCACCTCGCCAGCGCTGTCCAATAACGCTGCCACCATAGAGCGCTCCTCCTCCTCCGACCGAGCTCGATTCGCTGCTGAAGTTTGCGTTCGAATCCGCATCGGAAGTCGACTTCTTCTCGAGGCCACGAACGAACCCTGACGTTGGGCTGCTCGGAACGGCCGTCACGCCCGGCACGGAAAGATTGAAACCACCGTCCATGTCGATGCTCTCCATATCAGTGACTTCGACCGGCCGCCCAAATCGTTCGGTCTCGCCTGCAATCGCTGGCTGGGCAGGCATGTTGTAACGGCGCTCGAACAATTTCGATTGCGGTTCCAGTTCCTCCAATGCCTCTGCCGATTCCGCACGTATGTCTGGTCGGCTGAGCCGCTCAGAGTGGACCTCCAAATCATAGGTTTGAAGCCCGTCCGAAAAATAGCTCGCATCAGCCTTTCCTTGACGTCTCGTCGAACCCGACACGCTACCGTACCAATCCTTTGCTCCTTCGCTTTGGCTCTCCCTGACGCTAAGACGTGCTGGAGCTGACTCCGCCACGATCACGTCATCCGCGAGGTTGCTCATTTCCAACAGGCTCTCTGTTTCAGCCAGCGACTGGACCGAATCATCAAGTGACGTTTCCAATGAAGAACTGTCTTCGAACATCATAAAACCGCCGGCTGCTCCGTCCTCACCAGCAAATGGTCCCGCAGCTGATTGCTCCTCGATTTCCAAGTAAGCGAACATGTCCATCGGGACACTCGTGTCAGCACCGCTGCGCATTGCCAGCGAACTGACATTACTTGTGAGAGCCAACAGACCGACTCCGCCCGCGAGTAGCAACAACGCAGCCACCGCACAGAGCTTCGTTAAGAAACCTCGAGTCAAAAAGACGGACTCGGCTACCGGCTCGAACACTACGGTCTCGCCAGACGCATCACCAGCAGCTTTGTCGATTTGCGTTAGGACGATATCACGCAGCGGCGGCGGCAGTTTCCAATCGTCGGGTTCGGTTTCGAGTGTCGCCGCGCCGTGCATCAGTCCATGCAACAATTCCATTTCGCTCCGAAATGCAGCCAATTCGGTGTTCTCAGCGATCAGACGATTGAGCTGCTCGCGTTCGAAGTCGGACGATTCGCCTAAAACGAGGGCAACGATGCGAGCCTCGAGTTCGGGATCAATTCGGGGAGTTTGGGATGGATCATTCATGAGAGATTGTCGATTCCCAAAGGACGCATTTTGACAGCTAGTTCTTTCAAGATGTGATGAAGCCGGTAACCCACGTTCCCGACGCTCAGTCCCGTCTGATCGCTGATCTCGCGATAGGGAAGGTTCTTAAAATATTTCAGTGTCACGAGTTTTCGATCCGTCTCGTCCAGCTGCGCGATCAGATTTCGCAGCGCACCGGTTAGCTCAATCCGTGACAACATCGACTCGGGTGACTGACATGTCCCGTCCGACTGCGGCTCGTGTTCGATACCATCGAGTACTTCCCGTTGGTGTTTTCTAAGAAGATCGAACGCGCGATTCCGAACACCGCGAACCAACCAAGCACGCGGTGTTTCAACGGTGTCCCAGTGGATATGCAATTGCAAGAAAACGTCCTGCACGATTTCTTCTGCCACCGCACGTCGTCCCGTCAGCGAAAAGGCATACCGCAGCAGCGACGTCTCCTCAGAATCAAACAGCTCCCGGAGGCTCGCTTCGCTTGCCTCCGCGTCGTCGGAACGATTGACTCGAGGAGTCTCTTGCAACATGAGTTCAAATCGATGGAATTGGCCGTTGTGGATCAAGACGCGTTCATCCTCTCAACAGGATAGACGCACCAGCACGAAATCTCTTAGGCGAAATAAATCAATAATTATCGCCTCCCCCCCGCGTCGCGGATGGCCTGACCCAACGAAGCGACGTTCAGCCGCGTGAAGCTCCCGCAAGATTTCTTTGACATCCGATAATGAAGCGTTTCTCCATCTTACTCTGAATCCCTGTTGACAATGACGCGGCATCGGATGCAACGAGGAATGATTGCCAGGCTGATGTTTCGTCTAACCTGAAAATGGCGGTTACCTGGACACGAGAGGTCACGCCGTTCCACTAAAGAACTTAGCGGAACGGCGTGAGCCGTCCGGTCTCACACCGAATTTCAATGCTGGTAAACCAGTTGCGGACGCGGTCCCGTCGAATCGAGCGACCTCCGGAGATCGCTAAGTAGCACCATCGCAGCTTCAGACGGATATAAACGGATCGCTTCGTCCACCGCGGCATGCGCGTTGCTTGATAAGCGAATCAAATCCATTTGCCGACGTCGCCCCAATTCACAGCCAGATCAGGAAGACTCATGGTAGTCCGCGAAAGAATGCCAAAACGCCGGACTCGGAACACTTCGAAACAGTGCCGTCCCACTACCTGGCGGGACATCACGACGTCGAGCTTAAACTCTACTGAGCGAATCCGCACAGAAAGCGTGTCAATCGCACAAGCCGCATGGCGTTGGCAGATCAGAGACGACGGCTTCCCAAACGCTCCGGACCATCGGCGTTCCAAAAGGTTGGCGCAACCGTGATCACTGCATTGCTGGGCCACTTACGGACATGTCCAGCACGCTCACTTTGATCAGTCTCTCCCTCAGCCCAAACGACCAATGTTCCAATGGATTGTCGTTAATCGCCTTGTTCACGGCAATTCATAATGGAGACGGATCCACTGCTTCTTAAATCACAGCGACGGACTCTGCAGGCATAGCATGAACACGCGCCGCCCCGAACAGGTGCTGAGAGCTTGGCACGCGATCAAACAGGACGAAGTTTGTGCGTTGCTCGAGGCGAGCGAGCACGGCCTGGGGCGAACCGAAGCTGCGCGTCGTTTGGCGAAGTTTGGACCGAACCACCTTCCCCAGAAGCCACCGACTCCGATTTGGGAGATCGGGCTACGACAGTTCCGCAGTCCGCTGATTTACATCCTCGCATTGGCAGCGGTGGTTTCTGCGTTCCTCGGTGATGTCAAGGATGCCGGTTTCATTGCTGCCGTCTTAGTACTCAATGCCGTGATCGGGTCGTATCAAGAATGGAGAGCCGAACAAAGCAGTCACGCGTTGAAAAAACTATTACAGATTCGCGCGTCGGTGCATCGCGATGGTGAAGTGCGTGAAGTTCCCGCTGAAGAGGTTGTGCCGGGTGATGTCGTATGGCTGGAGTCAGGGAACCGTGTGCCCGCCGACATTCGACTGCTGACCGCTCACGGACTGGAATCCGACGAGTCACTGCTGACAGGGGAATCGTTACCCGTATCCAAAGACGCGAATTGGCAGGGCGAGGAATCGACAGCGGTTGCCGATCGGCTAAACATGATCTACGCCGGCTCGATTGTGACGCGAGGACGGGCGAAAGGACTTGTGGTGGCCACGGGCACTGCGACGAGCGTCGGTCAATTAGCCTTGGACGTCTTGGCGGAGTCTGGCGGTCGCCCACCGCTGCTCGTTCGTATTGAGCGGTTCACCCGCGTGATCGCGGTCGCTGTGCTTTCCGCCGCGGCATTGATCGGCACGCTGGGAGTGGCCATCGGTGGCTACACCGTCACTGAAATGTTTATGTTCGCTGTCGCTCTCGCGGTCTCAGCGATTCCCGAAGGATTGCCGGTGGCGATGACGGTCGCGCTTGCAATCGCCACGACTCGGATGGCCAAGCGTGGGCTGATCGTTCGGCGGCTCACCGCAGTCGAAGGTTTGGGAAGCTGCACGATGATCGCCACCGATAAAACCGGAACACTGACGTGCAATGAGCTGACCATTCGCGAGGTTCGCTTGCCAGGCGGTCAGACGTTCCACGTGACGGGAGAAGGCTTCGTGCCATTGGGTGAGGTTCTCCAGAACAATCGACCTATCGAACCAGGAAGCTGTCCGCTGCTGCAATGGCTGACTCGCGCCGGTGTGCTTTGCAATGAGTCGGACCTTCATCCCAATAACGGAGAATGGACATGGCACGGCGATGCCGTCGATGTGGCATTGCTATCGTTTGCTCACAAGCTGGGTTGGAATCGCGAGTCGACACTCGACTCCTATCCGCAAGTCAATCAAATCCCTTTTGAGCCGGAGCACCAGTTTGCGGCGTCGTTTCATCGCGTCGATCAAAACGTTTCGGTGTTCATCAAAGGCGCACCCGAACGTGTGTTGGCGATGTGTAGTGAATCCAGTGAGGGGGCATTCTCCCAGTCGGCTCTGGAGTCGACGGCGACGCAGATGGCCGCCAAAGGTTATCGCGTGCTGGGATTGGCGGACCAACAACTCGACCAGCCGCTTACGTCAGCCGACGTGCCCACCGTTCCTGCGGAGCTTCGTTTCTTGGGCTTTGTCGGCATGATCGATCCGCTCCGTCCCGGTGTAATCGACGCCGTGCGTTCGTGCAACGAAGCGGGAGTTTCGGTTTCCATGATTACCGGCGACCATCGCGTCACCGCATTGGCGATCGCTCGTGATCTCAAGCTGGCAGAGGACGACAGCCAAGTCATGATCGGATCGGAACTGCATGAAAAGAGCCCCGAAGAACTGTCCGAAATTGTCGGACGCATTCGCGTCTTCGCACGTATCGCTCCGCGGCAAAAGCTGGAGATTGTGGACGCTGCTCGAAAAGCCGGTCATTTTGTTGCCGTCACCGGTGATGGCGTCAATGACGCACCGGCGTTGCGCGCATCGAATATCGGTGTGGCAATGGGCAGGAGCGGCACCGACGTTGCGAGAGAGGCAGGCGAGCTGGTCATTAGCGACGACAACTTCGCCACAATCGTCGCCGGCATCGAGGAAGGCCGCGTGGCCTACGACAACATTCGCAAGGTCATTTACCTGCTGATTTCCACGGGCGCAGCCGAACTCGTGTTGATGGCCATGGCCGTCGCGACGGGCACGCCGTACCTTCCCTTACTACCAGTCCAGATTCTGTGGCTGAACCTGGTAACCAATGGCATCCAAGACGTCGCCCTGGCCTTTGAGCCGAATGAGGGTGGTGTCCTACAGCGTCAGCCACGTCCACCGAAGGAACGCATCTTCAATCAGTTGATGATCGAGCGGACATTGATTGCAGCGTTCGTGATGGGGGTCATCGGATTCCTGACCTTTCGTTGGTTCCTGCCGGAGGAAGCGACCGAGGGACAGGTTTCTTCGGCCCGCAATGCACTGCTGCTACTCATGGTGTTGTTTGAAAACATTCACATAGGTAATTGCCGATCGGAAACCAAATCCGCATTCCGGATGTCTCCACTGCGTAGCCCCATTTTGCTGATCGGAGCAATCACGGCGTTCTGCATTCATCTAGTTGCCATGCACACCTTTTTGGCCCTTCAATCTTGGGGGCCGAACCGGTCGCTCTGAAACACTGGGGAATCTTGTTCCTACTTTCGCTCTCGATTCTTCCCGTCATGGAACTGCATAAGTGGAGTTGGAGAACGCGACACCCCAATCACAATCCAAGTTAAGCGTTAAGATCTACTTACTGGGGGCGTCCGTCGGTGAGCAACACCATTTACAGCTTTCCGCTGGACTACGACCAACCAAGCACCGAGCCGAACAACACGTCAACGATTCCAGGCAAATACAAAATTCTGTGAAGAGCTTTCCTTGATGCCACCCTCAACAATCGAACTCGGCGCCCTCGTCACAGGTCTGGGAGGCGGTCTCGCCCTCTTCCTGTTCGGGATGCGGCAGATGACCGAGAGCCTAAAAACGGTCGCCGGCAGCAGCATGAAGAATTTGCTCGCGCGTCTGACTGCGAACCGATTTACCGCGGCACTTGCGGGAACCATTATCACCGCGGTGATTCAATCGTCGTCCGTGACGACGGTGCTTGTCGTTGGCTTCATCTCCGCAGGACTACTGACGCTGAGTCAGTCGATCGGGGTCATCATCGGAGCAAATATCGGCACGACGATCACGGCTCAAATCATTGCGTTCAAGGTCTATCAGTACGGCTTATTGATGATTGCGATCGGCTTCCTCATGGATGTCGCTGCCAAAAGTGAAAAGATCAAACAATGGGGTATGGTCTTGATGGGGCTAGGTCTGATTTTCTTTGGCATGGAATTGATGAGCAACGCGACCGGACCGCTCCGTCAGTGGCAACCGTTCCTCGATGCGATGCAAAACATGCAGAATCCGCTGCTGAGTATCGTGATCGGCATGATTTTTACCGCGATTGTCCAGAGTTCGTCCGCCACGACCGGGATCGTTATCGTGTTGGCGAGCCAGGGCATGATCTCGCTCGAATCCGGTATCGGGCTAATCTTTGGAGCAAACATTGGCACCTGCGTGACAGCAATCATCGCTGCGTTTGGAAGGCCTCGTGAAGCCGTTCAAGCCGCGTGGATACACGTTATGTTCAATCTCGGCGGGGTCTTGCTGTGGATGTTCTTCATCCCGCAATTCGCCCAGGTCGTGCGGGATATTTCCCCGTCCGCCGGTGATCTGGAAGGGACAGCACGGCTCGCGGCAGAGACACCGCGACAAATCGCGAACGCGCATACGCTATTTAACGTCGGCAACACATCGCTGTTTATTTGGTTCACCGGTCCACTGGCGAGGTTGGTCGATCGAATCGTCCCCAAACGGAAGGATCCGATCGGGATTTGCCCGAAGTATCTCGACGAGATGTACCTGGAACATCCGGCGTTAGCCCTCGACCAAGTGCGACGTGAACTGGTCAGACTTGCCGAGTTGGATCGGGAAATGCTCGAACGGTCTTTGGGTGTCGCAACAGTCGGTACTCAAGGCGACGTCGCTCGACTTCGAAAGGCCGAAGACGACGTTGACGCGTTACACGGTGCAATCATTACTTACCTTGCCCAACTCTCACAAAAAAATCTAGTTGCCCCTCAATCGACGCAGTTGCATCAATACATCAGCATCGCCAACTATCTGGAAAATGTAGGTGATGTCATCGAAAACAACGTGCTGATTGATGCGGTCAAGCGAATGCGGCTCGCGGTGGTGGTCAGCCCCTCAACCATTGATGTGTTGAGTACGGTTCACGACAAAGTCTGCTGGGCTTTCGACCGCTCCCTCGAAGCGTTGCGTGACGGAGATCAAGAGGCCGCCCAAGCGGCCGTGGAAAGTAAAACTAAGGTCAACGAGTTAGCCGAAAAAGCAACATCGCATTTAGCCAAGCGATTGATCGCCTACGAGCCGAATCGGCTGGCCGCATTCAAGGTAGAAACCGATGTCATCGAGAATCTGAAGCGAATTAACACTTTAACGCGGCGAATCGCACGCGTTGTACTCATGAACGCAAGTAAGCTAGAAGTACCGGTCGCCGATGAAGCAGCCGACACAAAATCAACGACAGCGTAACTGGCCCACTTTTCACATTTTCACGTTCCGTCTTGCATCGTGCACGCACCGAAACGTAATCGAGATGTCGTCGCACGTCCGCCAACTGAAAACTAAAAGATCTGGATCGCAACCATGAAACTTACCTTCCTTGGCGCTAATCGCAACGTCACCGGCTCACGCTATTGTCTAGAGGCGAATGGAAAGAGGGTAATGGTCGACTATGGTTTGGTTCAGGAACGCGACCACCTTTCGCGCAACTGGGAAACCTGCCCCAACGGGGCCGACAGTCTCCATGCGTTGGTCGTGACTCACGCCCACATCGACCATATCGGTCTCATTCCTAAATTGGTCGCCGATGGCTTTCGTGGAAAAATCTTGGCGTCTAGGCCGACCGTGGCATTAGCCGATGTGATGTTGAAGGATTCAGCGAAGATTCAAGCGGAAGACGCAAAATACAAGCAACGCCGCCATCGCAAGGAAGGACGCACCGGACCACACCCACCCTCGGCACTCTACACCGCCAAGGATGTCGAGAAAGCACTTCAGCTTTTCCGCGGAGTCGACTATCGGGTACCGACCGAGATTGCACCCGGCATCATTGTCACGTGGCACGATGCCGGTCACATTCTCGGCTCCGCGTCATTGGAAGTCCTGGTGCGGGAAGCTGGGCGTGAGCGGACAATCATCTTTTCGGGAGATCTCGGGCAACACGATAAGCCGTTGATTCATGACCCCACCTATTTCCGCCATGCGGACTATGTCGTGATGGAATCGACCTACGGTGACCGGGACCATGAAGCTTTCGGCAACGTCGAGGAGCAGTTGGAGGTTATCGTCAATCAAACGATCAAGCGTGGCGGGAATGTGGTCATTCCTGTGTTCGCGGTGGAACGCGCCCAGGAGATGATGTACTTTCTCAGCCGCTTGGTTCATAAGAATCGGATCCCAGAGGTTCCCGTCTTTCTTGACAGCCCGATGGCGTACGACGTTACGAACATTTTCCGACGGTTTACGAGTTGGCTTGACGACGAAACCGTGCGAGCGATCGAAACAGACGAACCTCCGCTTCACTTTCCGGGATTGAGTCTGACAAGAACCGTTGACGAGTCAAAATCGATCAATCACTGCAAGCAGCCCTGCATCATCATGGCTCCGGCCGGGATGTGTAACGCGGGCCGGATCAAGCATCACCTCCGAAGCAACATTTCCCGCCCCGAGTCGACGATCCTGTTCGTGGGTTTCCAGGCAGTAGGAACTCTCGGACGCCGCCTTGTCGATGGCGAGAAAGAAGTCCGAATTCACGGCCGCGAGTATCGCGTGGGGGCGAGGATCGAGCAGGTCTTTGGCATGTCCGGACACGCAGATCGCACGGGGCTGCTGCAATGGCTCAACCACTTCGAGCAGCCGCCGCGGAAAGTGTTCCTCACCCACGGCGAAGAACACGCCGCAATCGCACTCAAGAAAAGTATCGAAACACGCTTCGGTTTCGACGTTTCAATTCCCGAGTACGGAACCGAACATGAATTCAACGACGAGGGGCCAACCCTTGTCGATGGCAGCCGTCCCAATGCGGTTTCCTTATCGCGGCGTCCGACGAGCACCGCGATCGACGTCGAAACAAATGGTGAAGCGATTGTCGAACCGGTCAGCGTCAATGAGATATTCTCTGCTTCTCCGGAAGACCCCGATTTGGAGTTCTTGGATAGCTCCACCCGTCGCCCGGTGAGCTTCCTGCACGAAGACCCATGGCGAGTGCTGAGAATTCAAAGTGACTTGATTCAAGGAATCGAAGTCATGACACGAGCCTTGGAGGGCCGACGCCGAGCCGTGGCGGTATTCGGTAGTGCTCGGTTGCCTGAAAGCGACCCGTCGTACCAACTCGCTCACCAAACGTGCCAACTGTTGGGCGAACGAGGGATAGCGATCATCACAGGAGGCGGTCCCGGAATCATGGAAGCGGGAAACCGCGGCGCGCGTGACGCCGGTAGTCCATCCATTGGTCTGAACATCGAACTGCCACACGAACAAACCTTGAATCCCTACTGCGACACATCCTATACGTGCCGCTATTTCTTTGTTCGCAAAATGATGTTCGCAAAATACTCCGGCGGCTTCCTAATCTTTCCAGGCGGTTTTGGAACGTTCGACGAATTCTTTGAATCCTTGACGCTGATCCAAACAAAGAAACTCGCGCAGTTTCCGGTCGGATTGGTGGGGAGCGAGTTCTGGGGGCCACTCGTCGATTGGCTACGGAACGTCGTGCGTGAGAAAGGTTGTATCGACGACAGCGATCTGCAGCAGTTCAAGGTCATGGACGATCCACACCAAATCTGCGAATGGTTGGATCAAGTAGTCACCTAGGCAGAACCGCGGACTCAAACCAAGCCTATTAGCGGCAGGGCGCGAGCCCTCCGGTTCAAGCAACACTCAACGCGATGCTGAACCAACCACCAATACCTTGTCAGCGTGACTACTTGGCGCGACACCGGACGGCTCGCGCCGTTCCGCTAAGCGTTGTAACGACAACCCGCCAACCCTCCCGTTCCGGCGTTCTTTGTTAGCGGCAGGGCGCGAGCCCTCCGGTTCAAGCAACACTCAACGCGATGCTGAACCAACCACCAATACCTTGTCAGCGTGACTACTTGGTGTAACACCGGACGGCTCGCGCCGTTCCGCTAAGTCCTAGGGCGGGTGTGCTATTTTGGCCGGTGGGCGGGACAGATCGAGCGGTATCGCGCGCTTTTGTTGTTTTTTGGGGAAGGGTGGCTGATTTCCTTGATGGTACTCAGTTTGCAATGTTGGCAACCATCTTTCCCCACCTGCAATCGGAAAATGGAGCCGACCAATGCGAGTTCTTCTTGCTAACGATGCTTCGAAGCATTCTCATGCGGCCGCGGAGTACCTGCTCGCGATGCCATTTCGAAAACCGATCGATTTGGACATTGTTTCTACGGTGACGCCGCCAGTAATGATGGATAACGCATCAGACGCGTTGTCCGACGATCTCGCGGAGTTCATCAATCAGGAGTGTGCGAGCGCTAAAGCTCGCGTCGAGAAAACGGCGGACGAGCTGAGCGGCCCGGTACACAGTGTACACACACACATTCCGGTTGGACTTCCGGCGTTCGAATTGTTGCGGTTGGCGGACGAAACCGATACCGACCTGATTGTACTTGGTGCGGTAGGGCATTCGGCGCTTCGTCGCGTGCTATTGGGCAGCGTTTCGGACTACGTGGCGACGCACAGTGCCGTGTCGACGCTGGTCGTGCGACCGAGCCGTGATTCTGACATCCCGCCGAACCTCGACAAAATTGTGATCGCACTCTCGGGTAGCCCAGAAGATCACCGAATGGTCGATTGGTTGCGACAGTTGCACTTGCATCCGAGTGTCGAAGTGCACTTGGTTCGCGTACTCCGTTTGGACACGTTTTACCGTCAAGACATTCGTCAAAAAGCATCGAAGTTCTGGAATGGATTTGTGGACCAAGCCCAAGCTCAGATACTTGATCTGGAAACACAAGTACAAGCGATGGGATTGACCACCGAAACACACCTGGTTGAATCTGACCACGTGGGCGATGCACTCATCAACTATGCCGAAGCCCACGGTAGTGATCTGTTGATAACAGGAGACAGTGACAGTGGGATCTTGACGCGTGTATTCATCGGCAGCACATCTAGATACGTGCTGCGTCATGCCGAATGCAGCGTCCTAGTCGTTCGCGATAAAGAAGATCGTGCTAGAGACAAGGAGAGGACCGTTAGCGAAACGCAACAGACTGCCGGAAGCACTGCTCAATAGGGCAGCGTCACAACTGGTTTCCAAAACCGCGTTGCGGTGTGCTCTGAACGTGCAGCCGTTCTTCGCCAATCTCCTAACAGATCGCATCATCGAATGTCAACGATGAGATTGTCTGTTCGCCACGTTTCGAACGCACGCAGTCCGGATACGACCGCTGGAAGTAATCCGTGACTGACAAGACGCGAGTTCTGGGATGCTGATTCGAATCGATCTTGAATCAAACTTCGAAGCGACCGCACTCCTCTCCGACGACTCTCGATCGCACCTCCCTTCGCTGGAGTCTTTCGCTGACGGTTACTCCCGGACCGACGCGGTAGAGAAGCTCGTCGAACGTATCCAAGCTTCGACATCATCCGGGATTCGTGGCGAAGAGGCAGCTGAGCGTCTAGCTACCGGCGGTGCCAATACGCTGCAGTCCGGGGATGTCGTCCGGCGCTACCAAGTCTTGGTGCGCCAGCTCAAAGACGTACTGATCCAGATCCTGCTGATCGCGGGAAGTCGTGTCCATCGCAGTGCGTGCGATTACTGACGCGGTAACAATCTTCGCGATCGCGTTACTCAGCCGTGCACTCGGATTCGTGCAGGATTGGAGATCACCGCCAACTTGACTCGCATGACGATTGCCTAGGGGCCGCAACCACATGTTTTCCCTGAGCTTGACCGCATTTGCTGTGCACGGCGCACGAATTGCAGATTTGAATTTGCGTCTAAGAGCGAACTTTTTTTCAGTACCAAAAATGCGGAGAAGTGTGCGATGACTACCTCGATTGAAACACTATTGGGAAACGATGCCGCGTACTTGCTAGAGCACACCTCCACCACGATGGATAGCGATCGTTTCTGTCTCCCAGGACCCGATTTCATCGAACGTGTTGTCTGCGGCAGCGACCGCAATCAACGCGTGATCAATAATTTAGCCCGCCTGTTCGGGAACGGTCGCTTAGCCGGTACTGGTTACGTCTCGATCCTTCCGGTTGACCAAGGGATCGAGCACTCCGCGGGGGCTTCGTTCGCGCCCAACCCCGACTATTTTGATCCGGAAAACATCATACGGTTGGCAATCGAAGGAGGCTGTAACGCGGTTGCCTCGACGTTCGGTGTGCTGGGCGCGGTCGCGCGGAAATACGCACACCGAATTCCGTTTTTGGTGAAGATCAACCACAACGAATTGCTCAGCTATCCGAACTCCTACGATCAGGTCATGTTCGGAGGAGTCCAACGGGCCTACGATATGGGTGCCGCTGCGGTCGGTGCGACAATCTATTTCGGGTCGGCTGAGTCACGTCGCCAACTTGTTGAAGTCGCGGAAGCATTCGAAAAGGCCCATGAACTCGGTATGGCGACGGTTTTGTGGTGTTACCTGCGCAACTCGGAATTCAAGAAAGACAAGGACTATCACACGTCGGCCGACTTGACTGGCCAAGCCAACCATCTCGGTGTGACTTTGCAGGCCGACATCATCAAACAAAAACTGGCTACCAACAACGGCGGCTATACCGCAATCAAATTCGGTAAGACGTCGCCGTTAGTCTATGACCAATTGACCTCGGATCACCCAATCGATCTGTGCCGCTACCAGGTCGCGAGCTGCTACATGGGTCGCGCGGGATTGATCAATTCCGGTGGCGCGTCGTCTGGTGCGTCCGATTTAGCCGAGGCGGTGAAGACGGCTGTTATCAACAAGCGTGCCGGTGGAACAGGACTAATCTCCGGCCGGAAAGCGTTTCAACGGCCGATGAAGGACGGAGTCGAATTGTTGAATCGCATTCAGGACGTTTACCTCGACAAAACGGTTACCATCGCTTAATCAAATAGATCGAGGAGACCAACGATGAAAGACGTGTTTGTTCAATCGCAGTGGGACGAACTGTGTGATCACCTAAATCAGGTCGCTGGGTACTTCGGTAGCAAAGCAAACCGCACTTCACAATTTTCGGACGAGTCGAAAGCCTTTCGGCAATCAGATCCGCCCGTGCGGTACCAAGACCTACTCGAACGTACCCGCGAAGCGGCGGCATTGGCGGCACGATGGCGAAGCGAAATTGCGCTTCACGACCATGACGAAGAGATGATCGACGAGGCGAGTGAAGAGAGCTTCCCGGCGAGTGACCCACCTGCGTTCAGTCATTCTCATGCATGAAAGCAGAGACGGCGGGTGGGCCTCTCGCGAAGGCTCGCCCTACCCGCTCGGTGTGACGTACGTGGCGTCTGATGACGCGTACAATTTTGCAATCTACTCGAAACACGCCGAACGCGTGACGTTGCTGCTTTTCCGCGACGACAACGTGACCGCCCCCATTTTGGTTTTCGAGCACGATTACCTGCATCACAAGTCTGGATCCGTATGGCATTGCCGATTAAGCGCTGATTCATTGCGTTCGGCGAAGTACTACGGATACCAGATCGATGGGCCGCGTCCGGGCGAAACGTTCGAATTTCATGCCTTTGACCATGAAAAGCTCCTTCTGGATCCATACGCACGCGCAGTTCACTTTCCACGCGGCTTCAATCGGGAGGCAGCCCGTTGCCCCGGATCGAACATGGGTTTCGCGCCGCTCGGTGTGCTGCCCGCGATTGGATGTACTTTCGACTGGGGCGACGAGCCGCGACCGTGTCATGATTCCGATCTAGTCATCTACGAAATCCACATCCGCGGCTTTACTCAGCATCAAAGCTCAGCGGTCGATCCACAACGACGCGGATCGTTCCTAGGCGTTTGCGATAAAATTCCTTACCTGAAAGAACTCGGCATCACCGCGGTTGAATTGATGCCCGTCTTTCAGTTCGACCCCGATGAAGGAAACTATTGGGGCTACATGCCGCTGGCCCTCTTTGCCCCGAATCACCGATACGCAACCGATCCACTCGGATGCCGACAACGCGATGAATTTCGCACCATGGTCAAGCAATTGCACTCCGCGGGAATCGAAGTGTTGTTGGACGTGGTCTACAACCACACCTGCGAGAGCGATCACACCGGGCCTACCTACAGTTTCAAGGGGATCGACAATAGCACCTACTACGTCGCGTCCGGAGATACGACTGTTCCCTACGCCAATTTCAGCGGAACCGGCAACACTCTACACACCGCCAATCGCACCGTGCGTTGGATGATCGTCGACAGCATGCGCCACTGGGCCGAAGACATGCACGTTGATGGATTTCGTTTCGACCTAGCGTCCATCTTCACACGCAACTCGGATGGCTCAATCAACTCGGTCGATCCACCAATCATCGGACAAATCGGTGCGGAGGATGATCTGGCACACCTACGGTTGATCGCCGAACCATGGGACGCGTCGGGAACCTACCAGCTCGGTCGCAATTTCCCAGGTTTGCAATGGATGCAATGGAACGCACGTTTCCGCGAGTGCGTCCAAAGGTATGTTCGGGGGGATCAAGGAATGATCGGCGAATTGATGACGAGAATCTATGGCAGTTGTGATCTGTTCCCTGACGAACGGATGTACGCCTATCGGCCATTCCAGAGCGTCAACTATGTATCCTCTCACGATGGATTGACCATGGCGGACCTCGTCTCATATTCGCTTAAAAAAAACTGGGCCAACGGACACGACAACACTGACGGACCGGTCGACTACAACTGCAATTGCGGTTTCGAAGGATTCCCCAACGCACCTGACGAAGTGGTTTCCGAACGCAAGCAACGCGTCAAAAACTTCTTCTGCATCTTGCTGCTCTCAGCAGGCACACCAATGTTTCGCATGGGGGACGAATTTCTGAATACACAGTTCGGAAACAGTAACGCGTATAACCAGGACAACGAAACCAGCTGGCTGGATTGGTCCAATGCAGAGACACATCAGGATATTTTTCGGTTCGTAAAAATGATCATCGCGTTTCGCAAAACGCACCCGTCGATCAGCCGATCGCGTTTCTGGCGAGAAGACATCAAGTGGTATGGAACCGACCACTGGGTCGACCTTAGTCTTGAGTCTCAGCAACTCGCGTATTGCCTTCACGGGGCAACGGAGAACGATAATGATCTTTACGTGCTTCTCAACAATGCGGACGAACGCGTTCGATTCGGCATCCAAGAGGGTAGCCCAGGAACGTGGTGCCGTGTCATCGATACGGCACGTTCCAGTCCCGATGATATTTGCGACGAAGACGCCGCTGAGGTCCTGTATGATCCGTTTTATCAAACGGCAGCGCATAGCGTCGTCGTCTTCGTGCGTTGATGCTTCGCCATCTCATTTAGCTGGACAGCGCCATTTTCTGTCAGACGTATTGGAGTTTTCGACTTTCGCAAAGCGGAGCCACGCCGAGGCTCCGGAAGCGGGTAACGCCCGCAATTCTCAGTCTCGGGGGACATTGATTGTTTTAGCGCCTTTTTTAGCGGAACGGCGCAAGCCGTCCGGTCCCGAGTCACCGGACGGCTCACGCCGTTCCGCTACTTTTGAAATCCTACAGTAATTATACCCACGTTTTGGAGAGACCGAGCGACGTGACGAGTGCGGCTGTCCAGATAGCACAAAAACTCGTAAGTAGTGCATGATTTGCCGTCCGGCGTTAGCGCTGCTTGAACGTTGAAATCGTGCTTCGCGCCGAACAGCCAATCGACCGCGTGATTGCTGACGACCGGTTCAGTTGGTCGGATGGCCCCAGCGATCCGAGTGCATGACGGGAACGCTGGCGTCGGTATCAGTTGGATTCAACCGCGCGGTCAGCGCCGCGATGTAGGCTGACCTTTCTTCATCGTTGGTGAACTCGAGGGGACGCTGAGTTTGCAAGTCACGAAGGGTTGTCATTTGGTGCCGGTCCATAAACACAGTCAAGCCATCGAGCAGTGAACGAATCACGTCCGGTCCTTCGCGATAGAGCACCGACGTCACCATGCCAATATCGGCCCCGGCAAGCAATGCTTTGATCAGATGATCGGCATGACCAATTCCTCCGCTCGCAGCGAGCGGCATTGCCGGACAAAAACTGTGGACCTGCATCAACATATCGAGAGCGTCGATGTCATTTTCCGACGCGGTGAGCTTCCAACGAGACGCGAGCTTCAAGGTGTCGAGGCAGATATCCAGGGTCGGGGCACGACCATGCAAGACGAGCCCTTGGGCACCGGACAGTAATTGCCGGGCGAGGTGCGGGATACTGGTAAAATTGCGTCCGAGTTTGACGTACAGTGGGATGGTAATGGCTGCGTTGACATCACGCACAGCGTCTAAAATCGTCGTTTCAATCTCAGACGACGATATGTATTCTCTTGCTCGACTGTGGTAGACGTTTAGCTCGATCGCCGCAGCGCCCGCTTCCTGGAGTTCCCCCGCAAAGTCCATCCAACCGCCCGCGGTAAAACCGTTTAGGCTGGCGATGACCGGGATGGACAACATGGAACTGACCCGATTCACCAACGCAAGATACGACTCCGCATCTGGACACGACCACTGATGACGTGTCATCTCAGCCGAGTTAAGAATTCCCCGTTCTTTCCTGGTAAGCGATCGCCCGATCTTAACGCTCCACTGGATCACTTGCTCCTCAAAGAGTGAAGGCAAGACAATTGCTCCCGCCCCCGCGTTTTGCATCGCAATTCGCGTTTGTTCATTCATTGTCATCGGGCAAGCGCCGACCACGACCGGCGAAGCAAGCGTCAATCCGCCAAAATCGGTATGCAAATGGGAATACATCGGAATGGTCCTAAAGAAAAGGAAAGAGATTAGGGGGTTCTCAAAGTCGCTCCACCGTGCTGACGAGGCTGGGAATCTCGATAGCAAAACGCCGCTCAGAATCAGTTAGCGGTTCCTGTTGGGCCAACTGTGCTTCGAGAACCTTGACGTCGGCATCCGAAGCGCTGGTGTCTTTTGCGATCCGGTCTGCGACGCGTTGATGTAAGGTTTGCCGATCCGACCGACATTCCAATATACGGAACGCTACCCCTTCGGCTTCGGCGAGACCCACGAACAACTCACGTTGTTTCTGTTTCAAAAATGTCGCGTCCACGATCACGCTATAGCCGGCACGCAATATTCCACGCGAGAGTGTTGCCAGTCGTTGGTACGTGGCCTCCGTATGAGCGTCGCTGTACAGACGCGTTTTCATCTCGTCGACGACCCGTTCGGTCGGTCGAATACCTTGCATCCGCTTGCGTTCAACGTCACTGACAACACGGAAACATTCGTGACGCTGGATCACCGTTTCGCTAAGTGTGGTCTTGCCACTGCCGCTGACGCCGTGAGTGATCCACAGGCTCGGCTCCTCTCGTAGCGTGAATCGATACGCCAAGTCGACGTGACGGTGGGCATCCGCCAACGCTTCAACGCGTTCCTCCTCGGCAACGTCCAATTGGCTCGCCCTCATCGCCGGCACCATCGCGCGGACGATTGCACGGTAAAACAGAAACCATCTCAGGAGTTCCAGCGATTCGTAATCGCCGGTGCGTTGCACGTAGGCGTTGATGAAACTGCGGGATAGGTCGAGGTGCCCACGCGCGGCGAGATCCATGCTTAGAAACGCGGCATCACTGAGCACGTCGATCCATCGCAGTCGCTCGCTGGATTCGATGCCGTCAAAGGGGATGAGACGGTCACCCCAATGCACAACATTTTGCAAGTGCAGATCGCCATGACATTCGCGAATGAAGTTACCCTCAACACGCCGTTCGAAGCGATCACGATGTTCGCAAAGATACTCATCCGACCAATTTCGCAAGACTTGCAGCGTTCCGATGGTTTCATCACATAAAAACGCTTCCAACTGTTCGAGGATATGAAGCGAGTTTGATTTGAGAAAACCGGTCCAACCTTTGGCAAATTCCGGATCGCAGATCGCCGCGTTTTGGTGAAACGTGCCCAGCCAACCAGCGAGCTGAACAACTTCATCGGAAGTCAGAACTCCGTGTTTGATCCGCTCACTCAGTAATGCATCGCTGGGGAACCGTTTCATCTTTACCGCAAATTCGACCGGTTCACCATCGCCTTCCACTCGCAACTTGCCGTCATCGAGGCTGATCGCCACGACGCCTTGGTACAAGTCTTCATCGTACCGCTTCCCTAAACGCACTTCTTCGTCGCAGTAGTGTTTGCGCAGTTCGAGGGTGCTGTAGTCAAGGAAATTGGTCGTGATCGGCTTCTTGACCTTGAAGACGTAGTCGCCGGCCAGAAAAACGTTGGAGATATGAGTCGTGCAAATCTCGATATCACCATCTATCGGGTAACGATACGCATCGGGTTGACTCAACGAGTCGACCAATTCCTTGGTGTTGGGGTTACCGGTCGAGGTTGGCATCTGGCGTCACTCCCTTTTGAAATTCATTAGTTCGATCCTGTGTTTCCGCATGTAGGAGTGACACTCAACGCATCGAACCGTTAACGCGACGTAACCGAGCGCCGCCCGATGGATGTCCTTGTCTTCCGCGGCCTCGACGATCAGGTCAGTACTGCGTTGGAAATCGCGACTCTGCGATGCGTATTCTTGAGTCTGTATCACGTTCCATCCCGCCTCCGTGCTGAGCAAACGCAAACCCCGCGCGTTCTTCGCGATCATTTCATAGTCTTCAACCGTTAATCCCTCGAGGATCGCTTTTGATTTGTCGAGCTTCATTCTCATCAACGGCGTGATCTGAGTCCTGGTGTTTTCAGGCGGGTCGGCCTTTAGCTGCAGCGTGAGTGCTAACGCAGCGATGACAACTGTGCAAACGACGATCCGTTTCATGACGATTCTCCAGGGACAGGAACACGCAACCCATGTTGGCGACGTGAGGCAATGAACTCGACTGCGGGATTTTGGTTGTTGCGGTACTTCGGTTGTAGCTGATGTGTTTTGATAGGCCTACAATTCAGTTTGCAGTTGGCTCGTTATTGACAGCTGGTGGTGGATTTGGAATACGAGTTTTCGCCACCGCCGCTGATCGATTTGCAGTTAGGAAGTGTCGCTTCCGAAGTCCCTCGCTGTTCAGAACTGAGAAGTCGGTAGGTAATTGTCCAATCCCTCAATTACGTTTTGTTTGGTGATTACATATGTTCAATACGGAGACTTGGTGCAGGAATATTTGAGTGAGATTCTTGATCGTTTTTGGCATGCGTTAAATGAGTGGCAGCGGTTCGTCCTCCTTGGATGAAACGGATCCAGACAAAGCCACGGGTGATACAAATCCATCGGGCTTCAGAGCTAACAGCGAGCAGTTGATATCCGAGACGACGGTTTCGGCGGTATTCCCGATCAACAGCCCTGCAACGCCGGTACGACACACCGTTCCCATCACAAGTAGGTCCGCTTCCACTTCGTCGGCAACATCGCGGACCACCGCAGCGGGACTGCCCTGCCTCAAATGCACTTTGACGTCATCCGCTTTGGAGAACGGAGCTTGCAGTAGCTCGTCGAGGGATTTTTGAACCCGGCTCGCATGCTCGCGACGCATGGATTCGACCTTGTCGGCGCCGGCATGGTGCAGCATGGAATCTTCCATCCACAACCTCCACGCGGCGACGATATGCAGCGTCGCCTTGTCTTGCTGCGCAATCGAGTAGGCGAAGTCGAGGATTTTGCGGTTGAGATCGAGGTGTTTGCCGTCGCAGGCCTCCACGTCAATCGCTGCGACCACTTGATCGAATTCGCCATGAATCTCTGGCTTGAGCAACAGCACCGGACACGGACAAATCCGCAGCAACGACGTCCCCACGCTGCCGAACAGACGTCCGGTGGGCGAGAAACTGTCAGCATTTTTGACGAAAAGGTCGTGTCCAGCTTCGAGCACCTGGCGAGTGATTTCGGTTGCCGCATCACCCACCGCGACGACCACATCAATCGGCAAACCGATGTCGGATATCTCGCTAGCGATTTCCATCAACCGTCGACGTCGATCGGCCGCAACGAGGGTTTCGATTTCCTCTGGCTTGGCCACGTCGGTCATCAACCCAAGCACAGTTGGCATCGGCTTGACGACGTCTATTAGCGTCAGTGATGCTTTGTTTTCGAGCGCCAATTGAGCAGCCCGCGTCACAGCCGAATCACGATGTGCGGTGCCCGCATAGACAAGAATACTTTGGAAGCGTTTCATCAGTCCGACTTTCATTTTGGGGATAATGAGCGTTCGTTCTGGAGTCAATCCATCGCGAGTTTAATTCATTCTAGGGATGCACCGCTTTGCTGCATTTCCTTCTTGTTCACTCCGTGGATCATGCGATTGCGTGTGATCCAAACGCTGCATGGTGCGTGCCGAAGCACAAAACGTGTCAGGCTGCCCATCAGGACTCGACCCAATCGGGTCCGTGGTGTTTCGCCGACAACCATCAAATCGACTTCATGAGACTCGGCGAATCGGACGAGCCCTTCACCAACGTGATCACTCTCGATCATACAGCCCTTCGCCTTGGGTGCGACCTCGTGGAGTTCCTCGGCAGCCCGGACCACATCTTCCTTGGAAACTTCTGGAGGTGGCGCATCGTAGAACCTCGCGGGATAGACGACCGAAACCAAACGCACGTTGCACTCTGGTCCCCAATCAAACTCGGCGAACTCTTCGAGTGCGGCGCGAGAGGGCCCTGACCCCTCGTATCCGATGACAACACGCAGCGGATGAATTCCCTCGACCGCGCCGGTCGGACGGATCACCAGAACACTGCATGGCGCATGGGTTGCCACATAGTCGCTCGTACTTCCCAACAGCACACGGGCGATTCCGGAATGCCCCGTCGCACCAACGACCACAAGTTCAGGCTTGATCTCGCGGGCGACTGCCACGATCGTCTCCGCAGGTTGGCCCTCGCGGACGATATGTTTTAATTGGACATTGGCACCACTAAACATTTCCTCAACGCTAGCAAACGCGTGAGCGGCTCTCTCGCGTTCACGAGCCAAACAGGATTTGTACCAGTCACCGACGACGTAAGTCTTCTGTGTGCCGGGCACGTACAGGGCTGTGACAACGGTCAATTCGATTTTTTCGTCGTGCGGCAAATGCGCTAGAAATCTCGCAGCGTCATTGGCAACAGAAGAACCATCGGTGGCGAGCAAGATCGATTTCATCATAGACTCCTTGGGGGCGAACTCAGTGAATGCATTCTCAATGCCAAACCGAAAGTTCTTCTAAATGAGGAAGGAAACATAAAACGCATGCTCCACAACACACGGGTGCGACGATGCAAACCACAAACGTGCTTTCGTGTGCTGTTGAGACCTTACGAGCGGGATGGTATTTCGTAGTCGCGCCCGCCCACGCCGAACTGCTGACGATAAACAGGAACCAACCACGAGTGCATTGTCGGCATTCGAAGTTCGCGTACGACCGGACAACTCTCGTCGTTTCGCAGCGTTTGTCGCAGCGAGACGCGATCCCTCCGGCTGGAGCAACCTTCAGTCTAAGTATGACGAATCACTAGGTGGCCGTAGCGTGTCCGTGTCCATCGTCCCACATCAGCGGAAGTTCGGGATACGGTGACTGTCCCGCCACGGGATGATGAAACTCACACCCACCCTTGTAATGTTTACGACATTCGTCTTCGCGGCCACGCACAATGCGGCACCCCTGCAATTGCCCGTATTGCGAAGTGATTACCGTCCAACTGCCATGCGAATCGGCGTCGTCACGAAAGATGACCACCCAATCTCGCGTCATGTTAAGTTGATGTGCTCGCGCCGAGTTCGAGAACAGGGCGGTGTAATGCCTGCCCTTTCGCTCGGTGTGCAGGATAGGTAGCCACGCGAGGTTGTTGGGATTGAATTTCGAGGGTGCGATTTTGGGCAGTTGTTCTGCGGTCGCCTTCGTCCGGTACTCTTTGTCAATGTCGAGCAACTCCTCGATCGATACCGTTCGATCCATTTCACGACTTGACGCATCCGGCTGCGTATCCTCGTGCGACAGCTTTTGAGCCAGCGTGCTCTTAATCGCTTGGATCCGTTTGCGCCCAATACCGGGCACTTGCTCAAGACGTCCTTCCCACGCAGCCGCATCGAGCTCGGACAGCGTCTCGATATGAAGGTGGTTGTGGATCCGATGAGAGAGCTCCGGTCCGATACCCGGAAGACTCGTGAATAGTTGCTCCGCATGCGATTCGCCACGCAACCGATCGACCATCGGAATGCGCCCGGTGTTGACAAATTGTTGGATCAAATTGGCGATCGACTTCCCGATCGCTGGCAGGGCGATGAGCCCCTTAAGCCCATCCTTTTTGAGAAGCACGCTGACGGAAGTCGGCAGGCTGCGAATCGTCTTGGCGGCAGCGTGATACGCGCGGACACGAAATTCGTTTGCCTTTTGTTCGTGCAAGAGGTTCGCGATTTCATCGAGCTTCTGCGCGATGGTTTGGTTGTCGTGAATCGCCTCGATCTCGCTGCTCGCGTGCAACGGATCCGAAGAATGCAGGACTGCCATGACGAGTTCCTTGAGTGCTACTAGCCGTCGTATACCGCGTCTTCCTGACGGTACGAGCGATGCCATCGATGACATCGCGTTGAGCGGAATCGCGTAACGCTCCGTTGATTTCGGAGCCCGACTAAAATCGCAAGCCGAGGGACTCTCGATTCCCTGTTAGCGAATTAGGTCAAAACAGCCCGCTGATGTCATCAACGCAGTACGCGGCAATGGAGGTGGTGATCGTGGATTTTGTTAAAGGCCCCCATATTGCGGGGCTTTTAGCAAAGCCCACCTCTGTTAGATGAGTCGCACCGAGCACTTTCGAAAAGATAATGGCAAACGCTGTACCAGCCTTTTGGATCGCTTTTAGCGAGCGTTTTGTCACACATCCGTGCCACGGTGTCACATTGATCAGCGCCGATTCGCACCCACCCGATTTTGCGCCACCAATCGGGCGCTCAATCGGGAGACTCACCGCCTGGCAATATGAGGATACTTTTTAAGGCGAGTGACCACTGCGGTCAGTTCATGCGATCTGTGAAACGCCGAGGCCAACGGGCCTGAACAGGTGTGCAAAGCGGCAGATTGCGGTGCCGTATCAATAACGGATGGCTGGTTTTCGCGCCGGTCAGACTTGCTGAGACGGTCCGATCCCGCACAACCTTGCCACGCGACTGACAAGATCGGCCGCGTCCACGGGTTTGGCAACAAATTCGCTGCATCCAGCCGCGAGGGCCTCACTAATTTCTTCGGACGTTGCCCCTGCGGTCAGAGCGATGACTGGAATGGTAAAACCCAGATCGCGGATCTTCTGGGTGGCTTCGCGGCCATCGAGTTCGGGCATTTGCATGTCCATTAACACGCAGGCAAATGGTCGCCCTTCTTGATCGGCCTCACGAACCGCGTTGACAGCTTCGGCACCGTTAACCACTTGGACCACCTCCGCCCCGGCACGCGATAGAAAACGTGTGGTTAGCAGCCGAATGTCACGCGCGTCATCGGCAACCAATACCCGCGCAGTGATTTTCTCCAACTTCGCACCACTTGCACGTCGTGGCTGGAGATCAGCCGCAGTCGGCTCAATCATCTCCACTGGCTCTTCGACGGGAAGACGCAATGTAAATTCGCTTCCGAATCCTTCCACGCTGGAAACGGAAATGTCACCGCCCAGCAGGTTTGCGAGACGTTTGCTGATCACCAACCCGAGACCAGTCCCCTCAACTCCAACGATCTTGCGATCATGTACCTGTGTGAACGTTTGAAACAAACGATCGAGGTTCGCTCGAGAGATGCCAATCCCGGTATCAATCACTCGGAAACAAACCGCATCTCCTTCGGATCTGTCCATGTTGACGACGACCCGCACGTTTCCTTTGGGAGTGAACTTCAGTGCGTTTCCGATCAGGTTGACCAAAATCTGTTCCACACGCGATCGATCGCTTCGCAAACGATCCGCAACCGGGCCGTCGAATTCAATCGACAAAGGCACGCCAGTGGACTCGCTGCGATGTCGCATCAGTTCAAAGATATCGGCGAGCATCGGAACGAGTTTGAACCGCGAACGACGAACATCCAGTTTGCCTGCTTCCACTTTGGACAGGTCGAGGATGTCGTTGATGATTCTTAGCAGAAAACGTCCGTTGCGAATCACCGTTTCAAGGTGTCGCGGGTCGACGTCTCGCCCCTCGCGGAGATCCCTGAGTGACAGATCAGCAAACCCGAGTATGGCTGACATCGGGGAGCGAATCTCGTGACTCATGTTTGTCAGGAAGTTGCTCTTCGCCAGACTTGCTTCCTCGGCTGCCACCCGAGCGGCTTCCAAATAGGACTCGGTTTCTTTGCGACCAGTAACGTCAGTCATGTAGACCGCCGCTCCATCGTCGACGGGAAACACTCTGGCGTCGTACCATCGTTGCAGACGGCGCGAGTAGTATTCGCTGGTCTCACCCTTCTGTGACCGGTGAACACGTGCCAGCGCCGAGACCAGCGGTGCATCCATATGATCGGAAAAAACGTCGGAATACTGATGCCCGAGTAGTGGGTTATCGATTCCGGCTAACTGATGAGCAGCCTGGTTTGCGAACTGAATCGATCCGTTTTCGTCAAAACTGATAAACGGATCATGACTCTGTTCGATCACTTCGGTAATGATCGCACGTGACGCAGCGAGTTTTTGCTCGGTATTTTTGCGTTCGGAAATGTCCTCAATCAGCGAAATACAACACTCGGTATTGCCTTCGACGTCACGCCGCAGCGAAGTTGTCAGGTTCGCCCAAACGGTATGTCCGTCACGGTGCAAGTAACGTTTCTCAAGCGTGTATCCGTTAATCTCGCCACGTTTCATTTGCGCGAACAAAACCAAATCTTTATCGAGATCATCGGGATGAGTGATATCTTGAAAGGATCGTTGTTTTAGTTCATCGAGCGTATAGCCGAGTATGTTGCAAAGTTTTTCGTTCGCTCTCAGCCATTCACCGCCGAGTCCGACGTGGGCGATCCCGATCGCCGCATTTTCAAACGTCGTGCGATATTCCATCTCACTCTTGCGAAGCGATTGGTTCGCTTCGACGACTTCGGTCACATCGCTCTGGATGCCAACAAAATGGGTGACGCGTCCGCCCGAGTCGGTGATCGGCGTTACAATCAAATCGTTGTAAAATGGAGTGCTGTCGCGGCGATAGTTCAGAATCGTGACCCGGCAGCTCTCCCGATTTGTGATCGCGTCGCGGATCTTTTGAACGTCCTCCGGATCGGTTCCCGCCCCTTGCAGAAACCGACAGTTGCGACCGGAAATGTCTTCGAGACGATATCCCGTCAGGTTTTCAAAACCTTTGTTGGCGTAGACGATGGGCATGTCGTCTTTTAGTGCATCGACGATCAAGAACCCGTTGCTGGCGGCATCAATCGCTCGGGTACGCAAACGCAATTGCTCTTCTGCCTTACGAATCGCCGTGATGTCATAAAGCGTGATCGCGGCGGAGTGCACCCGTTCGTATTCGTCGAGCACAGGAGTCACGCGGATTTGCAACATCACCTGTCTGTTGTCAATCAACGCGGATAGTTCCTCCGCCCCCACCTCTCCTCTGCGGACCAATTCTCGCAACATGGTTTCACAGACGTCGCAAACGGATGTCGGTAGCACGTCGCACAATTCAACACGGGACGATAGATCGACCTCTTTGTTGAACAATCGGACCGCCCCACGATTCCAACTGGTGATTTGCGAATCCAAATCAACGCCAATGATTGCGTCGGTACTGTCCTGCACAATCGACGTGACTTTTCGCAGTCGATTCGCGGTATCTTTGACGCTGTGCAGATTCGTCATCGTCATCACGATTCCGCCGCGATCACGGTACGGAGCAACTCGCAATAAGATCGGATCGCCACGTCTATCACTCGTCTCACACTCAACGGCTTGATTCTTAGCCTCGACCGAGCGAACGATTTCAACTAGGTCGATTCCTTCGAGAGCTCGGGTATAGTCTTGTAATCGCTCGCCTTGCCCGTCGTTACGTCGGATCAGCAGGATGTCTGCCGCGGCGGGTGTGACGCGGCGGATGTTCAGATCCGGATCAACCAGAACAATTCCCACATTGATCTCGCTCATCACGTTCTCGAGATCGCGGGTCATTTCGGTCAACAGCTGCAAACGCCGGCTGCTTTCCGCATTGGTGGTGTGCAGTTCCTCGTTGACGCTGTGCAGTTCTTCGTTGGTGCTTTGCAGCTCCTCGTTACTACTGGTTAGTTCTTCGTTGCTCGACTGCAGTTCCTCGTTAGTCGTTTCGACCTCTTCGATCGTCGCCTGCAAGTTTTCGCGGGTGAAGTCCAAATCCATTTCTAACATACGAATTCGCTCGGCCGCGAATGCATCCATTGACTTACCAGATTGCGAGACGCTGCCGCTGTCGTTCGCCGGCACCGCCGTGGACACCGGCACAATCGAACCGGGCTCGACGTGAGGCTGGCTCGTGGAGGTCGCACTCAAAAACGTGATGAAGTAATGCGTCTCGGATTGTGCCGCGTGATGAAACGCACGGACTTGAACTTTGACGTGATTGCCATCGATGATCGCACTTTCACTCATGACGATTGATTGTTCAAATCGCATTCGTTGAATGGTTACTGCCACAGGCAACCGCAAGGGTTCGAGCAGCATGTCGTCGATCGTGCCGGTGAGTCGGCCCGCTCGTGTCTCGACGAATCGCGACACATCTCCAAAAACCTGCAGCGGACGCATGTTTTCATCGATCAAGATCCCCGCCGGCGCGAATTGCTCCAATAACCGGTCATAGGAGGCGACCAATGACGCGGACGGTGCGTTTAAAGACCGCGGTCGCAAGGATAGAGACGCATTGGTGAGAGGTCGTTTCCGCAGACGCAGATCCAGCGGCAAACGCGATTCGCGTTCTTTCTGGAAGATCCGCCATTGCTTGTCGAGAACCGCAAAATCGTCTTCCAGATCGCCGGGCGTTTCGCTCGGGCCGAGCCAAAGCAGACCGCGAGAACGCAGTGCGTGGGCGAACATGTTCAGCACGCGCGTTTGTGCGTCTTCGACCAAATAGATCAGCAGATTGCGGCACGTGATCAGGTCCAGGTTCGTAAACGGGGCATCCTGCAACACATCGTGTCGAGCGAAGACGATCGAATTGCGGATCGCCGGGCAAATCTCAAATCCATCGGCGCGTGCGATCAAATACTTGTCGCGTAGTTCATTGGGAATTTCGGGCAGCGAACTTTCGGGATAGAGCCCGCGTTGGCCAAATCGAATCGCCTCGGGATGGACGTCGGTTGCAAAAATCTTGACCGCGAAATCAATTCCTGATTTTTCCCGTTCGTGATGGATCAACATCGCGACGCTGTAAGCTTCTTGACCGGTCGCACAGCCGGCGATCCAGGCTCGAAACTCATCGCCCTCGGACTTTGTCGCCACCGCGGTTCGGATACATCGATTGGCGAGGCGATGGTAACCGTCTGGGTCACGAAAAAAACGCGTTACACCAATCATCAGGTCATCGGCCAGACGCGAAAGTTCCGTCGCATCTGTGTCGAGCATCTCGATATAGCGTTCGAGCTGATCGACTTTGGATAACATCATCCTTCTCGAAAGCCGCCGCGTGAACGTCCCGTGTTTGTACTGCCCGAAATCAATTCCGCACGATTTTTCTAATCGGCGATAGACTGCGGCGAGATCATTGCGTTCGATCGAAGGCGCAGATTGTTCGATGACGCTCTTAACGTCGGCGCCGCCGAGGTAGGCGACCAACGACTCGGCTAACTCCGCAACGGTCGCGACGACATGAACGGCGCCAGTCTTGATCGCGTTAAGGGGCATGCTGTTGAACTGCGCGCTGTCTTCGTCTTGCGAGAGCACTAGGCCGCCGATCCGGTTCACGTCGACAATGCCTACACTGCCGTCACTTCCGGTACCCGACAAAACCACTGCGGCGACTTGCCGATCTTCGTTCTCCGCCGCGACGGATTGGAAAAATTTGTCGATCGGAAGGTTCAGCTCTCCGCCATCTTCACGATTCTGCAAATCAAGTCGCCCCTCACGTAGTACTACGTGTTTCCCCGGAGGCAACAGGTACACCGTATTGGGCTGAGGAACTTGCGGCTCGGTGACCTGAATGGTCTCCATCTTGGTCCGCCGGCCAAGCAATTCGCTCATGTGGCTTTGATGCGCCGGCGAAAGATGCTGCACAACGACGTAGGCGGCTCCCGTGCTCGCGGGCAGCTGCTCGAACAACGTCTCCAACGCTGAGAGTCCCCCCGCTGATGCACCGATTCCAACGATCGGAGTCCGGTCACCCCCGGATTTAGGTACGGGAGCCAATTCGTCGTGGGCAGCGTGGGAGTCCATAGGCGGCTGGTTTGGTGCCTCAGGGGAGAACTGAGGCAAGCGAGAGTGCGACAACAAAATGAAGTGGAGAAGTTTCGGAACCGCAGCCAAACACTGTCCAGCCGCCAAGGATGAGTGTGTTCGGGGATGACCTCTGTACCACGTGCTCTATACCGACGCGACGAATCTACCAGTGATCGTAGTAAGGTGTCAAATTGGACACCACTCGTCGCGGCGATCGAGAGAGCACGCCATGGCGTTTGTGCGGCGTCGGCCATCGCCATTGAAAGCCTCGGAAAAATTGCACAAAATGCCCGCCTCACCCTCGTTAAAGTTGCCCGCAACCATTTCCCAAAAGCCCCCACAGGCCCTTCCCCCTTGAAACGTCACAGCACGAGCGAAGAACGACTGAGGCTCGCGGTTTCGGTAGCGGAATTCGGTATCGTCGAAATCGATTATAAAAGCGGAACGGCGATCGCGGACCAGAAGGCGGCCGAGTTATTTTGCGTTCCCAATGAGGTGGAAATCACGCGGGAGGAGCTACACCGTCGCTTTCACCCGGACGACGTAGAGGAAATCGAGCAACGAGTGGCGCAATCACTGCGTCCCGATGGTATGGGCGAATTCGCGATGCAGCATCGCGTGGTCGATGACGACGGAAGCGTAAGATGGGTCAGCATACGAAAACGCATCTTCTTTTCGGAAAACGGCGAGCAGAAAATCCCGGTATCAGGAATGGTCGCCGCCGTCGACATCACCGAACAAAAGGAAGCCGAGCAGAGCATTCTTTCGAACGAGAATCGTCTCAAGCTCGCCGCCAAGACAACGGGTTTCGGCACCTATGACCTCGACGCTCGCAGCGCCGAAACGATTTGGTCGGACGAGATTTTTCAAATCTTCGGAGTCGATCCGGACAAGCCCTTACCCCGCAGCGCGATCTTCGACCAGATCCACCAGGACGATCGCGACCGCTATCGTGATTTGTTTCAGCGGTTATCGCGAAAAGACGCTCCCGAGCATTTCAAAATCGAACACCGAATCATCCGTCCGTCCGGTGAAATTCGCTGGATCGTGAATTCCGGTTGCGTGCTGTTTAAGGAGGGACAGACATCCGGCTTCCCGACGCGTGTGATCGGGACGATGCAGGATATCACCGACCGAAAACTGTTCGAGCAATCACTGCAGCGTGCCAAGCGTGCCGCTGAAACGGCAAATCGCTCGCGCGGCGAGTTTCTGGCGAACATGTCGCACGAGATCCGCACGCCGATGGCGGCGATCATCGGGCACGCGGACATTTTGCGAGATCACCTGAAGGACCCGGACAATTTGCAAGTCGTCGATACGATTCGTCGAAATGGACATTTCCTGCTCGGTATCATCAACGACATCCTCGATCTTTCCAAAATCGACGCTGGGAAATTGGAGATCGAACGCATCCCGATCCGACCGGAAGCGATTGTCGCGGAGGTTCGGTCGCTCATGGATGTGCGAGCAGCCGAAAAAAAACTGCCGCTGCAGATCGCATTTAGTGGCCCGGTCCCCGAAACCTTTACGACTGACGCCATCCGCGTGCGTCAAATCCTAGTCAATTTGGTCGGCAACGCGATTAAGTTCACCGATGAGGGACACGTCGAGCTGACGGTTCGCTTTAATGAACCCACAAACGAATTGCTCTTTCACGTTTCTGATACGGGCATCGGAATCCGCTCCGAAGATCTCGAAACGTTGTTTGATCCCTTTGTGCAAGCGGACAATACGTCGACGCGTTCATTCGGCGGCACGGGATTGGGGCTGGCGATCTGCCAACGACTCGCCCATGCACTCGGCGGTGAAGTGAAGGTTGAAAGCCAGTTCGGCGTCGGCAGCGTTTTCACACTGGCGGTCAAAGTTACCCCCGGTGTTCGATTGATCGAACCTGATCTCGGTCTCGATATCTCGGAGGAACGACCTGACGACGAGATACAATTGTCCGCCCGTGTGCTCGTCGTGGATGATCGGCGAGACATCCGTTACCTCGCCCAACATTTTATTGAAAAAGCTGGCGGCGTTGTCACGACCGCGACCAATGGCAAAGAGGCACTCGACTACATCGCTGATAAAAGCAAGCCGGACGTCGACGTAATCGTCATGGACATGCAGATGCCGGTGATGGACGGGTACGAAGCCACCAGTGAACTTCGCAAACGCGGTTGTGGTCTACCGATCATCGCATTGACCGCTAATGCAATGAAGAGCGATCGAGATGCGTGCTTGGCTGCCGGATGCAGTGACTACACCACCAAACCGCTCAACAGCAACAAACTGATCACGATGATTGATCAATTTGTCAAAGCGTGAGTCACGGTTTCTACGCGACGGCGGCCGTTGGTCCGCCGCGCGACGACACACGTCGGATCGGATCACACATGATTATTGGATTCGAAGTCCGGCTCCGAGGCGGGATGTTTGAATTGACGCCGCGCGGCGATTGCGATTCCGGTCGCGACTGCAATGATCGCAGGGTAAACGGCAGACGGAAGCTGCAAAATTGTCGTATCCGCGATCGGTTGATTTTGTGACATCGCGGCTTCTTCTAGCGAAGCCATGATGGCGTCTAAAACAGGACCGGATAGTGGAGGCACGACTCCGGTGGCCACCATGCCGAGCGAGCGGTGCAGCATGATCGCGGATTCGAGTTGCACGTCGATTGCGAAATCGTCGATGCTCAAATACTGCGTGGGCAACACGACACGATCCAACGAAATCAGCCCGGCGGGGCCGCTGAACCAATCTGCCATCAAGCTATCAACAATTTCGCCGCGTTCCTCCGGCGATGCTTCGATCACTCGTTGCAGAAGTGGTATCGTGTCTTGGCTTAATTGCCAGGGTGTTTCGACTTTGGAGTCGCTTGGTTTCGCTAGGTTCAGTCCCCAAAGTGGGAACCAATGCAGTAGCCCATCGTCGGCCGCGTCAGGTATTGAGTCGGCGGAGACAATGAGTTGCACCGCCTCAGTCGTCTCCGCTGTTTCATTTTCAACCACACGTGTGTCCGATTCCGGTTCAATCGTCGAAACGGCTTCGAGCACTTCGGACTCGACTTCATTCGCCTGACTACTGTCAACTGATGTCAGCGATGCGATCGCCGCATCCACTATCCCATTGGGCACCGGCACGACCGTCTGCGCTATCACTACCCGCGATGTAACTGGAGCCGAATTGACGTTGCGTGGCGACTCTGCAATCGGTTCGCCGACGGGCTCACTTACGGATATCGATGCGGCGACCGGTTTTTGAGTGATGGCCGATTGTTGGTTGCTGACCGATTGTTGACTGTTGACCGGGGCCGCGATCTCCTGCTGTTGCAATCGTTGCCGCTGCGAGAAATCTCGCTGTCTGTCCGCAGACGCGGATCGCCGTCCGACGTCGGCACCGCGTTCAAATCGTCCTCGATTACCGGGGGTCGACGACTCTTCGGCGCCAACGGAACGAGAACCTTGCGGAGTGGGCGTTTGCGATGCATCATTTCCGACAAAGTCGGCGACCTCTGAGAATCCAAAGATTCCGGCGGCCAGTAACGTACGCGTCTCAAGACGCTCCATTCGCAACTGTCGAGGGTCGTTGGTATCTCTCATGATTCGCCTCTTAATTGCTTCAAATTGGTTTCGTGTTTATGCAAGTAGGTTAAATACCGAGGCACTTGAGGAGCCAATTCGACGGCGAGCCGTTGGTGCGAAATCGCCTCATTGAAATATCCCATCGCTGCTGCGACATCGCCGAGTTTTTGGTTTAAGAAGCCAAGGTTGTTCAGGATCCCGCCCATCATGCTATGCACCTCCGCGTCGTCGGCGAACACCTCGACCAAAGCCCCGGCCTGTTCGCCAGCGGCTTCAAATGCGTCCCGCGCTTGCCCGACCTGACCAATCGCGGCTAGCGAAAGCCCAAGATGATTGAGGCTAATTCCCAAATCACGCCGATACGACGGTTGTTCTGGCCAACGCACACGCAACTGTTCACTGATTTCAATTGCACGTTGCAATGAGGTGATCGCGTCCCGATGTCGAGACTGTTCCGCCTGCGCCATCGCGAGCGTATTGAGTGTCAACACGACTTGCGTCGCCGCTTCGGCATCCCCCCGATCCTGTTCGAGGTGTTGAAGTTGTCGATCGAGCGAACGTTTCGCTAACTCGATCGCTTGCGTGGGATCGCGCTTAACCAACAAACCAGCGAGATTGGACTGGATCGTCGACCGCAGCTCGGAATGCGACGTGCGACCTTGCAATAACGCGATCGCTCTTTGATAAACCGTTTCCGCTTCATCGATGTTTGCAGTTTCGCTAAGCATTTGGCCGAGATTGTTGAGCGTCGTTGCCAGCTCCTTGGTGGCGAGTTTTTTGGTCCGTGATCGCTCGTCTGAGCCCGCATCGTCGAGGGAACTTATACGAGTCTGATTGACGATCGCCTTTCCAAACCACACGGCCGCCGACTGCACGTCACCGCTGCTGGCGTATCGTTCGGCCAAATTGTTCTGGCTTACCGTCCATTGCAACTGCAGTGGCAAATCCTCGGGATCGCTCGCGGCGAGCTCCGCCATCAACTGCTCGGATCGCTTGAGGGACTCGAGCGCCTCGTCATTTTGTCCAAGCTCTCCTTGGAAACTACCGATCTTGCCGTAGGTGATGGCGAGATCGAGTTCTTGTTCACGGTTCTGCGTGCCCCGTAGTCCCGACTCCGCCGCGAGCCGCTGATAATAGCCGAGAGTTTGCAACAGCAGTCGCTGTCGCACGGAACTCGCGGACGGTATTTCGGCGAGCAATTCCGCCATTTGGGTTCCGAGGCCGTCGATGGCTTCACGCGCGATCCTCTCGTTCTGTATGGCACGAGCCGCGTTGGCGTCCGACACGCTCTTTTCGGCAGCCAACAACACGGTTCCGATTGCAAATCCCGCAATCATCAGCAAACCGATCGCGGTCGCTGCGGCCACGACACCGCGATATCGCACGGCATAGTGCACGCAGTGGTCGAGCAGCGTTGGCGGACGCGCCACCGTCGGTTCACCGGCCAAAACGCGTCGCAAATCGTCAGCGAATTCCTGGGCCGTTTCATAGCGATCGTCACGTCGTTTCGACATCGCTTTGGAGATCACCGTATCGAGGTCTCGCGGAATGCCACGACAGATCGAACGGAGCGAGACGACTGCGTCCTCGTCAATCTGCCTTAGAATCGCGGGCGCGTCGACGCCGTCATGAACTGGGCGTCCCGACATGACTTCGTACAACGTCGCGCCAAGCGAATAGACGTCGGCTCGACCATCAACGAGGGCTGACTCGCCACGCGTTTGTTCGGGACTCATGTATCGCATGGTGCCGATAACGTCGCCTGATTGGGTTAGCGAAACGTCACCCTGAACCCGTGCGAGTCCGAAGTCGCTAATCCAAACCTTTCCTTCACGGTCGACGATCAAGTTGGACGGTTTGATGTCCCGGTGGACAATGCCGAGTTCGTGAGCAGCATGGAGCCCTTCGGCAACCGCAATCCCCTGCGACACCACAGTTTGCCAATCGTACCGCTGGGATGATGTGCGTCCCTGCTGGATCACTTTATCGAGCGAATTCCCTGCGATGTACTGCATCGCATAGAAATGCGTCCCCCGCTCGCAACCGACCGCAAAGATCGGAACGATGTGGGGATGTTGCAAACATGCCGCAGCTTCGGCTTCATGTTGGAAACGCGCGAGTTTTTGTTGATTTAGAATCGATGCCAACGGCAGTAATTTGATGGCGACGGTTCGGCGTAGCGAGATTTGGGTCGCACGGTAGACAACCCCCATCCCTCCCCGACCGATCTCTTCCTGTAGTTCAAAATCGCCCAACCGGTGCGAATCGGAATGAGTCAGTTCGGGCCGGGTTGGAATCGGATGCCCAACGGCGAGTTGATGCAAGTTTTCCAGACCGTCCACGCACGCACGCAGAGGCTCTCGAAGTTCCGGTTGCGAGCGTGTCAGCGTATCCACCGAGGGCGGCAGACCGGATTCGAGCGCTGACATGTATTCTTCGAGTAGAACCGCGAGTTGATTCTTCTGCTGCTCAGTCAAATTTCGCATCGCGAGTGGCTCGTCATCGGACCAATCGTTCTGCGATCCGAAGGCCACCGAGTCGATGGGAGTGATCATGGCGAGCCTCCCGATACGTTGATATCGCAGACTTCTTTAAACTTCGCGATCGCACGCAGCCAGAGCATTCGAGCGGCACCCGATTTGATGTCCATCTTCTTCGCAATTTCGTCAAACGAACATCCCTGCAGATTTCGATACACGATCACATCGTGATAGCTCGGTTTCAGTTTCGCGAGTTGATCAGACAGTTCGGCGGCTAGCTCGCGACGGGAAACGATCTCGCTCGGCGTTGCCATGGGATCAGGGATAAGGTTTGACAATCCCGCGATGCTGTCGTCGATCCGTTTGGCGACGCGATCCAGTGAGACTTCCCTGCGGATATCCCGCTTCTTCGCGTATACGTTTCGCTCCATCGCGTGGCTGAGATGATGACTCAAGATTTGTCGCAACCACGCGAGTAGCTCGCCTTCGCTGTGTCCGCGAAATTGATCGAAGTCACGGTGGGCGGCCAACATCGTTTCTTGGACGAGATCCGATGTGCTCATCCGTCGTCGCAATCTCGCGTCCAACTGCGTCGTCGCCAACACGTTGAGGTAATTGCGGTAGATCTGAAGTAATTCCCCGAGCGATTGACGGCCACCGCTGCGAATGCGTGTGATCAAATCCGAAATGGAATTCTCGGGGGCACCGGTTGCGAGTGGAACGGATGACATACGTTTGCCTGGATGAGATTATTGGGTTAGCCGGGGACAACGGACGATTTTGACGCGAATGCGCCACGCAATTCAAATCCGCCGTTGAGACAAGGGGCTACTTCTCCATGCGTGTTTCACAGACGACGAAGGCCAGAAAAACGAATTTTTGTGTGACTTTTAGCCGCAGAAAACTTCCAAGCAAATATTAGCGAGCCTACTGACCATACACGTGTCCACACCCCCAATTTGGCACGCTGTGTCCATGCAAAATCGCATCAATCGCTACAGCGAGACGGGCGTTGCGGCTCTAGGAAGCGATAGTCACCGAAATGTGGCCTTGTGGATTCGCAACCGACGCATTCGATCTCGTTGTGACTTTCACAAAACCCAAATCACGAAAAGGAATTTCAATGAATCCCATCTCCTCCACGTCGGCGTCCGCCCAGACGTACGTCACTTCGGCCACCAGCCGTGGTCAGGCATCCGGTGGCAATCCGGCCGAGCGTCTCGAGCAATCGTTGACGAGCTATTTCGACGAGCAAGGCGTTTCCAGCGATGAACAAACGGCGATCAAATCGGAGTTGAGCGATGCGATCACGTCGTTGAAAAGCTCAGCTTCGACGCTCAGCCCGACGGAAGTTAAAGAATCACTCAGCGAAATCCTGACCAACCACGGTTTGGACGGTGAGGGTTTTGTAAGTCAACTGGGAACACCGCAATCCGGCGGCGACCAAGGTGGTCAAGAGGCCAGCGAAGGACGTGGCCCCGGTGGCGGGAAGGGCGGAGGCCCGCGAGGAGCCGGGGGCCCTCCTCCACGCGGAGGCGCCCGGGCCGGTGGTGCGTCAGAGGGCACCGAAGAATCTTCGGCGACCTTGGAATCGAGCGACATTGACGATCTGCTCGAGTGGCTTGATTCGCAAACGAGTGACAGCGACACGGAAACCACTCAAAGCGTTCAGACGTTTCCCGAATCGTTTATCAAACGAGGCGGAGGAAACCTCGACGCCCAAGCGTGACGGCTAACGCGACGCGATTTCGCAACTGAGCCGCTACAATTTACACCGCCGCAACCCAATCCTTTCCCTTGCTGTCGGGATGTCTTTCAATCGCGACAGGAAACTGTATTCGCCGTGGGTGTTAGCTGAAATTCGTTCCGCCATCGGATCTCGCTAGCACCCAACGACGCAACGCGCCATCGGGAGCCTGATGAGCACATGACTACGCCCGGTCAAGTGTCGGATGACGGTTATCTTAAATGCACACGTAAAGAGCACTTTCATTGACTTTGTCGCCACCTTTTCCGGACGGTGGGCTGCGTTCGGTCGAACGCAGCTACGAATTGAAAGCCTCTGTGATCTTCAGAAATGCATCACTCAAAAAGTCTTGAAAGGCTTCCGCTACCCTTGGATCAAGGCCAGGCGATGAATGAACAGACGATGCACTAATCATCAACTCGCATTGGTGTCGGGCCGCCGAGACCTGGGCCGCCAAAACCGGGGTGTCCGCCTGGTGGACCATTGGGTGGCCCCAATTGCCGCATATGTTCTTTCTGTTTCTCGGTCAGAATGCTGTCGAGACGCTGGTTCACGGTGGCTTGCAAGGCGTCGAGTTGGCTAATCTGTTGCGAAGTTAAATTCAATGCTTCTCTAACGAATGTTGGAAGCACTTGGCCGGGTGTCGGCGGCATCGGGTGCGCTCCGGGAGGCCCGAGCCTCATTCGACCTTGATCACCATACCCGCCTCGTTCACCGGCCCCGCTCAATCCGGGATCGCGCGGATTGGGACCACTCGAACCGCGTCCATGGCGAAAGTCACTCGATGGAGTGCCGCGATAGCACCGTGGCACAACCGGCCATTCTTCGGTCAAGAAATACACGTAGGTACCATCCGGATACTCCGGAGTAACCGCAAAACGCCCGTTGCATTCGTCCAAGTCGCCACTGCCAGCGACATATTCATAATCTCTCACGAACGTCCCGTCGTATTTGCCACCAGGCGCATTTCCCCCTGGGCGATTGCCCTGTTTGAGTTGATAGCTCGACTTGAGCTTGACGACTGCCGACGCGGGATTTTGCGGATCCTGATAGCCGTAGACTACGTACATCGGAAATCCGTCCGCGGCCCAGCCGATTAACGGCGAGTGTTCACCAGCCTTGACTTCGACCGAATCGATCAGTCCGGTGGGCAGACCGTGATAGTGGTACTTGCCAGTCGGTTGCACATGGGCATGGGAGACATCGATCCCAAGAGCGATCGCGCCGGACAGTGGTTCGTATTGCCAGCCCGGTTCGCCATCATAAAACTCTCCGGCTCCCGGATCGAACGGTACGCCATTGATCGCCACGCCGAACTCACCATGCATGGGAGTGATTCGATCAGCGACTTGTGGGTCAGCAGGAACTCGGTATTCGTGTCGTTGCGGCGTGATACGGTTCGGGTTTCCTCGATTTGGAAAGACGCCCGTCTTGTGATTAGGAATTCCGTTGGCCCGGATGATCCTCTCGCGCCCAACGATTTCGATCGAGACTTCGCTCTTGATGTTCGGTGTCGAGGTCGCGGGGACGGGCTTCAGCACGCTACGCTTTGTCATCGTGTGCAAGCGGGGAGGAGGCGGCTGCTGGGCAATCGCAATCGCCGCGACGCCCACGCCAAGAGCCGCCAAACCAGGCATGATCAAACTGCGTTTCAACGTTGGGTTCCCTCTCTGTGAAAATTTTGCAGTGGACTCAGACATCCTATTTGTCAATGGAGCCAATACACAATGCGTGGCAAACCAACAAACAAGGCCGAGAAAATCCTGCTTTTTCTGAGATCACTCCGCGAGTCGATGTGATCCCGCTTTCGATCAGCCGGTCGAGCTCAACGATGCAATTGCATGTAGAACCATTGTGACTGTCCGATCGGCCTGTTGCAAACTTCGCGAACAAACCCACGCAACTCGCTACCGCGTGGCAACCGGGATAACGGCGTCATAGTCAGTAATTTCGATATCCACGAATTCATCTTGCAATTGCCACGCTCCCGACTTGGCCGCGTTCGATACGGAAAAGTGAATCGCGGCCGGCGCACCCGTGATCCCGGATCGCGCGTCCATATCGAGGTGAAAGACATGCTGACCAACACCGTTGGCGACGTCGAAGTAGCGCTGCACCTTGGTGAGCACACCATCATCGTTCGCCAAACCGATTCGCAGGGGCGTCATGCCTGTCGCGTTCACATCATGAACTTCCAAGATGCGTAGCGTCTTCCTACTTCGCGAAGCGTCGTCCTCCTCGACAGCCATTCGATACACGACACCTTCAATTCCCGGCACCACCGTATCTTGCGAGTAAGAATCGGGCGATCGTAAGACCTCGGATAGCAAGACCGACTCAGTCGGTTGCGTCACCTCATTTTTGCACCAAAAACGCACCCTGGCACGATCAGCTTCGCGGGGCCAATGTTCCGCAGTCCACTGCAAAACCGGAACCGGCTCAAATGGCTGGAAGTGAGCGTCATAAAAATAATAGCTGTTGGCGTCTTCACAGATCGGCGTCACTTCTAGCCAAACTTCCGTTGGACGTCGCGTCCAGACTTCATATTGTGCTTGTATCGAAACGCTTAACGTAAGACTCGCGTCATGACGAACGGGACGATGCACGCGACAAACGTAGCCCGTCTCCCGGCCGTACTGGGTAACCAAAGGGACCGTCGTCGGCGAGTTGACGTCATAGGGAATGCTACGAATCTGCGGACGATTGGTTGCAAGCAGTTGAAGCCATTGCCCATCGTAGAGATCGATTTCGGCGGTTGCATCGCGAAATTGAACTATCGCGGGCGTTACCGTCTCGCGTTGCGTGGAAAGCCGAATGGATTCGTTGAGCAACCGCTGTTGTTGTGACAATTCATCGCCGGGTCGGTTGGCCGCATCGCCGACTACCGTGTACGTGCCCCCGCCTAGACGACTTTTCAATAAATTCAGCAGGTCACGGCCGTTTGACGCCGTGCGATAACTGCCGTCACTCGCTTGCGCGATTTGTTCGAAGGCACGCTTCGCTTCCACACGCTCATCCTTCTCGACCCCAAAACCAAGAATGTGGACTGGAATCGAGCTCTCTTGCACGAGGTCGACAACGCTTGTCAGACTCGTCGGCGCGGTCTCCGCAGACCAACGATCCGAGGGAGTGAATTGGTAATTGACTCCGTCGGTGATCACCACAATGCTCTTGTCCGTCTCCCGATCGTCCTGCGTGAACGCGGCGATCGCCTCCATGATGCTCAGATACAGAGGCGACTGTCCCCAAGGCAGCAACCCGTCAAGCCGAACAGCAAGTTTTGCGGCTTCGGTACTGTCAAATCGCCCCAACGACAAGACCGACTCGACATCCGTACTCGCCGAAACGTTGTCGGGGATCGGCAATACATACCGGGGTTGTGTCAGCAGTCGCACAGGTGATGATTTACTCCACCCGATGCGGTGTCCGAAAGCAATCACACCCACCCGCGTTGAACCTTCACGAGCGAGTTCGTCGAGCATTCCGGCGAGCGTGCTTTTCGCGACTTCGAGCTTTGACAGAGCACCGACGCCCGGCCGTTCACTTGGGGCCGGATCTGACATGCTAGCGCTGCAATCGAGCACAAAAATGATGGATGGTTGCTGACGCCCTTCACCAAACAGCGTCAGACGGGCACTTCCATACTCTTGGGGTTCATACGAGAACTGCGTCCCTTGACCGGTGCTGATGGTCAAAGGCGCATTGAACTCCAGCCCGCGGAAAAACGTCGTCAGCTGGACTCTCCCCTCAATCTCCTTTGAACGCTCGAGCGATACCGAGACGAGAGGATAAGAGTCTTCATCAAACGGGAATTTGATGCGGCACGTGTTGGGATGCCCATCGCGATCGGTTGAAGGATGAGTATCTTGAACGTCCATCCGTTTTCCCGAACGCGAACGCACAAACACCGTGGCAAGTCCGGGGGCCAATTCAATACCGGGCATCATCGGTTGCAGTTTGGCGTCTATTCGCACGTCACCCAAACCTGGTGTGGGACTGCTATCCTTGGCCAAACTGGATACACCACCCATCGCGGTGAGGCGTTGATTGGTCAGTAGTCGCCTCAGGTTTTCGACCTCGCTGCCTAACACCGGACGAGGAATTGCGATCGACTCTGCGGCGTTGATGTAGTCGTCGGCGACCATTGCAAAAAATGGTTGCTTCGCCGGTTGGCCATTTTCATCGAGCCACTCACCGCCCCAACTATCTCGTAACGACTCAGCCGCCATCCACAGAAATTGCCCGCGTATTCTTTTGAGATGCTCGAACTGCAATAGATCGACGGCGCTCTGCGGAAACCATAGACCTGAGGCGGATCGGACGTGCTGCTCGCGGCTTAATCGAGGTTTGCCGTCTGGATCCCCGATGGACTCTTCGACCGATGCCGAGTCAACGCGAGCAAGCGATGCACAGTCCAGCAGATACCGCCTCATCTTTTGATTAACGGTCTCAGCAATCTCCACCGGCTTGCCGACCGAAGCGAGCACGCCCACTCTCAAACGATCTTGCTCAAGACTGGCAATCGAGCTCGCTACTTGCGGTGCCCAAGCAAGCAACGACAGGATGTGCTCTTGCAACTCCTCTTGGGTTCGAGCATCTTCGGCGTCGGGGATTTCGTCTAACTGTTCGTATTGATAGAGCAGCTGGATCTTCGAGTCTTCATATCGCCCAATGAGCTTTTGACGTGTTTCACTGTCTATGAGCGGAGTTGCGAGCAACGCGTGCATTTCACGCCACCGAGCGACTGTCACATCCGGCAGATCAATCAACGCTTCGGCATGCAATTTCAATGTCGCACGCAATGCTTGGTGACTCGCCGCAACGTCCCGAGAGTAGCGAACGATTTCATTCAATGCTGGTTCGCTTACATCCGAACCGGCGAGCAGCAGGTTCAGCTGCAACACACGTTCTGAAAGTTCCACCAGCGATAGTGTCGGGTTTCGCAGATCGATAACCGCGGTGGCCGCGTGAGTTTGTAACCAAGGGTCAGCGAGCCATTGTCCTAAATAAGGAAGCTCGTTGTTCACCTCGTCCGCGATCCGAAACGCTTGTGTCAAAGCGACCTGCTTTTCCACGATACGACCTAGCAACTCACTGGCACGGTTCGTCTGTGTCACGAGCGCCGCATCTTCACCGTTCCACAGCGTGTCTTCGCAAACACGAATCGCGTCAAATGCCTCGGATAGATTTGCACGCAATCGCTCGTGAACTCGCGGATCTCCGAAAGCTTCGCCTTTCATGCCGGCCGCTAACCGCATGCCACGCTGGCGTAGGTTTGCGACAACAGACAGCGGCTTATTGCGTGACCATTGATTCAACGTGTCTGCCGCATACGAAATCTGGAGGTACTGTAACTCCGTGTATCCGTGAAGCCGATCACTCAACGTCGGCCAGATGAACTCGTCGCCGCTGGCTTCCCGAATGGCTTCGCTGATCGAACCACGCAGATTTTCCGCCTCAACGGGCGTGATGCTTCCGATCGCTTGCGCAGCTTCGACGCTGTGGGGTTTGGACAGGGGTAAAAAATGAGGCTGATCCCATCCCAGGTTCGCCCATTGTTGAGAGAGGCTCCCCCAATCGCTTCGGGACAACGCTTCCAACTCAGTCTTTAATTCCGCGTACAACTGAGCTGCCTCCGAGGACAACGATGAATCCGCAGACCGCAATTGCTCCAGCCTCAATAATTCCTGTTGTAAGTTGCGAAAACGAATCGGATCTAAACGCAGAAACGGAGTCGATTTCAATTGATCCAACGTCTTCCACAACTCCATCACATCGGACACTTTGACGCGTGACTCGCTTACTAGAGACGAAAGCTTGTGGTCGGAAAGTCGCTGCACTACCGACTGATGAATCGAAATCGTCAAGTCGACATCGCCCGCCGAGCCTACATACAGTTGCGGAGTTTGATTTTCGCCGCGGTTTGTTTGCGACCATGACTGCACGCGTGACGAAACAAACTGGTGAAGCCTGCTGGCCAATATCGTTGCTTCGGTCGAATCGCTATCACTCGCTTGTCCCGCCAATCCTTGGGCGAGATTCAGAGCGAACGTTGATCTTGGCCATGCGATTTCGCCCGGAGCAGAGGAGGTCAAGATAATCGAGTTCGAATTGCCTTCTTCTAGCAACTGACTCGCGCTTTCCACGAAGTCGTTGTAAAAAACACCCAGGTCCCAATCGGTTTGAACGCGCGCACAATCAAGTATGACAAGTCTCTTTGCGTTCGGGGGAAGAGACTCGTCCATCACGTCAAACAGTTGCTGCACGCGAATCCACGTCGTTACGTCGTGAGGATTGGCGGTGGCGGGGACGATACACGGTTCCCCAAGGTCGTCGACCAAACCGATTGCATTGATATAGAAGATGCAGCATCCGCGACGTTCGACCTCGTCAGCATGCTGCTTTAGCAGCTTCGCAAATTGTCCTAGCCCCGCTGCAACCGATTCCCAATTCGACGGCGTCTGGTAGAGACTAATCGTCTCGCCATCAAGTTGCTGGAGTAGCTTGACGTCCTCCTGCGCCCACGGGTTGACGGGAAATGGAACGGCGTAATTCGATTCCACCAAGGCAAAGCACGGCGTCTTGTCAGGTGAGTAGGGCAGCAAATAGATCAGCCCACCCAACAATCCAAACGCAACCACCGACCAAACAAAAAGCCTCACCGACCGCGTGGCCGACTTACCGCTCACTTTCGTGTCGTTTGAAGACGAGTGCCATTGATGTGGCGACACCGTCGCCGTGTTCGGTTGTTGGTTCGCCCAGTTGGTCTGTATGCTCATCGAGCCAGCGGTTCCTCAATTCGGCTATTTTCGTCGAGAGCACTGCAAACGTTGCCAAGACTCCATCATCAGACGGAGGATCACGCCCAGGCGAAGGTCGATACGACGACCACACCGGGCGTTTGGACCAATGCTTTCGATCAAATCCAAACTGATCTCGGCAGCAGGATTGTCATTAGATCATAAACCGTATTCCGCCCGCGGGCACGGCATTTTCCCCAACAACGCAGGCCAATTCGTCTATTGGTCCGCACGCGACAAGACTCGCAGCAGGTACCAGCGATGATCACGCGTCAAGATCGGGCTGGTCTTTCCAACGGGCAGCTTTTTCAAATACGACTGCTTCTCATTCCATCGAATCTCGTCCACTGATGTCAATTCAAATCTGCGGACCGAAATTTCGTCAGCGGTGAACTCCGGTTTTTCCAAATCCTTGCCGTCAGCTTTGGATTTGAGGAAAACCATGATCTGCCTCGCCCGCTCGACGGAATCGAACTCCTGGGGATCAATCGTGATCTCCTCCCACGAAACCTTCATCTGAGACGGTGGACGGGTCCATGCCACGGCGATCGCCGGCGTTTCTTTTTTTGACCAGACTGCCGGCTTGGTGATCGAAGTGGGGCGTTGGCTCGAACTGCCGACTCCCGACCGCGGATGAGCCGATTCTTCGACGTCCGGCAGACGCTGAGGCGTGGCAAAATCGACGGCTCCGATCTGATGGACATCGAGCGAGCCCGAATCGCCACCAAGACTACTCGCTACGGTCCCGCCCGGGACGGGATCCGCCCCGACTTCGGCCGCAGGATCCGTTGACTCCTCAGGGCCTTCTTCCGGTCCCTCCTCGGGAAGTTCCTCGATCGAATCGTCACCGCAGCAACCGCACAATGCGAGCCGTGCCTGGCGGCGAACTCGCTCCGAAGGCTCGTCAAAACAGCCGTTCTTGTCGATATCGTAGGCCACTTTCTTCAGCTTTTTCCGAACCGCTGATCCGCAGCAGGCATCGGCCTTGCAGAAAACGCATGCACTGCCAACCGTCGACCGGATTCCCTTCGCGGCTTCAAATCGAACGGCCTCGGTGCAATCATCCAACGCCGCCAACAACGCTTCTTCCACATCCGGATAACATCCGCCACAGCCTAAGCTGGCCAAGTATTGAATTCCTTTGATCTTCTGCTGGGCGGCATCTTCCTCCGCCTTCACCTTCGCCGCCACTTTGACCGCGGGGCTGGATTGCTCGCTGAGATTCGCAGGATCGGTGATCGCAAGGAGCGGAGGTGCTCCTTCCAAACCTGGAAAACGACCTCCCAATTTGTATTGAAAATGCTGCACGCTACCGACAACGCAGCCCGAAACACTTTCGAGAATGTGCGTCACACCGGTCAGGTCGAGCAAGTTGGGAACCGGCCGTGCGGGGCCCGGCGCAGGCTGAATCGCCACAATCGTGGTGTCTGCCAAATTCGCGCTCGTTTGCGGGACGATCGGCGTTTCCGTGGGTGCAGGCGGAACCATGGCGCAACCCGCCGCTGAAATCAGCAACGCTAACGAAGCGAATAGCGAAACGGGTTGACGAGTACGACTCAATTTTCAACGAGGCTCCACCAGGTACATATACAGACGCCACGTACCGACTATCGTCGTATCGGTAAAGCCAACTTTAGCGAATACAACGATTGTCCATGCCCTAGCGGGTTCCCCGGGGGCATGCTCGGGGGCCCCGCTGAACCAGCGCACCTAGCCGCGGATATTGCACGCGATTCGTAGGCCGTAACGCATAAACCATTGCCAAGCCGGAACTACGGTCGCAAATCGATTGATTTTGAAAATAACAGAATGTATTTCGAGCAAATCAGGTTGATGCGGATACGGCAGGGTTTTTCGCGACCTCGGTCCGGCCTACGCAATACCCTGGCTAGTGAGCGATCAACTGAAGCCGAATTGCTTTGCCCGGTTTTGGGATCACCCTGATCTCTTGCTCGGCAAAACGCGGCCTGTTTCGAGCGAGGCCGACGACGCGAAGCGAATACGCGCCGGGAATCACACTCGGAAAGACAAACTGCCCTTTTTCGCTCGTCGTGGTCGCAAGAGGAGCCGGTGGCAGCTTCGTAGGAGTTTCTGCTGAATCACCCGCTGCCTTCTTTTCGGTTAGCAACGGCGTTAGCGTCACTTTGGCCGATCCCAACGGCTCATGATCGTACGTGACCGTCCCACTGACCGTATTGGCTTGCGCAGCGAGCGGATCGGCGGCCGTCTCCGTTACGATTACAGGTGTTGGCACAACGGGGCCGGTGTTTCCTGCCTTGTCCGTTGCCCGCGTCAAAAGATCGTAGCTGCCTGGCCGAAGCTCTTTGAAAGGAACCTCGGCGACCCAGCGAAGCAGATCGTCTTGCTTGCCCTCAATCGGTTTGGCGTCTTCCGAGAAAGTTCCCGTGAAGGTGCTGTCGACCAAAAACTCGACCATCGCCACACCGCTGAGGTCATGATCATCCGCAACGGCTCGCACTTGGATCGTTCCATCAACTACAACCATCCGATCCGGCACCAATTCAACCTTCGTAATTGTTGGCCCTGCGCTGTCTAAGATGACTTCGAGTGGCTCGCTCCACAACTGCTTCTCGCCCGACACCAACTTTGCCAAAACGTTGGCTCGCAGATTGCTCGTACGGTGAGTCGGAATTTCCAATGCGAAATCGCTAACGCTCGTTTGAATGACCATTCCGGAATCCGCTAGCTTCGTGACCAGATCCACCGAACGATCCGACAGCAACACGGTCGTGTTTTCATTCCGGAATTCACGGTCGCGATCCATGTCCAATCCGACCTCAATGAAATCCTGCCCGATGTTCTGCAAAGGAAAGGTTCCCACGGGGGAGTCGATTTCCAGATGGACCGGAATGCTTTTGGCCGCTGCCCCAAACACGGTCCCAGCCAAGGGCGACTTGATGCGAATGTCGAATCGTTCGCTCTGCTTATCGAAGGACGTAGTGGAGGTTTCGCAGGGTATGCGATAGGTGAACGCGCGTGGATATCCATCGACATCGATCACGACTTCCGCCCATGAGCTGGACGAAGGAACAATACTCGATAACGTCGCCACAAAATCGGGTGCCCCTAAGACACCAGTCAATGTTGCCGCGTTTGCCGCACCCGAAGCTTGAACGTGCACACTCAGATTGATTCCACCCTTCGGCACGATCGCGTCCGAAACAGCCGCGACTTTCACCGACAACTTGCGAGTTTTGGCATCGTAGGACAAACTCGGACGAACAAATCGTCGTGGTCGTTGAACAGCGATCGCGATCCGTCGAAAAATCGATTCACCGGTCACGGGGTCTTCGATCCAAAGCACGCTACCGAAGTCGCTCTCAAACGACAACCACTCGGGAGACTCGCCCGCTGATGGATCCGCCCCCGAAGGCGGAGCAAGTTCGGTCACGTCGGCAGCATCCGGTGAGACAGGCGGGGCGGCAAGCAAACTCGTTAGCGGATTAGCCTGATTCGGTAAAATGGATACGCCGCTTCGTTTGACAACCACTTCCGTGCCCCCAAGTGCCTCAAGCACATCCGCCCCGCGTTCGGCGCTGACGGAGCCGGCGGGCAATTCAAGTTCAACGGCTGACTTGATCGCTAACAGCGTCAAGTCAACGGTTTGAATCGATGTGTTCTCACTCAACAGAGCTAGGTCAAACGAAGTCTCGCGGTTCGGTAATGGATGCAGCAACAGTCCGTCTTGCAGCGACGTCGCCAGCTCACTGGGGCCTCCGGCTATCAACCTCATCGAAGGCGGAGCCGGCAACATGACGTCGGTCTCATGGCGAACATACGCATCTGCGGAGATGATTTTCGTGATCAGCTTTGTTGTCCGCCCCACCGGTTTCTTGCGCCGCACCTTGAACACGATCGGTTTGGGCGAATTGATCTCCAAAATCATCGAAGGCTTGATATCGGCCTTCGAGGGATCGACCGGATACTCCGCAGCCTCACCTAACGAGGATGCCATTTGAAGCAAAGCCTTCGTTTGATTTTGCGGATCATTGTTCGCCGCCGACCATTGCGATTTCACCTCGGCCTGCGTTCGCATTGACTCAAGTGTACGCAAGAGCGACCAGCGAGACTCGACGTAGGCTGAATCGGCAGCTTGCACTTCCAGCAACGACTCGTCGTAATCAAGCACAATCCAAACCGGATGCGGCGAATCGGCGAACAAACGCATGTCGAGCGTCAGCGTCGATTCCGGTTGTGTCTCGAGAGAAACCGCCCGCGGCCCAGAGATCGAAATGCGTTGCCTCGATTCGGTCGTAACCGGAGGTCCAACCTTCGACGCATTGATTTTGCTTCTCGTTTCCGTGACGGCTTGTTTGATGCGTTGGAATTCGGCGTCACTCGCGTCCCTTTGCGCCAGCAAAAGCTCGTCATGCGCTAAAAGGTACTGATCGTATTCCTTCGCCGCGGTGAGATAGTCGAAAATAGGTTTCGAATTCAGCAGCGGAAGGTCACGCGAGTCGACCAAGCCAACTGCTCGGATTGACGAATCGAGCAGATTTCTGGTCGTTGCGTAACTATCGAGAGTCTGAAGACCGCTGCGTAGATCGAATGCTCGGTTGATCGCTGATACACGTTCGACATATCCATCAGCTAAACTTTCATACCGTTCGAAGATCTCAACATCGGAATCGAGAAACTTCAAATGCCACTCGGCCGCAAGGTTCAAGCCACGCGTTTTCAATTGCAGCAGCCGCAGTTCGATGGCGGCGTTTTGCTGAAGCTGCTCTTGTTTGCGACGTCGCGGCTCGTCTGACGGAGTCGCCACCGACTCCTGGACTTGAGAATCGAAGTCTTGCCAAAAGTTGACATCAGCCTTCGGCAACATGGCCTCGATTTCCGAGCGTCTTTCAAAAGACACCGCGATCGACCGCGAAAGCAACTCCAGCGTGGCCAGATTGGGTGGCGTCTCCCCAACGGCATGCGAAGCGATATTCTCGGCATCCGTCGCAATGCGAAAGTGCAGCGGCGAGAGTTCGCGCATCGTGCCGGCAAGCAACTCAATGTCTTGCTTCGCTATCGCACTATCCAAACGCTCCAGCCGATCGATTAAACGCTCCAGATCACTTGCCGACAAGAAGTTCGCGCGGGTATCGCCTGCGAGATCGATGCGCAAGGTGAGGTAATCGGGCAACCTCATCAGCAATTCAGCCCGCATGCGTTTGGACATCTCAATCAACTGCAAATCATCGATGACGTCCTGATACTGACGACGGATGTCCTCAAAAACCTCCGTCACGAACTGTCGCCAATCGTCGCGTGTCCGATCAAACAACAATCGCTGCGCGAATAAATTCCGTTGGCCGGTAGCGAGCACTCGTTCCCGCAGGCCCCCGTGGTACGCAGCCAGATATCGTTTCGCTTCGTCAGCGAGCAACTGAGTCGAAACAGCATCTCGAATTAGTGATTCGTCGAGTTCCCGTTCTGCAGCCAAACGATAGAGCAGCCTTGTCGCCTCATCGCCGTCAGCTTGAGGGAGCGGATTCGCATCCACCCACTTTCGGATCGATTGATTATCATCGGCGATCAATGAAGTGATCGCCGCGGACCTGGAGCGTGCCTGAGCGTTCCATAATATTGAGAAGTGAGCCACTTGCGGATCGATCGATTCCGGCACCTGCTCGCCATTGGCCAGTCGCCTCAATGCAAAGTGCATCCGTTGAATCGCATTTTTCGTTTGCCGCTTTTCAGCCTGGACTGAGGGCTTGACGAGCGCTTGCTCATACCAAAAGAGTTGCTGGCGAATTGAACACCAAAGACTGGGGGCGACATCGATCGGACGTGGAGCGTCGCCTGTATTGAGTTGTTCGATGATTGCCCAACTATCGGCGATCCGTTGTGACGTTGTGAGTTTGGAACTGTTTCGAAGGCCGGCCCCCGCTTCGGGTGGAACCGGTTCGCCGTCCAAAGGCTCGACCGCGGCGTCCTCTTTCTCCCCGGAAACCAAAGCCCCCGCTTCCTCTTCTGCCTCGCCGTCACTCTCCTGGACCGTCTCCTCTGGCGTCGCCCCGGTTGATTTTGGCTCAGCGTTAAGAACATCACTTGAGTTTGCTGACGCGTCGTCAGATTGTTCTCTTTGACGCGACCTGACCACATCGGATATCACACTCGCCGAACTCTCTGGATCGAAGCCCGCAGTCGACACAATTTGTGGAAAGACGCGCCCCAACAAATCACCACCTCCCCAGACCAACTCGGGAGTTTGAACGAATAAACCTTGCGACCGCAGCGATGAACTCTGCATCACCTGCCGCGAAACATATCGGTGCAATTCACCGATATCCACACTCGTGCTCTGATCGACGTCTGCATGCCCTGCGAGACCACGATCAAACCAAAATCGAAACAAAGATTCTTTGAGGGCCGGAGAACTTTGCGCGTATTGCCAGTCGCGATGCGAAGTCAGCACCCACAAATCGTCGCGCCCGCTCTTCCCAACCAATTCTTTTACCGATGACATAAACCGACCGGGAACTTGGCCAAGTCTCACATCGTACGTTTGGTCTTCCGTCTCGAAGACCAACAACTTCACACTCGCTCTTAAGTTCCCAATGCGCCGCAAAATATCAGCAACGGCGTAAACACCCTGACCGGGATTCGCAACATTGAAGTCGCGACACACAAGGACAGGCTCGCCTGCGATCACCATCCCTCTGGCACGAACGTACAGAACGAGCGAGTCAGAATTCTCAAAGCCGTGCACTTGGAGCGTACGAAGAAAGCCTGACAAGCTGGCGGGTGACGAGAGTTCGTCGAGTTCGAACTGACCTTGCTGAGAAGGGAACAGCCCTAAAAACGGATCGGTTTCGCCCGTAAAACTTCCCATTAATGGCAGTCCGCTCTCGGGAGAATATGCCGTTTCGCTTACTGCGGCCCAGTACGTGTTGGGATGCCAGAATGGCGATAGGCTGAGATAGACAAGAAGTCCGATCAATCCAAAGCCGAAGACCGTGACGAAGACTCGACGTGTCAGCCGACGTACTCGAGAGGGTGCACGCTGCGATGGGTGCCAAGGTTGCCTCAACAACTTTTCTTGATTGCTTTCCATTCAGACCACCATCACTCAGCTGCAATTATCTTAGGAATCAGACCCGCCACTTCGGATCGAATATTTACTCCGTGATGATCTTCGAAAAAAGAACGAACACCCACCGATTCGATGTTGCAATTCGCCATTCGGCACGCACGAAACCGCAGCTAGGTTAACTCGGGGCCACACACGACGGCAATGCAAATTGTTGGGTCCAGGGCTCTTTGCCGTTGGCAAGCATTTCTGACATGACGGAATGAACGTTTGGCGGATCGCAATAGCCGGCCACCATCAAGGCTCCCGCCACGAGGGCTCCGCACAATCGCTCATCCGGCTCCACCGGGTCAACGTCTGGATGTCCGATACCGCCCCCGCTCGTAAACGCAGCATAGGCGATTAACCCTGCTGCGCCACCGCCGGCCGCTTCCGAGGCCGCTTCCGCGGCCCGGCGCGTCTCGTCAGATGGATCTTTCACCCAATGCTCGGCCGCCTCCAAGGCGGCGAGATCGAGCGTTTTCATGCTCAGCTTGGACTCCAAATTCCGTACGCAAACACACGCCCACCAAACCGCGTGAATTCTAGGTAACGTATTCGCTCGCAAACGTAACGCCGGAAAATACATCTCGGTCTCGGTCAATTCGGCAATCAACGGTTCGACATCTTCGTGACGCAGAGCGATCGGTGTCACATCGTCATCCAGGTCCAGGTGGCCACACAGGTCCACCATCGTCATCGCGGCCGCGATCTGTGTTGCCTCGGCCGCCAAATCCTCGGACGCCTCGTCGTGCTGAGTTTCGACAGCCCCCTCGACAGTGACGGCAAATGTAGTCCGGCTGACGGTAATCGTGTCACCGGTCATGATTCGACCTTCCTGCACAGCCTGTCCATTAACGAGCATAGGTGCATTGGCTCTCGCAATCACACGGCACTCGCCTCCGCGACAATCCATTTCAAAATGAATCGCTTCTAGGCCGCGATCATCCGCCAACCGATAGTCAGCGTGGTCCGTACCACCGATGGTCGCACGCTGACCTCCGCGAAGCTGAATTCGACGTCCGATCCCTGGGCCACGGACAACTTGAATCAGTGCAATCATGTATACCCTACTCCGTAATGCGTCAATTAATTTTCAGAATTGCACCACTTAGCTTTAACGTTGCCGCACCTGACACGTCAGCAATCGCACCACCTATTTTGACTTGCGCTTGCGCCGCAATCTCAACTTGCGGAGAACTTATGGTTATCTTCGCTGGTTCGATTTTGATGCTGCTCGCACCCACCTTCAGCTCAATGACCTGTCCCGCTTGCGTGACATGTTTGCCAACGGGAACTTTGATGGTGCGGTTGCCGAGTTTGATCTCAATCGACTCGTTACCTTTCTCGACCACGGTGTCACGGTTGCCGCTCTTCACCGTGATCGTTTCATTTCCTTGTTCAACCGTCAGGGTGCGATCGTTGAAAACCTCGATCGTTTGATTCCCTTTGTCCTTTTTGTCTTGCCCAATCTTGATCGTCGCATCATTCTCGACGATTTGTGTGAAGTCTCTTTCCGCATGAAGGTAGATTTCCTCCTCATCCGCCTTATCCTCAAACCTCAATTCATTGAAGTTTTTAGGCTTTCCTCCCTTTGTCGAACGTGACTTGATTCCACTTTGCGTTTGATTGTCGGGAAGGTCGTACGGTGTCGTTTGCTTGGCATTGTACACGCGTCCGGTAATCACTGGACGATCCGGATCCCCGTCCAAGAATTCGACCAACACCTCCTGTCCGATTCGAGGAATATGCACGGAGCCCCAGCCCTTACCGGCCCAGGTATTGCTAACGCGAATCCAGCAAGAACTATTCTCATCGTTCTTACCCTCGCGATCCCAAGGGAATTGAACTTTGACGCGTCCATACTTGTCGGTCCATATCTCCTCCCCGGACTTGCCGACCACCACAGCCGACTGAGGCCCCGAAACAATTGGACGCGGTGTAGTGGAGGGTGAGCGAAACTGGTCCGACTTCTTCATGGCTTCGAAATGCGTTTCGAATTCATTCGCACCGCCAGAAAAAACTTGAATCTCCGATGACACGATTCGGACGATCGAACTGGTAACTAGGTATTCAACTCGATTCTGATCCGTGCGAGGATGATCCTCCATCTCAAAGCAGGAACCAGTAACCAGCGTCACTTCATTTCCGACACCCATGTACCGATTGTGATCCGCCTGATACTCCTCCGCTCGCACTTTTGCCAATTGTGTTCCATTCCCAACCTCGGTGTATCGACCGGGAAAATCATAACGCTCAAACTTTGCGAGCTTATGTCTTCGAGTCACGTTCGCCCTGGCGGTAATATCCGCCTCGGGTTTCTCAAAGTCGTAATCGCCAATCGTGACAGATGTTGAATGCAGCTGGCTTCGGAAGGTCCACGACGAAATATGCTTTTGTTCGGCAGGGGCTTCACCGGGACGACGAAACGGAATGGGATTCATCCCTTTGATGGTCGTGTGACTTGCCGAGTCGTCAACTAACACCATCGTGTGTTTCTTTTCCTCATGCACGAAGTAGTAATAGATCCCCTCCTCTTCAAGCAAACGACTAACGAAATCGAAATCCGATTCGCGGTACTGCACACAGTAATTCCGCTTCGGATGCTGCTTTGTGAGCGACAATTTGAAATCCGTGAAGCCGTGCGTCGTTTTAAAGATATCGCTAACGATTTCGGGAACCGTTTTCGCTTGGAAGATCCGGCTGTCGGTTGTGTGATTGAGGAACCAAAGCCAAGGTCGGAGCACGATGTCATAGACGCTGAATTCGTTGTGCACTCCTTGATACGAGATTTCCGAAACTATGCCGTGGATAAATCTTTTCTTGTTCTCGATAGGCTCGTAGTGCAGCGCCAAGGATTCGCCCAGGTACTTGCTGTCATCGACCGAATGATCTTTGCTGAACGCTCGGATGGCACATTCAAAGGGTCGCCCCAAGGCATCCTCGTACCGAAGATTTTCAAGCAACAGGCCATCCTTATCTTCTGATTTGCCCAGAGCCGAAACGATGCGGTGAATGCGTTCCTTCTTTACCATCTGATACGCCAAGCAGTGAGGGATATTTCACATCGGTCAAGCCGAACACTTATTAAACCTATTGTATCAGCAAGGCTCAACCCGTGCCGACAGCATCAACGGCTACTTCAGAGCGAAGTCACCGCGCCCAACTGATTACGCAGCTCCACTGGAATACACCAAGACGGTTCCTATTTAGGTCTGCCGATAAACCGAGTTGCATTGCAAAAAAGTGGTGCTCGGCTCAAGAAACCAGAACGTCTTAATGAGCGAGCGGCTTCTTTTCCATTCGATGCCCCAACACCGATTTGCTGCCGTTTTGCCAGCATAAATCATACTACCCACCAAACGAGCTTACGGGATTTAACGATAAAAGCGAAAAATGCCCTGTTTCGTGATAATGCCGACGGTTCGGAACCTGAACGGAACAACTTCTCAACCATTTCACTCCGATAACAAGATTGTTTGATCCCTTATGTTATTACGCGGAACGAGACATGCTGCGCCACTGCCTACTCCTCATTGCATTCGCTGCGCTGCCTACGGTGGCGATCGCCCAAAGCACCGCGGCAATTGGAGACAACACTCCGAATCGTCCATTCTCAAATGCAATCACTTCGCTTTCTAACGACCGACAGACGAACACCGCCAACACTCGCAGCAGTCGCTTAAAACGATTGCCGAGGATGTACGGTGATTCCCTGCAAACCGGATCGCTTAGTTTCTCATCAGACGCTGGATCGGGATATCTCCAATCGCCAACATGTGGCGCCGCACGCATCGGCGACAACAACTCTCCCATCCCGCAGGATCGCGTCTACTTTCTGTACCAGCACTTTCACAACGCCGTCGATTCGACGTTCGGCCCCAACAGCCGAACGCAGTCGCTTGACCTCTACACTCTTGGCTTTGAAAAAACGTTCTGTAGTGAGCGTTTCTCGCTCGAAATGCGACTTCCCTTTAGTTCGTCACTCGCTCAATCGGATGGAAGTGTGAGCGTCACAAACGACTCGCTTCAAAGCATCACGGGTGTTGCTAAAGCCGTTCTACTCGAAAGTGATGACTCTATCTTCACCTGTGGACTGGGCATTTCGTTCCCCGTCAGCGATTGCTCTTCACAACTCAAAGTCGATGAAGTGACGACAGGCCTGGGCGGACAATCGGCATACTTCTCTCCCTTTGTTGGCTACGCGGCAACATTGTCGGAGCAAACGTTCGTCAATTCGTTTGCCCAGTTGATGATCCCCTCGGGCAGCGAGTTTGTTGAGGTAGCCGATTCTTCAAGCAGCGATCAGGGTTGGTTTCGCCCCGAGGAAGTTCTGGTGTTTGACATCTCGACGGGACTCTGGTTATTCAGAGACGAAAACGCGCCTATCTCGGGAATTGCCGCAATGCTCGAACTTCACTACTCCACCACGCTAGGCGATGATCAGACGGCATCGGCATCAACGTCCGGCAACAGTTTCGACTTCGATCTCCAGCGATTCGACACGCTCAATTTGACTTCGGGACTACATTTTGAAATCTATCGAACCACCGCGCGCGTTGCGGCGGTCGCTCCGCTCCGCGATGACCGCTTCTTCGACGCGGAAATTCATTTTTCGTTGAATCGCAATTTCTAAACGTCGTTCCGTTCCCCGGTTGGAATCGAGATTTTGATCATCCAGCGTTGGACCGCGATTGGTCTTCGCCATCGAGGCGTCGCGGGATGCGATTCGCTCGTGCGGAAACTCGCCCGATAGCGCGCGAGTTCGGTCATATTCGTGTTTCGTCTAATTATCGAATGCGTAAGCGAATTCGCCGTCGCTGACACCGAGATTGACGCGTGAAACCTCGCGACCTTCGGCCGTACGCAGCAAAAGTTCGCGACTGATTTCGGGCAACACCGTGTTGGTTAAAATCGAATCGATCATACGCCCGCCACTCTCCAACTCAGTACATCGGCTCGCGATGAGCGTGATCGCTTCTTCGTCGTAGGTCATTGGGATGCGGTATTTTTCTTGGACGCGTCGCTGAATTCGCCCGAGTTGCAACTTAGTGATCTTGCCGATCATCTCGTCACTGAGAGGGAAGTAGGGGATGGTCACGATGCGACCAAGCAGCGCCGCGGGAAACACACTCAACAGCGGCTCTCGCAGTGCCTTGGCAATCCCGTCAGGCGACGGCATCAATTCCGGGTCGCTGCACATATTCATAATCAAGTCACTGCCGACGTTCGAAGTCAACAGAATTAACGTATTGCGGAAATCAATCCGACGTCCTTCGCCATCCTCCATCACGCCTTTGTCGAAGACTTGAAAAAAGATCTCGTGAACATCGGGGTGTGCCTTCTCGACTTCATCCAACAACACAACGCTGTACGGTTTTCGGCGGACCGCTTCGGTGAGAACTCCGCCTTCACCGTAGCCCACATAACCGGGAGGAGCTCCTTTCAAACTCGACACCGTATGAGCCTCTTGGAATTCGCTCATATTAATGGTGATCATGTTCTGCTCCCCTCCGTACAGCAGCTCGGACAACGCCAGCGCGGTTTCTGTTTTTCCAACACCACTGGGGCCGCAAAACATGAAGACGCCGATCGGTTTGCTCGGATTATCCAGTCCCGCCCGCGAGGTTTGCACGCGTTTAGCAACCATCTCCAATGCGTGACGTTGCCCGATGACGCGTTGATCCAGGTGGGTGGCCATGTTCAGCACGGCATCGATTTCATCTTTGAGCATCCGCCCGACGGGGATCCCAGTCCAATCGGCAACGACGGCGGCAACAGCCTGCTCGTCGACACTCGGTAGGATCAGAGGATTTTCCCCTTGCAGCTCCGCTAATTCGGATTGCAATACGGAAAGCTTATCGAGCAACTGCTGACGCTGTTCGTCGGAGAGTTCTGGCTTGGCGCCGTCGACGTCGTCGGGCGAGTCCTTTTGCAACGCGTCACTTCGCAGACGGGCACGAATTGCGAGTACTTTTTCAACACGCTCCTTTTCGGTATTCCATCGCGACTCCAGTTTCGCCAATTCGGCTCGGAGCGACTCAAGCTTCTTTTCTGCAGCTTCTCGACGTGCCAGTGTTTCGACGCCAATGGCGCTTTCACTCTTGATGATCTTCAATTCCGTTTCATACGCATGGATATTCCTTTGCACGTACTCCACCTCCGCCGGAACGGAATGCTGAGTCATCGTCACGCGGGCACAGGCGGTGTCGAGAAGGCTGACACATTTGTCCGGCAGCTGCCGATCGGGAATGTAACGGCTCGACAGCTTCACGGCCGCTTCGATCGCCTCATCTAAGATTTGGGCTTTGTGATGCTTTTCAAGCGACGCTGCCATGCTGCGCATCATTCGAATCGCCTTCTCTTCGGAAGGCTCGTCGACCTTAACAACCTGGAATCGACGTGTGAGCGCGGGATCCTTTTCAATGTATTGCTTGTATTCCGCCCACGTGGTTGCGGCAATCGTCCGCAGTTCGCCGCGTGCCAGGGCAGGTTTGAGAAGATTCGCCGCATCGCCCGTTCCTTGCTGGCCACCCGCCCCGATCAGAGTGTGTGCTTCGTCGATGAACAGGATCACGGGCTTTTCAGACGACTGGACTTCTTCAATCACCTGCTTTAGCCGATTTTCAAATTCGCCTTTCATACTCGCCCCGGCTTGCATCGCGGCCACATCAAGACTTCGCAATGACACCTCTTTCAAGGGCGGAGGAACTTCACCCGACACAATTCGCTGGGCGAGACCTTCTAAGATCGCCGTCTTTCCGACACCCGCTTCGCCCGTCAGGATCGGATTGTTCTGACGACGTCGCATCAAGATATCAACGATCTGACGAATTTCATCGTCGCGACCGATGACCGGATCCATCTCGCCACTACGAGCTTTCTCGGTCAAATCATGGGAGTAGCTTTGCAGGGCTTCTTGCTTGCCCATTTGCGCCGGTGCCATCGCGCCGCTGGCGACGCCGGGGGCCACGCCGCCTCCGATTTGCCGGCCGTCTTTCGCCGACATATTTTCTTCAGGCGATGAGGACACAATCTCGCGAAAGTTGTCGACAAGCTGTTCGATTTTGATCTTGCTGAACTCACTCGAAATGGATGCTAGCGCGTGAGCCAGATCTCGCGTTTTCAGCAGCCCCACGATGAGGTACCCCGTCCGAACTTGCGAATCGGCGAACATCAGTGTGCCGTACACCCAACCACGCTCAACACCCTGTTCGATATGTGGCGAGAAATCCGATATCGATGTCGAACCGCGAGGAAGCTTATCGAGCGAGGTGGTGATATCTTTCGCGAGCCGACCGGGGTCGATTTGAAAGTGGCGTATGATCTCGTGCAGGTCGGAATTTTCGAGCTGCAAGATCTGGTGAATCCAGTGCACTAATTCGACATAAGCGTTGCCACGCATTTTGCAGAACACGGTGGCAGCTTCGATCGACTGATACCCGACGGAATTGAGTTTCCCGAACAATGTCGCGCGGCTGATTTCAATCATGATGGACCTTTCTTTTGCCTGGAGATGAGTAAGTTCGGTGAGACTCTGGCGACCTAGCCGGCGTGAACGAAAAGGGTTATTGAACAGATTCCTGGAGGATCAAATCGTCGCGATCAACTTCGCAATTTTCCGTCACGAGCCAGTCACGCCAGCCAAGGTTTCCCGACACCCCGAGCTGCATCGATGGAACGTGATCTTTCTTAAGCTGAAAACGTACTTCCCACTGCAACTGATGACCGACGTAATTGCGAACGACCGATTCCAATCGATTGAGACTCTCACCGCCGGGTAACAGCCGTTGATATTCGTCTAGAGACAGTGGTCCCACGACGATGCGAAATTTTTGAGAGCAGTCCCAAACGTGCGAGCCGATGGTCGCATTGAGCCCGAGTGTCGTGGTCGCCCCAGAGACGCCAAGCGAATTGCAACAATCGTCGGGAAGTTTGATCCATTGTCCGACAAACTCTTCGATCCTTACGGGCAGCTTGAGAAATGCCCCCAAAATGACCTCCAGCCCCTCGGCGTTACGAGTCTGGCAGCCCAATCGCCCCGCAAAATGCAACTTGACCAAGTCCGGCATCGCATCGCGGTCGCGAAACGCAGGAGTGCCGATCCCGATTAAGGAACCCACGTAATCTTGGAAACGATCTTCCTCAGGGCGATCAAAATGCAGCGTCGGTTCGGCATCCGCCCGGGCGCGGTAGAACAACGACAACATGCGGTGGTGGAATAGATTTAAAAATGACGTGATCGTCGGGTCGTCGTGATTGTGTTGGCGTTGCCAAGCCGTTTCGGTCAAATGCAATGGCATCGGACCATTGGGCCCTAACAATCCCATGACCTGCTGCCAAATCCGAGTCTGCCCAGTCGGGGTCGAATCCACTTTCGTGACCGATCCCGCGGCAAAATTCATCGTTGGCGACTGAACAACTCGGACCCGCTCGTCCGCAGGATGATCGGCCTTGCCGATGCGAGGCTGATCAGGATTCGCGCACTCAACCGCTCGCATGGCTGTATACAAGCCAAACTCATGCGGTCGCTCGTGCAATCGACGCTGATGCTCTAAAGCAGTGGGCGTCGGCCCATCCTGGCTGGCCATCGTTTGATCTCGCCTCGTTGTTGTGTGCGAAGTACCGTTTCCGTAAATGAATTGAGTGAAACGTACTTGCTAAAAAATTGCTCCAGCACCGAGCCGAGCAAAAAGCCTCCTTGTCCCTTAAAAGCCGACTCGTCGAACTCTAATTCCACCTCGACGCCGCGTCCAAACGTGATCGGTCCCGTGGTCGGTAACTGACGAGTGATCCCCTTCGACCGGATCGATTGAATTCCGTTGATCTGTTTTTCGATCGTCGATCCGTCGGTAGGACTGTATAGTTCCAACAGTTGACGTATCGCTGCGGCACCCGATTTGGAATCGGAATCGCAAAGCGACAGATAGTTCAGCGAAAGATGACTGACAATCCGCCACAACAACTCACCCCTGGCATGGGCCAACGAGGGCCGGGGAGCAGTCGGTCCGGCGATGCACCGTATGCTTTCGACCGGCGCACCAATGTCGAGCGTAAAGTCAGTCTCTAGCGCGCCAATCGGAATCTGCAGCGGAAGATCACGGTTGGTACACAACACTTCGACCGACAACATTTGAAGCTCCCGGCGATAGGGAGCGGCACGGCCATCGACCAGCGATAGGTACACTTCACTCCCCGTGTAACTGGAACGTGCACCTTCGAGTTTTTGTTTGGAGGAAGCGACACGCGGAACTCGGTTGATGGTGTAGTACGCCATCGCATCACCACCAAGGCCATCGGTCATGGAATAGAACGGCTCAAAGACCTGGTCGTGTTCCATGTCGACTCCTCGACCGATCACCGACTTCACATCGAACACCTCCAGGTCCAATGGCCGCGATCGATCGGGAACCACGTGGTGCTCAAAATGACTGTCGGATAGATGAATTGAATCAGCTCGTTGCGGGAACAAATTAATCGCCGGAGTGCAATGCAACTGAACGCTTTGCTTGTTCACCGAACGCTGCAGAATCGGGTCGGCTCGATCGAAAACGACAATGATTTCGATCTCCTCGTCATCACAGCGTCGAATCGCTTGGTCGAGCTGGCTGAGCTTCGCGAACAGAAACTTTTCCGGGAATGCGAAATACTCACGCAGCAGCCGATAGCCTTGGAACGAACGATTGTCGAATGGGATCGATGCTTGGTCGTTTTCGAAACCCACCGGCGACACTGACTCTTTGCCCAACACGACCTGCCATGCCGGGTTCGCCCCGACTGGCTGCACAACAACCGCAACAGTGGTTGCCATCAATTGCTCGTAGAGTCGCACAGGGGTCTCGTCGGGACCGACCAGGTACAGAGGCAATTCTTTCAGCTGCAATTCGGAAATTTTAAGACCAGCGGTTGCGCGGAGGCGAATCCGCAGCCCCGCCGACGCGATGTCGCGCAACCGACTCGGCAACGAAAGTGTCGTCACATCGCGACTGAAATAAGTGCAGTCGATGACCTCCAATGGCCACAAATCGACACCTTGCGTCGTGGTGTATTGACACTGAATTTGCGAGTCTTCTGCCGGTGCGGTTCGCAGACGAACACCGCGGGGGACGTGGTGCCCTTCGTTCAATCGTCCTTCCGTCAGATCGGGGTTGAACTGCGCAATCGTCGCCGATGGTGTCGGATAGAGGTAATGTGGATAAACCAGCTCGAGCAGGTGCTGCGTAAATCGCGGCACCTCCGAATCCATCTTGAGTTGAATACGGGCGGCAAGAAACGCGAATCCTTCTAGCAACCGTTCCACATAGGGATCCGCGCAGGCGAGCGTTTCGAGTCCCAACCGCCCCGCGATCTTAGGATACTGTTGAGCAAACTCACCGCCGGACTCGCGAATGTATTGCAGCTCCTGTTCGTAATAACTGAGAAGTCTCGTATCCACAGGCTAAAAATCCGCTACGGTTTGAATTCGAATATCCCCGGTCTCGAGGTCAACATTGGTTCGCAAAAACAGTTTCAATGGGACCGGTGTCGCCCACAAATCGCCTTTGATCTCGAAAACCAACGCGTTGACGGAACTCTCTTGATCCGAATACGTCGCCTTAACTTGGACCGTATCTGGGATGATCCGCGGTTCATAAAGACGTATCGCGTCTCCCAGACGATTTTCGATGTCGCTGATGTCGACCGCAGAGAGCGTTCGCCCGGCAAGTCCCGGCATTCCATAATTGATGACCGATGCTGCGACGTTTGGGAAATCCGTCAAATCATGAACCGATTCCGCATTATCAGTATTCATCAGCCATTCAAGGTCGCGCAAGACACTCGCACGATGCTGTGTGAGAGAATGGATTCGCTGGCTACGAGATTCCCGTTGAACGCGTGAGGCATCATCAATCAGACGATCCAGCAAAGATGGCTGAAGCTTTTCTTTGAGCGATAGGTCAGCCATCGGTTTGTCCCTTCATTACGACAGACGTGAGCAACGAGCAAGCGAGCTACGATGGGGCGTCAAAAGAAATCGCAGCCAAATCGAGAAGTGCGTAATCGTCCTGATCGGTTGCCAGCATTCTTTGGCCGAGCCCGAGATAAGATTCGTCACCCACTTGTTTCCAGTCCGTCTTTCGACCCAACTGAATCAACCCGTCATCACTGTCTTGCGACCCGGGATAGCGAGTCGGCACCATTCCGACCATCTCGCCTCCTCCAACCCATGTAAACTGCGCGGCGATCCAAACGTAATCTCGGAGGTCCGATACGTCATGGAACTGTACTTCCTGGATCCGTTGGAAGGGCACCCAGTAGTACTTTCCCTGCATGATGACTTCCATGAAAGGTCCGATGCGGGAATCGGCATCGGCAATCCACTCGAACGCCACACTCTCTCCGGTCTCTGCATCTCCTCGGGGGCGAAGCGTAATGCGCCCCGCCGATGGTTCGGCATCCTCCAAAGCTTCCGACTGCAGCGCACTCGCCGCCTCGTACTTCTTCTCGCCGGACAACCGAAGTGCTTCGATCATCTTGGCGATCCACGCCTCCGGCTCGCCAAAGATTAACGGGGCCCGTTTCCCTTCAAACACCTCGCCGCGAAGAGCCTCACACTGCAAGATATGCTGGTATGCCTCGCCCATCGTCTGGCATTCCTTATCCAGATCCGACGCCACCTTCAACTGAGACAATGAACGCGTCCAGTCACCGGTGATGGCAAACAGTTGGAACAGGAAGACGCGATGTTTCGACACCTGCGGCTCATTGCGAACGTCATCCTTCACTTGGCTCAGGGCGAGTTCAAGGTCTCCGTTCCGCAGTGCTTCAATAGCTGTCACGATCTCTTCCCTTTCCAACTGCTCGGAATCCAATCTTTTAATTCCTCTTGACTGAAGCCCTTCGCATTGGAGGGTCGGAAGTTCCCTTTTTCATCGATTTGCGCATACTGAATGGCAAACTTGTCAAACTTCAGGGAGAAGGATTCCGTCGGACGGTCGTCACTGCTCCCCGATAATGACCAGGAATCGACAACCACGTCCTCCAGAGCAACTTTCATGTAGGCCGTCACCGCTACCTTCGACTTATTGGCCTCTTTCGCAAAAGCGGAAGAGGCTTCGACAAAATGAATCTCCGCCGCCAAGTCATCGCGTGAATTGCTTTCGATCTTCAACTTGTCAAAGACCGAGAGATACATCAGCGCGCTGGTCGCCACATCAACAAACTTGCTACACGAAACGGTATTCTCCGCTTTGCCAGACCCCACTGCCGTTGTCCCGGTCAACTCTTTCCGAACTTCAGCTTCGGTATTGAGCGAGGCAATTTTTTTGTAATCTGGCGTCTTCGCAGTCGACCCGAAGCTAAATGAGAAATTGGCATCCGAGAGTGGAAACCAGCTTTCATACCCATCGAGCATCACACTGCCCGGGGTCTTCGAATTGCGCATCTTGTCTGTTATGCGGGCGACGATCAAAGGAGACTATCCAAGGTGAAGGTTACGGCTTCCAGTTAGCACCGACGGCGAGCGCGGCTTCCTGCATATCCCACTTCTTGTTCTTGACGTTGTCCCAGCCCATGTAGTGAACTTTTCCGGTCCAGTTGTCACCCTCGTGCGGTGCATAACCAAACGCGAGCTTGTTATAGAGGAACGAAACCTCCTCGGTTGGACGATCATCCGCATCGCCGCTCGTCGACCAACTCTTGATCATGCAGCGGTGGAGCTTGTAGGACAGGTAGACCCGCACACCGGTGTCGGTGCCCCCCGTTTCCCCAGCGATTTCAACGAAGCAGATTTCGGCATCGCCAAGAGATTGGCCCTGAATGGACGCTTGAGCCAAGTACGCCGATGCAGCATCCATCGATTTGCTGATGGAGCATTCCTGCATCTCGCCCACGCCCAGATTGACATCCTTCGTACCGCCCTTTTCACCGCTTTCTTTGAACTCTCGCTCGACGCCAAAACTGAAACTATCAGCCATAAACCACGATTCATCGAAACCGTCGAGTTTGCAGTCACCCAAAATACCGGGAATTCGAATTGCTATTGCCATCTTTCGTTAATCCTATTCATACGCGGGAGAAGTAAAGCCGAATTGGTAAGCCGAGATTACGCAGGAAGTTTCGAGACCAACCGCAACGAAACGGTCAGACCTTCCAATTGGTAGTGAGGGCGGAGGAAGAATTTGGAGGAGTAGTACCCTGGATTACTCGGGTCCTCCTCCAGTTCAACCGAAGCGTCCGCCAGCGGACGCATTGCCTTGTCCGCTTCGGTCGCCGTTGCTGGGTTGGGTTCCACATAATTGTTGATCCAATTTTGCAACCACGATTGAAGCTGCTCACGCTCCATCGACGATCCGATTTTGTCCCGGACCATACATTTCAAATAATGTGCAAAACGACATGTCGCGAACAAGTAAGGCAATCGCGCCGAGAGGTTGGCGTTTGCGGTCGCGTCGGGATTGTCGTATTCAGCGGGCTTCTGAAGTGATTGGGCACCGATAAACGCCGCGAAATCACTGTTCTTCTTATGAATCAGCGGCATGAAACCGTTGGCCGCCAACTCCGCCTCACGCCGGTCCGAAATCGCGATTTCGGTTGGGCATTTCATATCAACGCCGCCGTCGTCAGTCGGAAACGTATGCGACGGCAAATTCTCGACAGCACCGCCCGATTCCACCCCACGAATTTGGGTACACCAACCGTAGTGCTTGAATGCCGACGTGATGTTGGTCGCCATCGCGTAAGCTGAATTGGCCCAACAGTAGCTATCGTGTTCGCTGCCATCAACGTTCTCTTCGAAGTCGAACTCGTCGACCGGATCGGTCTTAGAGCCGTATGGCAAACGAGCGAGGAAACGAGGCATGGTCAGCCCCAGGTAACGAGAGTCTTCCGATTCCCGCAGCGACCGCCACGCGGCATACTCGGGGGTTTGGAAAATCTTCGTCAGATCACGTGGGTTACTGAGCTCTTGCCATGAATCCATCTGGAATGTTGATGGCGACCCACCGGTGATAAACGGTGCGTGGGCGGCGGCGCAAATCTGCGTCATTTCTTGCAGCAAGGCGACGTCCGGCGGACTGTGATCGAAGTGGTAGTCACCGACCAAACAGCCGTAAGGCTCACCGCCAAACTGCCCGTACTCCGCTTCATAAATCTGCTTGAATATCGGACTCTGGTCCCACGCGGTTCCTTTGTACTTCTTCAGCGTTTTCCCAAGATCCTGCTTGGAGATATTGAGAACTCGAATCTTCAGCTGCTCATCGGTCTCGGTGTTGTTGACCAAATGATGCAACCCACGCCATGCCCCTTCGAGTTTCTGAAATTCTTCGTGATGCAAAATCTCGTTGACTTGCTCAGTCAGCTTCTTGTCAATTTCTGCAATCATCATTGAGATGGACCGCAACGCGTCATCCGAAACCACATTGGCCTGCGCCAACGCTTGCTCGGCGAGCGTTTTCACCGCAGACTCGATTGCGTCCTTTGCGGCATCCGACTTGGGCCGAAATTCCTTTTGCAACAGCGCCGAAAATTCACTGTCAGCAAAGACGGTGCTGCCACTCGAGGCGGCCGATTGAAGATTTCCTTGAGACATATCGTTTGCTCTTACAGGTCGTTGAGAAGTGAATCCAGATCGTCATCGTCGGAGTCGCCCGATGAGGCCGGCGCATCATCGCCACCGATATCATTGAGCATCGAATCCAAGTCATCGTCCGCCGCGGGCTCGCTGGCGGGAGCAGCTGCGGCAACCGGAGCGGCTGCTGCGACGGGAGCGGCCGAAGGAGGAGCCGCCGCGGCGGCTGCCGGCGGTGATTGCTTCTCCGGATTGGGCGCCGACGCAAGACTCTGAAGCTTGGCCGAGTCCTGTAACAATTCGGCAATCATTTCCTCCGCACCAGATTTGCCGTCCATGTAGGTCATCAGGTTTGCCAACTGCGTCCTCGTATCGAGCAGTTTCCGAAGCGGTTCGACCTTCCTAGCGATCGCCGCTGGGGAGAAATCGTCCATACTTTCGAAGGTAATGTCGACGCTTAAGTTGCCTTCGCCCGTCAGCGTATTGGAAACAGGAAACGCCACTCGCGGCTTCATCGACTTCAAACGATTGTCGAAGTTGTCGACATCGATTTCCAAGAATTTGCGATTGGCGACGGGCTCTAACTTATCGGCCGGTTTCCCCGACAGATCAGCCATGACCCCCATCACAAAAGGCAATTGCACGGTCTTCTCAGCACCGTAAACTTCCACGTCGTACTCGATCTGCACGCGCGGGGCGCGATTGCGCCCGATAAACTTTTGGCCGCTAGATTTTGCCACTACAGTACTCCTGGAAAAACGAATGCCCTGCCTGAAGTTGCAGGTTACGGAAGTTATTGGTGGTTAACGTATTAGTCATCCGATCGCCCGCCACCGATTTGCTCGGCTTGCTGCAGCGCATCGGGCGTCAGATCCTGAATGATTTCCATGAACGAGGCGGTCACCAATCGCTTGGCACGGTTCAGCAATAGCGGAAGCGGACTCGATGGCTCGTATTTTTCGTAGTAGTCGCAGATCCGGTCGATCGCGCGAATGACGTCCTCACGCTTGCGAATCTCGCCGCACCCGACCGGTTGCGCCGGAACCGATTCGGCCGCCGCCGGCGTCTCGCCCGACACCGCTTCTGATTCCGATTCCGCCGATTCGCTGCTATCGACCTGCCGCTTTTGCAGGTACCCCTGCACAAACCCTTCGATTTCCGTGACGACATCCACGATCGGATCGAGGCTAACTGCCTGACTGACACCAACCTTGCTTGTGATTGCGGACTCGATTGCCGATAGCTTTTGACGGATGTCGCTAACGACACTCAGGGTTTCGCGAAGCATGTTGACGTCGCATCCTTGAAAAGCGCCGTCTATCGTTGACATCGAAATTGGTGGATCTCCACCTTCAGGTGCCGCGATGTCACCGCGGGCGATCTCGAGATCCATCAGCGTGATCGGACCAATGCCGGGTACTTGTATTAACGGCGATTGTTTTAACAAACGCAGCGTCGTCGAGGGATCTCGCAACGACGCGACCGCGTTGACTCTTTCAGTGGGATCATCGTCGTCATCCGCATCGAGCACCGGATGAACGCTGCTCCAAAAGTCAGTCAAATAACTTTCGATTAACGACGCCACGTCGCGAAACTCGGCCAACCCGCCAACCGCCAACGAAGCGTTCGCCAAATGCACTGCGATACGCAAATCTTTTGTACGAGCTAATAATTCGACCGCCAGCTTATGCACGGTCTTCCAGTCGGGCTCTTCGGCCTCGATGATCGTGTCCCCGAACTGCTGCTCCTGCTTCCCTTTGACCGCCTGATCCAACGCCACCGCTTGAAGGTCGTACTCCAAATCTTGCCCGCTCGGCTCATCATCTGAGACAGGAGTCAACAGCGATTCGAGATCAAGGGAACTCATCAGCGCGAGATTTCAGCTTTCGTTAGCATGGTGATTTGCACAAGTCGCCTGGGAAACCAAGCCGATCGTAGAGCCAGAGAACGCGGGGCTGACTTAACAGACTCCGACCGCTACTAGCTACCAATCACGATACCACGTCCATCCATGTGGTGCACGACTTGCTTCCTCTGGGAGTATAAACCGAACCGAGTCCTAAAGTCACACGATTCGACACGAGAATTTCGCAGAAGTCGTTTAGAACGAGAATCGAATGTTCGCGCGGAGCAAGTTTTGATACCAGCGGGCGTCCCCGAATGCGGTCCCGAATTGCAGACCGTATTCAACAAGCCCGAGATCAGACCCGGTGTCGCAAACCAACCGTCCACCCGCGTAGATAGTAAAGATATTCTCGGGGTCGATGTCGAAAACGCCGCCGCTCGTCGTCCGCTGCCCATCCATCACTTGCCAGTGAACAGCCTCAAGACTCGAGATCCAAGCATAGGAATCTCGCTCGCGGAGTACGCGACTCCAAGCGAACCCGTCACTCAAGACCTCACCACCGTGAATCGGGTCACCGCCGATGGGAAACCAGTATTTCAACGCGGCATGGATGTAGTTCGCGTCGTCGACCCGGTAGCGAAACAGCACGCCGGGCTCCAATGACACGTGCCCGGTGCCCAACCCCAACTTAGCATTTCCGGTGTTCACATGCGTCCGCAACATCGGCGTGATCTGCCATGTCCGGCCGTCCAGAAAAACGGTTTTGAGGGTCACTTTGACATCCCCTAAACCAGCATGATTCCGGTTGATCTCAGGATCGATCCCACGAATGGGAATCTCCGTCGCGAGTGAATAGCTCTTTGAGCCCAGCTCTACCTTGAAGAGAAAATCTTGGTAATCAGCGGAGTCTTCGGGGCCCGGCCCCTTCAGCGGACTGGCAAGCAAATACTCGGCCCGATTAGGCCAGATGAAGTCATAGGCAAAGTCGGTACCCAGCGAAATGTAATTCTGGGGCTGTGTCGTATCGACCTCAAAAGGCGCGTGAACCACTCGCTCCGCGCCCACACCAGCTGGTCGACAAACAAACTCTTTCACCCTGGAAAACGTCGACAGCGGCCCGTCAACGATATACTCGACGTCCTCGTTGAAACCTTCGTTAACCAAGACATCAAACAGTGGATCGGTGGCCTCCAAAGTGCCCGGCAGCAACTCGGCATCGCCGGGAAGCGTGATTGACTCAACGTCTTCGGCGACCGGTGGCAACTCAGACTCAACCTCAGGCTCTGGCAGCAACGCAGGCCCGGCTGTTGGCTCAGGCAGCAATTCCGGCTGAACTTGCCACGCGGGCGGCACGTTAGCCTCAACGGCCGGTGCGGGCAGCACCCCGGGTTCGACGGCCGGTGCGGGCAGCACGCCGAGTTCGACGGCCTGCGCAGGTAGCGTCTCAGCTTCATTGGCCGGCTTCGGCAGCACCTCGGGTTCAACCTCGGGAGCTGACAACGACTCAGACTGAACTGCGGCGGAGAGCATCAACTGCGCAGGATCCGCAAGCGGATCGACACGGCGGACTGGACCTGCAAATGGCGTCGACGGGCTGTCCGGAGCCGCAAACGGCACGCTCGGATTATCCAACGTGACGGGCAAACCCGACACAAAAAGCGGCTCAGCCATGGTTGCAGGTGGCGGGTTCAACTCGCCCTCCAACAACGCCATCGTCTCAGGCTGCGTAACCAACGCTGGCACTGATTCGTCCGCAAATACCTGCGGCTGGACTACTCTGATTTGCAGCGTTGAGACCGGCCGGAACAAACTGGGAGGCAGCGGCTCGGCCGCGTTAAGAGCTTCGCCCAAGTTGATTTTGGTCGGCATTCGAAACTGAGCGGTGCCGAAGCTAAAAGCACCCCGCTTGGCAAAAACGTTCGTTCCACGACGGCCCGGAACCCCGTCGGACACCTGCGCAGTAGCGACGTTCGCGAACCCTACGACGGACAACGCGACAACCAAAAACGGCAGTGATCCCAGCGACTGAATCATGAAAACCAACTAGCGGACTCGTCACCACGCCTATTATTCGCACGCGGAAAAAAACTACTCGTTTGTATCGTATCGGTTGTAACGGTTGATTCTGTACACGAAAAACGGGGAATTTGACGGTTAGGCCGACGAGAACAAACGCAAGCTCCCCTGTGGCTGCGGTCGGTCGCGATTCCCGCCAACGCACATTTTGCTAGCGATACCACGCCGAGCAGGGGCGGGCAGTGGTACTTTCGTGCTATCATCGTTGCAACTATCGTAAGGTCGCTCCAAGCGCTTACTGGATACAAACGAGATGCAGGACCATTGAAACAGGGGTTACTTTGTCTCTGATTCCGTTTACACATAAGCATCTTGAGATGAGGAATCGGCCGCGCGCAACCAACGAGTGTTCTAGATGAAAAACTTGCCTGTCCATTGGTATGAGGGCCTCTTTCTGAGGCCACAGCATTTTCAAGCGACTGAGCGGTTCCACCATGAACAAAACAGGCTAACGCACGACTGGGAATCACCTTACGGCTACGGATTGCACGCGGTCAAATTCAGCGAGGATGCACTCTCGAACCACCAGCTCGAGATCCATCATCTCGAAGCCCGCATGCGTGACGGAACACTGGTCACCTTCTCCGATGGCAACGAACCCGACCGGGTCGACCTCAAGAATGAGGTGGCGGCCCAGCATCATGTCGTCGCCGAGCTGGCCGACGCATTTGAGGTTGAGAACACCATCCGCGTTTATTTGGCGGTGCCGCGTCTCAAGATCGGCCAATCCAATATTGACACTTCCGGCGCAAGCAGCGATTCCAGATACCGCGAGATGAAACTCGCGGTCGACGACGAGAATCGAGAAGCTGCAGCTCAAGACGTTCAATTCCGCGAAATCAACGCGAAGATCGTTTTGTCGACGCACGACCTTTCGGGATTTGAACTCTTACCGATCGCTCAGTTGAAACGCGCCAGTGAAGGCGAAGCTTCTCCGCAGCTGGACCACTCCTACATCCCGCCGCTGCTTTCGATCAAGGCGTGGCCGGGACTGGGACGCGATATCGTACGTGGCATCTACGACATTATTGGCCAGAAGATTGACGTCTTGAGCCAGCAGATTATCAACCGAGGTGTCGGACGTGACACGCGAGAACCCGGTGATGCCGATCGCATCAGCATGCTGGAAAAACTCAACGAAGCACACGGACTGCTATCGATTTTGGCATTTGCCGAAGGCGTGCATCCGCTGCAGGCATACAGCGAACTTTGCCGAATCCTCGGATCGCTCGCGATCTTCCGTCCCGAACGCTGCCTTCGCGAATACCCGCGTTATGACCACGAAGATTTGGTCCGAATCTTCACATGGGTGAAGATCGAAATTGAAAAGATCATCCACTCCGTCCAAGACTACCAGTTCGAACAACGTTACTTCGAAGGCGTCGGAATGGGCATGCAGGTGTCGCTGGAACCTCGCTGGTTTCACTCCGATTGGCAGTGGTATGTCGGCGTCGCAAAGGGCGATCTGACCGAGTCGGAGTGCCGCGACCTGCTTTCGCCGGGGCAACTCGACTGGAAATTTGGTAGCAGTCGCCAGGTCGAGATCCTGTTTAAACGCCGGGCCGAGGGCGTCAAACTCGAGCCGGTCAGTCGTGCCATCCGGGCATTGCCGGCACGTCAAGATTGGGTCTACTATCAGGTGCTGCAGGACGGCGCCCCCGCATGGCGTGACGTGCAACAAACGCAGTCACTGGCCATACGATTGAAAGATTCTCTGATCATGAACTCCGATAAATTACAGGGGGAACGACAGATCGTTGTCAGCGCGTTCGGTCGCAAGGTACCGCTCGAATTCGCTTTGTTTGCGGTCCCCAGTGAATCATGACGCCACAATTCTCAATGGCCGTTGATCCGATTTTCTTGCACATGCTTCGGCTCCTGGAGCGAATCGGAGCGGGGCAAGAACCCTCGGCAAAAGAAGAGCGGGTTCGCATCGCCGCTTTAATCGCCGAGGCGGACGCTCGACTCGGCGCCCATGCGGAGTGGATGTTCGCCAAATACGGGCTCGTTTCGTGGATCGATGAAATGCTCGTCGAAGCCCCATGGAACGGCAAGGAGTGGTGGAGCAACAATGTCCTCGAAATGGAATTGTTCAACTCTCGTAACTGCTACGAGTCCTTCTTCGTCAAAGCGCAAGAAGCATCGACGCTGTCGCAACGCGACGCATTGGAAGTTTTTTATGTTTGCGTGATCCTGGGATTCCGTGGCCTCTACGACGACCCTGAACTCGCTCGACCAGCGATTCAGGCTTATGAGTTACCAGAAGACCTCGATACCTGGTCGCACCAGACCGCCCTCGCGATCCGCCTTGGGCAGGGACGGCCGATGCTGCAAGGGATTCGGCGGAACCTCAGCGGAGCCCCACCACGCTTACCCAGGGAAAAGCTTATCTGGCCTTGGCTGCTCGCGGCGATTTCGTGTTCCGTGGCCGCTCTCACCTACGCCCTCTAGAACCGACAGGATTCCGATTGCGGAACACAATTTGATGTTAAAAGCATTGGAAACGATCGTTCTCAAAATATCTTGGCTACCAGGGATGGGCTGGCTGGATACTTACGTGAACGCGCTCTATCACAAGAAGGGGGCTTTCGACCAAACCACGGGCGACATCGAGGTGCAAGCAAAACAGTACAAAGGACTCGTCACAGACCCGTTGGGTAAAGGCAAAGCGGCGGCCGGAGATGCAGCACCCGACGGCGGCGCCACGCCCGATGCAGCCGGCGCGGCATCCGCGGCGGGAGGAGCAACCGCCCCATCGCCCGCTCCGGGATCTCAAGCTGCCGGGGCGCCGCCCAGCGCGGCTTCGCCACAGCAATCGACTTCGCCCGCGACCGCGACAACGTCGGGCATCCCGCCGTCTTACCGGGCGCAACGAACCGCCACGCGGGCGTCGTGCCTGATGTTTGTGTTCCTATTTGTGATGGTCGCTGTCGTTTGGGCGCTGTTCCTGTTCGATCCCAAAAATGTTCCTTGGCGACATTCCATGTCGTGGTGGCGGATCGGCCTGCAAATCACCCTCGTGTTTACGATTCCGATCGTTCTCCATCGGATCATCCGACTTTGGCTGGAAGGCGACCAAGCCAAACATCCCGATATCGACTATGCCTGGAATCACGGGATGGCGGCGCTGCAGAGTGTCGGCGTGAATATCGACTCTGTTCCCCTATTCCTGCTGATCGGCTCCAGCAATGACCAGCAAGAACTCGCGATCATGGGAGCATCCCGACTCGAATTCCGTGCCGCCTCGGTGCCGCCAGGACCAGCATCGCTCCATTGGTACGTGACCCCGTCGGCTGTTTATCTCTTCGCAACCGATGTCGGTTGGATCAGCTCGATTGCGTCTCTCGCATCACGAACCGCCAGCGTCGCGTCACCGCTTCAAGCCGCCGCCATGCCTTCTGACGCCATCACCTTTGGCCAATCCGGCGGGCCGGCATCTGCGGTTGAGGGCACTATTATGGCGAGCGATTGGCAACCGCACGCTGCGGCCGCGATCTCCAACGATCCGGTGAAAGCATCACCCGAGGCGGGCCAAGGCACGCTGCTCCTCGACGGACAAGACGGGCCTGCCCCGTTCGCCGACAGCATCCAGCGCGACGACATCGGTCAAAGTATCCAGCCCGCAAGCAAACTCTCCTCAGGCGAATCGGCCGCCGCCCTCGATCGATTAAGATACCTCTCCAATTTGATTCGCAGCGTTCGCGGAGCCCTCTGCCCAATTAATGGCGTTGTCGTCCTGTTGCCCAACCGCATCATGAATGCGAGCGACGACGAAGTCAGCGAGTTTGGAAAGGCGATCAGCTCCGACCTGGAAACAGTAAGCCGTGAGATGCAGCTGCGATGCCCGGTTTCCACTTTGGTGACCGGCATGGAGAAAGAAGCCGGATTCCAAGAATTCATCCGCCGAGTCGGCATCGACCGCGCCGTCTGGCAACGTTTCGGGAAGAAATTCGAGCCGGATACCGAGAACTCACGTGACGAACTGCGCAGCTTCAGCTCACACGTCGTTGGAGCATTCGAAGATTGGATTTACACACTGTTCCGGGAGCGAGAGTCGCTGTCTAAACCGGGCAACACCAACCTCTACGAACTGCTATGCAACGTCCGCTGTTCCATGAAGTCACGAATGGAGCGGTTGCTGATCGACGCCTTCTCGAATGATAGCAACCCACTCCTTTTCAGCGGTTGCTATTTTGCCGCGACTGGCCCGACCGCTGACCAACAGGCGTTCGTGCGCGGCGTCATGGACAAATTAACCGACGAACAGGAATTGCTGGAATGGACCGACCGAGCCAGGAGTGAAGATCGTCGGATAGGGTGGCTCAGCCGTCTGGGATGGCTCGCGTTCCTAATCGGACTTGCCGTGATCGTTTACATCGCCGGACACGAATGGATGCTGTGGTGGTGAACAGGACGACAGCAATCTTTCAGCACATCAGCCGGTTGGACGCTGGCGACCTACTGACGAAACAAATCCTCCGAATGAACGAGGCATTCCCAACCTAACCCGCAAGCGTGCGGACCGCTCCGATCGCTCGTTGACACAATCGGGTTGACCAACGATCCAGTCGCGAACCACGGCACTGGCTTACTAGCGGGACGAACCCCAAACCGGCCAATGAGAATTCATCCAATCACTCCCGCATATCCACTTTGCGATGAGCAAACGCTTGAAATCTCGTTATGCGATACTCTATTTCTGACCGAGGAGATCTTTTTGACCTATCGATCATTGATCGCATCTTCGATCTCATTCACGAAACGACGCCGGGGCCGAGATGAGTAGCGCCCACATCGATCGCACCCTCAACATCGCTTCCGTGCTTTCGATCGCGTTGTTCATGTTCGCCCCATTGGTCGCGGTTTCGATCTACATCGCCGCCCCTGGAGCAACACTCGCTGAGGGCACTGCGGAAGCAACCGTCGGCGTGGGCGTCATTCTGCGGGCAGTCGCCCGACGCCTGTTTCGCGCGGGAGCCAGGAATGTCATCCGGGTCACCTTCGGCACGATGACCCGTACGGTTGCCCGCACGGCAACCACTCGCCTGCTTCGCGTGTTCCTACGTTCGGTCGCCGGCAGCGCCGCCAAAGACATGATGGATGGCGAACCGAAAGAGGATTCTCAATCGGCCAGTGTGTCGATGATGGCGATCGCCATCGGTGTGATCGGAACCGCTCTCTCATTTTGGGGAGTCCTGAAGTTTGCTGACACGGCGTCCGTCCATGCACTAAATTCCGAATTAGGACTTTCACTACCTGTCCTGCTTGCCGGAGCAGTGATTCCGTTGGCCTGCTTCGCTGTCATCTGTCGTCTGGCAGGCAAATTGTTCTCGGCAAAAACAATCTTCACGACCGGTTTTGATGGATTGCTGATTCAAAGCTATTTCACCATCTCGGGTTCGTTCTTGCCGATGACCACCGATTTTGAATTTCAAGGCAAACGAAAACGCTGTGCGAATGCCGCGATACTGTCCTTGTCGATCATGTTGATCATCTTCGCGGCGCTGCGATGGATCGGCATTCAAACCGATAATGATTTCTCGATTTTCCTCAGCGCGATGTTCTTGACCTACGCCTTCGTTTATTCGTTTCCTGTCCAACCGTTGCTGGGATACAGCATCTGGGACCGAAGCAAATGGATGTGGTTGCTGATGTTTGCCCCGATCCTCTCCGCGTTCCTCTTTGCATTCCCCGGCGTCGTGGCGGCACTACTATGAGTGATCAAGAGTCGATCGAACCGCCGAACGAAAGCCCGATTCAACGCCGGATCAAGCATCTTCGCTTCACGTTAATTGCTTTGATCCTTGGCTGGACGTATTGCTACAACGTGCTGATCAAGGAACAAGGCATTGTCCGAGCGTTCTTTGAGATACTCGACACGATCAGCGACGACTTCGTCATGGGAACGCTTGTCACCATCGCCGTCGGGATCGGGATCGTCGTGGTGTTCTCATTCACGAAGTTGTACACACAGATCGTGGCGAACATTTATTCATTTCGAATCATCGAAACCCTCGTTGTCGAAGAACTGGCTCAGCGACGTTTTCGAACGTTCGCGTCAAAACTATTGCGTTTCGAAGATCAGCCGCTGCCGGCGCAGTGCTGCCCCGAACGGATCAGCTCGCTGTTGCTCTCGTTTACGTTCCTTTACGTGATGAGCTGGGTTTACCTCATCCTATTCAGCGAAGCGTTGTTTTTTGTGTCATGGAGTGCCGGGGTGGATTTGCCACTAGATGATCCGGGCAAAATGCTTTTTCTGCCAACACTCGCTCTCGCGATCCCGTTTTCCGCCCGGGTGATGGCGTATGTTCGCTATCCGTACGCGCAAGACTATGCTGACTTCATGCCGACCGCCGTGTTCGCGCTGCTGATCGTGTTTGCGTTAGGATCCATTTTCGAATCCGACGACCAAAAGTTTTTTCTGCTTCAGGTATGGCAAAACCCGGAATACCTCAAGACGCTACTGAAAAACGGAACGGTCCTCGCCTTCATCCCGGTATTTTTCGAAGGCGTGTTTTGGATTATCGAATTGAATCGTATGGACAAGGAATCGACCGCTCGCGAGTCGATGGAATCGGAATCCAATGGTGACTGATTGCGTCGGACAATCCTCGTGAGCGGAACGCATTCGAAAATGGAGAAGTGACTACCAAGATGAACACCATCAATGAGTACGATCTTCAGTTCGGACTTCTCGCGCTGCGAATGTTCTTTGTCAACGGAGACCAGTTGATTGCGGCCATCAACGACTGGGAAAATCGCGGCGACGTTCGGCTCAGCAGCGTTTTGATCGAGATTGGTGCGATGGGCGCCGACGAATGCGGAGTCATCGAGTCGATGATGCCGCAGGAGCCCGACGCTTCAACTGCCATCCCAAAAACCGATGTTGCCCCCGAGCCCAGCTCGGACCAACCTGTTGTTTCCCCGCTGTCTCCGGCAGACGCTGCAGCGGACGGTTCCGGCACGATCGACGCCTCCATCGACAGCACGCTGCCCACCAACTCGAACGCATGGGATGCCCCGTCGCGGCCGAGCCGAGACCTGAGCGGCGGCCGCTTCGAAATCCAACGTTCTTTCGCGCGAGGTGCGCTCGGTGAAGTCTTCATCGCACGTGATACCGATCTCAGGCGTAACGTCGCCCTCAAGCAGATGCTTGATCACTGCGCCGAGAACGCGAATAGCCGCGCACGTTTCATTTTTGAAGCCGAGGTGACCGGGGCGCTTGAGCACCCAGGGATTGTTCCCATCTACGCACTCGGCAACCACGACAACGGCCGCCCCTATTACGCCATGCGTTTCATCGAGGGCAGCACGATGGAAGCCGTGATCGATAGCTTTCACGCCGAGGGCGGGTTGAACGGAGACGCTATCGCAGCACTGACGCTTCGGGAACTGCTCGGGCAAATGATCAGCATCTGCCGGACAATCGGATATGCCCACAGCCGCGGAATTGTGCATCGCGATATCAAGCCAGCCAATGTCATGCTGGGGCAATTTGGAGAGACGCTGGTTGTTGACTGGGGACTCGCCAAAATCATCGGAACGAACGATGACGCCGAAGCGTCCGCCCCCGATGCCGCCCCAAATGCCGCCTCCGAGAACGACAACGGGTTCGAACAATCGCAACTGGGACAAGCATGTGGGACTCCCCAATTCATGAGCCCCGAACAGTCGATCGGACGCCACGATCTTGTCAATTCACGCAGCGACATCTATTCCTTGGGCGCGACGCTTTACAAACTGCTCACCGGGAAACCGGCGTTCACCGGCAGCGATCTTGGCGAAGTGTTGGACGCTGTGCGAGCGGGGCGATTTCTTAAACCCCGACAAGTCGCACCGGCCGTGCCCAAACCACTCGAGGCGATCTGCTTGAAAGCCATGGCAGCGGATCCCGCCAAACGCTACGCGTCCGCCATTTCGATGGCCGATGACATCTCAAACTGGTTGGCCGATCAGCCCGTCAACGCATACGGTGAACCGCTGATCGCTCGGACGAGACGCTGGATGCGGCGGCACCGATCATTCGTCGGATCCGCCGCCGTCGCGGGCTGCGTCGTCTTCGCGGTCCTGATCGGAAGCGTCGCGATGTTGACGAAAGCCTACCAAACCGCAGAACGGCATCGCAAGCAAGCACACAGCACCGTCAATCAATTCTTCACCACTGTCAGCGAAGACACGTTGCTGAAGAAGCCCGGAATGGAGAATTTGCGGACCGATCTGCTGGAACAAGCGCTGACCTATTACCGCGGCTTCCTGGCCGAGGAAGGTCGCGGAAGTCTCGAACGTGAAATCGGGCTGACAAACTACTACGTCGGTCGAATCGTCGAAGATGTCGAATCGCCCGCCGGAGCCGAGCCGCTATACCGGACCGCCGAAACTGCCCAACGCAAACTTTTGAAACGCGCCCCGGACGATCACGAACTGATGGCAGAACTCGCCAACACGCTCAACGCATTGGGCCGCGCCAATGACAAACAGGGCCGAACCGACCGGGCACTGAATTTGTTCAAGGAATCGATGAACATCCGCAAGCAGCTGGCAGACGAAGTCCCCGACAATGTTGAGTACCAACGCACCTACGCGAACGGGCTGATGAACCTCGGACTGGCGCTCGGACAACAAGAAAATTATACCGAAGCGATCGACTTCATTAGCCGAGCGCAGGAAATCCGAGCGAAGGAAAAAGCGAACGACGACTCCAAGAAAAGGGTCACGCGTGATCTGGCCAAGGGTGACTACAACCTCGCACTGATCGAGTTGACCCAGCGTGATATTCAGGCTGCTCGAAAACGGCTCGCCTCGGCATCTGCGAATTTTGAGGAGCTACTGAAATCAAATCCCGACGACCTCGACGATCGATATAGCCTTGGTGTTGTCAAGCAATTGCTAGCGAATATCGAATTGGAAGCAGCCGGCTTTGAGACCGCCGAGCCAATCTATCAAGAGGCCGTGCACACGTTTGAGAAACTGCTTTTCCGCATCCCTGGTGTGCCTGAATACCAATACGCACTTGCCAATATCCACATCTCGCTCGGTGAACAGCAAACGGGCGCAGTGGCGATCCAGTCCCTGGATCGAGCCAAAACCATCGTCTCGAACCTAGCGGCTTTTGCCCCCGACGACGCCCGATATCCTGAAGACCTCACCTATATCGAAGAGTTGATTCAGGAAAATTCGCCGGAAGAGAACGCTCGAATTGCGCCCTCGGGCCAGTAACCATCGGGCCCTCGCGCTTGGTCAGGTTATCCGAATCTTGACGGCTTCTCGGCGACGATGTTCCCGACGGTCGGGGATGGGCACGCTTTGGACTCATGATTGGGCAGGCACATACCGTTAGAAATTGAGAACCAACGATCTCATTTCACTTCTAGTGGTGTCCCGTCATGCCTCGTGCAACGCATGCCTTCCTCGCGATTTTTGCTTGCCTGTTACCAGGATTGGCTTTCGCACAAGCTCCCCCATCGCCGGCACCGCTGTCGTTCATGGACGATTCGACGAGCACTCTCGATTTGAACACCGCGTCAAGAAACCAACCTAACCCGCCATCGACCAATCCCAATCGCACCAGCGACCGACGCTCGCGATTGGCGCGAATGCCAAAGATGTACGGCGACATGCTGATCATTGGAAAAGCCTACATCGACGACAGCTCCTTCGGCGTGGATGGGAAGACGACCTTTCCCGTCCCCGGACTTGCGAAAGTCGCCGAGAACAACTCGCCGGTGCCACAGGACCGCATCTTTTTCATCCAAAATCACTACCACAACGCGGTGCAAACGCATCAGGACATCATCTCGGCTGGCGAAGTCTACGCCGAAGGCAACGTGGACCGATCCACGCTCGGGATTGAGAAAACCTTCTTCAACAAATGGGCCTCGCTCGAATTGCGGCTTCCCTTTCTGACGACCGGCGATTTGACGACGGATAGTCCGATCGCACCGTCCAATGCCGAGTTTGACGGGGTCGGATTGACGTTGAAATCGTTGCTTTATGAGTCTCACAATTGCGCCGTCTCGTGCGGAGTCGGTTCGATGATTCCGGTCGGTGATGAAACCCGCTTCTCGACGTCTCTCGGATCGTACGTTTTGGATCACGAGACGTTTCACCTGTCGCCGTTCCTGGCAGGATCCCGAACGTTTGGCGACACGTTCTTTGGACAAGGTTTCATCCAGATCGACTTCCCGATCGACGACGATGACGTGACTGCAACGGTGAGTGGAACAACTTACGATGCCGGCGATGTCGCTCCACCGACGCTTCTGCACCTCGACGGGTCCGTTGGCGCGTGGTTGTACCGCAACGAACGATCGCGTTTCCTGACCGGATTCGCATCCCTTTTGGAACTGCACTACACCCGCTCCATCAGCGACGTCGAAACGGTCAGTTTTGAAGACCCGCTTCCGATCACGATCGCCGATTTCACACTAGGGACACCGGGAGAGATCGAGCTGTTCAACCTGACCGCCGGCCTGCACTTTGAAATCCGCCGCAGCACCACGTTCCGCGTCGCAGCGGTTGCTCCGCTATTCGATGGCACCCGCCGAGCATTCGACACCGAGGTTCAGTTTTCACTAAACCGTCATTTCTAACTGGACAGCGCCACCTATCACGTAGCTCGGTCTCTCGGGACATTGATTGTTTTGGTGTTCTTTTTTGGCGGAACGGCGCAAGCCGTCCGGTCCCGAGTCACCGGACGGCTCGCGGCGTTCCGCTACGATTGAATTCCCGCAGTAATTAAATCAACGTCTCCCGAGACCGAGAATAGCGGGCGTTACCCGCTTCCGGAGCCTAGGCGAGGTTCCGCTACGTGAACGTCGAAAATTCCAATACGTCCGCCAGAAAGTGGCGCTGTCCAGCTAGGTTCCGCGTCAGGCCTGATGGAATCAAATGAGGTTTGGACTTGCTAGAGATTCGCCTGCCACGAATCTCAAAAACTGCCACGTCGAAGCCCACCTCGTCAACGATCCGTGATAACTTGATATTGAGTCGTCTCCATCACTGCTGACTTGAGGAGTCCCCACCGATGCCGTCGCCAATGCCAGCTGCCCGAATCACGGACATGCATGTGTGTCCGAAGATCGAACCGGGGCCCGTTCCCCACGTCGGCGGACCAATCGTGGTCCCTGGCGCCCCGAATGTCCTACTCGGCGGCTTGCCCGCCGCGACGGTCGGATCGATGGCAGTCTGTGTTGGCCCTCCCGATACCGTCGTTGCGGGTTCGGGGTCTGTACTTCTAGGCGGCAAACCAGCGGCGAGACTGGGTGATTCGTGCCAACACGGTGGAAAGATCGTGAGCGGTGCTCCCACCATTATGATCGGCCCGTAGTACTCGCCGCAATTTGTTACTTCTTCAGTTGCCTAACCACGCAGCGCGGTGAGCGTTTGCATGCGCTGCCCGGCAATCAAACGCGACGCAACGGTCACACACCCTTTGCTCATTTTCCTGCGTTACCGCTCACGAATTTTCGTTTTTAACCTGATGACGGTAGCGAAAAATGCTGAGCGACAATCCCTCACCGCTCGGCCAATCCCAATCGAACGAAGTCGGTAACCACTCACTCTTGGATTTCAGACATGGCAAAAACTGAAGAGCCACCGATCAGTGAAGACACGATCGAGATGATCGAGAGTCAGGTTAAAAAGGGGAAGGCTCGCAAGTTCTTTCTGATCTACAAGGGCGCCAGCATCAAAACGTTGGTCGTGTTCAAGAAGGGACCCTTCGGCCCCAAGATCATGAAGGCCAAGAAGGACGGGTTTAAAGGCGACGTTTGCTATGGCGTCGTGACAGGCTCAGGTAAAAACCTGTTCTTTCAATTGCCTGCTAACGGTGAAGTCGCAGCGGCGATGAAGGTTGAATCGTGGGAAGAAAAACCACCGACTAAAAAGGCAAAACTACGTGAGTTCTTGAACGGCTGCGGTTTGAGTTTCAAACCCGAGTTCAACATGATCACGAAGGTCAGCGACGCACCGGATCCCGAGAGCGAATCGGATATCCCCGCTCCACCACCACCGCCGGGATCGGCAGTGGCAGATGAGGACGGAGACGATGCACTCCCCCTCCAGTCGCAGCCTGAGAGCGCTACCGCTTCACAAAACTCTGCCGGCCAAAACCCCACAGCGGATTTCAAGCAGCGGCTTGCTGCATTGCTACCGCGAATCAAAGCTGCCGCAGGCACAGACGCCGGAGACAACGCAAAACAGAAGGTAAGCGAAGCAGGAGTGTTTGCGCGCAAACAAGAGACTAACCGCGCAAACGTCTTATTGGATGAAGCGGAACAGTTATTAAAACGCACGCGTGGTATCGATGGCGGAGATGATGATTTTGCCCGCGCAACGAAGTTAGCAGAAACACTTAAAAAGCTAAAGCCACTGGCGGACCGAATTATCGATTCGGACCAAAACCGCCGGAGCGAGCTGTTTGACGCAATGGCGCGGATTGCCGGGGAAATCAAAGCTAAGCAGTTTGATCAAGCCAAACAAAGCATTACTGACTTCGCGTCGTTTCTGAAATTACTGTCGACACAGCAATTACAAGGAACACAACGGGAAGGTGCAGATTGGATTACCGAGTTCACGACTCTCCGCGACGAGCTTGAATCTCGTCTTTTCGAAGCCCAGCGGGCTGATCGTGAAGGAGCCACCAAATTGAGTGCGGCGTGGGACTATGCCAAGGAACAAGCCGCCGCGGGAAACTTCGACAACTCATTGAAGGCATTGGTTCGGCTGGAAAAGGCGATCAATCAAATCTTGGCTGTTCCCGATTCCGTCGAAGGCGACTCGACCAACGCGAACCAAACACCTACGGCTGAAGCCCTAAGCCGATGGCGCATGACACAAGCGAAGGTCGCCTCGGATCTAGAGGTATTCCGCAAAACGCTACTCGCCAGTGAAGCTGTGAAATCGGACCCCCGCTTCCGATTCGTCTCAGCCGCGTCAGCCGAGATACCAAACATGTTACCTCCCGAGGGCCGGCGACTGGCTGTCGCACTGTCCGGCAATAAGGAGCCTAACGAGGTGATCGATGCGGCTGCGGCTTACCGTGATGCATTGCAATCCTCCCGTCGACTGGAGCAACTTGAGCAATTCGCAAACGCCAGTTTAGGCGTTCCCCTCGCGGTCCGTGAGACGCTTAGCGAAGGCATCGAGTATGTCGAAAACATAATCCGTTCGGCCATTTGATTCGAGGAAAATCGTGCCATGGGAAACGGTAAGGGAAAACTGGACAAGGTTTCTGGGGCGAAGAAGAAGCCAAAGAAAAACATTGTCGACGATATTCGGCTCATTATCCCTGGAATTCCAGTACTTCCGGAGCAGTGCCTCTTTACGATTCAAGGATTCCAGGAAGCGATGGGCCGAGCCCCCAAAGGGGATGTCGGCATCTTCAAAAGAGATGTGACTTACAAAAGTATTTGTTCGGCGTTGAGTCAGGTACACATGCTGCTGGAAAATGCTCCTGACAAAGACAGAGATGGCGAGGACGCGCGTGTGGACTTCGAACAGTTCGTGAACGGAAAGCTTGATAAGATTGAGAAAGCTGCAGCCGAGTACCTGGAGCGTTATAAGAAGGGAAAGAAACACGGTGCCGTCACTAATTTGCTGCAGCAAGTCGACGACGTGCGCAAGCAACTTCCGACATGGATCGGGCTGGATTGGCCCGAAGGGCTGCAAGGTAAAAAGCTTGATCTCGCCCGAAAGGCTGGGATCACGCCATCGCAATTGAAAGGAGTCAACATTGCCCATTGTGATTTCCTTCGATTTAACGACGACACAATGGTCGGCGAACCGAAGTTCCTCGGGAAAGGCAATGTGAATGAGGTGCAGCTTATCAACTACGAAGGCACCGACTATGTATTCAAGCAGGAGGAAGTCTCGTTAGGCAAGAAACCAGATCCGGCAGGCGCCGTCGGCATTGATGTTGTGAATGACTACCGCGGAGGCAATCGCAATATTGCTTGCGGACTGGTTTCAGAATTATTGGATACAACTGTCATACCGAAGAGCCGGTTTGCGGTAGCGCGAGGTAAAGTTGGACTATTGATGGACAAAGCGCCTGGTAAAACGGCCTGGGCGTATAGGTTTGGCAAAAAGCCATGGGACGGTGAGCTTAGCGAAAAAGCTTTGGCGAGCCTACAGGAGCAGCTAATGGATCTCCAAGTATGCGATATCCTGACGGGACAGCCGGATCGGCATGGAGAGAACTATTTGGTTAACTGCGAGGGAGATCAAGTTACAATCACCGGCATCGACTGTGATTTTGCTTTTGGCAAGAACATTGAGGTGCTTGGCGATGAGACGCCTCCCTATAAGACTAAGCCCGGCAAGATCAACGGGATCGGATTCATGCCCCCATTGATCGGCGAAAAAATCGCAAGGGAGATCCAAGACATGGACTATGCGACTGACCTTCTGCCGCAGCTGAGCGACCTCTTAAGTGAAGAAGAGCTTCAAGCAACCCAGCATCGGCTGATCAAGCTCAAGGAACACATCAATCAATTGCAAGAAACTGGCCGTGTGGTCAATGATTGGTCGACATGGCGGAGCGACAAGGGGCAAACCGTGACCGAGTTCCTCAGTCGCGGGTACAAGGAATTCGATGACGAAAAGATTACATTCTTTCGTGACGTACAAAGCCTTTTTCAACGCGACTTCGCTAAGTTCTTCGTTTAATGTGAGAGAAGATGACAACCAACCAATCCGAAACGTTTGATGAAAACTCCGCAGAAGCCATGACGGTGATCGAAGAAGCGTACTTGGAATACCGTGACGCCGGGTTGCGACTACCGCCTATTCCGAAGGAATTCGTTGAGACCCTCGATGAGTTTGCGGACTGGTATTGGGGTACCGATGAGATGTCACTGGATAACGTTACAGCGTTTTTAGAGAGCGCGATGCAGCCTGGAGGCGAGAGCGGGTTGGCATTCGGTATAACGGGCCATGGAATAAACTCACTCTGGCTGTGCTATCGTTTGAAACTAAAAACACTTGCGGTTTACACGCGTTTCGCATTCGGCGGCGCCTACCAAGACAACGACGCGGCAATCCCTCGCGTTAACGAAGCTACCACGCTATTGGAAGAGCTGATACCTGCTGCTCAGGCCGCAAACGAAGCCGGTCGCTTTCGCGGTGGACACCGGATGGTAGTAATCGATGACCAACTGAGCGAGCGTTCGTGGCAAATTGCGGGCGGCCCCGTTGATAAGAATGTCACCGACAACCCGATCCGTGAGGCCTTAACATATTTAGGAGAAGCCTTTCTCAACGAGTAGGGCGGCGATGACACACAACAGGGCCGGACTGGTTGCTCGATGTCGCACGGTTCAAGCACTATTTTTCAACCGTTTCCCTTTCCGAAAGCACACAACACAAGTGGTTTTTGCCTGACCCGATATAGCACACTTGAATGATTAACTTTCGCCGAGCGCTTATTTAGTAGCGTCGGCCTACACTTCCGCAGTTGCGATCCAGCACGAGGCATATCATGGCCAAAGAAGATCTTCCGCCAATCAGTGAAGACACGATCGAGATGATCGAGAGTCAGGTTAAAAAGGGCAAGGCGCGTAAGTTCTTTCTGATCTACAAAGGTGCCAGCATCAAGACGTTGGTTGTGTTCAAGAAAGGCCCCTTCGGCCCCAAGATCATGAAGGCCAAGAAGGACGGGTTTAAAGGCGACGTTTGCTACGGCGTCGTGACAGGCTCAGGTAAAAACCTGTTCTTTCAATTGCCCGCTAACGGTGAAGTCGCAGCGGCGATGAAGGTTGAATCGTGGGAAGAAAAACCACCGACTAAAAAGGCAAAACTACGTGAGTTCTTGAACGGCTGCGGTTTGAGTTTCAAACCCGAGTTCAACATGATCACGAAGATCAGCGATGCTCCGGATCCCGAGAGCGAATCCGACATCCCAGTACCACCACCGCCTCCAGGCTCTGCCGTCGCTGAGGACGATGAAAGCCGTGTCCCCAAGACGGAAGAGAAGGAGACTGGCGATGACCCCATGTCGGCCTACAAAGAGCGTTTTCAGTCGATATTGCCCAGGATCAAGGACGCCGCTGGTTCTGAACTCGGGTTGGACGCCAAGTTGAAAGCAAGCGAGTCGGGCGTTTTCGCGAGAAAGAAAGACTTCGACACTGCACATGACTTGTTGGATCAAGCCGAAGAAATACTCGACGGAAAGAAGCCTTCGTCTCCTGACGCCACAACAAGCGATTCGGAAGAGTCGCCCGATGTTTCAGATCAAACCCCAGAAACATCCGATGATGTGAGTGACGCCTTTCGAGAGATGTATGAAGGCTTGTTGACGACGGTCCCAGGCGATTTGCGCAAGTTAGCGAAAAATGACTCTGCGACAGCCGAGAAGATTCAAAAAGTAATCGATGGGGCGGCTGCCGAAGCCACGAAGGGTGACTATGCCAAAGCATTCGAATTGTTGAACAAGGCTTCCGATCTAATCGCGAAGTTTTCGTCGCGTGTCGCCCTCGATGCAGCGAAAGACGTCATTCCTGAAAACGTGGTGCGTGAACGTCAGAAGTTTGTGCAGAGTCGATGGCAAGAAACGATGAGGGCGGTTTACGTTTCGATTGAGGATATCCGACCGGTCGTCGCGGAAATGGTTCCCGGGGAGGATCCGGATGGTCTCGTCAACGCGATCCAAGAAGCGATCGACGATTTTTGCGATGAGTTAAACGAGGCGATTCTGGCAACCAGCCGTGCCACCAGCCAGGACGTAAGCTCCCTTGAGACGGCATTAGAGCTGGTCGACCGATACCTCAAAGAAGTCCCCAAGGACAGGTTGATTCAGCATCTTGAGCAGTCAGCGACGAAGTTGGGTGTCTCACTTGGCGTTCAAGACTCATTGATCGCCGCGTTGAGGGACTTAAAGGTGAGCCTGTCCGCCTGAAAATTAAAGTAGCAGGCACAACCTGTTGTGCCGTCAGCATCTTTCAGCCCAAAGTAATAAAGATTTTCAAATGCCGAGCCCTGACGACTGCCGGATTTGGTGTGAAGAAATTCGCGACATCTTGAAGGACAAGATCAAGCGGTTTCAAAACAAAAAGCTCAATAAACTCAAGAAGTGCGACGAACGAGTCGTGGCGGCGTTGAAGCGACTTCAACAAAAGGAGCAGGATGAAAGCGTAGAACCTACCGCGCAGATCTACCCGATCCTGATGAGGACTTATTCCCAGCTCTCGACCGAGATCTCCGAAGTTGTCGACGGAACGAGAGATCATAAAGTTTCCCGGATTTCTGATTCGCTGACGATTCTCGACTCTGAACTGAAAATTGCTTTGGCCTCGAGTTCGCGTGAAAAGAAACAAGCCGAGAGCCAACGCGACAACCAAAAGAAAGAGCTCGTCAAGAAGTCGCTTCAGAACTTTTCGAAAGCGAAAAAGTCTGCGGAGAGTTTGATTTCGAAATCACAGAACAAAGCGGATGCTGGTGACATTGACTACGCGACGCGTATGGTGGAGCAATCGGCAGTGCGAGTCAAAGAGATCGTCGCATCAACGACCTATACAGCAGAAACGCCGGAAAGCATTCGAGATGAAATCGAGAAATTGAATCGGATCGGTAGCATATTAGCCGGATCATCGAGCATCCGTTACGAAGCGCTGATGCGGGACGCCCAGCTAGCCGAGGTGGAGCTGAGATCGATTCCGGAAGCAGCGACGCCGCTGGCAAACCTTTCTCGTCTCATTTCCCAAGCACGTCGATTGGGTGCATCGGGTCAATACAGCGATGCGGCAAACCAGTTAGAGGGTTACAGTCGGTGGCTTACCGAAGGAAGGCAGGCGGCGAAGATTCGGGAGCGAGCACTTCCAACAGACGCGCTGGAAGAAGAGGCAGCGGAAGTTCGTGAGACCCTTGAGGATCTGAACGGACTGGGCAGCGCGGACGAGATCGCAGTCTTTGGGAGGCAAATCGAGGCTCTCGTCAAAGGGAAAGTGGACGAAACGGCAGTGGCATCAGCGATTGAGGAATTAAAGCGTCTCGATGTCACCATCGACACGCGTACTCAGGCACTCATGCGGGTCAAAGCGGATGCCGATAAGATTGTTCAGACAATTGAGTCGGGTCGATCTACCCTTCTGCAAGAACTTTCAATTTATCGCACTCGTGTCGCCCGATTTGATGCCAATAGTTTCAAGGATGTCGAAGAAGACATCAACCGTTTCTCAGAGCGATTCAATGCTGCGATGGAACTGCTCAATGCGCCTCAGATCGAGGACGCGGCCGAACGTCTAACGAGCCTCCAAGAGGAACTGGTGGATCTGAGGCTACGGTTTAGCGAAGAAGGGTGGGAGTCAGAGGAATTCAAAGCGAAGCTAACGAATCAACTCGGCCAACTGCGTGCGATTGCAGCCTTCCCTCAAGTGGCATCGGAAAAAGCCACTCTTCAAAATTTGCTTTTTGGATTAAGAGCCCAGTGTCGAAATGCAAGCGGCTATACAGATGCGATTTCGGAATATGAGTCCGCAGGCTTGGAGGAGCGTTTCAAAGCCCTGATCGAGCAAGCTGCTGAACTTCCTTCAGGTGAGGATTTCGAAGAACTTCGCAAAGTCTCGGACACCTGTTGGTCAGAAGTAAGAAATCAATACAGTGCCACGTCGAACCTCTTGTTGGATTTGCGCACTCACTTGGCTGAGGTTCCCGATCCGAACGACACGCGATTTCATTTGTTACTGGAAACTGCCTGGTCGAAATTCAACAACCAATACGACCGATTGACCGACGCGGAAGCGATCGCGACCTTAAAAGATCAATCAGTCGCATCGATGCAGCGAGTGCAGGACGCGATTAACGACGTGTTGCAGACGCCCGCTAAGCTGGAGGTTTTAGTTGGTGAGATCAAGGAATCGCAATCAAATATTGCGGTGTCGAAACTGCCCGGAATGATTGCGAAGCTGATTGAAGAGCTAGGTGTTTTGTCTGAGTCAACCAAGGACTTCGAAGATGAGTTGAACAGCATCATTGAGGCGGGTGCGGATGCGGAGGACTATGAATCAAGGCTCGTCGCGTTACACAAGCTGATCGAGTTGCGGCTTGCTCCGCTGCGTCGACGAACCGATGCGATGGCCAAACGAGCGTTGGAGGCTTCGGAAGCATTTCAAGACGGGCTGCGTTACATGGAGATTCCCTCGCGATATCAATCTGTCCGCAACGAATTTGAAATGCAGGCTCGCGATATCGAGGACCTGGCAAGGTCGGGCGATCCGGCGTTAATTGAGCTTGCTAACCAAATGCGGATGGACTGTGCAACACGACTCCTCGATGTCGCGCCTGCCTCAAATTCAACAGGCGAGCGCAGTGGTGCGACGTTCGACATGATCGACAAGTTAGTCAAAACGCTTGTCAATGAACTGGGGGCCGGAAACAAGCGAGTTGTCAGCACCTATTTGCCTGACACCTATTTACGTTTGTCTCGCGACCTGAAGGAGGCGATCGCTGAGACTCGTCGCTGCGAACCGGGTGAAGGAATTCAGATCATTCGAAAAATGGAGGTACCCATTGTCGAGGCCGTTCAATTAGCGAAGAGTCAGAAGGAAAAGATTGAATTGTTTGAGAGTCGCGTTGACGTCTTTCAAACCGAGTGGAAGGAGTTGAGAAAACTTGCAGACAGAAACATTTTGCACCCCGCCAAGGAATTAAACGCCTATTTTGACGCCAGGATAGACGAAGCGAAGGCATTGTCCAGCACCGAGAAAGGTCTACCTGAAGCCAACAAGATTCTGCAAAGACTATTCCGCGAGAAGATGGATTTAACCGGCGATGATGCAACCTCAAAGATCGACGCGAAAAACGACGTCTGCAAGTCCAACATTGCAAAGGTAAAAGAGGCTGCGGAACAGTTCGTCGCTCAGCATCGATACTGCGTCGAGATTCTGATTCCTGAGGCGAAACGCCTAGAGGAAAACAAGGGTGACGGTGATCTGGGGCAGATCGAAGGTATGGAAACGATCGCCAAGTCGGCTGAGTCTTCGGTCAAGAACTATCTGAAAATGCTTGAAACGAATTTGGTTAAGAAACGAGGAGCCGACAAGGCCCCCGACCTCGACAAAGCTCGTGAAGCGTTTTCGCAAGCCCAGGACATGCTTGAGCAAATCAAACGCAACGCGATGCGTCTGGCGTCGATGACCTCCAGCACGAACGTCAACGTGTCGGGCAATCTCGTCAAAGTGAAGGCGAACTGGGAAAAGCAGTCACGTGCATTTGATACGGTGATCGCGGCCATCACTAGCTTGATGGAGTCGGACGCGAAAGACGTTGATGCCGGAGGCGTTGACTTGCCCGATTCCGTTGATTCCGTGGGGTTTGTTGAGAAACTTCGATCCGCAAAGGAAGTCATTGGCAACTTGGAAAACTCGTTTGATGCCTCTGCCTTCAACGCAACTTTTGAAATACTCATCCAGAATCCCGAAGGGCTCGAAGGAGCCGCAAAGCTAGAACTGCGCCGCCGTAAGCTTGCTGCCAGAGAAGACGCGTTGTTGATCATGCGTCGGTATCGAGAGGAAATCCTGCTGAATCCTGTATTCAAAAAGCTGGTCGATGCGAGCAATCCCTACGAGCAGAAACGAGTGACCGGAGCGACCGGGTCACTCCGCGCCGCGCTGAAGCGAGTGGAAATCGAATCGCTCATTGCATAGAACGTGACATTAACGTAGCGGGCATGCTCCGACGTGCCTTCCGCCGAAAGAATTGAAAATGCAAGTACGTATTGACGCCAACGGCCCAACCGACTGCACCTACTACTTGAACGGATGAGTCATGTTGTCGAACGACCGCCGCACCCTTCTTAAAAAATGCTAAGAGTTTTCGATGGACATTGAAAAGACTGTCACCTTTGTTGATGCGATCACCGAGTCCGCTGAATTATCGGCCGCGTTTAAGAGTCGACAAGAAGCAAAACAAGGCGTCGTTGATGTCATGCGAAGTGAGCTAACGCCAGACAAGAAGGCGGAGTTGCGTGAAGGTTTCAGCTTCAATGTGTTTGAAAAGAAAGGTAATCGCTTAGTCGAAAAGCAGAGTTCTTTCGATGAGCGTGGTTCTGAATATGCGGTGGACACGTTTGGTGCGACTCGAAAAGGGTACGCCATGACGCAAGAAGATTTCACCCGTGCACAGAATGCAATGGCGTCGCTGCTTGAAATCACTCGGAAGGCCTTGGCGAAAAAGGACGCGAATGGACAACCGGTGCTGCGATCCATTCAGGAAGTAATGGATGAGGTCTACACTCCTTTGGTTCGCGAAGGCGTCTTGCCAGAGAATTTTGTAATCAACAAATACAGTGAGGTTCAAAGACTGCTCAATGAAACCTTCAAAAGCTATGCTGAGACTTTGGAGGATGAGCGTCGCGATACGGCAATGACCGGTGCGGACGCTTCGTTCAAGCTGCACGGCGGAGGGGGAAAACTCGACCGGTTGAGTGGACTCAGTACAACGGTCAAGAATGCGATCGCATCGAAAGTGAGTGAGGACACGCAGAGGAAATTGGGGATCGCTGCACAAGGCGTGACGACGGTGATCGCAATCGCTGGAGCGAAGAAAACAGTTGGCAAAGCGGCCGATGGTCCAAGCTTTAAGGACTCCAAACTCGTTGAACAGCAAAAGAAGTTTTTGGATCCTGAGAGCTTTCTAAGTCAAGATCAACGGAACGAGATCATCGCGGGAGGAAAAGCGGAAAGCGAGTTATTGCAGGGCGTCACCCGCCAGAAACAACCAGACGGTAGTTTCACCTACGTCGCCAGCAACGTCACAGCAAATAACCCACTTGCTGGGACCACCATCACGATGACGCCAGCGCAGTTGGAAGCATGGGAGCAAATACATGGACTCAAACCTGTATCGATTGATCCTGATGACGCAAGAGCGGCACTCGCGTCAGCAACTCGGGCGAACCTTCTCACAGATGCCCTGAACATCTTGCCTCAAGCGACTGCGGAGAAGCTTGAGCCCCTCAAAGATTGGATCATCAAACAGGCGGATACCAAATTAGATTCCGATGGTTTCTTCTATACCACTGAAGGGATCAAGCTTATTAAGGACGGAATTGTGAATGTCTTGGGCATCACGGAAGATGCTTCAACGGCCACAGAATTGGCGAATAGCCTTGCCGCTGCACATCACGAACGTCGGGCCCGCGAATTACTCCGCTCGACCGTGCTTGACATTGATAGCGCTCTCTCTGCCGCATGTGCAAATGTGAATGGCAAGTTGGGCGTTGCGGTAGACGGTCAGTACGCAAAACAAATTAACCTCGATACTCTCGACGGAGTCACGGCGCCTGACTTTGATTCAACGGGTATTGTGGGTCTACTAGCCGGTGGCTTTGAACCCACATTGAAGGGACTGAAGCTTGCGCCGGAACATCAGGACGCGTTTAGCCAAGTTGGATCCCGAATTGGCGATTCTTACCGACGATCAGCCGCCGTCAGCCCGACTTTGGAAACGGAGGCGAATGAAGCAAATGTGCAAGGTTTGATCACTGCGGTCGATGGTGCGGTTACCGCTGCCATCGACCGGGATTTTGAACAGCTCGTCAATGGTCTTGACCTTCCTGTCTTCGACGAGGAAGAAGTCATGTTAGCGCTCGATGAGTCCGACGAAGAAATGCGAGAATTTGAGAACATGTTGGTTCTCATGGATAGCGATGGTATTTCGATGGCGGAACAGCGAAGTGTCGAACGGCTGATTGAGAAGATTGAAAAAGACCGAAAAAACATTGCGTTGGTCAATAAAGTGGGCGGAGCCATTAGTGGTGCCGGGGGTAGTACCGTCGGGATCGCGGCCTGGGGATCCGAGAAATTGACCGATGTGGTTGCTGGTCAGATTGTCGGGCCGTTGAAAGCGGCAAAGCTCATCATGGACCTTGCGATCAAGATTAAAGAAGCGGCGGAACGAAAGATTTTGATCGAAAAATTCAAGCTGAATCTTCAGCGATCGCGGACAGCGGTTAGCGCGTTGAGCAGCCCAATACAAGGCTTTTTAAATAACAAAACCGACCAACAAACATTCCGTGGCATTGAAATCGCATTGCAAACCGTTGAGATCGCTGCGACGGTATTAGGATCAGTGCCGGAACCTCTGACCATGGCCGTTGGCAAGGTCTTGGGAGCTGTCAATACTGCCGCCCAGGAGTCGCTCAAATTCAGCGAGCAAATCTACACCGAAGTTAAACTCGCGTCGGGGTGGCAGACAACAAAAGAAGCTATTCAGAATCCGTCGGACCGCGCGAAAGGTCTTCAGGCATTGAGGTTGAATGCAACCTTGGGAATGCACTCGGTCGCTTGGGCGGGAATGGAACGCAGTCCGCCAGACCCGGTTGCTCGAATGGTCCTGGAATCACTTGGACTTAACGAGAACACATTGGCTGTGAGTGGATCTGAATCGAAGGTGCGAAAGTATTTGGAAACGGTTTTGCACGAAGATATCGTGTTCAAAGACCCGGACAAGATTCAACCCGACTGGGTTCCTCGACACCTCGAGTTGACGCTAAAAGATTGGTGTGTCGTAACGGCGCGGGCCCGCCGAGAAGCCGTTCCTGTTTTAGAATCATCGGGCGACGAAAGAGTGATTGCAGCATTGAAGTTAGTGCAATCTGATTTAGCACATCTCGATGATCTTGAAATTCAATCAAAAGTGGGAAACGCCGACACGAGTCAACTTGAAGCGGCAGTGAATCATGCCCGTGTACTCCGCACCCAATTGTCAGCTTACCAACCGAAGTCCGCGGAGGGCGGGGGATCAGCGAATACACATGAGCAGATGTCGAGCGTTGCCGATAACTTCATCAAGATGGCAGCAGATCATCACACGCGACTGGATATGATTTCGATAACCAATGCGAATTTCCCAATTGAGAAAGAGCGTGATGTCGTTTCCCTAACACAAGAACTCATTGCATTCGCGAGTGAGTCTTCGCTCACGGCGGAGCAACGCAATGAGTGCCTCACCGCATTTCGCAGTGCGGTTGATGAAATTAAGGTGCTTGATTGCGTTTCTAATTTTCCGTCACTGGGTGAAGCGATTAATGAATTCGATCGACAATTCACCATTCTGACAAACCGTCCGATCGCGAACGAAGAATCCGATGTCTCCGGCGAATCTGAGGTAGAATCCGAAACAATTCCGGAGCCGGTAACGAGCAAAGTAGACGACGAATAGGTACAGCTCAGGGAAGTGACAGCCAGTTTTTGAATTCAGATCGCCGGTTCGCTCGGTTAGGCAACCGGTTGCTGATATTGGGTTTACTTTCCTTCCCAATGGAGTAGCCCATGCCCCGAGCCGAAACCGCGAAGCTTTGGACAGAGCGTCTGCAATGATTTGAGCAAGCACAGATGACGGTTACTCAGTTCTCTGCCGCCGAAGGTGTCTCGCAGCCTTCTTTCTACATCTATACACGCAAGCTACGTTCGCCACGGGATCCGAAGCCGGTCGCTTTCGCGGTGGACACCGGCTGCTAGTAATCGATGACCAACTGAGCGAGCGCTCGTGGCAAATTGCGGGCGGCCCCGCTGACAAGAATGTCACCGACAATCCGATCGGTGAGGCCTTAACATATTTGGGAGAAGCCTTTCTCAAGGAGTAGGGCGGCGATGACACACAACAGGGCATGGCAGGTTGCTCGGCGTCGCACGGTTCAAGCATTGTTTTGTCAACCGTTTCTCTTTCCGAAAGCACACAGCACAAGTGGTTTTTGCCTGACGCGGTATGGTACACTTGAATGATCGACCTTTGCCGATCGCGTTTTGAGTAGCATCGGTCTGAACTTCCGCAGTTGCGATCCAGCACGAGGCATGTTATGGCCAAAGAAGATCTTCCGGCGATCAGTGAAGAAACGATCGAGATGATCGAGAGTCAGGTGAAAAAGGGGAAGGCTCGCAAGTTCTTTCTGATCTACAAAGGCGCCAGCATCAAGACGTTGGTCGTGTTCAAGAATGGACCTTTTGGTCCCAAGATCATGAAGGCCAAGAAGGATGGCTTTAAAGGCGACGTCTGCTATGGCGTCATAACGGGCTCGGGCAAGAACCTGTTCTTTCAGTTGCCAGCGACCGGTGAAGTCGCAGCGGCGATGAAGGTTGAATCGTGGGAAGAAAAGCCTCCCACCAAAAAGGCGAAACTACGTGAGTTCTTGAACGGCTGTGGTTTGAGTTTCAAACCCGAGTTCAACATGATTACGAAGGTCAGCGACGCACCGGATCCCGAGAGCGAATCGGACATCCCCGCTCCACCACCACCGCCGGGATCGGCAGTGGCTAGCGAGGATGACGGCACCGTCCCTCCTCCTCCTCCTCCACCGCCGCCTCCACCTTCCTCAGCAAACGCGCCACCACCTCCTCCACCACCGGGGACCGCGTCCCCGCCGCCTCCACCGCCGCCCGGAACAGTTCCGCCGCCTCCTCCGCCACCGCCCACATCAACGAGCCAAGATGCTGCCGCGGTCTTCAAACAGCGTCTAGTCGCCTTTTTACCGCGAATCAAATCCGCAGCCGGAACACCGGCTGGAGAGAACGCCAACCTCAAGGCCAGCGAGGCAGGCGTCTTCGCCCGCAAGAAGGACTTTGAGCAGGCAAACCTTCTCCTCGATCAAGCCGAAGATTTCCTTAAGCCGGGCGGGGGCGATTCTGCCGCCAAGACCGATGCATCCGCGGCTTTGGCAAAGAAGCTTGCCGCGGCACTGAAACAGGTCAAACCGCTGGTCGACAAAGTGGTGAATGCTGACCCAACCAAAAAAGGGGAACTGCATGCGACGCTAATGCAAATCGCTAACGAGATCAAAGACAAACGCTTTGACGAAGCCAAGCAAAACATCACCGACTTTGCCAAACAGCTCAAATCATTGGTGGCACAGCAAGCTGCGACTTCGTCCACAGAATCAGGCGATCTTTCAGCCAATTTTGCTCAGCGCATTAAGTCTTTAGAACCCCGACTTCTCGCAGCCCAAAAGGCTGATCGTGAAAAGGCGACCAAGTTGGGTGCGGTGTGGGGCTACGCAAATGACCAGGCTCAAGCTAACAATTTCGCAAACGCCTTGAAAGCACTCGACCGACTGACAACGGCCATCGATGGTGTGCTCAAAGCGGCCGGTTCGGCGCCGGTCGAGTCGACCCCACCACCATCTACCGAATCCACCACGGCAGAACCGGAAGTGTCCCCAGAAGTCCTGGAAGAGGAACGTCAACGAAACGCCCGAGCCCCCGTGGCTCTCAGGGCGACAATCGTGAGTGGCTGGACCGCCGCCCGTTCCGGGATCAGCCGGTTTGCCAACGCCATCATGGCCGACGACGAGCTTGCGGATCTCGATGAGATTGGAAAGAACCTCAAAGAGTTGGATTCGCTAATCCCAGACGAAGATCGGCTCTTGAAGTTGGTAAAGGCATACGAGAGCTCGGACGATGCTAGCCGGGACAGCACCGCAAAAGCGTGTCGCGATGAAGCTGCATCCGTCTTGAAAATTATCGACCAGGACGAGCGTCTCGAAGTCTTGGAATCCAATGAGATTGTTTCTGCGGGCGTGGTACCGCCGCTCCGCGACGCTCTTACTTCTCTTGTCACCGCACTCAGTTAGTTTTCGGAGTAAAAATGTCGACTGGTCTAGCAAAACCGTCCGTCAAGGTCGAAGAGGTTCAGTTACTGCTAAACTTCACCGCGACTCTCAGCGAAAGCACCTTCCGAACACGCTTAGAACAGGCGTTTGTCGACCTGAGCGGTTTGGTGTTGGAAGCTCAACGTCATGGAGTATCAACGACCGACGCAGAAAGACAATTAGCGAAGGCAAGAGAGGTAAAAGAAGCAACCGGCCGTCTTGCCAAAACATTTACCAAAAACGAGGTGAAGGCTGCCGCGAATGTGTTGGAAGCGCAGATCAAATCGCTAGGCAATGCCCTTTTAGAGCGTAGAAGGGAACGTGGAATCCGCAAAGACGCACTGTCGGTCAAAATCAATTCGCTGAACACTCGCATCACCGAGGACTTTTCGCCCGCGGAATTGTTCACTGCCAGTGACCTCTTCGAAGCGAGAGCGGCCGAAAGTAAAAAGCTTGAAATAGCGGTGTCCGATCTCGCCGTCCCGGATGCCGATCTGAGTGCCATCTCCGCCAGGATCGACAATGTCGAACTCGTACTCAATCGGCTGGCTGAAAGTTGGGGTACTCAAAAAGAGAAACTCGACACGCCTGCGGGAACCTATGGTAAAAGCCCTGCGGCGATGCACCATCGACTGGTCGAAACGTTTACGAAAGGTGAATCCTCTTTCTTGGAACCTTCCGAAGTCATCGAGCTAACAGGTGCTGCGGACACCGTTCTAAAGAATTTGCTGAAGGATAATATCAATGCAAACGAAGCGTGTGAACAGCTCGCTACGGTTGAAGCCGACTACGAGAGACTGAATCGAGCCTCGAAATGGTCGGAGGCCAAGAGAGCGTTAGAGGAATTTAGCGAGACGCTCGATACGGCGGCTTCGGATCGCGAGGGCTATCCCGCCGAAGTCCAGCGACAGCTCGATGTCTTCCGCATTACTCGGGTTCAAGCGGAGGCATTGTACGCGGCTCATCGCTACCGCGAAACACTCCAACGGATCGATGGTCGTGCGGAAGTAGTGAGGTCGCTCAATGCAACGTTGTCAACTGATCTGGAGGAATGGGGCAGAAACAGCACCGAAATCAAAGCCGCGGTTGCTGAGGCCGTTGCACAACAAACCGAACTGGAGGGCGAAACGTTCCAGGCCGAAGCTGCCAAATTAGAGTCCCGGGCCAGGGCACTCGACGTCAGTTGGCCGCCTGGCGGTCTGGAAGAGGCCAGTAGCGAACTCGCCCGACTCGCGATTGCGCTCGGACAAAACCGTGAAAACTCCGTAACCTGGGCGACCGGAGCACTTGCGGAGACGCGGACCGCACAAACTCAGCTGGTCACCGATGCGGCGCGCGGTGCACACGCTCAGGTGGAAGAACTACGTCGATTTCTCGCAGAAGAAGTCCGGAAGGTCGGAGAAGGAGAACGACCACCGCTACTCAGTTGGCAGCCTGCTCTCCCGGCCGAACTTGACGATGAAATCGACCAAGTCGTCGATTCCTGGAATCAGGTAGCAAATTCGGCGTTAGCTAGTGACGAATTGGACAGTAGCAGCTTTGTTGCTCAAATTCTCACGATTAAGGACCGAGCGACTCAAACGGGACCTGCTCTGAACCAAGAGCGTTTAAACTTTATCGCCGAAGGGGGTGAAGAACACTATCAAGCGGCTCTGCGAGATTGCGACGAAATTGAGAGTTACGGCGTATCGACCAAGACCCACCGCGGAGTGTTAGTCGACATCCGTGACGCGCTAGACAAAGCTCTGGGCCGAAAATCGGTGGACGACTACCAGACCGCGACGGTTTGGGCAAAAGCGACCGCAGATGACGTGGCCAGGGCATTAGAAGTACAGCGTCAACGGCTCGCGGATTGGCTGCGGAACTTCCTGGTGACGCTCGATAACGCGGAGCGTCAGCTGACAGCGCTGGACGAGAAACTCGGCAAAAAAAGCGGTGCGGACTCCTACCGTCCGATACTAACCGAGTTTCGCCGATCCGCGCCGGACGCCCGCAGGTCCGGTCTACGCAACTTCTACGAACAACGGGTGGCCTACATTCTGTCTCTGGTCGCCGCTGATCTGGACAGTTCTTCTCAGTCCAGCCAGGCGTTGAAAAACCTGAGCACGCGGATCGAACAACTGCTCCGAAAAGTATCCTTCCGTTTCAAAACCTTTCTAACGGAGGAAGGAGGGGAACTGACCACCGCTTTAAACGATTTAAAATCGAGAGTACGGAGCGAAGGCTCCTCCTCGGCGACTGAACACACCTACTCGGCACTATGCGATCGCTTCAACGCGATGTTGATGAAAGAAAACAACCTCATCCGATCCAAGGAGGGCTGTGACGCGCTCTTGACCGAGATTTTGACGAACATCCATGTCCTGCGAGATCAATACGCATTTAAGGACGATTTTCCCAAGTTATATGCCGCCTTAAAAGCAAAGTACCATCAGCGGAACACGCAATCGGCGACAGAACCGTTCGAAGCACTTAAGAAGCTCCCGGACTTGAAGACCGAAGTTTTGGGAATCATCGAGCGTGCCGGGACAAGCGGGGAAGATCGAGCTGAGAAGCTGCAAGAAATCCAAAATCTTGAAAGCGAGGCGCGCCTCAAGGAAGAGCGCAGTGCTGAGGAGAAATCGAAACTCCAAGCTCATTTGAGCCGCTTGAAGGAACGCTACACGTCGCAGCCGCTTGCCAAAGACCCCGAGCTAGAGAAACAGCTCAAGGCGATCAAGACGACGCTGGAGGGTGATGACCTGGAGACGGCGAAAACGCAAATCGAAATGGTGGAACAGCGACTAAAAGTCCGCGAGGGAATTGGCGCCGATCCTGCAATCGATTTGAGGATGCTCACCCCGACGCTAGCCGTGTGGCGCAAGGCGGTAAGCGACTACGAAAACCAAATCACTTCCATCGCCGCTGACCTGGCTAGGAACGCGGAATTAAGAGATGTTGCTTGCGCCGATCCATTGAGAAGTGAGGTACTCGGCTTGAGTGGACGATTCGATTCCGGAGCCTTTGATCACGCGGTTCGGATCGTTCAGGACAGCAGCGCATCCCCAAAGAATCGATTGGAGGCGCGCGAGAAAGCGCTCTCACGGATCAAGACATACCGGGATGTTCTGAAAATGGAATCTCGCTTCCGGGAGCTGGCAGCATGCCCGCTCGATCCGCCAGGCTTCACCGCGCCGGCTGCCCTCTACCGAACCATGACCAATCTCGAACGTGTGTTCCTGATGGCCGTCACACGATAACTCTTGCCAGGGACTGAACTGATGCCACTCGAAACGGAAGATCGTGCCTGGATCGCGCGGTTCCTCGGGAATGCCACGCCACCCGAAGTTTGGAATACGCTTTCGATCTACGACGAACTAAAGGCTCGCAATGCAGTCGAGCGACGCGAAATCGCAACGGCACGCCTGGCAGCCAGAGCGGAAGTTGAGCGACGTCTGGAAAAGCACGTCGGAGTACTTGAAGAGATTGCCGCTCTCGAACTGACGGTCAGCAATATCGATTCCGAATCCGTCAAGGTTTCCCTCATGGGCTCGATTCCCGATGAGGTCTACGGGCACGGGTACGATCGCCTGAAGACGTCGATGGATACACACTTGGTGCAGTTTGGCGTGATCGTCCACGACTTTGCCACAACGACAACAGAACTGACCACGCGGACCTTGCCTTGGTCAGTTCTCAAAAACGGTGGCATCGAGCGTGAAGAGCGTCACTTGTTCGATAACCTGGACGCAGCCGATGCTACCTATGGTCCGTTCATTCGTCGTGGATTGTTTCCGGAGGACCAGATCAATGCGAAGTTCAGTCGCGCTCAGGAGATGATTGATAAGAGCAATCGGCTCTATCTTGAAGACCTGGCAGAAATCGAAGACGAACCGGAGTGGCAGAACACCGCGACGCAGGTGCAAACAATTCTAAGCGGATTGGGTAGCGTCGCGATTGCATCCTTGGGCGTGAAGGAAACGAGCGATCCGGCGTTCCACGACACGGCAAAAAACATCGGAACGATCATCACGATCGTCGACATTTCTCTCAAAGCGACAACCACGGCAGTGGTCGAGATATCCAAGAAGAACGCCGAGGATGCGTCGAAAGGAATTATCGATGGTCTGGGGCAAGCGATTGGCAAGGGAGTAGGAGGAGATGCTGGCAAGTACATTGCCCTCGGTTTCAAAGCAGCCGCGCAGGTGCCAGCATTGGTGAAGACCTTTCGCACCTCCAATTCAGATGGAGAGTTGGCCAGCCGATTGCTAGCCCAGCTGGGAGATGCAATCGCCATCGCGGTAAGTATTGATAACGTTAGCAAGAGTGGCGATGACGCTCATACCGCGACGCAAATTACCGCCGGTATCAAATCGGGGCTGGTGGTGGTTGGAAAAGCCATCGAGAAGGATCTGATCGGAGCGGTGAAAAAGGCGAGAAAAGGGGACACGTCAGCGCTCAAACGGTTTGCCATCTCGTACGGAGCCGCCGTGGCGAGAGAGGTAACATTGGCCGTGACTTCGGCCATGAGTGCCGAGGTCATCAAGGCGAAGAAAGACACTCTCGACCCCAGCAAAAACCCCTCGTATCAATCAACCGACGAGTACAAGACATTCATGAAAAGCATCGAAGGTCGGGGTCTCACCGGGACGGCTCTGGATGATGAATGGAAAACCTACCGAGGCGATCTCGCGTCGACGTGGAGCTCGTCGGACAGTTCTACGCTGGCTAGTCAAACGGGCAGTGCCGATGCCGTCGTCAAGGCTCTCGAATCGATCCTGGATGGGCCCCAGGTGAGTACCAAAACATCCAAATTACAGGAAGATATCGCGATGAGAGATGCGATCGAATACGAGGAAGACGACTACCTCGATGCCCTCGAATCGCTGCAGGACGAGCCCTCAAGAGAAGCACTCGAGCGGATCGGGCAACTCATCGCCAAGATTCAAAAACAGCGGGCAATCATGTCGTTGGTTTCGGGAGTGGTGAAAACCGGTGCAGCGGGAGCGGCTCGGTTCTGGGGTGCCGCCGCCGCGGCAGGAACGGCGCTCGACCTCGCTCTCCAGATCAAGTTGGCCGTGGAGACCCATCAAGAACTCGTCACATGGCGGCAGTCTTCAGAGTACGCCGAGAATGCCGCAAGCCCCTACTTCACGTCGGTCATTTCCTTCGTGAAAGAGCAGGAACGGCTCTACCCGCGGGACGTCGTAAAATCGATCATGCTCACGGTGAAAATGGGTGCTCAGATCGCTCAAGCCGAACCTACCTTTGGTCTCGCGATTGGAAAGCTCGTCGAGGCCATTGAAGGTGTTGCCGAAAGCGCCATGGATCTTATCTGCGCGCAAATAGACGCCGCAAAAGTTGAAAAAGCATGGCGGATTACACAAATGGCTTTTGAGAATCCGGAGAATCGCAAAGCGGCGTTGATCGCCCGCAAACTAAACCCGACGTTGGCCAAATACACGATTGCTTGGGGGGCGATGGTCGCCAAAGATGTTGTCGCCAAGGAGGTTTGCGCCCAAATCGGTTTGACCGAAGGAGACCTCCGCGCACCGGACGACAAAGCGGATGATTCAGTCCGAATCTTGGTCAGTTTTCTCGAAATTCGGTACGAGCGACACCTACAAGTGAAGAAACACTATGAAGTCGAGGAGACGACGCAATTAACGTGGTCGAAAAACGTAAGTATCGGCTCACTTGTCCTTGAGACTTGGCTCAACCTTTACTCCACGGCACTCGAAAATGGAATGGTGAGACAGGACCCGAACAAAGTCTCCGGCGCACTTTACGACGCTTGGTCTCTCGGCTCAGCGTTCAGTCGCGAGGCGAATGAGCTCTATGAGTTGACTCGCGATCACAGGCGACACTTAACTGCAGAACAAGTCAATGCCATGCACGTCAAAGCAGTGAGACTCACCAAGGCATACGGGAACGCCAAAAAGGCTCTAGCAGGCTTCAAACCGGTGTTGGAAGACGGGACTCCGGACATAAACATGGAAGCCGTGCTCGAGTTGTATGGAGCCCATATCGATTCTGAGGAAATGAATATTGAAATGTCGCTGTCCTCACTGGACATGGCTGTCGAACGCGAACGGCTTACCGGATTTGGAGATGAAGAACTGATGCGACTTGCAAGAGAGACCGAAGAGGCATCGGCTCAGGCACTCGTAAAAGACTCGCTCGGACTGCTAAATCTCCATATCAGTGCAGTGGAGGGATGCAACCACACGGACGAACTGGACGATCTGCAACAAATCTACGACGAAGCCAATGAAGCTCTCGAAAAAATTGGAAAGCGGAAACTCGTCAGTGAAGTGCCATCAGTGTCCAGTACCGCAGAGAGCCTTCGAGAGAAATTGGCACCACTCGGCCGGCTGATTGAGAATTTGCAAGCGGAAGTGGCTCGCGACCCCGTCGCGAGTGGCGTTGGCGAGGATGACTAGAGCATTTTGTTTTTTATTGCGCGACATAGCGTGTGTTGCGAAAGTAGCTCAGACAATCCGTCGGCGTCACAGATTTGATGGCTTTTCCAATCGCGTTGTGAAGGTTGCCTTCGGTTCGAACGTCTAGGCGACGTAGATGAGCTTTGAACTTCGAGAAAACTTGTTCAATCGGATTTAGGTCCGGTGAATACGGCGTTAGGAATCGGACTTCCGCCCCAGTCGCATGGATCTTTTCCAGCACGGAAGCGTTCTTGTAACTCGATAAGTTGTCCATGATCAGAATGTAGCCAGGACGCAGTGTGTGAGCCAACAACCAATCGACATAGGCTTCAAAGATCTGTGCATTGGCTGGGCTGTTAGTGATCATAGATACGCGACTGCCGTAACAATCAATTGCGTGAATCAACGTTGTTGTCTTCCAGTGTCCGTGCGGAACTAGGTCAGTGACTCACTCAACACTTGGGCCCCAGCCATGTCGACGCGTCATGCTCGTCCTGGCACCCGTTTCTTCTAGAAATATCAGCTTGTTGATATCCAACCTGCGCTGCTGGTGTTTCCAGCTTATCCTTCGTTCTTTGACGTCACTTCGCTCTTGCTCGCTGGCATGCAGCGACTTTTTTATGCGTATGTCCCTAACGATGCAGTTCCATCCAAATCGTCTTCGGACAGCAGCCAACTCGCATTGTCGAACGAAGTTGCTTGAGTGTGAGACTGGGATCCTCGCGTACAAGCTGATCGCGTCGCTTGCACTGTTCGTCACTCAACAGGCGTTTTCGCCCCACTTTGTGAGTTGGGGGCTCAAGCGTTCCCAGGTCACGCCATGGGTACTTCAGCATTTGCGCTATCTTATGACTGACCGAAAATCAAGCAGCTATTTTCGGCATGCTCTCATTGCCATCTAGAACGGCAGCCAAGATCCGGTCTCGCAAATCCATACTCAACGCTCTCATCTGTGCACCTCCCTGAGTCAGAAGTACGCAGTTTATCGCCGAAGTTTGAATCGACCTACATCACAAAGGAAAATGCTCTAAGACCAAATCGTATTTCCATTATGCTATGATATCGATCAGAACACCGCTGGTTCGCAATTCAGCAGCGTGTCTCGCATCGATGACAGCTTCCTTGTGACCGACTAGAAAGATCGATCCATCATGGCCAAAACTGAACTGCCACCGATCAGCGAAGAAACGATCGAGATGATTGAGGGGCAGGTCAAGAAAGGAAAAGCGCGGAAGTTCTTTCTGATCAACAAGGGGGCTTCCATCAAAACCTTGGTCGTATTCAAGAAAGGGCCCTTCGGTCCCAAAATTATGAAGGCCAAGAAGGATGGCTTCAAAGGCGACGTTGCCTACGGCGTGGTCACAGGATCCGGACAGAAGCTCTTCTTTCAATTGCCCGGCAATGGGGAAGTCGCTGCGGCCATGAAGGTCGATTCTTGGGAGGAAAAGCCACCGACCAAAAAGGCGAAATTGCGCGAATTCCTCATGGGCAATGGACTTGCGTTTAAACCGAGTTATCACATCATCACGGACGTAGCCGCCGTTCCCAATCCCGACGCCGAAACGGATGTCCCCGTCGCGCCGCCACCACCTGGTTCAGAAGCCGTTGACGATGGAGAGCAGGAATCGGAACCATCACATGACGATGAGGCGGCCCAGCCGCCTCCTGTAGCCGACGATCAGGACCTGGCAAAGAAATTGGCGGTTGGGTTGAAGAAATTGAAGCCTGCGATGCAAAATGCCGTCTCGGCGGCGCCGGATCAAGCTGCTGACCTCACGGCAACAATGGCTCAACTCGTGGGGCAGATTAAAGCTCAGCAATATGATTCTGCACGGACCGGGATGGTCGAGTTCGGAAAGCGGATTCAAAGCATTGTGGCTGGCGCGGCGCCGGCCAATGCTGTCCCGGATTTAGGCAGTAAGCTAGCCGAGTCGCTGAAAAAGCTAAAGCCTGTCGTGGAAAAGGTGGGTGCGTCGCTGCCAGACCAAGCGTCCGAGCTTCGAAACAGGATGGTGGAAATCGTAAATGATATCAAAGCTCAGCAATTTGAAATCGCAAAAACAAGAATGGCCGAATTAGCTGGCTTGCTCAAGCGTCTGTCCGCCTCCCGGGCGGACGTGGAAACCGCCGCGACTGATGTGCACGAGCCCTCTTTAGGAATGGCAGAATCCTTGTTGATGGACCTGCTTGCAAACGACGGAGAAGATTTCTTTGACTCGCTAGCGATGCCAAGTCAACGCAAGTTGACCGATGAAGAGCTTGTTGAGAAGGTACGTCCCGTCGATCCGCTGCGTGCCGTGGCCGTGGGCGGTCGCGTCATTTGGGAACGCGCAAAAGGCGAAGTTGCCGAGCAATTGGTGGCACTGGAGAAAGCGATGCACGCATCAGGCAACATCGATTTACAGCGTGTCGCTCGTTTGTGCCGGGATGAGATTACCGACAACTTCCGGCTTGGACTTCGGAACGCTTTGACCGACTTCGACAACGCAGCTCCGGCTGATCAAGAACGTCTCCGAGGAGAAGCGCTCCATAAGATCACGCAATATCAAGAGCTATTGAGCGCAGACGCGTTGGTGCGATTGTGCGATCACAACCCACTGGGCGTTAAGGTCGGAATCAAAAGAACACTCTCACCCGCTTTGGAAAAACTGAAAGACGCGCTTTCGCGTTAGCGTCAATACCATAAATAAGTCGTTCCGACGCATCGATAGAAAGGTTTCACAATGGCGGATGGTGGCAATCAAGAGTTCACGGTAGCTGTGTTGGCTGCCCTCGACCAACGCATTACAGATTTCGATGCTGCGGACATTCCAACGACCAATGATTCACCGTTAGACGATCATCGCGTAAGGGATCCACGAGAAGTACTGCCTGAAGTCGAAATGCCTGGAAAAGCGGCGCCAACATCCGGTATTGGCAAAGGCCTTGCTAATCAGTTGTTTGGTGACGCTGGTGATCGGGCAACCATAGAGAAGGAAAGAAAGGATGCATTGAAAGAGTTGTATCAGGACGGTCGAGCTGCGCCGGTTACGATTAGCGCGAATGGTCGCGAGTTACGTGGCAATTTCTTTTCTGTTGCTGGACACAACCTCCGAGGCAATGACTTCCAAGTTGATACGACGCGTCCCGCCGTTCTTCTTCTCACGGGCAGTCATGGTTCAGCCGAGGACCAAGGTTTCGACGTGGCCTCGTTTTACGCTGGTAACGGAGCCAATGTGTTGTCCGTCAATTACGGAGGCTTCGGTGGTTCCGATGCGAATGACGTGGGGGAGCTAACTGTCAACCAGGATGGCCAAGCCATGTTGGAGTATCTGGTTGGGTTAGGCTACGATCCCGAGAACATCATTCTGCATGGCTTTTCGATGGGCGCGACGGTCGCGGCGCAGCTAGAGGCTCAGTACGAGTCCAACGGCATCTGTTTTCGTGGACAAGTTCAAGATCGCCCTATGCCAAGCGCTAATGATGGTGTCATTGGGCACAGCACGATATTGGGGCGTCTGGGCGGAGCGGCACTAGCGAAACGCGGACTGGGCCGGATGAGTGGCAAGAAAGCGTTGCTGGAGCTCAGCAATCCCGCAACGCGCAAAGTCGTTGCAACCGAAGGCAATGAGGATGAAAAAGGGGAGTTCGCCAAACGAGGCGAGTCGATGCGCGACAAGCTTGTCGAAGCTGGCCACCAAGTAACGGGTACGAGCACCGGTGGCGACCACATGGACCATGAAGCCATGCTTGAAACTCATCGGGATCCACTACTCGACCTAGTTCGTATTGATCTAACGGGTCAGCAGGATTGGCTGCCACCCCAGGAAGATCCCTATCTGCAGCAGATCCGGTTGCTGGACACGACGATCGAAGTGATCTCCAGTGAAATCAAGGAGGCCTATCGCCCCATTTTTAGTGAGCTAACGCTAGGCGAGAACGCCGAACATCCAGTGGACGAACGAAGGGCTGCGTTGGAGAGAGCCTGGCGCCGAATGTTAGCGGTAGAGGATGGTATTGAACAATTCAGGGAAGCGGGAGGTGATGCGTTGAGGCGTTACAACCACGATTCCATTCTGTTCGCAGGCTACGCAAGAAATATTGAAGATCGTAAGCAGCGGGCAATAAATGCATTCGCTGAGATTGAGGGTGCGACATCGGAGACCTTGGGAGAATTAGCGCTGGTAGAACTGAATCAATTGCTACCACGAATTCAAGAACTCACGACAGAGTTAAACACCGCGGGTGGCCCAGCGATTGAGAATTCCCCGTTAGAAGACGAAATATTGAGGTTGGCCAAACGTTGCCACACGCTCGAAACCATGATCGAATTTAATGACCACGAGTGACTGAGCTGTTGTGTCGGGCACAGTCGAAACCGATTGTCAGGAGAGAGTAAATGAGCGGCGATAAGGTTGTCTATGATGTCACGTTGAAAATAGGCCTCGAGCAACTGTACGCGTTGGAACAGGAGATTCTCGAAAGCCGCGCAGAACGCGATCGTCAACTGGACACGGCCCGAAGCGAAATGTCGGAGTTCGCAGGACGGCCTCGAGTTACCAACCATTGCCAGATCGCGATGGAGGAATTGGAGGACGAGAGACGAAATCTCCTACATGATTTTGATGACCGGCTGGGGCCCGAGGATGAGCTTTTTCGGACTTCAGTCTTGGAACCGGTTGCCGCACTGCTTCCTCGGATTGAGAATGAAATCAAACAAAAGCGATTTCCCATTGGTATTGAAACCCTGCCAGAACTAAGCCCCGTTCTCCGCAATCTCGAATTTGCGTTGCGAGCATTCTCGGAGGAACTCCAATTAATTGATCGAGACCAGCTCGCAGATCGATCCGCACAACTCGAGCTCTACATCGAAATTACTCAATTCAAGATGGACGCCTTGGCGAGGGTATTGGAATCGGCCAACCAGCAGGCAGATCGAATAGCCGCCAGAGTTGAGGAGCTGCGAGGGGCAAGTTTGCAGGAGTTGGAGGACGCTCAGGTTATTGAAACCGTACACCGAATTTCGGACGCTATCACCGCCAACTGGATTCAGGATATTGGCGATGTCGTCCCGGACGCAGGAGAAGACGAAATCGGAAACCCCGCTCGTGAAGATCTCAATGCCCTTGCAAATTTTTACGCCCATTGCGATGACTATCAGCGGCAAGCAGTTCTTGAATCGGGATTGGCTCCCAAGGCTCTGGGCGTGCTACTGCCGCAAATAGAATTTCCGCAGGTCATGATTACCGTCGAAACGATTGTCAATGAGTTTGCACAAGACGACGAGTATATGGATCAGTTGTTGGGAGCTATGATTGCCGATGAATTTTCCAACGCAAGTTCCAGCACGTCACCTTTGAGATCTAAAACGGCTAGCTCAAAGTTGTTGACTACCTACGCACTGTCCTCGGGCGGAATCGAGTTCTGCCAGGGTAGCATCGCAGACATGGTCGTCTCTGTGAAGGACGTCGATTTAAGTATCAAGCTGCCCCAAGACATTTCCATGGATGATCGGGAAGCTTATATGAACGCGCTTGCAACGCGGGATGCGAACATCGAGACCCACATCAACTTATTCCGGCAGTTTGTCGAAAAGATTTGCGCCCAGCCAGTTCCCTCGTCGATCGCCAAGTCCTGCATGCTGCAGTACGACGCAGCCATGAAACGGTTTGCCGAATACGACGATGCCCCACGGCGGGCGATCGCATACGTAGGCGGATTCGTCGTTTTGCGTCTGATCTGTCCGGCGTTGACAAATTATGATTTCCAAGGTGATCGGGATGCACTTAAAGCCGCGACGATTCAGAGCAGATTAATCCAGTCTCTAGCCAGTGGCACGGAGCCGGAAAATGTGGATATGCAGGTATTTGTGCCGCTTTTGAGAGAGCTACGAACCAGGATGGACGACTTCTTGATGCTTGCCGTTAATCGGGGGCGGGCTGCGTACGATGAAATGAGTGCAAGCGACGAAGCGGTGCTGGCCTTGGAGAGCAATGTACTGGTCGGGGAGGCTTTTTCCGAACCCTCTGAATCAGACCCGTTGGGAACGCTGGCGGCGGACGCGTCGACCGTTTTAGGGAACGCGATCAATGATCTGCGCACCCAACGCTCCACCGACTACGAATGGGATTCTTTGGTAACGATGCGCGAAGCAAACCAAGCAGACTTTGACACGCTCGTAATGGGGGAACGACGCGAGATCTTGAACCTGGTTGCGCAGAGCGGATAGCAACCATGCGAGACTCGGGTCAGCCACGGGATGCAACAATCATTTCGCAGGCTGTTGCCTTGTTGGCGGCTACCTTAGAGCCAAGCGAATTCGCGAAACCAGTTCGGGGAATTTAGAAATCGATGCGTTGTATTGTTGCATGACCAGCTTATGACATTCAGTGTGTGCCCTGACCCAATCGGCTTGTGCCCAATCTCGTGCGTCCGACGGTTGCTGGTAGACGCGCTCAAAGGCACTACGAATCGACGCATCAATGTTGATCTGCGCATCTGCCGTCGAGGCAATATGCTTTCCATAAAGCGTCGCCGCCGCTCCGGTTGGAACAGGATCGGAAGCAAGATAAAAGTCGAGGGTCTCTTCTGAACGGAACGCTGCCATAAGCTTACACAGAAACGGAACTGCCGCTGGTTTCGCCAAGACGTCGTCAATCGTCGGTTTCGGATCCACAGCGAGAACGCGCGCGTCCAGAAAGCTTTCAAATTGCGGCGTTTAGCAGGTAGGCTGGAGTCTTTCGGTATATCTGTCATTTGATGCTAATCACAGTTCCTACGTTCAACCAAGGCAATCACAAGACTGCCAAAAATTCGTTATAGGCAAGACATGTCGCTATCCCTTTCGCGATTTGCGCGAATGGTTAGTCACGATCGTGACGACACGTCATAGCCACGGACGTGAGTCTCCGTGGTTAGGGAAAACAAAGCGAAGCAAGTCGCAACGCGACGACGCAAAACCAGGGCGTGCGCACGACTGACCCACCGGGAGCGGCATCTGTCATCGCTCCGCGACTTGAGATGTGTGCAGGCGACGTCGCCCCCGGACTCGCGTCCGGGGCTTTCGCCTGCCGTCGCTATCGCGACTTGGAATGGAAGCAATGCTGGCGCGGCCTTGTATGTCCACGTCTTTGCAACGATTCAGCGGTCCAGAGATTTAGCAGTCCATGCTAACGTCCGAATGGCTCATGGGATTTTAGAATTAATCCTGCCTACCTGCTTAGTTCGCCTACCAGTCCAATAAAGTGGCTGGTTCTTGAATCTCTTGGCGTCGTATGATTCGTAATGTTCGGGATCACTTTTGTAACCCAAACCGCACACTTGTTGGCCGTGGGCTTCTTCGATACGACCTTGAGAGTAAAGTTAGCTATCAGCAGATTGATAATTCTCAATCAGAAGTGGCCACCTACCAAGATACTAGCCTTGGATGGATCTGGTACCGCAAACCGGTCATAGACCAATTGGCAAGTTTTAGCCGTGGTACTGGGGATTGGCATCTTCCAGCGCGCGCGTAAATTCCGCCGCACGACGTCCTCGACCGCATCTCTGTCCTGAGCGCAGAGACCTAGTATTAACGGATGAGAAACGCGGAAACGATTTATTGATTCTCCTGCACAAATGAATCGATCAGAGATCTCCCAGTAGGGCTTCGAGTTCGGGGTCCATGGCGTCGTCGGATTCGGGGGCTGGTTCGTCACCGCCGCCGAGTTCGGCGAGTAATGCATCTAAGTCGTCGTCAGCGTCGCTTTCGGTTGACGGTTCCGTGGCTGCTGGATCTGCCGTGTCCGATGTGGGCTCTGCGGCGGGAGCGTCATCCGTTGTGGTATCGAGGTCCGCCAACAGCGCATCTAAGTCATCGTCAACTGAGTCGTCGTCCGAGACTGGTTCTGCTGGCTGACTAGCCGGCGTGGGTTGTGTTGTCGGCAAGGCAGGGATCTGGCTTCCGGCCGCGATTTCGATCGGTGCCCACGGCCCAGCTAACTCGGCTCCCGCCAACGATCGGAATCCACCTACTCTCACCTCGTTTCGGCCCTTGATCGATAGCACCGGGATGAAGTTCTGCGAATTCACGTGCGCGGCAAGCCGATCCGAGAGCAGGCGATCGGTGCAGGGCAGTGCAATCTGGTCGCCGTGCTGATCGGTGTAGTAATAGAACGGAATGTCATCGACGCCCAAAATCGATCCGAGCTTCATGTCCTTGAGACCTTGGGACTGATACGTCAGCCCAATGAGAAGGCCCGACAAAAACGAGCTGTTTCCCCACAACATTCCGCTGACACCGCTGCGAGGAGTGAACTCCTCGAACTCAAAAGAATCGATCGGTTCACTCTTCTTGCCGTACGGCCAACGCAACATGAATCGTGGCACCGTCAACGCCAGATACGCCGCCTCGGGCAACGCATAGAGCTGATCCCATGATTGTTTGACAACCGGATGCACATCCTCGGGATTGAGTTTCTTAAGACATTCTTTACTGATCGAAGCAATGAAGGGCGCATTCGCACTGGCACAAATTTTGGCCATCCTTCCGAGCAGATCGGCATGAGGCGGGGTTTGCTCGAACGTGTAATTGCCGATTAACACAGAGAGTGCACCTTGTTGGGCGTCGAGCGACGGCTGTTCGACGAGCAATTTGTAGAGTCCCGTATCCTCCAAATTCTCAGCCGAACTCAGATCGGCGGCGATCTCTTCTGCCGAGATGTCGTAAAGCACGATCTGCAGGTTGACATCAGTCTCAATCCTGCGGACCAACAACTCGATGCACCGCCAGACCGACTCCAAGGCTTGAAAGTCGGGATCGTGGAGAACACGGCGCATCGTATCGGACAAGGCGTCGTCTACCGTCGCGAGCATTTGTTCCTGACGCGGATCCGCTTCAACCGACAAGTGCGGCCGGATGAGCTGCTTGATCAGATTGTTGATCGGCGTTTCGGCATCGTTCGCCGTGGGGCGTCCCACAAGCGACGCGAAATCGCTCATTTTCATGTTGGGCATTTGCGTGCCGCGGGCTCGTCGAGCCAGATGACTGTTGCGTTCGACGGCATCGGTACCGCACAGGCTTTGAACAGCCCGAGCGGCTCCTTCAAACGTGGAATTGTCCGCGAGTTTCTTTCGCAGCCCCGCTAATTTGGAGAACACGTCGAGCTGGTCGTATAACTGATCAGGATGAAAGTCATCCATCTCCGTCAGTGGAATTTTCGCAGTCCCACCATCGTCGCCAATTGGCAGTCTCAGTTGGATGTCGAGCCTTTCGATGATCTCATCTAGATTATCGACATCGACGCGGAGTGGCGTTTTCGACGCCAGCTCGTCCCCAATTTCGAGACGCCCGGTGTTGGCCCGGCCAGAAAGATCACCCAATACGGCGATCCGAAAAGGTCCGCCACCGGCCGGTCTGGCCGCCGCATTTGAAATGCGGCCAAAATTGACTGAATACTCCATCACAATATTCTCGCGTTGTCAGTTAGAACGGGCGAATGAGTTGGGAACACCGAAAAGAGTGCGTAAAAGGGACGTTCCACTCGCAGGCGATCGTCGCCGACTCCAAGCGATCGATTTTCACTCTCCCAGCGGCTAGCTCCCCGAGCAATAGACACGAATCCGAGTCGGTGGTGTGTTCGATGCTCCCAAGAGATTACATGAGTCTGATGCAAACGTGTTCTCCGGCCCCCTCACTCGACGCGAGAACGTGGCCTCCTAAGAAAAAATAACGTTTCAAGCGTCAAAGTAACCCGTTTTCTGGTTCACTTGCATGCTTGGCCGCCCCCGATGAAGCTCGTCTGCAATTAAAATGGCCGGGTATTCACCGCCGCCATTGCGTTCGGTTCGCGGCTCGGGATGGCCGTCGCGAGCAATTGCTCAACGACAGTGACAACAGATTCGACGAGCGAGACTCGCTGTCGAGATTGACGTAGAAAAGCCTGGTGTGGTTGCACGATCCACGAGAACGCAGCAAATCGCTTGGGAATCCGCTTTCCCACCTCTTCGGGCTCGCTCGCTGACTTGCAATCGCGAACCCGCTGGGGGAGAATCGATTGAAATGGACTTCCGCCGTGCGAGTGCAGACCAAAGGATCAAACGTCCATCACACCGACGCAATGGTTATGATGGGAATCCCTCATTGATTCACGTCTGTCCCGTTTTGCGTATTCGGATCTTGAGATGCTAGCCCGACTGCCTACGAGACTTACGATTTGAACCACGAACCTGACATTTGCTTGACCGGACAAGAGGTGACGGAGTTCGCGAGCACCTGCTGGAGCCTCGTATTAAACGCTTCCGCCGCCAGTGACGATACCGCGGTGGCTCTCCAACGGCTGTGCGAGACCTACTGGTACCCTCTGTACGCGTATGCACGACGATCCGGACGTAACCAACACGACGCGATGGATCTGACGCAGGGTTTCTTTACCCAATTGCTGGAAAACCGTGGGCTGGCATCTGTTCAGCCGGAGAAGGGCCGATTCCGCTCATTTCTTTTAGCCTCGCTGAAAAACTACATCCGCAACGACTATCGAGATCGCAAGACACAAAAGCGTGGCGGGCACGTCTTGGTGTGTTCGATGGGCGAATACGATCTGGAGGGCACCTATCAATCCCGCATTGCAAGCCAAGACACCGCCGAAACCATCTTTGAGCGTGAATGGGCGGAATCCATGCTAAATCGCGTACTCGAGCAGATGCGTGAAGACTATACGAATGCCGGCCGAAAAGAATTGTTCGATGCGTTGCACTCGTATTTGGTGGCAAACGAAGAGCGACTTCCGCAAGCCCGGATCGCCGCGCAGTTGGGGCTATCGGTCCCCGCGGTGAAAATGTCGATTCGTCGCATGCGGAACCACTACGGCAAACTGTTGCGGGAAGAGGTGGCCCGTACGCTCGAATCGCACGAGGATGTTGACGACGAGCTGAATAGGATGATTCGCAACATTCAACGATGAATAATCGTCAAGCTTGCGACGTTACTCTGGCTTCGGCAGCGTGTTTCTATGTTGGACAACAACACGCGTTTGGTGGGCTGTCGCCACCTCATCCTTGTCCGCCCAAGTAACCGAACCTGCTTTGATACCTTAAATTCGGTTGGGCCGAGTAAAGCATGAATTCGGAGGCAAATTCGGAACAAAGGTGCGTCGGCTGTGGCGCCCTATTGGACACCCAAGTCGCTGGCGCCCAGTGTATCCGCTGCCTGCTTTCTTTGGGTGCCCTCGAATCGAGCGAGGACGATTACGAGGTCGACGATCAATTTTTGCAATCGGGAGTCCTCTCCGTTTTCGGCGACTACGAGTTGATCGAAGAGATTGCCCGTGGCGGAATGGGAATCGTCTATCGCGCGTTTCAGCTCAGTCTTCAACGACAAGTCGCGGTCAAAATCATGACCGCAGGTCAGTTAGCTTCGGCGGAATCGATCCAACGTTTTCAAGCGGAGGGACAGGCAGCAGCCAGGTTGGATCATCCTGGAATCGTTCCCGTCTATGAAGTCGGGGAAATCGATACCCAACACTACCTTGTCATGAAGTTGGTCGAAGGCGGAAGCCTGGCAGACCACTTGGACGATTACAAGTTGTCCCCGGACGACGAATCAGCCGAATCCAAAGCACGACAAAGGCGGATTGCTAGCCTAATGCGGTCGATAACCATCGCCGTCACCCACGCTCACGAGCATGGTGTACTCCATCGTGACATCAAGCCCGCGAATATTCTGATCACTCGTGACGGCGCACCGATGTTGACGGATTTCGGACTCGCCAAGATTACGGAAGTCGATCTCGCAGGATTGACACTGCCGTCATCGATCCTCGGCAGTCCCAACTACATGGCGCCTGAACAAGCAACCAGCGATTCGAGCGGCGTGACCACGCTGGTCGACGTCTATGGAATTGGCGCGACAATGTATTCACTGCTCGCCGGCCGGCCGCCCTTCGGAGAATCAAACGTTATCGCGACCATCAAAGCCGTGATGGAACAATCTCCTCCCAAACTACGACAGATCAATCCGGCAATCCATCGCGATCTTGAAACCATCGTGATGAAATGTTTGGAGAAGGCCCCGGAAAATCGCTACCGCACCTGTGCTGAAGTCGCCGAGGAACTGCAGCGATTCGTCGATGACGTTCCGATCCGCGCGCGCCCCATCGGCTTCGTCGAACTGAGTTGGCGTTGGTGCAATCGAAATCCCGCCGTGGCGTCGTTGATGACAGCGATCGTTGTGCTGGTCATGATCGGATTGACCAGCATCCTGTGGCAGTGGCGGCGAGCTGAGCTGACCAATAACCGATTAGAATCAAGCCTTGATCAGTTGCGATGGGGCGAAATCGTGCAGATGACCTCTCGCAATGAAAATTCAGAGGCTTTGGCTTACCTAGCCGGGCGATTGCGACGTGACCCGCACGACTGGCGGGCGACGATGTTGGCGACCTCGATTATCGACCATCGAAGGTTTGCGCAGCCTCAATGTCCGTCACTGTCCCATGGCGATGAATTCGAAATACGTTACGCGACGTTTGATCATGCCGGAGATCGAATCGCAACGTCGAGTATCGATGCGACCGCGCGCATTTGGGATGCGACGTCGGGAAAGGAGTTGCTACAGCTGCCACACGAAGATGTCGTCACGCGCGTCGAATTTTCAGCGGATGATCGTCACCTCGTCACCGCCTCCCGTGATGCCAAGGCCATGCTTTGGGACGCGGACAACGGCGATTTGATATGCGAAATGAAGCACCCTGCGCCCGTGAACGATGTCGTTTTCCTCGACTCTGATGCAACGATAGCCACCGCGGCGGAAGACGGCATGGTGCGTCTCTGGAGTGCAGCGTCAGATCCATCCGATACGACGTGCAAGATTCAGTCATTTTTTGACCTGCAATCAAGCGTTGCGAAGATTGCATTCACACCGGCAGGCCAAAAGCTCGTTGCGGGGAGCGTCGATGGACGAGTAGTCGTCTTTTCGCCTGATTCGAAAAGCGAGTTGATCGCAACAAACGAGTTCGATCTCGACGGCAAGCTCGTTTGGGTAGGCATTTCTCACGACGGACGGTATGTCGCCGCCTCTGGCGATTCCGTTCGTTGCTGGGACACGATTTCCAACGAAGCGGTGTTCCATGGTCGGCGGCACCCCAGTTTTCACCCGACGTTTGCGAAACACGCTAACTACCTGCATGCTCACACCAATGTTCGCGTTACCCATTCCATTGATCTTGAATCGGGGCATTTCTTAACCGATTCGATGTCTGCCAAGTACCTGTTCTTTGCCTCCGATTTCTCACTCGACGGCCGACTTCTGGCGACCGGCGGATGGGACTATTCCGCCAACATTTGGGACTTGGATACAGGCAAAAAGGCTGTCAGCGCCATTCGCACATCCGCGGCGGTACAACGTTTGCAATTCAATCCTGATTCCAACCGGCTGTTGGTGGTCGAGGGGAGTCCTCAATGGGTGACTCAAATGCCTCCTGAGGATGCCGCGGTGAGTGTGTGGCGACTGGAGGAAGGACTCTCACAGAAAAACTATCGTCCGCCAAACCAACGAACGGGATGGCTGGCGTTGTCACATGACGGAGCACGGGCTGCGTTGGTCCAAGGACGCAAATCTCCTGTCACCATTTTGGACGCGGACATGCGCCCCGTCCGTTCGATCGAGACAACCTTGGAAGCGGTCGTTCATGGAATCGCCTTTACACCTGACGATCAGTCTTTGGTGCTCGGCTCTGGCAAGGGCGTTGTTGAATGTTACGACGTCGGTTCGGGGCGACGTGTATGGGGCCCCATTGATCTCGGAACAAATGGTTATTGCTATCGCCTTAGTCACGACGGCGGTCTCTGGGTTCATGGGGGCGATGATGGTTTGATACGTGTCATTGATGTCGACCAAGGAATTCTCATCGATCGCATCTTGACCCACGGCGGCACGCTGAACGATCTGAATTTTTCACGCGATGATCGCCTTCTTGCGAGTGCATCGGACGACCACACCGCCAAAATATGGGATGTTGAGACCGGCGATCTGCTGCAAACCGTTCGGCATGATTTTCGTGTTCAAGCCTGCAAATTCAGCCCTGATGGACGCAAGCTGGTAACCGGAAGTAACGACTTCAGTGCGCGAATTTGGGACGTCGCGACCGGAGAACCCATCGGCAAACCGATGCAACACCAAGGCGAGGTCAGCAACGCGTCGTTCAGCGGCGATGGTAAGCTGATATTGACCGGAGCAAGAGATGCGACGGCCCGCATCTGGGACGCAGCGACTGGCAAGCCCAAAACCCCATTCATGATTCATGATAGTGCCCTACGTGAGGCCAACTTCAGCCCCGACGGAAAGTTGGCCATCACCGTGGACCATGATGCGTTGCAAGTTTGGGACACCTCGAGCGGCCAGCCCGTTGGTGTCCGAATCCGTCAAACTTCATCCAGCGGGGTGGGACATGATTCGGCAGGTGGTCGGGTGCCATTTGCGCACGATGGATGCTTCGCGGTTTGGGGGCATACGGCTCCGGTGGTCATGAAAATCGATACGACGATTCCCACCGCGCCGGCTCCATCGTGGTATCCAGACATGATGGAACTTTTGAGCGGCCAACGTCTACTCGACGAAGGCGGACTCACACGCGTCCCAGTAGAAGAAATCCTCTTAGAACGGAAAATGTCACACGTCGTCTGTGAAGATTCGAGTGACTATTTCGAAAGCCGCTTGACGGCTTGGGCGCACGCCGGTGAATTCTCACAGGCCGATTGAACTCGGGACCATTCATCAAGCTCGTCAAAAGAACCAATGCGTGCACGGCGTCCACAGCAGTTTCGTGCCTTTAAATCATTGCATTCATGTAGTGGTGGCTTCCAGACGCCGACGTACGACCGATGGCGGCTGGAAGCCTCCACTACTGGTTCGCTCTAAATGTCGCATTCGAAAATGCTCTCAACGGTGCTGCCCTGCGTTGAATAGGATTTTCGAGGCAAACTGTCGGTGGCTTCTGTTTCACTGACCATCGGAGTGCTGGCAATTCAGAGACGCTGTGACGCATCATTGTGTTTTCCCACGCCCATTTTCGTCGTTGCTGACCCGGGGCAGGGCGACGCCGTCGACGTAGGGTTTGATCGCTTGCATCAGGTAATCAATATTCCCTTTCGTGAAGTATCCGGCGACGTTCTTTTCGTAAGCAAGTCGTAAGTCACGCTCATGTTCGGAAGTCGTCAGCACAAACACGACGGCGACCTTGAGATCAGGATCGGAACGAATTTCGTCGAGGAACTCGTGCCCATTCATCCCCGCCATATTGAGATCCAGGAAGACGATAAAGTCTCGCCTGGCCCCGTCGACGAACTCCTCACGGAGCAATTTGATTGCCTCGCCGCCATCTTTAGCGACACGTATCTCTTGCGAAATCTTATGTTTTCGAAGCGCACGACGAAACACCTCCATGTCTAATTCATCGTCTTCGACTAATACAAATGTCATCTTTGCCGGCTCCATGGGGGCGCCCCTCATACGCTGGAGGCCACACCAGCGGTGTGACCTGTTTTGGTAATCTTCATCGGCCAGGTAAAGCTGAATGTACTTCCTTTACCCTCGGTAGAGTCGACGCGAATTTGCCCCCCGACGATCTCAATCTGTTTCTTAACAATTGCAAGACCCATACCGCTACCGTCAACATTGAGAGACGAAGCTCGTTGGTACATTTGAAAAATCCGTTCGTGAAAACGTGGTGCTATTCCGATGCCATTATCTGATACAGAAAATCGCACCATAGCACCCTTTTGTTCGCTTGCAACCTGGATGCGTCCGTCTCGTCCCTTATCGTTATACTTGACTGCGTTCGTGATCAAATTGAGCATCACCTGCTGCAACGGTGCGCGGAAAGTTTCTAAGACGGGCAGGTCGCCATCGATAGCAACTTGAACGCCACTTGAGTCGTCGAGCAGTTCCAGGATCGATTCCACCATCTCGTGCACATCGACGGCTTCAAGGCGCTGTTCGATACGACCAACGCGGGAATAATTCAAGAGGTCGTCGAGCAAACACTCCATTTTTGTGACACGGGCTTGCATCTGTTGCAAATGCGTCATGGAATCTTCACTGAGCAGTCCATCGCAATCTTCTTGGACCCATTCGGCGAGGCAACGCAAACCGCGCAACGGTGACTTCAAATCATGCGACGCCACATATGCGAAATTGTCCAATTCTTGATTCGATTCCTCCAGCATCAACGCCTTCTGAGCCAACTCTTCGGAAAGAGCTTGCGAGCGGTCGAGCAGTTCTTTGGTCTGTTGGTTCTTTCGGCTGAAGACTTCGGCAGCACGGGCCATACGTCCGATTTCGTCGTTTCGTCCAACTGCCGGAATGGAATCAATCGTTTCTCCCTGAGCCAACCGCAAGAACGTTTTGGTTAGCCCCGAGATCGGATCAAAAATGACTTTTGAAAGCCGAAACGCCAGCACTGCTGCGATGACTACCGCGAGGGCAGACGCCAGGACGCCGAGCAATCGGCTGCGTGTCACGGCCTGCTCCCGCGCCACGCGAGTCGCTTCGCGACGCTCTCTGACCAGCGAATTGATTTCTTTTGCGTAATGGACGAACTCAGAGATCTCACCCGCCATCACCACGTTGACGTAAAACATGTATCCGCGGGTTGCTTGAACCGCACGCACGCCGAGTGTTTGAAATTCCGAAAGTGCTGCGAGCATGCGTTGCTGCGCCGCGATCGCCTCTTCATTTTCGGGAGGCAATTCAATCCGTTGCACTTCGCTCTGAGATCGCTTGAGAGCATCGAGCATCTGTTGGTAGTCTTCAGAGACGGGCTTAATGAAGTAGCGGAGCAGGTTCTTGCGTGCCATCGAATAAGCGCGAACGGCGACGAGCAGCTTTCGCGACGCTTCGTCGGCATCGATCTCATTGAGCGAAGTTTCGAACTCCGCAATCGACTGATCCACCTCCGATTCCTGTTTCAGCAATTTGTCTTGGAGGAGTTCCGTACGTACCGTGCGTTCAGCCGACGCCAATTCCATCCGATCGCCAAACACCGCGATGTGCACGCGCATCTTCTCGAGCATGTCAGCTAAGGCGTCGCCTTCGCCCACCCGGGTCTTCAATTGCGTGATCGCGGCGAGCAAGTCCGATTGCAACTCAAGCGCCCCGAGATACTGAGCGTCAGCGCCCGTCTGTGCATAGTTTTCGGCCCGAGCTTTGAGTTGCAAAGCGTCGTAATGGACACGTAAGACATCCGCCGCGAGTTGATCGGAAGACTCGATCACCCGAAAATTTGAAAGCAGCAGTTCTTGTCCGACCCACCCGATCACGTTGCTGAGCAAACAGATCGCCACGAGCAGTCCGCTGCCAATGTGAAGAAGCGTTTTGAGCGAAGTGACTTTGGGAGAATGAATCATCGAGATGCACTCATCACGTGTTCTGGGAAGCCGAGCATCCAGTTCTGCGGATCCGATCCATCGGATACTTCAGCGTTGTTTGTGAAAGAGGACATTGCGGGAAGGTTGTTGATCATTAAGAGAAGGGTCTACGCGGAGAGAAATTCGTTCCAGTGGCGTAGACTGTATTCGTAGGTGTTCATCACCGTATTCCACACGGCGATGTTGCTGAAACGCTTCGTGTAAGAGCCCCCATCACGAATCCGACCTTTTTCAACCACTCGCGAGCCACTCGTGCCCAGCAAATCGGACGCGGCGGGTTTCCCCAAGTACCAGTAGTCCCATTCGACCTCCGACAATTCCGAACGAGAACGTTCTGGATTTGAGATGTAATATCCCTGTCTCGCAATAAACGCCCCCGGCCATCCCGACAACCACCAGTTCATGTATTCGTAGGCGGCGTCTTTAACCAAACCTGTTGTCGCCGAAGACAAGCACATCACACCATGCCAGGCTCGATAGCCCTCTTTTGGCGACGCGTACACACAAGGGATCCCTGCCGCGTGCAGATCGTAAACGGCAGGTGAGAACATGCTCTCGATGACCGCCTCGCCGCGTTTCATCAATATCACCGACGCGGGCACGCTGCTCCAAACTCCACGGAAGTGTCCTGCTCTGCGATACTTCACCAATATGGAGAACAATTCATCGAGCTCGCTAGCGGTGAGGCTTCCGATGTCGTTGAACTCCATCAAACCTTTTGCCTGAACCGCCAATGCCAGATCAAAAAGGCCGATGGTAGGCTCGTTGACGATCGCGACTTTTCCGGCCCATTTTTCGTCGAGCAGCCAAGCCCAGCTCTCGGTGACATAGGGTTTACCGGTGGGCACGACCAGAGGGTTGTATCCAAAGGAATCGACGTTGTGCACATAAGGCAAAAAGCTGACTTTGTCGGACGTTTGGTCTCCGAGTTTCCCGTCTGGCTGCACGTAGAGGATTTTGTTGGGGGCATCGCCAGCGCCTAGTTTTGCTTCAGGCGACAAACGTCCCGTCTTCGTCAAGGGATTGATTTCATCCCAATAACGAATTCTTCCGACATCGATCGCTTGAATCGCATTGGCCTGCCATAAGACGCGAATGCTGTTGGACCACTGTTCGTAAAGATCGAATGATTCCGGTCGGGTGGAGGCTTTGTGCAAAACCTCGGCGGAACCACCGGGGGAAAATTCCAATCGGATGCCGAGTTCAACCTCCGCACGCTTTCTTATTTCTTCCTGAAGCGTGACGTGGGTACCGAGAACCCTGACCACGGGACGGCGTTTGACATGAATGACCGGACCACTGGCAGCACCAGCGACCTTGTTATCGACCAAGCTTTCGGGAGATTGTGATCGCGAGTCTAACGATAGATGGGCCGAAGTCCCGAACGCAACGGTGCCCGCGATCCATTGACGTCGATTGATCTTCATAAACGCCTACAAGAGAAGAACCAAGGCAAGCGTCTCTAACATCCGCCCCCCCGAAGGAAGCAATCCTACCACTGAGGCCCCAGTGCAACTACTGGAATTCTGAGCGTCCGCGTCAAAGCACGTTATCCCCATCCCTCGTTGCGAAAAATGAACACGCCCGCCGACATTCGTATTACAAAATGAATCTTCAGATCAGTAACTGGTGGGTAGGAAAATCGGGTTCTCACGTCCGCTGCGCATCCTGCGACGCGGCGTTACGAAAAAACGGTGCGTGAGAGCGATCTCACACACCGTTTGATACATCCCAAAAAGCACTGCGTTTTAGCAGCGGTTGACTGCTACCTTGCCGTGACAGACCGCAAATCGATATGTCGAAAACGCGCGATCCGACGCACCCAAATATTCGCCGGCGGTGATCGATTCGGAGGGCTCAAATCCGCAGCTGGCCAAAAAGTCGGAAGGCGTGTCGGAACCGAAGATAAATCGCTCGCCCAATTCGTCCATCCCTTCGACAAATTTGATGATCTCGGTGTGCTCCGACGTGCCGTCGACAACGCTCTGAGCGACAATATCGCACCAGAGCCGACTATCGGTATGCTGACACAAGCTCGACGCGAGCGTCAAAATTTCTCGATTTTCCTCTTCGGTGAAATACATCGAGCAACCTTCATAGACGAATACCGTGGGTAGGCTCGGATCGAAATCCGGATGATCGTGCAACAATTTGGCGAGATTGTCCGTCTTGAAATCAGCAGCGATCATGCGGCGACTGACCATCGGGCGGTCCTTCATCTGAGAGATCACACGGGTTCGTTCTTCCAACATCTCAGGCAGGTCGAGCTCAAAGAACGTCGGCTGTCCCAATCGGTCAAAAAGTCGGAACGGCCGCATGTCCAATCCCACACCAAGGATCACGACCTGCTTCAACCCTTCGACACTCTCGAGCGTCTGATCGATATGTGCCGTCCGCGCTTTGACCATGTTCTGCAACTGGGGCAAAACGCCTTTGAGTCGATTGGCGAGCAACGCGCCGTGAGGTCCTGCTGCGTCGCGTTCATGTCCGACGTCCACCCGAATCCCCCGGTCATCGAACGACGCACGAAGCCCCGCGATCATGCGAGCTGACGCTTTCAGTTTGTGCGCGAACAAAGGTGAGATCCGCGGCTGCTGCTTCGTCGGCAACAACTGAATCGAAGGCTGCGCGAAATACTTCATCTCAGCTTCCGCAACGACTTCATTGTTGGACGTGAACTTCACCGTCAGGGTGACAAGCACACGCTTGCCGGCAAAGTAGCGTTGCTGAATCGTACGAGCCACGTCCTCAGGGACGACGCAACTCGCCCGGAGGTGACCGGTACTTGGACTGCGATACTTGACGTCCATCGCCGCGAGCCAAAGCGATGCCGAGTTTTCCTCTTTGCAGCGATGGACTCCGGCCAGTGGGATACCCCGCAAAAGCGTTGCCAAGGCCAAACCACCGGTATAATCCGCAGAAAGCGAAATGAGCGCAGCTTGGTGCGTCCCGTGTTGATTCGTCGATGCGAAACAAAGCGGTAACTCCGAAACGCATGCTCCCTCCCGAACTTCCGTAACCCGCCAGCCGACGGACCTTAATACGGGAATCGCATCATGGAGAAGACTCGTCATCAGCTCCGGATTGACCCGGTTGCTGTAATCTTCTTCCCATGTAACCAAATGACCTTCGAATTGTGACGCTACCATGGTTTGCCCCAAAGTGTAGACCTAGAAAAGAAACTTTACCTGGGACGGTTTCTATAGGCGGCCTACCCCAATGAGAAGAGAATTCTCACCACGACATGGAATTTCTTACAGTAAATCTGCGCAAAAATACGGTCAGGTAGGATAGAGCGACCTAGTGTTTCCCGATGACGTTTTCTCCCCACGAACGTCAGCAAAATGTCCACCACACTGATAGCGGCGCGGGTTGCCCCCCCGGACTGCCGCCATCGTAACTAGCGCCAATGAGATGCGCGTATAGCGTCTCATGCACATCAAGAGGGCCCAAGTTGAACCGTTCGGAATCACCTGTCGACGAACTAGAAAGCGATGATCGCTATCGAGTTCTGAGAGAATTATCGGATGCGTCGATAGTGTCATGCTATCTCGCCGAAGATAAGCTTTCGCGGGCACGCGTGATTTTACGAGAGGTTCCCAAGAGCGTCTTTCGTCAGGGTGGATTGGCACGCTTCGAAAACGAGGCACGTCAAACTGCGGGCGTCCGTTGCAGAACCTATTCGAGTCCCCTTGAGTACGAAGTACGCGATCAACTCGTTCGCGTCGTCTACGCCTACATCGAAGGCGACTCGCTGGCGACCCGTTTTCGTGCGCGTCCATTTACGGCGCCGCAGGCCATGCTGCTTGCCGAAGATTTGCTGCAGGCGCTCGAGCACGTCCACGAGTTGGGTTGCATTCAAAAAGACATTCGGCCTTCGAACATCATCGTCCAACCCGACGGACACGCCGTCATGTGCGGCTACGTGCCGCTCTGGTGTCCGGACGTGTTCGGAAACGACTCCCGGCTAGGAAGAGAATGCGCTTCCTACACGTCTCCCGAACTGTCTGGGATCATCGACCACGACATCGGCGAAGCCTCCGATATTTATTCGATCGGTTATGTGCTGCACGCGGCGATCACGGGTGGGCCCGCGTTCGATGGTGAGATCAGCGAGATCTTCTATCAACACATGACCGCGGATCCCGATTTCAGTCAGGTTCCGCAAAATACTCCTGAAATCGTCATCCGGTTCATTGAAAAGATGATCCGAAAGGAACCTCGCGAAAGGTATCAGTCTGCGCGGGCTGCCCTTTATGACGCCCGCAAAATTCTGAAGCTGCTCAACACCGGTGCCGACACCAGCGGTTTCGTAATCGGGAGCGCCGATCACAGGACGGTGTTGACCGATGCCGCATTCGTAGGCCGCGACGACCAACTCAAAGTTTTAGAACAAGGTCTCGACAACACGCTCGCTGGCAAGTCGTGCAAGGCTTTGCTGCGTAGCGATTCGGGAATGGGCAAGACCCGGCTACTCAACGAAATCTCGCGTGTGGCAGCGCGAAAAGGATTTTTGTTGCTAAACGGACGATCGTCTCAACACGCCGCTCAGGAACCCAACGCACCCTGGCTGCAGATGATCGACCAGTTGGCGAAGCTGCTCGCAACCGATGAGGAGCTCCGCACCCGCACCGCCGATCGGATGGAAGACTATCGCGAAGAAGTCACGACGGCGATGCCTGAACTGGCGAAAACTCTCGGCTGGTCCGGAATCCAATTGTCGGGCCCCGAAGAGCTCGGTCAGAAACGGGTGATCATGGCGTTCCGCACGCTCTTTGCCGGGCTCGGAACAGCGGACCGCAGCGTGATGGTGACGCTCGACGACTGTCAGTGGATTGACGAACAGTCGATGCGAATCCTCGCCGGCATCTGCGAAACTCCGGTGCAACATCTGTTTCTATTTGTCGTCGCCCGTCCCGAAGGCAACAGTACGTCGCTTGAGTTGAATGAGCTGCCGGTCTCGACATCATTGTCACTGCAACCGCTCAACGACCAAGCGGTCAAACAGCTCGCTGAGTCCATGGCGGGACATCTTCCTGAAGTGGCGGTCAACGTCGTCACGAAATACGCCGACGGCAGTCCATTCATGGCCGCCGCGGTGCTGCGTGGGATGGTCGAATCGAACGTTTTGATCGCCGCAGATAATGCCTGGAAGGTTGACGACGAAAAACTGTCTAGCTTCCAAGCCGCAGATGACGCTAGTGAGATTCTCGTCAGCCGTCTTTCACAGTTACCCGACGAAGCCAGAGATCTGCTCGCCGCGGCTGCGGTGATCGGCAAAGATTTCAATCTCGATGCAGCCGCCGATCTCGCCGGGATCTCAATGGCGGAGGCACAAGCCGCGATCAAGCCCGTACGACATCACCGATTGGTGTGGAGCCGGCCGAACAACGTCGTTTCATTCGTGCACGATAAGATCCGCGAAGCCGTGCTCAGCGGTTTGTCGGAGACTACGATTCAGTCGATGCACGGCCAAATTGGTCGTTACATCGAAGCAAACAATCCGGAACGGTATTTCGATCTGGCGTATCACTTCGATGCCGCTGACATGCATTTCAACGCGTTACCGTATGCGTTAAAGGCGGCTGAGGCGGCTCGAAAGAGTTTCTCCCACGAGAGCGCCGAAACACAACTCGGTATCGCCGCACGCGCATTGGAATTTGCTGATATCACGACCCGACATTCAGTCGAAATGATGATGGCGGACGTCCTGATCCTGCAGGGAGAATATGATCGTACTGAAGAGTGGCTCGACCGCGCGTCACGGTCGGCGGGCGATGACACCGCCTTGGCAAAGGTGGCATTGAAGCGAGGCGAATTGTCATTCAAACGCGGCAACAAAGATCGCGCGGTTACATTCTTCGAAGCGGCACTGACCCAGTTGGGACACCCCGTTTGCAATTCGCAACTCCAGCTTTGGTGGAACCTGGGACGCGAAGTATTGCGTCAAGCGAATAACTCGATCTTTCCCGCTCGCTGTGGCCGCATCAAGACCGAGCCGACGCAAGCGGATCGGATGAGTCTGTTGCTCTACAGCCAGATCGCGCACGCCTATTGGTTCACTCGCGACAAGTACTACACGCTTTGGGCACATTTACGCGGAATGAATGCGGCAGAGGAGTACTCTCCGAATCAATACCTAGCCCAGTCGTACTCCGAACACGCGCCCGTCATGACCTTGCTGCGTTGGGAACGTCGCGGAGTCGCGTACGCCAAAAAATCTCTGGAAATGCGTAAGTCGCTCGACGATGTCTGGGGACAAGGACAATCGCGAAACTTCCTTAGCATCCTACTCTATTCGTTTTCCCGGTTCCAACAATGTGTTGAACAGGCAAGCCTCGCGGTCGATACGCTCGAGCGTACGGGCGATTACTGGGAGGTGCACATCGCACGATATCAGTTAGCCGCCTCGCACTATCGCTTGGGGAACCTCAGCGAAGCCGTCCGGCTCGCCAAAATCAACTACCAATCTGCGGTCGACCGCGGTGATTTCCAAGCCACCGGCAACATCATCGACGTCTGGTCACGCGCCGCGATGGGCGACATTCCAAAGGAAATCATTCAGGCCGAGATGGAGCGGGACGTCTTCGACGTGCAGCGCAGCTGCGAGGTTCTGTTAGCCAAGGGCGTTCGCGAATACTATCGAGAACGCTATCAGAACGCGGTGGGTCTGTTTCAGAAAGCAATCCTGACCGCGGAAGACGGCGGCGTTTCAAACGCCTACATCAGCCCGTGCTATCCGTGGTTATGCTCCGCGATGCGCAAGTTGTTTGAAACCAAGCCGCCACGCACAGAAAAAGCACGCCGAAAAATGGTGCGGGCGCTCGTTCGAGCAAGCAAGACAGCGGTCGGCATCGGGAAGCGTTACACAAACGAGTTGCCACATGCACTGCGTGAACTTGGCGCGGCCTATACGATTGCTGAAAACTTCAAACGCGGCCAAGCCTATCTGCGAAAGAGCATTGAAGAATCTTTGCGTCAGGGAGCTTCCGTTGAACATGCTTTCTCGGTCGTGTTGCATGTGGAATACGCATCCGAACTTGGATGGAAATTCGATGCTGATGAATACCAAGCCGCCCTGGACTCGCTCGCGAGTGTCAACCAATCCAACGACGCCGTCAACGCTCAGGGTTCGCTTTCGCTGTTAGATCGATTTGATTCGTTGCTGGCGTCGGGTCGACGGATCGCGACAACGATGGTCCCTGACGAAATTCATACCGAAGTTTGCAAAGCTGCGAAACGAATCCTGCGAGCCGAGAACGTCTTTCTCGTGCTTGAAACCGAGCCTGGCCAAGATCTCGTCACAATCCCTCAGGGGCAACGATTCGACGTCAATCTTGTCGCCGAAGCCCGTTCGTCGCGGACAACGGTGGTCAACGATACTGAGAACATTTGCGAACGCGGCGTGTGTTCGGTACGTGAAGGCACGTTTATGTGCAGCCCGATTGAAATCAACGGGGATGCAGTTGCGTATCTGTATTTGACCAATCAACGATTCTCGGGATTGTTCGATGACGACGAAGTCCGGATCGCCGACTATTTAACCTCCGCCGCGGGTGCCGCGTTGGAGAAGGCCGACAGTTTCCAAAAGCTACAGGAATTGAACCAAACTCTCGAAGCCCGAATTCTGGAACGCACGATGACCGTCGTGCAGCGATCCCAGGAACTGGAGAACACCGCTACGCAGCTGCAGGCGACCAAAGACAAGCTGGAAAAGGCGAAGGAAGCTGCTGAAGAAGCGAACGCAACCAAGAGCGAGTTCCTGGCCCGCATGAGCCACGAAATCCGCACGCCGATCACCGCAATCTTGGGGTTCACCGAGTTGCTATTACGTGGCGTTGTCGATAGTGAGCAGAGCCGCATCTCGCATTTGCAAACGATTCTTTCCAATGGTACGCACCTTCTGAATCTACTTAACGACATCCTTGATATCTCGAAGATCGAAGCTGATAAGATTGAAACCGAATGCGTTCCGTGTAGCCCGACTCATATGGTCGGCGACGTCGTGAAGTCGCTGCGATCTAAAGCGATCCAAAACAACATCGGCCTCGACATCGAGATGAACGCCCCGGTCCCATCCGCGATACTGAGCGACCCTACCCGGTTCCGACAAATCATCAGTAACTTGCTTAGCAATGCGATCAAGTTTACCGAACAGGGCGGCGTTACCGTTGTCCTCGACACCCAGGGACCTGACGAGGCGCCGACACACTTGGTCGTGTCGGTGAACGATACCGGAACGGGGATGACACCTCAACAGTTGCAAAAAATCTTCGAACCGTTCACGCAAGCGGATACGTCGACGACGAGGAAATTCGGAGGCACCGGACTCGGTCTCTCCATCAGCAAACGTTTGGCTGACGCACTTGGTGGTTCACTGACCGTCTGGAGTGAACTGGACGTCGGAACGAAATTCAACTTTTTACTTCCAATCGTGATGGCGGAGAACTCCGTTCTCCTGACACCATCTGCCGCGATGCAACAGGCCGAAGGCACTCAAAGCAAAGAGTTCCCGCGTGTGTCGCTGTCGGGCACTCGTGTTTTGGTTGTCGACGATGCCGTCACAAACCGGAACTTGATGCAACTCATCGTAGAAGATTCCGGTGGCGTGGTGTACACGGCAACCAACGGTGAAGAAGCGATAGAGAAGTTGATCAGTGATCAGCTCGAAGTCGACGTGATCCTGATGGACATGCAAATGCCCATCATGGACGGTTACACGGCAACCAGCCAACTTCGATCGGTCGGGTTTATGAAACCAATCATCGCACTCACCGCCAACGCGATGCAGGGCGACGAAAATCGTTGTCGCACCGCCGGTTGCACCGGGTATCTGACCAAACCGCTTGACCTCAATGCTCTGCTGAACCTGATCTCAGACGCCGCTGCGGAAGGCGATACCAAGACAACATCGGACGTTATCGCTCATACACCGAAAGGTGCGACGAGCGAAGTGAACACCAATCCGATCAAGTTGGTCGAACAAGCTTCCGAGAACTCAATAGAAAGCGAATTGACTTCCATTCTCCCCCAAAATTGGCTGCGCAGTTTTGCATGCGAATTTGTCGAACGCGTTTCTGACAAACTCCCGTCGATTCTCGATGCAAACGATGCAGGTGATCTAAACGAAGTCGCCCGACATCTGCATTGGATCAAGGGTACCGGCGGGTCGGTAGGGCTGACGCCGCTTTCCGAAATGGCGGCTGACGGAGAAGCAGCAGTCGCCACATCCGATGTGGAACAGGTCTATGAAACTCTCAAGGAAATGCAATCTTTCCTGGCCAAAGCGAGACAAGAACAAGATGCTGACTCAAACCAGAGCGTCGATGTTTACCCGCCGCATGACGATGAAAGCGACGACGACGATGGCACGCAGATCCTATCGTGCGATCTGACCGTACGGATGTGAATGACGGTTGAGCGATACTCAGCGACGATAGGATCGCTAAGAGATACCGTGACCACGAGCCCTCCATTCCCGCTCGCCAACTCACACGCCCCGGCCGTGGACGAGATCACGAGTCCCTTCGAACCCCAAGCCGCGGGGACTCGTGATATCTTCCAATTTGCGCGGTGATCGTCCGTGAAGGAGGCGGGAGGTGATGGCCAAAGACGCATGTCCAAGGCTACGATGATCCTCACGTTGGCTAAAATCGACTTTTTCAGCTCAACGCGTGCTTCATCAATGTCACGAACAACCGGAAACGCTGGTGTTGGGATCGAATCTGTTTCTGCGAGGGATTGTCCCGCCGCTCATCACGCCGCTCGCCGACCAGGATCGACTCGATCGCGAAGGTCTCACGAAACTCATCGATCATGTGATTCACGGAGGAGTTTCAGGACTCTTCATCTTGGGGACGACCGGCGAAGCACCGAGTTTGAGTTATCGCCTCCGGCGTGAGATGATTCAGGAATCGATTCGGATCGTCGACGCACGGCTTCCTGTTCTCGTTGGTATCACCGATACCGCGTTCATGGAATCAATCACGCTCGCCCATTACGCCGCAGATTGTGGGGCAGACGCCGTGGTGCTCACGACGCCATACTATTTTCCAGCCGGGCAAACCGAGCTGATCGCGTATGTACGCAATATTGTCACCGAAGTCACGCTGCCGGTCGTACTCTACAACATGCCGCAGTTGACCAAAGTATGGTTCGAAATGGAATCGCTCCGCCGGTTGTCAGACATCGACCAAATCATTGGTGTCAAAGATAGCAGTGGCGACATGGGGTACTTTGCCGAACTCTGTCGCCTAAAGGCTCAGCGACCGGATTGGTCAATCTTGATTGGCCCAGAAGCCAAATTGGCCGAGGCCCACGCACTCGGGGGCGACGGCGGAGTCAACGGTGGCGCCAACGTCGCCCCTCAAATCTTTGTCGAATGCTATCAAGCCCTGTGTGACGGCGACGCCGCACGAGTCCGTACGGCGCAAGCCAAGATATTGAAGTTTCAAGAGATTTACGAAATCGGCAAGTACGCTTCGCGTCACATCAAAGCAACCAAATCCGCCGCATCGCTACTGGGCATTTGCAACGACCTTCCCGCGCATCCTTTCAATCGGTTTCTGGCCCCCGAACGCGAACGTGTGGCCAGCATCCTGCGTGAAATCGGTCTGCTTCCATGAAACGTTTTGCGACGACCGTAGTGACTGAGAAACTGGAAGCTCGAGCGTACAGTCAGGCATTCGTAATTAACAGCACGTTTCGACTATTCCGTTTGTCAGGTTGGAGCCAGTGATTCGCGAATGGTTAGTCAC
>NZ_JAMQBK010000140.1:0-5469 GCF_023701485.1 Aporhodopirellula aestuarii
TCAGTCGTGCCGGAACTGCGTCGCTTAGGCTCCTTGATCCGGCCTACGCCGACCCGATCACGATCAGCGTAATTGTTGTTGTACCGAACCGCTTTTATGTACCTGCTTAGAGGACGATTCGAGTGACCTGCGAGCGGCTTGGGGCCGTTCAGCGTTCTCGATATAAGACGACCGTTTCCCCTGGCTTGACCTGGCGTTTGGGGCCTTGTTCGATTTCATGGTCAACCAAGTTCTTGGATCCTCGGAACGGGGCTGGGAGATCCAGGGTAAACGTTCTCGATTGGCTGCAGTTCATCGCGACGCAGTACGGTCCGTAGTACATGACGTAGAATTCGCCCATGCCGGCGTGGATGTTTTCGTCGCCGGGCTTGTAGTCTTGGAAGATCGAGGGGACTCTTGCGATTGGTTGCAATTGACCCGCCATCCCTAAATGCATGCCCGCGTCTTTGTAACTTTTCTCGTAGCGTTTGTTGAACGGTTCATTGGTTTGGTCGGGGACTTTGTAAAACAGTCCGCTATCGGTGAACATCGTTCCTATGTTCACGGTGGCGTCGCGTTCGATCGCTGGTGAGAGCTGATGCACCCTGGCGAGGAAGTTGATCGCGTAGCGGGCCCGCCAATACAGGGATGCATACAGAATGTCATCGCCGTGTTTGACTGCTAAGACGCCGATTTCAGGATCGGCGTAGACGAAGTCTGGACGCCCGCGAGACATGGGCAAACGGCCTGGCTGTTGCGGATAGTTGGTGATCCGCTCGTAATTGCCGGGGGCTCTCGATAGGCTGGTGAGGACGTTGAATCCGCGTCGTTGGTTGAGTTGTTGCAAGGCTACAAAGTATTGGTTGTCTTCGATCATTTGCTGGCAGCAGCCGATGAGGTAGGGATCGCCGGTCGCGATGGCAACATCGAGGGGATCACCATCGTCCGTTGGCATCGGACCGTAAGCGATGGGTCCTGGGTAATGCCAGTCTCGCCAACCCACAATCGTTTCGACACGCATGGATTGGTAACCGTCGTCATCGGCCGCCGGGTATCGGAACACCGTTCTTGCTCGAGCCATCTTGACCAGTTGGGCCTTCAGTTTTGGATCGCCGTCGGCGGTTGGCGTCGGGCGGCTGGATTCATACATCGCCTGAACGATCCCTGCAACAATCTCGCCATAGGAGCCCACATAGCCGAGTTCTTTCGTCAGTCCTTTTTCAGTCAACTGCATGAATCGTCTTCCGAGTCGCCAAGACGATCTGCCTCGTTCGTCTAAGCTTCCACTCCAAGGTTCGATCCCGACTGCTTCATGGAGTATTCGGATCGCCCTGTCTTCGGGCCACGCCGACGAAGGATCGACCACCGCGAGGGCGCGGTTGCAACGATAGATCCCCAGGTCGACGATCATCGTTTGATTGGTGTAAGAACGCCGATTCTTAACATGCCAATCGCGAGAGTGGGCGAACAGTTTCGCCCATGCCTGCCTACGAACCGTTTCGGTGCCTTCGATCTTGTGGTCCAGGTAGATTTGTACCGGTTTGGCGAGTAGTCGCACGGCATCCGCGATCGGACCGGCACCGAACCATTCCTCTTCAACGATCTCGGGTTTTTCCTCGAACTTCTGCGCGTAATCATCGATGCTGCGGACAATCTTGTTGAGGGCCGCTTTATTGCGATAGGCTTTGCTCCACGGGACGAAGCACGCGTAGGCGAGAAATCGAACGCCCTCGATCGGCTCCGCATTTGCCGATTTAAGCATTTTGTCGATGGTATGGTTGACGCGATCCTGAACCTCTTGGAGCACTTCTTCACCGGGTTCGCGGCGAATCGGGAAATCGATGACCGGATCGCCTTGAGTCTCATCGGTCCCTGGCTCAAGGTAGGGATCGGTATGGAGATATGCCCGATAGATGCCGCGTGACGGTTTGGTCATCGGCTGCTGAAATTTTTCAAAGTTGTAACCGTAACCCCACACCGGTCCTTGCGCTTCAATTGCCAATTCGAGACTGGTCTGGCCCCGCGTCATGTGTTCCGGCAAAGGCAAGGTTTTGTAAAAGAATCGGCCTAAGAACCGAGCACGATCCTCGGAGATGTCGAGCGAATCCACTTCGCCAAGGTGACGCTGACCGATTTGTTTGCCCTCCAAGAAGAGCATCAGCCGGCTGTGTTCGCCGGTGGTGTCGCTGCCCCAAAACTTGACCGTGAAGTAGTTCGGTTTGTCAGGATCGACTTGCATCCGAAAGGTCATTCGCCCGCCGCGCCAATGTTCCTTCTGCGGCGGCAAGAGCTGACGCGCCGAGGTCCCTAGGGCTCCGTCGATGATCTCGCCGGAATCAACTTTCAATCCGTGAGATTCCTCTGACTGAGTGTCGCCGAACCGGATCTCATCGACGAGGGGATTTGCCAAAGCCGACAACGAACCACAGATCAAGATGCACACGATCGCGGATGACTGCCGAAGCAAGACGAAATCTCCTAAGAATTTGAACCAGGGCCGCGTCGGACCAACGGTGATCTTTCAATGCTACTCCGATGCCTGGCGAGAGTAAATGCAGCGATATCAGTTCGCGACAAAAGTAGTCATTGGAAGCGTTTTATCGATCCAGCGCAGCGCATCTCCGATTCTCCTAATGACTCGGAGGCGAACAGTTGAGCCACGTGAAAACCGTTTCGAAGTTTTGAGGCGATTGCGAACCCCCTGACAAAGGCGACCAATTGCCTAGTCCGTACGCGGGGGGTCGCCACATCGAAGAGACCGTCTGTTAAAGGCTCCTCTCGCACAGCGTTAAGCAGGTAGGCTGGAGTCTCTCGGTATCTCTGTTGTTGGATGCTAACCATGGTTCCTACGTTCAACCAAAGCTATCGCTGGACTGCCAAAACTTCGTCATTGACAAGACGTGTCGCTATCCCTTTTGCGTTGAGTTGAATCGAGTGTTTCGCGAACGGTTAGTCACGATCGTGACGACATGTTATCGCCACGGACGTGAGTTCGTGGTTTGGGAAGACAGAGCGACGTAACTCGCAACGCGACGACACCAAACACGGGTGTGCGCGCGCGAGTGAGCCACCGGGAACGGTATCTGTCATCGCTTCGCGACTTGGTGTATGCGGGGGGCGACGTCGTCCCCGGACTCGCGTCCGGGGCTTTCGCCCGGCGTCGCTATCGCGACTAAGAATGGAGGCATAACTGGCTCGCGTCTCCATTTCCACGTCGTCGCAACTTTTCAGCAGCCCAGCGAAGACTTTCCTTCTTGGTTTCTAAAATTGGTTCTTTATTCCGACCACTCGATATCGACGCGGTGAAGATAGGGCAATTCTTTCCCTTGGTGCTTGCCGATTTCCACGCCCCATTGGATCGGCTCGCCTGTGCCGCTGTTCGTAAAGGCTTCGGGACGGTACGCGCCTCCGGCCCGCGGTCCATCAACGGCATCGTGAGTTTTGGAAAAATGGATCCCATCCTTCGCATACTGAACGGTGTTGATGATGTCCGAGGGCCCAGTGGTGCCAATCATGGCAGCAACGCCCTTGCCCTGAGGCCAGGCCAGCACCGCATGATTGCCTGGAATCACCGGGTTGGCTTCGTGCTTGATGTAGGGACCTTGCGGCTTTTCAGCGATGGCTAGCCCCATCTGGGTATGCGCCGGACTTTTACCCTGCTGGCGTCCTTTGTAGTAGAACCAGTATTTCCCTTCACGCACCATCAGGCAGGCATCGTCAACGAGCATGCTGTCAAAGTCCTGCGGATCGTCGCTGTTCTTCAGCACCGGATTGTTCGGGATGCGTTCCCAAGGTCCGTCGGGTGAATCCGATGCCGCGATGCCGATTTTAGAATCCGGTTCGAATCCCTTTCCATACGACGTTGTGGTGCCTGTGTAAAAAAGCCAGTAGTGTCCTTCCGCGACGAGGATGTTAGGCGTGAACACACTTCCGGCATCCCACTGCCCCTCGGATCCTTTCCCCAGAGCCATTCCCTTTTCCATCCAGTTCAACCCATCCGAAGACGTGGCATACCAGACCGTGGCATCGTACCCGGACTTGATGGGGCCTTTGGAATACCAGACGTAATAAAGGTCTTCGACCTTGATCACATCACTGGGATCCCGACGTGAGACACCGTTCTCCAATCCGATGCCGGTCAGGGCCGTTCGGATGGTCTTCGCAGTGCCGTAAGCTTGATCGGCTGCGTTCACCGCAGACATGTTCGCGAGGCTGGCTAGTAGCACAACCGTGATGAAGATCTTATTCATTTTCATTCGATTCTTTCCACTCGATATCGACACGCTGGATACAAAGAAGTTTGCCCGCAGGGTCCATTTCAACGCCCCACGTCGGGGCCTCTCCCTGGTTGCTGTCTGTAAACGCTTCGGGGCGATAGGTGCCGCCCGCTTTCGGCCGGTCGATCACGTCGTGCGTTTTGGCAAAGTGGATTCCGTCCTCGGCAAACAGAATGCTGTTGGCGGTCTCCTTCGGCCCGTGACCGTCCACCATGGCGACCACTCCCGAACCCTGCGGCCAAATCACGACTTCGTGATTCCCCGGGATGACCGGGTTTTCCGGATGACGGATGTAGGGGCCGCCGGGTGACTCCGCAATCGCCAGACCCATCTTGGTTTCCGCAGGGCTTCTACCTAGCTGGCGGCCTTTGTAGTAGAGCCAGTACTTTCCGTCGCGAACCAGTAGGCAGGAATCATCAACCAGATGACTGTCGAAGTCCGATGGGGTGTCGCTGTTCTTCAGTACCGGGTTGGTGGCAAGCTTTTGCCAAGGGCCGTCCGGAGAGTTCGATACAGCGATCCCGATTTTCGAGTCGGGCTTTACCTTCGGGTTTGTCGAAACTGCCGTGTAGAACAGCCAGTATTTCCCTTCGGCGACGAGGATGTTGGGTGTGAAAACGCTCGCCTCGTCCCATGCGCCGGTCTCGCCTTTGGCGACCGCCTCGCCTTGTTCGGTCCAGTTCACACCGTCAGACGATGTCGCATACCAGACCGTGGCGTCATAACCAGTCTTAACGGGGCCTCTCGAATACCAAACGTAATAGAGGTCCCCGACTTTGATCACGTCGCTCGGGTCGCGCCGAGAAACTTTCTTGTCAGGGCCAATACCCGTCAGCGTTGTTCGCGAGAACGAAGCGGTTGCATAGGATTGAGCCTGGGTATTGGGTGCAGGAAATGCGACCAGCAGGCAAGCAGCCCACAAGCATGTCAATATCGTCTTCATCGAGTTGATTCTCTAGGTTCAGTGATTAGTCGTTTGTGGTTGGGTATTGGCAACGAACGAAGCAGATAGGCAACAGCAATTTGCCCGGATTCCGATTAGCCGTTAGCGTGTGCTGTCAAATCTTTGTTGAGACATGGAAATGAACGGTGTGCAGGTTTAGCTTCGGTTCTTAATCGTGAAAGCGACGGCATGCGATCGCTCCGGACGCCATTCCGGAGAAGACGTTTAAGCAGGTCTGCAGGAATCATCTGGCGAAACGTGCCGCGAACT
>NZ_JAMQBK010000140.1:5513-12509 GCF_023701485.1 Aporhodopirellula aestuarii
TACCGAATCACTTCTATGTACCTGCTTAACGCCCCTCCCGTTACCTTTCCTGTCGATAAGTTTTCAGCAATGCTTTCATTTCCTGCACAACTTCAGGGTATTGAGAATAGAGATTCTTCGTTTGGCTCACATCGGCCTCGAGATCGTAGAGCTGGGCTGGCGGCGCACCCTTTTTGATCTTTCCGTTTTCAATGTCGCTATTTTCATTGCCAACAAATGCAACTGCGGCCGGGCCACCGGCGCCATGAGTGCCTAGTTTACCTTGAAAGCCGCCACTTCCCTGGTTCGGGATGTACATCCATTTGCCTTTGCGGATCGAAACCTGACCGGGCTGGCGAGGGATCAGCACGAGACTTTCCCTTACTGGTGCGTCGGGATCGCCAGTCAAGGCCGACAGCACATTGATACTGTCGCCGATCTGATCCTCTTCGACAGTCTGGCCCGTAATCGCCGCAAAAGTCGCCAGCATGTCCACGCTGCTGATCAACTGATCGGATACAGAATCAGATTCAATTTTCCCCGGCCATTTGGCAATAAACGGCACCCGCTGACCGCCTTCCCAAACTCCGAATTTAAAACCGAGCAAGTCACCATTCTGACGATGACCGGCGGCGAACGCATCCTGTCCGCCGCGATTAAACATGCCGCCGTTATCGCTAGTCACGATGACCTAGGTGTTTTCGGTCAGTTCATTCTTCTCAAGGCACTTCATCAGCTCACCAACCATCCAGTCGAACTCATGTATGAAATCGCCGTAGAGTCCTGCCTGGCTTGTGCCTTTAAACCGCGGGGCCGGGGTGAATGGATGATGAATATTGGTCGTCGGGAAATAGAGGAAGAAGGGTTTTTGTTGATTGCTCTCGATCCATTGAATTGCTTTCTCCGTCAGGAGCATGCCCGTTTTTTCATCGTCGTAGATGGCATGAGCCCGTTTGGCGCCTCCCACCTTGTTCACCGTCTTCTGACTGGCTTCCGGAGGATAGGTGGTTGTTTTTGAATATGGCTTTTGGAAGGTAATGGGATCACTCGGATCGTAGCCGACAATGCCGTCGTTCTCGACATAGACATACGGATAACCGCTATTTACTTTCGGCACGCCGAAGTAGTAATCGAACCCCAGCTCCAGTGGTCCTGGGCGCAGCGGCTTGTTCCAGTCAGTCTTACCCGTCCCGAAACCGAGGTGCCATTTACCGATCGCGGCCGTGGCATAGCCTTTGTTTTTGAAAAGCTGCCCGAGGGTCAGGTTGTCGGTATCAATCAGCAGGGACTGAAAATGGCCGCAGGGGCCCCAAATGCCTTTGCCTCCGTTTGCACGAAATGGATACTCGCCGGTCAGCAGCCCATAACGCGACGGTGTGCAAACCGCCGATGCCGAATGCGCATCGGTAAAGCGACGCCCTTCTGATGCAATCTTGTCGATATGGGGTGTTTGTACTTTCGTTGCTCCATAACAACTCAGATCACCGTACCCCAGGTCATCAGCAAAGATCAAAACGACGTTGGGCGTATCTGATGCACATGCCGTTGTCGCCCAGACGAAACTCGCTAGTCCTAGCACCAAGCGAGCAAAAATTTTGTCTTTCATGTATCTCTTACCTGTCACCCTGTTGAATCTTTGGAATGCCTTCGAAGTGGTGGCTTCCAGCCGCCAGGGATCGCTCGCTAACGTTGCACCGATGGTGGCTAGCCAACGCTTCATAAAATCACGCTGATGGCGGCTAGAAGCCACCACTACGCAAAATGCGCGAACCGCTCTGTCGCGTTAACGCAGTTCGATGCTGAGAGCATTGCCGGCATCAATGGTAGCTGGAGTATCAAGTTCAATCGCGGTGTTTTCGTCATTCTTAACCAGTTTTGCCTTCAGCGATTCTCCGTTCAGCGTCACCGCAACCGTTTCGGCTTTTAGATTCCCCGGATTCAGCTTGATCGACTGCAGTTTCACGCTGCCCCAATTCACGCTGATAGCCGCCTTCATCGAATTTTCGTCAATCTTTTGGCTGAACGTGCCCCAGCCTTCCGCCGCAGTGAAAGGTGCGCGGAAGTTTTCGGGATGGATCACCGGGGCAAATCCGATCGTTCCGGCGGGACCATTGTATTCAAATCCGCAGGCAGCCAGGAAACTGCCGTACGAGGCCATCGCGCGGGCATAGAAATCGGAAAACTCAATTTCGTTGTAGGGATTGCGTTTTGCTGGCGCATAGCGGTCGTGGATGGTTCTCATGATCGCCAAACCCTTGGTCAACAGTTCGGGATCGCGCTCGGCAATCATGTGAGCAGCGAGTTGATGCTCGAATCCCGACATGACTTCGTTAAAGTAGCCATAGGTCCAAAAATCGCGTTGCTTCTCGTTGATGCCACCGTTGGGCCAGGAACACATGATCACACCGGCGTCACCTTTCCAAGCATAGAAACGACCTTTTCTAAAAACTTCGCGGAACTGCCCGACATCGGTTACGTAGTTGTATTTCCAAATGGCATTGAGCGCGGAGCGAATGTGCTGCTCGTTGTAGAGACGTCCAAGTCCGACTTGGTTGGCCCAGAACTGGCCGTAGACTTGGTCAATGTAAACGCCGGGGCCGACCCCGATTGCGTCGGCGTGGTTCGGATCTTCGATCTGTACGTAGTACTCCCCGTTGTAGAGCTTCTCGATATTCCTGCTACCCATTGCATAGGTATCGCGGCAGAGTTTTTCGAATTCGGAATCGCCCGTGACAGCAGCCATCTCTTCGCCGGCACGCAATGCCGCAAGATAGAGCGAACAGAGCACGTGTACTTTTCCGTACCACTCCGCATCGAGCGTATTGTGCTGCATGCCGTCCAGGAGCCCGTCGTAGGCGTCGTCGTTTTTGTCGAACTCGATCAGGTAATTGAGCGCCTTTTTAATCGACGGCCAGTTACGTTTGAGGAAGCGGTCGTCCGCCGACATTTGGTGCTCGCGGTAGGAACGCAACACCGTCCCGCACTGACCGTCGATCGCAATCGCGTTGCTCTTCGAGGGACGGAACGGAACGCCTCCGTCAGGCAGTTGATATTTCTCGAAGTCTGTTACTTCTCGCAGGTTTCGCTCCAATGACGGGAATAGGCGGGCCATCGCCTGAGCGTAGGCCCAAACGTGTGTGCAGGTACCGGCTCCGGCCCCGATGCCTTCCCAGGCCCAAAAGCGGTCACCGGCGAATTGCAGGTTGGCGGTTTGCATCGTGCTCGCGGGGGCCATCGCGCGGTCGATGAACCACTGAGGCAGCGTCGTATCGTTCCAAGTATCGGCCCACAGGTGGGTGTGCGAAGAGAGTCGCTCGAATTCGCCCACGACATAGTCAGCGACCTCCGCGGCATCACTGAACTTTTTGCTATACGCATCATGGCCGAAATGCCACGTGATCAGGAACGGGATATCTCGACGCTCGCCCGGCGCCAGTTCAACCGAAACACGCAGGCCGTTGATGCCGTCTCTCATGATGGGCATGGCGTCGCTAACCACGGTCAGTCCCAACGTTCCCGCTTTATTCTTCCCCGCCTTTGGCAGGCTAAGGGAAAATCCGGTGGCTCCGTCAATGGACTCGGTCTGTAATTTGGCGTCCCGCTCTGGCACCCCGAGCCAGCCGTCGAACTCAATCGAAACCGATTTCGAGGATTCGTTGATCAGTGTATAAGCCATGACTGTGGCCGGAAGTTTTGAGTCTTCGACGTTCAATGGAATAAAGGGAGAAAACGCCTTCAGCTCAACGCTGACCGGCGATGCCGAATCGGTGAAGCTCACGTTTCCAACTGGCCATTGGCCTTCAAACTCAACCGTATCCCAATCGTCGGAACCCAGTTGATACTCCGCGCCCCCTGTTAGTTTCAGGGCGAAGCCGCTCTTCACAGGCGGTGGGAATTTTTCGACCGTCGGCGGGTTCATGAAGTTCGCGCCGTCATGCACGCGAATCGTCTTGCGTAATCCGTTTTTGAAGCCGATGTAGCCTTCTGGCAATTCAACGTCCTGTTTGACCAGCCCCATCGGCTGAGCTCCAAAAATATCCCAGACATACAGCTGTCCCGCACCATCGATGACCAAAGAGCCGCAAGCAATTCCGCCAACGGGCATGCCGATGTATTTGAGTGAGTCTTCTTCTTTCGAACCGCGAATGGCCGCGTCTGCCCTGTGTCCACGCTGCGTCAAGGACTCGACCCATTCTGGATCCAATTGCTTTTCAGTGGGAATCGTTTTGCGATACAAAGCCGCCGTATCGCCCGAATCATTTGAAGCTGCGGAAGGTTCTTGTGCGGATGGGAGAGTCACCCTGCCGGCAAGCGTTAAGACGGGCGAAGATAGGTCCCACTGCGAGGCAAGGGTTTCGTTTTTGAAACGAAAGACAGCGTATCGATTGGTCAGCGAATCAGCAGGAAGCTTTATGTTCGCAGCAAAATGATTGGCCTTCGGGGAAAGAGGCAAACTGACCATCGCGGGCGCCGCGTTCCACTGCCTCCCGCTCTGCACAGTGAGTTCACCCGCCGCGGACGTTCCCAGGTATTCAACGGTCAGTCCGGCTGGTTTGCCCGAAAAAACCTTCAGGTTGCCCGACAACGAAACGCCTTCGGATTGAAGTTCGCCTGTGGAGTAACCGGACATATCAAAGATCGCAATTCCTGTGAACTCGATCTGGCCGTTTCTATGATGACCAAACCGGATCAGGTTCTCGTTCACCTGCGGATTGCCGTCTACGACGAAATACGTTCCAGAATCGGTTGCCGGACCGGCCATCGCTGCCGCAGAGAACAGCAGCACACACATGCTCCATAAAACTGGCTTTGCCGTCTTCATTCGTTCTTTCCTCGAGTTAAACAATTGCTCTGTCCATCGTGATCCGCTTTCGAGTGAATGGTTTTCTTCTGGACAGCCATCTGGCGGTCTCAAGTGGACGTGCGACCTACTGCACGTTCTTCCCAATTCGATTTCCAGCGCCGACGTCTTTCCTGGCGAATTCAAGATGTTTCAATAACATATTCGAAAAACGCGGTTACCGCTTTAGCCGCACGACTCCACTATGACGAAGCCGAGCTAGCGAGAGCGTGGAAAAGGGGCGGGCGGCCACCGTTTGGCGAAGGTAGCGACATATGATTCGTGCTCTATCTAGCCAGTGCGTAGGCTCGCAAGAACCGCAATGGTGAGGGACAAATCGTCACTGATGGCAAGAGCAACGAAGACGCACTTTATTGAGCCTGAAGAGGATTCCAAACTTAAGGAAGCTCGGAATCAGAAAGTGACGAATCACCGCAGTTCACGGCGAAGATTGCCGACTGAAAGTCATGCTGTCGCAACGACTCCACATGCGATTGCCAACGTGGGAGCAGTCGCTTGAGCTTCATTGCGATTTCGTGTCGAGATGGGATGTTCGCGGATCATTTGCGGCCGCAGCACCGAGACACCGGTCTTTTTGCACGTTGACGGGGTTGTGTATTTGATGGATGCCCTTGGCCCTTCCACCCAGGTCTTGAGTGCTACCACGGCGTTCAGCGAACGGTCTGCCCAATCAGGTTTCGTATCAGAATAGACGGCAATCGGTTCGTCGAGTCCGTTCGGTTTGTTATCGTGGGGAGAGATTATCGGCTTTTTATCGAACGGCCACGCGAGGATGGTGTTGGACGCCAGTGGCACTCCGCAGGGTTCGTACCAAACGTTTTCAATCTAGTTTAGGCACAGCGATGGCAGCCAGGTTCGTAATAGCGGTTCTCGGAATACTATTGGCTCCCGCTGTATTGCCGGCGCAAAACGTCGCTGAGCGGCTCATCAATCGAATGAAGAGTGATGACAAGAACGGTGATGGCAAGTTGACGCAAGCCGAGTTCACTGGTCCGGATCGGTTGTTCCAGCAACTCGATGAGGATGGCGATGGAGTGTTGGTGCTAGCCGAGGCGGCGCAGAAGCTGAAGATGCTTCGAGAGAGAATCGGTGAGATTCGAGACCTGAATGCCGGGAACACAGATGCCCGACCGCAACGCATGGTGCCTCGTCAACGCACGCCTATCATTTCTGGAGTCGGACGTCGGCAGGTGAAGCCGGATTATGAAAACGTGCGGTATAGCGATCATGAGCGTCATGTTTTTGATGTTTACGCAGCTAAGACGGAGGGGAGCGAACCGGCGCCGTGCATGATTTGGATTCATGGTGGAGGATTTCGGAGAGGCGACAAGTCCGAAGGGAGCTTGTTTTCGACCAACTTCACATCCAATGGAATCCATTTTGTGACTCTTAATTATCGGTTGAGTCAGCATGCGATCGCGCCAGCGTGTTTTGATGACTGTGCCCGTGCGTTGCAGTTCATTCGGCTCAATGCGGAGAAATGGAATATCGATAAGTCTCGCATCGCCGTGGGCGGCGGTTCTGCCGGTGCCGGTCTGGCGCAGTGGATTGGGTATAACGACGACCGTGCCGACCCTTCGGCGGTCGATCCCGTCGCACGTGAGTCGACCAGAGTTTCAGCCTTGATCTTGCTCAACGCCCAGACGTCGTACGACTATCGGTGGATCAAAACGCATATTCCCGGTGAAGCTTGGAAGGGCGACGGGTTGCAGGAACTGTTTGGATATCAAGTCGAAAAGGTTGACGACCTTTCGGAAGAAAAGCATCGGTTGATCGAGGAGTATTCTCCCATCAATCATTTCACCAAAGATGATCCGCCGAGTCTGTTCTACTTCCGGCGGTCTCGCGATCCGTCGATTGCAGAGAAGAATCCCATGGACGGAATCCATCATCCGATCTTTGGTCTGGAGTTGAAGAAACTCGCAGACGAAATGAATGTGAGGTGCGATGTGTTTTCAGTCGAGAGCCCGACGGATCTCGCGTTCTACAATCGAAGATGGGATCACGCGATCGGGTTCTTGAAAGAACGTTTCGAAATGAAGTAGTGCTGCGCCGGTTCACGTCTTTGTGGTAGCCGAACCGGACGAGTTTCGAGATGGAAGTTGGTTGCAGTGGCTACCGTATTCGTAGCTGAGGTGTAGGCCGGACCAAGGAGC
>NZ_JAMQBK010000141.1:0-458 GCF_023701485.1 Aporhodopirellula aestuarii
CCCGAGACCGATTGCACCTGCACCCCGGCCGACAAAGCCGCGGCCGAGGCACGTCGCCAACTTGAAGCGGACCGGATCGCACCCGAGAAACAAACCGCTCGGATCACCACCGAGAAACGCAAAGGCGGACGTACAGCAACGGTGATCAATGGCCTCACCGCCAAGGCGAACGATCTGCCGGCGCTGCTGTCGAAATTGCAAACCGCCTGCGGCACCGGCGGGACGGTGAAGGCGAAAGAGGACCTGATCGAACTGCAAGGCGACCACGCGGCGACGGCCCGCCAGTGCCTTACCGAGATCGGTTACCGCGTGAAGTAGCGCTCGCGGTTAGGACGCAAAAGCCCCATCGACGCTACCGGTCTGGTGTGATGTCGGATCCCGCAATTCGCGAACGGTTAAGCAGGTACACAGAAGTGATCCGGTGTAACGACAATTCCTCTGATCGTGATCGGTTCGGC
>NZ_JAMQBK010000141.1:473-31056 GCF_023701485.1 Aporhodopirellula aestuarii
CGCCAGATGATTCCTGCAGACGTGCGTCGCTCTCCACCGGTTGGCGGACAGTGCTCCCTTAAAAAGAGGTGATGGCAGTCAGCGTGATCGTGTCGTGTGCCGGATCCGCGGGTGGGGTAGCATACAGGTGTCGAGCCGCTCATTCAGGAGGGGCTCCATTTCGCCTGCTTGCCGGATCGCAGCCGTGGATTTTGTCACCGAATTGTCGCCGAATGAATTGGACCAAGTCCGTGACTTGTGCCAAGAATACGAGATCGCGTGGTATCAAAGTCCGCAGCGGATCAAGCTCCAGGTTTGGGTCGAGAAAGCGTCCGAGAAGCTTCGCCCACGACTCTTTGCAGAACTCCTGACACTCGACGGTCAGCTGCGGGCGATGCAGTCGGAGAGTTTGTCGCGGCTTTCGCTCAGTGAGATCTGTCCATTCGACGTCGCTGACTCGGTAGCGATGGACAATGAGACGATCGATATCGATGTGCTCAACGAAATCCATGCCCAGGCTGCCGCCTCAGGCGTCGACAAGGCTCGCGAGTCGCTGTTGAACTGTCCGACCTTGGCGGGGATCTCTGCCGATGCCGCGAGAGACTTCAACGCTGGGTTGCAGTCGGTGTCATTCGAGGCAGGGGAGACACTGCTCAAACAAGGCCAGCCTGCGGGCGGGCTGTTTGTCATCGTGCGCGGTAAGTTGGAAGTCACCAAAAAAGTTCGCTCGTCAGATGTTAAGTTTGCGCAGTGCGGTGCCGGCAGCGTGGTTGGTGAAATGTCGCTGTTGACCGGCAAGCGATGTACCGCAACCGTAGCCGCACTCACGCCTATTGTCGCGTTGCGATTGGGTGTTGAAGAGTACAAAGAGCTGACGCAGCGTTACCCCGAAATTGAAATCGCGCTGAGCCAATTGATCAGCGACCGGTTGGGCAGTCGTGAAGTGGATGCGCTCTGCGGACGCACCATCCGGGGATACCGACTGAGCCGCTGCATCAGTCGCGGCGGCATGGCGGTGGTTTACGAATGCCGAAACGAGACGCTACCGGGCCAGAAGCTCGCCCTCAAAATGCTTCGTCATCAATTCATTCATGAGTCGCACGCGGTCGAGCACTTTGAACGTGAGTCCGATGTTCTGCGGAGCTTGAATCATCCGCATATCGTTTCGGTGATCGATGCGTTCATTGACTACCGGACACGATTTTTGGTGATGCCGATGTATGACGGCCAGGACATCGCGAAGCTACTGCGGCGTTACGGACGACTCGACGAAGCATGCGTTCGTGCACTCTTGGGGCAGATCACGGCGGGGCTGCTGCATGCCCATCAAAACAACATCATTCACATGGATTTGAAGCCCGCAAACGTTCTGATGAACCTTGATGGAACCGCGGCAATCGCCGACTTTGGTCTCTGCAACGTCGTCGGCGCCGACATCCTGAGTGAAACGGTGATGGGGACTCCCGCTTACATGCCTCCCGAGCAATTGCGAGGTGACAAAGTATGTTCCAACGGCGACTGGTACGCGCTCGCTTGCATGGCCTACGAACTTCTCAGTGGTGAGAAGCTGTTCGATCGCAAAGATTGGATGTCACTGCTGTTGCAGAAGGAACGGTTCGATCCTGAGCATCTTCCTGAGGAGGTGGCGATCAGCGATGAGCTGAGAGCGACGCTGCAAGGTGCACTGACGTACGAGCCCGGCGACCGTACTTGGCCGCACGAGAAAGTCATGTCGTGGGCGAAACCCATTCCCGAATGGATGGTGGGATAGATTTACCGCGACGACTTTTTCGGCTCCTCGTCGTCGATCAACATTCGCACCGCTGGTGTGTCCAAGTCGTCGTACTGACCGCCGCGAATGCACAACACGCAGGCCAAAACGCCACCACCGCCGAGTACCAACGCGATCGGAAGAGCAACAAACAGAACGCTCAAGAATTCGGCTCCGACGAGGAAGACTGGTCTGGGTAGGTTGGCCACGCGAGCGTCAACGCCAACACGCTGACGCTGCTGACCGGCATTAAAACCGCTGCGATCAGCGGGCTAATCTTGCCGAACATGGCGAGGCCCACCGCAATCAGATTATAAGCCAATGAAACCGCGAGGGCAGTCCGGATCAGCCAATCGGTCCGTTTTGACCCGGCGATGAGATCCTCGATGCTGGCGAGATCGCCGGAGGCAATGAACACCGGTGCCGCCTGCAAACTCACCTCCGCACCCCCGCGGACCGCGATCCCGACATCCGCCGCGGCAAGTGCAGCTGCATCATTCGCACCGTCACCAATCATGACCGTGGTATGCCGCCTATTGGGACGCGGCATGATCGTTTCACCATCCGCGACCACTGGCGGGGGAGATTGGCTGTTATCAGCCACCGATGGCTTACCGCCAAATCGTTCGTCACCACGAACGGCGGCGAGTTTTTCTTCAGGGCTGAGTCCCCCGAACGCTTCGTCGGGATTCAGCCCGACTTGTTCTGCCACATGACTGACGATCTCGGGATGATCACCTGACAGGATGCCGACGCGCCAGCCTCGGTTTTTCAACCTTTGAATCGTTTCACGAGCTTGCGGTTTGAGTGGATCAGAGATGCCGACGACCGCGGCGACGATCCCGCCGACCGCGATCAGGATGGGGCTGGCTGCGGTGCGCGTGCATTCATCGATGGCGTCGAGTACCTCACGCCCCAATCCAAAGCCCTGTTCCCGCAGGAAGTTCGCACTGCCGACGAGGATTTCGCATCCTTGAACACGGCCAACGACGCCTTGCCTTTCAACGCGTTCGAGTTCGGCATCGGGCAGCAGCGCGTCACCGTTGATTCTGGCCATGCGCACCAACGCTTCGGCGACGGGATGGTTGCATTGCTGTTCAACGGAGGCGGCGAGCACGACCGCGTCGGTTGCTCCCCATACCAATCGAGCGTCTGGTCGGCCGCTGGTCAGCGTCCCGGTTTTATCGAACCAAATCGTGCCTCCACGAGCGAGTTGCCCGAACGTGTTTCCGTCTCGAATCAATACCTTGTGTTTCGCCGCTCGGCCGAGTGAAACGGAAATCGCGAGCGGAGTCGCGAGGGCTAACGCACAGGGACAGGCGACGATTAACAGGGCGGTGGCGTGAGAAGCCGCCAGCGACCATCCATCAGGCAACCACAACGCGAACGACCCTATCGCTAGTAACGAGACGATGACAACAAAGACACCGCCCACGGAATCGGCGAACTGCACGATGGGAATTTTCTCGTTGGTCGCATCTTCGACCGACCGCATGACTTTGCCGATACGGCTGTCGCCACCCGTCGCGATGACGCGCACGTCGATAGGTCGCCTCAAATTCAACGTCCCCGCCGAAACTTCATCGCCTTCGCCCGCATCGACCGGCAAACTCTCGCCGGTCAATAACGAACGGTCGACAGACGTTTGACCGCGAACGATCTCGCCATCGACCGGGATGTTTTCACCAGCGCCGATCCGGACGAGGTCGCCCTTTTGGAGCCCGTCGACCAAGACCGTGTCAATCGATTCGTCATCGTTCACGCGTGTGGCGTGGCGAGGTGTGATTCGCAGCAACAGATCCACCGCCTTGGCCGCGCGGTGCTGTTGATGGAACTGAATCCAACGACCGATCAGCAACAAGAAAACGAGTACCGCGAGCGAATCAAAATAGAGGTGACCGACGCCAGTAATCGCGTTGACGGTTCCGACAATTGTCCCGACCGCCAGTCCCAACGCGACGGGCAGGTCCATGTGGGGAACGCGAGTTCTCAGCGATGCAAAAGCACCGATGAAAAACGTCCGTCCCGGGAAGACGACCGCCGCAACACCGAGTCCGGTGCCGATCATCCGCATGAAAAATCGATGGTCTGCCGCCACCCCGTACGCTTCGCCGGCATACAGCGCGACCGCGATCCACATCGCATTGGCGGCGCAAAACCCAGCTAATGCGATCTGGATCAGGTGTCGACGGTTTTCGTTTTGGAAATGGTCATCCCGCTGCGTTGAAATCGGCGCGAGTTCATAACCGAGTCGATCGAGCAACTGTGCGATCTTGCTCAGTGTGGTCGCTGTGGGGTCAAAGACGATCCGTAGCGTGTGATCACTCATCTTGACCCGTGCGACGTTCCATCCAGGTGTGCGCAGAGCAGCATTTTCGATCAACCATGCACACGCGGCACAGTGCAGTCCGTGCACCGCGAGTTCGGTGCACATCAGCCCATCGTCGCGAGCTTCCGGTTTGGACGGACCTAGAAATTCATCGTTGTCAAAGACGTCGTATCTCGACGACTGATCTTTGACGCGTGTCGCCGCGCCGCTGCCGAGTTGATCACGGAGCCCGTAAAAGGATTCCAGACCCCATCCGTGAATCAATTCATAGGCACCGCGACAACCGTTGCAGCAGAATATTTCTTCCGCAGGTTGCTCGGCGTAACTGTCGCTCGGTTCGCCACAGTGGACGCATGGCCGCGTGACTCGTTGCCGAGTCGACTCAGACGCCTGTTGTTGCTCGATCACGGCGTGCCCGATGACCCGGAGTCAGACACAGTGGCAGATCCGGATGTGCTGTCAGCTCCGGTTGCGCTGGCGGGACCGACGCAACAAGGGAGCGGCGTTTTGGTCAGATCGTCAATTTGCTCGGCAAGTGTCTTGGGAGTACCCGCACATGTGCACGACGAGCCTGTCGATTGGCATGCACACGGACCGCCGTTACAACACGCACACCCGCCGGAGCAAGTTTGTGACGCGGTTCCGGTCGCTCCCGTGGACGAGAGGTCGATCGCGACGGCCGGATTAATGTCCGAGAGGGAACTCAGGTTTGCAAATCCTCGCCCCGATGCGGTCATTCCGCCGGTGACAATCAACAGCAGGGCGGTCACGATCGGCACGATCCGCACGAATTCATGCGAGAGCGTTTGCGTGCCCGCGATAAGGGCGGTCAATGCGGGAACCGTACCGACCCAAAACGCAGCCATCGTGATGCCGCCCATCAGGACGCTCCCCGTTCCGGCAGCTACCAGGGCGAATAGGTACAGCCATCCACAGGGCAATAACGTGGTCAGCATCCCGACCGAAAGGGCCCGAGCACTTGGTGGCAATCCAAAAATAAACGGACGCAGCTTCACGAGCAGTCCACCGATCCGTGACGGGGTCGGTCCTGCCGACGCGGAGATGCGACCGGCGAAGAACATCGTTCCCAGTTTCCAAACGCCGATGACCACCATCAATGTCCCGACGACACGCGCGGCGGCGAGTTGGAAGCCGAGCGTTTGTCCGCCGACGTCGACGAGGCTGCCAACGCCTCCGGCAATCAATCCCGCAATCGTGTAAGTGATCAACCGACCCACGTGATACAGCGAGGTTGACGTGACAATCTGCATCCGAGATGCCCGTTCACCGGCGCCACTCGCCCAAATCGCGAGCGGTCCGCACATCCCGACGCAGTGCATGCTGCCCAGCAGGCTGGCGGTAACGACGGCGGTGATCAGAATCCACATGAGGTTTGATGACGGATGGTTGGTCTGGTGTTTGAAAGTTGTCGACGCGTTTGGAAGGACAGTTCGTTATCGTCAACGCATTGCGTCTGGTCGAGACAAGTTAGCGCATTGATATCTTCGTTGTAGCCACCATCGCTAGACCGTGGACCACTACTCTATCAAGAGCCTACGTCTTTTCTAAAAAAGTTCTAACTCTTGAATTCAACGGTTTTGACAAGTGACATCGGTTCACCCGCATTCTGAATTTGGAGTTCGATCTGCCACAAACCTTTTCGGCCCATGGGGGGCATCGCCATGTAGCGTCCCTCGCCAACATTGTTTAGTTCGAAACGTTCAACCTGATTGGCGGCGGCGTGATGATAGGCCTTCCCGAGTACTTTCAAATCAGTAACGGGTTTGCCTGTTTGGTCACTGACGAGCAACTGCATCGCCCGCATCCCACGCCCGTCGGCAACGTCGGAAACTTCAATTTCAACGTCCCAGCCCATCTTTGCGGCGGCCCCGTTGGCAGCTTGCGTCGCGTCCCAATTCAGTGCCGCTTGATGGTAATCAGGCACGACTGCGAGTGCCGGATCGCCCACAGCGAGTTTGAGTGCCGTGCCCAAAATCGTGCACTGGATCGCGAACAACAATAGCACCAAACCGGTGTAGAACCGCTTCGCACTCCGTTCCGCCTTCACTTCAGTTTCGGTTTTATGATTCAAGTCGATTTTCCATTCAGGGTTCTATGTGCATGATGCGTTTGAGGGCGCTCAAACGCGATCTTTAACGAGGTCCGAGGATCTTAAAATTGATCTCGTCACGATGTTCACTCTCATCACGGACAACCAGCACCGCGGGTGCGTTGCCTTGGCCACGGGTCAGTATCGGTTTGAACTCAACGCTCAAAGGGACGAGCACGTTGCCGCCCGGGGGTAGTGATAGCAGTTCTTCCTGGATCACTTCGAGCGATACGCCTTCGGGGGTGTCGATCGTGAGCGTGTACGTCTGATCCTGCTGAGTTCGATTGACTAACCGTAATTTAAACGAATTATTGACCGAGCCCGTGGTGGAAATCGAAAACGGAGCGCCTTTGCCTCGCAGCAGCCGGGCATCGAAGCCAACCTTACTCGAAACCGCGTAGGCAAATCCGCTCATCACGGCGAGCAAGATAACCGGATAAACGATCGTTCGTGCACGCAAGAGCTTTTTGGGCTTTCTGGCGATCTCGTCCTGAGAACTGTACCGGATCAATCCCGTCGGCAACCCGACTCGCGACATCACGTTGTCACAGGCATCGATACACTGCGTGCAGTTGATGCACTCCATCTGCAGTCCCTTGCGGATATCGATGCCGGTCGGACAAACGACCACGCACTGATTGCAGTCCACGCAATCGCCTGCGGGAGTCGCGGAGGGACGTTTGCCTTTCGCCCGAGGTTCGCCGCGAACAGGATCATAGGCCACGATTTTTGATTGCTCGTCGAGCATGACCGATTGAAAGCGGCCGTACGGGCACGCGATCAAGCAGAGTTGCTCGCGGAAGATCAAGAAATCAAACAGCATCAAACCCGTCACCGCCGCCATGACGAGAAACGCTGAAGGATGCTCTAGAGGTGAAAGTCGAATCCACTCGGCCAAACGATCCGTGCCGACGAAGTATGCCAGGAACGTGTGGGCCAGGAACATGCACAGAATCAGGTAAACAGCGAGTCGTGCGACGGCGCGCAGCCCGCCCATGCCGTCACGTGGTTTGCCGCCCTTGCCAGTCGTCCCTTCGAAGAACCGATCGATCGGGCGAAACAGGAATTCCATGTACACCGTTTGTGGGCATGCCCAACCACACCACGCACGACCCGCGATGGCGGTCACCAACACGATGGTGATGAAGACCGATAGCATGCCGAAAGCAAGAATCAGCGTATCAGTCGGGTAAAACGTCTTCCCAAGCACCGTCAATTGCCGCGAGACGAGGTCGAGCAGCACGACCGGTTTTCCGCCGATACGCAGGTGTGGGATCGCTACGAAAACGACCATCAAGACATATGCGACGACGCGTCGTTTCTTCCACCACTTGCCCATCGACAATTTTGGCCTGAGCCAACGTCGACTCCCGTCCCGCTCGAGTGTGCTGAGCACGTGTTCGTCCGGAGTCAGCAACGCCTCATTGCCGGGGCCTGTTTTACCGGCCGAATCGTTATTGGACACGGCCTCGGAGGCGTGAGCATGTTCGTGAAGCTTGTCGTTTGGTTGGTCGTCGCACGAGCAGTTCTCGCACTTCCCGCAACCTCCGGCATGGTTCGACAGATCGCCATCCCCGGAACCGATGGGGAGGGAAAACGCGTCACTCATTAGATTTCAGTTCTCAGGTAAAAAGGAGGGAACGTGCGGCTACGCCCCACGTTCCCCGCGACCATGGTCGCTATGGAGCGGAATCCGATTCCGTCGCCGCTTCGGGGGTGTATTCCGGCCATGGCGGAATGGTTTTGCCTTCTGCGCCGCGTGGCCCGTCGAGGTTCTCACCCCGCATGCTGGCCACGTATGCCGACACCAATACGACTTCGTTAGGATGCAAACGGTTCGACCATTTGGGCATCGCACCCGCTGCCGCCCCGTTGTTGACCACCTTCGCGATGTCTTCGATGGTGTTGACGTTTTTGAAGTATTCGTCCGTCAAGTTCGGGCCGACTTTGCCTTGACCGTCTCGATCGTGACAGGACACGCAGTGCGTTTGGAAAACGATCTTTCCGACACGCAGCCAATTGTCCTTGTGCATGTACTCGACGAGGGTTGCGGCATCGGGTTTCAGTTCGCCAATTTCTTCAAACTGCAGACGGGTGTTTTCGGCGAGTGCCACCCCGTAGCTGTCTTCGATCGATCGGCCTGGCGTGCCGCCGTGGTAATACAACCAATACGGCGGACAAAAAGCGATCGTTGCGATAAACAGCCACTTCCACCAACCCGGCAACGGATTGTCAAACTCTTCGATACCGTCATACGCGTGATCTGTCTTCGGCGCATCGCCGACGACCGACTTGTTTTCAGATGCTGCTGAACTCATTAGCGAGGATCCTCCACGTGATCGGTCAATGGGATCGATGCAAAACGATCCGATGCATTTTGGCTGAGCTTCAAGGTTCCATACGTGATCGTGGCAAATGCGACCACGAACAACGCCAGAGCCCATTCGGCACACGCTGAGTAGTCCAACGCACAAACTAAGTCTTTAATCATCCGTTTTGATTCTCGCTCGAGAGGAATTGGTTGGTTTGGCAACTCTCGGACTCAAACGCACAATGCGGTGAGACCGAGATTATGATTCACGTGGACTTCAGTCAGTCAATTTGCGATCCGTTCGCATGGTTCATGGCAACTTCGGCCGGTTCGTCGGTGGGTGCCGCTTCGCCTTCGGGTGCGGTCTCCGCGGGGACTGCTTCCGCAGGAGTTTCTTCGGCGAACAAGTCGATGCCGATGCGTTGCAAGTAAGCGATCAGAGCGACCGCTTGCTTTTCGTACGTTTTCGCCGGACCACCCTGCTCGACAATTTCGGCCGCGATTCGTTCGGCCTGAGCCATCGCAACGTTGGCCGTGTCGTTGAGGTCAGCCTCGGAATATTCCGCACCCAAATACGCTGCCGCTTGGACGTGCGGGGCGATGGCGTCGTACTTCAAGTCCTCGGTCAACAGGTGTTCGTAACTCGGCATCACCGAACCCGGCGAAACGTTCTCTGGGTTTTCAAAGTGAGTCCAATGCCAAAAACTGCTTTGCTTGCCGCCTTCGCGGGCCAAGTCCGGACCGATCCGGCGACTGCCCCACTGGAACGGACGATCGTAAATCGATTCACCCGGTTTGCTGTATTCGCCATAACGTTTGGTTTCGGAAACCATCGGGCGGATCATTTGCGAGTGGCAGTTGTAACAGCCTTCGGAGACAAAAATGTGACGACCGGCCAGTTCCAACGGTGTGTACGGTTTGACCGTAGCAATGGTCGGCACGTTGGTGCGAATCAAGAACGTTGGGATTGCTTCGAATAACGTCGCGACAATCACCGCGAGAGTCGTCAATACCGTGAACTTCACCGGCAAACGTTCCCATGAGCGGTGCCACCCCATCCGGCCGAAAATGTCGAGCTTTTTGCTCAGATCAAGCACAGGAGCGCCTTCGAGGTGACTCTTGGCTTTCGGTTCGGTGACGTTGTATTCCTTCGACAAACGAGGTGCCGAAATGACCGGAACTTCGTATTCCGATGGGCGATTCATCCAGGTCATCAGTGCGTTGACGCCGAGCATCAACGTGCCGCTGACATAGAGCAAACCGCCAACCACTCGTAGCCACCACAGCGGCACGATCGATTGGGTTGTTTCGACGAAGTCTGGATACATCAGGTGTCCGGTGTCATCCATCGCACGCCACATCCAACCTTGCATGAGCCCGGCAGCGTAAATCGGAATGATGTAAAGCAGAATGCCGAGCGTTCCGATCCAGAAGTGCAGACTGACGAGTTTGTCACTCCAGATCTTCGTTTGGAAAATGCGGGGCAACATCCAGTACAGCATGCCGAACGCCATGAATCCGTTCCAACCCAATGCGCCGGAGTGCACGTGGGCGATTGTCCAGTCGGTGTAGTGGGTGAACGCGTTGATCGCTTTGACCGACAACATCGGGCCTTCAAACGTGCTCATTCCATAGAACGTCACGCCGACGACAAAGAATTTCAAAACCGGATCGGCGGCGACCTTGTGCCAGGCTCCCCGCAAGGTGAGCAGACCGTTGATCATCCCGCCCCAACTCGGCATCCAGAGCATCAGGCTGAACAACATGCCCAGCGTGCTCGCCCATTCGGGCAACGATGTGTAGTGCAAGTGGTGAGGGCCGGCCCAGATATAAATGAATACCAGCGACCAGAAGTGAATGATGCTCAACCGATAGCTGAACACCGGACGTTCGGCAGCCTTGGGGAGGAAGTAATACATCAACCCCAGGAACGGTGTCGTCAAGAAAAACGCGACCGCGTTGTGACCGTACCACCACTGCATGAACGCGTCCTGCACACCCGCGTATACAGGAATGCTCGCGAACCAACCGATCGGCACGACCAAGTTGTTGAACACGTGCAACAACGCGACCGTCACGATGGTCGCGATGTAAAACCACAACGCGACATACATATGACGTTCACGTCGGTGGATCAACGTCATCAGGAAGTTGCCGCCGAAGATGAACAACCACACGACCGCGATCAAAATATCGATCGGCCATTGCAGTTCCGCGTATTCTTTACTTTGCGTGATCCCGAGCGGTAGCGTGATCGCCGCCAACACGATGATTAATTGCCAGCCCCAAAAGTGCATCCGGCTCAGAGCGTCGCTCCACATCCGTGCTTTGCACAACCGCTGGGTGCTGTAATACACGGCGGCAAAAATGGCGTTGCCCGCGAACGCGAAAATCGCCGCGTTGGTGTGCAGCGGACGAAGTCGCGCGAAACTGAAATACTGCGACCCTCCGGCCAATCCCGGCAGAATCAGAAGCACGGCTACCAACAGCCCCGCCAACGTCGCCACGATCGCCCATACGATGGTCGCCGTGGCAAACATCCGCACGATCGAATCGTCGTAGCTAAATTCTTCCATGCGACCGGCATTGGTCGCGCCATGGCCTTCGACTACCCCGCCTTGCGGTGCATCGGTCGACGTCACTGTCGCCATCTTTTTCCTCTGAGTCGGTACGAAAAATGGCGTCCACGTAGACGCCTTAGAACGGTGTGTGCAAATACGACGGTTGCGTGCTCGCAAGGATGGATGTCACCCTTAGAACAACCCCAGTGCCAAACGGCCAGATTGTAGCCCGCAGAAGTGCCGGCATACAACTTGCGTGACGAAACACCCGCGTATTGGCCGCATAATGTGCGAAAAAGACACCACAGCACGGTTGCTTATCTGCGGGCGAATACGCACGCCTGTTTTGCTTCGTGCGATAGTGCACGTTGTTAAACGAAGCGTTACTCGCCGCCTGACACTGGCTCCGAAGATAACGCACGACGGGGGGAAAGGAAGTCGCAGTGTCATTTCGTCGCACGATTTGACGACCTTAAAGCACGCTCGATTTCCAATCCTCTGCGCAGCAGCGATTGCGATCGCTAGCACAACGTGCTGGTCTCGCCGCGATGACGGCGTGGCATCGTGCTGCCATCGCCGCGAAGGAGGTTGCGAAACGCTACAGCGCGACGCCGCGAATCTTCAAGAAGCCAGAGATGCAAACGATGATCGCGGCCAGAATCACGATCACGCGAAGCCATTTCGCTCTGTTGGCACGCATGCCGTCAAAACGGGCGCTACGACCGACCAAGGCCGATGCAAAGAAGAAGATGACGAATGCCATCAGCATCTTCGCCCCGAGCAAACCGTGGTACAAACCATCACCTTTGTGGTTCGGGATCGCACGAAAGTAGTTGTAGAAACCACTGATCAAAAACAACGCGATGCCGCCATGGATGAATCGTTTCCAACGGCCATTGATCGCTTGGGCGAGTTGCTTGTGTGCGTCTTCGGACAGAGTTTTGGCCGACGGCAACAGCACGCAGAGGAGAAACACGCTGCCGCCGACGAGAGTGATCGCGGTCGCGACGTGAACGATGCGAGAAATCGTATCAAGAAAAAGCATGAGTCGTTGGCTTTCAAAAACCGGTCGGAAGGGGACGTCCAAACAGGGGCGTTAGGTTGACCGCGTCAAAGTGAGAGAGAATCGGGCAAGTTCAATCCGCAGTGGTTCCCCGGTTCGATGAACGCGAGCCGGGTGATTCCATACGCACGGATGTCCCAATCGCCGGGAGGCAACAGGTCCAAATCAAACGTGTAGTCGGTTTCCGCAACCAGAATGCTGCCCGGCGGCGCATGCCGCTGGACCCGCGTGATGATTGCCGAAAGTTTGGGGAAGAATTCGGGATCGGTCCAGAATCGATACGGCGGACTCAGAAAAACGACCCACGGCGTGTCGTCCCCGTCGGTTGCGGTCAGCAGCCGATCCGCCACTGCAAATGCGTCCGCGGTCAGAAGCGTGAATTTCGATTCGAGTTCAAGGTGCTCGACGGTTTTGCGGATTTGGTCGGCGGCGGGACGCATCGGTTCGACCGCCACGGCGCGAATCGCCCCGCGGCTGATCGCTTCAAACGCCAATACACCGGTACCGGCGAACAGATCGAAGGCGGTCGTGCCACGCACGCCCCGGCCGAGAATGTTAAACAAGTTCTCACGAACGCTGTCACGCATCGGGCGTGTGAATTCCTCACCGTGATAGGTCACGGTACGGCCGCCCATGTCACCACCGATGATCCGGAGCTTCGTCGGCTTGGCTTTGGAGTCCGGTTTGCCTTTGCCCTTCCCTTTGGCTTTTGGTTTGGGCTTTGATTTTGGCTTCGGTTTCATGGTGGTTTTCGTGGGAGGAATCAATGCCAATCCAGTGGTGCTTGCCATGCGGATTTCGCGTCTGCGATTTCCACATCGAGCACGACGTCGGAACCGTCGCGGATGCAAACGTTCGTTCCTGAAGTCACTTCACCGAGTCGCGTGATGGGCACGCCGGCGGCGGTGAAGCGAGCGATGAGCGAATCGACATCGGCCGGTTCAACTTCGATCAGGAATCGCGTGTTGGATTCGCTGAACAGAACCTCGGTGCTGCTCAATGGTTCGTCGCCAGAGTCGGTTCGCGGCACATCGTCGATCGCGATGTCCAGGCCGAGTCCACCCGCCAATGCCATTTCGGTCGCGGCGACGGCAAAGCCGCCCTCGCTCAAATCGTGACAGGAACGAATTTCACGGTCTTTGATCGACGCATGCACGGTCGCGAAAACGTTTTTGGCGTAAACGGGATCGACCTGCGGGACTTCGCCGCCGCTGACGTTTTCGACGAGGCAATAATGCGAGCCGCCAAATTCGCGGCGTGTCTTGCCAACGAGTAACAGCACGTTACCCGCCTCTTTGAGATCCATCGTGATTGCACCGCGAACGTCGTCGATCTGGCCCATCGCACTGATCAACAGGCTTGGCGGGATCGCGATCGTTTGCTTGTCACCGTTGTCGTCAAAGTAGCTGAACTCGTTGTTCAAGCTGTCCTTGCCGCTGACAAACGGTGTTTGCAGCACCACGGCCATGTCTTGGCAGGCGATCGCGCTGCGGACGAGCGATCCGAGTGTTTCGGGACGGTCGGTGTATCCCCAACAGAAATTGTCGAGGATCGCGACTTTCGCCGGATCGGCTCCGACCGCGATGGCGTTTCGCATCGCTTCGTCGATCGCGGAGGTCGCCATGTGGTAGGTGTCGAAATCGCCGTAGTGTGGGTTCATGCCGCACGAGATCACAAGCCCGCGATAGCTGTTGAGTTTGGGACGCACGACGGCGGCATCGCCGGGACCGTCGCACTGTGGGCCGACCAGCGGTTTGACGACGCTACCCGCCTGCACTTCGTGATCGTACTGGCGGATCACCCAGTGCTTGCTGGCCACGTTGTAGCTGCCAAGGATCCCGAGCAAAGTCTGCGCATTCTCCGACGCCTTGCGTGCACCGATCGACAGCGGCGTCGTGGCAGGCGGATCGTAGACCGCGTCGCGGATCACCGGCGGGCGTCCGTCGTGCAAGAACGACATGGCGACATCGCCGACCGTTTCGCCTTGATAGGTGAGCTTCAATCGCCCGGTCGGCACGAATCGTCCGATCGCCGCCGCTTCGACGCCTTCGCTTTCGCAGAGTTCTCGCAGTTCCTCCCATTTGGATTCCGGAACCGCCAGCACCATTCGCTCTTGTGCTTCGGAAATCCAGATTTCCGTGTACGTCAAACCGTCATACTTCAGCGGGGCTTTGTCGAGCCAAACTTCGGCGCCGAGTTCCTCGCCCATCTCGCCGACGGCGCTGCTGAACCCGCCCGCACCGCAGTCGGTGACGGCGTTATAGAGCCCCCGGTCGCGAGCTTGCATCAGCACGTCGAGCACCATCTTCTCGGTGATCGCGTTACCGATTTGCACCGCACCACCGGACAATGATTCTGATTCACTGGTTAACTCGGCACTGCTGAACGTCGCCCCGTGGATGCCGTCGCGCCCGGTGCGGCCGCCGATGGCAACGATTAAATCATTCGGTTTGACTTCTTTGTCTTCCATCCCCACAGGAATGATGCCGGCGTTGCCGCAGTAGACCAACGGATTACCGAGGTAACGTCGATCGAAGTAGACGGCGCCGTTAACCGTTGGGATGCCCATCCGGTTTCCGTAGTCACGGACACCCGACACGACACCTTGGATCACCCGTCTCGGGTGCAGCACGCCCGGTGGCAATTCATCGGGTGTCACGTCAGGTGGCGCGAAGCAGAAAATGTCGGTGTTGCAAATCGGTTTGGCACCCATGCCCGTGCCCATCGGGTCACGGATCACACCGCCGATGCCCGTGTTGGCACCGCCATAAGGTTCGAGTGCCGAGGGGTGGTTGTGGGTTTCGACTTTGAAGCACACGTGATCTTGTTCGTCAAACGTGACGACGCCCGCGTTGTCTTTAAACACGCTTACGCACCAATCGTTCTCGCCCAAACTCCGGCGGATCGACTGGGTCGCTTCGAAAATCGTCTCTTTGAGCATGTTGTTGTATTGTCGCTCGTCGCCACCGGGCGTTCCGTCGGCGGACGGGCCGCGGTAGTGAATCCGGCCGGCAAGCGTCTTGTGGCTGCAGTGTTCCGACCAAGTCTGAGCGACCGATTCGAGCTCGATGTCGGTGGGGTCGCGATCGAGGGAAACAAAATGGTCACGAATCGTTTGCATTTCGACGAGCGTCAGGTAGAGCTGGCCGTCTTTGGAAAGCTTTTCCAAACCCGCGTCGTCGAGTTCGCGGATCGGAACGCGGATCAACTCAAACTCGCTCTGTGATCCGACGCCGAGTCGGTCCATCTGCAGTGGTCCGACCACGTACGTCTCGATCGAATCGTTGGACAGAGCACGGCGACAGATCGCTTGCAAACCGGTTTCGTCGGTGCCCGAGATCCAATATTTGCGAAACGTTTTGACGGCATCCGCATCGAGGCCGCTGTCGGCGAGGGCACCTTGGGTACTCGCGGCGACCGGATCCATCACGCCCGGTTTGCTCATCACATGAACAAGGTGCGGATGGTCTTCGACGCCTCGTTCGGCGAGGTTTTCCATCATCGATTCGGGCGGCTCAGACAATTCGTCGCTGAAGGACCCGTTGGTCGATGTCGCTGACAGTCGTCCGACAACGGTCCGTTCGGTAACGGCATCGGCCAGCAGTGTCGCGGCGATCTGCTCGGCTTGTTCTTCACTGATCTCGCCTTCGACCAAATATCCGCGGGCGGCGGCGACGGTGAGGTTGTCGCCGAGGCCGAGTTGATGGATTTCGTCAGCGGTCTGCAGTCCCATCCGGTCGACTTGCTCGGGTGCCGGATGAATGTCGATTTGCCAAAGCGGCATGGCTGGAAACTCTCTGGGAGGGGATTTACGAAGGAAAGATTGAGGTTGAGTTATTGGGGGAGAGTCGGCGTGGGTTTGGCCGACTCGCGTTTCTCGCGTGCGTCACGCAAAAAGGTCATCAAAGAATCGTCGTCTTGGGAGCGGATGGACCGAATCAGGTCGCCAAGATTTTTGGCGGTGTGCTCGAGTGCATCAAGAATCGCGTCGCGGTTTTCCGAAACAATCGCCGTCCACAGCCCTTCATCACCCGCCGCGATGCGGGTCGTGTCGAGCCATCCGGTGCCGATCATCGGGATCGCTTCGACCGGCAATTGATTGGCCACGAGCGACGACATCAAATGCGGCATGTGGGAGGTGACCGCCAGTAGGTCATCGTGACGTCGGGGCGTCAATTGCACGACCCGGCCGCCGGTCGATTGCCAAAAACGCGTGACCGCATCGATGACGCCCGGAGCTTCTTTTCCAGACGGGGTGATGACGATCGTTTTTTCGACGAACAGATTCCCGCAGGCGTGCTGCAGGCCCGTTTTTTCGCTGCCCGCGATGGGGTGAGCGGCGACGAATCGGGACGCCGCTTCCGGCACGCAGTTGACCGCTTCGACGATGCGAAATTTCGTGCTGCCGACGTCGGTCATTAACACGCGAGGGCATTGGGAGGCGATTTCGATCACGTAATCCGCGATTCGGTCGACCGGTGTGGCGATCAGCACGAGGTCGGCTTGGGACGCAGCCTCGATGTGATCCGAGGTCACGTCGTCGACAAATCCGTTTTCGATCGCGAATTGGCGGGTTTCTTCACGGCGGGCACAGCCGATTACCCGGATGCTTTCGCCTCCGTTGCCGCGCCGGACCGCTTTCGCCACGCTACCACCGAGCAACCCCAGCCCGACCACGGCAATCGTGCGAATCGGGGCTTCGGAGAAGTCGGTGTGGGGAGCAGACGTGTTCACAAGCGGCAGAATATCGCATCGCCTACGGTCTGCTAAGTGGGATAGTCGTGCGGCGAGCCTGCGGGGCTAGCCCGGGTATTGCGTAGGCCGGACCGAGGTCGCGAAAATCCCTGCCGTATCCGCATCAACCTGATTTGCTCGAAATACAGTCTGTTATCTTCAAAATCAACCGATTTGCGACCGAAGTTCTGGCTTGGCAATGGTTTATGCGATACGGCCTACGAATCGCGTGCAATATTCAGGGCTGGTTTTCACCGCAATTTGCCCCTTCACCATCGATCAGTCGGCGTTTTCCGATTGGGCTCCCGCGACCTGCACAGGTGATTGCAGGTAGGCGATCAAATTCGCAATCTGATTATCGCTGAGGGGCTGCAAAAGGCCGCTCGGCATCGGCGAACTTTCCGTCGGAAATTCGTCTTCGACTTCGTCGAGTGAAATCGTTTCCGTCCTCGAGTCCGACGCGATTGTCAGGGTCCGGCGTGTCCGCTGAGTCACCAACCCGACGAGTAAACGGCCGTCGAGGGTCAAAATCTTTGTCGCCCGGAAGTCCACGCCCACGACCGCGTCGGGGTCGACGATGTTGCTCAGCAAATAATCCAGGCTGCCACGCTGGGCCCCCGTCAGATCGGGGCCGACCAATTCGCCGGCGCCAAACATCCGGTGACACGTCGAGCACATCCGATCGAATAGGACGCGGCCATCGGACAGATTCGCTCTGCGGAGCCGATCGGGCGTCAGCATCGCTTTTAAGCGGCTCATCTCGGCCAGCCGCTCGCCCGGCGTTTCACGCACCCGCCCCCAAACCGATTCCACCCGGCGAGTCAGATCGGGATCGCCCAACGCGACGAGCCCCCGCACGTGAGATGCATCGAGTGCGTCCTTGGACAGTTTTCCCCGCCCGGTCCGCTCGAGTCGCTCGACCAACGCGGTCGCAAATGTCATTCGTGAACAAAGCAGTGACACCACGCTGGCCCGCAGCGGGGCCCGGAATCGTCCGTAGTGATCGAGCAGCAATTGGGCGACGGCAGGATGTTCGATCGTCGCAAGGGTTTCCGCCGCGGCGAGGTTGACGTGCGGGCTCGCGACAAGCGGTTTGGCCGACTTGACCAGTTTTGCCGCAGCCGCCGGATCGTTCGAACCCGCCTCGTGCCACGCTGCCACGAGCCCCTTCAACGCATTGAGCCGTTCGGTGAGGTCGGCGTCCTTGTCATCGAGAATCTCGGCGAGTCGCTCGGTGCTGAGTCCATCACCGAAAAGCGTGTCGAGCCGCTTGAGCAGCGTTTCCTGATCGAGACTCGCCGCTCGGATCGCGGTTTTGAACTGCGGCCAATTGCTCGGCATCTCCGCTCGCCGAATGCCCACCAACCCTTGTTCGATCCCCGCAAACATCGCGTCGCACCAACGCCGAGCGTTTTCCACGTCGTCTGAGTTGAGCTTGCTCATGCCAGCCGCGGCCAATTCACCGAAGGCGATCGGAGTTGTTTCGATCTGTTCGGCCACGCTGCGCGCAAGATAAGTCGTTAGCTCCGGAAGTCGGGATGCCGAGGCCACGTCGATCATCTCGCGGGGGTGCGTCGAGCTGCGGCTCATCACGCCGTACCAAACCATCTTGGCAAAATTGTGGTCGCCGACATCTTGATCGCCGCTGAGTTGCAGCAGTTTGGTCGCCGCGGAAGCACGCATTTCGATCGGCAATCGCTGCAGCGTGGATGCGAGCGTCAAACGGATCAATGCGGAATCTTGGGCACCGACCCGATCCATCGTGGCAATCAGCTCGTTTGCTTGGTCAGCAATCTGGGGCCACGCGGTTCGTCCTTGCTCGTTTGGTCCGTAAACATCATCGATCGGCCATCGCTGCGTGAAGGAGCGAATCGCGGCGGCGCGAACGTGCTCCGACGGATCGCTGAGGTACACGTCGTAGTCGCGTAGACTGACTGGGCCGCCGGATTCACTGAAACCGTCGAGGCAATCGAGCGTCCACAACATTCTGCAGGTTGACGCTGCATCTGGGATTCCATCACCGGATGAGTGATCTGCCTCTCGTCGCCTTTTTGCCGACGAACTCATCGAAGCGATTGCCACGGAAACGTCCACGCCGCTGGATCGAAGTTCACGCAGTCGCAATGCCGCTTGATGGCTGAACCAACGATCTTCGCCGCTCACCATTTCGATCAAACCGGGCACGTCTCCATCGGCGAGCCGCTTCAATCTGGATTCGCGGAGCGATGCGGAGGTTTGCCGCTCGGTATCGCTTTGCCTAGCCGTGATTTTGTAAATCCGGCCGCTCGTGCGATGGACGCCGGTGTGTTCATGGCACTCGCCCAGGTCGCTCCAATCGAGAACGAAAACGTTGCCATCCGGTCCCGCCGACATTTCCATGCCGCGGAACCACTCGTCATCACTGAGGAAAAAGTCGTCGCCATGGGTTCCGACGTAACCGCTGCCACGGCGCAAAAGGTTTTCGCGATTGGCTCTTCGGCCGTGAAAGTTCAGCGTCATCAATGAGTCGCGGTACTCGCTCGGCCAAGTCGACTCTTGATAGATCATCAGTCCGCAGTGGGCGTGTCCGCCCCCAAAGTCGTTTGCCGCGCCATCGCGTGATTTGGTCCAGTGTTGGCCGGTGTCGAAGTGATAGTGGTCAGCGTGCTGGTCGATTGTTGCGTAAACGTTCGGGTTGGGGTCGAGCGTGAAGGGGCGGTTGAAGTGGGCACCGTGGATGCCGTGCCACAGATGACCGTTTACCGTGTTGATGAAGAACAGCTCACCGAACGAGTTGAAATCATGACCCCACGGGTTGGTCGTTCCATGACAGATCGCTTCGAACCGTTCGGTGCGAACATCGAAACGCCACATGCCGCCCTCCAGTGCAACGCGTTGCGCATCGGGCGTGCCGGGTGCACCCACGCGACCTGGGCAGGAACCACCGCACCTGCCATAGAGCCAACCGTCAGGACCGAATCGCAGGCCGTTGGCAAAGTTGTGATAGTTCTGCTTCGCCACATCAAAGCCGTCGAGCACCACGCGGGGCGGTGCGTCGGGAACCATGTCATGATCGGCGTCAGGGACGAACAGCAATTGAGGCGGGCACATCAACCACACACCGTCGACGGTTTGTGGACTCGCTTGGCTGTCCCGCGTCCCCGCCACACCATTTGTGAGTTCGTCACCCCGACCGGGTGCCGTTGAAACTCCCGCGACGGTAAATTTCCCTGGTCCCACTTCAACGCTCGTCAGACGTGAAAGCGTGTCCAGGAAGACGGTGCGGCTTTCCGGAGTGCCGTCGCAGTCTTCGTCGGTAAAGACGACGACGCGGTCGCGTAGGTCGTCGCGAAAGCGGACCCCTGATTTTGCATACGTGTAGTTTTCGGCGACCCACATCCGTCCGCGATGGTCCCAGGCCAAGTCGATCGGATTCTGCGCGTCGGGTTCGGCGGCGAAAACGGACACGTCGAATCCGGCCGGCAGCCTGATCGCTGCGGCACTATCCGAGGGGCTAAGCTGCGGATGAGAAACTGCCAGCGGCTCGGTATTCTCGGGCACCGGAAACGCGGATTCGTTTCCGCCGGTTGGGGATCCCGATGTTGTCGCGGCGGGACGCGAGGGCTCGGCCTCCGGGACCGGATCAGCCGCGAAAACCGGCGGAATTGCGGTCATCGCACACAATAGTCCGCCTACGACCGTTCGGCGGGTTACGCGTCGCGGGTTCATTCGATTGGCCCGATAAACGTCAACCGGTCGTGCAACGTAAGCCCGAAGTGCGTAGAACATATCAAAACAGCAATCAATTGACGAATTTGGGAAATTTCTGATGCGGCGAATCGGCAACTTACCGGGTGAGGCGCAAGCCAACCGCTTTTGCGACTACCTCCAAACCCAAGCGATCGACGCCAAAACCAGCTCGATCGACGAATCCGCGCCGCCCGCTACCACCGAACATGATATCTGGATCCGGGACGAACGGGACGTTGAGAAAGCTCGTGAATTGTTCTCGCAGTTCCAATCCGATCCGACTTCGTCAGAGTATGACGTTTCCGCTGCCGCCGAGCGACTGCGCCGTCAGCGGTCCAACGAGATTGCCAAAAAGCTCGCCGCTCAGAAAAAATCTCAAATGAAGCTTCGCCGGGGCACCGGCGGGGGTAATTTTGCGGGCGGGTTGGGCGGTCAGACTCCTGCGTCCATCCCCGTCACGATCGCAGTGGTCGTGTTTGCGACGCTCATCGGATTCGCGACCAATTTCAGTATGATTCGTCCGAACCCCGATAGCGCGGAGGCGTCGAGTCAGGCAACCCTGTACAACGCGCTGACGTGCGTTGATATCACGACCTATTACGCCACCGGGGATGCGTTTGCGTCGATCAAAAGTGGCGAGGTCTGGAGGTTGTTCACGCCAATGCTCTTGCACGGCAGCATGATGCACTTGGCGTTCAACATGATCAACCTCTATATCCTCGGAGGTGTCGTCGAACGCATTCACGGCAGTCGGTTCTATCTGTTTTTGTTGTTGCTTTGCCAAGCCGTTGCGACGACCACTCAGATCGCGTTGCCTGATTGGCTGGAGGGACCGCTCGCGATCGGGGCATCAGGCGCCGTTTTTGGAGTATTCGGATTCGTTTGGATTCGTCCCAAATTTCAGCCCGACTACCCGGTTGAGATTCCCTCCTTCAACATCAAATTCATGCTCGGGTTTCTTGTCCTGTGCTTCACGCCGATCATTCCCGGAATTGCCAACGGGGCACACGTTGGCGGTCTCGTCGCGGGCATGCTTGTTGCCGCGGTTGCTCCGCCCCGGTTTGGATGATGCGAATCCGGTGACTCTTTCGGCGCGAGCGTCAACACGGTGATCATCGCGTCGGTACTTGCTCTTAAAACGGTTTCTGAAATTACCCCCATGCCCGACGAAATCATGCCAAACAAGATCGTTCCTAGCGAAATCATCGACGGTGACCTCCCTGATGATGTGCTCGCCGAATTGAAAGAAGCCAAAGCGACGCTCGAACATCACGGGCTGGCCGATCGGTTGACGGAGCTGATCGGTGCCCCGATCACGGCATCGATCAAGATGCTTCCGGACATCGCGGAAGACGTCTTGCACAAAGCTGTCGACAAATCGCTGCAGACCGCGTTGCAGGTCGCACTGCGTACACTCGGTCAAGAAACCAAAGGCGGCAAACCAAAACTGATTAGCCATAAATTGATGGCCGGGCTATCGGGTGCCGCAGGCGGTGCGTTTGGCCTGTCCACCGTTGCCATCGAGCTGCCTGTGTCGACTGTGTTGATCCTTCGCAGCGTTGCGGACATTGCTCGGTCGCAAGGTGAAAATCTCAAGGACGTCAACACTCAGCTTGCCTGCTTGGAGGTCTTTGCAATCGATGGTGGAAAACGCAGCGACATCGATGACCAAACCGAAATCGGTTACTTCGCCGTCCGCGCCGCGATGAGCAAACAAGTCGCCGACGCGTCGAAGTATGTGCTCAAGCACGGAGCCAGCGAAACGGCGGCACCTCCGTTGGTCAAACTGTTGCAAATGATCGGCAAGCGGTTCGGGATGGTGGTCAGTGAAAAACTCGCCGCGCAAGCGATCCCGGTCATCGGCGCCGTCGGTGGAGCATTGATCAACAGCTATTTCATCGACCACTATCAAGACCTCGCTCGAGCTCACTTCACCGTCCGTCGACTCGAACGCGAGTACGGGAAAGCACTCGTGGAAGAGGCCTACAATCGGATCACCGAGAGTGACTGAGTGAGGGGACGGCTGTTGGGGGAGGTCTCTGCCGAGACGGTCCCCATCTGCTGCCGCAACCGGCCGCGGAAAGCGTCTTGTAGGGGGCGAAAAACGTCCCAGTCACAGCCGGGAGGTGGCGGCCAAAAAAGCGACAATTTTCCAGATTTGCTAGTCACTGGAATCGGGCTTTTTCGCTACATTGCTGCCGCAAAAAATTCTTTTGCGACCATCACCTTTCCTGTCGGAACCCCTACATGCCCGTGTCCGAGTCGACGCACCTCCCCGATGGGATGTATGGCGTATTTGCAATCGCTCTGATCGTTTATTGTTTGGGGTTGTACCTGATCGGCTGGATCGCGAGGCGAAGGATACACAACGTCGAAGACTTCGTTCTGGCGGGGCGCCGCCTGCCGACATCGCTCGCCGCAATCACGATCATCGCCACTTGGTTTGGCGCCGAGTCGTTGATGACGACCGCCGATGAAGTGGGCAACGAAGGGCTGCGAAAAGCGATGCTCGATCCGCTCGGGATTGCCGTTTGTTTGTTGCTCGCGGGGCTGTTTATTGCCGGCCCGATGTGGCGGATGGGGATTCTGACCGTCTCGGACTTCTTTCGACAACGCTACGGCGTCGCTGCGGAGAAGATCGCGTCGCTGATCATCGTGCCAAGCTACTTCGGATGGGTGGCGGCGCAGTTTGTAGCCTTGGCTCAGATCCTCGAAGTCTTCTTTGGGATTCCGAAAGATGTCGGCATCTTTGCCGTCGCCACGATCGGCACCGGGTACACGTTGATGGGTGGCATGTGGACGATCACGTGGACCGATGCGATCCAAATGGGATTGATCCTGATCGGTTTGCTTGTTCTCGGAGCTGCGATTCTCGTCCACCTCGGTGATGGCAACATGGCCGCGGGAATGACCACGATGCAAACCGACATCGCCGAACACCGATGGCGGATCGCCGACCCGGAAACCTTTTGGCGTGACACGATGGTCGCGATCAGTGCCCTCGCGATCGGGGCTCTCGGGAACCTGCCGATGCAAGATTTGATGCAACGCATCTTTTCAGCCAAAACCGACAAGGTCGCGGTGAAGGCGTGCTTGATCGCCGCGGGTGGTTATCTGCTCATGGGGATCTTGCCGGTTGGTACCGGAATGGCCGCTCACTTGCTTTTACCGAGTGAATCGGGTGAGCTCGATGGGGTGGTGGTTTTGGTCGCCGCCAAACTGCTCAACCCGACGTTGTTGTTGATCTTTTTCCTCGCGATCGTGTCAGCGGTGTTGTCGACAATCGTCAGCGCCGTGATGGCGCCGGCGGCGGTGTTGGCACACAACTTGGTTGAGCCCATGATCGTGCGAAAACGTTCGCACCCGATGTCGCAGAAAGGTCAATTAAGGTTGCAGCGTGTTGCGATCGGTTCGGTGACGGCACTCTCGGCTGCTTTGGCGTGGAGCGGCCAAGGGGCCTATGAGCTTGTGCAAGCGTCCTATTCGATGGCGTTGGTCGGTTTGTTTATCCCGTTTGTCTTCGGGATCCACTCCACCCGCCTTCCACCTCAAGCCGCCTGGTTCGCGATGGGATGGGGGGTCGCGGTTTGGACGCTGCATTTTGTGATGGGATGGGAGATGTTCTTCGAACCGTGGTTAGAACCCTATGGTTGGGTACTGCCGCATGAACTTGCAGGCGTTGTTGTCAGCGCGGTCGGTTTGATCTTTGGAGCTTACTACGCGAAACTCTTGCCACCGCGCGAACTGATCGAAGAAACCCTTTCGGCGTGAACGCCTTGGGGGCGTTGCGTTTATTGCGGAGCGTGTTGAGCGATTCTTCACGTGCCTCGGTTCGCGTTGCCTTGATGCTACTACTCGTCCAAGGCTGTTTGCCCGAACGATTGAACGATTGCAATGGTCATGCCAAGATGAAAAAGGTGATCCCCGCCTTCGATGGCAAGCCTTCCGTGCCATCATCGACGAGGATGTTACGCGACGCCCCGTCAGCGATGCGATCACGATTGGCGACTGGATCTTGCGTGAGCTTAAGCGGCCTGTTTGCGATCGGTAAATCGGTTTACGGTTTTCCCGCCGACCAGATCTCTTCAATTTCCGAATCGCCGAAGACACGGTTTGCGATCAGGACTTCATCGATCACTCCATAGAACCGACGCTGCGAATCGCCAGCGGTACGCTCCAGTTCGTCTGCGGAGACTCCGAAATTGCCAAGTTCCAAAAAATCCAACAGCAGCGGCGAAGGATCTTTGAGTTTCCCAGTTCCGATGCGTTTGCCATTTAGAAAGTGAACGACCTCGCCAGTTGTCACGTTTGCGGTGACTGCCAAGCACGACCATTGGCCCCAGTTGTCCGAGAGGGTCGCCGGGTTGCGGGCGGCTGTTTGGCTATAGATCCAACTCTTGGGAGAGGAGTTTCCATAGCCGACGTTGAATGTCGCGTTCGCATTTTCCTGGTTTAGCTCCCAGCGAACGGTCTGCACCTTGGACGTGGACCGTCGGGCGAGAGCTTCTTGAACAACCCGGTCGCCAGTTGGAGCAAAGCGGGCTCGGCGGAGTGGAGACTCCGTCATCAACAGGGACGTTATGGGTTGCGTCAGCGCGTCGATGCGCACCCAGGCAAGCATGGTGAGTGAATCGTGGTCACCAGGGACCTGGAACAGAATCCGATCACCAGCGTTACGGTATCCGGCGGCTCGCTTCGATGGCCAGCGACCGGTGGTCCAGTCGCAGCCGATGATGACGCCGTCGGTCGCATTGGATGCATCGGCGGCTGTGTTGCGGACCTCCAAAGCGCCGGGATCCGATACTTCAAAGGTGTAATGCAACAGGACCGCAGGGTCATTGCTCAATTCGTGGGCCTTTGCCTGCCAGAGAGTGTATTGTCGCTGCGCACTCTCGTTCCGCTTTTTGCGAAGATCGGAGGGGTCCGGAAAACGGCCGGGCGAATACGGAACCGTTTCCGGTCCGGCGTCGGTCATGCGAATCGCATGATGTTCCTGCAAAGCCATCATCTCGGTCATTGGTGTTTTGATCTCGACGGAACCTTCCAGAACATGCACCTGTGGTTGCCGACCACGCCGCACGTCAATGCTGAACGCCGTTCCCACGTCGATGACCTCCATCTCCTTGGTGACGATGCGGAACCCATGTCCCATCTCGGAGACGAAGCAGCTCGCTGATCCTTCTCGCAAAAAGACCTCATCAGCACCCCGAAGTTCGAGGTTCCCAGGGCCGCGTACCAGCAGTCGCACTCCCGATAAAAAATCCAGTTGAATCGTGCCGCTACGCAGTGCAAGGTTCCCCGTGCCGACCATCGTCCCGGTCGCAACCGGCTCCCCATCCCCCCAATCCACATCGACTGCTTGACTAAGTACCGCCACGCCAATTCGCCCCGCCGTCTCTTCAGGATCGGAATCTATGATTGCCGAATCCGAGGCGATTTGTTGGACGGAGGGCTGGTTGGGATCCATCTGATCGCTCGACCAAAACACCAATGCCAGAAATCCGATCAACGATGCCGCCACACCGACCACAAGTGCAAACGATTGCCAGCGGTGTCTATCATTGCGAGACTCAGTTTCCGCAAAGCCAGGAGTCGTGATCTCGTGCATCACCCTTGATTCAAGATTCTTCGACTCACGATCCAACACCGCTGCACCGATCAAGTCTTCAAGTTCAAGCCAACGCGGCTCACTTGATTGAACAGCCCTTAACTGACCATGCATGATGACTTCACGGACGAACGCTTCGCGAAATTCGTCGTCAGACTTGAGCCGCTCGATAAGCGGTGCGAGAGTATCGTTATCAAGCTCGTTTCCGAGCCAAGCGGCGAGTAGTTGCCGTAGATCCGCATTCATTGGTCGGTCTCCTTACGGACACATTCGCGCAGCAACGCATTGGCGCGGTAGTGGAGATTGTAAACGGCTCCGACCGTCGTCGATAATTCGCATGCCATCGACGCCGCTTTGATACCATCGAGACCAGACCGTACTACCAAGCGCATCCGTTCGGGAAGTTGATTTATGCATCGCAGTAGAGACTCAATGGCGCTGTCGGTTTGCTTGCTAAAGTCATGGTCGATGTCGCTCTGAATGGTCTCCACAACTTCCTCGCGAAACTTTGCCTCGTGTGCGTTGCGCCGGCCCGTTTTTCGAAAATGCATCAAGAGTTCGTTCTTCGCGATCCCACGAAGCCATGCGCGAAAGTCCTTTCCGGAATCAAATTGACTAAGACTGCGAAAGGCCTTGATAAACACTTCCTGGGCAAGGTCATCGATCTCGTCGGCACGGTGCAACTGGCTGCCAAGGTAACTTCGGAGCATCAAGCTGTGTTCGCGCACGACGTGTCGGAAAGCCTCTCGATCACCCGCGAGAACTTGGGCAATGGCTCGTTGCGTTTCGGCAGAATCCGTCAACTGAACACCTCTGAAATACCCTAACTGAACAGCGCCACTTTTCACGTAGCTCGGTCTCTCGGGACGTCGATTGTATTACTGAAGGATTTCAAATGTAGCGGAACGGCGCGAGCCGTCCGGTAAATTTCGAACATCTCACGCGATGTATCCATGGCGGCTTGCACCGCTCCGCTGTCTAAGTAGATGGCATGAGACGCTAGTCGCGGACCGCTCTACTCTCTGATTAGCTGTTTGCCGCCCGCGCCGGAACCTGCCGCTACTTTGGAGGAAATTTCTCTAGCTTTCCGCAAAATGCACTAGATCACGATCGAAAAAATCATCCGGAACCATTTTGTCAGATTCTTTTGTGAGGTTTGCCGTTCGCAGGCATACAAGTGTTCGTCGGCTCAATGTCAAAAACGAGTCAGAATTGCTTCCCCGCCTCAACCTCGAGCCGCTCGTGCCCCATTGTCAACGCAACAGACATTCGTGTTCTCAGTCGCAACGGGGACTGGTGATTTTGCTGGTCGCCGCCTTTTTGCTTTCTTCAACGGCTCAGGCGGAGTCGCCACCGAACGTCGTTTTTATCCTTGCCGATGATCTTGGCTGGAGCGACACGACGCTGTTCGGCACGACGTCATTCTACAAAACACCCAATGTCGAACGTTTGGCTTCTCGCGGCATGACGTTCACGCGAGCGTATTCGGCCAGTCCGTTGTGCTCGCCGACAAGAGCCAGCGTGCTGACGGGGCTAAGTCCCGCACGTCACGGAATCACTTCGCCGAACTGCCATCTGCCGCAAGTTACGCTGGCGGCCACTGCGACGCGAACCGGTCCCGCGAATCAGAAATGCACGATTCCGAGTTCGGTGTCTCGGCTGGATACCGACTACTACACGCTTGCGGAAATGTTCCGAGGCAACGGCTATGCCACGGGGCACTTCGGCAAGTGGCATTTGGGTTCGGAGCCGTACTCGCCTTTGGAGCACGGTTTTGAAGTGGACGTTCCTCACCACCCAGGTCCAGGACCGGCGGGAAGCTACGTCGCACCGTGGATGTTCAAGGATTTCGACCACGATCCGGATATTCTGGACGAGCACCTTGAAGATCGCATGGCGAAGGAAGCCGTCGCGTTCATGCAGCGGCACCGCGACAAACCCTTTTTCCTGAACTATTGGATGTTCAGCGTGCACGCGCCCTTTGATGCCAAGCGTTCCCTGATCGACAAGTATCAGAAACAGGTTGATGAGAACGATCCGCAGCGCAGTCCAACCTATGCCGCGATGGTCGAAAGCATGGACGACGCGGTCGGCACTCTGCTCGACACGTTAGACCGGCTTGGTATTGCCGACAACACGATCATCGTGTTCGCATCGGACAACGGCGGCAACATGTACAACGAGGTCGACGGCACCTCGGCAACGAGTAACTTTCCGCTTCGCGGTGGTAAGGCGACGATGTACGAAGGCGGAGTCCGCGGGCCAGCGATCGTTGTTGATCCGGGTCACGTGAAAGCCGGCTCGCGCAGCGACGAAGTCATTCAGAGTTGCGATTTCTATCCCACTCTGTTGGAACGGCTCGATATCAATCCTCAACCGAACCAATCGTTCGATGGTGTCAGCATCGTACCCGCATTGCAGGGTAAGCCACTCAGTCGCGACGCGATCTTTACATACTTTCCACACTCGCCCAACATTCCTGAGTGGCTACCACCGTCAGTCAGCGTTCACGCTGGCGACTGGAAACTGATCCGCATCTTTTATGGTGGCGACGATGGTCAGCACGATTACAAATTGTTCAACCTGAAGGACGACCTCGGTGAGCAAAATAATCTTGCCTCGGTTCAGCCCGACCGAGTGCGTGAACTTGATCAAATGATCGATCAGTTTCTCATTGACAACAACGCGATCGTGCCTCTGCCTAATCCCAAGTTCGATCCAACGAAGTATCGTCCCGAATTGATCGGCAAAGCTTCGTTGAAAGGCATCGGCAAAAGTGGAAGCAAAGCCCGAAAGGATCAAGCACAGAAACCTCGAAAGCCCGTCGCAGGCTGGCTACCCGGTGGCACGTGCGAGATCGCACTCCAAGACAGTTCGCTGATCTTGTCGAGTGACGGCGGTGATCCCTATTTGAGCTACACGCTTCCCGTTGAGGTTACCGAAAAGTCGCTGGTGTTAACATTCACGATGAGCTCCGATGCAAAGGGAGCGGGGCAAGTGTTTTGGCACGAGAAAGGTGTTTCCCCCGCATTCATCCGCGACCGCAGTACGTCATTTGACGTCAAGCACGACGGCAAGCCTCACGAATACAGCATTAAGTGGTCTGTCGATCATCCCGTTCTTGCCGTCCGCATCGATCCTGCCACCGGGCAAGGCCGAATCTCGCTCGCCAACATTCGGCTGACAACCGGCGATGGACGTGAGGTTTATCGATGGAAGTTCTGATGCATCACGGCATCAATCAGAACTGCAATTGGATCTCATGCCGCTGACCCTTCGCTCGAGCAGATAGGGTTTCGTTGTCGCGGTCGATGACTTGAAAAAACGCAACCTGAAATCCCCACAAAGGTTATCTCGTGAAATCGCTTCCCCTGCACACCACCTTGCTGTTGTTGCTGTTTTCGGCGACGGCGACTGCCGACGACCGGCCTAACATTATAGTTCTCTACACCGACGACCACGGCTACGCCGACCTTTCATGTCAGGGTGTGGTTGACGATGTGCGAACTCCCAATGTCGATGCTCTCGCCAAGAGCGGTGTGCTGGCACGAAACGGTTACAGTACTGCGCCACAGTGCATTCCGTCACGAGCGGGATTGCTGGTCGGGAAATTCCAGTCCAAGTTTGGTGTCGAAGCCAATGGTCAATCGCTCGAGGGTTTTGACAAAGAACTGACGATCGCCGAGCGGCTTCAATCCGCCGGATACATCACCGCCCAGTTCGGGAAATGGCATCTTGGTGCGAGCGTGAAAATCACCGATCACGGTTTTAAGCATGTCTACAGCCAGAACAGCGGCGGACAATTTGCGGCTAACATCAGTTTAGGACTTGTTCGGAAATAACTTCGGCAATCTTGTAGAATCGAGGCATCTCGATTCCACGGAGGCCAACGATGAAGGACGTTTACGGACAGGACATTGAAAACCAGATGCGTCAGCTGTACGAGTCTTTTAATGAAAAGGACAGACGACGTTACGCTGCCATTGAAGCTTACAAACTGGGCCATGGTGGGGTGGCCTACATCGCCGATCTGTTTGGTTGCCATCCCGACACGATCGCTCAAGGGAAACGTGACCTCGAAAATCTGCCCGCTGATGAGGCCGCCGGGCGAGTCCGAAAAAAAGGGGCGGACGCAAGAATGCTAGCAAAAGCCAGCCGGGCGTCGTCCAGGCGATCAAAGCTGAAGTCAAGACGCAAACGGCTGGATCGCCGGTCCGCGATGGTGAGGTCTGGACAAACATCGGATTGAGGGTAATCGCTTCGGCAATCCAGCCACTGGGCTTCCAGCTTTCTCCCGGCGTGATCGCAAGCATTTTGCGAAATACACTGAAACTTGGTCGGCGAAAGATCAGCAAAGACGTTCCTCTTGGAAGCAGCGAGCATCGCAA
>NZ_JAMQBK010000142.1 GCF_023701485.1 Aporhodopirellula aestuarii
TTATCGAAGCCTGGAGTTCGGGCAAAATCGAGTCTCCTCGTGTTGAGAACCGACCAACTACTAAGCAGGTACATAGAAGTGATTCGGTATAACGACAATTCCGCTGATCGTGGTCGGTTCGGCGTAGGCCGGACCAAGGAGCCTAAGCGACGCCGTTCCGGCACGACTGAGCAATTGAATGACGGAACTCGCAAAGCCTCGGTCCGGCCTGCAGTTCGCGGCAGTTTCGCCAGATGATTCCTGCAGACCTGTTTCGTCACGATCGTGACGACATCCAAACGCCACGGACGTGAGTCCGTGGTTTAGGAAAACAAAGCGCAGCAAGTCGCAACGCGACGACACCAAACACGGGTGTGCGCACGGATGAGCCACCGGGCACGGCATCTGTCATCGCTTCGCGACTTGGCGTATGCGGGGGGCGACGTCGACCCCGGACTCGCGTCCGGGGCTTTCGCCTGCCGTCGCTATCGCGACTAAGAATGGAAGCAATACCGGTGTGGCGTTGACTTTCCGCGTCTTCGCAACGATTCAACAGTCCCGAAATTTAGCAGTCCAGAGATTTAGCAGCCGAGGCTATCGCCCCAATGGCTGATAGGATTTTGCCCAATGATTCCTGCCTACTGGGTTGGTGGCTTGAGCTCGACGTCCAAAATCGACGCCCATCCGAATGGCCCTCATCGTGTCAATCGCCAGCAAAGATCGCGTCAATCGAGGGTCGCCTTGCATGCAGGACAAATCGGTAGGTCAGACGCAAGTGATTCACCGCAGTGATAGCAGTACAGGTCCGTCTCGCGTGACTGCGGCAGCGATCCGCCTCTGGCTCCAGCTTTCCACTTCTCAATCAGCTCGCGAACGTTCTCGGCGTCGAAGTTTGTTGCGAGGATTTCGTGGTGTGTTTCGAACATCGGGATCACCTGCGCACACTGCGGATCCGGTACCGAGACGCGAGCATGAACGCCGTTCTCGCGTAGGTAATCGGTGAGGTGCTCCACGGTCGCGAAGTCGAGGCCGCGATACACGACAGTGGGCTCAGTGATTGTCATGGCGTTGCATTCGTGTTTGACGTTAATGGATCGGCGAGCGGTCAGGGTTTGCGTGCAGCGGCAATTGATATGCTGGCAAACAGCAACGACTACCGCCACCGTCCTCGTTAGCAGTCATTGGGGATCATCGATGATCGCGAGGGTGGATCGAGCGACTGGGGCTATCGTTCGCGATCATGGCGAGCATCCATTCTACGTTGTTTGGGCGATAGTTTGTTGCCCAGAAAGATCAGTAACGCACCGAATCCTACGTAGCAAAGCAGCGCGGTCATGATCGCGGGTAAATCATGCCAATAGTAGTTGATGTCCGCATCAGGAAGGTCGAAAGCGAAGGCAACCAGGGGAATCGCGATCACGAGCCCACCGAATATTCTTAGCAGTGAACCGAGGATGCGCTTCCACGCCGGTGTTTCGGCGGCCAGCGGATGTTCAGTAGTCGACCCAGGTTGATAAGGGTTTCGATCGGACATCACGGTGCAAGCACTCCCATTGCGGATACGGCGGACATCACCGAGCACGGCAGGTTGATGGTTCATCTCTAAACGCCCGACGCCGTGTTTCGGTGCATCTGGTGGTGCGTCGACCTTGTCAGAGCTCGGGTTCATTGTACGGACCGTCGACTTCCACACCACAAAGTTTGGACAAACGATCTCTCAGCTCATCGATCTCTACGCGATTCAAGCTTGGCCTAGTTCGTGAATTTGGAAGAAGCGTTACGTCGGTAAGCCCGCGGAAGGAAGCGTCCCAATAATTGTTGAAAGTTGAAAGATGGTCTCCCGGAGGGCAGAATCTGCCCTTCGCAATTTTCCAATTTTCGTCGGCGGCAACCGACGGGGAGACCATCATGAATGAAGTTAGTCTTTTGCAATCTCTTGGGCAAGTTTCAGCGTCAGAGACCGGGGAAGTCTTTCGAGACTTCATCCGTGGCCACGTCCGCGAGATGATCAGTGAGGTGATGGCGGCTGA
>NZ_JAMQBK010000143.1 GCF_023701485.1 Aporhodopirellula aestuarii
CCTTGTCATTACCCACAACTTTCTATCCCAGGGCGTAGAACCTTAAACTTCGAAGTCGTTGAAACTGCAGCAGTTAAGTCTTTGCTTGCATAGGCTTGACGATTGACGAATTGACGCGACACCTAATTATTGGGCGACGAGCAAGGAGATGCTCGGTATTTTTCGCTGTGTGAACCAGGGAGTGTCCATGTCGAGCGACATCCCTGTGTTTGGTGAAGAGTCACAATGAAAGTGGTTAGCAACGAAGAATGGGTCGAGCAGCAGTTTGGAACCTGTGACCTTGGCGATGTACGACGCACCAAGCGGTTGCGGAAAGTGGCGAAGCAGATGTTGGACTCACCCGAGAAATCGTTGCCGGAGCAAAATACTGGTTGGGCTGACCTTAAAGCTGCTTATCGCTTGTTCGATAGCCCCAACGTTATCTTCGAAGCGGTTGCTCAGCCGCACTGGACCCAAACTCGCCAGACCAAGCCGGGGCGGTATTTACTAATTAGCGATACGACCGACATCGACCACTTCTCTCACAAGGGAACCACTGGGCTAGGGATGCTGGGCAGCGGCGTCGGACGTGGAATGCAACTGCATAATTGCTTGATGTACGACTGTAATCAGAAGCAGATCCGCGGTGCTGCCGGCGCGTTACTTCAGTACCGTAGATTTAACGATAAGAAGGAAACTCGCATGCAACGTCTCGCTCGGCGACGTGAGAGCGATATCTGGGGAGAATTGGTCGATCAAGTGGGGCCAGCGCCGGAAGGTTCAACGTGGATTCACGTTTTCGATCGCGGTGGGGATAACTTTGAGGCGATGTGCCACATTCGCCTGACAGGGTGCGAATGGGTGATCCGAGCCTCTAAGCTGAACCGCAAAGTTACAACACAAGATAAACACAAGATTTCCTTGAAGGATGCCATCAAAGACGCGAAGCTATTGGGCAGCTATGAATTGAACCTGCGCAGTCGACCAGGTGTTGCGGCCCGAACCGCAAAGATTGAAGTGTCCGCGATGTCCGTGAGCTTTGAACGCCCGGTGCATAGCAGCAAGCGGGTGAAGGAGTGCGGTATTAAGCAATTGGAGTCGAGTGTTGTTGTCGTGCAAGAGGTGGACGCTCCCCCAGGCGTCACGCCTATTTGTTGGGTGCTGTTGGCGAGTAGCCCCGTAAAAACCTTCGCAGATGCGTGGCAGGTGATTGAAGACTACGAAAACCGTTGGCTGGTGGAGGAATATCATAAAGTCCTCAAAACCGGCTGTAGTATCGAAGTCCACGCGCTGCGGAAAGCTGAACGCTTGGAGCCCTTAATCGCATTGATTAGCGTGATCGGCATACGCCTTTTTCAGCTGAAGTTGATCGGTCGAAATCAACCGGACGCGAAAGCAGCAACGCATGTCCCCACAAGCTGGCTGCGGTGTCTTAAG
>NZ_JAMQBK010000144.1 GCF_023701485.1 Aporhodopirellula aestuarii
TTGCGAGTTCCGACATTCACTTGCTCAGTCGTGCCGGAACTGCGTCGCTTAGGCTCCTTGGTCCGGCCTACGCCGAATCGATCACGATCTGCGGAATTGTCGTTATACCGAATCACTTCTATGTACCTGCTTAGTCACGGTCGTGACGACATGTCAAAGCCACGGAAGTAAGTCCGTGGTTTGGGAAAACAAAGCGAAGCAAGTCGCAACGCGATGACACAAAACACGGGTGGACGCACGAATGAACCATCGGGAGCGGCATCTGTCATCGCTTCGCGACTTGGTGTATCCGGGGAGCGACGTCGACCCCGGACTCGCGTCCGGGGCTTGTGCCTGCCGTCGCTATCGCGACTAGGCATGACAGCTTTACTCGCGCTCGTGTAGTCCTGGTCCACGCTGGGCCAAACGACCAAGGAGATCGTTCAAACATTGTCGAAAGTCGGTCTTCGACTGGATGATGTCGGCTTGATAAACTGGGATCGGCGTCGTTGTTTACCCAAGGATCCACGAATGTCCGAATTCACACATCAACTCATCGCATCTGCGTTGCGACTTGCTACAGCAGATCGAGCTGTCGTTGCGAACGCCATTCTTGCCAGCTAGGAAAACGAACCGGACGATCACGAATCGCAAGAGACTCGCGATGCTTGGTCTGACGAGATTAGCAATCGCATCGCCGATATTGACAGCGGTCGCGTAAAGACAGTTCCTTTGTCGGAAGTATGGAAACGAATCGGCGGAAAACCCAATCACTGAAAGTGGCGTGGTCCATCTTGAGTACCAACTGACGCGTCCGATGAATTCGCAGAAACTTTTTCCTGGTACGCCAGGATCGACCCGGAGGTAGGCGAGCAGTTCAGACTTGAGTGTGAGCATGCCGTAGAGCTTGTGCAGCGATCGCCCGATTCTTGGGCGGCGTATCTGGTGGAAACACGGGGCTTTCGTTTTCAGAAACTCCGTTTGTTCTCGCCTGTGTATTCTCAGCCAGGGTAGGACGAGTTGGAAACGCTCATTAAGTTTGGCGTTACAATCGCTCAGTCGCCAATTTCCAGGCGGCGGCAAGCTCCTCGGTGAGACCAAGTTGCTCTGCCCATTGATCGAGGTACTCTCGATCGAGAGTTTCGTGATTGACAGCAATCACGCCCAAAATGTCCTCTTGATCTTTGGGGCGGGACCAAGTCAGCTTTTGCAAAATCACGTCCTCCGGGGTTGGGATCCAAACCTCGTTACCGCCTAGTGCGACTTTTCGGCGGCGATCAAAACGTGCTCGATCGAAGGGCTGATCGGTTAACCGAAATAGCTCGATCCGGAACGGAGTTCCCTCGATCTGAATCTCGTTCTTCATTGAGCCGCCAAAGGTCTCGAACGAGAGTTGTGGATCAAACTTAAATTCGTTGCCGAGCGATTTAGCGAGTACCTGTGCATCCCAATCCGGCGTCCCGATGACAAAGTCGGCATCCGTCGTGGAACGGGGGAACGAGTAGTACATGCTGGAGAACGACCCTACGAGCATGAATTCCAGCCCGGCATCATTCAGTGCGACGATGATTCGCGATACCGCTTCTTGCAGCTTCACTTTTTCGCCAGCGTCCGATCTTGAATGCGATCCATCAGCTCAATCCGCGCGGCCAGCAATCGCATGATCGTCGCATCATCAGCACGCGGATTCTGATCGCGAATCCCATCCTCTACCACGCGAATGGCGAGTTCTGAGTGTTCCAGTCCAGCAAGCACTCGCTGCTCTGGCGATGTGCTGGCGGCCTGAGTAATTAGAGAACGAATTGGATCGAATGAGTGCGGGGGAATCATCTTACTGGCGCAGTGGAAGCGAATTGAACGAGATGGAATGGCATCCACGGAAACTGAACTAATTGTATCCTAATGATCAGCGGACGAGATTGGCAGGGGCGAGCTGAAACGCGAGTTCTACGCGGAGATGTGCCGGGTTGAGAATTGGAGCGTTCGGACGCTACGAGGCAAATCCAATGGCACGCTCTACGAGCGGACGGCGCTACTCCCGTAAAGCGGAAGAACTTGCCAATCAAGAAATTGCCGATCTATGAGACGACGACAAGCTGACTCCGAACTTGGTATTTCGTGATCCCTTCTTTTTAGGCTTCCTCGGTCTGAAAGACACGTACACCGAAAACAACCTCTATTTGGCAATCCTGCGAGAATTGGAAACGTTCATTCTGGGACTCGGAATGAGCTTCGCGTTTGTCGGTCGCAAGCACCGCATCAAAATCGACGACGAAGACTTTTACATTGACTTGCTGTTCTATCACAGAAGGTTCCGCCGTCTTGTTGTCATCGACCTCAAGCTAGGCAGGTTCAAAGCGTCCTAAGTAGAGAAAATGGAGCCCCAAGCACCTAGGCAGGAGTTTTTCGGTGTATCGGTCGTTTGATGCTAACCATGGTTCCTACGTTCAACCAAGGCTATCACTGGACTGCCAGAAATTCGTTCTGGACAAGACGTGTCGCTGTCCCTATTTGCGGTTAGCTGGATCTAGTAATTCGCGAATGGTTAGTCACGATAGTGACGAGATCCAAAAGCCACGGACGTGAGTCCGTGGTTTGGGAAAATAAAGCGAAGCAAGTCGCAACGCGACGACACAAGACACGGGTGTGCGCACGAATGAACCACCGAGAGCGGCACGTGTCATCGCTTCGCGACTTGGCGTGAGCGGGGAGCGACGTCGACCCCGGACTCGCGTCCGGGGCTTGTGCCTGCCGTCGCTATCGCGACTAGGTATGGAAGCGTTACTGGCGCGGCCGTGTATTTCCATGTCTTCGCAATGATTTAGCAGTCCAGGCTAACGTTCAAATGGATCCTAGGATTTTACCCAGTCATTCCTGGCTACCTGCTTAGCTCGACTTTTTCC
>NZ_JAMQBK010000145.1 GCF_023701485.1 Aporhodopirellula aestuarii
GTGTGGCGCAATCGCCCTGCCTCTCATGCCTGCATTGAAACCGTCCTTCGGATTGCCGGTGTCGACGCCAGCCGCCGTGCCGTTGTCGCTCATGAAAATGACGATCGTGTTGTCAGCGATTCCTTGAGTATCAAGCGAATCTAAGAGGCGACCGAGGTTCTCGTCAAAGTTGATGATTTGACCAAAGAACTTTGCCCGAGTGTCGGAGTGTCCTTGCGCGGTGAATGGGGCAGAGTATCGTTCGTCAACCGTATGAGGGCTGTGCATCGCGTTGAGCGGAAGGTACGCGAAAAAGCGTTGGTCAGATTTCTCGGCGATGAACCGTTGGCATTCTTCGAAAAAGACGTCCGTGCAATATCCCTCGATGCGGTCGAGAGTGCCGTCTCGATAGTAGGTGTCGTCAAAGTAGTCATTTGTGATCGGATTTCCGATCTCGTCGATCCCACCGCTGAGATGCCGCACGACGTTTTGGAAGCCACGGAATCGGGGCGCATACGGCCATGGATCACCGAGGTGCCACTTGCCGAACATGCCGGTTCGATATCCAGACGCCGAGAAAACGTCTGCCATCGTGACCTCATCTGCTCGCAGCAGTTGTCGTCCCTCGGTCACGGCCCAGGCGCCGACCCGAGTGGAATATCGACCAGTCATCAACGCGGCTCGGGTCGGAGTGCACACTGGGTCCACGTGATAGTTTTGCAGTCGCACGCTCTCGGCATGCAAGCGATCGAGATGAGGCGTTTTTAGCCATGGGTTTCCATGGCAAGACATGTCGCCATAGCCTTGGTCGTCGGTGACGATGATGAGCACATTGGGCTGCGTTTGGTTCGATGCGGAGGATGTCGAATGAACGTTAGCAAACGCGACTAAGACGGTAAATGAATATGCAAGATTTCGGATCATGTGGTGGGCTGTTCTATAGAGATCGTTCTCGCCGAGCGTATCCAAAGACGCGACGCGGGAGCTGCGTTGAATGGTTTCGCAAACTACGAATCATATCTCAAGAGCATGCCGTGTGGGGCGATCGATGTTGGTGATCCGAGCCCGCAGGTAAATTCGAACACTCGAGGTGTCTCGTTAACGCTGTACTTGGTCCTCCAATGCTTGTCGACAGGCCATCGCCGCTTCGTGCCATTTCCCTTCGTCGGCCAACGCGATCATCGCCGTGAGAGCCTGATATGACTCGTCGACTGGATCGTTGGACGACGCCAATTCGTGTAGGCGTTGTTCGATCAATCGCAGTCCTTCGGCACTGCGTTGATTGCAGACGCGGTACAGCGCGATCGTAACATCGTATCCATGCTCGTCGAGCACGACCGGTTTGCGAGACATCCACCAACCGATGGCGATCAATGCGACGACCGCTGATCCGGCGATCACGACAGTACGGACGTTGGACTTCGGGTTCGGCTTGGATTGATTACGTTTCATTAAAGTTTCTCCCAGTCGATTGATTCACCTTCGTTCATGCTCGATAGTTCCGCCCACAAGAAGAGATCGATGAAGTTGGTGACAAAGCGAACCGAACCGTCACCGAGGCAGACGTATCCGCCACCGGGATGTTCGGCAAACATTTGTCCGACGTGGTACGTCGGAAAATTGACCGGATGGATAATCGGACTGCCCGTGATATCGAGTTCGCCACCGGACGGGCCGGCGTGAACGAGTGTCAGCGTGGCAGCTGCGTCGGCACCGTTTTCAGGTGAAGTAAAGCGAGGATGCGTGAACGCACCGGGGACGACCCCGGCCCATGTTTTGTCGCTCAAGGCAGAGCTGTGTTCACCGAAGAAAATCGTGTTCGAGGTTCCGTCGAGTACGTCGCGGAATCGTGTTTTTGAGTTGCGAAAGAACGGACCGTCGGCCACGTTGCCGGCGTCACCGTTGATCGCAACGATGTGCGTCGTGGACGTGTAAATATTTGTGAACACCTCACCCGTCGCTGCGGAACCGCATTCGCCCCAGCAACTCTCCTGCCCATGACTGGCGACGTAGTGACTACGTCCGAGTCGAACAGTTTGTCCCCCGATCACAAGCGAATTGCCGGCTTGATCTTGCACGTCAAACGGTTCGTCACCTCCGGTGGCGCTGGGGCACAAGAACATCGGCAGCGTGGCGGCAACAGCAGCTTGGTTGGCGGTCGACCAAATAGGCTGATCGAAGCGTAACCCATCTGATACGGCCGTCGCTTCCGCAAAAGGTAACAGCCCGGCGCCCCATCCCCACCCCGGGCCAGCGTCCCAGGTGATCGGATCCATCATCACGGAAGCGGGAGCCGAGCCATCTCGCGTGGGATGCGATATGTATCCGGCAGGAAATCGTTGATACGCCGCGTGGTAGTTTTGCGCGGCCAATCCGATCTGACGCAGGTTGTTGCTGCACGACATCCGGCGTGCCGCTTCGCGAGCCGCTTGGACTGCGGGCAGCAGCAGCCCCACCAGCATGCCGATGATGGCGATCACGACCAGCAGCTCGATCAACGTGAACGCGACGCGTCGATACCTAGGCAGGTGGCGCAGGTGGTTGGTGGTTCTCCGCCGCTCGGCGGTTCTCTCGGTGGAACGTCTCGGCGTACTGCTGGGCGGTTCAAACTGCGACTGATGCATCGAAACCTCTCGTTGGGACATGAAAATAGCGTGTCGATTGACCGAAAAAGTTAGCCAGTGCTAACTCAGGAAGCCGGAAAAAAGCGAGCACATCGTCGCTCGTTTTTTACGTTGTTTTTTCGTAAAGTTAGCACGGGCTAACTCGCGGTTCTGCCGGAGGATATCCACTCGTGTGAGAAGAATCAAGGGGATTCAGCGAGAAACCAATCTTCGCTAAGATACGACATTCACTCGAGTGACATCTTGGGGTGGGTATCGCCCCGTGTTGCATGGTTAAAGGGAAACTGAACTTGCCTTCGAAGTCATACCAGCGAATCCGGTCGGATCATGCCAGCGAGGTTGCCGAGGACTACGTCGAAGCGATCGCGGACGCGATTTCCGAACGTGGCGTCTGCCGGGCGATGGATTTGGTCAAGCATTTTGCGGTCACCCACGCGACGGTGAACAATACGATTGCTCGCTTGCAGCGTGACGGGTTGGTGGTGACTGAGCCGTATCAGCCGATCGACTTGACGGCGGCGGGCAGGCGGTTGGCGACGCAATCAAGAAAGCGTCATGAGGTTGTCGAGAGTTTCTTGAAGGCCATGGGGGTCAGTGCCGCGACAGCAGCCACCGACAGTGAGGGCATTGAGCACCATGTCAGCAAGGAGACGCTCAACGCCATGAAACGGGTCCTGGCCGATGGCTGGCCAAGCAATCCGTAAGGCGTCAAACTCACCGTCGGAGCTGAAGGGTCCTTGGGATCAGTAGATGGCTCTGGACGACAACCGCGTAGGTGTGTCGAGAGGATCGATGGGTCGGGGACGCCCCAACCGCCGACCGACGCAAACGTGACGTGCATCGCGGATTCTTCCTGGAAATGCGACACTGTCGCGAAAATAGCCTCTCTCTGGAAAGAAGCCACCAATGGAAAAAGTCCTGTTTGACTACCTGCAACGGATTCTCAACGCCCGTGTCTACGACGTGGCCAATGAGTCGCCGTTGGAGCTAGCGAGGAAATTATCGGGCCGGTTGAAGAACCAGGTATGGCTGAAGCGGGAGGACACTCAGCCCGTTCACAGTTTTAAACTGCGTGGCGCGTACAATAAAATGTCGCACCTGACTCCGTCCGAGCTGGCTCGCGGCGTCGTGTGTGCGTCTGCCGGAAACCACGCGCAAGGCGTCGCGCTGAGCGCCCGTCAACTCGGTTGTCAGGCGGTGGTCGTGATGCCGGTCACGACTCCCCGGCTCAAGTCGGATGCGGTTCTCGCTCTGGGCGGTAAGGTCGTTCTGCATGGCGATAGCTATTCCGATGCGTATGCGCATGCACTGAAGTTGCAAAAAAGCAATCAGTACGTGTTCGTCCACCCTTTCGACGACCCCGATGTGATCGCGGGACAGGGGACGATCGGGATGGAGATTCTGCGTCAGCATCAACACCCGATCCATGCCGTGTTCGTTGCGATCGGCGGAGGTGGGTTGATTTCCGGTGTTGCCGCGTACATCAAAGCGGTTCGTCCGGAGATCAAAGTCATCGGCGTGCAGATGAAGGACTCCGACGCAATGATTCGATCCGTCGGCGCTGGGTACCCGGTCAGCATGGACGAGGTGGGACTCTTTTCCGACGGGACCGCCGTGAAGAAAGTTGGTGACGAAACCTTCCGGCTGACGAAAGAATGGGTGGATGATTTTGTCACGGTCGACACCGATGCGGTTTGTGCCGCGATCAAGGATGCCTTTGAAGACACTCGCAGCATCTTGGAACCGGCCGGCGCGATGGGCATTGCAGGGATGAAGCAATACATCGTCGATCATGATCTTCAAGGCGAGGATCTCGTCGCGATCACGTGCGGCGCTAACATGAACTTCGATCGGCTGCGTTTTGTCGCCGAGCGGGCGGAGGCCGGAGAGGAACGTGAGGCAATGTTTGCGGTTTCCATCCCTGAGGAACGAGGCAGCTTCAAACGTCTCTGCGAAACAATCGGCCAACGAAGCGTGACCGAGTTTAGCTATCGAATGTCGGACGAAAAGGAAGCACACGTTTTGGTCGGTGTCGCGATCAGCGACCGGAGCGAGGTGGCGGTCATCCGCGATGCCTTAGAGAAGCAAGGGTTTGCGACGTTGGATCTTGCCGAGGACGAGCTGTCCAAGGAGCACCTGCGATACATGGTCGGTGGTAGAAGTCGACTTGGTGAAAACGAGAGGCTTTATCGATTTGAGTTCCCCGAACGTCCCGGCGCCTTGGTGCGTTTTCTCTCGCACATGCATCCGAGTTGGAATATCAGCCTGTTCCATTATCGCAACCAAGGGGCTGACTATGGACGCATTCTGATCGGTATTCAGGTCCCCGACGAAGATCTGCCTGCATTCCGCGAGTTCATTGACACCCTCGGCTATCGCTGCGTCGATGAATCAACGAATCCCGTCTACCATCTCTTTCTTCGGTAACGAGCGGGCTGCTTTGGACGCGGACGCTGAAACCGATTTTCGCTGCACAAGATTGCCGTGGCTGCGAGATCCCCCTACAGGCCTCTGCGACGCCTCGATTCGGTGGCGGTGGGGCAGTGCCATCTACTTTCGCACTAACCGGGTGGCTTTTATAGCGGAGCGGCGCGAGCCGCGCGGTAAATTTCGAACATCTTACTTACAGCAACCGGGCGGCTCGCGCAGCACCGCTGTCAAGCTTGAAGGCATTAGGCAGTGAGTCACCGGCACGCAGCATTCGGCAAGTGCTCGCTGACTCAAGGATAGCCGTTTTCGGGGGCGTCTCTCATCTCGTTGTGGGACGCGTGCGCCATGTTCTGGTAAAGCGAATCGCCGCACTTGGTTTCAGCACAATCCAATCGCCTTACCTCAATTCACAAACATGTAAAACACATGTGTGCCTTTTGTGAAGGTATGAAGTTGAGTGGACAACCATCAAAAAAACTGTGGTGTCATCATTTGTGTTCACGGCTTAAACCCAGTTTGTTTTTGTGCGTGAAGATGATTGTCTAATAATCATTTTGTGCCTCGAAAACGTCTAAAGCATGTTGGGGTATGTGGCTTTTTGGTCAGTAGTGTACGGGCTGAGATGCGTGTCCGGTCTATTACGTTTTGCTAAATAGACGTTTGGTATTAATTAATGGACACCCCCCGATGAACGCTCTAGCATTGTCCCGTAATGGCTGGTTAGCGTCGTTGATGGCCCCTTTGGGTCGCTGGCCGGTTCGTTCGGTAAGTCTGTTTCTTATCGAAACATCCACTCCCTGATTTTTGGAGAACTCTAGTGATGTCTAAAGAAAAACGTCGGGGGTTTACTCTCGTTGAACTTCTTGTCGTGATAGCAATTATTGGTGTCTTGGTAGGGCTGCTATTGCCCGCGGTACAAGCCGCCCGTGAAGCTGCTCGTCGAATGAGTTGTAGTAATAACTTCAAGCAGATCGGCTTGGGGATTCACAATTATCACGCTTCGTTTGACTTACTACCTGTTCACCATATGGGGACGCACTCCGCAACCGGCAGCTATGTTAACAGTGGGATCAGCAGTGCCGCCAACGGAAAGGGCCACAACGAATACACGCTCAGCTTTCTTGTAGGGATTTTGCCGTTTGTGGAGCAGCAAGCTTTATGGGAACAGATTTCGAATCCCAACAACGAAACGTCCAGTGGTGGACCTCCCGGGAATCCTTGGTCGCCGATGGGACCGTCGCCGCGACAACAGGAGTACAAGCCGTGGATTACCGAGATCACAACGTATCGTTGTCCCAGCGACCCCGGTTTTGGATTGCCGGCACTGGGGCGAACTAACTACGCCGCCTGCATTGGTGACTCGCCGGACTTATCCGATTGTCGCTGGCCGGATAATCCTCAGAAAGGCAAGTTGGTTTATACGCAGGCCGATGTGATTGCGGCGAAGGCCGCCTATCGTGGTATGTTTCAGCCCGGTTTTCAGGGCCAATTTCGCGAAACGCTCGACGGACTTTCCAACACGATTATGTGTGGCGAAATCGCTACCGACCTCGGTGACAAAGCGATCAGTACGACACTGATGATCAACGGAAGTGCAGCAAACCTGCGCAATAATCCTGGAGATGCATGCAAAAAATACATCGATCCCGAGCGGCCGACGTTTTATAAGAGCGACATTCAATACAACAACAGCTCGAACGGATTCGCAAAAATCTTTCAAATGCGTGGCTATGTTTGGTCGGACGCAAGATCAGGGTTCAGTTGTATCACCACCATTCTGCCACCCAATACCGAGCTATGTATGTCAGGTGGCGACTCCGGTTATGGCCTCGCTCCTCCGTCGAGCCGACACCAAGGCGGTGCTCACATCTTGATGGGTGACGGTGCCGTCCGGTTCATTACCGATTCCATTGAGGCGGGTAACAGTGCTGCGGGTTGTGTCTTCTCAGGCGGGACGGGAACGCGGGCACCCGGTTCTCCAAGCCCGTATGGTCTTTGGGGCGCTCTCGGAACGCGGGCCTCGAAGGAAGTGGTTGAATTCGATTTTTAAGGAAGTATTCGAAATCAAGTTTGATGATTGTTAGCTAGCGGGAGGACGCGAGCCGTCCGGCAAAGCGTCCACGCGACACCCGCCGCTATCTCCCGGACATATTTCAAACGCTTTCAAGGTTTGATCTCTCACGCTCTTCTCTTCACAATCCTTGTGGGGAAGAGTCTCTTTTGGTTTGTGCGTTATTTGGGCAGCGACACTATTGATATAGCTCGGTCTCTCCGCGACCGAGAATTGCGGACGTTACCCGCTTTTGGAAACTCGGACAGGCTGTGAAGTTATTAGGGTGGCCGTTCGCTCCGCGAACGAGCGTTACCGTAAGCTTCGTTTGCAGGGAATGTTGATTTAATTAATGAGGGATTTCAAAAGTAGCGGAACGGCGCACGCCGTCCGGTAACGCGGGACCGGACGGCTTGCTCCGTTCCGCTTACAAGAGCACTCAAACAATCGACGTCCCGAGCAAACGGCCACATTGCTTCGCCTCCGGCGAATAGATTCACCGCCTCGCAGCGACTCAGCGACGTGAAAGACGAAACCCCGATTCGCCTTCCTGAAGGTGACGCTTTCCAGTGATGATTCTCTTCCCTCCCCTTTTTTTATGAAAGTTGAAGACCAGTATGACTCGCTATTTTCTCTTGGCTTGTACTCTTATGGTTTGTAGCCCCGGGTTAGTTGGTTGTGGTAATGAAGGCAACCGAACGGTCGAAACGCAGGGTGACCTGTGGGACGAACGGGCAGCTTTTTATGCGGATGAGTCCAACTTCACGGACGAGGAGTCCAAAAACCAATAGTGCGTAAGTCTCGCTCCATTCCACGTCAAACACGACGCTCAGGCTCTCGGGACATTGATTGTTTGAGTGTCATTTTTAGCGGAACGGGCGAGCCGTCCGGTCCCGCGTTACAAGACGACTTGCACCTTTTCGCTGCATTTGAAATTCCGCGGTAACTGAATCGACGTCTTCTGAGGCCGAGAGTTGCGGGCGTTAAGCAGGTACATAGAAGTGATTCGGTATAACGACAATTCAGCTGATCGTGATCGGTTCGGCGTAGGCCGGACCCAGGAGCTTAAGCGACGCAGTTCCGGCACGACTGAGCAAGCGAATGCCGGAACTCGCAAAGCCTCGGTCCGGCCTACTGTTCGCGGCAGTTTCGCCAGATGATTCCTGCATAACTGCTTAGGACGGGATCAATCGACCGGTGGGAGACGCATCAGGCTGATGCCTTGATCGGTGGACAGCACAA
>NZ_JAMQBK010000146.1:0-3320 GCF_023701485.1 Aporhodopirellula aestuarii
ATCACCGTGCAATCGCCCTGGCATGAGAGGTAAGAAGGGTTCAGTATACGAAGGCGGGCACCGCGTCCCTTGCTTCGTTCGCTGGCCGAAACGGTTCCAAGCCGGTCTCGATGTCGACAAACTCACATCATGCCGAGATTGGTTACCGACACTTGTTGAGTTATGTGACTTGCAACTCCCGCGAGAGATCTCATTTGATGGTCACAACATCGTGCCGCTCTTGGAAGGACAAGCTTCCGCATGGAACGATCGAACCATGTTCGTCGAGCGGCAAGCCGACCAACCGAAGATGGCGACTCTACCGCACAAACGTCGACAGTACCCACAGTACGCCGTCCTGTCCGAGCGATGGCGTTTGGTTAATGGCGAGCTATACGATCTTGCGAATGATCCGGCGCAAACCGAAAACGTCGCCGCCGCTCACCCGGAACTGGTCAATGCACTTGCCAAGCAATATGAGCAATATTTCCGTGACGTGTTCTCGAACGGCGCGGCCTACACACGTTTTCAAATCGGTGCACCGGAGGAATACCCGATCCGATTGACCGTCCGAGATTGGCATCCGACCAAGGACAACGTGATCTGGAAGCAAGATCAACTCGCTGACGATAACCTGCTGATCAACGGCTTCTGGGCACTCAACGTCGTTCGAGGGGGACGTTACAAGGTACGGATTTCGCGGTTCCCCGATGACAACCAAGCTCCCATGCGTGCGAAACACGCTCGAATAACGATTGGCGAACAGGAACTCGCCAAAACCGTCTACCCCGCGGACAGCTCGGTCAGCTTTGATGTGCGGCTCAGCGAAGGCCACTCGCTCCTACAAACATGGCTGACAGACGCATCCACCGGAAACGAACGCGGAGCCTATTTCGTCGAATTTCGTTTTCTGGACAGCGACGATTAGTGGCACATCGCCGCCGCTCAACACGATCAAGACGCAGGCTGCATCCTCGTGTGGTTCGGATCCCGCGTTCTGAAGAGCCGCTCACCAGAAAGCAGGAAAGCACGGTGCAAAGCTGTTATCCTATGCGGTGCCAGATTCCATCGAAATCAAGTCCCCACCTCGCATTTCCTAGCTGATGACCATGAACCGAATCATTGCCTGTCTCGTGATCGCATCCAGTCTGTGGTGCGCCACATGCCAATCCATCAACGCAGCGGAACGCCCGAACATTGTGTTCATTTTCAGCGATGACCATTGCGTGCAGGCATTGAGTGCGTATGACGACAGCCGCATCTCGACGCCAAACATGGACCGCATCGCACACGAGGGAATGCGTTTTGATCGGTGTTACGTGACCAACGGGATTTGTGGTCCCAGCCGCGCGGTCATTCAAACGGGAAAATACAGCCACCTCAACGGTTTCATTCGCAACGGCAACGTTTTTAACGGCGACCAGCAGACCTTTCCTAAACTTCTGCAAAAGTCTGGCTACCAAACCGCGGTGATCGGCAAATGGCACCTCGGCTCAACGCCCCAAGGATACGACTACTACGACGTGCTCAAAGGCCAAGGCCCCTACTACAACCCGCCGATGATCACAGCCGATGCCAACGGCAAACCGGTCACAAAACCACACGTCGGGTACACCACCGAGATCATCGGCGAAAAGGCGCTGCAGTGGATGGAGAACGGACGTGACAAAGACAAACCATTCTTGTTGATGTTCCAACACAAGGCACCTCACCGCAACTGGATGCCGGCACCTAAATACCTCAACTGGCTCGACGATGTGGAGATTGCGGAACCCGAAACGCTATTTGACAACTACGAGGGGCGAGAAAGCCCAGCGTCGAACCAAACCATGTCGATTGCGTTTGACTTAACCGACAACGACCTCAAACTCAACACGCCCCGCGGACTCACACCGGAGCAATTGAAAACCTGGAACGCTGCCTACGCGGCTAAAAATGCGGACTACTTGGCCCGGCGTGATTCGATGACCGAAACCGAGATCATTAAGTGGAAATACCAACGTTACGTCAAAGACTACCTACGCTGCGTGAAGTCGGTCGACGATGAAATCGGTCGCTTGCTGGACTACCTTGATCAAAACGGTCTGTCCGAAAACACCGTTGTCATTTATTCGTCCGACCAAGGGTGGTACCTCGGTGAACACGGATGGTTCGACAAACGTTGGATGTACGAAGAATCGCTCGTAACGCCTCTGCTCGCTCGATGGCCGGGCGTTATTCAACCCGGCAGCGTCAATCAAACGGACATCACCTCCAACCTCGACTTCGCCGAGACCTTCCTCGACCTGGCGGGCGTTGAGATTCCGGCCGACATGCAAGGCGCGAGTCTCGTGCCGCTCTTCCAAGGCGAAACACCTGCGGATTGGCGAAAATCGTTTTACTATCACTACTACGAGTTCCCCGGCGCCCACTCGGTGAACCGACATTTCGGCGTCACCGACGGACAACATAAACTGATCCACTATTACGGGCCCGATCACGACGGGGGCGAAATCGATACCTGGGAACTGTTTGACCTGACCCGCGACCCGAACGAACTCAAAAGCGAAGCCAACAATCCCGAATACGCGGGAATCCGCAAAAGACTCACCGCGGAACTCGAGCGACTTCGCGAACAATACGAAGTCGGCGAAGACACGCAACCGGAACGTAAGCCGCGAGGTGCAAACAGGACGAAACAAAAGGCAAACAACTAAACACCTGCCGTTCCTCCATAATCGAGACGCGGTCAGGGGACGTCGATTGTATTACTGAAGGATNNAAAACAATCGACGTCCCTTGACCGTAATGATCAAACCGCGTTTGCTCGTGACCGATAGGCCCTGAATCACTCAGGGTCGGGTGTCGCTTGACCGAACAGTTTCTGGTCGAGCGACAGCTCCCCCGGTCCGGTGACGAAGATGACCGCATAGACGGTGAGGTACAATGCCGCAAGTTCCTTCATCTTCCAAGGATCTCCTCCGTGCACGACAAACAGTGCGATGATCATCGTGAACGCCAGTGGCAAGACCGCCAGTCGCGTTCCCAACCCCAAGATCAATAAAATCGAACAGCCGACTTCCGCGCCGATCGCCATGATCAGACTGAGTTGACTACCGACCCCGATCGGATCGGGGAAGACGCTGGACATTTCGGAATACCCCATGACCTTTTGAATGCCATGGACCATCATCAGACAGCCGAACGCGACACGCAGGAGGAGCAGTCCGATCGAAATTTGTTTAGGTGTGCTAAGCAGCATGGTTTTAGTTTGGTTTGGTTGAAAGGAGAGAAAACAGGTTTATTTGACGTGGCGATCACGAATCCGGCGAGAACGCTAAACAGGTACATAGAAGTGATTC
>NZ_JAMQBK010000146.1:3334-6064 GCF_023701485.1 Aporhodopirellula aestuarii
TTCCTGCATACCTGCTTAGAATGACGCCGCCAGCGATCGAGCCTTTTCGATCGCAGCATCTTCGGTTGCCGAGACTTCATCAGGAGCCGCGAGCGTTGGTTCGATGACGACGGATTGAATATCGGTGAAGCCGACGAATCCCAAAATCATCTCCATGTAGCTCTTCTGGAAATCCATTCCCTTGGTTTCGTCACTGCCGTATGCACCACCTCGAGCATAGACGACGGTGACGGGTTTGCCCGTAACCAATCCGCTGTAGCCTGATTCCGGATCGAAGCTAAACGTTTGACCGGGCTGAGCGATCACGTCGATGTAGTGTTTCAGCTTGTAGGGAATCCCAAAATTCCACATCGGTAAACTGATCACATACTTATCCGCCGACTTGAACTCGTCACAAACATCGACCACGGCCTGCCACGCTTTTTTCTGCGCTTCATCGAAGTCTTTTCCGTGCAGCACTTGGTACTTCGCATCAATCGTGTAGCCGTCGAATTCGGGAAGATCTTTAGCCCACAGATCGATGGTGACAACCTCATCTTCTGGGTGAGCTGATCGGTATCCATCCAAAAATTCATTGGCAACACGAATTGATTTCGATCGGCCCTTACGGGGTGACGATTCAATGTAAAGAAGTTTGGCCATAAGTAGTTCTCCAAAAAAGGACTCATTTAGAAACGTTTGGACGGCTCTCGAGTTAACAAGGCGGATGTTTGGTTCCCCGACGCGGGGACGCGGAAAATGGATTGATTTCAGGCGGAGCGAGGGACCACACGGTAGCCCTCGCTCGGGATTCGGGTTACGAAATCAACAACCTGCCGACCTCGCTGAGCACAGGCTCGCGTGCTGCGAGTCCAATACGGCAAAGCTCCCAGTACTCGAAACAGTGAACCTGCCGTCTATTGTCAGCCAAGGTCAAACAACAACGCATCCGTGTCCTGAGTCGCTTCGACGTGGATCGATATTGCCCGACTGGTTGCCACGGCATCACCGCTAGACAGCTTCGTACCATTGACGATCAGCTGCCCCCGAGCGACTTGCAACCAAGCGTGACGTCCGTGTTCGACGGTGAAATCGCTCACGTTCCCCGCTCGCAAATGCGTCGCATAAATCGTTGCGTCTTGATGAATCGAGACCGATGCGTCAGATCCATCGGGGCCAGCAATCTTTTTCCACTGGTCGATCTTCTGGTCGATTGACACTTTGTTGTCGCTGTAACGTGGATTCACACCCCGCAAGGCCGGTTCGATCCAGATTTGCAGGAAGTGATTTGCGTTCGTCGGCGACGGATTGTATTCGCTGTGTGTGATCCCGGTGCCAGCCGACATCATTTGAATGTCTTCCGGCGTGATAATCGCCCCGCGGCCGGTGCTATCTTTATGCTGCAACGCCCCTTCGAGTACGTAGGAAATGATTTCCATGTCTCGGTGGGGATGCGTCGGAAAACCTCGTCCAGCCGCAATCCGGTCGTCATTGATCACGCGCAGCGAACGGAACCCCATATGGCGCTGATCGTAATAGCCTCCAAACGAAAACGAATGAAAACTCTTCAACCATCCGATATCGGTATGGCCTCGCTCGGCGGCCTGGCGAATCAACATTCCGGTATCGACGGGCTCTTCCGCAACGATGGACTCGGGGTTGGCGGCAACGTGAATCAGGCCGGCTGCGGTTAAAGAAAGCATGTTTCGGCGAGATCGGTTCATTTCATTCTCCTCATGTGCCACGGTCCAAAAACCGCTTGGATATTGATGCGACGAAAAGGAATACCGCGAACGTAACAGCACCTTACAGGTGCTAAAAAAATCAATTGTCGACAATGCCGTCCCGGACTCGTTCGAGGATGGCAATCAACGACTTCAAGTCTTTCTTGGGCACGCTCGAAAGCAAAGCTGAATGCAATTCCAAGACGGGCGCATCGACTGATTTGAGTTGACGCTTGGCCGCAGGCGTCAACTCAATCAGGAACACCCGGCGATCGGTGTCCGATTGCGTTTTCACGATCAATTCGAGACCGAGCAATTGATCCACCACCCGCGTGATCGCGGGAGCCACTTGAATCATCCGGTTGGCAACTTCGAGGCATGGCATCGGCTTGCCTTCCCCCCTGAGGATTCGAAGCACGTTGTATTGAGACCGCGTCAATCCATGGGCACGGAGCAAACGAGCGAACCGATTCTCGATCAAATCGCTCGTTCGCAGAATCGACAGAGCAGCTTCCTGCTCGACCGATTCAAACGGCCCACGCTTCTTCAGTTCATCTTTGAGAGCCATGACGGCAATCCTCCTGTTCACCCCAAATTCTGCCGCCCCATTTACTTTACATGCCATCTATCTACATGTCAAGCGTTTTCATGATCGAATCAGATCGATCCAGCTGCCAACCGCTCATTTTCAATGCCGTTTGCCGACTGAACCCATGTCGACCTCAGCGTTGAATGGATCAGCTATCAACAGCCTTTCGATTTAGAGGATCACTGGGCGTGATATTTTCCCGACGCTCGGTTGCCCTCCTCCGCAACACGGCCCACGTACTTGGCCACAGCATCGACCGGGACCGCCACGAGTCGTCCGTTACCGAACACGATCTCCCGTGGCACCGCACTTTCGGCCCCTTAGCCCCGTTCGGCGTTGGGACGTCGATTTAATTACTGCGGGATTTCAAGAGTCGCAGAACGTGGCAAGCCGTCCGGTAACGCGGGACCGGACGGCTTGCAGGCTGTTGATTTAGTG
>NZ_JAMQBK010000147.1:0-1377 GCF_023701485.1 Aporhodopirellula aestuarii
TGTGGGTAATGACAAGGACGTGAGTCCGTGGTTTGGGCAAGCCAAGCGAAGCAAGTCGCAACGCGACGACACAAAACTCGTGCGTGTCCACGAATGAACCACCGGGTGCGGCATCTGTCATCGCTTCGCGACTTGGGATGTGTGGAGGCGACCCGACCCCGGACTCGCGTCCGGGGCTTTCGCCTGCCGTCGCTATCGCGACTTAAAATGGAAGCAATGCTAACGTGGCCGTGTATTTCCACGTCTTCGCAACGATTTAGCAGTCCGGGCTAACACGCTAATGGCTATAGGAGTTTGCCCAAATGTTCCTGTCTACCTGCGTGGATAGCGGGGCGTGGCTGATGATCGGGAGTGACTAGCTCGCGATCGCCTGCTGCCCAGCTCGATCCGTGTCGACAAGGGTCGTGAGTTCAGGTCAGCCGTACTGGAGCAGTGGGCGCGCCAGCTGCGTGACGTGTCGCTTTAGCGATCGCTAAAAACGAACGCAAGAACCCGCGGCGAGGGACTCAACAAGAATGGTTCATCTCTTATAAAGACGAAATGGGAAGACAGCGGCCTCCCGTGTCGTCGACAGCGAATGTCAATTCCATCGCGTTTCGTGGAATGTTGCCCCCGCAAAGGCTTCGTTCGGTCCCGCTCGGAAATCCAATTCAAAACGAAGCCGTGGTTCGCCCACTACAGTCGGTACATTATAAGAGGGAGTAGGCGAGTAGGTCAATGACATCAGCCGGCGTAATTGGATATGCGGAATGCCGGCAGCATTCAAGTAATGCTGTCCTACTCGGGTTTGTAGTCAGCTGCTTCTTGTACCCTTTTATCAATCTCTGCTTGAAGTTCTTCAGGTGTCATCTCAGGTACTACCACCTTGTTGTCGGCTCCTCCGCATCCAACAAAAGCAAGTAATAGAAAACAACTGGCCATTAGCGCCAAAACTTTAGTTTGTAATTGTAACACGAAAGCCTCTCGTTGGTTACTTGAGTAAGGATCTTTGCGATCGCGGATAGGCAACCGCCATTGAATGCAAATTAAAACATATAATGACAAATGCGGCAGTACCAAAGTTAATCGGATGCGGCAAACACTTAAGAGTTGCGGGCCGGTAGCGGGGTATCACGCCGGTTATGTGAGGAAGGCGAGTATTAAGAGTCGACCATCACAGTTGGCAATCGCAGTTTGTTGTACGTGTATTCGTGCAAGTGTTGTGGTTTGATCGCTGAAGTCAAGTCGTTCGCAATTGAGCGGCGTGTTGTTCCCCGTTATGTCGCGTTTGTTGTTGAGACTCGAGATGTCACTCTCATAAGCAGGTACATAAAATGATTCGGTATTACGACAATTCCGCTGATCGTGATTGGTTCGGCGTAGGCCGGACCAAGGAGC
>NZ_JAMQBK010000147.1:1382-3979 GCF_023701485.1 Aporhodopirellula aestuarii
TCCTGCAGACCTGCTTAGCTTCGGTCTTACTCATTGCTCTTTGTTTTTGTCGGGGGAGAGATTTCAGGGTCGGCTTCGGTTGTGAACGACCAGACCTCGCCCTTTACTACGCGGCCACCACGTAACTCGGTATCCACACGCCAGTAATAGGTTCTGTCGCGTTCCAATGCGTGCTCGTCAGACACGCTGACAATGTTTTGCGGAATGGTTTTCTCAGCCACAAGCACCAAGTTGTCCCGGTCGGTTCCCAAGTAGACTTTGGCTTTCACGCCGCCCAACCCAATCAAGTACATGAGATCCGCGTCCATTGGAACGTTCGTGCCGCCTGCTTTGGGAACAGGCATAGAGGCTCGCTCTTCTTGCCTGCCTGGAATCCAGTACACGTCATCGCCATGCTCGTAGACGCCGATATCCGGAGCGTCACCGAGGTAGCCAGCCGTGACATCGATCAGTTGCCCCTTGACCGAACATTTGACATCCGTTCCCTGATCGATCAGATCAACAGCATCAGCCCTTGGCCGAAAATCCCAGTTGGCTGGATCACGCAGCATCTCACGCACCCGTTTTTTGTCCCTGCCGCCCGCATAGTTGTGGGAAGCGGTTCCCGGAAGCGGATGAGGGAGTAACTCCTGAGCGGCATTGTTACGTGTCACGCTGTTGGCATTGCCACCGGATCCAACGGAAACACTGATGTCGCTTGCCGCATCGACTCCGAGATTGTTATAGACTTCGTGGAAATCTCCCTTCAAATGCATGCCGTCACCACCTGACGGCGAATGCCTCCGGATGCTCGACATGCAGACGTTGCGATACACGTTGGCGTGGACGCCCATCAGCGGCTTGTTATCCCCGTCATACCTGAAGTCTCGTTGCCCGTTATCAATAAACCAGTTGTATCGCGCCAGCGATTCCTTCACATGCTCCAGCGGCATGTACATTGATGTTCCATCCGTATGCAGAAGTCCGCAGCGGGTATGAAAATTGTATTCGCAAAAAATGGGGCGGATGACTTTGGGATCGTAGTCATGCGGTTTGAATTTTCGCATCGGCCTACCTAGGAAACGATTTGCTGAAAAGCTCTGCGCGTTCCCGTTCACCGCGAGGGTGTTCCGCCGATATAGAAGTCCCCGCACTTGGTTTAGGTTAATCGTGCTACTCGGCTCAAACGGATTGCCTTTCCCCGAATCGTTGTTTACGCACGCATAGTCGACTTGATAAAAGAGGTTGTTCTCGATCCGCATGTTTTCCACGAACGTACCTCGTAGAGCGCTCGCGTCGGCATATTGGAACTGACAGTTGTAGATCGTGATCATGCTGCAGAAATCATCGGCGTCGCCGATGAATTGAGCTGTTTCCGATGGTCCCAGGACCCCCAACGCACGCTTCGAGCAGGCGCAGAAGTTGAAGTTGCAGTTTCGGATCGTGATATGATCCGATTTCGTAAACGAAAACGTCGTTGCGAAAAAGTTCAAGCCGTCGATGACAATGTGCTTGGTGGTGGAATCGCCCGTGATCGCGTAGGTCTGGACTTTGCCATCGATCACGCGTTCTGTTGGATCCTCGCCGTTGTCGGTCCACAGATACAACGTCTTGGTCGACTCGTCCAATGCCCACTCTTGCGCCATGTCCAGCATCGGACGTTCCGCATTATCGATTCCACCCTCGAAGAAGTAGCCCAGTGTGGTTTTGAACTTCCGAAGTTCAGGGCTATAGTCGAACTCTCTTGAACCTGGGGCATGATTTTCTACGATCCGCGAAGCAGTGGCGTGAGCGCCGAAGTTCATCAACGCCACGCACTCGTTAAACGAATGCCCCGCATTTGAAATCGCTTTCGCGGCCTCACCGGCATCGACGACGTGCCCACTGTTGGGGCCATTGGTTGTTTCCCGCGATCGCTGACAGCGAGCTGCCGTTCTGTGCCAGACCTCATCTGAAAAGGCCAACGCGTTGGGGAAGCGGGCTAGTGTCATCAGCTTGCCATCGACAAACAGTTGGGTGACATCCTGATTCACTGTGGTTTTGTAGACGTCGCCTTCATCCACTACCCACTCGCCATCGATTCTCATCGTGCCGTCGAGCGTTACCTTTTCGCCTTGATAGCTGGTCAACGTGATTGGTTTGTCCGCAGCACCGGCTTTGCCACTTAGGTTCACTTCCTCGCGATAAACGCCGCCACGGATGTAGCAGGTGTCACCAGGAGTCATGATGTCGACGGCATGCTGGATCGTGGCCCACGGTTGCGCCAGCGATGTCCCCTGATACCGATCGTCACCGTCCGTTGCGACACAATAGTTTTCTGAGAACGCGGCCGCGCTCATGGCCAACAGGCTGACAAAGGTGAGGAGTATGTGTTTCATGGTTTGGGGTCCGGTAACACCGAGGCAGCGCACGTTCCACTGACGCGGTCGGCAGATGAGTTCCTCTTAAACTATGCGGAAGCCGCCAACGGCTTTCCGCGGGGGCGAAGAGTTCTGGCGATTTCCGCTGCCGCATCTCGATATGGTACGGTCCCGTTTGCCGCTCGCCTACAGAGAGAGCGGCATTGCGCCTGTGACGAATCCGCCCGGATGCCTGCTAAGGACTTGTTCGGAAATAAC
>NZ_JAMQBK010000148.1 GCF_023701485.1 Aporhodopirellula aestuarii
GCTGGCCATAGCGTACTATCCCAAGGAGGAGCTGCGAACGTTTTGGGGGCATACGTTTCGCTGGCCGGCCCAGTTGTTCTTGCGGTCCTGGTGCAAGCGAGCGATCACGACAGGACTGGGGCCTCTAAAAACGATGGCCAAAACGTTGCTGCGTCTTGAAGAGGGCCTGCTGAACTACTTCGAGCATCGGATATCATCCGGGCCGATGGAGGGCACCAACAATAAAATCAAAACCGTTCAACGGCAATCTTACGGCATCCGTGATCGCGAGTATTTTGAACTCACGCTCTACTCGCTTCATCAAACGAAGTACGCTTTAGTCGGATGAGCCAAAAAACTCTTGGAATTGTGGTTAAGATCCCGAACAAAAGCCGCACGTTTCGCCCTCTCAGTGCACGCTTGAATTCGGCCAGCAAAATCGTAGACTTCGTACGAAAAGACAATCGATCTTTGCCGTGCCGGACGTACAGCAGCATTCTGTTTCGCTGAAACAACAAGTCATCCTGACGTGAACTTAAGCCGCCATCTGCGTAGTTAGCCACAACCACATCTATGTGCCGCTTTCGAATTTTCGGAGACAAAAACCACCGGAAATTGAACTCCCAATCTGCCACTACTTTGTATGCAGGATCATAGGCACCAAGGATTGCAAACACACGACGATTAAAAAGAATCGCTTGATGAGAAATATTCTTGTCAATTAACTTCTCGTCATCAAATTCTCCATCGTAAAATCCACCGAACCGCGTACTGAACACGTTGCCATACACGACGTCGTCATTATCAGTAACTGCACTGGTCAATTTTTCCAGTGTTTCGTCCTCGTATAACAGATCGTCACTCCCTAAGAAGAGCAGCCATTGCCCTTTCGCAATCTTGATGCCCTTGTTCATTGCGTGATAGACACCACCATCCGGTTCCATAAAGAAACGAAACCGGGCAGACTGATCGCAATACGTTTGAGCAATGCGTGCGGTGTCGTCAGATGACCCGCCGTCCATCATCAAGATTTCGTAGTCTTGCGAAGTTTGCTTCGCAACACTTTCAAGCACATTCGCAAGCGTTCCTCCAGCTTGGAACGTAGGAATGATGATACTGATCGTTGGTGCTGGATATTGATTAATACTAGCGTTTCCTTAGCGACCCAGGGGAATGGCACACGCAATTAAATACTCCAAGGAAGCGTCCCCTCACGCCACTCGCCATTGTGAAACAAAAGATTTTTGTAGCTGAGACTTCGGTACAGATCCGGCCATACATATTTGCTAACCAAATACTGCAGTGGAAAATGACGCATCATCCAATTTCTTTTAGCCGATTTCAATCGACTCAACTTCTTGGCAATGCGCAGCGTTTGTTCGGGGCATTTTTCACGCATCGTTTCAATCGCGACCGTCATCTCTCGCAGACACTCATCGTGATTGTGAATTGCCCGATTTTCAGTGTGAATCCGATAGCCACCTAACACGCAGTCTAACGCGTAGAGTTCATCATAGAGAAAGAACCTAGTCCACAACTCTCCATCGACCATAAACCGAAAGTCCTGATTGATGGCTCCACCTGCTTTTTCCCAAAGGCTTCGTCTCCAGAACACAGACTCTTGCTGTATCCAACCGTCGTTCCCAACGAGCAAATCATAGATGTTTTTTGGGTGCCGAAACGCATTGATCATGGCGCCTTGGCTATTCCAATACCCGTTGAACCCAACGACCCAGTTAACATGCGGGAATTTTGAGAATATCTCTGCAACAGCCTGAAACGCCCATGGTGTGTATTTGTCGTCACTATTTATCCAGGCCATGATTTCACCGGATGTCTTCGCAAACCCCTTATTGATTGCGTGCCCATGGCCGTCGTCTGGTGCACTTTCCCAATAGGCTATCCTCGACTCATACTGCTTGATGATATCCACGGATCCATCTGAACTGCCACCGTCAATTACAACGTACTCCAGATTCGGATAATCCTGCTCAATTACTGAACGAATCGTCTCCTGCAAGAAACCTGCTTGGTTATAGGACGGGGTTACTATTGATATCCGTGGCAAGCTCATCTTCGTCGCAACTCGACCGAATCTATTTGAATCACCTGACTACCTTCGACTTGTATGCGGCACTCTGATATCGACTCTGAAAGCGAGAATGCATAAATTTGATCTAATGCCACCTCGATATCTACGATTCCGGATGCATCCATCTGGAAAACACCCTCTGCTTCTTCCAAACCAATTAAGATCCGGCCCAGTGGACCGTTAGCGGCAAAGTCATTCGTAAAGTAAATCTGTAATTCGCCTTCCTGTCGGTTTAACACTTTGGCATTTAGCGACAACAGCAATCCACCCGACGTAGTAATCGCCCCCGCAAAAATAGCAGAATCGTGATTTTGTTCATCAAGCGTCACGGGCAACTCTGTCGCGGTATGAAAAATAGGCTCGGCGAGATACTCACCAAGGTTGGCAATCCCCGAATTGCGATCGCCCAGCACGATTGGCTGAAGATACAATTCTCGCAACGACGGGCTTGCCTTCAATTGCTTCTTAAACCGGGAGTCTACAACGTCTCGCAAATCATCAGCTGTTTGCACTGAAGGTGCAGTCCAAGAACTCATCGCCTGATTTCGATAAAGGACGACACGATCATTACTCAGACCAATGTGATGCCGATAAAACGACATGTCGTATTTATACAGGCCAGACCCGAACTTTGCGAAAAGATAGTTCCCATCAAGAGTAGGTATCCTCCGCTCACCAGGAACATCTGCAAGCGGTCCAAGCAAAAGGTTTGCCAACTCACCTAATTGCAACCGTCTGGCACGAGCGTCAATGAGATTGTACCGAGCGGCGGTCAATTGAGAACTGGGATACTGAAAGTGCATCAACAATGGGGGCAGGAAGCACAGAACGATTGGTAATACAAATAGGCCTAGACGAATCGATCGATCCTTAATAGCCGAGATAGAAACGGCAAGACCAACGGCAACGACCACCGAAAACCAATAAAACACGATGACAACGTGCTTGAATACGGCGCCTTGCGGACGCCCAATCGCGGTCATCACGATAGCCCCCAACATACATACGGACGCCGCAAGAAGAAACTTGACAACCGACTGGCGACCGGACAACCAGGCGACACGACACGCCAACGCAACCATCACAATCAGGCCTAGGAGCACGACATCTCCCAACCGGGAATCATCGGAAAGGTCCAGCAAATTTAGCCCCGATAATGTGTGAACGATACCGTTTCGCAGCACCAAATAACTACGAGACACGAGCCCAATAAAGCCTTCCGATTCTCCACTTGCCCCCGCCATGACGAGAAACCTACCGGGATAGAGAACGCGAAAGACGTACCAAAGATACGAGCAAACTCCCACAACTAGCAAAACAAACGCCGTGAGATAGCCACAATTCAATCGAACGAATTGCTTTACCCCGAACTCTCGTCGAAATCCGGCGATAAGAAACACCACGAGGATCGGAATGACAATCACGCCGGCTAATTCAATTGCGAGAGCGAGCGACGCCATGACAAGAGAGAGGATCGCATCACGCTTGCGATGCATTGCCAAATACTTCTGAAGAAAGAGCACCGCCGCGCTAGTGAACAGAACAGCCTGCAGATACACCGACAAAATATAATAGCCAGCTACTAAGTGCGGCCAACCGAGCCAAGTAACGAACAAAACGAGAAACAGATAAGACGCACCATCACCTATTCTGAACTCGCGAAACAGAAAAAAGGTAACGACCGGAACCGCAACGAAGATGAGAAAGTAGAAGAGGTTGTAAACGAATGGCTCTGTTCCGAAAGACTGGAGTAGCACCCACATTTCAATTCGAAACAACGGCAGCGTATGGTCTCCATGGACCACAAAAAGCTGATCCCAGAACGATCCATCACCACAAATCGAGACGACTTCAAAGTCGTCGTATCGAAAGTAACCATTCCAAAAATAGGCGCCCCAACAAAGGATGCTCAGCAGCACAGTAGCGATTAGAAAACCGCCTGCGTGATTCGCTCGCCAAAGCTGATTGTCGGAACTGGTTGAGGCCATTTGAAAGCAGGTTGCACTAAGAAGCGAATGCCGTTCGGAAAGTTGATCGGCGTGAAGTCGAAAAGGCACTGCGTTTCGACCTCGCGCAACCACCAATCGATTCGTGTCTACGAAGAGGACGCACGTTTAGAACTCGAATTCCATCATAAATCGGTCGTGGCATTGCGAGCATACTTCAATTCGGACCTACTGATACGAAGAATGCATAAACACCGGGTGGTCTGATCTCAAAAAAAAGATGTCCATTTGCCACAGCGTGGAATCGTAGGGCCTTGCCAGCAGGTCCGACACGTACACCGGCCGAAAACCAACTTTGACGAGTTGATCACACATCTCCCAAAACGGCTTCGCTGTGGGGCTCACTTGATGCAGATAACACTCCATCACAATCGCGATGGTTGTTTCTAATGTCTTCACCGCACCACGAATAATATTGTCTTCATATCCATGAGTATCGAATTTCAGCAGGTACGGCGGCGGCAACGCCGCCTCATCAATTAAATTGTCGAGAGTATCTTGCGGCAATTCGACGGCATTTTCCGTGACACCTCCGTAAACACCGCTTCCGTCTAGGTCGCCAGAAACATCAAACATGAGCGGCTGTTTCGAATCGCCAACAACAATTGGAGAAAAATGAAACATCCCCCCACTCTTTTGCGAAATTTCTGAAAGCATATCTTTTCTCGCCGGAAGCGGTTCACAGAGCAGGTACCTCGCATCCGTGAAGATTTGACTGGCCATCGAGCTCCAACTTCCTTCGGCGGCACCAAGATCCACAACGGTATTTGGCGCGATCCCGATTTGCTTCAACATCCGCAAACCGCTTTCCATGCTCCAATGCCGCTGCGTCACGAAGACGTCCTCTGGTGGCGTCCAGCCCCTCTTTACCAAAGCCATTCGGACGGCGTGTTTTAGGCGTGTTGGGACAAATTTCATTGACAGCAGAATTTAGAAAACGACGGTAACATGAATCCGGCAGCTTGGCCTTCAAGCCAAAATGCCACTTGGTTAGGAGCCTGTTGATTTATGCCCA
>NZ_JAMQBK010000149.1 GCF_023701485.1 Aporhodopirellula aestuarii
GTTGGGAGATTGTGGCCGAATGCTTCGCGGTCGGTACAACCCTGTCTTGCAGCCGCGGAGTGTTCGGCAACATTGATTGCCCCGGTCGACCAGATTCAGCCTAGCGGACCGAAGTTTCACGGGACGCGTAGTACCTACACGCCTGCTGGTGTTAGGTGGGTAGCATCAGCCAATAACCTAGCCAACGAGTTGATCTTCGGAAAACGACACGGATCGACGGTTCCAGCAGCGAAATGCTGAAAAAAAGAGCTTGAGACGAAAGCTAGGTGACAGCGTTTCACTTTGAAGCGACACGACGAAGGGGCGTGGCCTTGCGACTCAGTCAAAGCTTCCTTGCACGGAGGCTAGACGCATTGACATAAGCAGCCTTGTGGCGAGTCGTTCAATTTGCAACAGCCGCGAGCAACGGCAACCGCTCTTGAGTCGAGACGACCACGCCACCCGGTTTCTCGATCGTGATCGCAAACGCAGCCGGTTCGAGAACTTTTAGCTTCGCATCGATTGGTACGATCACTTCACCCGTGTCCGTAACATCAAACACACCACCGTCGATCGGTTCATCATCGCGTGCCGGATCAATGATCCAAAGCTGGTATTGTTCCGTGTTCGGATCGTTAACCGGCATGCCAACGAATCGCATGAAACCTTCTTGCTTCGAATTGCTCCACACAACATCCCCGGAAACAGGCTGCTCAAACGGCGTCGTTCCGGGGGCCCATTCGATTGCAATGTGATCCTCGCTCGCCTTCAGATGTTCGCGTGCTTGTCCAAAATCCATTGCAACGATCGGGTTGTTTTGATTGGGCCCGATGGTTGGCTCACGAAGGGTCCAGATTCCGAAGGCGAACAAGATCGAAGCGGCTGCTGCCAGCCACGCGAGTCGTTCCCGCAACGGAATGGTGGCGTAGCGTTGACTCTTCGATCCCAATTCAACGTTTGCTAGGTTTGCACTGTGTTCTGGAACATGTTTGCTGGCGTCAAACACGATCTTTTGACGTAAGTGATCCGGCATCTGCTCAGCGTCTGGAACCGACAAAGCCAAATCTAACGCCGCAGCCGCTTTCATCAATTCGGCAGACGATTCGGGGCGACCTCCCGCGAACTCACTTTCGAGACGTTTAAGTTCGTCCGCATCGAGATCGCCCAATGCTTCACCAGCCAACAATTCTTCCCATTCCGAAGGAGACGATGACGATAGATTCATGATCGACTCCCTGTGGATGCGACGTTGGACGTTGGGCCGTTGGCGATAAGACCTGACGAATCGACTGCATCAGCACTACGTTGCATGCAGTCTCTTAGTTGTATGAGTCCACGACGGGCGTACGATTTCACGGATCCGAGTGGCAGAGATAACTTTCCGGAGATCATCGAATGCGAAGCACCGTGATGAACCGAAAGGGTGAGTATCTGTTGTTGAGTAGATGATAACTTCTCAAGACACTCTTTGGCTTGTGCGGCCTCCTCGCCACGGACCAAGATTTCGTCGCTGCCGCATTTCGCGTTTGCGTCGACCGGGTCAACGCTGATTGGTTCCATTGCGGGCGTTTTGGCTTGCTTTCTTCTTCGATCGATCAGTCTCCGTCGAGCGATCATCGCGACAAACGTCGCCTCGCCGGCAACCGCCGGGTCAAAACGCCCGGCCTGTTGCCAAAGTTCAACAAAGATCTCTTGTACCACGTCGTCGGCGTCGTCCACGTTGCCGACCCATCGCTTTGCCAACGACCACACTAAACCGCCGTAGCGATCTAAGCAGTCATCGACGGCGGTGCGATCGCCAGAAGCAATACGCGTAAGAACCGATTCAGTCACAAGATCTTTTCCAGAGAGAGAGTAATCATCAAGTCGTCGCGACTTCTATTTCGCCGCCAACTGAGCGTACATCTGATCCATACCGCGACGCAGCGTCCACGCTCGTGTAGTGGGGCAATGCTGCGTGCTGGCGGTCTGCATGACGCTGGTCAGATGGTGTCGCAGTGACGGTTCGAGGTCTGCATCCATCAAGGTGTGCATCGTTTGAGTATACAGATCTGCACAGGCCCCGTGATGTCCGGCGTTAAAGAGTTGCGATCCTTGGGCGATCGCACCGTGGATGATCCCTTGGGCGTTAACACCTTTTGCCGGTGGCATCAAAACCGAATCGATCACGTGGATGACACCATTCGAACTGTCGATGTCGGTACTTACAAGCTTGGCATTGTTGATCATCGCACCGGCGTCGGACACGTTGACGGCGATCGAAGAACCTTGCAGCGTCTTGGCTGTCTTCGCTGCAACCGCGTCAGTCGAGTAGACTCGGCCGGCGACGACGTGGTACGTCAAAATGTCGATCAGTTTTTGCTTGTTCTCAGGCTTGAGTAGCGAATCGACTGTTCCCGCAGGCAGTTTCGCAAATGCTTCGTCCGTCGGTGCAAAGACAGTGAACGGCCCATCGCCTGAAAGCGTTTCGACCAAGCCGGCGGCCTTCACGGCAGCCACGAGTGTATTGAACGATCCGGCACCGACTGCGGTTTCGACGATCGTTTTGTCCGATGGCAGGATCACCGAATCGATGACGTGGATCACTCCGTTGTCACATTCGATATCCGTCTTCACAACAGTCGCTCCGTCGATCATGACGGTCGAACCATCGACCTTGACATCGACTTGCTGCCCCTGAACCGTCTTGGCTCCTGTCAGCGACACAACGTCGGATGCCATTACCTTGCCGGGCACAACGTGATAGGCAAGGATCGCGGCTAATTTTGATTTGTTCTCCGGTTTGAGCAGCGTTTCTACCGTTCCCTCTGGAAGCTTTGCGAACGCGTCGTCAGTTGGTGCGAAAACGGTCAGTGGCCCGTCTCCCTTGAGCGTGTCAACCAACCCTGCTGCCTGGGCGGCAGCCACAAGCGTCTTGAAGGAGCCGGCTCCGACGGCGGTGTCGACGATGTCGGCGGCGTGCGTGTTGACGACAGTCGCAGCGGCAATCGCGGCGGTCAGACAAATTTGTTTGAGAGTCTTCATGTTTCCTGTGCTCTTTTTGATAGTTTCGATTCGTTAACCTTCGCAAAAGACGAAGGGACTGGCCGAGTCGTGAACGTATTCGTGGCACGAGCCGAATCGGATGCAGCAATCTGAACCTTTTTCTGGGAAACTTGATTTCTGCCTCGATCGGTGTCGGTTCCTCGATCGGTGCCA
>NZ_JAMQBK010000015.1:0-93392 GCF_023701485.1 Aporhodopirellula aestuarii
ACTTGTGTAGATACCAATGCGCCGAAGAGAGTGAACTGATCGTGCCGCTCGGACACTGGGTGCTGCGTTCCTCATGCCTTGAGGCTGGCCGATGGAGCGACGACATTCGGCTCGCCGTCAATCTGTCCCCGGTGCAATTGCGAGATCGAAACCTCGTCAAATCAGTTGTTGCGGCGTTGGAGGTGTCCGGATTACCTGCCAACCGACTTGAACTCGAGATTACCGAAACGGCACTCATTTCGAGTACCGAACTCTCCATCGGAATGTTGCACCAGCTTCGCGAGATGGGTGTCGAAATTGCGATGGACGACTTTGGCACCGGCTACTCCTCGATCAACTACTTACGTCGCTTCCCCTTCGACAAAATCAAAATCGACCGCTCGTTCGTTTCGGGATCTGATCGCGATGAGGAGTCTTCTGCGATCGTACGCATGATCGCGTCGCTCGGCATGACGCTCGGTGTGAAGACGACTGCCGAAGGTGTCGAAACGGAGGATGAAATGAAGTCCGTTCGTCGCGCAGGCTGCACGGAGATGCAAGGCTACCTCTTGAGCCGTCCTGTCCCCGCGGGCGAGATCGGACAAATACTCGGCAATCACTCGACGATCATGGCGACTCGGTAAAAGGTCATGTCTTGATGTACCAACGCATTCTCTACACCAGCCGGGCGACTGACCAAGTCAGCATTCGCAGCGTCTACGACATCATCCGGACCGCACACAACCGCAATAGTGAGTTTGGCGTGACGGGTGGGCTGTTGTTCCTCGACGGCTACTTCATTCAGATGCTCGAAGGAACACCCTACGCGGTCCAAACCCGATTTTCGCGAATCGTTCGAGACCCACGTCACGACCAACTCACAATTCGGTTAAACGAAAAGACACCCGAACTGATGTTCCCATCGGATTGGATGGCCCTTCGCTCGAAACCTGAAATCGCCGTCGATGTTTTCATCGAACATCGATACCAACCAGGGCTACCGAGTGATCAGTTTAGCGGTGAAGAAATCAAAGCCTTCATGGCTAGCTGTTTTTTCGAACCGGCAGTGGTGTAGCGCGTCCGATGTTCCCGGCCCGAAATGCTTCTGCCAACTGAGCCGGCACTTCGGCTTGTGCGGATACGAACGCCGCCCTGTTCTCGGTAACGAGCGCCTTCATCTGTTGCTCCAACGCCGCCGCTTCGGCGCGTCGGCCTTCCGCTTTCGCCCGCGCGATCCGCATGTCAGCATCGGCCTGATCCATCTGCAACCGGGCACCGATATTTTTACCTACATCGATGTCGTAGATGTCGATCGACACGATCTCAAAGGCGGTGTTGGCATCGAGCCCTCCGGAGATCGCACCTTTCGAAATTCTCGATGGCATCTCCAAGACATCCATGTGCGATTCGGCGGATCCGATCGCCGTGATGATGCCTTGTCCGACGCGTGCAACGATCGTCTCTTCGGTCGCACCGCCGATCAATTGGTCCAGGTTCGTTCGCACCGTCACCCGCGCACCGACGAGGAGTTCGACGCCATTTTTAGCGACCGCGCTGAGCGTTGCCTGCCCGTTTTTACCAGAGGGACAATGAATCACTTTGGGCGAAACACTGGTCTGGACGGCGAGCAAGACATCCCGCCCGGCAAGGTCAATCGCTGCGGCGCGATCGAAATCCAAATCGATTCGCGCCCGATGGGCCGCAATCTGTGCCTGGACGACGTTCATCACATCCCCACCCGCGAGATAATGCGCCTGCAACCGATTGGTGCTCATGCCGGTCTTTCGATCGATCGACAACCCCGCCTGCTTTGCCATGATCTTGGCGGTGACGATCAATCGATGCTCGATCTTGAGAAAGCTCATCACGATCAGGCTTTTCATCGTCACGTCGGCTCCCGACATAAAAGCCTGGAACCAAAACGATCCCCATCGCGCGAAAACGCTGATCACCACCACGGCGATAACGCCCGCAACAAAAACCCCAGCCAGCGCTAGCTGTCCAAGACTGGGATACTCCAACGCCAAGAAACATTGCGTCACGGTTGTCTCCTAAAAGACAATAGCAGACCACCACCTGATTCGCCGGAAGAACCATCGCTCCCGACGCAATCGACTTACGCCCGTGAACACATTGTCTTCATAGACAAGAATTCGCCGTTCGAACGTAATCCCGAACTAGCCCGGCCCGAGCCCAACCGCTCGACGCCACGCACTCAACTGGCCCATGTGAAGCATCGCGTGTCCGCCTAAATAAAACGCATGAGCAGCCCCTATCGTAGCAAACTTTGGCCGCATGCGTTCGTTAGGGTTTTCGCCGGCAAACACGGCATCATCACATGTCATCAAGACTTCGATGGCAACTTCGTGGGCCTTAAAAAATTTACTCGTGATCTCATCCATCGACGGGTAAAGCGTCCCGTCGGGATCATCCAAGCACTTTGCCGACGGTGAGAAGAGTGCCTCGAACTTACTCGAGGGAGTGATCGCGGACGCGTCGCCGCCGACTTCCGAAACCACTCGACAGGGATACAAACTCAAGTGCCCGAAAATGAAAGCGGGATGGTTCGACTCGATGACTTGCCCCCCCGCCTCTGCGAAACGTGCAAATTGCGAGGGGGGAATGTCTTTCAACATCCGCTCCGCGTACGCCACACTCATTCGGGCCGAAGCCGCAATGATTGATCCAATCATTCTTGCTCTCTTTTGCTTTTCTCAAATGGAACTTTTTTCACAACAGCCGAAAGTGAAGCACAAAACACGGGAGCCTTCAATCACCACTCGATCCAAGCGATTGACCCGATCTTCAGCCCGCCGAAGGCACATGCTACGCTGTTTCTCATGACTAATGTGCAACAAATACTTCAAACCGCCATCGCCGCTTCTCACACCGGAGGCGCTATCTTGCGTCGCTATTTCGAGGAAGGCGTCATTATGCGAGATAAATCGCAAGACGGCGGCAAATCGTACGACCTGGTAAGCGATGCCGATGAACAGAGCGAGGCGGCGATCGCGACATTGATCCGCGACGCCTACCCAACCCACGAACTGCTAGGCGAAGAATCGCTGCAGGGCGGCGACGTGGACTCCGACCATCTCTGGATCATCGATCCACTCGACGGCACCAACAATTTCGCCCACCGGATCGAGCATTTCGCCGTTTCGATCGGATACTACGAAAACGGCCAAGCGGCGGCAGGTGCGATTTACAATCCGGTTCACGACGACCTCTTTACCGCAGTGCGAGGCGAAGGTGCGTTTCGAAACGGCAAACAGGTCCACGTCAGCGATGCCGATACCCTCGGACGATCCATGATCGGTTGTGGGTTCTATTACGATCGCGGTGCGATGATGAAAGCCACCCTGGCGGCGATCGAAGATTGCTTCTCACACCATATTCATGGGATCCGAAGATTCGGAACCGCATCGCTCGACCTGTGCATGGTGGGCTGCGGGAAACTCGAAGGATTCTTCGAATACAACCTGTCCCCCTGGGACTTCGCGGCCGGATCGTTGTTTGTCACCGAAGCCGGCGGCAAAATCACCGACGCTCGCGGGGGCGAATTGCCGATCGGGAGCTCGAGTGTGGTCGCCACCAACGGTCATCTGCACAACGCATTGACCGAAATCACCCGCCGCCATCATCCCTAAGCCGAACCGGCCCGGAAAACGCGTGAAACACGCCAGAGAAAACATCTTTCGGTAAAAGTCCGATTTTCTCTAAAGTCCGAGAGGTAAACCCAACCGTGACGTCCCTCTCGTCGGTATCCGCTTCGTGCTCACCTCCCCTCCCCACAACCACGTTCGCTGCCTGCCGGTGCGTTCGCCCGCCCGGCGAATCATCAGCATATGCCTGACGATGCTCGTGTTGGCGGTCTCGACGAGCACGCTCCAGGCACAAGAAACCGACGCGGATTCGCCTTCTGAAAACGTCTCCTCCGAAGACGCCCGTTTGCCGATTCGCGTGGGCGCCGGTGATCGCCTCGAGCCGCTCGAAACACCCAAATCCGACCGCGATCCACTCGATTTCATCAACGGCGGCCCCGACAACTGGACCAGCCCCGAGGGAATGTCCGGCAGCCTGCAGATCATGCTGCTGCTCACGGTTCTCTCGCTGGCTCCGGCAATTTTGCTGATGACGACGTGTTATGTCCGCATCATCATCGTGCTCGGTCTGCTGCGGCAAGCGATCGGCTTGCAGTCGCTGCCACCGAGCCAAGTGATGACGAGCGTCGCGTTGTTCATGACTTTATTCGTCATGACGCCGGTGTGGACGCGAGTCTACGACGACGCCATCGAACCGTACACCAATCCCGAAATCGAGATGTCGCTCGAGGAAGCCTATGAAGCCGGCTCGATACCCGTTCGCGAATTCATGTCGCGGCAGATCGACGTTGCGGGAAATCACGACGACGTGCATTTGTTCTACAGCTACATGGACGCCGACGCGCCGCTGCCGAGCACGTTTTCCGAAGTTCCGATGCGTGTGCTCCTACCCGCCTTCATCCTCAGCGAATTGAAGACCGCGTTCTTAATGGGTTTTCAAATTTACCTGCCATTCTTGATCGTTGATTTGGTCGTCGCCAGTGTCACGATTTCGATGGGCATGTTGATGTTGCCACCCGCCGTCATTTCATTGCCATTCAAACTGTTGTTGTTCGTCCTCGTCGACGGATGGCGACTCGTCGTCGAGATGCTCATGAATAGCTTCGGAACGGTCTGACGACCGACATTGGTTAATAAAAGACTCCTGTCCCTAATAACTTATACACTCAGCCTGTCAGATGCTCGAACCTTCCTCTGCTGTTGATCTCATCCGCGAATCGTTGATCGTGGCGGTGATCTTGGCCACACCGATGTTGCTCGTCGGCATGGCGGCGGGGCTCGCGATCGGCCTGATTCAAGCGCTCACGCAAATCCAAGATCAAACGGTCTCCTTCGTCCCTAAAATTCTTGCGATGGCAGCCGTATTGATTGTCTGCATGCCCTGGTTGATGACCCGCATGCTGGAATTCACCCGATCCGTCTTCGAAAACGCTGGCGGCCTGTGACATGCAGCCTTTCGTTGATTGGCTTATGGAACACCTCGTCGTCGGCGTTCTCGTCTTAACAAGACTGGGCATGCTGTTGATGGCGATGCCTGCCATCGGGGTCGGCGTCCCGAAGCGGGTCAAGGCATTGCTCGCACTCATCATGACAGCCCTCTTGTTGCCGACGCTCGCGGATCGTCCCTCCATGCAAAGCCTCCCGGAGATCGACCACTTGGCTACCCTCGCCATCGCGATCGCCCGCGAAGCGTTGGTCGGAATGTTGATCGGAGCCACAGTCCAAATCGTCATTACCGGAATCCAACTCGCCGGCGAAGCGATCACCAGCACCGGCGGCATGCAACTCGGCGATTCGATCGACCCGACGACTCAGAGCAGCATGCCGGCACTGGCGCGAATGGTCGGCATGCTCGTCACCGCCGTGATGCTGCTCGGCGGCGGACACCGCGTCGTACTCGGACTGCTGGTCGAAAGCTTCGATCATGTCCCGCCGGGCAATGTGGTCTTTCACAATTCCATGATGCAAGCGGTCATCGACTGCATGAGCGGGGCCCTCGCCTCGGGTGTTCGCGTCTCCGCCCCCGTCGTCGCGGCGCTCCTGCTAAGCAATTTGGTAACCGGCCTGATCAGTCGCACGATGCCGCAAATCAACGTGCTTGCGATCGGACTCAGCGTCAACTCATTGGCATTGCTCGTCGTCACATCGCTGACCATCGGCTCCGTCGCCTGGATCTTCCAAGACGACCTCGCTGCGAACGTCGAGCGACTCTCCATGATCTGGACTCGAGGCGATTAAACCATGTCTGATGGAGACAAAAAACACTTTGCAACCGAGCGGAAGCGGAGGCAAGCACGTGAGAAAGGCGATGTTCCCAAAAGCCAAGATCTCACCTCGGCATCACTTCTGCTCGCCGCTCTCGGTGCGATGTACGTCGCCGGCGGAAAAACCTGCGCGATCATGGCGGGCGGTATCGAATCGGCCCTCTCCAATTCACGGCTGATCGCCTACACGCCCCAAGAAGCCTCCAGCGAATTATTGCGACTGAGCACCCGACTCGCGATCGCAACAGCACCCATTCTCTTGCTAATGTTCGCCGGTGCCATCGCCATCAACGTCACACAAGCAGGCCTGATTCTGTCACCTGAAAAGTTGATGCCCAAACTCAGCAACATCAGCCCGCTATCAGGTGCGAAACGCATTCTCTCCGTTCGCGGGTTGATGCGATTGCTGTTTGGCATGGTCAAAGTCGGATTGATCGGCACCGTCGCCTATTATGCACTCCGCTCACACAGAGACAGCGTCGTGGCGATGGCCTCGATGTCAGTCCCGCAAATCGCATCGACCATGTTCCATACGCTGCTCGGTGTGTGCCTGTGGATCGGTTCCGGATTGTTCATTCTTGCCCTCTTGGAGTGGGCGTTCCAGAAATGGAAGAGCGAGCAAGACATGATGATGACCGATCAAGAACTGCGCGACGAAATGAAGGACACCGAAGGCGATCCGCAGGTCGCGGCCCGTCGTCGACAAGTCGCCCGACAATTGGCGATGAATCGAGCCAGCAACGACGTTCCCACCGCAGACGTGGTTGTCAGCAACCCCACCGAACTCGCCATCGCGATCAAATACGATCCCAAAACAATGCCTGCCCCCATTGTGGTCGCGAAAGGTGCCGGTCTCATCGCTCAAAAAATTCGACGCGTCGCACTCGAACACAGCATCCCGGTGGTCGAACGCAAACCGCTCGCTCAGTTTCTCTACAAGAACGTGGAGGTCGGCCAGGAAATCCCCGCCGATCAATACCAGGCGGTTGCCGAAGTGCTCCGCTACGTCTACCAGCTCCAGGGTCGCCAAATCCCTCAAGCCGCTTAACGCAGGTAGCGGCATTTTGACGCTCAGCGGTCTGCTCATCGCGCCGTGGCGCCTGCCCTCGTCGCTGCACCAATAGCGAAATTGCCAGCAATTTCGCCGCTTGAGTCGCTGGCGAACCCACCAAATCAAGCCAATACCGCGGCCCGCCTCACCAAGTTTGATCCCCCTTATCAATCTGCGAGCACGACAAAGATGATATTTGTCGTACAATACCACCACAGAACGTACTGCGGGTCGCCGGGACAGTCCCGTCGAAGACTTCCAGCACGCTTCGTGTCATAAACGGGATGCTGTTGGCCTACGAGCCTCGCGATTGAGTTCCCGTTCTTCACCAGACGCGACCAACGGAGCGAAACCATGAAATTCAGCATCGCGATCGTATTCTGTCTAGCCATCGCGGAATGGGCATCCGCTCAGACACACGGAATCATCGACAACTCCGACAGCCCGTACGTCCAACACCGTGGCATTAACATCGGCGATTGCAGATGGACCGATGGATTTTGGGGGGACAAATTCCGGCTCTGTGAAAGCGTCATGGTTCCACACATGGGCGAGATCCTCAAAGGCGACATCGGTCACGCTTACAACAACTTTCGAATCGCAGCCGGATTAAAGAAAGGTCGACACCAAGGCTTCGCTTGGCACGACGGCGACTTCTACAAGTGGATCGAAGCAGCCACTTATCTTTACGCGATCAATCATGACGAAAGCACACTGACGGAGCTTGACGAATTGATCGCCATCATCGCTCAAGCCCAGGAGCCCGATGGCTACCTACATACCAAGATCCAGATCGAGAACATCCCGCATTTCTCCAACCGTCGACATCACGAGATGTACAACTGCGGTCATCTCTACACGAGTGCTTGCATTCATCATCGCGTCACCGGCAAAACCAATCTACTCAATATCGCAATCAAGAACGCAGACCTCCTTGTCAGCTTGTTTCAATCACGTCCCACCCAATTGTCCCGTTTCGGTTTTAATCAAACCCAGATCATGGGTCTCGTCGAACTCTACCGGACCACCGGTGACAAACGTTATCTCAACGTCGCTCAGGTTTTCATCAACAACCGTGGAAAATTCCGCGACAAAGATGACCCGAGTGTGACGGGAGAATCCACCGGCGACATGGTCCAAGAACGTGTCGCCCTACGCAAAGAAACCGAAGCCGTCGGACACGCCGTGCTGGCACTTTACTTCTATGCAGGGGCAGCCGACGTTTATGCCGAAACCGGCGAACAAGCGTTGATCGACGCACTGGACCGACTTTGGGAAAACGTCGTCGACAAAAAGATGTACGTAACCGGTGCCGTCGGCCAAGCTCACCACGGTGTATCGAGTCGACATGACAAGATCTCAGAGGGATTTCTCAATGAATACGTCATGCCCAATCTGACCGCCTACAACGAAACCTGCGCGAACATCTGCAACGCCATGTTCAGCTATCGGATGTTGGGAATCAAAGGTGAATCCAAATACGCCGATGTCATCGAACGCGTGTTGTTTAACAGTTGCCTATCGGGCATCAGCACAGACGGTACGCATTACTTCTACACCAATCCACTTCGCAAAATTAACGGCGTTCTAGACTACTCGACGATGAACACGGAATTTGCGCAGCGACAGCCCTATCTCGAATGTTTCTGCTGTCCACCCAACCTTGTGCGAACGATCGCCAAGTCTTCGGGATGGGCCTACAGCCTGACCAACGACGGGATCGCGGTGAACTTATACGGAGCCAACTCCCTGTCAACAAAGCTGCGGGACGGATCACCTATCCAACTGAAACAAGAGACACAGTATCCATGGGACGGACACGTCAAGATCACCATCGAATCGTGTAAGAATCAACCTTTCGAAATGAAGTTTCGGATTCCCGAGTGGGCAGACGGTTCCAAGCTCACTCTCAATGGCAACTCTGCGGACGTGGACACAGCGGCAGGATCGTTTGCAACGATTCGCGGGACGTGGAGTCCCGGCGATGTGATCGAACTCGAGCTGCCAATGAAAATCAAACTTCTCGAAGGGAACCCACGGATTGAAGAACTCCGAAACCAAGTCGCGGTTTCTCGCGGCCCGGTCGTTTACTGCATCGAGTCGCCAGACATCCCGCCGGGCACCGGTATCTTGGACGTGTACCTGCCGTCCAATGCAGAACTCATCCCCCGATTCAATCCTCATATACTTGGTGGCGTGACAACGATATCCGGCGACATCGCGATCCGGTCGGAACGTTCACAGCGCATGTACCAAGCGATCGATCGGCCACAATGGAACACCTCGCGTGCCCAATTCATTCCCTACTTCGCCTGGAATAACCGCGGCGACGGTGAGATGACGGTCTTCCTCCCCGTCATCTGGAAATGACGTGTCGAAGCCGCCCGATCCAAGCCACCTAAACCCTTCGCCTTAAAGCACTTATCCGGTGAAACGGAACTTCGCTTCTGTTAAAACGGACGCCTGCGCACTCAGCCCCGAAAAGTTGCGTATCAAACTCGCACGTTGCTAAAGAAATTCGCAGACGTGACGCCGTTTGGCACCGCGAGTCGGCGCCCAAAATTTTCGAAACGGCGTTTCTGCCGTGAAATTATGTGATAGCTAGAAAACCGATAGGGCAACGACGCCTCCGGTACAACCTTTGCTTCTATTTAGAGAAACGCGTTCACTGCCTAAATTTCTGGCAATGCGACCAACTATTCGCTCGAACCTTCTCTATCGATGCTATCCGATGAAAATTCGCGCAAAACGATTGCCGGGTGAGGGTCGTTCTCGACTTTCGTGGTTCCGCGTTCATCCAGGCGTTCCGCTGGACGTCACGTTTCAATTGATGAGCACGAATCGGTCATCGGTCAACTGGGTGGGACATGAACCGAGGTTCCGCATCTTCAGCCAATTCGTGGATCAACTCGTGGTGCTGGAGATTACCGATCCTCAGCGATGCGAGTTCAAACTCGGTGGCGTTTGGCGATTGCGATTAACGGCAGAGGAAACTGAATCATTGCCTCGCGGAGGTATGCGATTCACCTTAGAGCATCGCGCGCACGATGGAGACTATGTTCTGGGGCTGTTGGGTACCGTCAGTTGCTGTGAAACCACAATCAACAGCAACCACAATCGCATCTCAAGTTTGCTTCCCCGGTGATCTCACGGCAATTCGAATTGATGAATGCCTCTTAATCAAACACCGTCAAAGATCGACCCCATCAACCGGCCTCAGGTCGTTCTCGTTACGGGAGCTTCGGTCGGCTTGGGCCTCGCGATTGCCCGACGTCTTGTTCAAGAGCAGCAAAAAAATGCTCTGCACATCGTTTTAACCGCTCGAAACTCATCCCTGGTCCGTTTTCGAGAAAGCGGTATCGAAGAGCGCGATGGCCTTTGGATTCGCGCCCTCGACATCACGGACGCCCAACAACGACACGCCGTCGTGGATGAAATCGAATCGAAGCTCGGTGGCGTCGACATCTTAGTCAACAACGCCGGAGTGGCCTATCGATCCTGCGTCGAACATGTCACTGAACCAGAACGGTTGCATCAGATGAACATCAACTTCCGATCACCCGTTGAACTGACACGCTGCGTCTTACCCGGCATGCGAGCACGACGATCAGGAAAGATCATAAACATCTCGTCCGTCGGAGGCATGATGGCGATGCCCACGATGTCGGTCTATTCGGCATCGAAGTTTGCTCTCGAGGGAGTCAGTGAGGCACTGTACTACGAAATGAAACCTTGGAACGTGTCAGTCACGCTCATTCAACCCGGATTCATGCGATCGGATGCCTTTGAAAAGGTCCCTTACACAGTCAAAAGTGCCGCGGCCTCGTCCGATAGCAACGATCCCTACCACGAGCATTACTTGCACATGCAGCGTTTCATCGAGAAGACGATGCATCGCGCTCCGGCCACCCCCGATTCCGTCGCCGCCAAAGTCATCAAGGTGATCCGCCAAAAATCCCCACCACTGCGCGTCTACGGCAGCATTGATGCGCTCCTCTTCTCGTTGCTCCGCCGCCTCTTACCAAGGCGTTTCTATAATTGGTTTCTGTATCGAAACCTGCCGCGTATCCGTGAATGGGGAGTGCGCTAACGAAGGCCGTTGTGAACACACGAGATTCCAACGCCCACACCACCCGCCCCGTCATGCAACCAGCCCATCTCGATTTCAGCGGAGCAAATAAGTGTCCACACGAATCGAACAACCACGTAGGCAGGAATCATCGGGCGCAATCCTATTGCCGTTTGGGCATTCTTAGTTGTGCCTCGATTCTTAGCAGGACAGCGCCACTGTTCACGTAGCTCGGTCTCCCCAGACCGAGAATTCCGGGCAGTACCCGCTTTCGGAGTCTCGGACAGGCTGTGAAGTTATTAGTGTGGCCGTTCGCTCCGCGAACGAGCGTTCCCGTAAGCTTCGTTTGCACGGAGACATTGATTGTTTTAGTGTTCTTCTCAGCGGAACAACGAGAACCATCCGGTCCCAACTCAGGTTGGAATGCTGAGAAAGAACTACGAGAGTAATGAAAAGCGGTACGATATCGATCCATCGACAACAATTGCTTCGCGACCTTATCTGGTGTGTTAACAGCCCCAGTTTGATCACTCCCGCTGCAACGACGAAACCAATTACCGCTGACGAAATCGATGAGGAACATCTCGCGTCATTCTTCCTCGACCAAGTCCCCCGCAAAGTCGGGCATTATTTCGAACGCCTCGTGCTCTACTGGCTGACTCATGTTCGACGCGTTGAGTTGATCGCCAACACGCTCCAAATCCGGTCCGAGAATCGAACCCTAGGTGAAATCGATTTTCTCTATCGCGATGAACAGGGGCAGCTTACCCATCTCGAAGTCGCGGTGAAGTTTTACCTCTACCAGCCCGATCGCGTTGTCCATGACAGCCATTTTATCGGCCCCAACGTTCGAGACACGTTTGAGCGGAAAATGCATCGACTCTTCGAGCATCAATTGCCGCTCAGCCATAGACACTTCCCCGACGTCAAAGTTCGTCACGCCTTCGTAAAAGGACGCATCTTTTACGACGCCGACCTGCCGGCACCCGTTCATCTCCCCGCCAAAATGTCACCCGATCATTTGCGAGGAAGCATCCTTCGGCTGCAATCGTTGGATTCACTAGAAAAAACACCGCGTGCCTTCTATCGCGTGCTCGAAAAACCGTTCTGGCTATCGGATGATATTGGCGATTCCAACCTACAACCTCTGCAAGACGCATCGCAAATAAAATCGTACATCACGCGTCGCATGAGCGTACATCACTCGCCTGTCCTATTCAGCGAGCTCAATCAGCGGGGTGATTCGTTTACTGAATCCAACCGCCTCTTCATCGTGCCCGACGACTGGCCTGCCGACGCGACCTAATCCCTTTCGTTCTCAATCAGAACGCTGGGCATTCCAACTCCGTTCAGACCCTTTTCTCCAGCGGCGCGGTGTGGTGATACAGATTCTGCTTCGCCGGATCAAACAGTCCTACGTGATTGAATGGTTCGAGTTGTTCGCGAATCCAAGCGATGCAGGCAACCGTTTCGAGCGAAGAAAGTACTCCGAGTGAGTGCTTTCGACGGAGTTCAAAAACCCGCTCGGAAACACGCGCAACGCAAGCAACAAGATCGGCGGCATCGACGCTTAAGAAACCGTTGCCACCTTCTCGTTCGGCGGCTGTCACGACGACGAAGTAGGTCATCGTCGCCGCCACATAAAGCGGAAAATCGAAACTCGCTGCGTAGCAAGTTGAAACGAGCCGATCGATCCACAAGATTTCGGCTCGCACTTGACTTCCGTACGCGTGCAGACTTTCTGGCGAGGGAAACACGTCGGGACTATCACATTCCGAAAACATCGCGGCAATTTTTTCTACCGCCGCCAACGTTTGAGCAATCCCCGTGCTGTGCAGCGGATCAACAAAGCCGACCGCTGATGGAAGACTCAACCATCGATCCGCCGCTGCGGGCTCTCGCAGAAACTGAAGCCGTTTCTTTTCCTGAAGGCGGGCAGGTGCAATCAACTCAGCCCCCGCGAACTGTCTGCTCAACGTCGGATACTTTTGCACGGTTCGCCGCCACCGTTCTTCCACATCCACTCGATCGTCATCAGCGAAACCAACGTCAGCTCGATTGAAAACGATACCGCAACTCGTGACCCCGTTGTCAAAACCGAGCTGCCAAATCCAGCCCTCATCGATCAGGTGATGAACCGCAGCATGGTGACAGACATACGGGTGCGGACTAATATCGCCACCGAGTTCGACAACGAGATCATTCCAATCTCGCAAACCAGAAAAATGCCCAAAGATCGCTCCCGTGTTGCTTGCCAATAACTCCGTGACATCGTTTTGTTTGGTCACTTTCGACAGAGCCGTGGACGCCCCACTCGCGTCAATGATAAATCGACTCGTCAGTTCCACTGCGGTGCGATCTCCTGCCAAGCCAACGGCAGCGGGGCAAACGCCTCGCACTCGCCATCTTCCGCCAGAAATGATTTCGTCGATGTCGAAGTTTTCGATCATCGTCACATTTTCGCGGCTCATGTGCCGGGCGATATAGTGGTCCACCGACGAGCGAAGCCAGTGCGTATCGGAAACCGAATCATCCGTGCTCGCCGAAACGAGCAGTTCCGTCGAATGATCCTGTCGCGGCTGAAATTCTTGATCCGCAGTGTGGTGAAAATAGCTAAATCCTCGCTTCAGCCCCACCGTCACTTCTCCGGCGAGATTCTGTGCGGTGCCATAGGCACTCAGCGGCTTAAGCCAATCCAAACCGTACTCCGTTGCGATCCGTTTGAGAGTCCGATCGGCCAACGGTGTCGAAGACTCACCGATCGCGAACCGCGGATGCTCATTTTTGTCGACGACGCAAACGCGGTAACCAAGCTTCCGAAGCAGAATCCCGGTAAGGCAACCGCCAAAGCCGGAACCGATAATCAGAACATCCGAGTCAAACTCCATCAATTGATCTCTGCGGCACAGCGACGACATTGAATCGATGGCATAACCGTTTGCGTCAAATTCATCTTCGCAAGACGTGCGATCCGATCCGAAACACATTCATCACACCAAGAAAAGGACTGGGCGTCCCATAAATCAGCAAACACACGATGGTTTGGCTCACGGCCGAGCGATTCTTCCAAAACGCGTTCGAGCGAATCCAGCCGGGGCGGCGAATAGTCGCCTCGCTCCTCCAAGTATTCCACCGCACCATTGCCCGGTCGGGTTGGAATCACAGCAACGCACGAAACACCACAATCGACGGCAAAGTCGACCGACTTCACCGCCCATTCGATTCCTTCATCTTCATTCAAAAACGGCGGTTTGAGCAAAACGAATGCTCGCGCGGAAATTCCGTGCTCACACAGATAGCTCGATGCGTCTCGAAAATCCTCCAAAGTCATCTGTTTGTTCAAACGAGGTAACACCTCGGGGTGAACTGTCTCCAGCCCCATCGCAACTTCCAAGTTCCCCTTCAATAGGCTTGCGAACTCCGTGCATTGAGAATTACAGAGTTTCGGATGGTTTTCGACGACGACGGTTTCAAAAGGGTCACACAAACCAGCGATCTCGCGCCGATCCTCCTCCGGTATCGCTTTGACGTCGAAAAAATTACCGCTGTTGTAGAGCTTGAGAACACGAGCCCGAGGAAGTCTTTCGAGAGCGAATCGTATCTGTTGTGCGATTTGCCCGGTCTTCACTGAGTCGTCTAACGTGTTCTTCCAAAGATCACACATCAAGCATCGATACGGACACTCGCGGTTGGTTAGAAAAATGGTAGCCACATCAACCACCTCACCGCGCGCCGTCACTTCCGGTTCCACCAAAAATTCGTACGGCTTCGTTGGTGACACCGCATTCTTTGGACCGCGAAGTCGCAGAATGTCCGACGTGGCCAATGTCGCAATCATAAGGACATCATTCGTTCTGGACTTTCGAGCGGGTAGATGCGGTAGCAGCAACAACAAACGGCAGGCAAAATTCGTCCTAGCCGAATCGACGGTCGATTAACTGCTAAAAATTTCAGCAAACGCTTGCCGATACGCCATGGGTGATTCCGGAAACGTCGCCGAAAAATCAGCGTCGGATGCAGCACCACGTTGGAAACGCCGTTTTTCAAACACCGGCATCGCCATGCCGGTGACCGCCTTCACACCGGCCCGTGTGACATCACCTTTGAGGGCATAAAGTTTTTCGTGATCCCATTGGGTCAACTCGATGAAAGGTATCTTTTCGGCGACTTCGATAACGTTCGACGTCGCGAACGGACTAAACCCTTCAAACTGGAATTTAGCAGCAGTGGCATAAGTGCGAACATGTCCGCGACTTTGTCCTCCCGAATAGGTCTGAGAATGTTTGATTTTGTCCACACCCCATCCCTCGTGATAGAAAAATGGATTGTTCAAGACACTTCGAATGGTGAGTTCGGGATTGTCTTCGATGGGGTAGTCTCTCAAGTTTTCATCGCCACCATCCCCGTCCAACAAATACTTCCAGTCAGGATACCGTCGACGAACTTCCTTCAGTACCGCAATCCCCATCGTTGCCGCTTGGACATCCAACGGCTTGTAATCTTCAATGACCCGAATTGCTTCTTTGTAATCAAGACTCGAAGCCGAAACGTGAATCGGCTCGAGCAGGTAGTCGATGTCCAGGCTTTTCAAAAACTCAGATGCTTGTTGAAGATCTTCGCCGTACTCATTCACAGTCAACGTGAACGCCTTGAGTCGCTGCGCCGTTTGGCCACGCTTCAACAACGAATGATACGTCAACGTCAAAATCGCGCCGCTGTCGATTCCACCCGAAAACAAAACTCCGATCGGTGCATCCGCCGGCAACGAATCGATCCAGGAATCAATTTCGTTTGCGAGTGTGCCGATGTACGACTCGCCGATCGCGTCGACGTCAGCGGGTAATTCGTTCGGATAGTGATTGAGGAATCGCGTGTAAACCGGGTTGGGGTCAGGGCAACCGACAAGCGAGAGTTCCGTTATGTAGTGTGCAGGAACCATGCGTGTGTAGGATGGGTGGAATTGGTCGGCGAGCCCTTCCTTCTCCAAGTGTTCGCGAATTTCATCCATCCTCTCGGCGATGATCAATACCGGACCGGCGGCTTGTTTGGCTAAGAAATATCGCATCGGGCGACCGATCGAGCGAGCCAGCCGGACAATTCGCCCATTCTTGTGCACTAAGGCGAATTGCCCATCGATCTCGCGAACTTTGTCAGATTGTCCCGAACCAACTCTTTCCACCGCCTCCTCAACACTCATGTTGAAAATGACATTCACGTCGGGGTCTAACAAATTGACCAAACGCTCAACGGTGGCAAAGTTTTGCTCTAACATCGCAATCTCAGAAATTCGAAAATGGATTCATCGCTCTTAATGCGCATAAGAAATTGGCAGCAAGCCGTCCTCCATGCGAGCGGCGCCACATTCTGGCATGACGGCCGGGAACTAGCAACGTGCAACATGCGACGCGATTGACCGGCCTTCAAGCGTAGCCGATCAATGGCTACTCCGCCGAACCGTGGTAGATTTCGGCGAGCTGAACCATCACTCCTTCGAGTTGAGCATAGTAATCTGCTTCCGACATTTCGCCCTTCCTCGTCCGCAACGCTTCTACCTGCATTTCGAGTTGATCTCGTGTGACGATTTGCTCTTTCGTCAACGGATCCGGCTTCACACGATCCACGTCAGTCCCCACCGCCAGCGTGATGCGTCTTGCGAGATTACCGTCGATGCGGGCACCGTCTTTCGCTTTCGCGATCGCTCGTGTTCCTCGGAACGTTTCCGCTCGCGTTCCACGCCCATCCCCGTTGTCATCGATGAGCGCATGCTCGGTCGCGATCCGTGACTCGGTTTCGTAGAACCGCTGCGTTTGCTTGCTGGCGCTCAGAAACGCTTCCAATACGGAAACTTCGTCGTCATGGTCCAAGTCCGATTCGGTGGAACGCATGGCATCGGCAAAGTACTTTCCAAAACGAGCAAAGTTCTGCTCCGATCCGCTTTGGGTCGCCGTCACGATCACGCGTCCCTGTCCCGATAAAGCGTTCACGAAAGGCCCGCTCGACGAGGCGCAGTTGACGATCACGATCGAACCATGACTGGGCGAATTGTCGGTAGCAGGTTCTCGACGTTGGATCCATTTCGCGAACTCTTTCGCTGAAACATCCGGCCCCCGCAGATTGAAGTTTGTGGCACGGCTGTCGTGGGTTCCATGGCCGATCAGAATCACCCAGTGCGAAGCATCCTCCGTCGCTTGGATCGATTGCATTCGATTTTGTAGGATCTCAAAATCGCTGGTGTTTTCCTCCGACTCACCGATCACGACGAGGGGCACATCGGCGTTCTCGGCAACCTGCTTCCACTGGCTAACCCAGTTTGAGAACATCTCTTGATATTCGTCCGTCCCCGCCGCGCCGACGATCACCGTCAATTCTGTCGCGGCAGGATCGCGTCGTTCGTCTGCAACGGCCCAGGTGGACGCCAGTATCGCCACGACCCAACATCCGATTGGCAACATGCTGTGTGTTCTCATGCCAGTCCCTTCCATCGCCTTAGCCCCCACTCCGAACACAAACACGCGATCATCGCGGTCATCCACCACGCGGAGTGCCAAAGCGGATGCGTCCACGTTTCGGTAACGGGAACTTTTTTGGTGGGCAACTCGGAAGCAAACGCATCGAGTTCGTTGTCATCGACAACCCTGCCACCGGTTTGCTCAGCAATGTTCTGCAGCAGATCACGATTTAACGCCAGATGCTGAAATTCACGAACTTCGGGTTCGCTGGTCCACCCCGTTTCCGCGATTCCAATCGGCGCATCATCCGGTCCCGCCACTGAAGCCGATACCCGGTAGGCTCCCGGTTGGTCGGTCCAGTAGGTCGTTCGATACACCCCGGCCGCTTGGTCGTCCGACGTGACTTGAAGAACCAAAGATTCACCGCCGACCGGCGTTACGGTCAATTCAACATTCGCATTGTCCAGTGGCAGATATGCTTCATCTCGAACCGTGACAACGATATCGATCGCCGCCTCGGTATCGGCATTTTTTTCGATTCTTGCCTCGACGCGACGGGGCACCTCGCCGACGAGCCAATGAGCCATTTGTCGCCACATTTGGGCGGGGTCATCTCGTGCGTCTCCATCCGTCTTCGCCGCTCGATGCATTGACCATCGCCACAGATCACCGAGAGGCATCGCGGCGGTTCGGCCCTTACCAAATCGATGAGCGACGATCGCAGGCAAGGACAGCCCATCACCACGGCGCACCTCAGCCAGCACGAACGCCCCCGGTTTCACATCTCCGACCGTATTGACCGTCGTCAAATTGGGAAGTTCGTTCAGACGAGTGCTCTCATCCGCTTCATTGTCACGAAGCCGCACCCATGGTTCGAGCATGCCTTCACGAGTAATCGAAAAACGATACTCGCCCTTCATGCTTTCTTGATTCAAGCGAGGACCATAAACCGCAGACAATTCGCCGAGTGTACTCTCGGAAAACGATTTGCCTGAGAACGATTCTTGCCCACCCAGCATCAGCAAACCGCCTCCCCGCACGCTGACGAACTGCCGCAACAGAAGCAGTTGGTCTTCGGAAAAGAACTCGGGCTCGATATCGTCCAAGATAACCGCCTGATACGCAAACAATTCTTCGGCCGATTCAGGAAACCCGTCGCTCAGTTCTTCAGACGCCTTCACCCCCATACGGATCATGACGGGCTCATCGTACTGCGCCAACTCAGCCTCGCGATCGTCGACACCGCGAAACAGTGAATTCGTTTCCGAAACACCTTGATCTCGAAAACTAAACTTGGGCTCCTTGTTTGCAATCCGCATCAAACCAACCAGCTGAATCTCCGCATCGGTCGAGATCGCACGGCGTAGAAACTTGAACTCCCAATTTGGGCGTCCGGCAACATACAGAATGCGGTAGGGTCCCGCCGCACGATCCACGGCAACCACTCGTCGATTGTTCACCGCAGTCGCCTCGAAACGTGATTTCACACCCGACAGGTTCGCGACATCGCTAAACGCTTCGCGATCACGGGCGGCAAAAACGGCGGCTGTAAAGAAGCGAAGTCCCGGCTTGGTAGGCCGAAACTGAAACGTCACTTCGCCGCTGCTTTCACCTTTTTTCAACATGACCTTTTGCTCGTGCTTGGACTCAGGTTCTTCTTGATCCTGCAACACGACGACTAATTCACGTTCGCCCCCAGTACTCTCGAACTGCACTCGAACCGAAACCGGGGCGGACTCAAAATCGGTCTGGCGAACGGTGATATCACGGATGGCGATATCGGCAATGACGCCCCTTTCGCTGGGCACGACCGGGTAGATCGGAACACCGACACTCGTCCAATCAAAATCGGTAGACGACAAATCCGTGGGGTTTCCGTCAGTAAACAGCATGAGTCCCGCGAGCGGACGTCCGGAAAAACGTTCGCTGATCGAGTCCAAACTCGATTTCAAATTCGACGCATTCTCGTTTGTCGAATCCAACTGAAATTCATTCGCCGCCGCGAAGGTTGCCTTCTCGGTCCGATCGGCGAACGTGTATCCTCGCACATCAAAATCTTGCTCCATGCGGCGCAGCCAAGCGTTTCGGTTTGAGAACAAATCCTCGACGCGTTCTCGCCTTGAGTCCGATGTCGGAGTCGCCTTCAACTCCATGCTTTGGCTGCGGTCAATCAGGATCGGCAACAAATTCGCTTTCGGACGAGCACGCTCGCTGCTTTGCATCGGCTGCAAAAGACAAACCGTTGCCAAGACAATCGCCGTGATTTTGAGCCCCGCCGCGAGCCAACGCACCCATCCGACCGAAGGGCTGCGAACGTAATTCCAAAGGGTCATCCCGATCAAAAGAGTCGCCACGATCACCGCAGGAATCAACCACTCGGGCGCCCCCCAGATCACGGTCATGCCGATCGGCAACGCGTTGGACATTGGGAGAACGAAAACTGAAATCACTGCCCGCTCCCCAAACGTTCGTAGTATCGTTGAATCGCATCGCGATATTCATTGGGCACCGGATCACGATCAACGGGCACCAACGCGTTCTTCTCCGCCGAACGACGCATCCATTCTTCTTGGACGTCGCGTTGCAACTCTCGCAGCGGCTCGGCGATCATCTTTTCGACCAGATCCCATTGCGGCACTTTCGACTTCCTCAACAGATCGGCGCGAACGTCGCGCGCACGATCTCGAATCCGAGCGGCGCGGGAACGGATCTCGGGGTCATCCACCATTTCTTCGACGTCTCGCAGTTGATCACTCCATTCGCGGAACCCGTCTCCGGTGATCGGTGAAGCGGTCGGGCTGTTTTGCCCATCGGAAGCGTTGCGACTCCAACTGTTCGGACCGTTTTGCGAATTCGTTCCTCCCCGCTGCTGCCCCTCGCCTTGCCGCTCTCCTTGCCGCTCTCCTTCGCGAGGTTCACCCGGCGTGTCTGACGGTTCGTTTCCAGGTTGTGGGCTTCCATCAGGTTGCCCCGCGCCCGATTGGCCGCGACCGGTTTGCTCACGACCGGTTTGATCGCCACTCGGTTGTGACTGGCCGTTTTCGCCTTTACTCGGTTCGCCTGGAATCGATTGACCTTGCCCAGACTCACCTTGGCTCGGTTCGCCTTGACCCGGCTGAGGTTCACCCGGCTGGCCGCGGCCCGATTGTTCGTCTCCCGGTTGACCTTCTCGCGGCTGGCCTTGTCCTGCACGTTGTCCTTCGCCGGGTTCATCTTGCGGTTCACCATCACCATCGCGACGGGAGTCGTTTGGATCCGTTTCGGATCGCTGACGTTGCCCCTGAGTCGGCTCACCGTCTTGGGATTGCTGGTCCCCACCAGACTGTCCACTCTCGCTCGCATTGGCATCACGAATTTCATTCTCGAGATCGCGGCTGAGCTGTTCGAGGTTGCTGGCGGCTCTACGCAGTGCTTCGGTTTCATCCCCCAGCACCGAACCGGCAGCTTTCTCAATTCCTTCCTTCAGCTCACGAATTCCCTCGTTCGCCTCCGCTTCGGCTTCTAAAGCCTCCTCGGTAAATCCGTTCTTGAGTAATTCGGATGTTTCATCCAATCGGCTATCAACTTGTTGCTGCTGCGATCGTCGAAACGCATCGTAAAGCGTCTCGGCAAGAAGTGGTTCGGCCGTTTCCGCTTGCTCCACCGTCTCTTGCATTTTCTCTTGCAACTCACGTAGACGATCTCGCTGGGATTGAAGCTCTTCCTCGAGCTGTTTTTGTCCCTCTCCAGCCCGCAGCCCGGGTGTCGGGTCGTTTTGCTGTTGCTGCAATCGTTCAGAGATATCTTGTTGGCGCTCGTCCAGTTCCGACGCTTCACTACGCATGTCGCGAACCGCATCGTTGAACTGTCCCGCTGCCCGCTCGCGGAATTCATCTCGCATCTCCTCGAGTTCCCGCTCGGCACGCTTCCCAGCCGACAACGCTTTAGAGGCATCATTTTGTTGAAGAGCCTCGGAGGCTTGGCGAACATTCTCTCTCGTTTGCGCGAGCTGCTCGCTTTCTTCTTGCATCGACGACTGGTTCTCGGGACTTTGCATCCGTTCATCGAGCTCATCGATCTCTCGCAGCATTTCTTGCTGCTGATCGCGAAGACGTTTCAGTTGCCGCTCGATCTCTTCTTTGGTTTCTTCATCTTCCGCCATCTCAAGTGCCGATTGCAATTGAGCAACTTGTTTGTTGATATCTTCCTGCCGCTTGGCCAGTTCTCGGAGCCGACTCAACACCTGTCGCGTTTCGCGTTCTTGTTGTTCTTGAGCGCTGTCTTGCTGAGCCTGTTTCTCCGTTTCATAACGGTTTTCGTCTTGTTTGAGTTCTAGATCATTGAGTTGCTGCTGACGCTGTTGTGATGAACTCGAACTCGATTGACTTTGTTGCTGCTGTGACCGTGTGACTTCAAACTCGCGTGCCCGCAGCTTGAGCAAACCTTCGTAGCTGAGTTGTTCTGCGACGAGCGCGTCACCCAGGGCATCCAAATCGCTGTCATTCGCGGCAGCATTGAGATGACTCACCGCTAATTGCATCTGCCCCCGCGCCGCGTCGACATACTGCAGCGATTCCTCGTCTTGGAGGTTTTCAGCGAGCGTATCGAGCGATTCGATTTGTGCTTGCTGTGACTCGGCAATCAATTCCACATTGGTTTGAAATTCATCGGTGATTCCGTCACGCAATACACGCCACGTCGCGGCAATGATCTCCTTTTGCCCCTCCGCGAGTTTTTCGGCCTGTTGTTCGTTCTCGCTCGGCGGTGCCGGCTCTCCTCCGGGCGGCGGATCCCCTTCGCGGAATATTTCTTCAAACGGACGCACTTCCGCAAAATACATGTCCGCCAGAGTGCGACGCACCTCACCATCGGGACCAACGTCCTCCGCCCAAAAATAGTAGGACAACAACTGATCCGGCTCAGCACCGAGCGATTCAAACTCGACGATATGCTCAACGCTCCACTTCTTCGCGCGAGCGATATCGGTAGCCAACACGACTTCGTCAGTTTTGCCTCCAAACGTGTAGCTCAGGCCCATTCGCTCGACGCCAAAATCATCTTCGACCTCTGCCGCGAGAGCCAACTCCTGTAGCGGTGAGACACGCACGTCGCCGGCCGCGGTCGTCTTCAATTTCGGCGGCTGGTTGGGAAGCATGCGGACGATCATCTCGGGCGGATACTTGTTCTTGCGTCCTTTGTCGTCTTCCAGTTCGAGCGAATATCGCACCGACGCATTCAAGACAAGCTCACCTGAATTCGCCGTCGCAGATTCATCGTCGAGATTCAGGACGATCTCTTCGCCTTGTTTGGTGACCAACCTCGCCGACACGACAGGCTTGTTTAACTGAAACCTCCACCGCAGCTTTGTTCCTTCAACGGCGGAAACGCGACGCGTGTCCTCAATCGTCTTGTCGGCCATCTTGGTGTATGCGGGATACTGCAAAAAAACATCACTACGCACCAACGCGGGAAATTCAAAAACGTCCACCGAATACGTCTTGCTCACCCAATCATCGGTGAGCACCTGATATCGGAACGGTTCTTTGATCGAAGTGACGAGTCCGCCTAACACGGGGTCCTGCAGATTGCGTTTCATGGGCGAGCGTAATTCGCTAGTGTCAGCAAAGACGACTCGCAACTCTCCTTCGCTCGGAACAAAATCGGCAAACTTCCCGTCGAATCTTGCAGTCACCAATAGGTTGGTGCCGCGTTCGACTTCCGTGTCCCCCGGGGAAACCGCTACGTCGTGAATCGACTGCTGCGGGAGACTCGCCAATCCGGACGAACCGGGTGTCGGGGGAAAAAGCATCACGCCGAGTACGGCCATCATCAGCGCCAACGCACCCATCCCGCTCAACCGACTGAGCCAAACCTGTCGATTCGAGATTGCCTCAGTCCATGCATAACGATCGCTATGATCGCACGCTTCACGCAGCACCTGTTGTTGCAAATAACCGGCTTGTAAATCCGGATTATTCGAGACGGAAATTGCCGTAAGCAATCGCTGCTGCAACGATGGAAACTTGCTCTCTATTTTTCTAGCGATGGGAGTCGGATCGCGATAGCTACTCGCTGAAATGACAAATGCGATGAAGGACAACACAACGGCGGTCCCCAACAGCACCAACACCGTCACGGTTGCGTCGGCCTTGCCCATCGCAACGCGCGGCAGCATCGACATTCCCACGACTGCGGTAATCAACGCGATCGCGGCAACGCCCCACCACCATTGTCGTTGTCGAAAACGACGGGTGACCTGTTGCAGTCGTTGGCGAAGTTCATTCTCGAGCATATTTCATCCCTTTTGCGATAACGGAGCACCGCTTGATTAGGTTTGTCTTCGCACCAAAAGTGTTTCACCACCGAGAAAAACCAGGGAACCAATCAACAACCATTGCCATAGTTTTTGATTGCTCTCTAGTTCAATATCACGCATCTGGCGTTCTTCGGCCAACTTCACTTCCTTGGGTGTCCAATCTGCGAGGTTGATTCCGAACCGTTCGAGCAAGCTGACGTCGATCGGCTCTAAGTGACTTTCCGATTCGGCAAGATTGACGGCGAAGGAATCATCAACTCCGTCAACCTGTTTCTGATAGATCCCTGGCTCATCGAGAAGTGCCGCTTCGTCATTGGAACCAACCACACTGACTTCGCCGCTCGGCGTGACAATGGAAGCCGTGTCTGTGACTACAATTTGTTCGCCGGTCAGATAGCTTCTCACCTCGTCTTTTGCCGAAACGCTCATCCCGACGAGATTGAACATCAGTGGGATGAACTTGGTCGACAAGGCCAATTGGCTTTCGTTGGGTTGCCACCCCGCCGCCATCACCACGATTCGCCCCTTACCGACGCAGCGTTGTAAAAACGCGGGGGTATCATTGTCGAACGATGCCAACACCTCGACATCGCTGCCCACGTCCTGGAGGGTACGACACGACCAAAACCGGACCTTCGTGAAATCGTTGAACTGCGGCTCCGCCATCGATGAAAATAACGGATGACGAAAATTGATATTCGATAACATCGCATAGTCGTCGACCTCCGCTTCGGTGAGTCGAAGCGTTGGAGATGCGAGTGCGGAGGCAGTGGTGCGTTGCCATTCCGGATTCGCCGCAGTCACCACACACAGCACCGTACCGCCCGATTCAGCATACGCCTCCAATCGCTGCATTGCGGCATCTTCGAGTGGGTCAACGATCACCACCAACAGCGTTTTCTTGACATCGATTTCGGTATTCGAATCGAAGTCACCGCGTTTTACCGACACGTTGCGTCGTTCATTCCCAAGCGGCACTCGGTTGATGTAGTAAGCCAAACTATCGCGGGGGTCGATTTGGCTAGGCTCGTTCTCGAACAGCAACAGCTCGTACTGTTTCGCTTCCGCATCAACGAAATAACGGTCGTTGTCAAATCCCACCTCGTCCCCCGAAACCCGAAGAGCCACTGCAGTGTTCTCGGGACGTCGCATCCGAATGATTTGCGACTGGCCCGGCAAGACTTGAACAGACTGGACATTCATCAGCGTGCTGTCGGCTCCCACCCATGCCACGTCAAAGCGACTCCGGTCGGAAGACTCCGAGTTGGAAACGCGTACCCGAATAGAATCCGAATCAGGGCCGCCCAGGTTCGCCCCAGCTGCTGCAACGTCACGTGCACGGAGCTCGGACGAATCAGCGGCGGCACTCAAAACCAGTGCCCACGCGTTGGATGTTTCTTTCGCGGTAATTTGGCGGACTTCCAGACGAAGCGATTCCGGCCACGCAAACGATTGAAGTTTTTCGATGCCGCCCCCTGTTTGCATGTCGCTGACCAGAATCAAGCTCGCAGGCAATTCACTGACTCCCTCGGACTCTTCCGACTCGTAGGTCGAAGCAAGTTCCGCACAGAATGGAATCACCGTTCCCAAATCGGTCGATTTCCAAGTGGGAGCGATCCCCTCAAGCAACGACTGAATCAACGCAACTCGATCGGCCGACGGTACCCGAGACTGCTCGAAACTGAATTGGACTTGCGGGGTTTGATCGAACGTAACGATCGCAACCTCGTCGCTGGATGAAAGGTCAGCGACGAGTTCGTTGACGGCATTCATCGCATCGTCCCACACACCCGTTCGCTTCATACTCGCGCTGGTATCGATCGCGATGACGAGGCGTTTTCCAGGTGCCGTCAGTTCGGTCGATGCCGCGGATCGAAAAAATGGACGCGTGAACGCGGCAGCCAACAACAGCAATGCCAACGCTCGACACAACAACAACGGCCAATTGTCGAGCCGACTGCGACGGGTTAACCGTGGCGGCGTGGGCCGCAGAAACATTAGCGAACTGAAGCGAACGTTTCCCTTGGGTTGTCGCCTGATCAAATGAAACAGGATAGGCAACCCGATCGCCAACGCACCCGCGAAATAAATCGGGAACAGCAAACTCATGACACACCGCCTCCGAGTCCCGCGGTCGCCCGCGAGAGCATTCCCGAACGTGCGGTGCCACGCGTTTGGCGTTGTTTCGAATCGAGCAAATGGAACAACGAATCCTGCAACGGTTCGCTGGTCGAAATTGTGTACATGTCAACGCCGAGCGAATCGCAAACGTTTTGCAATTGGGACTGATGCTCGGAAAACCTCTTTTGATAATCGCTCTTTGCCGTTTCCGGATCGAGATAAAACTCCTGACCGGTTTCGAGATCTTGCACCATGCTCGGCGCGTCCAAGTGAAAATCCAATTCTGCCGGATCGAGCGTCCTCAGCAACGCAACTTCATGCCCCCGCGACCTCAAGTACGCGAGATTCGTTCGCAGCGATTCGATCGGCGACAAAAGGTCCGAAATCAGCAGCACCAACCCGCGGCGGTAAACAAGATTCGCGATCTGCTTGAGCGGCACGTTGATATCGGTGCCGGCTCCCGACACTGGCCGCGATAACGCAACGAGCAATTGCCGGAGATGACCAACCCGCCGCCGCGCGGGGATGTAATCCGCGATCGCTTCATCGAAAGTCATCAAACCGACACAGTCACGCTGCAACGTCAAGAAATAGGCAAACGTTGCGGCCAGCGTTCGGGCGTAATCGATTTTCGTATACTCCAGCGAACCAAAACCCATCGATTGACTTTGGTCGACAACGAGGTATCCGTTGCGGCTCGTCTCATCTTCGAATTTCTTGATGTAGTAACGATCGCTCCGCGCATAACGCTTCCAATCGAGACCACGCAGATCATCGCCGACCGTATAGGGGCGGTACTCTGAAAACTCGACCGAGGAGCCATGCAACGGACTGCGATGCAAGCCGTTAAAAAAACCTTCGACGACCGTCTTGGCTCTCAACTGCAAATTCTTGATCCGCATCACCGCCGCGGGATCAATTTTCGCGGCGAGATCCGAAGAAGATGCATTCGGAGGTGAAGTGCGATTCGGCAACACCATCAGACTTCCGTCCTGACTGTCTCTATCAAACGGTCGATCACCTTTTCAATCGTCATCCCTTCCGCTTCAGCCTTATAGCTCAATAATACGCGATGTCTCAGAGCGGGATGCGCAAGGGTTTGAATGTCCTCGATTCGCACGTGAGCATTTCCGGACAGCAACGCCCGTGCTTTGGCACCAATCACGAGCGTTTGAGCGGCGCGCAAACCGGCCCCCCAACTCACCCACTGATTGATAAAGTCGGGCGTTCCCTCACGATCCGGTCGTGTCGCACCCACCAACCGCACCGCATACGCGCCGACCTCTTCGGCGATCGGAACACGGCGAACCATCTCATGAAATCGCAGAATGTCTTCTCCCGAAAACAGCGGTTCGATCGGCTCGTTGCGTTGAGACGTTGTTTGCATCACCACCGCGAGTTCATCCTTGGGCGGCAAGTAATCAATCAGCACGTTGAACATAAACCGATCGAGCTGAGCTTCGGGAAGTGGATAAGTGCCTTCCATCTCGATCGGGTTTTGTGTTGCCAAAACAAAAAACGGTTCTTCGAGTTCGTAGCGTCGTCCGGCCGCGGTCACCTGATGCTCCTGCATCGCTTCGAGCAACGCCGCTTGCGTCTTGGGAGGCGTGCGGTTGATTTCGTCGGCCAAGATCACGTTTGCAAAAATGGGCCCTTTGACGAACGTCATTTTGCGATGCCCGTCAACATCTTCCTCCAAAATCTCTGTTCCCGTAATGTCCGCAGGCATCAGGTCAGGGGTGAACTGAATCCGTCCAAAGTTCAGGTGAAAGACTTGGGCGACACTCCGCACCAACAGAGTTTTTGCCAGTCCCGGGGCACCGGTAATCAAACAATGGCCACCCGCGAACAAACTGATCAAGAGTTGTTCGATGACGTCATGTTGCCCGACGATTGTCTTGGAGAGTTCCGTATAAATCCGATCGCGACCTTCACGCAACTGCTCGACCACCCGAGCTTGCTCTTCCATGCTGACATTGGTTGAATTCATGAAGATCAAATCCTTGTTGGTTTCGGAAAGTAGTTTTGCTACACGGTCATCAATGGGTCATGGCATAGGTAACGATATTGATTCCCATCGGATAAGCTTTCTTGACAGAGAACTCTTCGAAATACCATTGGTTTTCGCCTTCCCGTTCCCACCCATCACCCAAATCCGTGTTGTGGCAGATGAACACCACGATGCGGCCCTCATCATCAACGATCGCACGGTAGTGAGCCTTGCTGGTATCGCTGCCGTCGTTCGCGTATTCCCATGACCCGACCTGCCCACTCATCCCACGCCGGGCTGCATTGATCGCGGGCACCTGTGGTTTCTCTTTCATGTCGTAAACGTTGTGAAAGATCTCATGCTCGAGTGGCACTTCAAATGGTTGCCGGTCGGGAAAGACTCGCTCGAGTTCACGGCGCATGTTTTCGTACTGCGAATCCCCCCAGAAATCGTCGACCATTAGGAAGCCCCCGTTGAGGCAATAGCGACGAAGTGCGTCAACCTCTTCCTGACTAAAAACGAGGCTGCCTGGTTCGATGATGTAGATGAACGGGTAGTCAAACAGCCGCTCGTCCGTCAGTTCCAAGACGATCGGTTCAGGATTGACTTTCATCGACGTCAATTGCTGCAACCGCAACGAAAAATTGAGATCGCTATCGCGGTAGTCGGTCGCCCATCCACCGCCGCCTCCGCGACCGCCGTACGAATCATATTTGATCCGAACAAACGTAAACAAATCGCCGGGAAAGTTCTCATCGACTTCCCAATTGGGCACACCGTTGCGATCAGTCGTGATCCCACCGCCTCGCCACCACCGGCCTCGCTGAGCGAATGCCGCCCCGGCCACCAAGACCGCAAGGAAGATTGAGGCAAATCGAAGACTAGGACGCGCGATCGAGCGAAAATTCATTCGGCAACTTCTCCGTTCTTCGCGGTCGAAAGGGGCGTGTCAGGTGACTCTCGACTCTCCTGACTCGGTGCCGGTTCATCGCCCGCCCCGTCTTCCTGCACCATCTCTCTCAGCAACCCGAGAGCGTCGCGGAACCGCGGGGCATCCTCGAGTGCCATCAGCACATGCCGTTTGGCTAGCTCCTTTTCCCCCGCGCTATCGAGCGACTTAGCCAACCGGTAGTTCAATCCCGCCGGATCAATCGGATCGAGGGCGAGTAGTGCCTTCAACGGCGGGATCTCTCGATGCGGAGCCCCCATTGCTGACGCCGCTTTCGCCAAACTCTCGTGTCCGAGCGGCAACAACGGCTGAATCGCGAGCACATCTTCGGCGTGCGAAGCAACGTTCTCCCAATTCTCTTGGCGCAATTCCATCTCGATTAAACGCTCGAGAGCCGGTAAAGCATCGCTCGTTTGCCCGATTATTTTCAAAAGGATCTGTTTTTCCTTCTCCACATCACCCGTTTGCCGATACGCCATGGCCAACATCTCCATCGGACCACCGTGTTCACCGGTGAACACCGATAACTCTTGAAGGGCCTCTAAACGTTCAATCGCTTCTTCGTAACGCTTGGATTGCAACAACCGCGAGGCGAGCGACCGCAGCCCCCAGTAGTTCTGAGGATGCTTGTCCACAAACTCCTGCCACGCATCGAGTCCCCCCTTCTCTGGCAGCTCGTCACGGGACCAATCCGCCTCGGATGCAAAATCGTTCGCAATCTTTTTGGCATAGCGTTCGAACTCCGAATCGAGCTTTTCCATCGGCCCGATCGCCCCGATAAACGCGTCTTCGGTCGACAATCCCGCACCAAGCGAATCGAGAATCTGCTTCAGTTTTTCGAGCCCGTGTTTCTCAATGAGAAACTGAACCACAAGCGACGATTCGTAGTAAGCGAATTGCAAATGCATCGGTGACGGCGGCGCCAGAAACGCACCGCTGAGTTGACTCGGCGGTGTCAACTCCGACTGGGTTTCCGTCGTACCCAAAATCATTTCCCGGTAACGGGGCGTCATCGACTCACCCCAAGACGGGTTCTGCGTGCGCTCTTCGTAAACCGAGATCCCTTCGCTAAGCCACCGCGGCATCCGGTTCTTTGTTTTTTCGAGTGTCACAACGTGACAAAATTCATGCCACAAAACACTCTGCCAATTTGCGGGTCGCTCGCCTTGGCTTGCCGGACTGTTGGCCGTGATCACGCGACCAAAACACACGCCGAGATAGCCGGCCCCACCGGGTAGTCCGAACGTGCGAATCGCAAAGTCTTTTTGATCGGGAAAAATCTCGACCAAGATCGGTGCGTCTGGCTCGACGTCATACTTGGCACACAACACCTCGCGGGCCCGACCTAAAAGATTCAACACCGCGTCGCCATACAGATCGGCTTCACGCGGCTGCATGCGAACATGAATATCGCCCGACTGCAACGTTTCAAACGTCTTGATTCGATCATAGAGCGTGACCAAGTTGTGTGCGACGACGTTGTAGGGATCAGCGTCCGAAACTGATTGCGCCAACTTCCAACCGTCCGCTTCATCACCCAATCGCAATTGGTCCTGAGCAAGCTGAAAACGGGCGACGTGATAGTCTGGATTCATCGCGATCGCTCGCCTTTGATACGCAGCCCCCTCGGCGAACCGATATTTCTCGGACAATTTCTTGCCGATCAGATAATCGACTTTTGAATTTTTGCTCCACGTGCTCAGCGCTTTCTCGCGATACTCCTTTTCTTTTTCAGCGTCCCCGTCGAGATGAGCAAGCACAGCACGCAACGCCCATGCCTCAGGATGCTTGGGATGAATCGCAATGACCTGGTCCAAACGCTCGATCGCACGATCGTATTGCTCACGATCGATCGCTGCCTCTGCTTGAAAGATCAAACTCGGAATGTGATTCGGATTTAACTCCAATGCTCGTTCGATCGATTCATTGGCCTTCTTTGCGTCAGAAGACTCATACGCTTTGGCGGCGAGGTATGCGGTCCGCGGATCGGTTGCGTCCACACGTTCCGCCGCGGTGACCGTTTCCGCGGCGACCTGATAGTCGCCTTTCTCAATCGCGAGCTCGGCCGTCGCGATGTACGCTTCGAGATAATCCGGATCGGAATCGCGAATCCGATCGTAAAACATCTCCAATATCTTCCGAGCGTCTTCGCCACGTTCGGTGAAGTAGCGTCCCGCCGCGACCAAATTATCACGACTAACGTAGCGAAGCGTGGTGCTCTGCAACACCGAGAAAAACCGAGCGATCTCGTCTTCACTCCGCTCGATGAAATCGTTGTGCCGCAGCGTTTCGATTCCCAGCAAACGAAGAGTCAAACTCGACGGATACCGAGTGATCGCGTTTTCATACGTCGTGAGCGCCTCTGCGTATTTCCCTTGCGTCAGTTGAACGCGAAGTAGCAAGCGAGCCCATCGTTCATTCCAAATGCCCGCGTCGACTTCCGCGGCGGCGATCGACTCGGCCTCTTCGTACTTACCTGAACGAAAGAGTGACTCGGTCGTTTGCAGGTCCGCCGACTGCACCGCCGCAGCGAAAACGACCACTCCGCACCAACTCAAACTAACAGCAACGAACGATCGCACGTCGAACATAGGCGGGAGTCCACAAGCATGAACGGAAGGGGAGGGCAGACAGTTATTCTAGCGGGTCTGCAAAGGCGGGAAGGCCAAAGACGGGGAGCGTCATGCGAACGGAAACCCATTTGTCAGCTCGCCCAGACATCACGGTTGTACCCTCTTCGCCCACCCCAAACAAATTTTTCTCGCCCGCCAGTGCCGTTACTTTGCATGCAAGACGACAAAATCCGTGCTTTTTCGGCGGCAACGCGCCCACTCGACACCCAACTTGGGCCATATTCCAGACACAACCTGAAACATTGAAACTTCTCGGCGTTTGAACACGCCGATTTCAGCGTGTCGCATCTTGAAAAACGGAGCCCCTCCATGAAACCTCAACACAACGGTCGTCTCACCTACCTTCACTTGCTCGCCTTGCCCTTCCTGGCAGGTCTTTGCTTGACCTCGCCTTTGCAAGCTGAAATTTGGAGCGACGTCACGGGCAAATTTAAGATTGATGCCCAGTACGAAGGTGTCGACGGCAAGAACGTCGTGTTACGCAAACCAGACGGCTCGACCGTTTCGGTTCCGATCAGTCGCCTTAGCGAAGAAAGCCGTACACGGGCAAAACAGTTGTACATGATGTCGAAGTCCGAACAGCCGGCTTCATCAACGAGAATCTCGCCGAGCGAATCCACATACCAACCCACAAACAACCTTGCCAACATCGTCGCGCCCGCTCCGCCGAACATTGGCGAACTGGCACCGTTCCCAACCAACCCAACCTTGCAACAACAAGTCGACTACCTGCAAACGCAACTCATGGCCGGTCACCTCGAAGCAGTCTGGTACTGCCTTCCTGACAAACTGCGATCACAACTCGACACCCAAGAGTTTCGTGATCTGTATCGGCCTGCCCTCGAGGGTTATTCCGAAACCAACGCGCCGACGGAGAAGATGATTGCCAAGCTACTCGAGGTACTGACGGTCAAGAAAGAGTTCATCCTTGGCTCTTCGCTACTCGCAGCCGTTCCGCCCGATATCACGCCGAAACTGCAACAGGCCTACGATCCAGCGATCGGTGTCATGTATGAGTGGATGTCTCTTTCCAAGGGCCTCGAAGCCATTCCGGATACGACCTTTACCGAACTCGTAAACTACCACTTGCCACGGCTCGGTGCGCACGCCAAGGAACTCTTACCACTGCTTCCCGACGGTACGGTCGACGGCCTACTCAGCCAAATCGTTGTGGTACAAACCGACGCGACCACAGGAACCATCACCACGCCCAAACAAGGGGGCGAAACCGAAACGATCGAAATGACACTCTACGATGGACGGTGGCTACCCACAGAGTTCGCAGACATGCTGGCCGCCAACGAAAATGATCTGCTCGAGAAAGCAAAAGAGTCCGCAGCGGAATTCGAAAAAATCATGACCCCCGAAAGCCAAGCACAGACAGCGGCGCTGATGAATACCATCTCCACCCCCGTCACCGCGGCACTCGACAGCCTTCTGGCGGCCAACACCCAATCGGAGTTCGACCAGGCCGCAATGGGTATGGTTCAACAAGTCATGATGATCGCCGCGAGCATGGGTGGCCCCAATGCAGGCCCTCCCGGTCCTCCCGCGGGATTCTGATTACTTACTCGCGGACCCACACAAACATCACGCGACGATTGGTTGATAATCAGACAGTTTGCTCGCCATTACAACAGCATTGGTGAACGTGTTGGGGGTGACGTATGTCTCCTCTCCCGCGTTGAGTGTGGGGCGAAGCTCAAGATCGACATTTTGTTTTGACGGATGTTATGCGTCGAACTCGCCCGTTAGGAATTGCAGTCCGCCACCTTTCTTATCGCGGTCAACAACGTCAAACACTCGCAATGGCGTCCCGCAATCACGCGAAATTGCGGAAATCCCCTGCGATTCGGGGCAAGGTGATGGTACTCAACATCGCTGCGCCGTGTTGCTCGGCATCCGGTTTGCTTCCCTTGATAACACAAATGAAGCACTCCCCTCATGTAAAGCGAGATTCAAGATGTCTACAGCGATCAAAGCCGCTTCCGTCAATCGTCTCAAATCCAGCGACCTACAGAAGCTTGCCCAGATTACGGCCACACCCTGTGTGTCGATCGTCATGCCGACACACCGTTCCGGCCGCGAGACGCAGCAAGGTACCATTCGCCTCAAGAATCTCATCACCAAAGCGACGCAGCAACTCGAAGCGAACGACCAAGATGCTTCGTTTCTCGACCCGTTAAAACCGCTTCTCAATGACTCAAACTTCTGGCAGCATCAATCCGACGGGCTGGCTATTTTTGCGACGCCTGACGACTGCCATCTTTTCCATCTCAATCGAGACGTTCCAGAACACGTAAGCGTCGGCAACGACCTATTCCTCACGCCGCTCGTCCCGAATCACAACGCTCGTGGTGCCTTTTTTGTGCTCTCACTGTCGTGGGACGAGGCGAAGCTGTTTCGATGCGAAGACGGCGAACTGACGTCGGTTGAAACAAAAACACTGCCAGGGAAGTACCATGACTTCGTAGTGCCACGCGATCCCGAAGTAAGTCTACAAAACACCAGCCATCGATCCGTGGGAAACACGCCCGGTACATCCACAGCCATGTTCCACGGGCATGGTGAAGGCGAAGACAAGATCGAGGCCGACCGCGACCAATATCTCTCACTCGTTGGAGAGCAGGTCGCCGGAGAGATCTACAACACTGACATGCCCCTAATCGTGGTGGCCACAACCGAAACATGTGGTCATTTCGAATCGACAACGGATATGGAGATCGCCGCGAAGGTGGAAGGTAGTCCATCTCAGTGGAGCGATCATCAGTTCCAAGAACGAGTCATGCAAACGGCCAATGAGGAACTGCCGGCCGACACGGGAGATTTCTTACAACGCTTTGGTACCGCGGTCGCCCAATCTCAGGGATCAAGCGATTACCCAGAAATCCTCGAAGCGGCACACAGCGGACGTGTTGAAACCGTGGTGGCCTTCATCGATTCTGCAAACGCCGAAGATGTCAACAAAGTCGTCCTCGAAACGCTTCGTCATGGCGGTAAAGTAACTCGATGCGAATCCGGGTTCTTACCCGATGGCACCGACATCGCCGCCATCTTTCGCTTCTGATTCCGTAGCCCATCGCTTGCGTAAATGGGCGGTGGCCACCAATGGTGCCGCCAGAACTTCCCGCCACGTTGAGACTCGTCGATTCTCACTCAGAGGCTGTGAATCTATTCGCCGGAGGCGAAGCAATGTGGTCGTTTGCTCGGGACGTTGATTGTTTTAGTGCCTTTTTTAGCGGAACGGCGCAATCCGTCTGGTCCCGAGTCACCGGAGGGCTCGCGGGCTGTTGTTTTAGGCGTTTCGCAAAAATGAGTGAGCCGACAGCGCTAGCTGCGGGCCTCCAATGGGCACGTTCTAGCCGTTAGGCCCGCGGCTAGCGCCGTCGGCTCACAAAAACAACAGCCCGCTCGCGCCGTTCCGCTACTTTTGAAATTCTTCAGTAATACAATCGACGTCCCCCGCAAACGAAGCTTACAGGGACGCTCGTTCGCGGAGCGAACGGCCACACTAATAGCCTCACAACCTATCAGAGAGTGTTGCGACACCATGCGTCTGCACGCACTCGTCCTCGGACTCACAAGCGACAACGAATAGATCGCTGCATACGGTGTCCCTGTGAGGCAGCTCCCGTGTTCGGCACACCAATTGCGAAGATTACTGAACAACCCACAACGGTTTGCGTGTTCTTCGCGTTCAACCAACTCGCCACCTACGAAATCGAAACTCAACAAGAGCCGACTCATGAAGACAAAAATGCTGGCCGCGACGCTGTGCCTTCTCGCATGCGGATGTGAAAACGAACCGACCACCTTGCGTGACCAAGCCGAACAGGCACAAGAAAACCTCGAATCCGTCCGCGAGGAAGCCGCCGAACTGATCGCGGAATCGGAAGCAGATGCGGTTGAAAAGGTGGCAGATGCTCGGGAAGAGGCGCGCGAACAAATTCAGGACGCCAAACAAGAGGCGAGTGAATCCATCGCTGAAGCGGAAAGAAATCTCGAACGCACAATGCAAGCATTAAAAACGACCACCGTCGTCGACGAGCCAGTGCAGGAGGAGCCAGCAGAGGAGGAGCCGATAACCTCATCCAATCCCCAGTGATTCCGTCTCGCGTGAATCATTCACGCCCTTTCTTACTTCATGTCGAGGCATGCTGTCTTGAACCGGGAAAAATCAAAAAAGAAAGTCTTGACCGATTAGTCCAGACTCATACAGTGCCCCGTCAATGCAACCCATCAGCGAGCCTTTCGCAGGGTCGTTCAAGAAGACTTTGCGAGAATTTTTGAACACCGGCTGAACGAAGTCCCCTATTGGTACACACCGCGTTTAGACCGATCGTTCCAAACAATCAAAAGAACGATGACAGACTTCACGATCCACACGACTGACATCGCTTCCGCCGAAAGTAAACAGCGGCCTCAACCATTCGCTTACCGATCTTACTAACTCCCTTCCTAGGACAGAAACATGACATTTGACATTAAAAACAAGACCGTCTTGATCACAGGTGCGAACCGGGGAATCGGTAAAGCGATCCTAGAAGAGGCGATCACCCGCGGTGCGTCAAAGGTTTACGCCGCGGTGCGAGACATCGATTCCGCCGCGCCACTCGTCGAGAAGCATGGCGACCGTGTCGTACCGATTCGCATCGACGTCGACGACGCTGCCTCGATCAAGTCCGCCGCCGAAGAAGCATCGGACGTTGACGTTGTCGTCAACAACGCAGGTGTGATGAAATTTGCCAACGCGATCTCAGACGATGCGATCGAGGCGTTACAATTCGAAATGAACGTGAACGTGTACGGTCTCATGCGAATGGCACAAGCATTCGCTCCGACGCTCAAGAGCAACCGCGGAGGTGCTTTCGTGCAACTCAACAGCGTCGCCTCGGTCAAAACCTTTAGCGACTTCGCCACCTACTGCGCATCCAAGGCTGCCAGCTACGCGATCACGCAAGGGCTGAGAGATTCACTTCGTGACCAAGGCACTCACGTGCTCAGCGTTCACCCTGGCCCGATCCAAACCGATATGGGTGACGCGGCGGGTTTCGGAGACAGCGCGGGATCGCCCGTCGATGTTGCCAAAGCAATCTTCGATGGAATCGCCAACGGCAACTTCCACGCTTGGCCTGACGAAGTGGCCCAACAAATCGGCAGTGCCTATCAAAGTTTTGCCGAAAACGTTGTCGAAGCCGACATGCAAGAGAGCCTCGCGTAGGCGACGCGTTTCTTGAATGAACTTTCTACACGTCACTCGCCCCCAACCCAACGCGTCTTTATGAAGAGCTTCTCGATCCGACGAGCACTGTCTTTGGTGGCACTGCTTATAATGTCTGCCGTGCCCGTCAACGCAGAAGAACCCAAACCCGCGAAACAGTCTGAGATCAATTCCGTGACCCCCAAACCACGCCCCACTGTCATCCTGTTTGATGTTAACGAGACTCTTCTTAATCTCGCTCCACTGAAAACATCGGTCGGCAAGTCACTCGGGGGACGGGAAGACCTGTTGCCGTTGTGGTTCTCAACCATGCTTCATTATTCACTCGTCGAAACGCTGAGTGACAACTACCACGATTTCGGCGAAATCGGAACAGCTTCGCTGATGATGGTTGCTAAGAATCAAGGCATTGACATTCAATACGAAGACGCGAAAGAGGCGATCGTCACCCCACTGCGTTCACTGCCACCTCACGGAGACGTGATCGCAAGCCTCAAATCGCTTTCTCAAAACGGATATCGAATAATCAGCCTGACGAATTCTTCCGCTATCGGCGTTGAAACTCAGTTTAAGAACGCGGGTTTGACGGATTTGTTTGAAAAGCGGTACTCGGTTGAGACCGTGAAGAAATTCAAACCACATCCGGCCCCGTATCGCATGGTTCTAGACGATCTCGGTGTCGAACCGAACGAGGTTTTGATGGTCGCCGCACACGCTTGGGATTTAGCGGGCGCCAAAAACGTTGGACTCCAAACCGCGTTCATTGCCCGCCCCGGCACTTCCCTCTATCCGAACGTCGAACGCCCCGACTATGTCGTGAGCGACCTGCAAGAACTCGTCCGCGTGTTGAAGTAACGCTTGCATTCCACGGTACGGGACGTCGATTGTTTTAGTGCTTTTTTTAGCGGAACGGCGCAAGACGTCCGGTCCCCAGTTACCGGACGGCTCGCGCTGTTCCGCTACTTTTGAAATCCTGCAGTAATTAAATCGATGCCCCCTACCGTGGCAGGTTCAGAATCAGCCGTCTCGGTTTCGACGATAGCCCGGACATCAAATCGCTGAATACTGGCTTAAAAACAATTCGACGCTAGAAGAAACAATCTGCTCTCGTTTCTTTCGCGTCGGTGGAGCCTCACCGTGAAGGATCATGGGCCAGAAGGCGAACGTGCGCAAGAGCCCCAAGAACTGCATCGCCGCGAACTCGATATCCATTTCGGAAAGACATCCCGACGCCTGCGCCTGTTCGAGAAACGACTCGATACGGATAGCAAATCGTCGATGATCCACCTGCTTGCCCACTTCAGGTTCGGCCAACACGCGAGACATGCATGCTCGCGCGAGAGCTTGAACATCGTCCGATGTGATGAAGTCGACTTCCGCTTCCGCCAACTCGCGTAGCTGCTCAGCGAGGTCTCGGGTGGGATCAAATTTGGTCGTCGGAAGCCGCTGAGATCGCAAGGTGAGTTCGTCGATAATCGCGTCGAACAAGGACTCTTTGCTGTCGAAATGGTTGTAGAGCGTTCGCTTGCTCACCGATGCGGCATCGGCAATCCCGTTCATGCTGGCAGCATAAAACCCTCGGGTCTGAAACTCCTGTACCGCCGCCTGGACGATTGCGCATCGCTTGCGATCGGTTAGCCGCCCGCTGCTATCCGCCTCAAAAACTACACTTGACAGTTTACTTTTCTTAGCCATAGTTTCAAGGTACACCGCACTGTTTACTTTTCGCAAGCATAGAAATCTCTGTCGTCAATGAATATTGAAACTTTTCGCGATCTCGGGGGCAATCGTGGCTCGATCGGATCGGCAGTGATCCTCCTTCTCGCGTTGGGCGGATGCTCAAATGAACCTGACTTGGTCGAAACCAGAACGGTGCCCCCCAAGCCGGTTTCGGTTTTCACGTTGACGCGGAGTGCGCCGACGACGCAACAGGAAATCACCGGTTCAGTCGTCCCTTGGAAAACGGAGCAAATCGGATTCGAACTGGCCGGACGCGTTGCCGAAGTTGTTGAACCGAACGAGATGGTCACGCCACAAATCGGTTCGCTTCGGACATCGCAATACCCACATTCAACGCGTTTAGCACGACTCAATGACGAGGAATTGCAAATCGCCGTTGAAGCAGCGCAAGCCGACGTTGCGGTGGCGACCCTGAACCGAGACGCCAACAAGGTCACGATCGAACAACGGTTGCCCGCATTGATCAACTCCGCAAAAGCCGAGGCAACCCTCGCTGACATGGAACTCACGCGGGTCACGAAATTGGTTCAACAAAATGCGATCTCGCGATCCGAAGCCGACACCGCGAGGACTCGCGTTTCTACAACTCGAGCGAGCCTCGCGACAGCGGAAGCCGATCTGGCTCAGGCCCAAGCTCAGCAACTCGCACTTGAAGCTCAAGTCGCCCAATCTGAGCACCGTTTGTCTGAAGCGAAACGGAACTTGCGGAACGCGATTTTGCACAGCCCATTCCCGGGTCAAGTTTCGGAGGTGCATGTGGTCCCAGGAACCTATGTCAAGGAAGGAGACCCAATCGTCACAGTGCAAATGATGGATCCGATGTCGATCGAATTCGAGGTGACCTCCCGAGACTCGCGTCGTTATCGACGAGGCGACATGCTGTCCGTTCGGGTCACCGACGGCAATGGTGAGCTCCGTTCACTCAGTGGTATGGTGAACCATGTGGATTCGGTAGCCGACCCCGCGGCACGAACGTTTACCGTTTCACTGCATGTACGTAACGAGTTCGACGACGTCCGGGTCCCCGCGTCCGAATCAAACGAACCAATCGCTTGGACCGAGCAAATCGCGCCGCTCAACATCGGTCCCATCATCACGAATGATCAACGTCTTCTCGTCGAGATTGACTCTGTCCACAACATCGGTGGCGAAAACTTTGTTTGGAAGGTGACCAATCGGCAGTGGGGCACACCTTCGCTCACGAGCAATCGGGTACTCACCGTTGAGAAAGTCCCCGTACGAATCACCAGCGACATCATTCCGTTTCTCGGTAAATGGAAATTCGTCGCAATTGAATTCGCAGATCCCAATTCCCAAATCGACATGGATCGCGATCTAATCACAGGCAAACTCTTCTTCAAACCTACCGCCTCCCCGGACACCAAATCCTCACCCGAGCATCCTGAGTCGTCGCCCACGTTGGAGACATGGAAAGGCAATCGCGTGATGGTCGATGAACAGCGTTGGCTGTTAAGGTCGGGCGACGTGGCGCAGGTATCGCTCATGCCGAGCGAACCGCACGACGGATACTACGTGCCCATGAAAGCAGTACGAGAAGAGCGTGACGAACGATTCATTCACGTCGTTGAAATGATCGAAGGGCAACCGACCGCCAAGCGGATCAATGTCGAGATTGCCGAAGACAATTCGGTCGTCGACGAGTCCGTCCTCCTGCGTCTAAAAGCGTCTCCGCAAAACCGATTGCACGAAGGAATGCAGGTCGTCATGGAAGGCACTCACTACTTGAATGATGGCGACCTCGTCCTGATCACGCCCAGCACAGGAGGCCTCCGGTGAGCAGCCTTCCTGAACTGGCGGTAAAACGACCGACCATCACAATCACAATGGTGTTGTTATTTGTGGCGTGGGGAAGCGTCAGCTTTTTCACGATGCCGCGACGCGAGGACCCCGAGTTCACCCTCAAAGTTGCGGTCGTGACAACACGATGGGAGGGTGCCTCGGCCGAACAGATTGAAAAACTAATCACCGATCCACTCGAAGACACCATCGACGGCCTCGAAGAGGTTCGGTTGATCCGATCGACGTCCAGCAGCGAGATGTCCGTCATCTTCGTTGAATTAGAGGATTGGGTTCCCGGCGCTCGCGTTGACGACGCGTGGGATCGAGTGCGTGCCAGGATTCGTAACGTCGCGATGCCGGATCCCTCGATCTCGCCCTTCCTCTATGACGAATTCGCCGACACCAGTGTTTTGCTATACGCCGTGCATCAACAACCCGTTGACGGTCAGACGCACATTGACCCGAAATTCACGTACTCCCATCGCCAATTGGATCTCTTTTCGGAACGGATACGAGACAGTTTGCGTTTGCTCCCCGGCGTGTCCCAAGTTGCACGATTTGGCGTGCAAGACGAAGCGATCTACATCGAAACCGATGAAGGAACGTGGTCGAGAATCGAACTAACGACGAATCAGATCACCAATCTCGCTCAAACGCAGAATATTGTTGCACCGGGGGGGCGTATCGACGCAGAAGACGGCCGATTTTTCGTCAAACCGAGCGGTGACGTTAACGCGGTCGAAGAACTCGACTCTCTCGTCGTCGGTGTGGTTCCCGCGGCGGCAGGCGTGAATCAGGTACAACTCAAAGATTTAGGCCTATCGGTTCGTCGAGGCTATACCGATCCGCCTCAACGAATTTGTCGATACGGAACACCTGACCTGGAAACTTCAACGATCGTCTTAGCCGTTTCGATGAAGTCAGGCGCCAATATCATCGACATTTGCAGCAACGCCAAAACCAGTGTCGCTCAACTGCAATCTACGGGCGTCCTGCCGCCCGATTTGGCGGTGTCAATCATTTCCGATCAATCCGACAGCGTTAAGAAGCGTATTCGCGAAGTTGGCGTCAACATCATCGAAGCGATCCTCGTGGTTGTCGTCTTGGTCTACCTCGTTGTCGGATTTCGAACCGCCGCGGTGATGGCCGCCAACATCCCGTTTGTTGTGATCTCGTCGCTAGCGATCATCACGCTGTTTGGCGTTCAACTCGAGCAAATGTCGTTGGCGTCCATGATTATTTCGCTGGGGCTGTTGGTCGACAATGCCGTTCAGGTCTGCGACCAAACCCGCACCAACCAAATCGCCGGCATGGCCCCACGGGAAGCCGCCGTCAAAGGCGCGGAAATGTTGGGCGTGTCCATGCTCAGCGGTACCGGCACAACCATCGCAGCGTTTATTCCGATGTTGATCGCGATGGACGGCGCCAACCGTGAGTTCATCTACAGCCTGCCAATCACCCTATCAGTGATGCTCGCGGTCAGTTGGCTGTTGGCAATGACGTTTTGTGTCATCCTCGCCTCGTGGATCATCCGCCCACCCAAAGACCTGAATCATCCAACTGCGCCGCTTCCATGGCTGATGAAGAAACTCGGTTCCATCACTTGGTTGCCGAAACGAAAGCGGCAGGCATCCTCCGACCCATCACCGAACGAGTCGGTGTCAAGCAATGCCACGCAAGGAGTCTTCTACCGCCTGTACGGGACGACGCTGCGTTGGGCGCTGCGTCACCGAGTCGCAACGATCGTGGGCGCCGTTGCCATCTTTTTGCTCTCTACGCAGTTGCCGGTCTCGAGTGAGTTCTTTCCGTTGACCGAGCGTGATCAGTTTGCCGTGGAAGTGTGGTTACCCGAATCCGCATCGATCGAACAAACCAACGAGGTCGCACGACAAGTCGAGGACATGATTCGCACCCTGAGTCCGTATGTCGATGAACAAGGTCGCTCACGAGAACGACTACTTAACATGCGAACGATCGTTGGCGGAGGCGGGGCACGCTGGTATCTCGCCTGGGAACCCGAATCGGCAAAACCGAACTACGCGGAGATATTGATCCACACAACGGATGGGAAGGTGACTCATGAATTTTCCGAACGCCTTCGTGTGGTCGCACGCGAAGGTGATTCAGCGCTGGGGTTGAGCCCGATTGCAGGCGCCCGCGTTGTTCCGATCGAGTTGTCTTTAGGACCGCCTGCCGATCCGGTTGTTCTGCGCATCGTTGGTAACGGACTTGCCGACATGAATGAACTCCGTTCCGCCGCTAACCGCGTCAAAGAACTCGTTGCCGCCGCACCCGACACATGGGACGTCAACGACTCGTGGGGTGTTCCCTGCCGACAACTTTATGTGGACGTCGACGCCAATCGGGCGAGCCTCTCAGGCATTCGCAATTCAGAAATCGCCTCGACGCTCGACGCCTATTTTTCCGGAAAACTGTTAACCACCTATCGTGAGAACGACCGACAAATCCCCGTCTACTTTCGGCTTACTCCCGATAGTCGGAAGTCGCTCGGCACGATCAATGATGCCCACATCGAGAGTCAAATCGGCAAAACGTCACTCGCCGCAGTCGCCAGCGTCAGCCCGCAGTGGCGTCCGGCATTCATCGATCGACGCGATGGCAACCGAACGATCGAGGTGCGATCACGGATCAACGTGGGAGCATCAGGAAATGACATCACCAATCAAGTTTTCAACTCTGAATCAATGAAGGAACTCCAAGCTCAATTGCCACCCGGATTTCGTGTTGAAATTGGCGGTGCACTCGAGGAATCGATGAAGGCACAGTGGAAAATGTTCAAATCATTTGGATTGTCGTTTGTCGCGATCTTCATCCTGCTGATCCTGCAGTTCAACAGTATTGCCCGGACGTCAATCATCATTGTGACATTACCGTTAGCATTGGTTGGTGCACTGACCGGATTATGGATGACCGGAAATGCATTCGGATTCATGCCACAACTCGGCGTGCTGGCACTGTTTGGAATCGTGCTTAACTCCGCAATTCTCTTTGTCGAATTTGCGGACATCGTTACCAGTCAGAAAAGCGTTAGCCTGGGTCGCAAATTGACGCGTCAGGAATTTCAATCAGCGATCGTTGAGGCAGGACAACAACGGTTGATGCCAATCTTCTTAACCACCGCCACGACCGTTGGCGGACTGATCCCGCTCGCACTCGGCGGCGGGCCACTTTGGCAAGGATTGGCGTGGCTGTTAATCTTCGGTCTGACGTTCGCAACAACGTTGACGTTGTTGTTAATCCCGGCGCTCTATTCGTTCCTGTCGCCGAAATAAAAGGGGCACCTGAGAAAGACAACCGCGAAAGCATCCGTTTTTGCCCGGTGGACTGATCGATTCGTCGTCACAACGGACGACTAGCACAATTCTTAAAAAGATGCCGCCAGACTTCGGGGGCTGTATTTTGGCAAATCTGGCTCATGTAAACGGGCATGTCATCCGTTGAGATGCACTAGTTTGGAACACGGCAGACCTGTCGGTTGCTCGATGCCGCCAATTCGACGATATCGGCGGCTTGGGTAACGCCTCCGCAACGCTCAATTGCCACATGCATCTTGCGTGCGTTTTCTCGGTAAGACGGATCGTGCAGAATTTGAGAAATCGCCTTTCTAAGCGTGGCAACCGAAACTGACTTTGCAGGAATCGACTCGCCGCAACCTGACCATTTTACTCGCGATCCGATCCCAGGCTGATCATTGGCTAGCGGGATAACCACCATGGGAATCGCGTTGGTGAGACATTCGAGTGTCGTGTTCATTCCACCGTGAGTGATCGTCAACGCGGCTCGTTTTAGCAGTTCAAGCTGCGGCGCGTATCGAACCGCGATCGGTGATCCCGGGAACGTCGGGATGGCTTCATTCTCCATGGATCGTCCTAGCGAAATCACGAGCTGTACATCGAATGTCGCACAAGCTTCTGCAATTTCGTGAAATAGATGCTTCGCGTTTCCATGGATCGTTCCCAAACTGGCATAGACCAGCGGTTGATCCGTCAGACGATCGAACGGAAAATCCGTTTGTGGTCGACCGACATTGTTGTGAAACGGCCCCGTGAAGTGAAAATAATCGGGCAGGTCAGTACGAGGAAATTCCAGCTCGGCTGGCTGCTGGCTAATCTGTGCAAGCTTTGAAAACCGATCGTTTGCAGCGACGTGCGCAGGCAGATTCCACTGTCTTCGTTGGCCATCAATCGTCCGCATCACCGGCTTCAATAGTCGACGCGTGACTCGATATCCGATTCGATTCCGCAACCGCCCCAAGAAGGACGGGTTGTCGTGCCAGGGAGTAAATGGCGACGGAACGAGATCATCCCGATTTAAGATTGCGGCACTACAAAGATTCACAAACGGGATTCCGAGATAATCTGCAACCGAACCGGCCTCGGGAGTCGCCTGGTCAACGATCAACGCGTCAACGCCAGATCGACGTAGAACCTCGGGAGCATCACGCAAAAAGACGCTTGCGTTTTCGTTGAACAACTGGACCGTGTAGGCCAAGGCAGCACGCCCCTGAAGCCGGCCGAGCTGCTTCAACGCGTTCTCCACGCTCCCACGCGGAAACTCGGCCTCCCCAATTGCGACGAACCCGATCCCGGCGTTCGCTACCGCCTCCTCCGCATCCAGTTTTCCAAATAACGTGACGCGATGACCGCGGTTTCGGAGTTCTTTCCCGAGAGGAAGGATCGTATTGAGATGGCCCGTGGTCGCGGGGCAAACCAATCCAAAATGTTTCATCTGCAAACTCCCTGACAACGTTTTGACACCGCGTTGCACGCCACATCACGGGCCACAGAGACCGGATCAACGAGCAAATCGAGGAGGCTTTGGCTTTGTAATGTTTTAGGATGCGGTCGCGCCGAGGTTGATTTCGCGGGTGATCGAAATGGACTTCAGGAATGCCGCGTCGTGGCTGATGACGACTAACGCACCGTCGTAGGCTTTTAAACCGGCTTCGATGGTGTCGATCGATTCGAGGTCGAGATGATTCGTGGGTTCATCGAGAATGAGCAAGCGCGGCGGGGCGGGTCCGCCCAAAACGCAAGCGAGCCCTGCTCGAAGCAGTTCGCCGCCACTGAGAGTGGAAACGTCCTGCAACGCCGCATCCGATCGGAATTTGAATCGGGCCAGTGCAGCGCGACACTCATTCTCAGTCGAGGTCGGATTGATCCGCAGATAATTCTCGCGTACGGTTCCGTCCGGCCCCAGAAAACGAACGGTTTGATCGAGGATTGCAAACTCGGTTCGTCGATCGATCGAACCACTCCATGGCTGGAGATTGCCAGCGATGAGGTCGATCAATGTTGTTTTTCCGGACCCATTGGGTCCTGAAATCACGATTCGTTCTGGTCCCGTGACCGTCATAGTAAAGTTGCAAATAAGCGGACGCTCAGGGTCGAAACCAAACGTGACATCGTCAATCTGCAAGATCGTTTTCGACGGGTGCAGATTCGTGGATGACAATTCGACTCGAAATGGATCGATGACCTCAATCTTCTTGCGAGCATCATTGAGCAGCTGACTCGCCTGTTCTCGAAAACGAGCGGCTTCGCGTCCTTTGTCTGCGGTCGTGAGTTCACTCCGCTCCTTCCGTGCACCGATCAAGATCCGCGGCATCCCACCTTTCGCAGCCGATTTTTTCCCGGCGCGATTGCGCCGAGATTGCCGTTCAACTTTCTCTTGCCCCACTTTGGCTAGCTGCGCCGACCTCTTTTCCGCCTCTGCGAGATCTCGCTGCGCCGCCGAGAGTTCTTGTGACTTGAGCGTTTGGTATTCGTCCCAATTGCCGCCATAGGATTTGGCCCCCAGCGAAGTGAGCTCGACAATGGAATCCATCAATTCGAGAACTTCGCGGTCATGGCTGATGACGAGTGCACCCGATTTCCAGCTCTCCAGGAATTCAAGAACCGTTTCTCGCCCGTCACGATCCAAATGATTGGTAGGTTCATCGAGGAGCAAGAAGTCAACTTCGGAAAACAACAGTGACGCGATCCCAACCCGCGTACGTTGCCCGCCCGACATCAATGCAATCCGGCGGTCGGCTGGAAAATCGAGCCCAAGACGCCCGAGCGCCGTCGCGATTCGCGTCTCCAGCGTCCAGTCGGCGTTCGAAAAGTCAGACTCCGTTCCAATGCCCTCCGCAATGCGTTTCAAGATCGCAAGCTCTGCCGAGACGCTGAATACATCCGCGATCGTCCGTTGCTCATCCACGTGAACAAGCTGGTCCAATACCGCGGTTGTACCGACAACCGAAATACTTCCTGAGTTTGGTTGCAGCTCACCCCGGATCAGTTTGAATAGCGTGGTTTTCCCAACGCCATTGCGACCGACAATTCCAGTCCGAAGGGCACCGAAACTGACGTGGAGATCGGTGAAAAGTGGAGCTCGGTTAGGCAGGCGAAAGGTGACGCCGGTGACAGAGATTGATTTGGCCATGAGTGAAATTCGTCCAGCTTCGGAGACACGTCTGACGTGAATAGATACCGTTTGAGCTAGTCGAATTCTTCATTTCATTTCTCTACATTGCTATCAACGCGAGGCCCCCTGGATTCAGGGCAACTCAGCTTTTGAAACTGGGGCGTCGGGCTCGTTTTGGGTTGCTCCACAGTCCATCGTGTTTCGCACATTGGATTGACGGAGCTGTGTGTTTCGATGTTGGATCGACGGAGCGATCCACGACGATTGGGTTGTATCGGTAGGGTGATCTACGACATTTTTTGCTTCCATTGGAGCAGTTCGCGACTACACGACACGAATCGGTCACGTCAGGTTCAGGAGAAATCAAAATTTCTCCATTTCCTATCGAACGGCAGGCAAATCACCGTACTGCCGCGAAACGCTTTTTCGGCGAATGGTGCACAGGCACTTGATCTGAATCCGCCAATCTTTTTCAGTGCGGATGGCTGTGGTAGTGCTGACGCAGAAGGTCTTTGCCATAGTCGTTTCCGTTGGGAGTTCGGATGACGGTATGGATATGGTCACGCGTCGGCTCGGATGTGTGAAAGGGAGCGACACGACGTTGGTGGTCGAACTCGATCAGGATCACGGGGCTGTGGACGCGATAGTAGTACACGCTCTGGTCAGTCGTGCCGCCGATCCACGCGAAGTGCGTGTCGTCGAGATGCTTCTCGACTTCGGACATCCGCACCTTAGCGTGCCCTTCGCGAATGTTGCCGACATACTCTTCGATGAGTCGCAGCAACGCCTGTTTCTGCGCGTCGTTGAGTTTCGATCCGGCAATCCCGGCGTAATCCAGAACCACGTTGTCCTTGTAGGCTTCGGTCAAATTATTGTTGCCGTTCTTGCGATTCATGATGATCGCCTCGGAACGTTGTTCGTCATCTAACATCGTGATCAGATCCAGGCCCTTGTCCTGTTCGTCCTGCATCACGATGGTGCCTTTAAATTTTCCTCCCTTCGCTTCGACCGGTTCGGATCCCATGAAGACGGGGCTCATCACGACTTGATCGCCCATGACAAAGTAGTTGATGACGACATGGTGCCCATCAAGTTGCCATCCCCAAGGCTCCGTCTCCGAAGGCTGTCCCATGATCGTGATCCAGTAGAGCCACTCGCCATATTCATCAAAATTATTCGCCAACTCGGCGAGCGTTCCGTTGAGCTTCATGATGTCTTGGGTTTTCTTGAGTCCCTTGGCGCTGAGGCTTTGCCCGAGCATTTCAAAAGCGAGCGCTCGTTGAGTCTCGGTCATTTCATCGAACCCCACGCCCTGGCGTTTGCTGCGATGGCGGTTATCCCATTGCCGCCATTCCGTATCGTCGACCGGAAAAACCGTTCGCTCACGTTGCTCGTCGGTTAGTCCAGCCAAAAATGCATCGGCGGCGATGCGTACCGGTTCGGTCGTGACGCCAGTGGACTCGATGCGAAACAAATCTTCTTGCACACCTTGCGACGTCACGATACCGACGAAGGGCTCGTCGATCACAGGCGCCCCCCGACGACCGCCCGGTCCTTGCGAATAGGCAACCAGGATCACGGTGCAACAAAACAGCAACCCTGAGGCTCCCGCAATCCAACGGGCGATACGTGAAAAAGTGTTCATGATGTTTTGGAGTATTCGTCACAAGAAGGTGAGGGTGATCGTTTACCAAGTGCTCTTTATAACTCACCTGCACCGTTATTGCTTGGCAACATTTCCGCCGGAATGATGCTTTCTCTGGTCGAGCACGTCAGATGAACAAGCAGGCTGGATCAATGAGCAACGCGGCGAAGCCCCGGCAATGCACGGGGGTAGCAGGCTGACAATGCAAATTCACAAGGTGTGCTATCCGCAACCGACGGATTGTCTTGCCCCACATTTCTGAGCCGTTTAGTTGGCACTTGCATATTCATGCAGCGCCGGACTCGGCGCGTGTTTCACTTATACACAAAGCAAAGAACTCTCGCTGGCTAGGAAACCAAACGCAACGCTTGCTTAGCAACCTGATGCAACGCGGGCTTGTCGAATCCGCCACGTCCCATCACTCGAATTCCAACGACCAAGGCAAATAAGGCTCGGGCGGTCGCGCGGACGGGGACAGTGACGGGGATTTGTTCTCGCTGTTGGCCCAGCTTGATTTGTCGCGCGAAAAACTGAGTGAACTCCTTCAAAGCGGTTGAGACGAGTGCCTGCGCTTCATCGTCGTGCTCACTGAGAGTTAATGAGGTGTTGATCAAAAAGCACCCTTTCTTCTGTGGGTCTTCCATCGACTGCTGCACAATCGCATCAAATAACACTGATATCGCTTTGAGCGGATCATCAATTGCCTCAAGCCGCTTGAGCAACACGCATCGCTGCTCGCGGTCGTACTTCTGCAGTGATCTGAGAAACAGCTCCTGTTTGCCTGAGAATGCGTTATAGAGACTACCGCGTTGGATACCCGTCGCCGCAGTCAAATCAGAGATCGAGGTAGCCATGTAGCCCTTCTGCCAGAAAACATGCATCGCTTTATCGATGACTTCTGATTCGTCGAATGATTTTTCCCAGGGCATCTCTGATCTTTGGTTTGGAGGTTAACGGCTCATGATACCGTGTTTTGACCTATCGGTCCAATCAATCCAGCGCCGCGGGATGCGGGCGAGTTTCGCAACTCGACAAGCCGTAACGACGCCAAACAACAGCCAATGAAACTGATCGTGAAACTGAGCAACCCAAAAGGGCAACGACGCTGAACATTCGCTAAGGCGTTTCGGTCAATCGAGTCACTCAACTCAAGAAAGAACAACGCTGTGTCGTGAATCCGCTCCAAATTCCACCAGACACTCTTGTTGGCAACGCTCACGGAAGTGTAAAGCATATATCCAGTGATCCCATCTCGCGGGATTTGACACTGGGGTTTGAGTACGAGTGGTGCGCACCTGAACTCCCTAAAGCCGTAGGCGATTGCCCCGGTGACCTTCGCACTCAAACCGGATCGCTCGCGGTTAGAAAATCACGCTCGCCCATCAGCTTCGCTTTTATGAAAACTCCTAGATTCCTACGGTTGCTCTCGCTCCTTTGGATCGCGATTGCGTGCGCGAACGGTTCGGCCGAAGAAGCGAGGGGTCCGCGTAGCCGTGCCGAAGCTGCCCAGTCGACACAGAAGATGACTTGGCGTCCGGTTTCGATGAATGGAAAATCCGTCGATTCCAGCGCTGAGACGACCGACGAACCAGACGACATCGATTCGGTGTCATTTGAGTACGAAGAATATTCACCCGCCTACGGTGAACCCGTCTACGGAGACCAAGGGTGCGGCGCAGAGATCGCTTGCGGTGCAGAGGTCGCGTGCGACGGTGGCTTCACCCACCCGCCAGTTTGTGGGTTTTGGGTTCGTGCCGAATATTTGCTGTGGGCGCTCGACGGCATCGACTTGCCGCCCTTGGTCACGACCAGCCCCGACGGAACACTGCCAGAAGACACGGGCGTGCTCGGCCAGACGGGCACGATTATCTCGTACGGCAACGAATCAATTCTCGATTCAATGCGATCAGGACTGCGAGTGACGCTCGGCTGGGCCGACGACAGTTGCGGTAATGGATTCGAGATGAGTGGCATGGGCATCTTCGAAGATGACGAGTCATTCCAAAGCAATGCCGACCTGCTCGCACGCCCGGTTTTCGATACCGATTCGGGCTCAGAAACATCGATGCTGATCGCTCATCCCGACTTTTTGTCGGGTAGCGTGAACGTGCGTGCCAGCAATCAACTGGCATCGTTTGATGTCAGCCGTCGTCAACTGCTGTCATCCCGAGCCTGCCAGTCGCTCAGTCTGCTATTCGGATATCGGTATGGGAATCTCGAAGAGATGCTGCGTGTCGAGCAATCGTCGGTCTATACCGCGGCACAGGGACAGATCATTTCGGGCACGACGGTGGACTTGTTCGACGACTTCCAAACAAAGAATCAATTTCACGGAGCACAGCTCGGCCTCCACTACAAACAGTGGTCCGCCCACACCACACTAGACACGTACGCCAAAGTCGGACTCGGTATCAACCACGGTGAAACAACCATTGCCGGCCAAACCGTCAACACGGTTCCAGGAGGCGGATCCGCAACGTTCGAAGGAGGATTGCTGGCGCAGACCACGAATATCGGAGTCTACGACGACACGAGCTTCATGGCACTTCCAGAAATCGGACTGAACTTGACCACACAAGTTCAGCACAACATGAAGCTAACGATCGGTTACAGCATGATGTATTGGTCCGACGCCGCTCGCCTCGACGATGCCATTAGCCGGAACGTATCACAGTTTCCTCCCGAAACGCCTACGGGGACCCGTGAGCCTGCTTATGAGTACCGAACGAGCAGCTTCCTCGCCCATGGATTGAACATCGGCGCGGCGTTTACTTTCTAGCGGGACAGCGTCACTCTTCACGTAGCTCTATCTCTGAGAGACCGAGCTACGTGATAAGCAACACTATCCAGTTAGATCATCGATCCAAGCTCGGACGCGTCCATAAGACTGCAAACTAGAGCACAGGAACTTCGACAGTCAGAACCTGTTCAAACGACAATCCATAGCGATCCTGAGCCAACACTCGGATACTGTAAAAGGATTGCGTGATGGCGTTCGCAGTGAACTTCGTTTGCAACTTGCCATCGACAATCTCGAAGGACGCGTTGTCGGTGTCACCGGTTCCAGAGACCAACGAGAACGTGTGTTCGTCAAACGTGTTCGCGTCTGTGGCCAACAACGTTCCCACGACCGTGCCAACCGGGGAACCGTCGGTGACCGAATTGTTATCGAGCTCAATCGCCGTCGGTGCGACGTTGGTTTCGGTAATAATCAGGTCAGCAGTATCCTCAAAGAACAATCCTCCGGCGTCTTCCACGCGAACGCGGATCGAGTAGAGGGCTTGGATCGTTTGGTCAACAACCTCCGCGGTTCGCAGCTCTCCGTTGGTAATCGTAAACTTATCGTTGTCAAAGTCTCCTTCGCCGGAAACAAACGAATAGGTAAACGTCTCGTTTTCGTCCGGATCGACGGCGCCAAGCTCACCGACCAAAGTGCCGACCGGCTCACCGCTGGCGATCGCGGGGAACGCCAACAATATCGAAGTCGGTGCTTCATTGACGTTGGTAACCGTTATCGTAAACGCCTGCTCAGTCGATTCTCCCGCCAAATCGGTGCTTTGTACACGAACCGAGTACGACGACTGGCTCTCGAAATCAAGCGTTGTCGCCGTCACCAGATTGCTACCATCGATTGCGAAGGACGCATTGTCATCATCGCCATCACCGCTGACGAGTGAATACGTAAACGTGTCCGAAACGTCAGCGTCTGTCGTGCTGAGTTCTCCGACAACCGCCCCCACCGTAGCGTCTTCAGAAATACTGCTGTTGTCGATCGCAATCGCGGTAGGTGCTTGGTTCGCTTGCGTGACCGAGATCGTGAGGACTTGCTCAACCGATGCTCCCGCACCATCCGTGCTTTGTACACGAATCGAATAAGACGACTGCGTGTCAAAGTCCAGCGTGGTCGCTGTGACGAGGTTACTTCCGTCGATTGCGAACGAAGCATTGTCGGTGTCGCCTTCACCACCGACCAGCGAGTACGTGAACGTATCCGTTGCATCGTCATCGGTCGTGCTCAACTCACCCACAACCGTTCCGACTGATGCGTCTTCAGAAACGCTATTGTTATCCAAGGCAATCGCGGTCGGAGCGTCGTTCACGTCCGTCACCGTGATCGACAACACTTGCTCGAACGATGCCCCCGCAGCGTCAGTCGTTCTGATACGAACCGAATACGACGACTGGGTTTCGAAGTCCAGCGTGGCCGCCGTGACAAGGTTACTGTCGTCGATTGCAAACGAATCGTTGTCCGTGTCTCCCTCGCCAGCGACGAGTGAGTACGTGAATGTGTCGGACGCATCCGCGTCCGTGGTACTCAGGCCACCAACAACACTGCCGACCGCCGAGTCCTCAGCAACACTGCTATTGTCGATCGCAATCGCCGTAGGTGCTGAATTGCCTTGTGTGATTGAAATCGCAAAGACTTGCTCGATCGATGCACCCGAGGCGTCGGTGCTTTGCACCCGAACCGTGTACGAAGATTTTGCTGCAAAATCAAACGTGGTCGCTGTCACAAGATTACCGCCGTCGATCGCAAATGATCCGTTGTCGTCGTCACCATCACCGCTGATGAGTGAATACGTGAACGTGTCCGACACGTCGGCATCGGTTGTACTAAAACCGCCCACCACAGTTCCGAACGTCGCATTCTCATCAACCGCACTATTATCCAAAGTGATCGCCGTTGGTGCGTCGTTGACGTCCGTCACCGTAATCGTCAGGACTTGCTCAAACGATGCCCCTGCCGCGTCGACGGTCTGCACACGAACCGAATACGACGACTGAGTTTCGAAATCCAGCGTCGTCGCCGTCACGAGATTGCTGCCGTCGATTGCGAACGAAGCATTATCGGTGTCGCCTTCGCCATCGATGAGGGAGTACGTAAACGTATCCGATGCATCCTCATCAGTCGTGCTCAACTCACCCACAACGGTTCCGACTGATGCGTCTTCGGAAACGTCACTGTTATCCAAAGCAATCGCCGTTGGCGCGTCGTTGACGTCCGTCACCGTGATCGACAACACTTGCTCGAACGATGCACCCGCGGAGTCAGTCGTCCTCACACGGACTGAATACGACGACTGGGTTTCGAAGTCCAGCGTCTCCGCCGTCACCAGGTTACTGCCGTCGATTGCAAACGAATCGTTGTCCGTGTCTCCTTCGCCAGCGACGAGCGAATACGTGAACGTGTCGGATGAATCCGGATCCGTGGTGGTTAAGCCGCCGACAACACTGCCGACCGCTGAATTTTCGGAAATGCTGCTATTGTCGATCGTGATCGCCGTAGGTGTTTGATTGCCTTGTGTGACTGAAATCGTAAACACTTGCTCGATCGAGGCGCCCGCAGCGTCGGTGCTTTGCACCCGAACCGTGTACGAAGATTTTGTTGCAAAATCAAACGTGGTCGCCGTCACAAGATTACCGCCGTCGATCGCAAACGCTCCGTTGTCGTCGTCACCATCACCGCTAACGAGTGAATACGTGAACGTGTCGGACGCATCAGCGTCGGTAGTACTGAATTCGCCCACCGCGGTACCAACAGCTGCATTCTCATCCACGCTGGTACTGTCTAGGGTGATGGCCGTAGGTGCATCGTTTACGTCGGTCACCGTAAAGGTGAAGACTTGCTCGATCGATGCCCCTGCAGCGTCGGTCGTCTGTACGCGAATCGAGTAGGACGACTGAGTCTCGAAATCGAGCGTGGTTGCCGTCACGAGGTTGCTACCGTCGACTGCAAACGAAGCATTGTCGGTGTCGCCTTCTCCGCTGACGAGCGCATACGTAAATGTATCTGAAGCATCATCGTCGGTCGTGCTAAATGCCCCCACAACGGAACCGATAACTGCGTCTTCGGCGACGCTGCTATTATCGATCGTAGTCTCAGTCGGCGCGTCATTCACGTCGTTGACCGTAATCGTAAACGTTTCGACAACCACCAACCCGAACGGATCGCTGCTTTGGACACGAACGGTGTAGGACGACTTGGATTCGAAATCGAGCGTCGTCGCCGTCACAAGATTGCTGCCGTCAATCGCGAACGAGTCGTTGTCGGCGTCACCTTCGCCACTGACAAACTCATAAGTGAACGTGTCGCTCGAATTGGCATCCGTCGTGCTAAGCGTGCCGACCACCGTTCCGACATCAACATTCTCGTCAACGGTCGCGTTACTGAGCGAGATGTCTGTCGGTGCGACATTGGTTTCAGAAACGGTGATGGTGAACGACTGCTGCGTCGCTAACCCTTGCGAGTCTTGGGCAAGAACACGAATCGTGTACGACGCCTGTGTTTGCTGGTTCGCCGTGAACGCCGTCACCACTTGATCGCCCGAAATCACGAACGAAGCATTGTCTGTGTCTCCAGTGCCTGTAACGAATGAATAGGTAATCGTATCGCCTACATCCGGGTCGTCCGTTCCCAACGATCCGACTACCGTGCCGCTGGGCTGGCCGCTGGCGACGTTTGTTCCCGACAGGGTAATCGTCGTCGGAGCTTCATTGATGCTCGTAACGGTAATCGTAAACGTTTCTTCGATGAACTCGCCTGTCGAATCGGTGCTGCGGACTCGAACACTGAGTGTCCCATCGGTTTCAGCATCAAGAGACGCAACCGTTTGCAACTGCGCACCCGAGATCACAAATTTCGCGTTATCGTCATCGCCGTCACCAGACACTAACGTGTATGTGAACGTATCGCCCGACGTCGGGTCCGTTGTAGTAAACGTACCGACGACATTTCCGTCAGCTCCGTTCTCAGCGATTGTGGCATCACTCAGCGACAACGCGGTCGGTCCGGCGTCACTTTGAACGATCGTAAATGTCTGTTCAAACGTTTCACCTGCCGCATCGGTTGTTCGCACCCGAACGCTGTAGCTGGTCTGCGAACTGAAGTCGATCGTGGTGTCGGCGCGCAGTTCGTCGCCAACAACCGTGAACGAATCATTGTCGGTATCACCAGTTCCAGATACGAGCGAATAGGTAAACGTATCGGACGCATCCACGTCGGTCGTCGACAGCGTTCCCACAACGGTTCCCGCAGCCGAAGCATTCGCGATCGCGTTGTTACTGAGCGTCAGCGCGGTCGGAGATTCGTTGGCGTTGAGCACTGAAATGGTGAAAGTCTGATCGACCGACAATCCGTCTTGATCGGTGCTGCGAATAACGACGGTGTAACTGCTCTTGGTTTCAAAATCGAGTGAGCCGGTTGCGACTAAAGAACTGCCTGAAATCGCGAAGGTGGTGTCGGACGTGCTGCCATCGACCGAAACGAGACTGTAGGTGAACGTATCATTCACGTTGCTATCGGTCGTGGACAATGTCCCGACAGCGGTACCAGCCGCCTCATTCTCCGTGATGGATTGGTCGCTGAGTGAAATCGCGGTCGGCGCGACGTTCGCGTCCGTTACCGATAGCGTGAAGACTCGCTCAAACGTGCGACCGGTCGAGTCCGTGGTGCGAACGCGAATTGTGTAGCTGTCCTGAACCGATGCGTCGAACACTTCCGCCGTGAGCAACGTGTTGCCCGAAATGGTAAATGCGTCGTTGTCGGTATCACCGGTACCGGCCACTAACGAATAAGTGTGCGTATCACTTGTATCGGGATCGGCCGTCGTGAAGGTTCCGACCGTCGATCCGATCGCAAGATCCTCAGCCACCGTCGAGCTCGACAGAGTCACGTTGGTCGGGGCCTGCGCGTCGGGCAGACTCGGGATATTGGGCGTCGACAGCCCGACGACTCGTCTGAGCAAGTCGCTGGCGTCGAGTGGGCTGAGTCCATCAACCCCGGTTACATCACCGAGCAACACCGGGTCGATGGCTGCGAATGGAACGTTTGCCGCCGCCACACTGGTTGAGCTATTGGCGACAAATCCCGAATCGAGACCGATACCGACGCGCGCGACCAACCGTGCGTCTTCGGCGTCATAACGTCGGTTTGCGTTGACGTCCCCGGGGAAGGCAACAACTTGAATCGCGTCATCGGTGGTGGCGGTCAGGTCACCGGCATTGACCTCAACCGAACTGATTTGCAGCGTCTGAACCGTTCCATAGGGGGCGTCTTCCGGTATCGACGCGATGATGTCAACGATGTCCGCCTGCCCCGCCTCCATCGGCGTGAGGCTGAAGAACGAAATGGTGATCACACCAGGCGTGTCCAAATTCGCTTCGACTTGGCTGCCCGTTGGTGCGTCCGCTCCGAGTTGCACGCCCGTGACATCGAGCACATTAGGATCGTACTGAATCGTCAGTGTGACCGAGGTAACTCCGTCGGCGTCGCTTAATTGAATCGGCAGTCCAGCCGGCAGCCCCACGCCGCTGCCGTTAGCGGGAACCTGAACCGCTTGGCTAGGCCCCCGAACGACGTCAGGCAACCCCACCACCAACGATGAATTATTCGAAACGGTGAAGGTCGTTACGAAGTTGCCACCAGCGGTACCGTCATTGTCTCCATCGAGGAGCTCACCATCGGCGAGGTCCGTAAACGCATCGCTCGCACTACGCAGCGTTGCGGTATAGGTGTCCGCAGCAAGCGGTCCGCCCGATGCAATGAATGTAACGGTTGTGCCGTTGACCACGAGGGATCCGCGAACGCTGCCTGTCGTGGCCCCTTGCAGGGTTACGTCCGCCGCGCCGGCGACACCACCTTCAGTATCATACAGGCTGAGGTTTTGCGTGCTGATTTGTTCACTCAGCTCCGCGGTAAACCCAGAGGAAGTGGGAGTGAACGAAGCGATTGTCGCCGCCAAAACACGACGGGACTCAAGCGATTCGAGCGTTAATCGTCGATCGTTTGAAACCGAGGAGCGGGATTGGTAGCGGGGGGAACGTTTTTTCTTGCTAGTAAATCTGGAAAGCAAACGCTGTACGGCTGGTTTCATATACCTTGGACCTTTTCCGACCAAAGTCGGAGACGAAGCAAATGTGTCATCCCTGCAAATGAGTCTTTGCCGCATGATCCTTTGCGACAACTGTATGGCCTTAGCCCGACCCCTGTGACTAAGACGGAGTATGAGCTGATTTCGTCACACGGCATTCAATATTTTTCGAGAATATTTTTTCGGCGCAACGACTTGGAATTATCGTTGAGTGTGACATCCCCGAGGGGGTTTCCTTCTTAGAAATCAGACTATCCTTTCCGTGTCTTCGCGAGGATAGTTTGCGATGCCCCGAACTCAATTCCAGCCGCCTTTATGAAATCTTCTCTTTCTCGTCGCCTCTCGTTTCAAACCTATGAAGACCGGCGTCTACTCGCCGCCGTCGACATTCCAGACGACCTTTCCGCAGCACCTGCGGCAATCGTCTCGGCACCAGTGAACATTGACACAGCGTCTGGCGTGCGTGCGGCCGAGATTCGTCTCAGTTACGACACTTCGGTACTCGATCTTGATCCCGACGCGATCACTTTGGGAAGCGTGTGGGGAACCGGCACCGACGCTCAGATCACCGCTAACGTCGATGATGCGAATGGAACAGTAGTCATCTTTATCGCGTCGTCAAGTGAACTGTCAGGAATCTCTGGCAGTCTTGTGCTGCTGCCCTTTTCCATCGCCAGCAACGCCGTCGTAGACAGCACCACGACTCTCGATCTGACGCTGGTTTCGTTGAACGAAGGACAGATTTCTGCAACGCCCACACCGGTTGCCGGATCGGATGCGACAGACGGTTTGATTACCATCGCCGGCGATGCAACAGGCAGCGATACCATCTCAGGATTCGTTTATGCCGACGCAAACAATGACAGCAATGTTGATACGGCCGAAGGCATTCCGGGTGTCACGATCACGCTCGTCAACGCAACCACGGGTGCCGAACGACAAACCACGACCGCGTCGGACGGCAGTTTTGAGTTCACGCAGGTGGCAGCCGGATCGTACCGGATCATTCAAACCCAACCGGTTGCCTACATCGACGGCGGCACCAACGAACTCACGGTCTCATTGTCCGAAGGCGGATCACTCGAAGATCAAAACTTTCGCGAACTGGGATTACTTCCTCAATTTCTCTACAACCGCCTGCACACGGCGTTGGTGATGCCGGTCGGTTCCACCTCCTGGAACGATTCGATCTCTCAAATCAACGCCGACGCCGAGGCCAGCACCACCGCGACAACAGTGGCTATTGCTAGCAACACCACCGACACAACTTCGTCCACGGAAACTGCCGCGTCGGAACCTCTCCCATCCGAACGTATCGCGTCATCCCAACGCGTCGCCGCCTCCGAACCACTCGCGGAACTCGAATCGGCTGACGACGTAACGCCATCGTCCAACGTGACTGCGAGTCAAGCTGCTCCCAACAAAGACGAGAACGATGACACGGCAGCAGTCGACGAGGTCTTTGCGAACAGCCTGTTCTAAACATTCGCGGGTCAATGATCGCTCGCTTGTGAAACTGCCGCACCGCTTTCGTTACGATCCATGCCTCACGTGTTTCTGTCCACTACTGGGGCAATGACGTTGACATTAGAGCTCTCTGTTGGTTACTCCATCTCATCGCCACTGAGGGCGTTCATTGCGAAAGCAGTGGAACGAATAGCATGAAACAACGATAGGTGCCAGGATGGCCAGAGTGCGACGCAGGCTGATTTCAGAGCGATTGGAATGTCGGCGACTATTGGCCAGCGTTACGATGGGCCCCCTCGCCCCGGTTCAATCGGACTCCTATTCCGCGGCCATTCAAGTTAATGAAGCCGTGAATTTAAGAGCCGCCGAAATTCGGTTTCAATTTGATCCCGCTGAGTTGCAGATTCAGCAAGAAGACATTCGTCCCGGCGAGATCTGGAATGATAAAGCCTCCGTCATCGCCAACGTTGACGAAGCATCCGGTACGGTAACCGCGTTTGTGTTTTCACTCCAACCGATTGACAGCAGCGACGGAAACCTTCTTGACATCCAAGTACAGTCCACGTCGAATTCGTCCTGTCTGACATCTCCCAACATCGACCTGCAAGCAGTTCGTCTCAACGAAGGTGCGATTGAACTTGAGACAGCCCCTGTCGCCGGCCCTGATCCCACTGATCAGTTTGTGGCACCAGTGCCTGCGAGCGAGAACCCTCAACCACGCAAACGCGACGAGGGATTCATCGGCCCGCTCCGCGCCGAGCACGTTGACATGGTCATGTACCGCTTCGAACACAACACGCTGCGTCCGCCGATTCTCTAGAGCAGACACAAAGTCGCAAGCTCGGTAACCAACGCGAAACGGTGTGCGACAAACATGAATCACGTACGCGTTCTCACTTCAAACTTGAGAACATCGATACCAAACTGCACGATGAAACATCCCACCGCGAATCGATTGTGTCCGATATTCCCGTTTAAAGGGAACGACACAATCAACATCTCGTGAACCGCGGTGATCGATCATGAGTACAGCGTCCGTTGCATCTGCGTCCGGTGGAACGTCAGCTTTCGCGGCACAAACTTTTCGCGCCAACGTTACAGGAAACAGTGGGTCGGCTCGGACCGCTGGGACACAAGAAGGCCAACGCCCCCAGGGTCCGCCGCCAGGTGGCCGCCCCGGTGGAGCAGGTGGCGGTGAACGCCCCGAAGGCCCACCTTCACTCGATGACCTGACGAGCAAAATCGATGAACAACTTCAATCCAATGGAGTGGACGAAGAAACTCGTGCGACGGTGATTGAACAAATCACGTCCGCACTGACACAATCGCAGTCGAATACTGAATCAGCGACCTCGGAAACGTCCGAGCAAACGGAAAACGGATCGCATCGCAACCACCGACAAGTCCGACAAACGATCAATCAGATCTTCGAACAAAATGGCATCAGCACAAGCCAGATGCGCAAAGGAGCTTTTCTGGATGCCCAAGCGTAACGACGGCTAGCTCAACAACAAGTCGATCGCATCTAGTTCGCCATCGCACCTACTGCGGTCTTATCCAGTGACAACGCTGCCGGAGCGTCGTCTACCGGGAATGAAAAACATTCCTGCAGTGCCTCAGACAGCTCCCCTCGCATGATCACCATCTCGGATGGTGCATCGATCGCGATGCGCACCCGATTGAGCGAAATCTTGGTCACAATGATTTTGATATCGTTGCCGATCAAAATTTTGTCGCCGATCTTCCGTGATAACACCAACATGCCGAATCCTCCTTGAAAGCTCGCCTCATCGAAAAGGCGAAGAGTTGTAAATGTCCTCACTGCTTAAGGAAGATAACGCACATCAAACGTCACTAAAAAAGTTTGAATTCGTGCCATCAATCAGCAATTCCGGCACGCGGACAACGGAATTCACCTCCGGAATCACCGCGTGATCGTCACCCGCAGCCCCCATTTCGATCAGGCAAAGAGCGACTGAAACGTCACCCACCGCGCCGTCAACAGTGTGAGCACCAAGCAGCACCACCAGATCGCCTTTCGAGCCAATGGCAATTCTCTTAACCAGAACAGCAGTCCGATCGAAATCGATGTCACCACGATTTTGAAGGCGATCAACTGGATCGGGTCAGCGATCAGCCGACTTCCCAATGGATTCATCTCCCGCATCGATCCGCTTTGGTGCGCGATCAAAGTCCAAACCAAATCGATCACCGACATCATCCCCAGAATCACCAGCGAGCTAATCGTTGACTTCTTGATCGTTTGCTTCACCTTCGGATCGTCGCTATCCAGATTCGCTTGTGCAGCGTTGCTGAGCAAATGTCCGACCGCGATGACCACCAACACGATCGCAAACATTGTCAACGGATAGCTGATGCGTTGGCTCAACTGCACCGCGGCGAATTGACGTTCCGCATTGAGTTCGATCGCGTTCAATTCCTCGGTCAACTTGGTGGCCCGCTCGACAAAGTCCGGTGTCGAATGAAAATTGGCGACTAAATGCCTCCATGTCTCTTGATCCGCCGACGATCTCACAGCATCGGGAAGATCGGCTGAGCGTTTCGCATTGGACGATGTCGCAAGCAGCGACTCCAAAAGTTCAAAACCATGCTGGCTAGGCCACACCACCATCGGCGGGGCTTCGCTTTTGAGGACAACAATCGCTCCTGCACTAAGCATACTGAAGTCACGTGACGCCGCCCACAACAGATTGAACGTGGCCGACTCCTGCATTTCTTCATTGCGGAATCGATCGCCACCGCGGAAGCTCATCCCCCGAAATCCGCCACCTCGCATGCCGCGACCGCGATTCGAGTAGCCACTCAGGTCAAACGAGTCCGCCGTGTACTTCTCACCATTGATGCATATCGAATCTTCTTCGAATTCGATCGTGTACGGGGGTGATAGATAGACTGCATCGACAAAGAGAAAGCCTCGGTCGGACTCTATCGACTTCCCCGGTCCAATATCGTTACGGCCATTACGCCCCGGTTGGGCATACGACACGGTCGCGATCGACACCGTCACAAGTAGCGTTGCGAGGACACGATTAACCAAAGCAGGGTTTGTGAATTTGAACTTCATCTCAATCGTACTGGTATGGCGGACACGGACTTAACCTCGGGTCGTAAAACTCCAAGAGTCGCAAAAGGTTACGCTCGGTTGGTTCCAAAATTCGCATTCATACCCATCTCAACTTTCGTTTGCATGCGCTGATGAATCGAGTTTTCATTACTCAATCGAAGCCAGATCACAGACAATCGCACTCACATAAAAAGTAAATATTTTTTGACGGACTGTGACAACACCGCGGCATCTTCCTCCCTACTCATTGACGGCGGTGCGTCGGATTTGCGAACAACCGCTACCACTCGATTGAGCGGCCTCTTTCCAGGCACTCGTCGACGTCAACACAATTCAATGAGATATACGAGCTGAACTCCAAAGAAACCAACAAAACTTAGGGCGACGTCCGGTGTTGCATCAGTCTGATGCAAGTTCATCCGGAGCTCTTCTCGTATCTCTGACAAAAATTCTTTTCGCTTCTCGAGTTTCAGTCGCAATCCAAGGTGTATCCACGTGATCAGCATTGACTCCACATCGTCGCTCCACTTGGCAGAGATGCAACCACTCCCGCAGCCCCAAGTGAAATCGACTGCGAGATCTCATCATTCCATGAGTCTCTTTCACCCCGATCCGATCGCCGAGCTACTGGAAAAACTCTATCTTCCACAATGGAACGCGGTCGAATGGACGTTTCCTGCTCACTGGGGACTGCAAGTTCCCGATGACGTGGTCAGCATGTACGTCTTCACCCAGGGTGGTGGCTGGTTCGTTCCCGATGCCCCCGGGGCAGAACCGATTCGCGTGCGAGCGGGCGATCATTTGATCACTACCCGGGGGACCGCCCACCGCATGCTGCACAGCCTCGATTGTGCCGCCGAACCGGTTGCCGAACGGATGAGCGACCCGACATGGCATGTGCCCGCCGGTACCGAATCCACGGCCATGCTCTACGCGCAGTTCTCGTTGCGTGAATTGAAACAGAACCCCCTCTCGATCGGCCTGCCCGAGATTGTTCATTTAAATCATCGCGCTGAATCCGAACTCCGCTCATGCGTCCCGCTTCTTGACTTGCTGTCCGGCGTGAAACGAGAAGCTGAATACGGTTGGCAACTGACGGTGCGTAAACTTGCTGAACTGATCTTCATTAAGACGCTATCCGTTGAGCTCACACACGGCTCAAACGACAATCGTGGCACCAATCACCTCAAACACGCCGTGACCGATGCCACTGTAGGGCCCGTGCTGAAGGAACTCGTGCAATCTTTGGGTGCACCGTGGACCGTTCCCAAAATGGCAAAGATGGCGAATGTTTCGAAGTCTGCTTTCTCGGAACGTTTTCGCAATTTGGTCGGCACGCCACCGTTGCAATACCTGACCGAGATTCGCATGCAGAACGCTTGCGAACTCCTGCGAGAAAGTCCCATTGAGATTGCCAATATCGCGACCTTAGTAGGCTACGAATCGCCGTCGTCGTTCAGCAACGCGTTCAAACGCTGGTACGGCAAATCACCAGCTGAGTACCGAAGAGGCGCCAGCGAAAACAAGAACGGTTGATCGCTCGGAGATTACGAATCGATTTGATCGTCACCCTGCTCGATCGAATCGTCTGACTTGCGACCACGCAACTCCACCGTCAACACGACACCGCTCACAAAGACAACGCCGGCATACGCAACCGAAGACAGGCCAACCGGCTGCACGGTGCCAACACCTTCACTTTCTGCCTCAAGTCCACTTCGAGCCATGGCTAAGAAGTCGACTGGAGTGAGTGATTCACGATCGTGACCCGGCGACGCAGCCAATTGAAAACTGCGAAAGTGCCCAATGCTCGGATCGAGCTGGACATCAATCGGCTGACCATGAGACGCAGTCGCCGATCGCGGCAACGCACCCAGCGAGATCGCAATCAACCCTCCGTTTCCCGATTCATCGATGATGGAATTCGAGGACGCTTCCGCGATATCGGCATCCACGTCGGCCTGAGCCGTCTCCGTCAATCGTTCAATTGTGGATCGTTCAATCCGCCACTCTTCATCTTCGGATTCAGCAGGAGTGACGATGGGAGCGTCGGCACCACGCAGAGATTCAATCTCGATCATCCCGCCTTCATTCAACGGAGGCGATAGCAGGGAAGCCGCATCCGACCTCTCTTGATTGCCAGCTTGAAGACTCATCGAAAACGCACGCCCTGATTGGCTCGGTATTGACGCCGCTGACGTGACACTCGCTTGAGCATGGTCGCGAGCGATGGTGCTAATTGCCCGTTCGAGCAAATCATCGGCCGACGTTGAACTGGCTGTGTCCCAGGAACTCAGGCTCGTCGTCGCCAACACAGCTTCCCATTGAGCGCCACCACCGATCGGATTTCGACCATCCGAACCACGCTGAGTCAGGCCTGGCAATGTCAGACCGAGATCAGACAAGGAAACGAGACGAATCGGGATATGGTTCGCGGTCAACGGATCAAACGGGTCTCCCTCAATGGGAGCACGGTCCTGCGTGACCCCATCCAGCACGTTTCGATCCTTAGATTCTCGACCATCGATTCCTTTGATTTCCGACAAACGAATCGTTGCAACCTTCTCCCATGCCGGCTTATCAGCACGATCACGGGAGAGGTCACCTCGCGTGAACGACGCTGGTTTCGAGATCGGACGATCGGATCGGCTAAGCACCCCGACCCGAAGCCTTGGAACCACGTCCGAACGTGATTCCGAGAACTCGACGACCAATCGCCCCCGAATGTCCGAACTGCCGAAATCTACCGGGCGTGCGTTGGGAACGCGTTCGGTGATCGAGTCATCCGACAAACGAGGCACAGCCGTCTCCAGGGTGTCATGAACCGCCGGGGGCTGCTGGATGTCATGCCCGAAGTCTGGCATCGCCAGAAAGTCCGCTGACATCAGTGCGCGAGTTTCCAAAGGCTCGGGACGCAAGACGCGTTGGAGCTTGTGCGAATTCCTGTTGCGTTGATTTCGTCTGTTCAAAATCTGCAATCGTTGACGGAATCGAAAAACCTTCGATGGAAAATATCCTGGACGCTGATCTTAGTTTAATTCACTTCTTTCGGTCCAGCCGAAACGGTGAACGCAATGACTCGTACACTGGACGATCGAGCAACTCTTCTGGAGGATCGAAGCCCGCATCGATGGCCATTTGCAGCGTTTCCTTGGCAGACTCAAGACAGTCAGCTCGCATATCAGCATGACTCGCATCGGACGATCCGCCCGCGGGAATTCGCTCGGCAATTGCAAGCAATTCATCCACCACGCCAGCCAACCGCTCCCCATTTCCCTCCCACAGGGCTCGTCGCTGCATCGCCTTGTCAATCGCCTCGGAAACCCGACCGGCCTGACTGAGCAATTTTGCGTGGTTGAAGTAGTGTTTGCTCAGGAACTCTCGGTACTGTGGAACTTCCGGCGCGGCGTTGTGGGCGAGTGACTGATGTATAACCGCCGATCGATAGGACCCCATCGCGTTTTCAGCTTCACCGAGCTGTTCCTGCACGAAGCCCAAATTGTTGTACACGCCTCCCAACGTGCTCTGCAAATCAGCGTCGCTGGTAAACAAGTCCGCGAGCGAAATTTGAAACGCCAACGATTGCTTGAACGCATCACGGGCTTCGTCAAAACGCTTGCGATTGACCAACGCCATCCCATAATTGTTTTGCGTCACAGCGATATCGCGTTGATACGACAATTGGTCCGGCCATCGATCAAGCAGCTGAGACTGGAGGCTGATGGCTTGTTGATACGAATCGATCGACGCATCCATGTCACCCGCCTCCGATTGGGCGGCGCCAAGACTGTTTAACGTTAGCGCGACCCTGCTCGCTGTTTTCGGATTACTCGGATCCGCACTCAAATCCTTCATCTGATTTTGAAGTGCCGTCTGAGCATAGTGAACCGCTCGCGATGGATCGCTTTTCATCAACAAGCCCGAGAGATTCTGATACGCGGATGCCAACTGATGCTCCAACGTCGGCGTCCGACTCTCCTCATCGATTGACTCTGCCAACTCAATACTTCGGCGATACACCGATTCGGCTTGCTCAAACTGTTTGGCCTTCCCCAACAGCAAACCGAGATTGTTCAGCGATAACGACAGACTCAACGTCGCGTCGATGTCGCTCGGATCATCGGCAATCAATTTTTCTTCACGTTCGATTGCCGACAGATATCGACTCATCGCCGCCTCGTATCGTCCTGCTTGTTCCAATGCCAATGCGAGATTGTTTTCACCCGTAGCCAATTCGTGCTGCCGCGTTCGATCCGATGGATCAGCGGCGAGTCGCCTCTCGAATAACTGCCGCGATCTTTCCAAAGACGCAACCGCTTCATCCATCGAGCCGACTTCGCTTTGGATCGATCCGATCTTTCCGTACGTGATCGCAAGGTCATGCATCAAACCTGGATCGTCGCTGGCTTGGTTGGCAAAGTCTTCATAGTAGGCAAGCGTTTCCTGCAGCAATTGACGCCGTACCGAATCGGCACCGGGAACGTCGGCGAGCAGTTCCGCCATCTGCGCACCCAAACGATCCACCGCCGCGCGAGAGAGTCTGTCGCTGTTGGCCGCCCGCATCGCGTTCATGTCCGACTCTCGTTTTGCCGCCGAAATGAGAGCGTTGCTGACCGACAAACCGATTAGCGCGACCACGATCACGGCGAGCGTCAGAGTGACGATCCGTCGATGCCGAACGGCCCATTGAGACAAACGATCCACCAACGTTGGCGGTCGCGCGATCGTTGGTTCGCCGGCGAGCACATGCCGTAAATCGACGGCGAAATCCGCTGCGGTGTCGTATCTTCCATCGCGGGTTTTGGCCATCGCTTTGGCGATGACCGTTTCCAAATCACGGGGTACGTCAGGCCGTACCGTACGCAAAAGCGGAGCGTTTCGCTCGTCGACGTGCCTCAGAATGGCTGGTGCGTCGCCACCATCAAACGCCGGTTGCAAACACAGCATTTCGTACAAAGTCGCACCGAGCGAATAAACATCGGTTCGCCCGTCGACGATGGCGGATTCACCACGAGCCTGCTCAGGACTCATGTACCGCATCGTTCCAACAATATCACCTGTCTTCGTCAGTGTTGCATCGGACTGGCAACGGGCCAATCCGAAATCGGTCACCCACACCTTTCCATCCCGATCGAGCATCACGTTGGACGGTTTGATATCGCGATGAATCACGCCGAATTGATGCGCCACGTGAAGTGCGTCTGCGATCTGTATGCCGACCGCAACGACATCGTTGATCTCGGGCAACGAACCGCGTTCATTCTGATTTGCAATGACTTCATCAAATGACTGACCATCAATGAACTGCATCGCGTAGTAGTGGACGCCGCGAACCGAACCGACCGTGTAAACCGGGACGATGTTGGGATGGTGCAATTGCGCAGCAGCTTGAGCCTCGTTATTGAAACGCGCGATCTGTCGCGCATCCAATACCGATGCAAAAGGCAGCAACTTGATCGCCACGATTCGACCGAGCGAGATTTGCTGGGCTCGATATACCACGCCCATTCCGCCCCGGCCGATTTCTTCGAGCAACCGAAAATCACCGAGTATTTTTTCGGACGTTTCACTCGCCTCCGCATTATCCACTTGGCCTTGAGGAACAAAGCCCGCCGCGATGTGATGCAGGTCTTCCAATCCTGTGATGTACGACCGCAGAGGTGCGACTAGATCGGGGTCTTCAATCGCAAGATCGTCGATCGAAGGCGGAGCACCGGACTCGAGGGCAATCAGATATTGATCGAGCAAAAACGTGAGTCGTTGTTTCTGCTGCAACGACAACCCACCCGTCGTTGCCGGCTCGATACTTAAATCCGAGATCGAAGAGAAATCCATCTCGTTCAAGAATCTGCCTCATAAGACTCTTTGAACTTATCCATCGCGCGCAACCACAGCATCCGCACCGTGCCGGGTTTCCGGTCGAGTCGCGAGGCGATTTCGTCAAACGACAGCCCCTGTAAATTGCGCAGCACGATCACATCGCGATATTGTGGCCTGAGTTTCGCAAGCTGGTTGGCTAACTCAACAGCACGCTCGCGACGACGCATCGGTTCGCTCGGTGAAGGTCCACGATCGGCCAACACGTTCACGAAATTAGCGGCGCTGTTATCCAACGCTTGACTGACCCCCTCGATAGAAATCTCACGCCGCATGTCGCGTTTCTGTGCGTGAAAATGCGTGTCGATCGCCGTGCGAAGGCAATTCACCAAAATCTGCCGCAGCCAAGCCAACAGTTCCTGTTCGCTGCCCCCGCGAAACGAGGCGAAATCGCGATGGGCCCCCAACATCGTCTCTTGGACCAGATCCGATGGGTTCATCCGCCGCCGTAACCGACTGTCGAGCTGCGTTGTCGCCAACACGGTTAAATAGTTGCGATACAACTGCAACAATTCTCCGAGTGAATGCGATCCTTCATCCCGCGCCTTTTTCAGTAATTCCTGAACAGGCGACTGCGATTGATTCGATGTGTCTGAGCTGCCGGCCACTGTCGTCTCGATCCATCACGAACGTCAATAGAATCTACTTAAACCCCCGCCCCTTCGCTTAGTTTCGGCGGAAAGTGGCATTGGATCAACCGAGCAGCAGATCGAAACGATGCAAACGGGACTCACCCGTCCGAAACGCGCACAAAAAAACCGGCCTCAACCGTCCAATCCACCCGATCGTGTGAGGGTGAGGAGGTCGCGACCGGAACCTAGCATTCGATCGATGCCAGAAAGCACGCTGGCGGCGTTGTTTACGCGGCCATCGCCGAACAGCTTTCGTGGCATTTGCGGCAACATTCGACGCATTCGTCCATTCCGCCAACCTTTTCACAACTGTCTGCACACGCTTTGCAGATTTCAGCACAGGCTTGGCAGTACTGGGCATGATGATCGCTGTTGCGGCTCATGAAATCGACGCACGCGCTGCACGCAGCGATGCAGTCGAGCATTAATTTCACGTGCGTTTGTTCGACATGTTTGCCACCTTCAACGAGACAATGACTGGTCAGCTTATTAGCGCAGGTCGTTTGACACTCTTGGCAATTTTGAATGCACTCCTGTTTGGATGCGGTTGCAGTACTCATTCGTTTTTCTCCTTATTGGAAGGTTTGTCGCGGCCCCGTTGCCGCATCGATTTGGGAATGCAACTTGCATACCATCCTGGGGTATATTGGACATTGCCAAACTGACAGCGAAGGAATTCCCATGGCCTCTACCCAAACCACTGCCACCGATCCGGTCTGCGGAATGACCGTTGATCTGGCCGAATCACGCCACAGTGAACACGAGGGCCAGTCGTATTATTTCTGCAGTGCGGGCTGCCAAAAGAAATTTGAAGCAGATCCTGCTGGCGTTTTGGCCACGTTTGCCGCCAAGCAAGCAGCAAAGACTGCGGGAGAGTCTGGGAATGCGGGAGAGAAGCAGAGCACGCAAAATACCAAACACTCTTGCTGTGGTGGATCGTCAACCAAACCGCGCAATCAGGCCCCATCCTCTCTCGTCTCGCTATCTCCCAACACATCAACTTCTTCCTCCACCGCGATCTATACCTGCCCGATGCACCCCGAGATCGAGCAGGTCGGCCCCGGTGATTGTCCGATTTGTGGAATGGATTTGGAACCCAAGTTCGTCAATGCGGCGGACGAGGGCGACGACGAACAATACACCGATATGAAACGCCGGTTTTGGATCGGTACGGCGTTGTCAGTTCCACTCCTGCTGATCGCGATGGGACCGATGGTGGGCTTGCCCGTTCATGATTGGATATCGGGCACCACGATGGGCTGGCTGCAACTGGTTCTTGCCACCCCAATTGTGCTTTGGTGTGGATGGCCGTTATTAGTCCGCGGAGCCAAATCCTTTCGGTCGATGAACCTCAATATGTTCTCGCTGATCGCAGTGGGAACGTTGGCCGCGTATCTATTCAGCTTGGTCGTGGTGCTGTTACCCGGTCTGATCCCTGCCGCGTTTTTCGAAAACGGTATGCCGCCGTTGTACTTCGAAGCCTCAGCCGTGATCATCACGTTGGTGTTGCTGGGTCAAGTCTTAGAACTTCGCGCACGTCAACAAACCGGCGGAGCAATCCGCGAATTGATGCAGCTCACTCCCGAAACTGCCACACGGATCACGGAGGACGGCGAAGAAGAGGTCGGCTTGGACGCCGTTCACAAAGGCGACCGACTGCGGGTCCGGCCCGGTGAGAAAGTGCCTGTTGATGGTCGCGTGGTCAGCGGATCGAGCAGCATTGACGAATCCATGTTGACTGGCGAACCGATCCCGGTTGAAAAGTCCGAAGGTGACGACATTACCGGCGGAACACTGAACCAAACCGGTGCACTCGTGATGGAAGCTGTAGGCGTTGGGGGCGACACCGTCTTGAGCCGGATCGTGCAAATGGTAGCTGATGCGCAGCGCAGCCGTGCACCGATTCAAAAGTTGGCTGACGTGGTCGCACGCTACTTCGTGCCAGCGGTCATCGTTTGCTCGATTGTCGCGTTCATCGGTTGGGCGATGTTTGGGCCCGAACCCCAGCTAGCTCACGCGTTTGTGGCGGCCGTCGCCGTTCTGATCATCGCCTGCCCATGTGCACTGGGACTGGCGACGCCGATGTCGGTCATGGTCGGCGTTGGACGTGGGGCAAAAGAAGGCGTGCTCATTAAAAACGCCGAAGTTCTCGAGGTAATGGAAAAGGTCGACACGATCGTCGTCGATAAGACCGGTACGTTGACGCAAGGTCGTCCCGAGGTCACCACGATCGAGACGTTTGGGCAATGGAGCGAAAGCGATGTGTTAACGCTAGCCGCCGCCGTCGAAACTCAAAGCGAACATCCACTCGCGCAAGCTGTCGTTCGCCGCGCCAAGGCAGATAAATTGACACTTGCCGAAGCTACCGATTTCACCAGCACCACGGGTGGTGGCGTTCGCGGCATAGTAAACGAACACGGCGTCTTAATCGGCAAGGCAGAGTTGCTGGCCGAACAGGACATCACCGGAATTGATGCGGGCCGCGAGAAAGCAGGCTCGCATCAAGCCGAAGGTGCGACCGTCGTGTTTGTGGCGATTGATCATTCACTCGCAGCGATCTTGGCGATTTCGGATCCGATTAAAGACAGCACCCCAGCAGCACTCAAGACACTCCATGAACTCGGTTTGAAAGTCGTGATGCTTACCGGCGACGCCGAGCCGACTGCGAAAGCCGTCGCGGCGAAACTCGGCATCGATGAATTTCATGCTGGGGTGTCGCCCGAAGACAAACATGACTTCGTTCGCAAGCTGAAAGAGTCCGGCAAGACGGTCGCGATGTGCGGTGACGGAATCAACGACGCCCCCGCTCTCGCCGAAGCCAATGTCGGGATCGCCATGGGAACCGGCACCGGCGTCGCCATTGAATCCGCTGGCGTGACCCTCGTCGGCGGCGACCTGCGCGGCGTCGCGGCGGCGAGCAACCTGAGTCGCAAGACGATGAGCAACATTCGCCAGAACCTGTTCTTTGCGTTCATCTACAACGCGTTGGGCATTCCCGTTGCCGCTGGGTTGCTCTACCCGTTCTTCGGCGTCTTGCTCAGCCCGATGATCGCCGCGGCCGCAATGAGTTTTAGCAGTGTGTCCGTGATCGCAAATGCGTTGAGATTGCGGGCGGCCAAGCTAGCGTAGTCAATCTGGTCGGTTTTCGACCAGCGCTGTCAAACCTCCCGCAGAACCCGAACGCATCTCGATAAGTCGCGGCAAGTGTTCGATTTTGGTATACCCTGCGCAGGTATCTTGCCGATTTTCAAAGTAGTTCCAAAGGCTGCTGCGTAGATCGAGGGAGTGATTTTAGTGCAATCTTTTTTATTAAAGTCCGGACTGTTCGTCGCATCGACGATCGGAATCCTTTCTGCGACCGTCCAGGCACAAATGCCGCACACGGGCGGCATGCATTCAGCGACCGGGCACCGGTTCACTCCACCACCGCCCGTACCGGAGGCGCCCTATGGACTCGACCAACTCGACCCGAGTGGGGCACTTTTTCCTGACGTAAGACTCGACGGTACCGACTTTCCGTCCGCGCCCGCTCCGATCTATGTTGACGGCCAAATCATTTCAGAGGGATACACGGCTTATGATCAGGTTCAAAGCTACAACCTCGAAGACTTCCTAACTCTCGCGGCTCAGCACAATCCTACGATTCGCCAATCACGATTGCAGATCTCTGCACAAACGGCCAAAGCATTGCAAGCCGGACTGTATCCCAACCCGGTTCTAAACTACGTCGGCGAACAAATTGGAGTCGATACCGAAGACGATAAAGACTCGCCAGGCGAATTCCAGGGGATGACACTCAGACAACGTATTGTGACCGCGGGAAAATTACGATTGAGTCGCGAAAAGTACATGCGTCGCGCTCACGTGTCCGAACACCTGGCGATGGCGCAACAGTTTCGCGTCTGCAATGACGTACGCATCCACTTCTATCAAACTCTCGCGGCGAAAGAGATCGTTGAGCTTCGAAAAGAACTGCTCAAGTCCGCCGAGGATTCCGCTGTTACCGCTCGCGAACTTTACAACCAAGGCCAAGCCAATCGCGTGGAAGTTCACCGATCGAACATCAAGCTACAACGTTCGCGTTTAGACGTTTTGTCTGCAGAGAATCATTATCGCGAAAGCTTTCGCCAGCTCGTTGCGTTCGTTGGAGTTGACCTGACCGATGGAATGGTGTCGGGCGATCTGATGCCGCAAGGGCCCCCGATTTCCTACCAAGAAGCGATATCCATGGTGCTCGCCGAAAGCCCCGAACTCGCTGCCGCACGTGCCAAACTAGCGGCTGACCAGACCACGCTGCGGCGCGAGCAGGTGGAGTGGATTCCAGACATCGTTGCCGAGGGTGGAGCGGGCTATAACTTCGACGCCAACGAAACAGTTGCGTCCGCCAACGTCTCTATCGAGCTGCCTGTTTTTGACCGCAACCAGGGAACGATTCGTCAGGCTCAGTTGGACTATTGCAGGCAACAGGAAGAAATCCGGAGAACGGAACTGATGTTGCAGCAAAAAATGGCAAACTTGTATCAGCGATACCTGACTGCACTTCAAATCGCCACCGAATACGAACGCGTGATCGTCCCCGAATCCGAATTGGCTTACCGGGAATTGCTAGACAGCTACAAGGCAAACCGTGTGGATTGGCCGTCGGTGTTGGATGCCCAGATGGAGTACTTCGACGCACGACTGACGCGGGTGCAACAACTCGAAGAGGTTCGCGTCAATGAGGTGCTCGTTCGTGGTTACATGCTACAAGACGGCTTGTCCGCAGCTCCCGGCCCGACGCCGCCCGGCCACATCGATGCGGTGCCGAAGCCTCGCTAGGAAGAAGATGGAGATGAGGAGTATAGGTTTCCGTGAGAAGTAGCCAGGCGTCCCATTGGCTGAGACACAACACACGAGACGAAAGAGATAACTGCTATGTCCAATCCAGAAAAGCGACGCAACTTCCTGAAAGCCAGTTCGATCGCTGCATTCACCGGTGCGATCACCAATGCACTTCGTACGGACGCGTCTGCACAGGAAAACGCCGCAACGCATACGCCCCAACATGCTGACACCGACTACGACGGCTTTTCACGCTTCAAACCGAGCCGGGGTAATGATCCCGATTCAGACTACTACCTTGGCAAATTAGTCCCTGGCTTTCGGAGTGCCGCTGACGGACCGGCTCCGTTTGTTGCTCCTGATCTTGAGAAGTTGCCCTGGAAAATGGTACGGGGTGCAAAAGAGTTTCACCTCGTACCGATGGCGGTCGAACGTGAATTCTTACCGGGCTACAAGATGAACGTTTATGGCTTCAACGGGAGTATGCCGGGGCCGACGATCGAGGTGAATCAGGGTGATCGGGTTCGCATCATCGTCACCAATGAATCGCCCGAAGCGACCACGACTCACTGGCACGGCTTCGAGATGCCGGTCCAATACGATGGCAGCGAAACGCTCACTCAAAATCCGATTGAACCCGGCAAGTCGTTTGTCTATGAGTTTGATGTCCACGAAGAGGGAACATTCTTCTACCACTCACACGTCCCGATGCAGGAAGCGTTTGGTAGCGTGGGTTGGTTCATCGTACATCCGAAAAAGGTCTTCGCCCCACCAGTTGATCGTGACTTCGGATTGATCTTCCAAAACTTTTTCATCGAACCCCAACAAACCATCGCGGATAGTTGGCGGATGGATTGGAATTGGCACACGATCAACGGACGCAGCGGTCCGTACACGACGCCGCTGGTGGTCAAGCACGGCGAGCGTGTTCGAGTTCGGATCATGGACTTTTCTCCCATGCAACATCATCCGGTTCACTTGCACGGGCACACATTCTGGGTGACGGGGCATGAGGGTGCTCGCATCCCCAAGTCCGCCTGGATTCCTCGCAACACCGAGCTGATCGGGATCGCTCAAGCCTCCGATTTCGAATTCATCGCCAACAACCCCGGCGACTGGATGTTCCATTGCCACATGGTTCACCACATGATGAACCACATGACGCGGCAGGTCGGCCCACGCATTCGCCAAAACGCTTCGGTGGACAAGTATCTAGCTAATATCCATAACCGCCCCCCTGTCGATGCGTCACGAGACGATCCCGGTTTCAACACGCCTGGGTATCCACAGGAAATGAAGAGCATGAACATGTCGGATGCGATGATGAAAAAGATCTGGGATCGTCGCGAGGTCCAAGGGATGCGTGCGACTTGGCCGATGTCGATCATGGGGCTCATGACCGCTCTGCGAGTGCTCCCTGAAGACCTTTATCACAAGGTGATGGAAACCGACGAACCGATTGAGAAGGGCAGCGTATTCGCTGAAATTGTGCGACGTTTCGGCGATCCCAACGCCTACGAAAGGGCCCCCATGCACAACATGTCGGGGATGAAGATGTAACGGGATGCCGAATATTTGCATTTCCAGCTACAATGGGATTCTTCTGGGCCTCCCCCGGATCGAAGGGAAAACCAAGCTGGATAGAAATGCTCTCAGACGACGAGAAGAAAAAGCTGAACAACCGACTTCGACGTGTCATCGGACAAGTCGAAGCGGTCGGCCGTATGATCGACAACGAAGAATACTGCGTCGATATTTTGATGCAGCTATCGGCCGCTACGGGAGCACTCAGCAAGGTGGGTCAGATCGTGTTGGAACAACACATCCAATCCTGCGTCAGCGAAGCGATCCAAAGCGGCGATCCGCAGCAACGGTCCGAAAAGATCGAAGAGCTGATGAAAGTCTTTCGCAAATACTCCGAGTAGAAAAATCGCCCCGCGGGTAAAAACGCCGAGGTGGCAAAAAGGCAGGGGTGGCGTGGTGACGTCAACACAAGCGTGAATCAGCCGCGACACCACCCCCGCGAAGACAAGTTGGGAGTTGGGAGTTGGGAGTCGGGAGTCGGGAGTCGGGAAAACGATTTGCTCCCTCACTCCCAGCTCCCAGCTCCCAGCTCCCAGCTCCCAGCTCCCCTACTTAATGACCGGAGCTTCGACTCCTTGTGATTGCAAGACAGCCAAATACTTCTCCGGGTCAGCCGCAATCTTCTTGGCGCAACCTGGGCAACAGATGTAGATCGCTTTGCCTGCCGCGTTAACCTTGTAAGGGCCGCCCATGCCGGCGAGAGGTTCATCCATGACGGGGCACATCTTTTGGGCAGCAATGAAAGGGGCGTCGGCAGCAGAAACTTTGAATACGCCCTCTCGAACTGCCTCAGTCCCAGCGGAAACGAAATTTCCCCCACTCCCGACTCCCGCACTGCCCATCTCTTCAGTGCCATATACCATTTTCAGATACTTTGCCGGTTCGGCTTGCACTTTCTTGATGCATCCCTTGCAACACAGAAAGATCGGTTTGTCGCCAACCATGACTTTGATTGGTGTCCCCATTCCACCGAGCGGTTCGTCCATCACCGGGCATACCTTCTGCTTTGCGATCGCCGCCGCGTCCGCTGTCGTTGCCGTCGTGACCGTAATCTGCGGACGTCCAGCCGCATACTTCGCAGGATTCGATTTCACCGCGTTGACGCAGCCAGCACAGCACAAGTAGACCGTTTGACCATTGACGTCGACGGCGACCGGATCACCCATGCTGCCGAGCGGCTTACCACTGACGGGACAAATCTTTTGCCGTGCGATGGCCGCTGCAGCCAGTTGAGTCTCGCTCAACGGCACCGTTGCGACTTCGGTAAATGCAACCGTATCGCCACCCGATGAGGCAATACCGACGAGACGCACGTCCATCTCGACTTGCCGGCCGGCGAGTTGCGAAAGATTGACCGGCGTAGTCAAAGATCCTTTGCCATCTGGCAATAGGTTGTAGCGATAGCGTTTCGCGTTTCCTTCCACACGAACCGAAATCGCTCCGCGACCTTGATCGACCGCAACCGCTTTACCGGTACGGTCATAGACAAAAAGCTGAATGCCGGCTTGTGAAACGACTGTTTCAATCTGCAGCTCGCCCATTGATTTGATACTGCCGTGATTGGGACCGACCGCCACCGCCGGTTGTGTCTTGTTCATGCCCGGCACCGCATGATCGTGTGCCGTTTGGGCGACCACCGTCGACACCGAGAGGGCGAGCGTGCAGGCGATTGAGAGTAGATAACGTTTCATTGGTAACTCCGTTGGAAAAGGTGTGGATTGGTTAGGTGGTTGGTATTGGATGAGTGACACTGTTTTGAGCTGGGAGCTGGGAGCTGGGAGCTGGGAGCTGGGAGCTGGGAGCTGGGAGCTGGGAGCTGGATTCATTGCCTATCGCTCCCAACTCCCTCTCTCCCAACTCCCTCTCTCCCAGCTCCCCCACTCCCAGCTCCCCCTCTCTCTTCCTCTTGGAAAAGCTCGTCTTGAAAACCAAAACGCATCTTGAGTTCGAGATAACCGCAGTACAGCGTTGGGACGATGAATGAGCTGAACGGTTCAGCGAGCATTCCGCCGAAGACGGGAATCGCCATCGCTCGTGCGACATCGGCTCCGCGTCCGGTTGCGATCAGAACAGGCACCAACGCCGCCAACGTGGTTACCGTCGTCATCATGCATGGCCGGATGCGTTTCAATCCGGCTTCATAAACCGTGCTTCGGATGTCACCGATCGAAGTGATCTCTCGCTTTTTCATCAGTTGATGGATGTACGTCGCCATCACCACACCATCGTCGACGGCCAAACCGAATAATGCGATAAAGCCAACCCAAACGGCGGTGTTGAGTTCAACGCCCATCGTCGCGACCGCGATCATGCCGCCCGCGAACGCAACTGGAATCCCTGAAAACACCGCAAGCGAGATCGGGAAATTACGAAACTCCAGGTAGATCAACAGCAAGTTGATGCAGATGACTAACGGAATGATCCACATCAATCGTTGATTTGCTTCGATCTGATTTCGGAAGCTGCCGACGGCCTCGAGCGAATAGCCGGCCGGAAGATTTAAAGTGGGGGAGTTGGGAGTGGAGGAGTTGGGTTCTCCCGATTGAGCTTGTCTAAGCTGCCGTTCAATGGCTTCGATCGACTCCAAATCCCCTTTCACACCGCTGGTCATGAACGCGACGTGTGCGACCAATCGGCCATTCTCACTATTGATCGCGCCCGGTCCCCACGTCGTCTCCAGCTTGGCGAGTTCTTCGAGCGGCACGACTGCGCCACTATGCGTGACAACTGGCAAACGTTTCAGTCCGGCGATCTGCTCGCGTAGATCACGGTTGTATCGCAATCGCACGGGATAACGCTCTCGCCCCTCGACGGTCTTGATCAAGTTCATGCCACCCAGTGCAGTTTCAATGACTTGGTTGACCTCCGAAGCGTTGAGTCCGTACCGCGATGCGGCTTCGCGGTCGACGGTGAATTCGACGTACGGTTTACCGAGCACGATGTCAGGATTGACTGTCCCCGCGTTGACCAACGGTGACTTCTTCAGTTCCACCGCCACATCCATTGCCGCGTCGGCAAGCTCATCGAGTTCGTTGCCATAGATGCGGATCGCCATCGGTGCCTTGATTCCCGATTGCAACATCACGACTCGCCCCTCGATCGGCTGTAGCGCCGAAGCAGGAGTCACGCCCGGCAAAGTTGCCACTTGATTGATTTCGTCCCAGATATCGCGAGCGGTCACGCCTTCACGCCACTCGCTTTCGGGCTTCAGCATCACGTAGGTTTCGACCATCGCCGCGGGCGCCGGATCCAAAGCTGATTCAACGCGTCCGATTTTGCCCAACACGTCTTTGACTTCTGGAATCTGTCCGATCAAAACGTCTTGCGTCTGCAATACCTGCATCGCTTGAGAGAAACTCGCGGCCGGATAGAGGGTCGGCATATAAAACCAACTTCCTTCGTCCAACGCGATCCAGTCATCACTTTGCAAGCCGGTAAACACATGCTTCGCGTCCACGTAGCCGGGAAACTCGTTCAGGTCCGCACCAAAGACGCTCGCAAATTTCTCAACCGGTCGCAGTACTGTCGGCATGCCGATCCAGGCACCGTATCCGAGCAACAACAATCCGGCGGGAAACGACAACGCGAACATTTTGTGGTTCAACGCGTGGCGCAATCGAGCGGCGTAGATCCAACGCACAAACCGGCTCGACGGAATTTCTTCAATCGGTCGAATACGTTCCCGCATCAATTGCCAACCGATCACGAAACCGAGCACCGCGGCAAACGCGGTCACAACCCAAACCGGCAACTCGAACCGTTCGGCAATTCGCGATCCCCACAGGAAGTGTGAGGCCGCGCCGAGTAAACCAGAAAATGACAAAGCAGCAACCAGCGCCGTCGACTTGCGACGGACGTTACTCCTCAGCATCAAACGGCAAAGCGCCGGCACGATCGTCACCGCCGTGATCATGGCCGTCGCGATGGCAAACGTCTTGGTATAGGCAAGCGGCGAAAACAGCTTGTAGTCGCGGCCCGTAAGAAAGAACACAGGCAGGAAGCTCACGATCGTTGTCGCAACCGCCGTAACGACAGCGGGAGCAACTTCGATGGTGGCTTCGTAGACGACTTGGGAACGAGTGAGGGAACTGGGGGCAGTGCGGGAGTTGGGAGCTGGGAGTTGGGAGAGAATCGGTTCCTTCGACTCCCCTACTCCCAGCTCCCAGCTCCCAACTTGTTTCTCCCAGCTCCCAACTTGCTTATCCCGGCTCCCCGCTCCCTTCTCCCAATCTGCAAGATGTTGATAGACGTTTTCCGAAACAATGATCGCCATATCGACCATCGTTCCGATCGCGATCGCGATACCGGCGAGCGACATGATGTTCGCTCCAACACCGACGACCCGCATTGCGATGAATGACATCAACACAGCGGCAGGCAAACAAATCGCGACAACGAAGCTGCTGCGGATATGCAATAAAAACAGCAGAATAATGATCGCCGTGATAATAATTTCGTCGCGAAGTGCATGCGTCAGCGTCGCCATTGTTTCATCTATCAACCCACTGCGGTCATAAACGCCGTGGATCGTCACGCCTTGTAGCGATGGCGTGATAGCAGCGATTTTGGCTTTGACACGTTCGATTACCACGCGAGGATTCTCGCCGTATCGCATTACCACGACGCCACCGACCGCTTCGACACCGTTGTAATCCAACGCGCCCCGCCGAAAATCGGGGCCGAGTTGCACACCGGCGACGTCACGTACTCGCACCGGCACCCCATCTCGCTGCAAGATCACGGTGTTTTCGATGTCTTCGATCGTTTTGTTTTTGTCGCCGTCACTGCCCAGAAACCCCTTGCTTCGCACAATGAATTCCATGCCAGTCGTCTCAACCGTCTTCGCGCCCACGTCGACGTTGGATCCTTGGATCGCCATCGCCAACTTATCCAGCGTCACGTTGTGGAATCGTAGCCGATCTGGGTCGACTTCAATTTGGTACTGACGAACATAGCCGCCGATCGAAGCCACTTCGCTGACACCTTCGACGGCTTGCAATTCATACTTCACAACGAAGTCTTGCAGGCTGCGCAGTTCGGCCAACCCCATCCCCTCATCCGGTCCGTGCCCCGCGCGAAGCTGTGGCGGAATTAACGTGTAGTAGTAGATCTGACCTAGCCCCGTCGCATCCGGTCCGAGCTGCGGCACGACGCCATCAGGCAATTGCGAAGCAGCCGATCCTAGCTGTTCGGACACACGGCTCCGTGCCCAATAGAAGTCGATTTCATCTTTGAACGTCACCTGCACAAAGCTGTAGCCGAACATGCTCTTGCCACGCACCGACTCAGCCCCTGGCACGGCCAGCAACGATACACTCAGCGGGTAGGTGACTTGATCTTCGATGTCTTTCGGTGAACGCCCCGGCCACGGCGTCAACACGATGACTTGATTCTCACCAACGTTAGGAATCGCATCGATCGGGATCGCTCGAAAGCTAACCCAACCAGCAACGCTCAGCCCGATCGTCATCAACACAACGAGCCAAGGTTCTTTCACACAAAATCGAATGAGAAGGTTAAGCATTAGCTTTAGGTGGGAGCTGGGAGCTGGGAGCTGGGAGAAGGAGGAATTGAGCAAGGAGATGTTGCTGATCGAGTTCTGGGCTGTCGCTATGGACTACATACTCAACTCCTGACTCCCCCACTCCCGACTCTCCAGCTTTCTTTTTCTGCTCGTTGAAATCGACACACCATTTAGACGAACCATGAATCATCGCAACAATCAATCGCAGGATTTCGTCGTAATACTTGCTGGCAGATTCAAAAGTCTCCTGGTCTAGATAGCCATGGGCTGCCGCATACTCCAACCAAACTTGCGTTTCTGCAGCCTCCGACTCGGCAACATTGAGCGTGCTACAAAAGTGCTTTTCGTACCGGCGTTTTCGCCATGCCTCGGCAATGTTGGCACTCACACTCCGAGACGAACGGCGTACTTGGTCGGTCAGCGAATACATCTCTTCACGAGGAAATAATTGCGACAACTCAAATATTCGCTTCCCAGCAGCAAACGACTTTTGATAGACGATCAAATCTCGATGCCCGCTAATGCGTTCTTTCATTTGACTTCTCCACTTAACCGATCAGAACCAAGAAACATAGCATCTCCCATCTCCCATCTCCCATCTCCCATCTCCCAACTCCCAACTCCCAACTCCCAACTCCCAACTCCCAACTCCCAACTCCCAACTCCCCCACTACCTCCCCACACTCCAACATCTCACTGCCCCAATATGGGTTCCTCAATTCCTTATCCGCTTGCATCCAATCTCCGCCGCCTCCTGGGACCATGGGGCAGTACATGTGGTAGAGACTCGTTGCGGTCCGTGGTCCGCGAACGACCGTGGATGCTCGCAGTAACGCTTGACTGACGTCGCGGTAAGCTTCGCGTGCCCTTGTCAGAGATCCGTCCATTCGCAAAGCCGCGCGGCGGGCAGTGGCAAATTTTCTTTGCGCGTCGTCCGGCACGCCGGGTTCCGTCTCGAGTTGTCGCAGACCAGCGATCAGCGCATTGAGCGATACCGGGGATGGGGTTTGGTCGTTCGCCAATGCTCGATGGATTTCGAAATACGCGGCATAGGTTTGGTCGAACATTTCACCTGCCGTATCCACTAGCATCACGGGCTTCGATTTAGGAAGCTCCAGCGGTCCCGGTGAATAACTCGGTGCTTTTCCGGGGTCCATCAATGACGGATTTCCTGCAAGCTGCATCTGCGAATCGATCAAGAAGTTTCCTCCCGTTGCGACGGTTTCACCTGCGGCTAAACCTTCAACGATCACCGCATGCTCACGATTCATCGGCCCGACCGTGACCCGGCGAATCTCGAAGCGGCCTGGGTCTGTTTCGACATACAAAACACTGCTGTCACCGGCTAACAAGACGGCATCACGCGGTACCGTCACGACCTGCTGTTTCGGCAATGGCTCGGATGCGAACCCGAGCTGCGAGGTCGGCACGAGTTGCATGTCGCACAGTGGACAAGTTCCCGGATCGTCGCGGATGACTTGCGGGTGCATCGGGCTGATGTACTTGTTTGCCAACGCCGGATCGTAAACCTTGTCTTGCGGGATCGCCGGCACGGTGACTCGCGCGGTGGCATAGTCGCCCGGTCGCAGCTTTCCATCGAAGTTCATGATTTCCACGCGAACACGAACTGTTCGCGTCGTTGGATTGACCGTCGGGTCAATGAATGCGACCCGACCGGTAAAAACCTCACCCCGCATCGACTGGATCTCGGCTTCGACCTGTTGGCCAAATCGAACTGCCGAAGCGTCATCGGGAAACAGATCCAGCATCAACCAAACACTGCTCAGATCCGCGACGCGGTAGAGTTTTTGTCCCGTTTTGACATAGTCGCCCTCGACGGCCGCCTTCTCGATCACCGTTCCGCTCTGCGGTGACTTGATTCGAATGCGAGACATCGGCTTTCCCGATTGAGCGAGGGCGTTGATCTGCGATTCGGTCATCCCGAGTTCCGTCAAGTTCTCGCGAGCCATCGAGTTCAGGTCGCCGTTGTCGAACTGAAAGCGACCGATCTTGCCACCTTGGTTCATGCTGGTGATGAATTCGGCCTGAGCGGTGTATAGCTGTGGACTGTAGATCAACGCCAAGTCGTCTCCTTCGCTGACCTTCACACCGGCGTAGTCCGCGTACATCTTTTCCAATCGCCCGTCGACGTATGCACTGATAGTCGACAGCTGGCTTTCATCGAAATCGATCGAGCCGATGGTGCGGATCGTGCGATTGACTTCGCCCAACTGAGACACAGCGGTTTGGATTCCGACCAGCCGACGAGCCACGGGGTCAATGGAGACGGAGATACCATCACCACCTCCGCCACCCGTCGCTTCGACCAACTCCATCCCGCAAACCGGGCAGCGACCAGGCTGCGTCGATGGCGGCGTGCACATCATCGGACAGATATATCGCTTGCCTTCGTCACTGACCGAATTCACGACCCCGTCGCCGCTCTCGCCCGAGAAACCATCCGCGGTCAACCATGACGTTCGTTGAGCCAATCCCAACAAGGCGAAGATCAAGCCTGCGACGACCACAACAACTGCCGCGTTCACGCAAGTCCGCAGAAGCCACTTCGTTCCGCTGGACGATGCAGGGGAGTTTGGGAGATGGGGAGATTGGGAGCCGACCGAAGGATCATCTCCGACACTCTCACTGTCCCTTGATCCCACACTCATATCCCCAGTCTGCACGACGTCGTTCGTGACTTCGCGTTCAGGTTCATCTGGTTGTTGTTCTTCGGGACTCATCGTCGTTCTCGCTACATGTACTGGCCAGACACCGTGGTTCCTTCCACACGCATCCGCCCCTGAGGCGACCGATCAGCAATTCGCCCTCAAGAACGCATTACCAATCAGCCAAATTGCCTCTTGGCTATGACCGATTGTTTTGTTGAGTGACGCAATAGAACCCGCACTGGGACCGCGTCGTTGAAAGGCTTCATTCCGAATGAGCGCGCAGCATCAATCGCTCGAAAACCATTCTTGATTCGAGAAACTGCGAGCGCGCAGTTCTCCTAACGAGACGACGCTAAATGCGCCAGACGCAAAGAAACCGCTGTGAGAAATGCGGTGCGAGATCGCCAATCGGCAGGCGTGACGTCACGTCGTATGGACGATTGAGCTCCGACTCGTCCAAGCCAACGTGATCCAAATAGGCGACTACTTCCAAGTCGCGAACTTGCGGAACGGGAACACGAATAGGTGCTGGGGCGACTGGTTCGGAGCGGATCCCACAGGTGCAAACACGCAGTACAGGAGTCGTTCCCGCGTCTTCGACCACTTCGGGCTCGGGGGACTTCGACTTGCGGCAACAACTGTGGGAGGTGTCCTCGGTCGTTTCGACTTTACCACGACAGCATCCACAAAGCTGACCGGCTGTTTTGACTTCACAGCACTTGCAGGCGTGACAAACCGTGTCCTCTTGGAAGCAGGACGCTTGGGCACAGGGCGTTTGCGCAACAGCAATCGCCATCGGCTGAATCACCATTACAGCGATCAGACAAAGATTGACGGCAATGCGAATTGAGAGGGAGTTGCTCACTGTGACCTTCCGAAAAGGATACCCATACAAGGTATACCAGCTATATCGGAAATCTAGCCGATTTGTTCAATACGAATCAACCGGTTAGGCAAACTTTGACAGCTTCATTGTAACCGACTAGGACCGCTTCGCCATGAATTGGCTATCTCGAACGTCCGAATTCGAAAAAGCGAAATGCTTGATTTTGGTCACCCTGGTGGCCACATCTGCGGGCGGCTGCGCGACCCAGCACGGAGCCCAGATCACGTCAAACACCGTCAAAACTTCGCCAACCGCCACAACCGCTCCTGACCCAGCAGCACCAAACGACGTCGACTGGCAACAAATCCTCGACCATCCAGAATCCCCGCAAATCAAGCGAACAGACTACACCGACGAAGCCCTTGTTGACTCGCCCCCCATCCTGGCGACAGCGAATGATGAGGAATCGACACAAAGTTTCGGAGACTTCCTGCAACTCGCCGCACCAACTCCCGAAAGTGAGATTGGGACTCAGATAGATGGGGAAATAAATGAAGAAAGTGGTGATCCAGAAGCTGCGAGTTGGGAGCATCAAGCAGGCACGGATGCCAAAAGCAATGGAAACGACGACGTACATAGCAACGCTGTACTCACTAAAGTCTCCCAACCCCCAACTCCCGACTCCCAGCTCACTTCCTTCATCAACATCGCTATCACTCGGCATCCAAAAATCTTGGCCGCACAGCACCGTGTCGCGGCAGCGTCCAACGTAATCCCGCAAGCCAAAGCTCTACCGGACCCGACACTCAACAACACGTTCTGGCCATTTCAAGATCAAGCGTTGCAAACCGCCGCGGGTCGCATCGGCCACCAAATGTCGATTAGCCAGCCTGTGCCGTTTCCACAGAAGCTCAAAACGAAAGCGACCATCGCAAGCCGCGAAGTTCAAATCGCCCAAGCGGAAGTCGACGCGATCACTCGCGAGATTACCGAGTCGGTGCGTTTGGCATATTACGAAGTTTGGTTCGCGACCCGAGCAATCCAGATCATTGAAGAAACCAAAGCTCTCGTCGTGGATCTAACCGATGTCGCCGAAGCGAGATACCGCAGCGGCGGTACGCAACAAGACGTGCTACGCGCGCAGCTCGAAACCGATCGACTGGACGAACAACTCATCACGCTTCGCAGACAAAAACAAGTCGCGCAAGCTGACCTCGCCACACTACTGCAACAGCCTGTCGACTTGCTCCCCGAAACGTCCGACGACCTCGGCATCACCGACACGGCCGTTCAAATCGAATCATTGATCGCAATGGCCGAACAATGCAATCCGAAACTCCGCGGGCTCGCGTGGGAAATCCAGCGTGACCGAGACAAACAACGTCTCGCCTGTTTGCAGAAATACCCCGACTTCAGTGTCGGAGTGCACTGGGGATTGGTAAGCGACGATTACAAAGCGATCAGCCCTGTCGCCAACGGCCACGATAACGTCAGCATCAGCTTCGGGACGACGCTGCCGATTTGGCGCGACAAAATCAATGCCGGGATTCGCGAAGCCGCTCATCGCACCAGCAGCACGACACGTCGACTCGAAGCCGAACGGGACGAACTCTACGGCAAGATCCGTCGTTTGATCGCGCAAGCCGACGCACTCAACGAACAACGCGACATCTACGAAAATCGAATCATCCCAAGAACGGAAACCACACTCAAGCTCACTATCGCCGATTACCGTGGCAAACGCGCCGACTTCTTCACGCTGATCGAAACCTACCGCGAACTGTTGATGTTCGAAACGCAACTCGCACGCATCGACGCCACGCTTGCCGGAACGATCGCGCAGCTCGACCGAACCGTAGGTTGTGCTTACTAGTGTTTTATCAGCATTAAAAATGGTGGTGAGACCGGACGGCTCGCGTTACCGGACGGCTCGCGCCGTTCCGCTACTATGGAAATCCCGCAGTAATGAACTCGACGCTCGGAGAGCCCGAGCGACGTGAAAAATCTCGCCGTGCGGCTAGAACGCACGAACGCTCGGTTCTCGATCCCAAATCCGATGCTGTTTCGCCTTCTCGACGAACTCAGCCGCCTTCCCTCCTGAGATTTCGAGCACTCCCTCGTCAGCATCCGTCGCAACGCTCGCCTTACCGAACAGCTCCGCCGCCGGCTCGGTAAAGCCGATCACTTTCAAGTGAGCGAACGCGTCTCGAATGAAATCAACCGCCGCTGCTTGCGATGCCAACATGGCCGCGTTCTCTTCGGACGGCGCGATGACGACACAATCAAACAAGCAAGACGGTGCCCCAGAAAGAAAATGGTCAGGCGTGATTTCGTCGCCCTTGCTGGACTGGATCGCACCGATCGTAGGCGTGATCACCTCAACAATTGCCTGTTCCGATTTAGCGAGCTTCACTAAATCTTTATAGAGCTTCGCGTCGACACCATCCGTGGTCAGCAAACCGATCTTCTTTCCAGCGATGCTAGCGGGAGCTTTAGCGTATTGCGAAAGAGCTTCGGACGGTTCGGGGTTTCCAACCGCGACCATCGGTTCGATCTTGTCGGCTTGGCCCGTCATCCCTAGCGCTTTGGCAACGTCACTCGCCAAACCTTCGTCGATGTTCTGCAAGTGACCGAGCATCCGCGTTCGAATCTTCGCGTTCTCGCACTTTCCTAACTCGAAACCAAAACCACCTGCGATATGCCGTTTCTCAGGTTCTGTCATCGAGATGTAGAACAGCCGCGCCTGCGTGTAGTGGTCGGCAAAGCTCTTGGGGCGGATTCGCAGCTTTTGCCCAGACTCTTCCGTTGGAAAACTCGTGAATCCTGCCTTTGGATCTTCGCGAAGCAATCCGTGGTCCAAACTATTCGGCTCGTTCGCAACACGACCTTTGGGAACGTCCATCTGCATGTGCCCGTCTCGTTGGAAATTGGCAAACGGACATTTGGGTTTATTGACCGGAATCTGATGAAAGTTCGGACTGCCCAAACGAGAAAGCTGTGTGTCGAGGTACGAGAACAACCGCCCCTGTAACAACGGATCATTTGAAAAATCGATACCGGGAACGACATGGGACGGACAAAACGCAACCTGTTCGGTTTCAGCAAAGAAGTTATCGACGTTGCGGTCCAGCACCATCTTTCCCAACGGTCGCAGCGGCACCAGTTCTTCGGGGACGAGCTTGGTTGGGTCGAGGACGTCAAAGTCAAACTCGTTGGCTTGTTCCTCGGTAAATACTTGGACGGACAGTTCCCACTCGGGATAGCTCTTCATCGCGATCGAGTTGAATAAATCACGACGGTGGAAGTCGGGATCCGCGCCGCCAATCTTCACCGCTTCGTCCCAAATCAGCGAGAAAGTCCCAAGCTTCGGTCGCCAATGGAACTTGACGAACTTGCTCTCACCTTCCGCGTTGATCATTCGGAACGTGTGAACACCGAACCCTTCCATCATACGAAATGATCGCGGAATCGCACGGTCCGACATGATCCACATCAACATGTGCATCGACTCGGGAGTTAACGAAACGTAATCCCAGAATGTGTCGTGAGCCGATTGCGCCTGCGGGAATCCGCGATCGGGTGCGGGTTTGACTGCATGAATCAGGTCGGGGAATTTGATCGCGTCATGGATAAAGAACACGGGAATGTTATTGCCGACCAAATCATAGTTGCCTTGGTCGGTATAGAACTTCACCGAAAAACCACGAACGTCACGTGCCGTGTCGTGGGAACCTTCGCTGCCGGCGACGGTTGAAAAACGACAGAACACCGGCGTCTTCACCGACGGGTCTTGAAGAAATGATGCTTTGGTCAAGTCGGCATTCGATTCATAACATTGGAAGTACCCGTGGGCGGCGTAACCACGAGCATGAACAACTCGTTCAGGAATCCGTTCGTGGTCGAAGTGCGTGATTTTTTCCCGAAGAATGAAATCTTCTAACAACTGCGGTCCACGTGGCCCAATTGTCAAAGTGTTTTGGTCGTCTGCGACTGGCACTCCTTGATTGGTCGTTAATCGACCATCGCCGGAATTAGTCTGGTGCAGTTCGCCGCCGTTGCCGACGTGCGAATCTGGTTCTGAATTTCGAGAAGCTTTCTTGGCCAACGTTTTAACCCTTGATCGGATGCGAATGAAATTAATTCACGGAGGGCCATCACGCAACGCAAACGCCGTTCCGATCTTTCCCCAAAACATCCAACCCGCGCGGCGATCATGTCGGCACAACGGGCAATGCCAGCGGCACGACGTTTGCCTTAACATCGACCCCATGAAGACATCTCTGCTGACGACCTACCTCAACGATCATCTCGCCGGCTCGGTGATGGCGATTGAGTTGCTAAAACGGCTCGAATCGGAGCATCAAGGCGATGAATTCGCGAGTTTCGCTGCCGACCTGCGTCGCGAGATCGAAGATGAGCAATCGATTCTCAGATCGCTCTTGGATGATCTTGATGACCGCGGCGACATGACCAAACGCCTCACCGCGTGGTTGGGCTCCAAGCTGACAATTTTCAAACTCGCTCACCAAAGTGCCGGAAAGTTTGGAACCTTCCAATCGCTCGAAACCCTTTCGCTAGGAATCACAGGCAAGCGCGGCCTCTGGCGAATCCTCGAACAACTCCAGCCTCGAGAGACCAAATTACGTTCACTGGATCTGCGTCAGCTAATCAAGCAAGCGGACCGTCAGTTCTCCGTCGTCGAAGAACGGCGGATGAAATTGGGTACCGAGGCGATCACAGAAAACGCCACGCAAGAATGAGCGAACAAGAGGTTTACTCAGCCGTCTGCGTTTCTTTGATCTACGGTTGGATGATCCGACCAGGGCGTTCCAACCACTTGTACGCGTTCTTGGCATTGAGCGAAGCGAATTTCTGCGTCGCAACTCTGCCTCGCTCGGCAACGTAATGCATCACGAGCCGTTGCAGCATTTCGTAGCTGGCACCACGTTCGGACACGGGCCAGTTGCTGGCGTAGATCACCCGATCCTCACCAAACGCGTCCCAGACGACGTCGAAGTAGGGGCGATAGAACTCTAAATCGTCCGGTGCGGGTCGCCCGCTATGATGCGATGCACTCTCCACCAAACCTGAAACTTTGCAAAACACATTGGGATGTTTTGCCGCCGCTCGAATCGCTTCCACCCAATCCGCAGGCGGCGCCGACGTGATCGCGACGTTACCGATGTGATTGACGACGATGCGTAGGTTCGGAATCTTCTCCGCGAGTTTTGCTACCGCCGCAGGAGTCTCCGGTCCGCCATTGACGTCGAGCGATAGATCTCGTTCCGCCAAGAGAGCCAAGTCATTTAGCGAACCAATTCCCTGCAGATCTTCAGCAAGCATCTCCTTGAGCAGACCAACCGAGATGCGGATCCCTCGAAACAGCGGATTCGCCGCGAACCTTTGCAGTTGCTCCGGAAAGTCGGCGGTCCCTGGTTGCAGGCGTCCGACGATGCCGACGATAAACGGATCGTCTGCGGCCAGGTCGAGCAACCACGCATTGTCGTCCACACGTGAACTGGCTTCGACGATGACCGTTCCTGTCACCGGTCGAAACTGCTCGAGGCTGCGCAGATGTTCGGGCAGCACGGTGCGGTACAAGGACGAGTTTTTGCTGGGCCAGGGCACGCCTTCTGGCCGACTCGGATCATAAAAATGCGTGTGGCAATCGATGATATCGAGATCCCGCAGAACGTCGTCTCGAAGAGCCTCACTATTGGCTGACTCTACCGCTTTAGGTGGCTCGTCAGCACAAACGTTAAGTCCCCCCGCCAAGCCCCAGCCCGCGGTGCAGACAAAAACAACCACAAACCATGCTCGACGATTTCTCATCAACGTTACTTCTTTCTAGCTGCGTGGGAATGAAGGGCCCCCGACGAATCGCCCGCGATCACGGTGGCACCATCGAAGGTCAACGTTGATTGTAACGGCAGGACTTGGATATTGGAGCCAGACTGATCGGTATCGATCGGAATGACCGTCGTCTCTCGGCCATCACTCGACCAAACACGAATCATTTTATCCCGGCCACAACTGACCAGTTCACCGGCAGGACCGAATCGAATATCCATCACACCATTCGGGATATCGCCGTAAACTCCGGCGGGGCGTTTCGGTTGATGAGCATTCGATTTCGAATACAGCGGCCATCCTTTGGCGACCTCCCACCAGACGATCAATCCATCTTCGCCGCTCGAGGCGAGCAATTGCGAATCCGAACGCCATGCCAACGCGGTCACAGATGATTTGTGTTCAGCCAGCGGGCGAACGACGCCACCATTTTCGGCATCCCACAAATGGATGTTGCCGACGCGGTCTGCCGAAGCCAATAACTTTCCGTCGGGGCTGAATCCAAGCGCCGTCACCCAATCGGTGTGTTTGACCAACGTGTGCAGAACCTTCCCGGTTTCGGTCGAGAAGATCTTCACGGCGCGACCGGAACCACCAATCGCAACTCGGCGTTCGTCGGGTGAAATGTCAGCCGCGATGATCGCATCGGCTTCATCACCGATCTCGGCCAAGCGTTTGCCGGTTTGAACATCAAACAAAACCACGACGCCGTTTTGAACGGGCCGTCCGCCAGCGGCCATCAGCAATCGTCCCGATCGGCTGAACCTTAACACGTGCGGTTCGCCTTCGGGGAACGCCAGCGAACCGATCGGTTCCTGAGTTTCGGTATGAATCAATTCGATGCGTTCATAGGATCCCACGGCCAGCAGCGGTGCTCTCGGGCTCGTAGCCAACGCAATCGCAGGGAACGGGCGCAGCGTTTTTACCGGAGCTACGGGTGGCAAGACTTCGGGCATCGGCGGTGGTCCGTCGTTATCGTTGGCCATCGCTGTTGGTGTGAATTCGAGCGTGCTTTTTTCTGCCACCTTGCTGCCTGAATTCTCACGCAATCCCGAATCAATCCACGCTTTGATCAACGCGATTTGCTCTTCGGGCAACGGATCGTTCTCAGGTGGCATTCGCTCGGACGGATCCTCGGCAAGAATCACTTCCAACAGCCGGCTCGCGCTGGATCGGCCCGCAACAACGAGTTCATCGTTGCCCGCGACACCCGCATAGTTCGCCATGTTGAATCCGGCCTCTTGTTTGGAGTCGCCGTGACATTGCCAGCAGTGACGCTTCAAGATCGCGGAAATGTGATCGTCATACGTGACCGGGTTCGCATTCCCAACGCCTTCGGTCATTTCATCCGCGCCTGCATCTGACGAAACGATGACGTTTGCGACCGCGGCGAACAGCGTAAGGACTAACAACGCTGCGTTGTTTTTTAAAAGTATTGAATTCATAGAATTTACTTAAGGAAGGACATCTCGATGAAACAGGACTGATTTGCCAGAGCCCGCGTGAGGACAGACTCCACAAAGTCAATGGTTGAAAGAAAACTCGGAGGAGTTGAACAATCCCCATAAGATGTCCTCGTAGGCGCCAGGATCTTCAGCCGCGTCACCGATCGTTTGGATCAAAGCAGCAAGCTCGTCATCAGTCGGTCGACGAGCGAGCGTTCGCACAAAAAGTTCTTCGATGATCTGCTCCTCCGTCTTTCCAGACGCGACCAACTGCTTGATTTTTCCTCCCGCCCACAAGCGTTCTTGCAGCGTATCACCAACTGCTAAATGCAACGCTTGTGACAGGGTGGGTTGCGTATTGGTTTCGCATGCACAAATCGTCGCCCGACTCGATCGCCCGAACGTCTTGAAGAACGGCGTGCCGTAATTCGGACCGCCGGTGTCACCACCCGAAATCGGGAAATAGTCGATCGCGCGTGTTCCCGCGGCAAAACCCTTGAATGACGATTGCATCCCTGTTGCGGTGGTGACCGAATCCAAAAGCACGTCGGCACGTAATCGACGTAAATGGGCGTGCGAAAATTGGCGGGTGTCACCAACATTGGAAGGATTGGGCTGTACACTCAGCTGATAGACACGCGAGTTGCAGATATCGCGTACCAGCGTTCTCAGATCGAATCCGGATTCAACAAGCCGCTTCGACAACGCATCCAACAACGGACCATTGACGGGAGGATTGCTGACTCGGATGTCGTCGACCGGTTCCACGATTCCGGTACCGAGCAATTGGGCCCAGATACGATTCGCGATATTCCGGCTGAACATCTCGTTGTCTGGTGAGGTCAGCCATTTGGCGAGTTCTTTGCGTGGATCGCCGTCGCTTGCCACTGGTTCGATCCCGCCGAGCACGCGAGCAGGCATCGGCCGCTGGTCGACAACATGCTTCACCGGAGGAGTCGACGTATCATAAAAGATCCGACGTTCACGAGGTTCCACCCCCGGTTTGCGTTCCATGCCGGCGAAGAAACTGACGAAACTGTAATAGTCATCCTGAGTCCAACGATCAAAAGGATGATTGTGGCACTCGGCACATTGAATCTGAACGCCCAGGAACACTTGTGAAAAGTCGGCGGCGAACACTTTGGGTTCAAACCGCGGTCCGTGCACCATCATGGTGTAAAGGTTGGCCGGACCGTTGGTCAAATTGCTTCCCGAGGCGACGACCATCTCTTCGACAAACTCATTCAGCGGTCGCCCCGAACGCATCTGTTTTCGAATCCATTCATAGAACGCCATAGCCGCTTTGACGTGAGTCGCCGCCGGAGCGTAGTTTCCGCCAATGATTCGCAACTGCTCGCCCCACAACGCGGTCCACAAATCGGCGAATTCATCGTTGGCGAGCAACTCGTCGATCTTAGCTGCTCGATCAGCATCGCCGTCGACAAACGCGTGATATTCTTCGGGTGTGGGGATGCGACCAGCCAAGTCCAAAGTCACGCGTCGCAAAAACGTTTCGTCGTCACACAGTTCTGAGGGAGTGATCCGCAGCTTTTGCAGACGATCGAAAACCAATTCGTCGATATAGTTCGTAGCCGGCGGATTTGGCCAGTGAAACCCTTCAGCGGCGGGCAACACAATGACTTCGGCACCAATCGTGAATCGGCTGTAGCGTGCAAACACATACGTGTCGCCGGGGCCAACCGCCGTTACATTGCCGTTGTCGTCAATCGTCGCCACGCTCTCGTTGTTGCTATGAAATCGGGCTAGCGAAGTGACAAGCCGTTTGGAACCGTCGCTCGCGATCGCCCCGACTCGCAATCGATCCTTGGCTCCGTTTTCCTCGAACAGGAAACGCTCTTTGGAAAGGATCACTTCGACGGTTTCGGGCACCGAATCGGAATCATCGGGCGCGCCCGCAGCGATCCAACGGTACAGCGTTTGATAGTATTCGCTTTCTTTATCAAACCGCTTGCCACCGGAATGAGCAACGTCGCCAGTCGACTTGAGCAACAACAGGCTTTGTTCCGGAACGGACGTGTTCACCCGCCGTCCCACCATTTCGTTGACGGTGCGGTGATAGTCGCCCTTGGCGTCATATCCAAACAAAGACAGCATGAAGCCGTCTTTTCCGCTGGCGGCACCGTGACAAGATCCCGCGTTACACCCAGCCCGAAAGAACACTGGCATCACGTCTCGTCGAAAACTCGGCGGTAGGTCTGCCGCGTCGGAATCGTCGGCGGTTGCCGTGCCGGTGGCGAGCGCACAAACCGTCATGCAAAGGATCAGACATCGCATCCAACGAGTTTTGTCCTTCATCGTTGAACCTGGAGCGGACGCGCGTGCACGGTGCGAGAGATGTGGGTCGGTCATGATGGTAGGATTCCTCAATGCCGCTAAATGTTGTTTCGGCAAAGATGTTATTCGGTGGGAGAGAGTTGGCGGGAAGTGTCAGGTTTGTTCTAAGCAGGTCTGCAGGAATCATTTGGCGAAACTGCCGCGAAC
>NZ_JAMQBK010000015.1:93478-137601 GCF_023701485.1 Aporhodopirellula aestuarii
ACCGATCACGATCAGCGGAATTGTCCTTATACCGAATCACTTCTATGTACCTGCTTAGCCTTGTCCGGGGTCGATTCTTAACACGCCATTGCCGCTTCGCTGGACAATTTCTTGTCCCTCGGCTTCGAGAATGACTTCGCATGAAAGACCCGTCGCCGAACCCAGCAGAGCTTCGTCGGTGGCCTCGATTTCAAAACGGATTTCTTTAGATTGGCTGTTCAGTGTGGGCATGGGCTCCATGACCGTCACGCCCTTCGGCAGCCCCAGCAATCGCACGTGGGCTTCACCATCAAACGCGTTCTTGTGCTTGACGTTCCAAACAAATGACTTCTTTTCGCCGCGGCGAACGCTTTCCGGCTTCGCAGCCAATTCCACGTACGGATCGGCAACTGTCAATTCGATAAATTCCGACGAAACACGTGTATGCCCGACGCCAAGAAACGGATCGATGTCGTCGCGCACTGTGCTGGCGATCGCAACTAACGGCCACGTCGTCAACGGTGCGGCATTGGTCGCCGAAACTCGCAAGAAACCTTCCGTCTCTCCTGGTTGAAGCGTTTGAGGTGGTTGAATAGCAAGCCCCGGCGGTGACCAAACGGCACCAAATTCGATCGCGCCTTCAAAGCCAGGTTGACGATGAAGTTTGATGGGTACGGCCAGTTCGCCTCCTCGCACCAAAGGCACCGCGGGCTTAACTAGCTCGATCGAAAACGGTGCGGGATCGACAACGGCGGTGATGTAGCTGTCCACGCGAACGGTATTCCACGCATCGCCACCCGAGTGGTTGATGAACGGCACTTGCTGAACCGATCTACTTTCCACTTGCTGATTGGGATCCGCAGGAATTGCTTCGAGCGTGATGACCGCTCCGGCGGGCGCGGCGTCCGCGTCGGCAACGAACTGCATTGGCCAAACACCAGGGATCTTCCCTTTCGGAATCGGAGGAACGATCAGTTTCATTCCCTTGGGGAGACCACGGGCGACAACGTCAAAATCACCTTTGATCGTGTCGCACTGCCCCTGTGGAAGATTCACGTTAACTGTCCAACGATTGCCCTGTGGAACCGCGAGCCCCGTAACCCGCATCGACTCCGTCCAGTCAAACGTGGTGCTCTTGAGCACCGTTTGAAACAAGGTGCGAGGCGACTCAATTTCGATGCGATAAACACCCGTCGGCCCACCGCTCCCGCTGGTATCGTGCAATTCAATGACATAGTCACCGTCTTGCTTCGGTTCCCAAACCACCGAGGGATCGAGGGTGTCAGGCAACCCGCTTCGAGAACGATAGTTGGTCCCGTAAACATCGCGTTGTTCTAACGTGACATCGTCGAGATCGACTTCGGGTTTCCCAAGTTTTCCATCGGCATCGATCGGCCGAATTCGAATCAGGGGATCGATTGGCGATCCCAGCGTCGCGGCGTACACACGAACGTGCCAGCGATCACCTTTGCGAACGTGCACCCGATAGCTGTCGAACTCCTCGCCAGAGTCAATGATTCCATTGATCGCGATTGGAAACTCGTCGACCGCGGTAATGCTCGCTCGGGGGTCTTCGAGCACGTTCGGGTAAGGACTGCTGCGAAGCGGCAATGGCGTGGGGGCGTCACCAAAATAGTTGAACGTTCCATCGGAGTCCGGAATTGGAATCATTCGATCCGTCGCGCCCAACGCGTCGCCGAGCATCCGAATTCGCTCCTTGCTGCCCGCCTGACCTCCCGGCGGATAGGCTGCCAACGGGCGAAGCGTGTCGCTGATGTGAACACAATAAGGACGGTTGGACGGAACAAAGATAGACCGACCAACTGCGACGTAAACGTGCCCGTCGCGAGGAATTTTCACAGACACGATCGGGTCTTGAATCAAGAGCGAGTTGTCGTCATTGGCCGCCAGTTCGCGTCCGTTCTCGTCCAAGACACGGACAGCAGTATCAAACTCCGAATCGCCATAGTGGACGTCAGCGATGCGGGCACATCCCACTTCAACGGCGAGTCGCTGGCCCGCTTTGACGGGCACTTTGTACAAATCAACATCACCGCGAGCCCCGTTGTTCAGTTCACCCCGAACCGTCACGTTGGGAGTGACTTCGATCGCGGTTTCGAACTGGTCGTTGCTGTTATGCCCTTGTTCATTCTCATCCGTGACCGGAAACGGCGTGACATGAAACGTCGCGATGCACGTCAATTCGTCGGCCGTTCGGAGCCGAAACGCATGTTCCCCAGGAGGGCAATCTGCGGCTATTTCAAATTGGCAAACGACCGACTCGGCAATGCGGCCTCCGTGCATCGTGTGCCGTCGTTTGGGTGGCGTTTCGGACACCTTCAAACCGGTGGCACGGATGCCTGGTTGATAAAAAATGATCTCTTTCGGGTCGTCGAGTGATACGCCACTGATCGTCACTTCAACGGTTGTACCACGTTGAGCAATCCGTGGAGAAACGGATTCGATTGCCTTGATCATTGCCCCAACGCATACGTTGGATAGACAAAACAACGACAACACAATGACGGAGATGCGCACTGGCATGATGAATCAGGTGGGATGGGGAGAGGCAGGATATTTTGGACGTGTGGATCTGAAAGGTAAGAGGCTTGCTCGCCGAATTAGCTCAACAATCCCTTGACCAGCTTTCCATCCTTGATGATTTCGATCGGGCGGGTTCCAAACGCCAACAACTCTTTGCCAGCATCAATCCCGAGTTGGTGGTAAATCGTGTGCATCAGGTTCTCCAGCGGCACCGCGTCACGTGCCGGCTCACCGCCGATCGAATCACTCGCTCCATAAACCAAACCGGGCGCGAAACCACCGCCTGCGACCAACATCGAATAGTTTCTGGCCCAGTGATCGCGTCCGCTCGTGTTATTGACCTTCGGCGTCCGGCCAAATTCCGACGTCACCCAAAAGATCGTGGTGTCCAGCAACCCGCGGCGATCCAGGTCGGTAATCAATCCGGAGATCGCGTGGTCCAAGGCGGGCATCTGATCCAAGCAGTCCTTTTTGACATCGACGTGGGAATCCCAACTGCCATACGTCACGGTGACGAATCGAACCCCCGATTCAACCAACCGCCGCGCGACGATCATCTTCTCGGCGAGTCCCTTCGGGTGGAATTTGTTATCAGGCCCCTTCAGCCCAACAACATCGCGTCCGTAGAGCTGGAACGTTTCTTCGGTCTCACCGTCCAACGAGAACGCCGCCTGGGATTCTTTGGACGTCAGCAACGTGTAGGCTTGCTGATAGAAGTCGTCCATCGTGTCCAACGTCGTTGGATCAGCTTCGAGTGCACGGATTTTTTGCTCGATGATGTCACGAGCCGTCTTGCGGCGATCAAACCGCTGCATCGAAACCCGTTCAGGAATCGAGAAGTCTTTGACTTTGTAGTTGCGTTCGGCTGGATCCGCGTTGAGTTCGAACGGCCCGTGCGTGCTACTGAGGAATCCGGTTCCGCCGGCAAAGCTGTGGTTATTAGGGATGGCAACATACGGCGGAAGTTCGCCGCGTTTGCCGAGTTCGTGCGAAACGATCGATCCCATTTGTGGAAAATCGATGACCGCGGTCGGCGTGTAGCCGGTAAAGAGATGGTACGTGGCTGTGGCATGGTCAGGAATTCGCCCCACCATACCGCGGATGATCGTCAACTTGTCCGCGACCGCGGCCGTCGTCGGAAAGTTTTCACTGAAGATTTCACCGGTGTTCGTTTTGGTAATACCGAATGCGCCGCGGTACTCGACGGGAGATTCGGGCTTCGGGTCAAACGATTCATGCTGGGGAACACCACCGCCAAGGTGCAACTGAATCACACTCAACGCCTTGGGGTCCTTCAACGTTTGACCCTTGGTCATGCTGAACGCTTCGCCGCCTTGCGATTGCAAACGGAACATATCGCCTAGCGACAATCCCAACCCACCACAAACACCGGCCTGGATCGCAGACCGGCGATTCATCATCGATCGGAAGCCTTTGCATCCGAGTCGATTCGGCGCATCGCTAGAGCGGCTTGAGTGTGACATGTTTAGTTCCTGAGGCGGGGAGGAGGGGTAGGTACTAAGGCGGGAAGAGAGAGCGAACGGAGATTTAAGGTTTGGGCAACGGGTGTGCGAGCGGTGGGTTCTCACGCGACCACACCAAGCTGGGACGTCCTTCATCGACTAACGTGGAGATTTCTTCATCGGAGAGAGCTCGCTTCCAAATGGCGACTTCGTCCATTCGCCCACTCAACGCGCGCGGCGCTCCTTCTGAGAATTGTGCAAAGGGCACCCAATTCCCCAATCGACAAACACCCGGGCGGATGTCGTAGTCGCCGTCGCCGAGCGCGCTTTTTGTTACGATTTCGCCGTTGACGTAAATGTCGCTTCGGCGTTTAGGGATGGAGGTGACGGACAGAACGTGCACCCACTTACCCAACGGAACCGGATCACCCACCCAACGGATCTCACTTCGGGGCGCACCCATGATTCCGCCGCGAGGAAGTCCATAACGATTCATTTGGAAGTGCAGGTCGCCATCGTCACCCTGATTCGAATTGCAGATTGCAATCATCTCACGATCGAGCCGATCGACTTGCATCCACACTCCGACAGTGATTTCTTGGTATTCACCTAAGATTTCAAACTCAACGAAATCGGAATCACGGTCAAACAACAACGCATCCTTTCCGGCCCAGCGTCCCGAAACCCAACGTGGCCCTGAGATACGACCTGCGGTGACTCTCGAATTGGGAGCCACGTTGACCAGTTTCTCTGTGTCTTCCTGTTTCACGAACGGAAACCAACCAATCAAGCTGGGGTCGTCGACTTGTTGTTGACGAATCGCTTTCCAACGCAAAAAGCCGATCTCTCCCGGTGATGGAAATTGCGAAGCATCTGGTTCGCCACCTTGTTTGGATTCGCCATCGGCATATCGAACCCAATCACCTTCGTAAACGCTTTTCATCAAGTCGTTTGTCTTTGACTCGCGAACGTTCACCTGACCGTCAAACACTTGCATCGTGCTTTCACCGGTTTTTTTCGACACGTTCAGTCCGAATTCCGTGCCCACGTCTTCGAAGTTCACGTCGTCGGTCTTAATCGTAAACCCGACAGCCGACGGCGGAACGATCGCACGCACCGCACCAAACGCCAATCGCGTGTGTAACAAATCGTCGATCGCGAGCCGAGCGGGCGCCTTCATGACCAAGTCCACGCCGCTGGCGAAACGCAAATGGACCGTACCTTCAAGCAACTCATACTCGCCCGGCTTGAAAACGACATCTTCGGTAGAACGATCATCCGCAAACTTGGCACCCGCCTCATCGACCAGCATGGCTGTCACTAGCGATCTCGAGAGATCCGCATTGGCAACCTCAACCGGTGGTGGCACCAAAACGATCCGCTTATCGAAAGACGACGGCGTCCGCAGCTCGAGAAGCACGGCAACGCATCCGCCCACGAGCATTACCCACGGAGCGATCACCGCAGCATGCTGCATTAACCAGCCCCCAAATCGTGACCTCCCTTGGCCCGTCTCCGGGGACGAAGCTTGGTCGCAGGTGACCGTCATAGCTTCGATGTCGGCTGCCAATTCGATTGCGAGGTCAACAGAATGCTTCGCATCGGACGGACCTGCGTCTGCACCAAATCCGATCTGATCCACCATCCCGCCAACGGCGTCTACCGACATCTCCCGCGCCACACCGGCCTCGAGCAATCGATGATGAATGTAGTGTTTGCGAGCCCGAGGATCCGTCTTCAAACGTTCCTGCAACTTTTTGAAGTCAGCTTCGCCGGGTGCACCATCGAGCGCCATCGACAACAGCTCCGCGAGCTCACGATCGACACGTGGCATATTCCGTCGTGGCTGTCCCGATTCGAGGTTTTCTTCCATCACGATGTCTTCAAGTTTTGTTGAACGCAGCCCAGCAACGATTCACGGATTCGAAATAGCGCCTGACGCACGGAACCGACGGTTCGGTCCAGCGATTCGGCAATCACGCTTAACGAAGAATCGGGCTCGTATCGCATGCTCAATAACTGCCTTTGGGGCGTCGGTAGTTTTTCCATACACCCTTGCAGCACCTCCATTCGATCATCGATCTCGCCACTCATCTCTCCCACGTCAGACGCGATCAACTCAAGTAGCGAATCATCAAAAACCAATCGATCGCGACCAAGCCGCTTGCAGTAGGTCAAGACTTGAAACCGCGCAACCGTGGAAGCCCACGCCCAAAAATTGGTCCCAATCTCGAATTCTTCGTGTTTGCGTAACAAGACGACATTAACGTCTTGCAGTACATCCTCGACGTCCTTCGGATCAAAGAGCAAACATCGCACAAAACCGTACAGCCGATTTTGTGACCGAGTGAGTTCGCGAACGAACTCGTCGGGGGCTCTATTTCCTGCCTGCTGTTCTTCCACTAGTCGTCTCCGGCAATCGCGCAATGAATGGGGGTAATGCGGTTTCGCTCGCAAATGATAAATGGCGCGAAAACGCATGATGTCACACCTAAACAAAAGATAATGGCATGACCTGTTACTGTGATAATGTTTCCTGGCCCGAATTCGCGGTTATTTCGTGATGATGTCGTCTTCGGATCAACACACTCGCATTGACCAATGAAAGCTTCGAAATCGCGCGGCCTTGTCTGTGTGCCATTTAAAACAGCACGGTGTGCTCTGGCTCGTTCTCCACAATGAGAATACGTTGATCCGGCCCGATTTCACCGTGAACTTGGCGTTTTCCAGTGGGCCAGCGAACCTCGACTTCCACCGGCACCATCGCCGGCCCAAGCCCAAACGAGATCGCTGATTCGTTGCGGCAAAGGTAGCCATCACCGGCGGCGGCCCAGTCCACCGTCTCTCGCTCGCCGCAGCGGACACGCACCTCCGCCCCGATGGCATCCCGTTCGCTCTCCGTTCCGACCAACTGGATCTGCAACCAGTGATTTTCAGTGGGTGTTTGGTTGATCAGTAACGCCGACCGTTGGCCGATATGGGTGACGACCGCATCGTTTTTTCCGTCCCGGTTAAAGTCCAGCCGAGCGAGCCCGCGGCCCAGGTACCTCGCGTCCCAGTACCCGGACGAATCCACGACCTCGGCGGGCTGAAAGTGGCTTCCCAAGTTCGCGAACAATTGCGGAGGCTGATGGAACGATGAGCGGTTCTCAACGGAGTCGTCGAGATGGCCGTTGGTGACCATTAGATCGAGATGTCCGTCGTTGTCAAAGTCGATCGCTTGCGTTCCAAAACCCACCAAGCTACGAGTCGGCTCGGCAATCTGGAATGGAATGCTGCGATCTTGATAAGCATCTCGCTCGGATAAGAAATGACTTGCGTTTTGATGTTCGTAATTGCTGATGTGGATGTCGAGCGTCCCGGTGCTGTCAAAATCACCAATCGCGATCCCCATCGATCCCGTCGCGACTCCGCTAGCGTCGAAGGCACATCCCTTCAGCGTTGCAACATCGTTCCATGTGTGCGATTTCACGTCGTGCGTCCAAAGCTGATTCGGAAGCAAGTCATTGCCAACAAAAATCTCATTACCCGGAACGCGGTCTAGGTCGGTCACGATGACACCAAGACCATAACTTTCATCGCGATCCTGTGAATGGATCGGCCGCAGATGCATTCCGCCCATGCCGTCATTGAGGAACACCTCGTCGGCTCCCACCCTGTAATCACCAGGCGACACCGCTCGCACAACACGACCCGAAGCATCCAGCGGAGGTTTTCGGTCGATCCGTGGATCATCGACGTAGACGCAATGAAAAAGATCGGGCAGGTGATCACCATCAAGGTCCGCGATCGCTATCGATGAAGGAACGCGAACACGGCTTGCATTCTGCGAAAGCATTTGGCGAGTAAACGTGCCGTCTCCATTGTTAATTAACAACGTGCTGGTCCCGATGTTCGAAACCGCCAAATCAGGAAAGCCGTCTTGATTCCAGTCCCCACTAGCCATCCCAAGGCTGTACTGAGTTTCCGTCGTACCGCTTGAATTCGTCACGTCGACTAACAACGTGCCCGTGTTTCGAAAGAGTTGATTCGATCGATCAGCTTGGAATGCGGGAGGATCGGACGCTCCCTGGGCGAAAGCCAAATCGGCAAGACCGTCCAAATCAAAGTCGATCACGGCCACTCCACCACCCAGCGTTTGATGAATCGAGTACCGCCGCGATACGGGTTGAGCCGAAACGCGATACATGTGTTTGAGACCGACCTCATCAGCCACGTTGGGAAAACTCGCTAACAACGCCTTCGTTTCGCGTTTTTCATCCGCATCAAACTGCAACGCGTCGATCGAGCGTGAATCAAATTGAGGAATAGGATAGCGTTCCAAGTCCATACCACATAAACGCTCTTCTTGGGTAGGAAACCCAATCCCCGACGCGACCAATTGGCGACGCTCCCCATTGAGCCGCTTGATCTCGGATGCGTCGACGCCGCGATAGCCGCTTTCAATGGTTTTCCACAACACGGCTTCGAGCCTCCTGCCGAGTTTTGACAACGATGCAGACAGCTCGCCCATAGCGTCGACATTTGGATCGTCCGATCCCGCAATCTGGTTATTGAATTTCATCGCATCACGTGTCGCAGACCAATGGAAGGTCCAGCGGTCCGCGAGCTCGCTTTGCCCCAATGCGATCAGCGGTTGGCGAATTCGTCCCATCGACAAGAAGTCCGACGGATCGCGTTTCAACGCCTCCGCCAACGCACGCACCGCGCCATCGAATCGGCGGTGTCGTGCTTCGTGAGCCCCAACGGCAGCCCAATAGTCGGCAAACTCTTTTGTTTCTGAATCCACACGTGCAAGCCACCACAGAAAACGCTCGTCGTCTTGGGCCTCCGCAACGGCGCGGCCGTAGATCGCCAACTCCGCCGGCATCGCATCACCAGCCTTGACCCGATCGTGCAACATCGCAATCACATCGTTGTATTGCTGCAAGGCAAACAGCCGACGCGCTTTGCCACACTCACCGATGGGCCAATAGGGCAGAGTACCTTCCTTGAGTTCGTCAGGCCGCGACGGATCGTCGTACATCGCATCGGTCAGAATAACCAACGCATGAAGCTCGTCCTGATGAACATCGCCATGGCGACACAGCTCGTAAAGTTGAACCGCCGCTTCGTGCCGACGTCCCTGGCGGTTGAGCAAATAGGCGAGTTGCCGGCGTGGAGGAATCGCCGAAGGAACTTTCTCGATCACTTTCCGATATCGACGCTCAGCCTCGTCATACCGCTGCAAATGAAAACACCAATCCGCCGATTGCCCCAACGCCGGCAGACCGGCTTCGGGATGCCCTTCGGGAATTTCATCGAGCAGCTCGATCGCTTGGTTCAGCTGACCGCTGGCTGCACGAACATTTGCCAATCGAAACAAGACTTCCACATCGTTGGGCTTGACTAGCAACCAGCTCTGAAGCGATTTGGATGCGCCGGCTAAGTCACCCTCCGCGGCAAGTTGATCCGCGGTTGCAATCGCGAAGCCACGATCCCGCGTCGCCGATTTTCTGATCTCGTGTGGGATGGCCCCTTCCACCTCGTCGGGTCGCGGCGCAACGGCAGATCCTTCGATCGTGCGAGGCACTTGCAAAGGACTCACGGTATCGGGAGCGCGATCGCACCCCGACAACAACGCTCCAACCAACAGATACCGCCAGATGCGCGATCGCATCTGGCGGCATGTCTTTGAATACACGATCCTCAAAATCCCAAAGGTTTCATTCGTCGAGTGGGATTTCGATCAACGAACCGATGGTCCATTAGAACTCCCCGTCAATGACTTCGCTTGACGCACGTGTCCCGAGAGCTCCCCACAAACCGTAAGGACTCTTGGATCCTGGTGCCCGCGTACCAGTCTTTCCGTATTCAACCATCGCAGCGCGAGAATCGCCCGCTTCGACCGAATCGGTAACAAACTTCACCGCACCATCGCCCATCAACACGTGAGCACCGCCCTGGTGACGACTAGACATCCCCAAAACTCCACTTTGCCATGACGGCTGATTTGCATCCCAAGTGCAACTTTCTCGGTTCGGAGGCAGAATCGTAAAGCATCCTGAATAAGTCGCCAAAGCATCGGACCAATGGAACCCTCGCATCGCAGCCACGGACCCCATCACGGTATCGGGATGCCAGAATCTCGGACGAGTTGGGTCAATCAGCGGAGTCGTATCATCTTGACACGCCGAAGGGTTCAGCAGGATGGTGCTCTCTGCGGTCACCGCTCCAGCAGCCTTCGGCAGACTGGTCCGCACATCGTTGTCGCCCAAATCTGTCGTGATTTCACCAGCCGCAATAGTATTGGCTAGCCCATCCAGAAAATCGCGAAATCTGGTCGACTGAAGCGTCACGAAAGCCCCCCGCAATGACGCACGTGTTCGCAACCCGTAGTAGTCTCCCGTTTGATACTTCGGATGACGCTCTCCGCGGATGTCGATCGCACCGCGAGCCGACCATGCGATCGAGTCACCCATGCACGCCGCATAGTTGGTTCGCCCCAACGCTGGCAAGCCGGTACCTGGATCACTTGGACAACGGTACGCGGGAAGTTCCGTCGACCAGGGAACGTACTGAATTTCCTCAGGAGTCGGACCAAATGCAGGCCAAGGAGTCGTCCCACCAGGATCGCTAGTCGCGCCGTCGACCCGGCCGAGCAACGGATTGCTGATCTGCTCCCAAAGCGCCTGCTGCTCAATAAATGGTGTGCATCCGACCAGGAAACTCAGGCGATGCAAGTTACCGTCATCCTTATCGCCCCAGAACCAGTGGTTTGTCGCCGACATAGTGCCCGTTCCCTGCGTCGGCAATTGGTTGTAGGCACTGTGATAGTTGTGTAGCGCAAGTCCAATTTGCTTGAAATTGTTACTGCAACTCATCCGCCGAGCAGCCTCGCGAGCCGCCTGGACCGCCGGCAACAACAGCCCAACAAGGACTCCGATAATCGCAATCACGACTAATAGCTCAACGAGCGTGAAGCCTCGCGGCTTCGAACCAAATTTTCTTAACATGTCATGGGACCAATACAGAAGGCGTAGAAAACTTCAAAACAAGGCAAGCGAGCGTGCTGCCTTCAGCCGAACTGAAACCACCGTAGGCGGTCCAGCACCGCGTAACATAGCCATAAGGGAAAACCCGCGTGCTTATTCAGATGGCGCCCCCCCCAACCTCGTCACGCGCAATGGATGAAATTTCCAGGAAAATTTTGTGCGGTCGACGATTCACCTAAAACCGATCATTTTATCCGGAACAACACATCGCCTTCCGACATTAGCTGTCATGGAAACAGGTGCAGTATCTGTGTTCCCTTTAGATTCGAACCTCCTTTGAAAGATTGTTCCATGAAAATGCTCGCCCTCGCCTGTCTATTCGCTAGCAGCCTTGCTTTGACCGGTTGCGGATCAGGCGAACCAGCCGTCATTGGCCAGAACGACCCCGAAGGAATCGCCAGTTACGAAGCCATTATTGCAGAACAACAAATGACCCAACGCAGCATGGAAGACGCTGAAAAAGAGGTTATGTCCAAATAAGCAGGTCCGCAAACGCCGCGCAATGAACAAACGTCACGTGGACAAACAGCACCTCATGGCGTTTCATCCGATCCCAAGGTGATTCCGATCATTGCCTTTCATTCTGAGATCGGATCAATAAGTTTTGCGGCTAGGTTGTGAACTTATCCACGTGGCCATTCGCTCCGCGAATGAGCGTTCCCGTAAGCGTCGTTTGCGGAGCAAACGGCCACATAGATTCGCCTCAGGCGAATAGATTCACACCCTAGGCGCAAACGCATAAGCAGCCTCACCAACCAAACCGAGGCAACACAGCCTTCGATCAAACGTCTCGCGTCATTCATCCACGCTAGAAAGTGATTCCGTTTTCCGTGACATGCTTAATGTTACGGGGAACGGTGATCGGCTACAGAAAAGGCTCCTGACCCTGAACTACCGTCCACTCACGATCCACTTCCATCGTGTTGATCGCCTGCTCGGTTCCGTCAGGCCATGTGATTTTTGCGGTGACAGGCATTTTGTTTTGACCGAGCCCAAAGCGGACCAGACGCTCATTGCTACATAGGTACCCATCGCCTGCGGAAATGACGCCGGTCCAGCGGTGACCGTCTTGCTCGATCTCGATGATGGCACCGATTGCATCGCGAGCTACCGAGCGGCCAATCAATCGGAAGGCGATTTGGTGGTGGTCGGTCTGCGTTTGATTAATCAGTAATGCGACCGGTTCGGTTTGATGTGTGACAACGAGATCCGTCTTACCATTTCGATCGGCATCGACCGTCCATAACGCTCTCCCAGAGTGTTTTCCCGACAAATATCCGCCTGAATCGTGAGTCGGAAAGACGGCAAACCGCTCGCCAGTCGTCTGGTAATAGACCTGCATCGGCTGCAGATACTCCGATTCACTCTCGGAAACAGGAAAGTCGACATGCCCGTTGGCCACCACCAACTCCAGCAATCCGTCATTATCAAAATCGACAGCTTCGGTTCCGAATCCGACCATCGGAAATGCCGCTTCGGAGAGGTTTTGCTGCAGCGTCCGGTCGAGCCAAAAACCGTTCCCGTTTTGCTGATGAAATGTGTTGTATTCGTCTTCGAAATTGGTGATGTAAATATCCAGATCCCCATCCCGGTCCATGTCCGCGGTAGCGATTCCCATCGATGCTTGCGGGTCAGATCGGTCGTCCGTGGCCAATCCACGCGAGATTCCCGACTCCATCAATCGCGGTGATCCCGCCGACGCGTGGCTGTAGTAGTGGTTATTGCTCATGTCGTTGGCGACAAAAATATCCAACCCCGGTTGGCGATCCAAAGACGAAACCACAACGCCGAGACCACGCCCCAGCATCGTGGGCTGAAAGCCCCAATCCTCCGTCACATCGGCAAACGTTCCGTCGCCTCGGTTGTGAAAGAGGTTGTCCGCTTCGGCGGCGAAATAGATCGGCGCACAAGATTTGTGAATGCCCTTTTCTTCGTCCACACACGAATCCGTCACCGGATCGAGCCCCGCGCAGTAGTTCAAGACAACCACGTCCGAGAGCCCATCACCGTCGATGTCAGCGATCGCACCACTGGATGACCATCGTGAAAGACGATCGGGAAAGACCTTCGCAGTGGCGTCGGAGAACGTGCCGTCACCGTTGTTGATGTAGGCCGTGTTTTCGCCGTAATTCAACACCAACAAATCGGGAAAACCGTCTTCATTGAGATCGCCCACTGCCACGCCTTGCCCAAACCCGGTGTCGTTCGTTCGAGTCTGAACGCCCACGTCTACAAATCGTCCGTCTTGGTTTCGCCACATCGCGTTGGGAGCTGAATCGCGGTGCGGCGGGGTTCCGCCAGCGGCCGACAAATACAAGTCACACCAACCATCGAGATCAAAATCGATAGCACCGCCGCCACACCCGAGTTCGGAATAAATCGGGATGCCAGGTTGGTCCAAATCATCGCGTGTTCGTCCGAAAAACTGCAAACCTCGTTCGGCCGCCTCGTTGACCAGCGTTGGGGCGATCGATGCGACCGCGATTGTTGGCGCTGACGCGACTCGCGGTTGCGAATCATCCGATCGTCGCTTCGGTTTGGGCAGGTGACCGAGGTCGCAAATCAACTCCGGGTGCTGCTTGGTGACCTGCCACGGCGTGTCACGACGCAGCGACTTGACGATGTCCTGCCGCACCGACTCCACGTCAACATCGGGTTCGTCAGGCGAGACAGGAAATCCCATCGCGATGGCTGCCCACGCCTCCGCTTCCCAGGGTCGCCCCAGCCGACTCAGCGTCGTCGCGACGTTGGCGGCTTCGGCTCTCGAATCCCTTCCCGCACGATCAAATCGCTTTTTCGCCTGCGTCGCTTGACTCAACTGAGTCGCACGCTGCTGTGCCGCTTCGATGGTCTGCGTCATCTCCTCGACCGACGTTTCCTCCATGGCAGATTCGGGCAACTGCCGAAGCGTGGCGGCGAGTTTGGCCCACATCAAACCCACGTCCGCATTCCGCTGAGTCGCCTCCCAATACGCCCGCGCGGCCTCCACAAAGTTGCCTTCATGACGTGCCCAATCGCCTTGCACGCTCCAGTACGCCCATTCAAGTTCGTAACCTTTCGTGCCGGAAATCGCGTCAAACCACGCCGGCAATTCCTCATACCGACCCAAATCCGCAAGCGTCCGTCCGAGCAATAATTGAGCGGGCAGAAACTTCGGATGAGCTTCCAAAATTTCGAGCAGTACCGGTTCCGTTTCCGTCATTTTGCCTTGATCAAACAGTTTTTTAGCCTTGCCGATCAATGGTCGCTTATCGCTCGGGTTTCGCTCGACCATCTGATCGAGCGAGTCGTTTTCTAAATCCCGCTTTTCGGTGTTACTCAACTCCATCAGCAACTCGACGTCGAATTTTCGGTTTCGCACCAATGTCCGACCGTGCGGGATCGCCTCGGTGTGCCGTTCGAAGATGACCAGAAAATCAAACAACCAACGCCGTGTTTCGTCTTGATCGGGATGTTGTGCCACAGCTTCGGAAAGCAGATCGATGCCCTCGAAGATTCGCCCTACCGAGATCAGCCCCATCACCGCTTGGTAAACGGCACGTTCATCCGCCAGCGATCCGGCATGCGCGGCATCCACCAACAGCCCCACAGCGGCCTCAGGACGTTGGTTTTCGTGTGCAACACGAGCGACCTGAGCAAGAACCTTGGGATCGTGCGAGTGAGCGATCAATACCGCATCGGTAAATTCATCGGCGACGTCCCAGTTACCCGAACTGATCGCCGCTTGCATCGCCGCCAGCGGCGAAACACCCACACCGTCCGATGCGTTGACAGGATCGCCGGGCGACGTTTCCTGCGAACAACCTGAAAACGTCGTGATCATGAGCATCACGATGGAAATGGAAATGATCCACCGTGTTGCTGGACGCGGTGTCACCTCAGCGAATAGTCGAATCATGAGTGCGAAATCAACGCGAAGTGGAATGGAATGTTGGATGATCGGGAATGATTCTACATCGCCACATCTTGACGGCGAGTACAACGTTGCGTGAACGGTAGTTGGAATTAACAAGCGAGCCTACCCGAGTCACCCGCAAGATTTCATTTCGCGAAACGAACACCGTTTTTCTAAAAACATCGAAACAGAATAGCTCGACTCGCTTATGGATGCATTGAATAAGGCAATGTATCTGTTCACGTGTAACAAGCCCGACAAGCTACCGATACATTCGACCTTCGTACCCGTCATCGTGACACCGATGTTTTCCTTCATATTCCGTTTAAAGAATTACCTCATGCCGATTCGTAATTTGATCTTCACCACCGGATTGATCATGGGCCTGTTGGCCAGTCCCAACATTTTGAGCGAAGTAAGTTACGCCGACGCAGTACATATTCCGGCGACGTCTGAAAAATCACCCGACTTTCCTGTTCCGAGCGACAAACGAGTCCCATTCGGTTGGCCTTCCATCGCCATCGCACCAGCAAACGATGGGACATCGACGTTCGTTCAGTGGTCCGACCAAGAACTACCAACCGGGGATACGGTCCGGCTTCGGGTTGCCACGGCACTCGATTCCCACGAACCGTTATTGTTGGAGATTCGTGTCCCGAGCGATCCCGAACCACTCGGAAACATCAAACTCAATTTCTCACCAGTCTTCCAAATCGGTGAATTAACACTCACGCGTGATCAAGCGTCACGCGTTCTCGCCGAAGGCATCCTCATCACGCGAACCGTCGGCAACGCAGCGTTCCATCTGTTCGGCCCCTCACAGAAATTTTCAACATCGGAGACCCCCGGCATTCCCGCTGTGCTCCAACCGCATCTCATGGTGGCGGGAGAAACCGATCGCTGGGCGGAGTACATGAAACGACTCGAAGGCGTTGACACGGTTCAACCATTCGGCTGGATGGAGGGTGCGATCCTGGATGGTGTTTATGAATTGGCTGAGGTCTCCAACAACAAAAAGCTCGCTCACGCTCTCTCTGAGCGAATCAACCTTTACTTGCATGGCGACCAGCTTGTTTACGAAGACCCCAAGAGTGTTCCCTGCGACAACCGAGTTTATGGGATCGAAGATTCGCTCCCTTTCGCCGTGATCGCTCGGACACGTCCCGATCATCCCACCATCCAACTCGCGATCGATTTTTGGAAAGACAAACGCCGCTCATCCGGCTTTGCCGAGGGTTGTATCCAGGACGGTGGGCTGTGTAGCGCCGAAGGTTCCTACACGGTGGGTTACCCGCTCATGCTCATCGGTCGACTGCGAAACGACCCACAACTCGTCGAGATGGCCCTCGACCAATTTCGCATTCGCAAAACATTGCTCATCGAAGAGGGAGACCTTTGGCTGAGGAACTCCAACGGCCGACGCCACATGAAGAACTGGGCCCGGGGCGTGACTTGGTACTTTCTCGGTCTCGTTCGCGGTATCGCGGAAGCTCCTGAGGGTACCGACACGAGCGACCTGCGGGCCGAAGCGATTCGCACCATGGACCGGGTACTGCAACATCAACAAGCCAACGGTCTCTGGCGAAACCTTTTCGATCTCCCTTCACAAACCGTCGACACCTCCGGATCCGCAGGAATCGCAGCCGCACTCGCCATCGGTGCTAGCGAAGGCATCCTTCCTGAACGTGCACGTACGGCGGCACTGAAAACCAAAAACGGATTAACCAACTACCTCACGCCCGATGGCCTGCTCGCTCACGGCACCCCGAGTAATCGTTCTCCCGAAGCCCAAAGCAACCGCCGCGTGATCTTCCCCGTCGGAATGGGACTCACCGCGCAGCTCATTGCGGCGTTGGAAAAGGAATAACTGACGATCAGAATGGGGTGTGTATCCGCTCGCGGGGGACATCGATTTAATTACTGCGGGATTTCAAAAGTAGCGGAACGGCGCGAGCCGTCCGGTAATGCGGGACCGGACGGCTTGCGCCGTTCCGCTATAAAGAGCACTAAAACAATCAATGTCCCGAGCGAGCGGGCGACGATGGACATTATCCCGAGCGAGAATCGGCAGATGTCAGTGCCGACGTGGGCGTAGCCAAAACCAGATACAAGCCGAGCGATGTCAAAACCGCGATTGCGATGACCGCAAATAAGCCCGCGTCAGCACCCCACCAAGAAAGGTCAACCGTCATTGGCCATTTCAATAACAGACGTACAAAATGCATGACAGCAACGGCCAACAACCCGAACCTCATGAACAGTGTCACCGTGAGCGTCATTTCAACACCCGTGAATGCCATCGTTAGCCAAAACTGATGGTGTCGCGATGCGACCAATAGCGACATGAATACGACATAAGCGACACCGGCTCGCAAGTTGGTCCGCAAGACAACACGCAGCAACATCAAAAACAGCAACTGCGTGAAGAAGCTATACAAGACGCCAAATCCCGCGGCCGCGATCATCTCAGCCAACGTGACCCGCATGCCCATCAACGGACTAAAATTGACAATCGTCGCAAACGAATCGGAAACCCCGCCCACCCAAAGCGGCAGCAACGAGTTAAGCAACTTCATCAGCCCCACCAACACACCCGCCGCCGCGCCGACTAACAAATCACGACCGACGACGGGATCTCGGTAGTTGCCCATCATCAATCGACTCCATCCGATTAACGTTCTCGGCCAGAGACGTCGCGTATCCGGTTCCAAAGCGACATAGGAACACCAAACGAAGGCCATCACCATCAGTGCCGCGGCGAGCGTCGCGAGCAGCATGTCGAATTCGAGCGCCGAAAACACGTGGCTGTCTTTCAACAAGCACACCACCAGCGCAACGCCGAACATGATCCGTGCGATACGTTTCGCGGTGCGAAGATCACTGCGGCCGCGACAAATATTCCTCCACGCGAAAAACGAACCTCCGGCGACCAGGATCGGAAACCAGACCAATATGATGATCACGCGTAACGTGCCGGAACCGGCTGCATTGGGTGCGGAAAGACTGCTGCCGGGATCCCATTGACCGAGCAACCGGAAGAACACCGGCCGCTGGCCAACCGCAGCCGCCTCAACCCTCAGATCCGGCTCCTCGTTTGCGTGCGATTCCGTCGAGGACTTGAGCTCCCACGCTTTGCGTTGGTCGGCGTACCCGCTCGGCAACAGTTCAGGCGATCGCTCGGTGAGCAACTTGCCGTCAGAGAGATTCGAGAGTTCTGCGGCGTCCAGCAAACGTCGCTCCCACGGTTCGGTCAACTCGAAATCGCTGCTGGCTGCGTCACCACGATCGCCTTCGCGCAGCATTCCGACTGTCGGCAGGACATCCAGTTCGAGCAATCGCCCCTCGGAATCCGACTTCAAGCGAATCATGCCCGGTGTATCAAACGCGGGACGAGCCGTGTCCGCAACCAAATAAGATTCTCCCGACCAATCCGGCACTCTGGGCACCAGTGCTTGAGGACTACTTCGATACCAGAAACGGACCGCGGGCGGATTGGGATCCGTCACCCGATCCCAGCGCTGTTGATGCTCGGTGAGGTAGCGTAGATAGTCGCGATCGATTTCAAATCCGAACGCTTCGTCTCCCGGTGATTGGTTGTAGCCGAGTGATTGAAGCGAATCTCTCGCTTTACTTGCGAGTGCTCGCGGCGAGTCCGACAATCCGATTTTGTCGATCAAGTTCGTCCATAGCCCCGCCACGACTAGCAGCCCCACCATCGCAACAGCAAATACGGTCCACGCCAGCTTGGGATCGAGCATGCGATCGTTGCTCGCCGCGACGACTTGTTGCGGGGTAGGCGTTGTGCCCGATGCAATCGCCCGGGCGATCGGATCACCGCCGGGCAGACGCCGGGCCACCGCCGCGACACCTGGTGGACGTTGTTTGGGATCGGGCTGCATGCACCACTGGATCGTATCCCAAATCAACGCTTCCTCTTCCGACTCGGTTTCTCGCTGCGCATGCGGTACAGGATCTGATAACCACTGTCTTAAATCGTCCTTGCTGGTCACGTGATGAGGGTGCCGGCCTGTCAGCATCTCGTAAAAGATGATCCCCAATGCAAACACGTCACTTTGCGGACTGGTCTGGCGTTCGAAGTATTGTTCAGGAGCCATGTAGAGCGGCGTCCCCATCAATCCATCCGAATCAGCCTCGCCATCAAACTTTCGCGCCACACCGAAATCGGTGAGCTTCGCACATCCCCGACCGTCGATCATGACGTTAGCCGGTTTCAAGTCCCGATGGACGACACCTTTCTCATGCGCGGCCGCCAAACCGGAGCACAATTGCTGGGCCAACTCGAGAACCTTCGTCAACGGCAACCGACCGATCCTCCGTATCAAACTTTGCAAGTCCTCACCATCGATGTATTCCATCGATAGGAAATGCGAATCTTCGGACTGACCGATGTCAAAGACACGGCAAACGTTCGGGTGTGCAACCGTTCTTGCCAAACGGACTTCGTTAGTCAACATCCGCAGCCGAGCCGGGTGCGCTTGCACGTCCTGGGACAGAAGTTTGAGTGCGACAGTCTCGCCTAATTTCAAGTCATCAGCTCGATAAACTTCACCCATCGCTCCCTTGCCGAGAATGGATGCAATGCGGTATCGACCTGCAATTACTGAACCAGGTAGCAAACCGCTTGAGGGCGAATGATATCGTTCAATTTGCGTATTCGACTCAGCTTCGACGGTCGAATACAAGGATTTCTTCGCATCAGATTCGCAACGATCAAAAACCTCGGAGATCGTTTCGGCAAAGTCGGGAAACCGGCTGATGTAGGACTCAGGCTCCGGGCAATCTCCCCGTTGTCGACGGTGATCCAGTTCCAATTCCAACAACTGCGCAAGCAGCGGTCTGAGTTGACCGTGTGGCCAATCTGGAAGAAATTCTTCCAGCCTGACATCTGGATTCAACAGAAACGCTTTTTCAAACACGTCACAGATCGTGTCGATCTTTTGGAGCAGCAAGATATCATCTTGCCCAATCGGCACGGCAGGCTCGCGATCATTCAAGACGTTACTCCGCCGCCCACGTTAAGCGTATGAGGTTCAGCTTCCGCTCGACGGTTCGAATGGAAACACCCAGCTGTTGAGCAATCGCTTCGTTGCTTTCACCCTCCAATTTCTTGGTGGCGATTTGCCGCTGCACCGGTTCAGTCAACTGTTCTAACCGGCCGGCAAACTGTTCTTCGAGTAATGCGACGAACTCCGCCGTAGGCTCGGCGGCAACAAAGTCTTCGATACTCTGGGGCATGTTGTCATCACCGCCGGCAAACACCGAGGCGCCCCGAACCAAGCCGCCACCGCGTTTTTGACTGGTTTGTCGACGAACCTGATCGACCGCCTTGCGGGCCGTGAGCACAACAAGCAATCGCCAGAGGTCGTCACGATCTCGCAATTGCGTAAATCGCCCCTCGCGAACGCCTGCACACAGGCTATCAAACACGCTCAGCGCGATGTCTTCTTCGTCAACAACCCGCCGCGAAGCCGACCCAAATTTTCGACGGGCGAGACCCTCAAGCCGGCGGAAATAGCGATCCCAAAGGCTCGCAGCCGCATCGTCTCTGCCACTGCGAACGCCATCGATCCATTGGGTCACTGATTGATCAAATTGTTCCATATCACGGACTCCAATTTCGTCCGAACGTGCGAAGCGGGAGTATATCACAATCAGACCAACCACGGCGTCGCCCCAGATCAACGTCGTGCCCCGCAGGAAAATCTGTGAAATTCTTTGACGTCGTGGCGGGTCGGCGGCGGGTTTTGCGAGCCATGGATGTCGCCGGGCACAACGTTGCTGCTCGGCTCTTCAAAACGCCCTTTCGATTAAGGATTGAAACCATGTCTCGCTTCTTCACACTCGCTCTTGTTGTCGCCGGAACCCTCGTCTCGATGGCAAGCCACGCCAACGCCTGGTTTGGCATCGATGCCAATCCACGTCCCGTGCCCAATCGCGGAGTCGAAGAAATTGATGTCGCCTACTACTACCGCCTTACCAATTCGTTTTTAGGTGAAACCCGGGCGCTGGACACGTACTCCAACGGCGACAATGAACCATTCATGGGACAGACCGGGAATTACTCAGGCCAAAAATGGAAGTTCACTCCTCTGGGAAACGGAACGTATCGGCTGACCAACTCGTTCCTGGGTGATGGGCGATCGCTCGACACGTACTCCGGAACTGAGAACAAACCGTTCATGGGCAGGACCGGAAACTACTCGGGGCAAATTTGGAAACTAACGCCGGTCGGAAACGGATACTTCCGAATGACCAACTCGTTTTTGGGGAAAGGGCGTTCGCTTGATACCTACTCCGGAAGTGAAAACCCACCATTCATGGGAACGACCGGGAACTACAGCGGCCAACTGTGGAAACTCACCAAGCTCACTCCGATCTACTAAGCAGGTACATAGAAGTGATTCGGTATAACGACAATTCCGCTGATCGTGATCGGTTCGGCGTAGGCCGGACCAAGGAGCCTAAGCGACGCAGTTCCGGCACGACTGAGCAAGTGAATGCCGGAACTCGCAAAGCCTCGGTCCGGCCTACAGTTCGCGGCAGTTTCGCCAGATGATTCCTGCATACCTGCTTATGCCTCCACTTTGCGGGACGATGGATCGAACCGACAACGATATGGCGAGCATTCGTTCAAGCAAAGAAACAAGCCGTGAGGTCTCCACGAGATCACGCGGCTTGTTTCGCCGGGATTAAATCGATTTTCTTGTTGTTTGTGACGCATCCCCCGTGCTAGTTTGACTGTTTGCTTTTCTAACCCGTTGGTCGGCTCCGAACGTTTTTTGCTGGGTGTATCACGGTTCGAAAGTATATCCGTCGCTGCACGAGGGGCTCACTCGATCGTTTGTGACCTAAAGAAGAGATTGAGATATGAACCGATGCCTAATGACTATCGCCGTTTTCGCAATATGTTTCTTGTCAGAAAGTGCATCGACTGCACAGAGTGTTTTTCAGCTAATCGAGCCTCAGACCGGTATCAATTCGACTGCCACAATCAGCAGTCGCAAGTTGGACATCTTGTCAGGCGGTGTGATCTATCGCTACCGACGTGAACCTCGAATGGACACGTTCGGATTTGATGCCTACAGCAGCAACACGCTCGGCCAAGTTTTGGGTTGGCCCCAGAGTGATTCTGGCCGCTTGCGGATCGGAACCGATACCGGTGCGGGTATCTCTTGGCGATGGAGTGAAATGGAAATCGACAATCCGACACTGACGCAGCCAGCGTATCCACCGTCTTACAACACACCGTCTTACAACACACCGTCTTACACTGCACCTAACCTCGCGCCGGGAGTGCCATCTCGTTTTAATCGTGGATCGATCGGCAACAATTTCATCCCCAGTTTGCCTGCGGGAACGGTGACGTTATCCAACCAACACATCAACGAACTGTGGGTTGAGATTATTGACTTGCGACAACCGGGCAACGTGCAGCGGATAAAGATCAAGCCAAACGAAGCAGTCGCGGTAGATTTAGATCGTGATCCGGTGGCAGTGCTTTACGAAGTGGTTGTTTATGACGTGGTGCGTCAATCGATCGCGATCGATCGAACTCCCCGTGGCCAAGGCAGAATCACGGAGGAGAACTTCGCACCCAAGAGCGTGGGTATCTTCCCAATCCCGCCTGGCACACAACATACCGTTGTTACACTCGACGTTTATCGCTTGGCCAAAGACAATCTCAATCCGGGGGCGGTTGCACCGTTCGATCCAGATGACTGGAAAGCCGTTGTCTCAGTCCAACCAGAACCCGCCCTGACGACGCTTGGGAACATGCCGTCAGTGCCGGTCACTGGAACGCCTGTTGCTGAGCCTCCAATTGGCCCCAGTCAACCCGCGGTTTCTCAACCGTCAGTTCCTCAACCACGCAGACCAACCCCGTTGGATTTGCATTTGAGCATTGTGAATGACTATACCGGCGCTCCGACGCAACAACCCAACATTTGCTTGGCACGCTTAAAAGCCCCAGGTACTCTCACAGTCGAGCGATTGATTTGGCAATCCAAAGAACTCATGTACGAAGTTCAGATTCCTTACACCGAACAAGTCATCATCAACGGCAAAGAACAAACGGTCACCAAGCTTCGCGTCGAAGCGCGAACCCGTTCGGAACCTTTCTTGTTGTCCGCTACCGTGGACCTGGCGATCGATCAAGTCGAAGCGTATCGCAGCGACGGCCGTCTACTCAATGGGAATGAACTGGCCAGCATTCTAAAACAAGAAAGAACCGCCGTTTGGCTCGAGGATGATCAACAACTCGACCCCCGCTATTTGCCGCTATTGAACAACACGACACTCGTTCTCTATGCCGCCCGACGCCCGTCTTGGCGAGCAGAAGCGATTGCAGAACAGCAAAAAAACAACTTCCCTTCCACACCAATCGAGTTCTGCGGTATTCTGCAATTCGACACCGGAGAGACCGTTCTCGCGAACACGGCGAGCGAATATGTCGAGGAAAATTACACCGTCATGGTGCCGGTCAGCAAACAGGTCGAACAGAACGGCGAGTCAATCACCGTGACCGAATTTGTAGAAGAAACGAGAACACGTGTCGTTTCAGTTCCGAAGGTCAAGCAAACTCGGATTGCCACCGGTACATTCTCGATTTACGAGATGGGTGGCAAACGCCTCAACTCGCCCGAAATACGAACACGACTCGCTAGCCCGCAAACTGTCGTCTACGTTGCTGCCGGAGAAAAAGTATCGCCTTGGTACCGCAAATTGCTAGCTTCGGATGCCCTCGTATTGATGGAGCGAAGGGCACAAGCAAAATAGGGCGACAACACAGGCTGCCAAGTCCAATTTAGATCTCGTTCATACCTGGTTTGAATCCACACCGATCACTGGACTTTCCATTGGCCCCAAAGTTTCGGGGTCAGTTCGGCTTCGCTAGGAACGTCGGCAGTGATCGCGGTGGCTTTGTTGCTCCAGTAGACACGTTGTGTCGTCTGGCCGCCGGATCCACGTAGGACTCCGATGTCGGCGTGCACAATGTCGTCGGATTCGGGAGCCCAATGCAACGTCGCAAGGGGAACGCTGATTTCATAGTTGCCAGCTTTGTCGGTGGCGAAGTTCACTTGCGAGGTAACGTCCTTGACGACATCGATGTTGATCGTCCGCCAAGGACTACTGAAGGCGACCGGATCTTTCGTACCGGGGACTTTGGCACGATAAAGCATGGCTCGCGGTTGGCCGTTCACCAGCGTGACCAACAACCGTTGATCGGTGTCGGTTTGCAACATCAGATCGAGACAGCCACCGGTCTTGAAGAGTGCATTGGGCGTCTCCCCACTGTTGACAAGCAAGTCTTTTTCGGTTGTTCGCCAAGCCGCAAAGAGCCGGTCGTTGGCGATGCAGATCGAGGCGCTCACTTCATACGGGCGTGAGTTGCTGTTGAAGTTGGCCTTGGTGCCGCGCCGGTCAATCATCGCCCACTCGACGGTAGCGGGCCAGTCGTTGAGTTTGCCATCGACTGTCGGCGGTTCCGTGCGAATCGGCACGGCGAGGACGCCAGTTCCGTGGGCCTTCTGCCGCGAGATTTCGGAACGGGCGAACCAATCACGGGCCTTCTCAAGATCGCCGGTAGTGACGGTGAGCTTTTGATCGGGCAGGCGTTTTAGACTGTCAAGTCCATCGACACGTACGAGGCTGGTCCGAGCACCGTCAACAACGAAGACCTTGCCGTCGGGTGTCTGGGTCATGCTGGGCCAAAAGTTCTCGTCGTGCAGCGAGACGTCGGTAACGTCCATATTGCGCGTCGCGACAGGTGCCGCCCAATTCGGTCGTAGTCGGATGTCGTGGAACAAAGTGCTCACGAACAATCCGTCCGCCGTGAAAAGATACATGTTCCCCATGTTTCCGTTGACGCCGAACATCGGGCCGGCGGGACCGGCGATGAAATCGCCGAGCAAACGTGTATGACCAACGACCATACCGGGGCGATCTGGTACGGCCGCTTCGTGGCTGGCATGGAGACCAGGCCACGGGCTCGGATAGCTCCAACACGGCTCGCCCCGATACATGCCGCCGAGCCCATGCGGCGAAAACGGCGCGGTGGCATTCGTGGAAAGCGTCCACTCATTGCGGTGCAACGTCTGGTTTCCGCCACTCGACGGTGGCTTGCCGCCCGCAGGCCCGAGACGAATGGGCTCGAATTCGTAATGCGGCACGCCCTCGGCATCGATGCTCGTGGGTCGGAACATCGCGGTGTCTTCACCCAGTTGCGTGACGACAAATTCGAGATCACCCGTCACGGTGACGCCGCGTGCCATGCCTTTCTTCATCTGTAGTTCGGTGATTTGCGGTTTGCCGTCGGCGTTTAAGTCGCTCCACAGAAACGTGACACGTTTGTCTGGCCGTGGGTTGGATTCCCCAGGCTTCGAATCGACTGGCCACGCGGCGATAAACTCGGGTTGTTTGAGCAAATTCCACGAATGCGCATCACCAAACGCGGCGACGAGTTGAGCTTCCTTGCCGGTGTCGAGCCAAAGAAACGCCGCATTGTCACCACCCGTGGGAGTGTGCGTGTAACAACTCGTGAAGTAACGCCGGCCTTTCGCGTTCGACGGATACAACGGCCAATCGGGCGAGAAGTGACCGTAGTGCGCCTCGAGCAGCGGATCGGGGCGAGCGAAGACACGTTTCAACGAATCCGTACCGTTTTTCCAATCGAGCGCAAACTCAAGTCCCTTATAGAAAAACACGTTCGCATCTCGCGAGTCGAGCACACCGCCACCGCCGTATTCGGTGGGTCCGTAGAACGTACTTACGAGCTCGCCGTCGACCGACCAAACGGAAACGCGACGCGGATAGTTGTCGTTTTCGGCAACCCATACGCGACCTCGCGAATCGAGCGTGAGGCCGTTGGGATTGTTCATGTGTTGGGGATCATAAGCACCAACCGTGGGTGCTCCCGCTTTGCCGATCGCTTTGATGAGCTTCCCCGCAGACGTGAAAACTTTGATTTGATGCGAGGAACAGCGGTCGCTGATGAAATACTGGCCGTTTTTATCGATCGCGATATGTCTTGGGTCCTCGAGCCCCTCAGCAATGACCGTCTCGGCCTGCGTCGCCTCAACCGAAGGGTAAGCGAGTAGTTGATTCCCGCTGAGCACCAACATGCGACCCTGGGCATCAAAGGTGACACCGCGTGGGCTGTTAACAGGCAACTGGCCTGCAAGCTCACCGGACCTCCCATCAACGAAGAGCAATTCGTTTTGCCTCAGCATCGCACAGACCAAGATGCCGTCATGCACCGCGAGTCCACTCAACACGAACTTGCGATCCCCGCCTTCGAATCCTTCGATAAGCGGTGGCCTTGGATCCGTGGGTTTCCTCGGACGCGGGTCTTCTCCGAGTTGGGTTTGAAAGATGGGCTGGTCGCCGAGCGTTTTGGTTTTCGCAGTGAGACGTAGCTCGCCTTCCCAAACAGAGCCGACGTAGCACAGATGATCCGTGTCGGAATTCGGCCCCGAATCGACAGCCAGTGTCGGGGCACCGGTCCAATGGCCACCGACCCAGTGCTGGCCACCAATTTTGGTGCCATCTTCACGCAACCATTGCAAACCATGTCCACCCTCGGCGACATAGCAACCCATGAAGATGAGTGGTTTCCCATCCGCAGTACGACTGCCCGGCACAAACGCCATGCTGGTGGGAGGTGTGTGCGTCGTGAGCCAGCAGCCGGTGTTGTCGGCGGTCTTCCATGCCGGTTTGCCGGCGTTGTAGATACTGAACTCGTAATGCAAACTCAGCGGTTCTCGCCACAGGCCGCGGACCGTGTATTCGCCTGGCGCGACGGGGCGAGAGGGGATGTGATAGACACCATGAGCCGCCGCCTGCGGATCTCGCAGCAAATCGTCGCTGCCATCCCACCACGCGATGTTCTCGCCCGCGGGGAAAGGCGTTTCGCTCACGAGATTACGCACGCGCCGCCCGTCTTTGTCGTCGATAACCAGCGTCACAAGACCCGCTTCGGGCAGCGTGAACCTCACCGGAATCGGCGGCGGTTCCTCGCCTTGCTTGGGCACCACCAGACTCGCCAACGTTGCGTCTCGCACGGGCGATAGCGTCATCAGTTCGCCGAGCCAAACACGGCGTCCGTCTTTTTTCTTGCTGGTCACATGTGAATGCCGCTCGTTAGATGGCGCCGTCATACGGACGCGTAATGCCCGAGTGCTCACCTCGTGATCCAAGGCAATCCAGTTCGGCCCGAGTTGACTCGGATACCACGATCGCAGGTCACGTCCGCTGCCGACACGAACCCATGATGCTTCGGGAGCCTCCCGCACGTTCGTGTCGTCAGCACCCGTGAAGGCATCGATTTCGCACTCGGCAAAACCGGTCCACAACAGACAGAGGCCGCTGATTTTCACCGCCTTCGGCCACGTCAGCGTGACGATTTCGGGATGCTCGGCGGATACCGGCAACGCCGCGCCGTTTTCGGCATTTTCCCAAGTCTGCCAAGTGCGGTTGTGCGACTCATCGACGATCTTCATCGAAACATCATCACGAGCCCGCGACTGCACCAACGCCTGCGGGGCCACATTCGCTAAACGATTTGGTAACAGCCAAACCGCGGCGAGTTGCCCCGCCATCTCGGAATCTCCGGCCGCAGGTGTATGACTGAAACGCAGTGCCCGTGTCGAGGTCCCCGGAGGCAATACCCACAGACCGTAGTCACCGCGTTCCACCTCCGCATTCGACTCCTCTCCGTCAACCAACCTCTGCGCCGGAATCCAATGCGATTCATTCGAAAGATCGCCCGGATACGCCGCGTCCGCCTTCAACACACTTAGGGAACCGCCACCACCGACCAACACGCTGCCCACCTCAACGGACTGCGTAAAACCGATGCGCAAATGCCTCGTTCCTGCCTCTCGGCCCGCACCGTAGGTCATGCCTTTCCAGTGCGGAGTCGATTGCGTGCACCACACAACCGCCTTGGGCCCGAGTCGAGCCGCTTCATTGTCACCTTGAATCAACGACTCGGGTGCGTTGCCTACGCGTCCGGCAAACGTCGCACGATCGAGCAACAACGCGTCGAAAGCCGGAAAGGGTTCAGCGACGCGAGCTTGTGCCAAAACAATTTGATCTCCACCGGCGAAGAAGATCGCCAGCAACACACCCGCGAGCGGCGAGTTGAAGAGATTGCGTGTGAGTCGCATGTTGGTGAGGTCCTGATGGTTTACTCGAGTGTGAATGTTCCCCAGGCTGCGGGAACAAGGTCCGCTTCGCCGGGGATGTCGTTGACGAGACCGGTGGCTTTGTTGCTCCAATATTGGCGGGAAACCGTTTGAGTGCCACCATCACTGAACAAAACGCCAACGTCAGCTTTGAGCTTGAGACCGGACTCGGGAGTGATGCCAATTTCGTTCCATGGGATGGACGCTTCCACGATGAAGCCTCCTTGCGTGCCCGCGGATGCGAGAGTCACGCCGCGAGTTACGACAACGCGGTCGAACGAGATCGTCCGCCACGGGGAGCTGAAATCGAACTTTTCCGACGCCGCGGCCCCGGGAGCCTTCTTCACGTTCAAAACCGCAATCGGTGTCTTGCGGTCTTTGAAAGTCATCAACAGACGCAAATTCCCAGCGTCGTCATTCGCTCCATCGGGACCAATCATGAGGTCCACGGCGTCGCCGGTCTTGAACAACAAACGATCGTCCTGACCAACATTTTTCATCGCGGAACGCGGGGCGAAAACACGGTAGGCGAGGTAGAGATTCTGGTCGTCGTAACTGGCCAAGACACGAGCGTAACGCCGGCGGGTGTTTTCTTGAACGTTCATTGCAAGCTGCTCGTCATCCATCAGTGCCGGCCACTCGGTCGCCTCGCCATCCACGTTCGCGGTACCGCGTGGGACCGTGAATGCTTTCGGTGCGGACGTCTCGGCCAATTTCTGCGACAGCAACGTCTGTGCCTCGGCAAACTCCGCATGCGTGTAAGTAAACTTACCGCTGATGCGTCGAATCGATTCGAGGCCGGTGACTTCAATAACCCTCGCATCGGTGCCACCATTGGTGAGGTAAGTCTTGCCCTCAGCGGTGCGGATGAAGTTGCCGCCAAAGCTTTCGCCACCCGCGGTGGTGGCGTCGAGCGACATGCCCCGTTCAGCATGCGCGGGTTTCTCTGAATAACCGCGTGTGTCCCTAAAGAGCGACTGTACAAAGAGCCCATCGTGGGTGAACAGGTAGTTCTCACCCAGGTTGCCGTTGAGGCAAAAAATCTCGCCTGCCTCGTCGTTGCTTTCATCACCCACCTGGATCACTCCCAGGAACGAAGATGGACCGATCAGATAACCTGGACGCGCCGCTTTGGCACGATGCGAGCCATGGACGGAAAGGTGCCGATTTGGATAACCACCCACGACACGTCCGCTCGGCTCGACCATGATCAGCGGATCTTGGTTGATGTAGATGCGACCATTCGAACCGCCAATGATTTGCCCCTCACCATTGCCACCGCCGATGATTTCGCGGTCAGGACGAATAACGCGTGGCTTCGTGACGTCGTAGATCGGTGCACCGGCTTTGGTGTAGCCGGCAACGGGGAATTGAACCAATTCTTGACGGTTTTTGACCGCGTAGGTGATGGTGCCCTCGGTATCAGGCAATTGGCCCCAGTAGAAACTACGCAGGTCGACCGGTTCGTCATCGATCTCGATACTCGCGAATTGCAACTCCGAATCTTGCACCAGACCATCCCCGTTTTCATCGGCCCACGAATAGCGTTGCCTATCACGTCCGGCAAATAGATGTTCGTATTTGGAGAACCGGCCCTGGTTGGCCTGACCGTGCCCCACAACACCCGTGTGGGCCACCGAACGCCAATGCGTACCATCAAAGACGGTACAGTGCACGTCGCTGGAACCTCGTCCGGCTCCGGTCGTATACACATAAAGCAGTCCGTTCTTCTGCATGACGCGGCTGGTCAAGTTATGAACGGATGGTGGAAAGAGGTCATCGGGATTCTCGCTTTTCCCAACCGAGTAGATTGGTTCGGACGTTCCGGTCTCCCAATCCAAGCGGTAGACGGTGTCGTCAGCAAATCCCATCGAGGGATCGTAGGGGTTCACCGTACCGGCACCCGCGTAACTGGTAGTGCCGCTGAGATCTTTGATCAACGCACCGCTGTCAACATTCCACACGCTGGTCCGTTTGGGATTCTCGGTTTCTTCGGTCACCCAGAGGTGATTGCGACTGTCGATCGCGATACCCGCCGTCTGCCGCATGGCTCCGGCAATGAACTGACCATGGTGCGGACGCCCACCACGTTTGCCGATCTCTCTCAGCGGTTTCCCATCGGCTGAGAAAACTTTCACGTTCTGATCAGTGCCACGCACCGAAAGATAAACGCGGCCATCCGCTCCCGCCGCCAATCCCCAGGCATCGACGTACGTTTGCGTGGTAAACGGACGGATGCCTGCCTTGTCGTCGGCGATAAGAATCCGGCCTTTCGAGAGAACGAGCAGCTCGCTCTGCGATGTGTACGCGACTGACTTCGGCTCATCGATCGCGATGCGAGAGAGCAACTCACCGGTCACGGCATGATACAGACGTACCTCATTTTCGCGTGCAAAAGCAGCAGCAAGAACATCGTGATGCCAAGCGATGGAACGGAGGTTTGCCTCGGTTTTCGCGGCGGCCAATCCCGGCAGTTCAGAGACGACGAGGTCGACAGGATGAAACTCATGTCCATCATTGTCTTTCTGCACGGTGCCCCATGGCACGTAACTTCCATCGGCGAGCGTGACTCGATAGATGAGCGATTGCTTGCCCTCAGTCCCCACCCACAAGGTCGTGCCGTCTGTGGCGAGTGAAATGTGTCCGCCATCAAAAGCGACCCGATTGCTGAGCCCCCACAAACGCTGGCCGTCCAGATCAGTGGCGATGAGATGTTTGCCTGCCTCGCCCATCGGTGTGGCGAGAGCAACGAACTTGCCTGCCGCAGCGGCCGCTTGCGGTGCAGTGTGGTCGCCGTAAAAAGCTCCCCGCCCATCGTCAGTCGACCACGTCGGGCTCCCCGGGTTGGCGAATGAGAGGGCGTACTTGAGATGAATGCCGTCGTGGGTCAAGACATGGAACCGATAGTCGCCCGGCAACACGGGCTTGCCCGCGTCATCGAGACCATCCCACTTCTCGATGTTCTTCCCGGCCGTACGAGATTGTGCGGCAATGAGATTGCGCACCCGTCGGCCATCAGAATCATCGATCGCCAGAGTGACCTTGCCGTCTTTTAAAAGCTCATACTCAATCTCCACCGGCCCCGTCGGCTGTCCTTCGATCTGTCTCTTCATCCACGCGGGCTTAGGCAGGTTCAAGTTGCCTTCGGCTTCCAGAATAAGATCGCCCCAACCTTTGTGATTGGTGAAGAAGAACTCACGACCATTCGCTCCCTCACTGAGGTTGTCCGCATAGCGATGAGACGGCCAGTCGCCTTGCCCCCAGAAAAGCTCAACGCCCAATTGAAACTGATCGCCGGCCTCATACTTCTTGTCCGTCACGAGCGACCACGGCAGCTTCATCTCTTGCACGTAACCCTGCTCGTTGGTGTCCTTCTGATACGCGGTCTCGACGCCTCGTTCTAATATCCAACCTTCCTGGTGAAACAATGTCTCGGCACCACCGCCGAAAGGCGTGTTCAAATCCTTGCCACGGTCGAGATATACCCCCGGCTTCTTCTCGCCGGCAAAATACCATGCGGTGATGTGGCTAATCCGCTCAGTCTTGAAACGTACTTGCACACTGTCACCTGCCCAAGCCTTGTGAGCTTGATAACGCGGATCATGCCGGTTGCCCATCGGCGTCGTGTCCGCGAAGTGAACTGAGATGTAAAGATTCTCCGCGTCGTACATCACCGCGACTTTGGCGGAATACACCTCTTGAAGCGACTCCAAGTCATAACACATCAATGTCTGACCCGAGAGATCCCAATCCGCGAGGTTACCATCAATGACGACCTCATCGGGAACCGGCACTGCATGCAGACCACGGTTGTCGGTCTGCGTCGCGGACGCGGAAGAAACGAAGCCTAACCAAACGACGGAGAGACAGCACAAAAGAAGCTTGTAATTATTGTTCATCAAACAAAAGACTTTAGTGGGATACAAAGGGAAACACTTTGGCGTCGCCGCCCGCAACACAGAGGCTCTCGAGACGCAATTCTTGTTCGATTCCATCGGAAAAGACCGGCTCGATCTCAATCGTGTGATCGCAGTCAGCGGCGAGGTTTTCGGAAATAACGGCCACATGGTGCGTGTTGCCGTTCGCTCTGGCAGAAAGACTCGCGGCATCAAACTCACACAGTGGTTCCTCCGCGTTGGGCAGCACCCGCTCAACTAGCTTTCCGTCGATATAAACGCGGTATTTGGCGGACTTAATCGTCCCCTCGCCGAACAGCAAAACCATCGTGCCGCGAAACGTGATGTTCAGCCGAGCGACTTGCTGTGAAGAATGCGTTTTGTCCACTACGCTCTTCGTTTCAATGTGACTTGACGCAACCACCTCGTCATCGAGCCATCGCGACATCAGCATGTCGTAGTACGCAGAGCTGAGATGGGGCGAGTCTTTCCGCCATCCAATGGGCGGCTTGCCGAGCGTGGAGAGACGGACACGAACCTGGTTCATGTATGTCTCGTCGTGGACCATCTGTTGCGGAGCCGCGCAGACGACTTGCCGTTGCACACCGTCTTCAAACGCACCCCATGCGGCGTCAGCAAAAAGCTGGTAACCGACATCGCAGGGATGCACGAGATCGACGGGCCAGAGTTGCTCGACGGTGATCGCTCCGGCCTTCACTCGTTCCACCGCCAGCGAGATCGCGTCTCCGACAGTCGTTTTGTACGCCTTCGAGAGAGCCAGGTGCGCAGTGCGACGTTTCATCTTGTCGAAATCCGCCGCCTTCACGTCCCAACCAAACGGGAAAATCACCTGCACCAACGGCGAACGGGCTTCGAGGATGATGCGCCGCATCAACGACTCATACGAGGCCAGCGTTTCAGGGGAGGCTTCGTTAATGCCGTCATTCGCAGAGAAATCCAAGAACACGAGATCGGGCTTGTGACGCAACACATCGCGATCCATCCGAAACACGCCGAGCTGCGAGTTGGTACCGCCGATGGCTGCATCGTGAAATGTGAAATGTGCCCGTGGATACGCCGCTTCCAACCGCTGAGCGAGCAGCGCACGATACGAAGTTAATTGAGGATCCGTGGCATTCGCACCCCAAGTGAGCGACGCACCAAAGAAGACAACGCTTAGCCGTTCTCCCGCTTTCGCCCGTTGATCGAATTCAACAAACGAGGGCGAGGTCATGCTCATGGCCCTGAGCGGAAACGCGAGGATGAACAAAAGTACAGAAATGATCAGGTGAGTGCGCATGCGACCGAGTCTGCCGTGCCATGTTGATTTGTCCAACTGGCATATGGCGCGACTCAGCTTGATTACACGCCAAATAGCGGCCGAATTACAACCTTTTCCAGATCGCCGTTACACTGACGCACCTCGCGGTACGACGTCGACCTGTCTGAAGCGGCATCTGCGGTGATCGGGGCCATCGATGATGTCATCGTGTTCGGCAAGGCCCCGACTGCCGAAGAGGCCGCGATGCTGACTGAACCATCCAACGTGACCACCACCGAAGTAAACCAATCAATGTCAACTCCAAACGCGACAGGACATCCCGTCATGAAAATCGCTCGACTGCTCTGTACTTTATGTTGGATGCTCGGCGCGGGGGCGTGTTCAGCAGCCGATCGCCCGAACATCCTGTTTGTGTTGACCGAAGACCAGGGTGCACACTTGAGCTTGATCGGCACGCCGGGCCTACAAACACCTCACATGGATTCGCTGGCGAAATCGGGGACCTACTTCAGCAGCGCGTTCGTCGCCTACCCCGTGTGTTCCGCATCCAAGGCGGCGTTCTACACAGGCCTACACAGCCACACCAACGGCATCCTGAACAACACGCACAACTTCCACATGCCCGCCGACCAGGTCAGCAAAGCACAGCGAGAACTGCGACTCGCCAAAACCAACCGCATTCGAGGCAAGTATCTAACGTTGACAGAGATCCTGAAAACTCACGGCTACTACCAAGGTGTCACCCATAAGCTGCATGTGTTACCGAACGAGAAGTTTCCGTATGACGAATTCCTGCATGGCGGCCGGGCTGAGATCGCGGGCTTCATCGAAAACGCTACCGAACGCGAGCAGCCCTTTTTCCTAATGGTGAATATCGCCAACTCACATCGCCCCTATCCAAACAGTGACAAGACGACGATCCGCGTCGGTCCAAACGAAGTCCGGCTACCGCGATACCTTCCGGACTCACCTGAGGTTCGCAAAGACTGGGCGGAGTACCTAGCCGGAATCGAACAGGCGGACGCATTAACCGGCGAAGCTCTCGATGTGCTCGAACAATCAGGCCAAAGCGACAACACCATTGTGATCTTCATGAGTGATCACGGGCCTACCTTTCAGCATGGCAAAATGACTCTGTATGACCTCGGTCTACGCGTGCCACTCATGATTCGTGGTCCCGGAATCGCTCGCGACGAGAAGTGTCCGGAACTCGTGAGTGAATTGGATCTGCTGCCGACGATTCTGGATTTGTGTCAGATCGATCAATCCTTTGACTATCCGCTTCACGGCAAGTCGCTTGCGGGCCTGCTCGCCGGCGACGAATCCGCGAAGGGCCATGACTACCTATTTGCTGAAATCTCCAACCGCGGGCCACTGCCTAACAACGGGATGCAAGAGCGAAGCGTCTTTGACGGCCGATGGAAACTGATCTACCGCGAGAAAGTCGACACTGCGTGGCGACAGGTGAATGCCGATAGTCGCGAATTCAAAATCTGGGGAAACCGAACTTACTCCGAAACGATTCGGCTCAAAGATGAGCATCCACAGCAGTTTCGAATTTTGGCAGAGATGGATCCACAAAACCTAGGAGGCGAGGTTCCGACGCTCGAGCTTTACGACCTGCAGTCCGACCCAGATGAAATGAAAAACCTTGCCGGGGCAGCTCAGCATCGCGACCAACAAAACAGGCTGCTCAGCGCACTTAGAGACTGGGTGAAATCCACGAACGATCCCGCCGTCGCTCCCTAACCTAAGCGTGGAACGAGGTTGTGTTGCGACTCAACGATTAGTTGCTGCAGTGGCCCTTCGTTCCGTTGCAACAACGGCCAGAATGATTGCGCCGCCAAGCGTAACCCGGCAAACTGAATGAGGTTTCGTTCTCGCCCCCCCTGATTGATTGAAATAAGCGTGAGCGGCAACACGTCGCGTTCACTTCAAAATGAGCGTTCGGTTGAACCGATTGTTCACGATGGCGCAATCTACACACGAGAATCTAGGTTTCAAATTTCAGAACGGCTTTTTCTACTCAACGATACACACGCGAACACGACCGATGTTATTTGAGGCACCACAGGGTCCGCAACGGTTCGTTATTCATTTACCAACGTTTGTATGCTGTTTAAGTCGTTTCTATCGAACTGGAATTACGCCGCAGGTCCAGTCGAGCGTTCGAATGTGGATGATGCCGTCAACGTTTTTCGAGACGTTCTTGGAATTGACTTGTACCCGGTTCAAGTCGAAGCGGCCATCGCGTTGACGGCGGGGCGAATTGTCGAGGTTCAAACCGGCGAAGGGAAGACGTTCATCACGGGGCTGGCGGCTGCTCTTCTCTCCAGACGCGAGATGGGCGTTCATGTCGCGACAACCAATGAGTATTTGAGCCGTCGCGACTTTGAGCAACTTCGAGCCGTCTTCCGATGTCTCGGCAATTCGGTTGCATGCCTCCGAAGCGATCAAAGTGCAGAACAAAAACGCGCCGCCTATCAATGCGACATCACTTATGGTGCGGGGAGCGAGTTCGGATTCGACTATCTTCGCGACCAGGTAAAACTGACCAGTCAAACTCGCACGCCCACCGGGCAACGGTTTATGGATGCGTTGCATGGATTTCCGCCGGAAGCCTGCGTTCCCGTCCAATCACGACGCGGTGTCGCGATTGTTGACGAAGCCGACAGCGTGATGATCGATGAAGCAGGGACACCTTTGGTGCTCGGGTCCGCGACGAACCTCTCAATCGCGGACGAAGCAGCTTTGAAAGTGGCTGACAATATTGCCCAAAGGTTGCGCAACGGAACCGACTTCCATCTGGTTGAATCTCGCTGCGTCCTCGCAAAGTCTGCGGTCGCCATCATGAGAAACGCGTTAGATCAGGTGGACACAAAATCGCTGCGACGGCCTTGGAAACAGTATGTCACGCAGGCCGCCTTAGCTCGACATCGATACATTCGCGACGTGGATTACGTTGTCAGCGATGACAAGATCGCGATCATCGATTCCCACACCGGACGTATTCACGCGGAACGAAACTGGCGGGGTGGCTTGCACCAAGCCATTGAGATGAAGGAAGGCTTGCCGCTCACGGATCAATCTCCAACGGCTGCACAAATCACTCGTCAACGATTTCTGAAGCAATATGATTTGCTTTGCGGATTAACTGGGACCGCGACCGGAAACGAACAAGACTTTAAGCGTTTTTTTGATCTTAGGATCCAGGTGTTCCCAACTCACCAACCATGCATTCGTCGAACGCATCCCGCTCGATATTTCGCATCAAGAGAGCAGAAAGAACGCCATGCCTGCCGCGAGGCGATTGAGGTTGCAACTGGGGGCCGCGCCGTGCTGGTGGCCACTCGTTCCGTCGACGAAGCCAATCGAATTGGCAACATGATTCGAACCGAATTTCCTGCGGTTTGTGTCTTGCATGGGATGCAAGACGAGGATGAAGCTGAACTGGTTGCCATGGCGGGGCAAGCGTTCCGTATCACAGTGACCACCAGCATCGCGGGACGGGGAACGGACATCAAGGTCGCATCGTCGGTACTCGAAAAAGGTGGAATGCATCTGATTTCCACGCAGCACTATGATTCGCTGCGGGTGGATCGTCAGCTAGCCGGCCGCGTTGCTCGACAAGGCGAACCGGGAAGCGTGCAACAATTGGCCTCTCCCGAGGACACGATCTTTCAAACGCACAGTTCGACGATGCCCTTGGCGCGGCGAATCAGTGCAAAGTTATTCCGAATCACCAAGGATAGGGCTGTGTGCCTTCCGAGCATGGACACCGCCATCAAGAGGCTTCAACAGCAGTTGGAGTCCCGTGGGCATGCCCGTCGTTTGCAGTTGGTTTCCCGTGACTGTTGGATCAGCAAAATTCAAAACGAGGTCGCATGATGCGATTCATCCAATCAATCTCACAACGTCGAGTACCGGCCCAATGCCTGCGTTCCCGCACCATCCTCTTGGCGGCGTGTTTGATGGGCATTGGCATATGCCCCAATCCCACGATGGAAAAAGTTGCTGCTGAGGACTGGATTTCGTTTACCGAGCCGATACATCGGATCGAACTAGCCGCGAAGGAATCTGGACGAATTGAGGAGGTACTAGTCAAAAGTGGCGATGAAGTGCAAGCAGGGCAGATCGTTGTGCAATTGGATGACGCACTGCATCGCATTGGGCAACAGGTCGCCGAGTGCGAAGCAACCGATCTCTCCAAAATTGAGCAATTCGAAGCAGAGCTAGAAAGCTACCAGCGGCACGCGGACAACGTTCGGCGATTGTTTGAAACTGGCGCGACCAGTCCAGAGGAACTTCGGGAATCAGAGCTCAAGGTTGCAACGCATCAAATCGCCATTCAAGCCGCAAAGAACGAGCACGAACAAAAGCGACTGCGGTTGCAGGAAGCGAACATACGTCTGGAACGTCGATTGGTGCGAACGCCCATTGCCGGCGTTGTCATCGATGTCATTGCGCAACCCGGTGAGTATGTATCCACCGCCAACCCGCATTTGCTGACGTTGGTACAACTAGACCGATTGCGTGCGACTTTCTTTCTACCAACTGAGGCTGCCGCCAAGCTATGTGTTTGGCAAAGAATCCAGCTGAAGCTGGAAGACAGCAATCAATCCAACGTGGTTGGGACGGTCGAGCACGTCTCTGCAATTACGGAAGCCGATAGTGGCTTGGTTCGGGTGGATGTGATCATTCCAAACGCGGAAGGGCTGTTCCGAGCCGGTGTTCGAGTTCACTTGATCTCACTCGAGCCTGTTGCACCACCGGAGGTTTTGGATCAATTAACAAAGCGACTCCAGTCATCCACGACCGGGAGTACAGTATTAACGTTGAATGCGCCCGTCATCGCTACCGCCGATCGAACTTTGCGAATGACAAACACGCCTTCGCAAAACTCTAACCAGCGGGGGGCATTCCATGTCCGCTAGTCTTCAAAACGCCCCCCGTTCGTCGCCTGCGCATGGGGTGACGGTGGAAAAGACGCTCGCTTCATCGGGAGCGGACCTGGAACTACGCAAACGCATCGCAGCGACCAACTCAAAATTGCACTCGGCGGCATGGTTAATCGAAGTGATGGAGGAGTTGTCGCGGACCCCATCGTTCGACGTTGCCTGTCAGGTTGCAGCGGATCACCTCCGACGGCATCTTTCGGCGCAGCGAGTGGTGTTTGTTGCGAATCAATCAAACCAAACCCATCGAGTTATCGCCGTCACAGATTCATCCGCGATCGATCAGGATTCCGAGCAATCCCGTCTCTATCGACAGGTAGCAGACGAGTCCTCAAAAAACGCCTCTGTCAGGGTGGCGAGCTCAGTAGGACGTTCGCAAGACGATACCGGCTATTCACATCAGCAATTGTGCGAAAAACAGGGAGACCTTGTCAGTATTCCTTTGCAGGATGAGAACGGACACGCGTTCGGATGCATTTTGATTCTTAGCCGGATAGGCTCTCTACTGGCCCGCGAAGGTATCGTCGAATTCGCCGATGCGTTGCGACGTCCATTAGCGGCTGTCCTGGAACAGACCAAACGAGCTGAACCCAATCGTTTGGAACGATTTTCTCAACGACTGCAAAAGGTGTCGCCTAGCAGCAAACTAGCTGCTTGTTTGATCAGCATGGCAATCGCGGGTAGCATGTTTCTTCCAGTCACCCACAACGTGACCTGTGATTTTGAAGTGGAGCCGACGCAACGCCATTTTCGCGTGGCTCCATTTGATGGTTTGTTGAAACACGTCAGCGTTGCTGCCGGAGACGAGGTCTCCACTGGTCAATGTCTGGCTGAGATGGAAGACCGGGAACTGATTCTTCAGTTAGATGAGCTTGCCGCAAAACGGAGCGAACTGGCAAAGAAGCAAGATCTCGAATGGATCGCTCATCATGCCTCCGAAGCCGTTGCTGCCGGATTGCAGATTGAACAAGTCGAGGCAAAGATCGAATTGCTGCAACAACGGCTGAAACGCACCAGCCTTCACACGATCGAAGCAGGGATTGTATTACAGGCGCCGTTGGAAGATCGCCAAAACGTCCCGGTGCATCAGGGCGATATGATCTTTGAAGTGGCACCATTGAATGAGCTACGAGCTTCGATCCTGGTCCCCACCCATGACATTCACCATATCGCGGTTGGCATGCAGGTGACCCTCGATATTGATGGCTTCGGTGGAACGGAATTGTCAGGCGTGGTGAGTCGGATCATGCCACAAGCGACGGCGATTGGGCACCGTCATGGATTTGTTGTGCATTGCTCCATCGAAAATTCTGCGGGCAGATTGCGCCCCGGGATGAACGGGACCGCAAAGATCGATGCAGGCCATCGATCATTGGCATGGGTGGTGTTACATCGCCCGGTCGAGCGTTTGCAGAAGTGGTGGTGAGGGGATGGCGAACGCAATCGAACCTGCCGAGTCCAGCGTGACCAGCGGTATGGATGCTGCGACGTTGTTCGACTCGCAGACCGTTGATCTGATGTCCGTCTCGCCCGAGTTGCGGTCCGATTTGAGCGTCGTGCGTCATTCGTATCGCGGTACACCGTGCTACATGTTGGAGGATTTAGCGAGTGGTCGAAGCCATCGACTCGGTGAAGTCGAATTCGCGTTCTGTTCCGCCTTGAACGGTCATCATACCGTGGAGGAAGCGGTTGCTCTCGTGGCTCAGAAATATGGGGACGATGCGATCAGCAGTGACGAGGCGCTGAATCTTTTAGGTTGGCTTGTCGATTCGGGTCTGATTCACAACCGTTCGCGTCAAGCCGCAGCGGGCGTTTCTGATGCACAGACGCGTTTGGACCGGGTTCGCGGACGAGTTTCGATAGGAGCCTTGTTTCAAAAGGTTCGACTTGGAAACCCTGATCGATTTATCCAATCTTTGACAGACGCCATGTCGCGAAGTGTTTGTTGGGCAGCAATGATTGCATTTGGGATCTGCCTTCTCATCGGGTCAGCGTTAGCGATTGGGCACTGGGATCAATTGACCAATCAAGTGTTTCAATCCATCACCGCGGACCGCTGGGCTTCGCTCCTACTGACGTTTGCTGGCCTGAAACTGTTGCACGAACTTGGGCATGCCGTCGTGTGCAGAAGCTTTGGATGCGCGGTGCGTGGATGCGGGTTGGTGTTCGTCCTGTTTCTCCCGATGCCGTTTGTGGACGTTTCATCTTCCATTCTGCTAACGTCCAAATGGAAACGCATTGGAATCTCGGTAGCGGGCGTTGCTGTCGAAATCTGGGTAGCGTCAATCGCGGTGATTGTTTTTTCACTCACCCGTGATCCATTGACCCAACTGGCGTGCATGGACGTGATGATCGCAGCGTCGATTGTCACTTTGGTTTTTAACCTCAATCCCTTGATGCGTTTCGACGGCTATTATGTCTTGTCTGATTTTTTGGAGATCCCAAATCTAGCGTCACAAGGCTCCCAGGCTGTGCGGGCAATTCTCGGCAGGACGATTTGGGGCGGGACGTTGCGATGGAGTGATATCCCCGATCCTCGCGGTTGGATCCTCAGCTATGGCGTACTTGCGGGGATTTGGCGAATCGGAATTACGATCACCTTGATGATTGCCGCAGTGGGGTTGTTTTCAGGCTGGGGGATTCTTCTCGTGATCGCAGTTGTTTCCAAGTGGCTGCATCAACAGATCTCCAACTTTCTGCAACCGTTTGTCGACAAAGAATTGGGATCGGGAGGCGGGATTGCGTCAAAACGAATCGTACTTATCGGTGTGGTTGCGGTGATCTTCGGAGGATTGGCGATGACGTACCCGTTTAGCCGCACAACGACCTTGCCCACCAGCATCCGATTGTTAGACACGCAAACCATTCGTTGCTCCGAATCAGGGGTGGTACGGAAGGTTTTGGTGCAAACGGGCGACCAAATCAATCAAGGCGATCCGATCTGTCATTTGTCGAGCCCTGAGTTGGAATTCGAATTGGCGGAAGTGACCTCACAGTTGAAGTCTTCGGAGAACCTGCTTCGCCGACTTCATAGCCGCGGTGACATCGCCAGCTTTCAATCCGAATTGGTAAGAATGGAAACGTTCAAGCGCCATCAACGAATGCTCCAGCGACAACAGAATTCCTTGACGGTGATTTCGCCTCATTCGGGATTGATTGTCGATGGTAACTTGGATGACTTGCGAGGTCGATTCGTCAAACGAGGAGAGTCGATCTGCTCGATCGGCAACAGCCAATTTGCAGAAGTCGTCGCCATGTTGCCCGCGGACGAGTCATTGAGTTGGGAGGTTGGCTCAGCGCATCACGCTACTTTTTGGGTGGAGGGGCAGCCAGACCTTCCCATGCGGTTCTCGCTTCACTTGGATGCGCGCCAAGCCAGTGATCGAGTTGAGTATCCTGAGTTGTCAGTGCCGCTCGGCGGATCGTTGGCAGTCTATGGCGGGGGTCAAGGCACGGAGCCTCGGTGGGTTCAGCCGCAGTTGAAATTGCGGGCAATCATCGATCTCACCACAGATGATCCGCACTACCCCAAAATATTGCCTGGCCAGGTCGCGAACTGCCGTATTGAACTGCAAAACCGGCCCTTTCTATCGTCAATCTACGGATGGTGGACGGACAGTGGAATTGCATCGCGATGAAGCCCAAATCCTGAAACCGCTCAACTTGATCTGCATATTGTTGAAATCAGTTTCGGGTTGCATAGGAATTCAGACCTATGAACACCAGTTGAGATTCCTTTCGGAATGATGCAGAGGGTTTCGATAAACAAAGAGTGGTTTGAATCTTTTTGACCTGATATGTAGCCAAAGCGTTGCAATGGTGTTTCTTATCTCTCTTCGCAAGGATGTTTGTAGTGCCAAAGTTAAATGAGTGTCGCCACTCATCAATCGGTCAGAGAAGATCGCAATTCCACAAGGTATCCTGGAACATCGTCGTCGCAATCACGTGCGTTCTCGCGACGGCATCTTTGACATGGGCACAAAAAGGCGGAACACAGAGCAATGTTGTCAACTTTGCCGAACTGCAAGCTGTGGCTCTGGGAGTGACATTGGAAGAGGGTGATACTGAAATTCGTCCATTCGAGCATGGTTGGTGGGCTCCACATGTTGGAGTCGCGTTGCAAAGTCAATTCGTTCCTCAGGCAATCTCGCTGGAACAACTAATCATCGAAACCTTGCAGCATTCCGAACAGATCAAGGTCTTCAGCGAACTACCACTGATTCGGGAAACCGCAGTGATCGAAGCGAGTGCGGCATTCGATTGGAATCACTTCATGGATACGAGATGGGATGACGTCAGCGAACCGATTGGCAATTCATTGACGGCCGGTGCCGGCGCGACTCGATTCAACGATCACAATTGGACCGGGCGCAGCGGGGTGCGTAAACGCACCTACACGGGCGGGACATTCGACGTTTCCCAACAGTTTGGTTTTCAAGACAACAATTCGGAGTTTTTTGTCCCCAACCCGCAGGGCACTTCTCGTTTGGTGCTGGGGTTCACCCAACCGCTGATGGGCGGACGAGGAACCGTCTACAACAAAAGCCTGGTCGTATTGGCGCAAATCGACCGCAACGCGGCGAAAGATGAGTTTCGGCGGCAGACGGAATCTCATTTGCTAGAAGTCACTCGGGCGTACTGGTCACTCTATCTGGAACGAGCGTCCTACTTTCAACGCATCAATTTGTATCTTCTTGGAAAACAGATACTCGATCGCCTGGAGGCGCGTAGCACCCTGGATGCCGCGGATGTGCAGATCGCCGCGGCCAGAGCAGCGGTCGCATCACGCCAATCAGATCTGGTGCGTGCGAAAGCCGCAGTACACAATGCTCAAGCGCGACTGCGCAGCCTAGTCAATTCACCAGCATTAATCGATATCGAGTTGTTGCCAGCGGATGTTCCAACCTTAGATGTTAACCATGTCCATTTAGACGAAAGCATCGCGATCGCGTTCCAGCGTCGTCCTGAGGTCTTGCAGGCAATCAAGCAGAACAAGGCCGCGTGCGTTCGACTCAACATGTCGCGTAACGAGTTGAAGCCATTATTGAACTTGGTGACACAGACCTACTTATCTGGCCTGGAAGATCAAGGCGATTCGCTAGCCGCATTTTCGCGCCAGTTTGACACGGGTGCACCATCATATGGCATTGGATTCGTCTACGAACGCCCGATTGGGAATCGTGCGGCACAGACTCGGTTGCAGCGACGCAGACTTGAGTTGCGACAACTCGAGCACCAATATGCAACCACACTGGAGAGCATTCGCTACGAAGTGGTGGTTGGTGTGAATGAACTAAAAACCTCCGCCCAAGAGTTGGCTTCGAAATGGTTGGCCTTGGAAACACGTCAACGCCAACTTGAGGCATTGGAATCAAGGTGGCGTCAGCTACCACCTCGTCAAAACGGTGCAGCACTCGCCTTGCAAGACGTTCTTGAAACACAAGCAACCGTCACAAATGCCGAGTACGAGTATTTGACAGCTCAACTGACCTACAACTTGGCATTGGTCAATTTGAAAAAGGTGACCGGCACGTTGCTGAGCTCTGAACGGATCAACTTACAGCGGTACTATGAATGCAATTTGCCGACGCAGCAGTATTCCAAAGCGTATGCAAACGAGATGATCGTCGAGGATGAAATCAATTCAGATCCGATCAACATTTCGGATGACTCCGAAACGCAATACGGGACGCCGCCCCCCGTAACCATTTCGCCAGTTCTCTCCTATCTCGAATAGACTTACCAAGCAGCTTGCATTGATTCGCACCGCAGTTGCTCTGCAAGCCCACGGCCCCCAGGGGGAGCTCATTTTTCAACCATCTTTTCGGTCGCCGGACGCAGGTTATGTGCCGGGTATGTCCCGTTTGTTG
>NZ_JAMQBK010000150.1 GCF_023701485.1 Aporhodopirellula aestuarii
CAGGGCAATCGCACGTTGAAATCGTTTCGGTCCAAGGATTGCGTTGTGATCGCTGAAGTCAAGCCGCTTTTAGGTTAGTGGCCAGTTTCCCGCACGGAGGTGTCAAGCGATGAACGGACCAGCAGCAATTGTTTCAAAAAGTTTTGTAAATGTTACCGACCCTCGTCTTGAGCGTGGCCATAACCACGACCTGCTCGAAATGATTTTCATTACGCTTACTGCGACCATCTGCGGGGCCAACAGTTGGACTGATGTCGAGCGGTTCGCCAATGGAAAGATCAAGTGGTTCCGCCGCTACATCAAACTAGAGAATGGCGTCCCCAGTCACGACACGTTCGGGCGGGTTTTTAGTCGACTTGATACCAGTGAATTTCTCACTGCGATGCACCATTGGGTCGATCAGTTTGCCGATTCGCTTCGAGGCAAAGGCGTCGCTATTGATGGAAAGGTTCTTCGTGGATCGTTTGATCGAGCCGCTGGCCAAAGCCCGTTGCACACGTTGACCGCTTTCGCGACCGAGACGCGATTGGTGATTCGGCAGTTATCCATCGATGACAAAAGCAATGAGATTCCTGCGGTGCCCAAACTCCTTGATCTGATGGAAATAGAAGGCGCTGTCATCACGCTTGATGCGATGCACTGCCAAAAGGAAACCGCCATTGCAATCACGAACAAGAAAGCGGATTACATTCTGACCGTCAAAGGCAACCAGCAGAAACTCGCAGAAGCGATCGGTGAACGATTTGTTGCGTACGGTGAGTTGGGCAACCAAGTTGCGGGTTTGCGACGTCACGTGACGGTTGAGAAGTCTCATGGCCGTAAAGAACGACGCGAGTATTTCTGCATTGCGATAGACGACGATGAACTTTTCGCTGGTTGGGCAAAAGCTAAAACGATTGGCATGGTCTATCGCCATCGCGAAGGTAACGTCACTGAGCACGACGAAACGATCTTCTTCATCAGTAGCTTGCCGCCGCAAATAAAACGGCTGAGCAAATTCATTCGAGATCATTGGAGGATCGAGAACAGCGAGCACTACGTGTTAGATGTAACTTTTGCAGAAGACGCCAGTCGAATTCGCCGTGGAACATCGCCGGAAATATCAGCTGCAATTCGTCGTATGGCGCTCAATATTCTGCAGCGCGACACTACTGTCAAAGACAACATTCGCGGCAAACGCATGCGAGCCGGATGGGATGATGCAGTTCTTGATGGCATTTATGCCGGATTTAACGGCAATTGAACGTGCGATTGCCCTG
>NZ_JAMQBK010000151.1 GCF_023701485.1 Aporhodopirellula aestuarii
CAACGTGCGATTGCCCTGCCTTGCCGCCTACCAATGCTGCCACACCTGGGTCCCGACTCCAACTACTTGCCGGAAAACCGCAAAGTGGTACCGCGGTTGACAGGCACCTCGTTGGTGAGGCCTGTCGGGGACGTCATCGCGTACCGCCGCAACCACTTTGAGAACCATTCGCGATCACTTTCTCCCAATCAATCAGCCGCCGTCACGGTCATTTTTGAATCATACTCCATCAGCAGAAATACTCCCGCACAGCAGCAACACTGCCTCAGTTGACTGAAAACAGCAAAATTACCCAGCTCTCGTGCGAGTCGAATGAAATTGCTCAACCGGACCACTCACTCATTCCCAATTGCGGGACACACTAAATCCGCCCCGGCTGAGAAGGGATTAGAATATTGTTCGTCAAACAGGCCAAATTCAATATTTGCTCGATCCACTCAAGTTCAAAAAACACAGTTGAAATGAGAACACCAATAATAGTGCCCTGCTGTTTCGCAGTGTATTTCGTCATGTTCTTTCCCATGTCATCTTGTATGGCGCAGTCATGGGGATACAACCGCAACCGGATCGCCATAAGCTTTGACGGCAATAGCGCTGCTGACAACGATTATAAATGGCCAACAGGAGATCCAGACGATTGGGGAGCTCTCCCTGCATCCTGTGCGATCATTGCCAAACTGGGACTGCAGACACAACTGGTCCATTGCTCGTACAACAACTTTATCGACGCGCCACCGGGCCCCGACGCTGAAAATCAATTGAAGATCAGCGCAGATGGAGCGATTAAGTATTGGGGTTTCAATAGCCACGTGTTCTTCGACGTTACCAAGCAGCAACGACAAGCCGTCGACAACTTGGCAACTGAGATGGGAAAGTCGACGGCCAGAGATCCGTTGTATTTTATCCATGCCGGACTATCTGAATTCTTCTATCTTGCGGTCGACGAAGTTGTCCGAAGCGGAAGAACTGATTCGCTGGCGCACGTTAAGTTGGTGTCACATAGTGCATTCAACGAAAATGAATGTCGCCGCAAACACCATCACACCTGGAATGACATCCAAAAACTCAGCGGGAACCGTATACAATATGTAAAGATCCAAGACCAAAACGATAAAGGCAACCCGAACCATCTATGGAATTCAGGGAAAGACTTCTCAGTTTGGCACTGGATGCGTGACCATTCAGAACCCGACATACGATGGATGTACTCAAGGATCAAATCACACAGTGGGAATGTCGCAGATATTTCTGACTGCGGAATGCTCTTTTACCTACTGGTCGGTGATGAAGATGGCAACCCGGTCAAATTCCGCGATTTCATTGGGGATCGAATCAGGGCAATCGCACGTTGAA
>NZ_JAMQBK010000152.1 GCF_023701485.1 Aporhodopirellula aestuarii
TGGTGCTGGTGGACGGTTACTGTCCAACTACACACTTGAAGGAACTCCAGTGAGTGTGTGGTTGGACAACCTTTCTGCTTCCCGATTTCCACCAATGCCGGGACCGGATTGAGGTTGACCTTGGCTTTCCAGGTGTGTGTGCGTCCTTGCTTCTCGCCGAGCGATACACTCACGCGACCAACCATTTTCGAAAGGATGCTGTGCGCCGTGACGACATCGTCGTGCAAGAGTTCCCGCAGGCTAGCGAGGAGCGTTCGGATCGTTTCAACGCCGAGCGGTTCGGGGCGGAAGTTGGCTTTCGCTGTGCGTGCGAGTTCCGCCTTCAGCTCAGTCAAAGTGCTTTGATCAGTCTGAATGCTATCGACCAGGCTGTCGGCTGCTACACCCTCATCGAGGCCAGAAAGACGCTGTCCGTTTCGTCGTAACTTCGCCTCCAGGGAAGTGATCTGGCGTTCAATTTTCTTGGTGTCGACATGCGGTTTGGCTGCCTCTTCCATCAGGAACTCGTTGGCCTTGACGCAGAGTCGCTCTGGATAGCCGTCGGCAAAGAGCAGTTGCTTGATCGGCGTCAGCAGGCACTCTTCGATAATGCGAAGAGACTTGGACGACTTGAGATCGCAGCCACGCAAGCCGTCCTTTCCGTAGGGGCAGTGCAGTTGAACATAGGTCCCCGCGGACCGATTGCGCCACAACGGAGAGTTGCACTTTTCGCACCATAGGTCGAAGAGCATGTTCGGATAGGCCTCCTGCCGAGATTTGACGCGTCTTCCTTTCGGCGGATTGGTGTTGCGAGAGGCCTCTTTCCTTCTCTCGACCGCTGCGTCCCAGAGTTCTTGCGAGATAATTCGGCGCTCCGGGTGTTCTGCGACTAATTGCTCCTCTTCCGGTTGCGAAACGGCATGCTTTTTCCCGGTGATAGGGTCCTGGTTTCCCGTTGTTTTTCTCCACGTCCACCGACCGATGTATTTCTCGTTCTTGAGAATCTGTGCCACGGAGGACGGACCCCAGGTGGAACGCCCGAGTGCGGACTCGCTGTCGAGTATCCTCGCGATCTTCGCGGGGCTGAGTTTCTGGTTGGCGTACATGTCGAAGATCCTTCGGACGACCTCCGCCGCTCCCTCGTCGATGACGACTTTTCTCTCTACCTTGCTTTTGGATTTGATGATGACGTTGCCGTCGGCGTCTTTGCATTCGACGAGTTTGTAACCTGTAGGTGGGGCAGCGAGGTGCTTACCTTTCTTGAACGCGTCAGTCATGCCTCGATCAACTTTCGCTTTAAGTTGGTCGATGTACATTTCGCTCTGCAAAGAGGAAAATGCATGGGCGACTTTTGCGAACTCGTTCGAAGAGTCGTAGCCGTCGGCTGTTACCAATCGGCGGTCTCTCGCCTTTACAAGTTTGGCGAAGTGGAGCGACGCTTCTTGGTCGCGATGCAGGCGGTCAAGCTGATCGGCGACAATGATGCGAGGTATGCTCACCTCTGATTCGACCATGCTCTTCAGCATTTGGTATCCGGGACGAGCTGTCGTTGTCGCTGTAATGGCCGCGTCAGCAAAGACACATTCCCACGGGATAAAGGCCTCAAGACGCTTGGCCTGCTTGAGCACGTTGATGAGCTGCTGGTCCAGCGATCGCGTGTTCGAGTTGGCGTCGCTGTAGCGGACGTAGCACGCGGCCACCGTCACGTTCCTAGGGGCTCGTGACGTTGGCGTAAATTCCTGCACACTGCCGGAGCGGTAGGCATCCGCGAATTGTCTCGCCATCATCCGGTAGGACGCGTCGCTCCGCTCTCGCAGAAGTCCGAGCGATTGGTACTCGGGGAAGTGCCGGTGTTGCTCATCGAGATAGGTTTGGGCAAGTTCGAGGAGTGCGGATTCTTTGGGCAGCCCCGCGACCGGCGAGGGCGTTGAAACTGATTTTGAATTCTTGTTTTGATGTGCCATGGTTGGGAATCTTTGATGGAATGAGGACCGGTGTTGATGGACTGCACCCGGTCGGTGGTGATGTGTGGAAAATCGTTTGGGAGCTAAAGGAGAGCCCCGAATCTCCGCGATGTGAGCATTGGGTCCGCCTGCCCGTCCGCTGCGAAAACGAAGCGGTCACCTGGGATCGAGCGTATGAGGCACGACGGATGACACGCATCGATTCCGCATGGCGAACGGGCTGAGTTAAGCTCAATGGCTAGGTTGAATCAGCTCTTCTGCTGACGACTTTGGCCGTTGGTCCGGGTTTGGGACCTACTTTTAGAAAACGCCGCTAAAACCAACGTTTGAGAAGGATGTGCGGGCCCTAGTGGGGGCATCTAGAGGTAAGACATGCAAAGCCGATGCAAGACAAACCCAGTTATTTACGGGGTTTTCTGAATTGGCTTTTTTCGTTGGCGTGGAATGTCCGCCGTTGTCCTGCACCGTCTGTGGTGGATTTTGTGGTCCCGCTTCAGCGACCGCTTCCCTGTTGTCATGACGTGATCGTCTGCTGGTTCGGGGACTGGCCCCGGTTCTGTTGCGGTCGCCGTCGCCGCACCCGGCATCTTGGTGCCTTCGATGCCGGTCTATTCGATTCCGTTTGAGCCGGCGCAGAAGGTATTCACTGATGCCCGGAATTGAAGTCCCTTGTCAGACTCGCGGCGAATACGAATGTGCAGAAAAAGTGGCCTCGCCGTTCGTTCGGAGGAGCGTTTACGCCCTAATCATTCGTCTTGCCTGTTGGCGAACGGTCCAGGGGGTCGCGCCGGCCTGACGTGCGATCGCTCGCATGCCGAGGTTGCCGTTGCTGAGGAGGTCGCGAATCTGGTTGATCTTATCGTCAGGATTCTGCGGCGTTTGGGGCCGGTGGCCAGGTTCTTGCCCTCGTTGACGGCCTTGCGATTCTCGGCGGCGTGGAATTACATGTACGCTCACGAGGCGGTGGCCCCGCTCGTTCCGCGTCTCTTGGCGTTCGCTTCGAACGTGCACTCTTCGTTTCTTAATCGAACGACCTCGGGACCGATCTTCGCCGCTTTGCTGCTCGCAAGTTTTCGCCGGAAGCCAAAATCGGCCGATGGACTAAGTCGTCGTTAGAACCAAGCTAACAGTTGCATCGACAGATTCTTCGGCAGTTCAGTAACGGTCGCCAATACCAGTTGCAATGCGGTGCACCAGGTCGACTTCGCGGCATTCCTTGCCGACGAGGGTATGCGGTAAGCGAGCAAAACCCTAGCACCGCAGGTTAGATCGATGGGCACACCAACCGGCCTTCTTGAACCAAGGCGCTGAACATCGGCTCTGCTCGTACCTCGCTCCGCGATGTCCAGACCTTGATTGTTAACCGCGGTACGGATCCAACCTAAGAAACACCGTTACGTCTGTCATGGGGTAGTAGATCCAGTCCCTTTTTCCGTAACGAGTGATGCCAAAATATCCACAGAGACCGAACACCAGCCGGACACAGGCGATTCTTGTTTGGCTCCAATGCCAACAGCGAGATGCGTAGAACATCGCGAGGGCAGAAATCGCAGAAATGAAACCGAGAATCGATGAGGTAATTAGCTCCGCCCAGGGAGCCTAGAAATGTGTCCAATTTTCAATGAGATCAGGAAGTCGCTCAACAGAAACGATAAGGAAGAGACAGTAGCACAATCCAAGAAGTGCAGACAATAACGCAGGAATCAACTGCCAACGAAATCGCTTGGTTGTCGTGTTGGGCGAAGCCGCTTGAGCAGGACCAACGCCGGTTTTTGAGGCAGAGGGCGAGTATGGGTTATCGTCGGTCATGGAAAAACGAGAGCGGTGCATCAGTCGGATAGCGGCGGCGATACGCGGGCGGCGGCGAGCGACTCTACCACTTTGAGAACGGCGACCACCGCCGCTCCGTCATCATCGCCCGGTTACCCCGCCGGATCGGGTTCATCGATCGATAAATCGAGACAGTCTGTCAGCAAGCCAAGTCCGAAATTCCTCCGTGGTTGGAGGGCAGTGCTTGCAGTCTTCAATCAGCTCAATTTCTAAATTTGGAACAAGCCGCCTCATGCGATCCACCACCGCCGTACCAGGAAACGATATGTCATCGGTGCCTGCGAGTACAAGTGTGGGCATCCGGAGTCGCTGCAGTTCGTCGTCCCTCGCAAGTGGTGGCAATCTTGGATCCACCTTCATGTCCTTAAGCGCGCAAGCGATGGCGTTCGCCCAGTCATCGTCCCACGTTGTCATGATGGGCTGCAAAAGTGATCGAAGACTATTGGAAGTCGGCCAAAGCGTATGGCGGATCATTGGGAACGCCATCTTTGCGAGGCCGGTCAGGTGGGAACCGTTCGCAATCCCAGCCGGAACCATGATCGACAGTTTGGATACTCGCTCCGGCGCCTTCGAAGCGGTAAGCCGCGCCACAAACCCTCCCCAACTGACACCGAACAAGTTGGTTTGCGGTAGACCAAGTTCGTTCATTACCTCCAGCAACCAATCGGCGTATGAGTCATCGTGTACTGGTAGCTTTACCGCCGGCCCGCGAATGGACTGTCCTGGCATATCAGGCGCGTAGAGGCGGAAGCGTTTTGCAAGCGAGGGGAGTTCCGAAAGCAAGAATGAAGCCCCTGTTCGCATGCTATGCAGGCAAACTAACGGGAGACCTCCTTCCGGTCCTGAGGCCAAAACGTGAGTCGGTCCGATGGACGTCGGCACGGACAAATGCGTCACCTCGGTTTCGAGTTTCGACGCGAACTTGTCGTACCACGCGTTAAGTCGATCACGCCCCGCAGGCGTCTTCCAGATCTGAGCAGTCAAAAGCTTGTCCAGTAGGGTAACGACGGCGGAAACCGAGTCGCCGCCAAACAACTGTGGTTTCAAAAAACTCGCCATCGGCGGCTTCGGTGCACCGCTCGGTTATGGCGTCATGCATCGTTGTGCATGTACTCGATGAAGCGATTGACCAACCGTTCCTCTGCGTCAGGAGCTCTCAAACTTGAATCGAGATTAGAGACACCACTGAGTATCTCACGAGCGTGCCAAACGTCAATCAGTTCGGTCATTCCGTCTGGCTCTTCGTTCTCATCGAGATTGACCAGAGCAATCTCTGAGGTCTCAGATAGCTGGCCGACCGCAACGAAGATCGTGAGCTCATCATCGTGTGTCGCGATCGTTTGTACGAAGTGTCTTAGGTTCACGGTGGTCTCGCTATACGTTCGCGATTGCCCGTTAGAGCGGGCTTTGCGATGCAATTAATCGTTGCCGTCAGCTCGTTCATCGATCTCTTAACGCCATAACTGCCCGCATCACGCAGCGATGGGGTTGAGGCTGATTTCAAACTCGACTGGCCACCGCTCTCGTGCATGCAATGGTCCGTCCCGGTCACGACATCAATGTAGGTTCGTCGTCACCCGTGCGGTCGCGAAAAAAGCCTATTTCGGCTCGTCTCTCTTCTTCTTCAGGATGAAAAATTGCTCGATAAGGGATGTCAGACGGACGGTTTGTGTGGACTCTTTACCGACCGGGACGGGTACGGAGAGGTTAAAACTCAAGTTGATGACTTTCTCAGCGAGTACATCATCGGCTAAGGAGTCTTTCCGCTAACTTGCCGAGGTGGAGATCAGGTGAAGGCTGTATCTCTCGGGCAAACGCTTTTCAGCGAGAATGCGTTGCAATGCCTTCACGAGCTGATTCCGATCCTTTTCGTCGGCGCTGGCAATTGTCTCGATTTTCGCAGTGACCCCCATGCCGAAACGAGCAGCCGTCATCGGTATCGGATCAAGCAACGCGTATCGGGCCTCAAGTCCTTCATTGATGTGCGGCACGACCTTGTCCAAACTTTGCTCGCCACCGACTGTTATCGGTGCATCCGGCGGAGCGTCAGCCGACGTAACACTTTTACCGGCAAAGGACAACACGAAGATTAACAGGAAACACTCGGTGTTTCGCCAGCGCGACATGAAGACACCTTCTATTGCTTGGTGAACAAATGAGAGCCGTAGCCGGGCGGCCGCGGTTGATTCTCCACTTGAAAACGCGTGATCGGCAGTTCCGCGTTCATCGCTTGGTTCTGCCTGCACTACGCATGCGAGTCGAGGTTGGAGTCGAGTAGATCGATCATCGCGTAGACGAATTGGCGTTTGGCCTTGTTCAAGTGTAAGCGATTGCCGATGGTCTTGTCCGCCCATCCGCGGGCACTACCATGGTCTTGCCCGAATTCCTGCGACATCGCCGTCCAATCGCAGACCATTTCAATCAGGTCGACATCTGTCATGTCGTTCGGGTCAGCGTGGAAATCGGGGTGATGGCGGTTCGTCGTCATGTGGTGATCGATTGCCGATCGGACACGTTCCTCCATCCCATCAGGGTATGCGAACGGTTCGCCATTGCGGCGGCAGCGATGATATTCAGTGAGCCAGATGTACGGTATCCGTTCTGCGGGGCCGTACTTTGACGCATCGTGAAGGCGTGCGCGCTCGTTTAGTTCGTCGGCGTATTCAGTTACTGATGCCATCACAGCCAAACATCGACGGACACGCTCGATGTGCTCCTCGGTTCGGCGCTCGTAGAAGGCGACCATTTCTGGAGTTGGTTCAGTTGTTGTCATTCCATGATTCGTCTGATGGCAGAACGACGGCGGTAACGGGGCCGCCGCCAAAAAGCTATGATTTCAAAATTCGCGTGACCGGCGGCTCCCGTTCACCGCTTTGTTATGCCCCCGTACTCGGTGAGCGAATCGGTCGATCCGCGAAGGAACAATGAACCAACCGATCACAGCGATTGCAATTGCAATGAGAACGGTCGAGCGGTGAATCGAATTCTGCGGGCGCATTTCGGCGGTTGTCGAATTCTCTATGAATTGGTCTGCTACGGTTAGGCCAGCGGGCAACTTGGCCGCAAGCTCTGCGGTCACAATTTCGTCCATCTGTTCAACTTCATAGCGAGGCGTTTTCCAAATCAACGACCAATGTAAATCTTGTGTTAGCGGGTTCCTGAAGGGCATGAACACGAATGCGGACAGCAACAGGAAGAATGCAAGGCCGACGTACACTTGTTGGCCAAACTCTAATAGCCGGAGTGTTGATTCACGCATGGGCTTGCCGTTTCTGTGTCAGGATAACGTTGGCAATCACCCGGCCGCGACGAGAAATTGTCCATTATCAAAACGCCCGACTTCGCGCTTCGAATGCATGACGTGGTTATCCGCCGCTTTGGGATCGCGAATGTGGCGTGGTATCAATGAAGTGAACGGGCTTCGCATCAAGATCAATTGATCCGATGAACGATTTCGGGATTATGCGTCGGCGTTTTGAGGTAGCATCGGGTTCGACCTTGATGTCACCGTCAAGTTCAATCATGACGTAGTCGTCGCCAATCGCAGCAAGCGTTCCGAACGCAGTACGCAATGGCGGCATTATGCGAACGTGTTCGAGTGACGTGTTTGCCGAACCGCGATTAGACATGAAAGCATCCAATTCGCGTTGGATCGCTGCGTTAGTCTTCGCCGCGTCCTTAGCGATGGGGTAGTTTTTCGCAAGCTTGGATGTGGCGAGTACGGTTGCGTAGTCGTCATCTGTGAACACGAAGATCAGGACGCTTGCGGTCCCATCGACACTTTTAATACCAACGTGCATTCCAATCGTAAGGTATGCGAACATCGCTTTCGGTTGCGCAGTGGCAGGTTCTTGAGCCAATGACACGGTTGGCAGTATCAGCAGACCGAGGATCGCAAGCAAACGTGGGATCATAGTCAAGTCCTTGGATTTCAGTCGTGTAACGGCCGACATCATCGAGCCGGGAAGGTGATGTCTTCATTTGTAAAACACCGCAAGTCCGGCTTCGGTGGATGTCACGGTTATCTCGATTGTTCTTGCCACGATCTCTTGAAGCTTGAGCTCAGCAAGCCGACCTCGTACTCAGCGATATTTTGAAAACGCACTTCGTTTGTCGCGTCTTGGCGAGATGTAATAAAACGCACTATGCAATTGCGACGGAGCAATAAAATATCCATGAAACCAGGATCCGCAATTGTTGTTCGCTTGCGATCATCGACACCTAGGCAAAACTCTTGGTTCGGAAGCTTGGCATCAGCAAGCAGTTTCGTCGCAACACGGCCCGAGTTGCGATCCATTTCGTCTGCGAACGCTTCAGCAGCAAATCGTGTCCAATTCATCATTGCCAGGTAAATCGCAAAGAAAAGCACAAGCAGAAGCATCAGCCGGAGGGAGAGTTTGGATTTCATCGTTGCCTCCAATGCGACCCTGGATTCGGCCTGGGCTTGTTGAGGAGAGAAAACGACCCGCATCACCGAATCGGGGCAGTTGATGTTCCATTTAGAAAAAAACGCAAGCCCGGCTTCGGTGCATGTGATGGTTCGTCGATCATGTTCGTTTCGCTGCAGTCAACTCATCGTCGGTTGGAAACTGGTCGGAATTGCCCCGACTGGCGTTCGATCGTTGCAACTTCATAAAGAAGCGCGATTACAGCAACTACAAGTACAGCAAGCCATGCGATTGCCAGGGAAGAAACTGCCACTCCTTGTAATCCCAAATCACCGAACAATATTTGGTATCCTATGATGGTACCAACCACGACGGCTGCGATGGAAATCAAGCATGAACACATGAGGGTTCGCACGGATGGGAGCTTCTTACTGCAAGCGTTTGCAAGAAAGCTAAATTGATACATGCATGCCAACTGAGAACTGACTAATGCGGTTAAAGGCAAAAGCGGGGCGTCGAACATAAGTGTCTTTAATTGCACGAACAGCTCCAGTGGACGCATATTGCCATGGAATAGGTAGTCAATGCACAAGAGCATCAGGTATGGCGCAACAAATCCTATGCACGAGAACGCAGCTACGACCGACGCGCTGCGAAAATTGCGTTCATGAACGGCAGTGTATCGCGGTGAGCTTTCGTACGGATTCATGCTTGTTGCCACGACGAACGCCCAAAATCACCCGGTCGGGAGAGCTGAGTTTTTATTTGCAGAACCGCGCAGGCCTGACCTCGGTGCATGCCATAATTTATCCATTCTTTGCCTTACGGTTCGATTAACATACCGCTGGCAATCAGTCGATCACGAGAAACGTCTTCTTCACCGTTGACGGTAATCAATGCCCTGAGCGTACCCGGATCAATCGCGGGATTCAATCGATAAACGGCGCCATCCACAAAAAGCACCAACGGACCGCGTGGGTCATCGCTAGATATTGAAGTGTTGCCATCATTGACGGTTGGTGCCAATTCGCTGCCGTCAAGATCCATTGGTTGCAGCCAATGAATGTCACGCCGTGCAGTTTCGACAACGGCAATCGTGCATTCCGGCGGGTCAGTAACATCAGTGATTTTGCGACCTTGGACAGCGCCAAAAGCGTCGTCGCCAACCACCATGAGGAACGCCGTGTGGTTGTCCATCTGTTCGTTAACGCGGAACGCGTAGGGAATACCACAAATCACGAGCTCGTCTGGGTGTGGGCCTTTACCACTGCGCAGAGGACGAGAGTGAATCGTCCGATTGTCGACTGAGTCCCAGGTCGCGTTGAAGTCGTAATGCATGAACAGAGGCGAGGAAATCATGAACGGATTGCATCGGATTCGCCAACTGTGCCCGTCGAGATTTGGCGGCGGGAAAGTCTTGTACGCCGCGTGGTAATTGTGCAACGCCATTCCGATCGCACGCAGGTTTTGGTCGGGTGACACGCGCGTCTGATGAGAATCCCAATTCGACCATAGTGCGTAGCCCAGAATGGGCATCAGGAAGACACAAATTGTGATGGTGAGATTACGCATCAATCATTATTGCCACTCAGTTGGACGAACGCCATCCGTAACCGGGCAGCGAGGAGAGACTGTCCATTTCAATTCGGGCCAACTTCGCCGCTCCGGTTCACGTCATTGTTACCCCATTTGGTCATTTCTGCAGCAGTTTCGTCCCATTTCTTGATTGTTACTGGCAACATCAATGGTCTGAGTTTATCAGCAATCGCTTTACGCTGTTGAAGAAGTTCAAAAAGACGGATAAGTGACGCATTGCGAGTGTAGTCGTCCCCAAATATCGCTAGTTTTTCCAATACGTCAAACAGTCTGCTCAATTGGTTTTCGTCGCTGCCATTGGCAGCGAACTCAATCGCGTCAGCCAGTTCAAACGTTTCACCGAAATCAAGAAACTGCTCGCCTAAGTCTTCCATCAGCCTTGATCGCTCAGATTTGTCAATCCTACGGCGGAAATCGGGAAACGCAGCGAGAATCATCCCAAAGGCTGTCTCCCGAGAGATGACGTCCATTGGCGAAACGCCGTCTCTATCATCCCATGGGTTATCGTCGGGTGCGTGGGGGGGACCGTATGACACGAACTCGTGATCGCATCCCGTGTCGTACGAGAACTGTTTTAGTGGGCTGATGAATGTGGCCTCGTATGAATCATTGGGAATATCGAGATTCTCGCAAATTGCTTTGACCATGGTTTGGCAATTGGCGAATTTGACGTGGTTGTGATCTAAACAAATCCGCATCTTTATGCGTCGCCAATCGTCGCTGGTTTCATGGACGTCAAACCACCCAATTCCCCTCGTGACGGTCGGCGAAGTGCGACGACAGAGCATGAAGGAAATGCTCGCTGCAGTTTTCCATTGGAACTGTGCGTGAAAATTCAGTATCGCGAACCCATCGTCATGTTTTGAAAACGCGTCAAGCTTCATCGTCATTGACTTGGCATGGTGCGAACGACCGCCGTAACCGGGGGGGCGCCATAAATTCAAATTTCAGAAAAAACGCGTCGTCGGCCGCTCCGGTTCACGGCCTGGTTCTGCAGACCCGTTTCAGTGTACGACGTACGTGCGTTTCAGCTTATCGGGAGTAATGAAGGCGACTTCCTTGCTGCGGTCGATGGCAACGTGCACCCCACCTTTCGCCTTCAGTCGCAATCGGGGCTTTGTCCTCAGATCCGACAGATTGAAACCCTCGATCCCTTGGGTCAGATCAACGGTTTCGCTCGTGCCCTCGTGATCGGTACAGACAAAGACGTTCTCTGCGCCGTCTTTCGGAACGATCGTCATGAATTTGACCAACTTCCCGTTCACGTCGTCATGAATGGTGAAGCCCACCTCCTCGCGACGAACGATCATCGTATCGACGTATCCGCGGTCGCCAACGAGATCGATTCGCAATTCCTGCTGGTCGACGGGTGCCGAGATGACGCACAGGACCATCATGAAGAACTCAGTTACGACTCTTGCTACTGGTTCCATCTGTTTCTCCTTTTGCAGAACGACCAAGATAACCGGGCCGCGTGGAAGGTATGATGAGCGAAGCGAACGTACGACGAGATTCCGCTTCGGTGCATCGATTTGTTCAAGTAAGCCGCTAT
>NZ_JAMQBK010000153.1 GCF_023701485.1 Aporhodopirellula aestuarii
TTCGGAGCTGCGGGGCGTGTTCGCCAAACAGTGCAGTCCGACCAGGATACATTGAAACCGGCCGGACGTCCGCGAATTCACTCTTAAGCAGGTACGTAGAAGTGATTCGGTATAACGACAATTCCGCTGATCGTGATCGGTTCGGCGTAGGCCGGACCAAGGAGCCTAAGCGACGCAGTTCCGGCACGACTGAGCAAGTGAATGCCGGAACTCGCAAAGCCTCGGTCCGGCCTTCAGTTCGCGGCAGTTTCGCCAGATGATTCCTGCATACCTGCTTAATCCTTGCTCAGGCATGAGGAGGCTCAACGGCATCATTGCCGCCGCATACCGCACGAAGGAAGGTTCCGATGCAAGCCGCGAGGTACGATGGGATCATCAGCAGCATGGCAACAACCGGCGCGAATAGTGCTACCGAATACCCAGATGCGAGTTCAGCAGGTTTCGGAGTCGCCCCACTCATACCGATGATGGCATACACGTTCACCAAACCCTGAACCGCGGCAAAGATGCCAATCATCAGTGGCGCATGAACGAGAAGCAGTATCGAGGCGACCGCCATTGCGCCACGCCCTCGAAACAGCAGAACGATGACAAGGATAAAGCTGACCACCGCCGAGAGCGGAAGAAGCACGAGGTAGAGCGGGCCAAGTGCCGAAATCGCCCAACCCATCAGTGATTGTGACTCGTTCATTGACGTCCAACGTGGCATACGAGTGGGAATACAGTCAGATAACGACAGGCTCGACTGACCGCCGGCCGGATTCTACCAAATAGAAGACCTGATCGGTCGCTTCGGCCAACGCCATCTTCCCTTCGACTTTGGCGGCGAAAACGTCGACTAACCGCTACGACAATTGATCTCACCGCAGAATCCGCACGCAGGGTAAATGGGATCACATCACGCAACACCGGCACCGGCACCGGAAAGAATAAGCCACTGTGCACATTGTCAGTACTAGCCCCAAAACCCAAGGTCCAATGCACGAAGATTCTTGAATCGGCTTCAACCACCTTGCTCGGCAACTTCGTTCACCGATTCTTAGGGGAACGGTTCTGATTCTCAGGCAAGCGATAGTCTTCGGTTTGCTGGATGGGGCAGCGAATAACGGTGTTGTTCGACAATTCAGCGTTGGGGCTGTTGGCCGCCAAGATGCCCCGACAGAACGCATCTCGAATGTAGCAGTCGCTGATGATTCCACTCGCATTGAAGAATGCGACCGCATCATCGCCGGACGCGATGAACCGGCAGTTCTTCACAACGTTGCCACTTGTCGGCAGATCATCGGGCTGACCAATCTGAGGCCCGCCTCCGGGCGCCGCCAAGCAAGGCATCTGTCCGTTGATCGGTGGAGGACGATCCGTGACGCAGTTTAGGAACTTTACTTCTTGGAATCCTCCCCGGAACACCCCACGCGTTTTCTGAGTCCACTTGACTGACTCAAAACTGAAGTCCGATCCACCCATGAACCAATAAGCCTGCCCGCCAAACTCCGTGGTGCCCCCGTGTTTTGACTTGATGCCGATCAAGGCGTCTTTAGCGTAGTTCGCCACCTGGCTCTTTCTCTTAAGTTCGATCTCCCATCTCCGGCCTTCGAGATGCACCGCTCGCGTCCACGGTATCTGGTCATTGTCTTCTTGGACGAGATGAGGATCGGTTTTGCTGTTCGTGTATCGCCGCAGGAAACGCCCTTGGTCACTGCGCGGATTGAAGATCATGGCAGGAGTGGGAAATCCTTCCTGAATTTCGAGAACGACTTTGCCGGGAGCAGTCTCGACGACCAACCCTTGACTGACCGTGTAATCCTTGCGGGTCATGTGCAGGCCGGTCATGGTAACGCGATACACGTCCCGTCCGTACAGGGCATGCTTGTTGTCCGAGAACACCAAGATTGTTTTGTCCATGCCTTTGCCCCGAAAGATCAGGCGACCGTTCGGGCCCGGTTTGATCTGGCTTAAATCAATGGTCCCTTTGCTGTCACCCTGGTCTTCTAGATAAAACGTCCCCTCGTCAAGTTCCAAAACGATCACGTCATTGGGTGCGTTGCCGAAGTGAGCTTTTGCTTCGTCAATTGCCTGACGGATTCCTTGCGAAGAGATCCCGAATTTCGACCGGACGTTCCAGTTGAGCGTCTCCGCTCCCGCAACCGTGACAGTGCCCCACATCAGAAGTGTTGCTGTTGCGATGAAGCAGTATCGTTGCATGTGTGTTCCTTATCGATAAACGACCGCGGTAACCGAGCGACGGCAAACGAGGTTCCACCAACCAAAGGACCTGATCGGTCACTTTGGTTGATACTAAGGTTCCATCGTCCTTTGTGGCAGAAAAATCGTTTGACCGCCAAAACGAGATCTTACCGCGGCGTCCTCAAGCGGTGCAAATTCAAACGTATCAACCGCGTGGTACCGAGCCAGGGAAAGAATCAGCCACAGCGGACACGGAGAACACAGAGCTTTCCCCTGAATTCCGTGTCTTGGTGCCTCCGTGAGAACAACTCTTCTGATTTTGCGGTGAAACGCCCCTTCCATCATCTCACGCCACCGGAACATCACCAACAGACCAGTCAATCAAATTTGAGCCAATCGGTTCACTTGTCATTGTTAAACGCAATAATCACGAACCGGGGCGTCGACAGTGCATCCGATCGAAGTGACACGGCCAATCACCAAGCTAACCCGAACGCGGACAATCGGTTAACGGGCCGAATCACCGAACACGTTTCCGAAAGGTCGATGGCTGATGCGAGGGAGCAGCAGCTACTTGATTACTAAGGTCTCTTTTAGCTTTCCTGTCGTGCTATGTTTTGCCAACTCCGTCGATTATCGGTTCACGTCTACGACGACGCGTCCCCTTAGCTCTCCGTTGAGCATCTTCGTCGCCAGTGGAATTAGTTCGGACAAGCCGACTTCCTTACTGATTGTGGCAAGCTTTGAGACATCGAGATCGAGGCTTAAGCGTCGCCACGCTTCGAGCCGCTCGAGCCGGGGACACATGACGCTGTCTATGCCAACCAGCGTGACGCCACGCAAAATAAACGGCGCTACCGTCGCGGGGAAATCCATTCCGCCAGCCAGCCCGCAGGCCGTAACGACACCTCGGTATCGGGTCGTCGCGCAAACGGTGGCCAGCGTATGACTGCCTACGACGTCGATGGCTCCTGCCCAACGCTCCTTTTGCAGCGGCTTGCCGGGCGACGTGAACATGGTGCGATCCAGTACTTCCGCCGCGCCCAAACTCTTAATGTAGTCCGCTTCCTCCGGCCGACCGCTCACCGCAACGACGGTAAAACCGAGCTTCGCGAGAACAGCCGTAGCGACACTCCCCACGCCGCCCGCCGCACCGGTGACGACAATCTCCCCGTGCTCTGGCTTGACTCCATGCCGTTCCAGAGCCAGCACGCAGAGCATGGCAGTGTAGCCTGCCGTGCCAATGGCCATCGCCTGCTGCGGTGTAAACCGTCCCCGCATCGGCACCAACCAGTCCCCGTTGACGCGAGCCTTCTGGGCCAAGCCTCCCCAGTGCTTTTCTCCAACGCCCCAGCCATTGAGAATCACCTCGTCGCCGACGACATAATCGGAATGGCTCGACTGTTCCACGATACCGACCAAGTCGACCCCGGGGACCATCGGAAACGTCCGCACCACCGGCCCCTTGCCAGTCAGGGCTAACGCATCCTTAAAGTTGAGAGTCGAATGGCTCACCCGAATGGTTACATCGCCTTCGGGCAATTGGGATTCGTCGAGGTCCGTCAGGGAGGCCCGGTAGCCTGCCTCGTCATTCTGTATGAGGATGCCTTTGAACATGCTGTTTGGGTTGCTTTGTATTGGGAATGGGACTCAGGGGGGTAAATTGCCGAACAGCGACGCTAACCGAGTACCGCGAATGTGGTTTCCTTTGGCACTCGCCATGCGGTACTTCGGTCCCACTTTGGTTCGCCGCGATTCCGTTTCAGTCGATCGGGTACGTCTCGGCATAGCACCTTAGTGTATCAGCATATTCACGATTGAATGATCCATGGGGCCGTTCGCCATCGCGGAAATACCGCTCCAACTGGTCCTTCGGGTTGATCCAATGCGCATCCAAACCCCGTGTGGTTTGAATGACATCGCTGGGAAGATGATCGATGCGGCCAGCATGAAAATCCGCCAAAGCTTGAAAGTCAACCGACACATGGGAAGAGGCGTATTCGATTGTGCGTGGCGTTGGCAGATACTGCGTGTGGTACTCGTAGCCAACTAAGTCGTCCCATGTGGCAGGGGGCGCCCCTCCGTGCTCCTCAGCGTACGACGCAATGATGCAGGTGGTCCCCCATTCGCAGTATGCCGCAACAAGCCCACGCCGAACAGCGAACGCGATCCAAACGAAGGTAGCCGCCACAACGATTGGGACGATGATCCAAAGCGTTCGTTTCGTACTGCGTCGCATTAGCTTTCCAGATAGACGTCGATCATGCCGCATTGTCAGCAAACGATCGTGTTAAGCAGGTACGCGGGAATTATCTGGCGAAAATGCCGCGAACTGTAGGCCGGACC
>NZ_JAMQBK010000154.1 GCF_023701485.1 Aporhodopirellula aestuarii
GCGCCGTGTTTTATGTCCTGACGTTTTTGTCCGGAGGATTTTCTTGGCTGGCAAGCTGGTGAGCGTCTAAGGCTTGCTAGAAAGTGGTCCAACAGCCTCCAAATCCGCGCAGGCTTTCGCCTATTTGGCCTAGATTACCGGCGATGCGGTCATTTCACTCGACTCACTGCGCAGTGCTCCCCACACGCTCATTAATTTCTTCAGATTGAAGGCCGTCGAAGCCCACCGCCACTCTTGACCCACGCCCTCGATGCCGCGAAGCAAGAAGCGACGTAGGTCGAACATTGACTTGATGACCGCGAACGGTCTCTCACCGATGTGCTGACGACGCATGCAAGCCGACTGTGACTCCTCGCTCTGCATTCGAACCCGGTGACGACGACGGGCTTCCTCATGCTCATCGTGAATCACTTCGCGACCACGTTTGGCATCGGGCTTCGTTCGACAACGCTTCGCGAGCGGACAGCCCGCACAGTCGCGACTGATATAAACGTGTCGCTGTACCGGCGTGCCGCAACCATGTGTCGTGTTTACCGTCCTCCGGTGCGGAAGCGGTTTACCCGCAGGACAGTAGTAACAGTCTGACGATTCCTCGTACACGAATGCCGACTTATCAAACCGCTTCGTTTGAGGATTGATCGGCAAACGATCCAAGTCTTCCTCAGCAACGGGAACGGTGGGATCTTCGCGGATCGCCGGGTTGTCTTCGCACTTGACTTCCGCCAACGGACCGATCAACTCAATCTCTTTTGCTTCGGCACTGCTGAGGTTCGCGCCGGTGGTGTACGCGCTGTCGACCAGCACACGCTCGATGTCGATCTCGAAGTTCGATTGCACCGCATCGACAATCGTGCAGAACTGATCGTGCTCGACGTTGCCGATCACCACTTCGCAGTCGACGATCAAGCCGCTGCCTGTTTCCGTGACAGCCATCGGCGTGTAATTGGCCGCGTAACCGCCCTCTTTATTGGGCAAAATGCGGCTGTCGAGATCGGTCTTGGGAAGTTGAGCGGAACCTTTGCTGCGGTTCTTCTTGCGAGTTGCGTCCATCGCCTTGGTCTTTTCCATCAACCCGGCAAGCTGCTCGCGACGAGACTGCAAGTCAGCTACCGGAGTAGGCAATTTGTCTGTCGGGACCTCTTCGCCGAACAGGTTCTGCTCGTTCTTGTCGTTGATTTCCACGCCTGCGAGCGCTTCGGCGATTTGCGCGTCGAGATGCTCAAGCGCCTTGGCTAGCCGCTTGGTCGTCCAAGTCTTGCAGCGGTTGGCACTGGCCAACACACGCGTGCCATCGATGCACAGTTCAGCGAGATTGGCGACTTTCAAGTCGATCGCCAGTTTGATCATCTGCTTGAAGATGTTGCGAAGTGCGGCGGAGTTCTTGCGTCGAAACTCACTGAGCGTGGTGTGGTCGATACGTCGGCCAGAGGCAAGCCAGATGAAGTCGATCGAGTGCTTCAATTCATATTCAATCTGCCGACTACTGCGGAGTCGTCGAATCAAAGCGAAGAGCCATATCTTTGCCATGATCGATGGATGAATCGGCGGCTGGCCCTTCGAGCCGTGGTAGGTGGCTTCCCAATCGGTCCAGTCGAGTTCATCGAGGATCTCGTCAACGAGTCTGACCGGATGATCGTCGGCGATGACTTCTTCCAGCGCGGTGGGAATCAGCACCAACTGCTCGCGTGGCATCGGTGCGTCTTGCCAGTAGTTTGCCTTGCGTGATCTTTGACTCATACGTTGAACCTCCTAGGCCCAAGTTTAGCGCAAATCCGCCAACCGACTAGCCGGCAAACCCACCGATCTACGGAAACACTAAATCAACAGCCTGC
>NZ_JAMQBK010000155.1 GCF_023701485.1 Aporhodopirellula aestuarii
TTAACAGCCTGTTGATTTATGCCCAATCACCGGTCATCGACCAGCGAATTTGGGCTTTGGATGAAATTGGTCCTGTTTGAGTTGAAGCGGACCAGCAATCGGTCGTTGATTCGATGATTTCGCTGCTACGGCGATCTAGAATACGGAAGAAGCTCTTAAAGGCCGACACGGCACGTGCGGCCAGCAACGCGGCGTGTCTTGGTTTGCCTGCTCCGATCAGCGAGCGCATGATCCGGCCCAGATTATGAGCCATTGCCGCGCTCATGTATCGCTTCTTGACATCCTCAATTCCGCGAAGCCACGTTCGTCGTGAGCCGCCGGTCTCGCAAAGATGAGCGAACGTGCGTTCGACTCTTTCACTGCGTTTGCGTTGCAACTTGCGACCTCGCGCTCCCAACGTGTTGCGGCGATTACGTCGATACGACTCTTTGACTGACTCAGGTTTGTTCTTCCACTTTCGCTTGCTCGATCGGTGCGGCTCCGGGATATAGGTCCGAATGCCGGTCTCGTTCTGCAATCGGTCTAAACAGTCTTCGCTGTGATACCCCTTGTCGGCAACCACTTCCTCGATGCTGTGATCGCAATCCGTGGCGTCCACATTGGTTTTTGCTGTGTTGACGGTGTCTTCGATCGTGGCGGTGTCACCCGAGTCACCGTGATAGATCTCGGCGGCCACAATCACGTCGGTATCAAGATCGACGGCGTTTTCGGCTTTGTACTTTAAGTGAAAACGCCCGTCTTTCATCTTGCCAATCCGAGCATCAGGATCTGTTTCGCTCTTCCACTGCTCGTTGCTGACCTTCTTCTTGTCTTTGCGTGACTTGTCGAAGCGACGCAATTCATCGTCTGATGGATCGCTTTTGCCTGTTTCTTCTTCGTACAGCTTTTTCAGGTAGGCCCGCCAATCATCGCCGTTATCTTTGCGAACGATGCTCTTGAGTGATGCGTTGGCTTCGAGGTCCGTTGCGTCGACGCCGATCGTCTTGCCTCGAAGCAGTCCGTTGTCACGGGTCGCTTGCAGGATCAGCTCAAAGGCAAACTGGTGGATCTCCATCGGCAGTCGTTCGCGGGTGAGCGAGAGCGTGCTGTGATCGGGCGTGGATTCTCCGGGGCCGTAGCCAAGGAAGCGAGCCAGCGATCGACTGTCCTCGCACCGCCACGCGATGCCTCGCTGGGAGGAGATGTCTTCGAAGTAGCCGATGAAGATCATGCGGAAATAGATGCCCGGTGGAAGGCATTTGCGTCCCGTCTTCTGATAGAACGGCTCGACGGCCAACTCCAGTTTGCCGTCGAAATCGATCTCGGCGAGTAACTGATTGAGCCGGTCGTAGAAAACGTTCCGCGGTCCGTTGCTGAGTTTATCGGCAGTGACCCAGAACGTGTCCTGCCGTTCTCGCCTTCGCTTGCCAAGTGCCATCAATACCTCTCCAAAATGTGAAGCATAGAAGATAGCGCGAGCGTGTTGAAAATCAACAGGCTG
>NZ_JAMQBK010000156.1 GCF_023701485.1 Aporhodopirellula aestuarii
CGATCCCACGTCGCCTCGACCTCGAATCCACCGTCCGCCCACGCGGAAGGCCCAGGTAAGCAGGTACATAGAAGTGATTCGGTATAACGACAATTCAGCGGATCGTGATCGGTTCGGCGTAGGCCGGACCAAGGAGCCTAAGCGACGCAGTTCCGGCACGACTGAGCAAGTGAATGCCGGAACTCGCAAAGCCTCGTTCCGGCCTACAGTTCGCGGCAGTTTCGCCAGATGATTCCTGCAGACCTGTTTAACAAGTCCCGGTACCGAGGAAAGAGCCCTCACATTTTCCCTTCCCTCACACCAATTCTTCTCGCGGCGTTTCCTCAAATGGACAATCTACTTTCGTGAACTCAAACCCGAATCGCAATTTTCAGATGGCGTCACAAAATCATTTTTGACGCTCATCGCCAGAAACCAGGGAAAGAAATGTGCCAGGGAAAGAAAAGGCGTCAGCGTCTCACTTGAACCATGACGTGCACAGGAGAACGGCTTGCGTGGTTCTTGAAGTGGAAAGCCTTCCGTTCGTTTCCCCTGATGTCTACGGTTGCCCGATTACCAAAACTTCATGACCACACTTAAAGATCTGTTTAGAATTAATCTTAATTACTAGACGTTCGATCTGGAGCTGCGCCGCACGATCATGCAACGGTAACCATTCCTGACGCTCAAGCACCGACTAAGACAAGGTTAATTCACTGGAGAGGTACATGCCCCGTTTGCGATTCGTTTCACTTACCGTTTTGATTTTCTGCAGCATCATTTCCCCGTCATTTGGCCAAGTAGCCGAGATGGAGAAGCAAATGATTGCCTCAGGCGCAAAAGTCAAAACCTACAAAATAACCACGGACTCGAAGGGTGAAGCGGTCGAGCTCAAGATGTATCTCTTCGAACCTGCAGACCATAAAGCGACTGACCGTCGCCCAGCCATTGTGTTCTTTTTCGGAGGAGGTTGGAACGGCGGCAAGCCTTCTCAATTTGCTGAACACTGCAAGTATCTTGCCTCGCGAGGCATGATGGCAATGACTGCCGACTACCGAGTGAAATCTCGTCAGGGCACGAAAGCGATCGCTTGTGTAAGCGACGGGAAATCCGCCGTGCGTTGGATTAGGGCCAACTCAAAAGAGTTAGGCGTCGCCCCAGACAAGATCGTCGCCAGCGGCGGCTCAGCAGGCGGGCACGTTGCTGCTTGTACTGGAGTCATCAAAAAGTATGACGAATCGGCCGAAGACCAGAATGTCAGCAGCGTGCCCAATGCTCTCGTTCTATTCAATCCGGCTTTGGTTTTGGCACCGCTTGAAGGCCACCCGGTCGTGAACGAAGAGAAATTGAAAAGTCTCAAGAACCGCGTTGGCGAAGACCCAAAAAACATTTCACCGGTCCATCATGTTGCCGCTGGGGCACCACCGACAATTATCTTTCACGGCAAAGCTGACACGACAGTGCCGTACTCAACCGCAGAAGCATTCACCAAAGCGATGGAAGAAGCAGAAAACCAATGCCAATTGGTGGGCTATGAGCAACAAGGCCACGGGTTCTTTAACCACAAGAACAAAAAGGGAAAGTTCGATGAAACGGTGGCCGAGATGGATAGGTTCCTTGCGTCGCTTGGGTACTTAAAAGAACGCGAAGCGAAGTAGGTCTGTGAGAAGTTGGACAATCACGGCGGAGTGACGGGCGGAAATGCCCATGGGCAAAGAAAGCGTGCCAGCACCTCTACCGCAACAAGCGTTTTTCCGACGTGACACCAGACGGCTCACGCCGTTCCGCTAGCAAGGCAGGCTCCATCTCGCTGCATTCGTCGAGCAGACCACACAGGTTGGTGAACTTGCCATGGCTCGCTGGGCTCCTCCTGTGAAGATGCCGCCCCTTCGCGGTGTACTCAGCGAACCACGAGCGATACCGGGAAAAGCTTTCCGTTGAACCATGCTTCCCTCGACAAGAAGCTTTGACGACTCAACCGGACCATAGCCTGACCGCTGACAGGGTACTGACAGGCAGGTTGAGAACGTGACATTGCGAAACTCCAAACGGCATTCGGAGTAGTCGCCTACTCCGAAACAATCCGAATACAAGTCGCACGCCAACAGTGGCGGCAACGCTAACTAGCGTTCCAGCAAGAACTTAAAACAAATGGGCGATACAGAACTCGAATCTGTGACCTCTGCCGTGTGAAAGCAGCGCTCTAACCAACTGAGCTAATCGCCCGTGTTCGGGGCCTCTCGGGATTTGAGAGGTGAGTGGGAAGGGGTCAAAATAACTTTTCTCCGGTCTTTAGGCAAGCGTGCGAGAACGGCTCTCGGAAGCAAATTCGCCCACCCAAATAGGCAATTTTAACGCAGCAGTGTGAGCCCGCCCGATTCCCGAAAAACTCGATGGCCGGCGTCATTGGCGTAACAAGGATGTCGCTCGACAATCGGCTCACTGGGGAAAACGCTTGGAAGGAAAGACGAATTCATTTTGGGATTGGCTCGCGTGCCTATTTGCAAGCTCGCGACTGTTTTGGCGTGCTGACTCAACATCGCAATCCGCGCAATCCTTTATACTGGGGCAGGGACAATGGGTTCGCCGCAACTTGGGTATTTTCCAGCATCATGAACCATCCTTTTTTTTCATTGCAGTTCTTACGCGACCGCGACCCGCGTTTTCTCCGGAAACTGCTTGATGAGTCGCGGCCGGAAATTTTGGCGGAAGCGGCCGACGAGTGGGTGCTCAGCGATCGGCAATGGGAGGCCGAAGAGGCACAGCGATACCTGCTCGGCATCCCGGCTTCGCCTGGGCATGAGGTTGTCGTGCGGAGGTTGATCCAAGCGGCAGATGAACGACGTCGGGGTGGCGTGCTGGCCGCGGCGATGGTGATGGCGGATCAGTTGGTCACGCATGATCTTAGGCACGTGCGAGTTTGGGATTACACGCAGCAAGGCTGGGTGGACGGCATTCGTTCGGACCGACCTGACGATCAAGTCAAACGTGTGTTGCCATTGCGTCACGATCAACGCAGGGAACAGATTTATCTCTCACGCCGCACTTCGCACCAAAACCGTTTGTTCTCACTGCAAACGAGACAATACATTCGCCGATTCGTGTGGCGATCGATTCGGAAATTCGCGAAAGATTCACCGGTCGAATTTATCACCACACTCAGCAAAGCTCTCCGTTGGTACCCCGAGTCGTTCCCGCGAGATGGCGGGCAATTGCTCGACGCGTGGTGTTTGATGAAGGCATGTTTCGGCAAGCACCCTGGATTGGCATTCAGTTCCCGCAAGGTGTCCTTGATCGGTGAAACCTGCTTGCGGGATCTGATCGACAACGATGTACCGCCACCCTACGCATCGTTGTGGGCTGCCGAAACAGGACGACGTGAAATGCAACGCATTGCCTCCCAAGCGGCGTCACCGTTTGTGCGAACGTGGGCCGAATCGGTTCTGGTCATGCAGTCGAGTGGCTACACCAACGGGCTCAATCAAATTTGATATCCTGAGCAGACACAAACTTGGGGAAGGAAGCGGATTCGTTCCGACGACGCGAAGATCTGAATTGCTGCGGTGTTCCGCCGCGGTTGAAATTCGAGAGGCATTCGCTTTCTCGAATCGCCGGTTTTGTCCCCTCTCCATCGGTGAG
>NZ_JAMQBK010000157.1 GCF_023701485.1 Aporhodopirellula aestuarii
CAGCGTGTTGATTTTCGCATGCCAGCATGCGTCAATCTTTGGCTGGCGGTCATCCGGCGATCGCGGTTGAAAATCTGGTTTGTGGCTTTAGTAAATGTCTCAGTAGCGATGCGGGCTTCGTGATCGGCCCCCATTTTGCCCAGAATACCCTCAGATGCGAGAAAGCTCGCTCGGCGAGCACTGCCAAGTACCTTGGCTTACCAGCACCGGTCAGTTTGCGCATGACTTGGCCCAGGTTGTAGGCCATGACTGCACTCTTGTATCGTTTTTGAACCTGCTCAATTCCTCGAAGCCAGGTCCGGCGAGCTCCTCCAGTATCACAGAGGTGAGCGAATGTTCGCTCGACTCGCTCACTTCGATAACGCTGAAGTTTGCGTCCTCGATTGCCATTCGTGTTCCGACGATTGCGACGGTAGGATGCTTCTCGCTCAGGTGACTTGTCGGTCCACGTTCGCGTGCCTTTACGCTCCGGTTCGGGGATGTAGGTCCGGACGTTGCATTTGTTCTGAAGGTCATCGAGTGTCTGTTCGCTGTGGTAGCCCTTGTCGGCGACCACTTCTTTCACTTCAAGATCGGTGTCAGCTTGTTCCAGGTTCACCTTGGCAGAGTTGACCGTATCTTCGATCGTGCTCGTATCGCCTCGATTGCCGTAGTAGATCTCAGCCGAAACTATCACGTTGGTCTCTAAATCGACAGCATTCTCGGCCTTGTATTTCAGATGAAAACGCCCGTCTTTCATCTTCCCGATACGCGAGTCCGGATCGGTTTCGCTCTGCCAGTCATCGTTACTGACTTTCTTTTTGGGCTTCCGGCTCTTGTCGAATCGCCGAAGCTCTTCGTCGGTGGGATCCTTCTTTCCGGTTTCCTCGGCGTACAGTTTGCGGAGGTATTCTTGCCAATCATCGCCATTGTCTTTTCGGACGATACTCTTCAAGGAAGCGTTGGCTTCCAAGTCGGTCGCGTCGATACCCAATGTCTTGCCAGCGAGCAGTCCGTGATCAGCGTTCGCTTTGAGAATCAATTGGAATGCCAGGTCATGAATCTCCATCGGCAGACGCTCCCGCGTCAGCGATAACGTGCTGTGGTCGGGAGTCGATTCCTCAGGCGAGTAACCCAGGAACTTAGCCAGCGATCGACTATCAGCGCAGCGCCAGGCGATACCACGTTGAGAAGCGATATCTTCGAAGTAACCGATGAAGATCATTCGAAAATAGATGCCAGGAGCGAGTCCTTTGCGGCCGGTCTTCTGATAGTAAGGCTCAGCAGCTTCTTCCAGTTGTTCATCAAATCCGATTTCGATCAACAACTGATTCAAGCGATCATAGAATGCGTTCCGCGGCGCGTTGCAGAGTTTTTCGGTTGCAACCCAAAACGTACCCTGCTGCTCTCGTCGTCGTTTTCCTAATGCCATTTCGGTCCTTCAAGCGTGATTCACACATCGTAACCGAATTAGACGAAAATCAACACGCTGCTA
>NZ_JAMQBK010000158.1 GCF_023701485.1 Aporhodopirellula aestuarii
GTGGCTAAACCTAAGGGCTAACCTCGCTTCCCATCGCGGGTCGATTTAGCGAGGATTCCGAACCGTTCGCACTCAAGCTACTGGACAGAGCCTGTCCGGGCTCGCCCCCGTCTCCGGTATCCGCTTCTTTCTGGTTGCTGTGTTTTTCGAAGTCAATTTCTCTTCGCTTGCCGAGGGCGGTGTGCGCAGATACGATTGCAAACGCGGCTACGAGGATCTCCACGCGGGAGAGTCGACGGCCAAGGAAGAACCAAATCGGGGTTGCAATCGCAGAGGCGAGGAAAAGCAAGTTTAGGATTCGTTCCGTTGTGAAGTCAGAGGCGGCGATCCGGCGTCCAGGCAGCAACTGGCGAGTCGCCTCATTTGCACTGCCACCGCTTCGTTGCTGATTTCCAGGAGAGCCTTTCCTGCTCAAGCATTCGTCGCAGCATTCCGTCGGATTGCTGGTCTCTCGACCGCATAATTTGCAAGCATGCACTATGTTTTCTTTTGCAATTTAGGTCCTTCGGATAACGCTGGTGTTAACCGAGATCGCGTCTTGTGACTTCCGGCTTCCGTTTCAAGAACCGCCGCATCGCGATCTTCGGTTCAACACATGGTCATGCGTTACCTGAACGGCGGCGTGGTCTCGGGTTGTGTTGAGGCGTCGATTGTAACGGTAAGCAGAATCGAGATGCAACTTCCACGCTCCGCGGGAGCAGAGTAGGCGTCGCATTGCCTCGGCATGGATCCTGCCGAAGTCGAAAACCTGAGCCAGCCGATCACGGGCGATCCGATGGTGTCATCAGGCCGGGCACCTGGATCTCGAGTGAGACTACCGAGCAGGAAGCGGTCAGTGCGTAGCCCAGCCAGCCTTGTCTCGCCTCGCGTAAGACAACGTAGTCCTACCGCCTCCGGTTGCGCATAAATACGACCTGGTCGATAAAGACGACGATGCTGAGAATGACGTCAATGATTGCGCTCAAAATTTGGGCCTTGTGTCGAAGTCAGTCGCATGACGATTGCGAAAACCAGGGGGCCGCGGTTGATCTTCCATTTGTAAACGCACCGTCGCTTCCTCCGCGTCCATCGCTTGGTTCAAGTAAGCCGCTAT
>NZ_JAMQBK010000159.1 GCF_023701485.1 Aporhodopirellula aestuarii
ATAAATCAACAGGCTGTTAACCCTTCACGCGACAATGCTGAAGGATTTCGTCCGCGGTGGCCCGGTATCCGACATAAAACGGACCGAATTCGCCGTACTTGGCACTCGCTACGTCAAACCGCATTTTATAGACGATCTCTTTGAGGTATTGCGGGTTGCGTCCCCACAACGTGACCATCCATTCCCAGTTGTCGAGCCCGACACCGACCGAGATGAACTGGCTCACCTTGCCCGCGAATGCCATCCCGCTCTGAGCGTGTTCGGCCATCATCTGATTACGGTGACTGAACGGTTCGGTAAACCAGTTCGCACCGGGCACACGGCTCTTATTCATCGGATAGAAACACGCCGACGGCCAATCCGGAATTTCCGGCTCCAGTCGGTTGCGATTCATCATCGGTAAACGTCGCTCGTAGGCGGCGACTTTGGCATCCAGTTCCGGGGTATCCGGGGTGGCGCCCTCGCGAATCAATCTCTCTCGATACGATTCGACCGAAGGCACATATTCGCTGACTTCGCTCACCGAGATGAACGACCACGCCGGTTCGATAAAACGACCGATTCCGGGAGCCAACAACGCTTGGTTGATGTTTTCAACTTTCGCGGGATGCGGATCCATCACGATGACGCCGAAATCCGCTTCATGACCGCTGATCCAATACGCCCCCAATCGTTTGGGCATGTCCTCATCACCCGGCGATAAGGCCGCACAAAACTGCTCGCACAATTCCGCACTCAGCGGAGCATCGAGGCAATCGCGGCGGAAGCGATAGAAGTAGTGACCGACGTGCCAACCGTGCTCCGGAATAACAGACGGTTCCGGTAACGATGCATGCGGACGCACACCGGGCGGCGGTCCACCTGGACGTCCACCTGCAGCGGGTGGGCCGCCTGCGGGAGGACCAGAAGGGCGAGATTCAGATGGAGAGGGGGCAGTGGGTCGATCGGACAACGGACTGGCTTCGCGTGAGTGATGGAGGGGCGGACGTTAACGGCATTTGGTTCAGACCGCCTAGTTTCTCCCCACCGACGAATTAACGCAACGTCCATTGAAGATAGCGGTCACGATAACCGTGTTGCCGCGTCCATTGCCGCTTGCCTTCAGAGCCGAAATAGCCATACGAGTACGGCGTTTTCCAAGTCGGAGCGACCGTCGCGCCGGGAATCGTCTGTCGTTGCTGCGGACGTGTTTTTAACCAGTGAGTGCCCATCCCGAGATGCCCCGGTCCGACGCTCTGCGGATCGTTCTCGACGCCCGGAAACACCGGCAGATGAGGGTGCACGTTAGCCGCGACGCTTGGTGTTGCATGACTTGCCCCAACACCGCTGGGGCCAACTCCTGCATACCCCGCGTGCAGCGGCTCCTGATATCCCATCGAAGTCGCTTGGCCGGCGTGGATCGGATGGGATGCGGCGGGCGCCGCTCGTGGTGACTCAATCACAAGGTGCGGAGGCGCGGCTACGTACGGTGCTGAGATCGGGTTTCTCGACACATTCGACCAATCCGATTGCGGCATTTCCACCCATCGCCCGTCGTGATCGATCGGTTGAATCTCGGACGCGGAAGGCTCAAGATGCGAAGCCCGTCCGATTGACGGATCATCCATCGAATTCGCTCGCGTGGGGGAAGTTGGCAGAGGTGCGTTGCGGCGGGAAGTTGTTCTCGAATAGCTTTTCACGTCTTTTTTAGGAGCAGCTGGCCGCTCTTCGTTTCCCAAACCGTTCAACTCGCCCACATCCGCGACACGCACCGGTTGGGGCAGGTAAGCGTCCCATTTCTGCTGCGCTGAGGCCGTATTCGCCAGCATCCCCATCGAACCGATCAGGAATCCACCGATCAAGAATCCGGGGCGAGTTACTTTCACGTGGCAGAGAATCATGGCTTTCAACCCAGAGAGGAATTCACTCGATGGCGACTGATGGCAGAACCATCGATTCTCCCTGGCGTAGCAAACCCGGCAGGTTCAAGACAAGCTCCATTCCGGCGTGAAGCCTGGCAGTTTCACAACTACATTGGGCTACCGTTACCTCTACCACTCATCGCGTTGCCCCCTACCGCCATCTCAGATTGCTGGGGGTGATCCGTGGCAGGACCGCTTCCTACACGCGATTGACATCAACGAAACACCAGCTTCAACCAACCAATGCCTGATCACAAATGATGGTTTGATCATCGTTGACGATGCCAAATGGGATCGGCTTAACAGGCTTCGCTTCCTTATCCTGCTGCATCTCAATGGGTAGATTGAATAAGATGAATCGCAACATGACCGTCGCCTCGCCATCCCTATTTGCTTCTTTCTCCTCGGAACCGACATTGTGAACCAGCGGCACGACATTGGACGAAGAACCTTGCTCCGCGACGGCTCTTTGGTGCTGACGGCGACTGCGATCGCGCCATCGCTGCTGATGGAACGCCAGGCGTTCGCAGACAATTCGGCCAATGCGGTGCGTATCGGGTTGGTGACTGATTTGCACTATGCGGACAAGCCTCCTGCTGGGTCACGCCACTACCGCGAGACACTCGACAAACTAGAAGCCGCCAGCCAGCAATTTGCCAGCGACCAACCCGACTTTCTCGTCGAACTGGGAGATCTGATTGATGCAGCTGATTCCGTCGAAGTTGAGCAGCGATATCTCAAAACCATCAACACAAACTTCGCAGCGATTTGCGACGAGAGACACTATGTTCTGGGTAACCACTGCGTCGACACGCTGACCAAGCAAGAATTCCTGGCCGGAGTCGAAAAGGAACACTCGTACTATTCGTTCGATCGCGAGGGCATCCACTTCATCGTCTTGGATTCGTGCTTCCGAAGCGATGGGAAATCATACGGCCGACGAAACTTTCATTGGACCGATGCGAATGTTTCCGCAGAAGAACTGGAATGGCTGCGTGGCGATCTGAAGTCCAGCAGCAAGCCTACGGTCGTGTTTGCCCATCAACGACTCGATGTCAGCAACCACCATGGCGTCAAGAATAACGCCGAGGTGAGAAAGGCTTTCGAAGAATCAGGAAACGTCTTGGCTGTCTTCCAAGGCCACAGTCACCAGAATGACTTAAAAGAGATTGGCGGGATTCACTACTGCACTTTGGCCGCCATGGTGGAGGGTTCTGGGCTGCAAAGCAACGGCTACTGCGTCATGGACATTCAACCGGATGGCACCATCAAAATCGCAGGCTTTGCGCGTCAAGCCAGTTATCAATGGGACGTCTAGCTGAGAAGTGGGTATCCGGAAAAGAACTTTGCAAATGCTCTGTCCCCATGGTCTCGGATCTGCATGGAACAGCGACTGCCGGCAGTCACACGCAGTGCACTCTTAGAAAACACCGCGTTGCACGCCGTCGCTGAGATCGTCTTGAAGACGCCCAGCCAAATCCGTCGAAGGCAATAGGTCAAACAGACCAAGACAGTCGAGGCATCGCCTGGACTACTTCTCTTGCCGCTTGATGCCCGTTCCTTATCGAATGTCCATCAGCCTAAAGGACGTCGATTTAATTACTGCGGGATTTCAAAAGTAACGGAACGGCGTGAGCCTTCCGGTAACGCGGGACCGGACGGCTCGCGCCGTTCCGCTAAAAAGAGCACTAAAACAATCGACGTCCCAAAGGCGGATGGTATCAATAGTCCCGATTGTTGGACGCTTCGATGAGTTCCGGATGTTCAGCGAGGTAATCATTGACTTCGTCGCCTTTGATGGTTTGCGGCTTCTTTTCGCATCCTGCAAACGAGGCAACGCACAGTAAGACAAGAACGAGAGGTACGGAAAAATGGCGATATACCATTGGATGAGTGCTCCTATTAGCAGAAAGGGATAGCCGCTTGGCGTAACGACCAAGCGGCTGTGAGTACAAAAAAGGCGAATCGCTCCCAAGACCTGAACCGTTCGCGGCGGAGCAAAACTGTTCAGGTTACAAACGCAATTTGGCGATCGGGAAATTTAGAAATCTTGGTTGATGACTTCTTTGGAAGCTCGAGTTCCGAGACTTCCCCAAAGTCCAAACGGGCTTTGCGATCCGGGAGGAAGCCCGTCTCCACGATTGGTAACCAACTTGCTACCGGAGTTGCCCGCTTCAATGGAATCGGTGACAAACTTAATCGCTCCATCACCCATCAAGATGTGGCATCCGCCCTGGTGACGGCTACCAGGAGGGCAGATCCCAGTACCAAAGTTGTCACTCGCCATGCACTGCCCTCGGTTGGGAGGCAGGATGGTGTTCATACCGCTATAGGCGATGCAACCAACCGCCCAACGATAGCCACGTTTCCGTTCGGCATTGGTGTCGTAGGTACCGGTTTGCCAGAACAAGGGACGATCCGTGTCGACGTACAGCCTTTCACATAGATTCGCCCGGTCGGCAGGCGAGAAGTACCGTCCGTCGCGATTGTTACCAATTTTGGTATTGAAGGACGTACGTTTATCGCCATCACCTAGATCGGTAACGATCTCGCCTGCTGCGATCGTGTTGGAGAGCCCATCCAGTACATCTCGAAACCGAGTTTGCTGACGCGGGATGAACATTCCTCGCTGCGAAGCGCGAGCGTTTTGTCTTTCGCCGGTGCTGACATCGTTCCCGTAATCATCGATGGCACCAAGATCACCATGGTGAGCACTGTCGCCATCGCACCAGGCGTAGTTCGTGCGGCCCTGCGAAGGGAGACCAATACCCGGGTCACTCGGGCAACGAAGCGATGGAAGGTCCGTTAACCACGGTGGATACTCGTCGGAGGCATGGGCTGCAAGATCCATGATGGGCGAGGGGCCCATGCTGGGGACAATTCCGTTGGCCGTCTGGTAGGGGTTGGACACCTGTTCCCAAATCGCTTGCTGCTCAAAAAACGGCGTTAGCGGGACGAGCCAATTCAGCAATAGCCGATTATTAGCAGTCGCTCCGCGATAGTATGCGGGACTGTTTCGAGTATTCACCGGCGCAGTCACGCACTGGCTACCACCGTTGACCATCGGCAGACGATCGTATGCGGCATGATAGTTGTGCATCGCCAAGCCGATTTGCTTGAAGTTGTTGCTACAACTCATTCGTCGGGCGGCCTCTCGAGCGGCCTGAACGGCGGGAAGCAGCAGCCCGACCAGCACCCCAATGATTGCGATCACGACAAGCAATTCGACCAGGGTGAACCCCCGGTTCTTCAAATTTTGATTCATAGCAATTTCTCTAAAAAACGGTGGTCTAAAGAACGTTTGGTGTGGGATATCCACATCCCAATTCACGCCAGGACACTCGCCCGATCGGTGATCAGCCGAACAGGTCAATTCAAGAACTTCTTCGAACGACTGCGGCGCAACGCGAAGAAAAGTTTCGAGCGGATCAATTGGCACGAAGGGAAATGCGGTGGACGATCGCGTTCTTAGCAGAAATTAGCGACGAAATTTTTCACTTTCTTAGACGCCTAACCGCGGCGGGGCCCTGCCTATCGAGGCCGATTTTTTTGGCAAATCGCCAGTGGTGTATCGCATCCGCGCGACCGAAAAAGAGTGCGCTCCACCTGCTAAGGTTTCCCTGCGTGCCTGCATTACAAGATGCAAGTGTTTCTCCAACTTCCTCGGCGGATCCCACCTGGCCCTCACATGACGGACCCGACAATCACGCGAACGCGAACACACAACGAGGAAGTCGCTGCACTTTTCCTGAAGCACTCTTCTCGAATTCGCGGAATGATCCTCAGCATGCAACCCGATTTCGCGAGGGCTGATGATGTGTTGCAAGAGACCTTTCTGACCGTTTCCGCCAAGTCCGAACAATTTAAATTCGGAACCGATTTTTTGTCTTGGGTGTACCAGATTGCTCGGTACAAGGTGCTCGAGGATCGCAGGCGCTCCGGCAAAACCACTGAACAACTTTCGATTGCCTCGATCGAATCTCTACTCGCCACCGGGTCAGGCCTGTTGGATGACCCGCAAGAGGAACGCGTTGAGGCACTCAAGGGTTGTTTGACAAAACTGTCGCCAAAGGCGCGGCAAGCAATCGAATTGCGCTACGCCCGCGAGCATCCTGCATCGGAAATCGCTACGGTGCTGAGGTGGACGGTCGATTCGGTGTACGTCGCCCTCTCGCGGGCGCGTTCGTTGTTAGCGAAGTGCATTAACGAAGACTTGCGATCCAAAGGAGTGACAATCTGATGGACTCCAAACGTCTCGAAAAATTGCTCGATCTCTATTTCGACCAAGGGTTGACCGAATCAACCAACTTGGAACTCGATCAGATGATCCAATCGTCAGAAGAGGTGCGGTTGGCATTCTGGAAACGGGCTCGGCTGCATGGAATGTTGCGCCACCAAATGCAAGAACAATTGGGAAGCACGCCGATTCCCAATACTGAGATTTCTGACCAAACGGTCGAACCCGCGAGTCGGACGTCTCAGAGTCGCAGTCGTCGTTGGCTGATCGCTATTGCTGCCATTGCCGCATGCCTGCTGTTGTTTGTCGGCATCCATACGGCGTTCACTGATATCGAAACACCGCCCAGAAACGGGACACAGACGGCGTCCAATGACTCAGTTGCAGTGGCGAACCCGGACATTGTTTCTGAAGCATCGGATGACGAACGCGAGAACGATCCGAGCGGCAGCCCTCGGGGCCCCTGGGTTGCCTTCTTGCGCAATTCGATCGATGCCCAATGGGGCGATCACGGAACGGCCCGTCGAGTTGGTGAATCACTAGCTGCAGGTCGCCTGACTTTGAAAAGCGGTTTGATCGAATTTCAGACCAACCGAGGCGCGGTTGTCGTTGTCGAAGGGCCCGCCGACTTGGACTTGGTCGACGACATGGAAATTCGCTGTCGACAGGGTCAACTCACCGTAAATGCCCCTCCACCTGCACAAGGTTTTTTGGTTCGAACGGAATCCGTTGATGTGGTCGATCTGGGCACCGCCTTTTCAATGCAGGTCGACATCAATGACGACGCTCGGATTCACGTGATTGAGGGAGAGGTGGATTTGGTCTCTCCGTCGGATGATGCCGCCACGAGTAGTTTGGTCAATGTCGCTAAGAGACGACTCGGCAAGGGCGAATCAGTCGAAGTGGAAAGTCCAGGCAACTATCGAGACATTGAAATTTCCGATCGCCTTACCAATTCGAAATCGCGAACCCAATCGATCACGAGCAGTTTCGATGAGATCAATCGCCGTTTGTGGAAGCATCGTCGGACGGAAGTCGCACAAGACCCAAGTTGCTTGGTTTACTACGATTTCTCTCGAGAAACAGAACCGCAGACAAGCGATCTCATTCTTCCAAACCGAGCCAAAACGGCCGCCGATGGTTCCGACGGGACGATTATCGGTTGTGACTGGACCGACGGGCGTTGGAAGGGAAAACATGCTTTGGATTTCAAAAGCTTATCCGACCGAATCCTGTTGTCCGTTGCTGGACGTCACAACCAATTGACCTGTATCGTCAAGATTCGTGTTGATGCGCTGAAAGAAGGTTCCACTCCGATATTAATGTCTCGCAGCATGCTCGCCCGCGGGTTGCACTGGTCAATCGAAACCACCGCAGAGAACTCAAGTGTCGCTAGGCTAGTTTGGCGACGAAATAGCGAATCGACTGCTTCGTTGCCTCAGGAGTTTTCTACGAAACCAATCCTGCGTGATGAGCAGATGGGAACGTGGATGCAACTCGCGTTCGTTTGGAATTCCGACAAGGGAGAACTACAGCAATTCGTCGATGGAAAAATTGTGGACACGCAATGGGTCGAGACGAGCGGGAATTCACCAACAGGCGAGCTGGATTTGAGGGATTTGCAAATCGGTAACGGTAGCCCGACGGTCATGGAAGCTGACATGCGGCCAAGCAATTTGTGCGGTCGAATCGATGAGTTTGTCCTCTTTGGCCGCGAACTCGCCCCGCACGAAATCCAAGCGTTTCACAATCTTGGGCGTTCGTATTGGACCAGCAATGGAAGAGATGGCGATTGGGAGGATGCCGATAACTGGTCGGACGGAATTTCACCTAATCCTGGCGATGATCTTTACATCAACCATTCGGGAGCCGAGCAAGCCAAATACAAAGCGTATGTGAAAGCAAATTACGGTGCCATTCACGTCGGGAGCTTCTCCGGCCAACTCGGTGATTTGATCATTGAAGGAGGCGTTCTGAATGTCGATCGCAACTCAAGCTTTATGTCGCGTGTCGGATCATCGGGCGGCGAAGGCAGGCTGGAGCAGCGCGGTGGCGATGTGCGGATCAATACGTTGCAGGTTGGATTGGATCCAGGAACCAAAGGTCAATACGTGCTACAAGAGGGGCGACTCTTGCTTTCCCGAGCACCCCTACTCAAAAAATACAGTCTCAGTATCGGCGACAATGGTGGTGAAGGTGTGTTCGTCATATCCGATGGATCAATCGTGACGCGCCAGGGCGTTGTCCTGGGTCGACGCGGAGGCAAAGGGGCGTTCCGGGTACTCGGTTCCAAGGCGGATGCGATTTCGATTGGTTCGTTTGGAGCCGGAGACGGTGAATGGTATCAAGGTTCCGGTTGCACGCTGGATGCCAGAATCGACGATGGCGGAGTCACTCCGATCCAAGTCGATGAAGCCGATGGAGATGGCTCCGAGGGTGCCAATGTCACGTTTTGCCCTGGCTCGCTATTGGATGTCGGATTCCTTGGTGAGTCACAGTCGGGATCGTGGGACGTGATGACTTGGAAGGGAACATTATCCGATGAAGGTCTTCAGTTCGCACCCACCGTCGATACGGAGGTTTGGTCGTTCGAATTCGTGGACACCAACCAGTCCGGGGCCATGGATACGCTTCGCGTCACCGCGCGACCACCTCACAAGGATTGACAATTTCACCAACCCCAGCACAGTGCCGGCCCCCGCACGAAGTCACGCATTCGCTTGCTCAATCGAATGTCGATGCGTGAATCGTCAGCGCAAATCTCAACCTCTATCGCCGTGTCATCCGACAAAGCGATCAATTTCAACTCTCTAGAATCGATCATTTTCATGCTGCGACAACGAAGGCGAATCACGAGCACTTTTCTATTTCTTGCGTGTGGGCTGCTGATCCCGAACGGCTTGGTATCCGCGTCCGACGCCGCGGAATCACCTCTCAAAGCGGTTTCGCCCAACGGTGTGGTGAGCGCAGAGTTCTCGTTGACCGATCAAGGGGAACCGCGTTATTCCGTCCTCTATCGAGGCAAGCGGGTTACCGCCCCGTCCGCCTTAGGATTGACTTTCAAGAACGGCGTCCAGCTTGACCGCGGCCTAAAACTCGTAGACTCCGCTAGCTCATCACACCGAAGCACCTGGAAACCAGTCGCAGGTGAGCGCAGTGAGATCAAGAACGAATACAATTCCTTAATCGTTCACTTGGAATTATCACCGTCAGAGACGGAGTATGAAAAATCGGCGCTGCGTCAACTCGACATCGAATTTCGTGCTTTTGATTCGGGGATCGCGTTTTGCTACACCGTTCCCAAACAAGAGGGCCTGGACTCGTTCGAGATTGTCGACGAGAGCACACGGTTTCGTTTCCTTGCCGACCACATGTGCTGGAGTTCGCAGAAAGTGGAGGGCGAGTACGATCATGTCAGCCTTGTCGAGTTAGAAGGGACTCGCGGGCGACCGATGGTGGTGGAAGTCCAAGATGGGCCTCAACTGGCTATCGGCGAAGCACGACTGGTCGACTTCGCTCGAATGGAACTCGCCCGAGACCCCGACCACGAACTCACAATCCGTCCGGTTTTGGGTAGTGATGTCGTTGCCAACGCTCCGTTCACGACACCTTGGCGATATTTGATGATGGCGGATTCGGCGAGTTCGTTGATTGAGAACAATGATCTCGTTTTGAACTTGAACGACCCTTGTGCGATTGAGGATCCGTCTTGGATCCGTCCCGGAAAAGTGTTTCGGTCGACGCTTTCGACGCGAGGTTCCAAAGCCACGATCGACGTCGCCGCCAAACTCAACATGCAATACATTTTGCTAGACGCCGGTTGGTACGGATCTGAATTCTCAGATGAGTCCGATGCAACGACCGTGACGGTTGATCCGAAACGCGACGATGGCCCGTTGGATCTCCAAAAGGTCGTCGACTACGGGCGCGAGCGAAACGTGGGAGTGATCCTGTACGTGAACCGTCGCCAACTGGAAACACAACTCGACACGCTCCTGCCCTTGTTCAAGGAATGGGGAATCGCCGGTATCAAGTTTGGATTCGTACGCGTTGGGGATCAAAAGTGGACGAAGTGGGTTCATGAGGCCGTGAAGAAGTGTGCCGACCACCAAATCATCGTCAACATTCATGATCACTATTTGCCGACCGGGTGGAGCCGCACGTATCCCAACTTGTTGACCCAAGAAGGTATTGGGGGTAACGAGCAAATGCCATCGGCAAAGCACAACGTCACGCTGCCTTTCATCCGCTTTCTTTGTGGCCCCGGTGACTACACGGTGTGTTACTACAACGGTCGCATTCAAACGACACGCGCTCATCAATTGGCGGCATCGATCGTCTACTTCAGTCCCTTGCAGCACCTGTTTTGGTACGATCGTCCCGACAAATATCGTGGCGAGCCCGAACTAGAGGTTTTTAAACAGCTGTCGACGACATGGGACGACACCAAAGTCATTCACGGCGAAATGGGTAGCTACATTACGATCGCCCGGCGAGCCGATGCCGAAGGGGCGAATGATCGATGGCTGGTCGGCAGCATGAACGCCGGAGAACGTCGGCAATTAGAAATCCCGCTCGACTTCTTGGATCCAGGGATAACATACGAAGCGTTGATTTGTTCGGATCAAGCTCCCGATGGTAGCGCGTCAACCAAGGTAAACGTTACGCGAACAGAGGTAACCTCGGAATCCGTTTTGACCGCTGACATGGCCTCCAACGGAGGCCAAGCCATCGTGCTGACTCCTCGCAATTTATAAGCCGAGCATCTCTGCCTTTCGAGAGAGGCTGATCGCAAAAAGCATCGGGCCTAGCGCCCAATGACATCTACTTTAGCGGCGCGGCGCGGCTCGCGCCGCTCCGCTATAAGAATCGCGCGGCCATTCAAACTGACGCTTGGCTGATATGCGTCTACTCTTCCTCACCTGGCGTGGTGACGTCGGTCGCTTCTGCGTCCATAGCACCCATCCTCGCCTTCTTTTCTTCGGGAGTCAGTCTCGTACGTTGGGACGTATCGATCACACGAGTCTCAGAATTATCCGAACATCCCGCAGCGACAGGGATAAAAAGGCACAAGCAGATCAGACCACGGAGCAACATAAGTTCTCTCTCCAACAAGATTTCAGGGATGACACGACAGCAATGCGACCAGCGTCAAGATTCGCTAACCGCAAAACGAAGGTGTAAGGAAAAGCCGCACCGCAAGGGACGTCGATTGTTTTAGTGCTCTTCTTAGCGGAACGGCGNNGTGAGCCGACAGCGCTAGCTGCGGGCCTCCGATGGGCACGTTCTAGCCGTTAGGCCCGCGGCTAGCGCCGTCGGCTCACTAAAACAACAGCCCGCGAGCCGTCCGGTAACGCGGGACCGGACGGCTCGCGCCATTCCGGTACTTTTTGAAATCCCGCAGTTATTAAATCGACGTCCCAAGCGGTGCGGCGAACAAGATACGCGGACAGACGATTAGAAATCTTTGTCGATCACTTCTTTGGAAGCGCGGGTTCCGAGCGATCCCCAGAGTCCGTATGGGCTGGCCGATCCAGGAGCACGAACCCCCGTCTGGCCGAATGCCACGGGCCCCACTTTGCTATCACCAGCTTCGATGGAATCGGTGATGAATCTGACCGCACCATCGGCCATCAAGACATGAGCACCACCTTGGTGGCGGCTACTGACGGTCCAAGTGCCACCGCCAGCGGTGTTATGCCCAGTGCTGCAAACCTCTCGGTTAGGTGGGAGAATTGTGTTGCACATTGTCCAGCCCATTGTAACCCCCGCCCAACAGGCTCCGCGTCTTGTTTCGATGAAGTTGTTGGCATGGGGAGTCGTCCTCCAAAACGTCGGACGGCTAACCTCGATTTGACCAGCGCAGTTGGTCGGATTGTTTCCGACACTCGCACCGCGACGTGGCGAGGTCGTGATGTGCTCATCACCCAAGTCCGTGTTGTTTTCGCCCATGCAGATGGTGTTCGACAAGCCGTCCAGAATGTCACGGAAAGCGGTTTGAGTGTAGAGACCAAAACAGCCTCGAGCGGCCGCGTTGTACTGAGCGTCCGCTCGAACGTTGCGGGCCCAGTCCGTATAAGGACCGAAACTCATGTAATCGATCGCGTCCCCATAGCAAACGCCATAGTTGCTTCGCCCACCAAGCGGCAACCCATACCCGGGGTCACTGGGGCATCGAAAGGTGTTGACATCGGTAAAACACGGAGTCCAGTCGGTCGTGTAATTGTTTGTTTGGGCAATGACATTCCAGGGGATCGCCCCCCAAGCAGGATATGTCTCAGTAACCGTACCGCTGGTGACGATAAGCGGATTACTAACCTGCTCCCACAACGCTTGCTGTTCAACGAAAGGCAACAGCGCCACCTGAGCGCTTAACCGCTCATGCTGGAAGTCACGTTCCTGTGGCCAGTTGGTGCCAATCGCTCGCACGGCGATGGGGCCCGTACCGTGCTTGGGCAACTTGTTGTATGCGGAGTGGTAATTGTGAATTCCCAGTCCAATCTGCTTGAAGTTGTTGCTGCAACTCATCCGGCGTGCGGCTTCGCGAGCAGCCTGCACAGCCGGGAGCAGCAACCCGACGAGCACGCCAATGATGGCGATCACGACGAGCAACTCGACAAGGGTGAACCCGCGCGGCCTGTATGGTGAGCGTTGGAACTGAGACATAAATGAACTCCTATGATGGTTGGGATTGAATTTGAGATGAGAGCGCAACAACCGCTCTACCTTTATTAAGCGAATCCAAGGAGCCCGATATTTACACTAAGACGGAAACAATTTGACTTATTTGACTAAAAAGCACTTCGTCTGTTGGAAGGCATCTATCTGCTAGAGGCGACAGCGCGTTCATTCCAAAGACTGGTGGTCACGGAAGCCATAGGATTGCCGCGGCACCATTTGGATTCTGCTGCCGGTTCGTGAGCGTCAAACTGGGACTGCCTGGCGTTTGAATTTCGTTGCCGGAAACAGCGGGCTTTGGTTCTGGTGTCGCGTCCCCCAAGATTTCAGCACCACCTGACGTCGCCTCGGGCAGGGGGGGCTGTATCTCAGTACTTTCGGAGTCGGTGGATCGACCAGCTCCGAGCGTGTGATTCAGCGAGAGATGCTTGATCGACTTCCCAAGAACTCACACTTGGTGATGGCCATCCACTCCGTCGGATTCAAATTCTGGAATTGCCTGAGCAATCACGGGTGTCCCTTCCTCGTTCGCGTAAGAAAGAACATCGGCCTGCTTGGTCAGTTATCCGCCCATGGGCAAGTGAAGGTTCATGGCGATCTCCCCCGCAGCGACCAGATTCGATAGCCCCTTGAGCATGTGTCTAAAACTGGGTGACGCTTAGCAGGTAGGCAGGAATCATCTGGCGAAACTGC
>NZ_JAMQBK010000016.1 GCF_023701485.1 Aporhodopirellula aestuarii
GTTATTTCCGAACAAGTCCTTAGGGTTATGTGGGACACAGTGTTTCGCGAATGGTCAGTCACCAAGTGAACAAGAATCGAAACAAAACGTGCGCAGCTTCTACACCCACGGCTTCGCAAAGATCGAGCTGCCCAGGCAACTTATCTCCAACCATTTGCCAAGCCGCCCCAGACTGCCACTTACCGCAGGTGACGAACACCAAGCCTCGCCGGCCGACGACTAAGTAATCGCCAAATGCGTGTTGCGGCTACAACGGCGCGGGCAGGTCTCGTTGTTGGAACCGGACCACCGCGATGATGTAGAAGACGCTTCCGATCACCAGCAGCAACCCTGGGTAAAACATCGGTGGGAACATGCCTTCGCCAACCGGCGTGCTGAAACTCCACGGCGACCAAAGATCACCGTCCCGAACGAGCGTGGTCATCTTCTGCGGTTTATAGCAGTTGAAGAACGACCACGACTGCAACCATGCGAGCGATTCGGCGGCTTTGCCCAACCCGAACATGACCAATTGAATCACGTACACCGTCATCACCGCGCCGATCGTCCGCCACCGATAGCGATCAAAACTGCTGAAACAACTACTCATCCCAAGCAAGAAGAAACCAAATACGAACAACTGAAACACAGCGGACGTGTAGGTTTCCGGTGCCACCCGTTCGCTCATCGGAAAAGAAATTTGAGTCGGTTCATCATTCGTAAGCGGCAGTTCGAATCCCAAGAATGGCACGCGGATCGATGGCGGGGGAACGGTTTCGGTCAACGTGGTGGTTTCAATCCCGACCGTCATGCCACCCCACAGCAAAAGACATAACGCCATCAAACCGGCGGTGCTGACCACGGCGTGTGACAACAGAAATCGCGTGCGACTGATCGGTTGGCTCAGCAACATCTCCAGTGTTCCCCGCCCGAGTTCGCCACTGACCACATCGCTGCCGCGTGCCACACACCAAATCACCGTGCACAAGATGACGATCGGTTCGTCAAACGTCATTCCCACGCGGCCGGTGTAAGTGAACAACGCATCGAAGGACACCGGGGCGAATTTTTCGTAGTCACGGAACTGCTCGATGATCGTTTGAAACTGGCCCATATCGAGCAGCTTCACGACCCACACCCGCACCCAACCGAACGCGAACAAGGCAACCGCGAGGAAAGAAAACAACAACGACGATTGGCCGATGTTCTTGCGAACCATCATCCGATCAATTCCAACGTCTCGCAGCCGGATCATGTCGACGCTCCCACGACGTCAGTAACTTTTTCCGCGTCTGCCGCCCAGTGAGAATCCGTTTCACTGCGTCCGAGGTGCACCGATTCATAGACCGAGTGCAAACCGAGGGGCTCGATCCGCACGTGCTGCAAATTCAGCGACGCGATCCAGGCAAGCGTTGGCGCCAAATCACCCGCCGTGTCGATACACACGACGCGGCCATGCGGCCCCGGCGCACTGATCTGGTATCTCTCGACACGCGAGCGAAGTTCCTCAGGAATTTCGGATCGCAGATCGACCGACTCCACCGTACCGCCATGCTCAGCCGAATCCGAAAGAAGCGCGGTGAGGCGATGTCGCTGAAACAAGTCTTCCATCACCAGTTTTCTAGCCAAGACGCCCTTGCGAAGAAAAGCAACCCGGTCACACGTTTGCTCGATCTCAGACAAGACGTGCGATGAAAACATGACCGTCCTCCCCTCCTCTCGTTCCGCCAAAACCAATTTGAGCACTTCGCCACGAACGGTCGGGTCTAGATTAGCGGTAGGTTCGTCAAGAATCAGCAGGGGCGTGCGTGGGCCAAAGACGACCGCAAGTGCGAGTTTCTGACGCATTCCGGTCGACATGAACGCGACCCGGCGTGAGAGGTCGAGCTCCAAACGCTCCGCAACGTCAAGTGATCGGGCCAGGTCGCCGCTGGGATGCATCTGCGAGAAAAACTCAAGCAACCCACGGCCACGCATGTGCCGTGGCAATCGGGCATCGCCAGGCAGATACGCCACGCGGGTGCGGACGGCAACAGAGTCCTGTTCGGGATCAAAACCGACAACCTTGCTCGATCCAGACGTCACGTGGAGATAGCCCAGCAACAACCGGATCAACGTCGTTTTGCCGGCACCGTTGGGGCCCAACAACCCGAATATCTCGCCACCGCGGACGTCGATGTTGCACTGCTTGAGAGCCTCAAAACTGCCGTACCGTTTGGTCAGATCCGTCGTCACGACGATGCTGTCGGGCGTTATCGAATCGGATGGAGAATCCACTGTTGGCGATCGCGGTGAAGGGAAGATGTGAAGGAAACGCGGTTCGGGTTGAATCTCGGCCGGCTTGCGTTGCCAAGTGAAACATACCTGCAACGACCTCGAGGCTGCTACAATGTGAAGCGATTTCTCGCCATGTCTTTATTGAATGTTGTCAATGCAGCAAATCGCGTCCCCGCCTCGTACCGGTCGATTGAGCTACCAAAATGCGATAGCCATCGCTCTGGTCTGCCTCGGTTGCATTGTGACTTCCGTTCCCGCCAAAGCAACCGAGGCGGAAAACGAAGCAATCTTCCAGAAAAAACTCGCCCCCCTGCTGAGGACGTACTGCTACGACTGCCACGGCGAGAGTGACGGGGAAGGCGACTTGTCACTCGCGGCCGACGATTCGGCTGAAAAGCTGATTCAAAACCGCGGGCATTGGATGCGATGCCTGACTCAAATTCGTCTGGGAACAATGCCGCCCGCCGACGCCGACCCGATGCCCGCGTCGATCCGGTCAGAGATGGCTGATCTGATCGAACAGCTCGCCAACGCGGTCGACTGCGTGCAAAATCCGAACGCCGGTAAGGTCGCGCTACGTCGTCTCAACCGCGCCGAGTACCGCAACACGATTCGCGACCTTACCGGGGTCGACTACGCCCCGGCCGAAGATTTTCCCGGCGACGATGTCGGATACGGCTTCGACACCATCGGCGATGTGCTTTCTCTGCCGCCGCTGTTAATGGAGAAGTATCTCGATGCCGCCGAATCGATCATGGGGCAGGCGATCCACACCCCTCCTCCGCCACTAATCTTTCACACGCAAGAAGATCCCCTCAAGCTAATTGGTGCCGCCAAATGGAACGGCAAAAATGAACTCACGATTTTTTCTAACGGCACGGTGGGCTTAGAGATCGACGCCCCTTTCGCTGGCAACTACACGGTGACGATCGTAGCCAGTGGCACGCAGGGCGGGGACGAACCCGTTCGCGCTGAAATACGGGTGGGCAAGAACAAGAAGGTCGTTGAAATCCCCGAAACCGAACCGACGGAAAAAGCTGCGAGCTTTCAACTCGGCCGAGGCAAACGCAAAATCGAGATCGCGTTTATCAACGACGCGTACGTCGCCAAAAAGTATGACCGCAACCTCATCTTGCACCACGTCGAAGTGCGCGGGATCGAAAGCGAGCGAGTGGCGACCACGCTGCCGGATCTTCCCGCGTCGCACCGCGTGCTGTTATTCCAAACTCCGAGCCGCGACCGTTCATTTGAGCAAGCCGCGACGGCCGTGCTGAGCCGATTTGCGAGCCGTGGATACCGTCGCCCCGTCACGCAGTACGAAGTTTCCCGGTTGGTCGAACTCGCCGACTCGGTGCGCTCGGGCGGTGGGAGTTTCGAAGAGAGCATGCAGGTCGCAATGCAAGCCGTTTTGGTTTCGCCCTATTTCCTGTTTCGTATCGAACGCCCTCGTAAACCCTCCGCCGATGGTGCGATGCCGCTGGTGAGTGAATACGAACTGGCCACGCGAATCTCGTACTTTCTCTGGAGCAGCATGCCCGACGACGAGTTGTTGCTTTTGGCCTACCGCGATCAACTCCGTGATCGCACAAAATTGTTTGATAAAGTCGGAAGGATGATCCTCGACGCGCGAGCGAGCCGATTTGTCGAGAATTTTGCCGCCCAGTGGTTGCAGCTTCGCAACCTCGACAATGTCTCTCCGGACACGCGCATCTATCGCGGGTTCGATGACGAGATTCGCCAAGCGATGCGGACCGAGACACTGATGTTTTTCTCCGAAGTGATGAAGAAGAGCATGCCGATTCCAACACTTCTGGACGCCGATTTCAGCTACATGAACGAACCGCTCGCAAAGTTCTACGGGATTGATGGCGTGCGTGGGGACGAGTTCCGCCGCGTCTCTCTGTCAGGAACTTCACGGGGCGGATTGTTGACCCACGCCAGCGTTCTGACCGTGACCAGCAACCCGACTCGGACGAGCCCCGTAAAACGTGGTAAATGGATCCTCGACAATCTATTAAACATGCCGCCTCCGCCTGCTCCTCCCAACGTCCCCGAACTCGAGAAAAGCATCCTTGCAGGATCGCTCCGTGAGCGAATGGAACAACACCGGGCCGATCCGGCGTGTGCGGCCTGTCATAACATGATGGACCCGCTCGGTTTCGCGTTAGAAAATTTTGATGCCGTTGGTCGTTACCGCACACGAGACGGGAAAGACGAAATCGATGCCTCCGGCGAAATGCCCGACGGAACCACGTTTCGGGGCGCCGAAGGCCTGCGTGAACTTTTGGCAAATCAACGCAAGGATCAATTCGTCCGCTGCTTGGCTGAAAAGATGCTGATCTACGCGCTCGGTCGTGGCACCGAGTATTACGACAAGTGCGCAATCGATGAGATCATGAACACGGTGCGTGCCAAAGACTATCGCTTCGCCTACCTGATCGCGGCGATCATCGAGAGCGATCCGTTCCAGAAACAGGGCTCACGCGAATAGCCTAATTGGACAGCACCACTTCCTGGCAGACCCACTGGAGTTTTCGCCTCTCACGTAGCTGAGTCTCTCCTAGGCTGTGAATCTATTCGCCGGGGGGCGAAGCAATGTGGCCGTTTGTTCGGGACATCGATTTCATTACTGCAGGATTTCAAAAGTAGCGAAACGGCGCGAGCCGTCCGGTAACTCGGGACAGAACAGCTTGCACCGTTTCGCTATAAAAAGCACTAAAACAATCGATGTCCCCCGTAAACGAAGCCTACGGGAACGCTCGTTCGCGGAGCGAACGGCCACACTAATAACTTCACAGCCTGTCCGAAGATCCGGAAGCAAGCTGCGTCCGCGATTCTCGGTCACCGAGAGATCGAGCTACGTGAGAAATAACGCTGTCCAGCTATACGACGCCGTTCAGCAGCACCAATGTCGGATCGCGTCTTGGTAAAAGCGAACGCCGTTTTCGAGTTGCTCGATCTCAATAAACTCATCCGACGTGTGCGCCTGCGCAATGCCCCCGGGTCCGCACACGATTCGCCGATTCAATTCGCCTAACACGCATCCATCGGTCGCATAACAGACCGCGTGCGGCTCGTTGGCTCCGATGTACGGTTCAGCCAACTCGCACAGCTCTTTTACAAACGGAGCGTCGCGATCCGTATGCATCGGGTCACCGCCCGAATAGAGGTCGAAGCTCAGCCCTAACTCTTCGGCGCGGCGACGAACACGTTCAACGATCTCGCGACCATCGACGCCAGGCATCGTCCGCATGCTCGCCCAAGCGGTGCAGTGATCAGGCACGATATTGACCGTCTTCATTTCGTCACTGACACCAAAGTTCCACGTCAACGTCGGTGGATCAAAGGCATCATTTCGCAGCGTCTCGTCTGTCCGACATTGTTCGTCGATCTCCAGCAGCGTTTGCAACATCGGCACCATCGCAACGTTGGCGTTGATTCCCATGTCGGTGCTGCTGTGGGCGGCTTTGCCCTGGGAGCGAATCCGCATTCCGACGATTCCTTTGTGCGCGTGAATCACGCTTAAACGGGTCGGCTCACCAATAATGCTGACAGGATCCAATGAAGCCAAATCGCGAAAAGCGGCGGAGTGATCAACGAGATACTGCGCCCCTTCGAACCCGACCTCTTCATCGGCGGTGCATACAATCCACAACGGCCGCATCTGGTCTGCGAGACTGATCGATTGCGCGGCATCCAGCATCGCAGCGAGCGAACCTTTCATGTCGCAGGCACCACGGCCGTAGATGCGTCCGTTCTCGAAAACGGCATGGAACGGATTGCCACCCGGCCCCGTCCATCGATCGGCGGTCACCGTATCGGTATGACAAAAATAAGCGAGCCCACCGGTACCGGACGCGAGCGTTTGCTCCTGTGCCGCAATCGGATCGCGCCGCGCCAACAAGTTGCACTTGCGCACACCACGCGGGTCCACATAGGTCGTGCGTTCGACCTCAAAATTCAGTTCCTGCAGCCACGCGGCAACGCAGTCAGACACCGGCTCGTTACTATTTCTACTAACCGAGTCAAATGAGATGAGCCGCGATAAATAGTCGGAAGCGGTAGACATGAACTCTATTTATCATGTTGTCAACGTCTCGAACAGATCCAACGCAAACGCAGCCCACTCCAGACGATCAATCGAGAATCGTCTGTGTTGAACAACGCCGCGGCAAACGTGGACTTCGCCAGCACGTGGTGCCAGCGAAGTACAACCGCGGTACGGCTGAGACGCGAGTCCGATTATCGAGCCGAGGCGTGACGCCCAGGCTTCTTGTTGCGTCCGAAGCTGTGATTGCTGCTCGATCCACCGGACCGTCCACGAGACGGGCCGCCACCGGAACGTTCACCACCGCCGGAACGTCCACGCCCCCGACCGCCACCACCACCGCCGCCGCCACGAGATTTCGGAGCGCCGCTGGGTGCTTCAAAACGCTCCTCAGGGTTTTCGATCTTGAGTTTCTGACCAATCAAGCTTTCGATCGCATGCAGTTCGCCACGTTCGTCGCCGGTGCAGAACGAGATCGCGATCCCATCGGCGCCGGCTCGTCCGGTTCGACCGATCCGGTGGACATAGCTTTCTGGCTCAACGGGCATGTCGTAGTTGATCACATGGCTGACGCCATCGATATCGATCCCACGTGCGGCGACATCGGTAGCCACGAGTACGTTGATTTGATCGCTACGGAACGCGTGCAAAGCTTTCTGCCGGGCGTTTTGCGTTTTGTTACCGTGGATCGCGACCGCTTGAATTCCGCTCTTGTCGAGTTTTTTGACCAAAGCGTTTGCGCCGTGTTTGGTCCGGGTGAACACGATCGAGCGTGTGACGTCTTTGCCTAACAACAACTCCGTCAGTGAGCTGACTTTGTTTTCACGGCGAACGATCCGCAATCGCTGCTCGATCAACTCGACGCTGGTCTTCTTCGGAGTCACATTGATCGACACCGGATTGAACAGCAATGAATTGGCGAGTTCGCGGATTTTAGGTGCGAGAGTCGCGGAGAAGAACATCGACTGCCGCTGACTCGGCAACGCGGCGATGATCTTTTTAAGCGCGGGGAGGAACCCCATATCAAGCATCCGGTCGGCTTCATCGAGCACGAAGATCTGCACGTCACGAAGGCTGACGTGGCCTTGATCCATCAGGTCGATTAATCGGCCCGGTGTGGCGATCAATACGTCCACGCCTCGGCGTAGCGAGCTGACTTGGCCGGCTTGGCCGACGCCACCGTACACGAGCGCGGAGTGAAATTTCATGTGTTTGCCATAGCGGCGAAAACTGTCGCCGATTTGAATGGCGAGTTCACGCGTCGGTGCGAGCACCAACGTGGTGGGGCGATTCGGAGCCGCACGAGGTTTCTCGTGACCGAGAAAATCGAGGATCGGCAATGCGAAGGCAGCCGTTTTTCCGGTGCCCGTTTGGGCACATCCGAGGATATCTTGGCCGGCTACCGCCGGTGGAATGGCTTGGGCCTGGATCGGCGTGGGCGTGGTGTAGTCTTGATCGGCAAGGGCACGTTTCAGGGGCTCAAACAGGTCAATCGATTCAAAAGTCTTCAAGGGTGTTCTTTTCAAAATGGTAGGTGAACGCTCGCAGAACCTGGGCACCGCAACAACAGACCGATTCATCTCTCTCTATTGGAGAGGGATCGCGTCCAAAGAACTGTGCCAATACAAACTGCGAGGGTGAGCGGTCGAGTCGTTCGTCGACAAAAGCCACTCACGGGAGGGAGCTGGTGCGGGAAAACGCCGTTGCGAGTTCCCGAAGACCTCGGACTAACAAGAAGAGTCACGAAATCGTTTGCACTTGCTGTCGCGAGTGCGGGTGGAGCAGCTTTCCAGAGCCGGTCGACGGGACCGTACAGGTTGGCAGCGTGGGCGACGTAATCGGACACCCGGGGGACGAGAGGCTGAAACCCTAGCTCAGCGGAGGAATCTCGTCGGTCGATCAAACGCTCGCTTTCGCAGCCACGTTTCTTGTTGCCGATCGACCTGAATTGGAATCTCGCCAATCCGTTTGGCAAGTTATCTTCTGCGGCAACTCTACACCCCGGACGGGCGGCAGCCAAGCCCAAACGAGCGATTTTGCCGACATCAACTGCCTGAGCGGTACATGTTGTGCCGGGAGGTGCGGTCGCGACGTTCGCGCGTTCCCCTGCAGGGGCGGGTGCATTACACTAATGGAATACACGAAGAAAACGTGAGTTCTTCCCGTTTTTTTCCTTAACTCTTTTCCACCAACCATCCCACGCTTCACTCGTCTTCGACCTCTGTTACGTATTCCGCTGCACTGAAACACGATCTCAGTACCGCACCGGCCAGATCGGAACAGGCGTTGTTTTCGAGGAACCGTCCCGGTTTGACCTTAGTAGATCTTTTTGGCGATGTGGCCCATCCTTTGGAGCTTTGTTTTGACGTTTCCCGTTTTCGGCGATCGCCGCCGCGTGGCTATCGCTGCGCGCTCAATCGGCAATCGATTCGTCACGTCCAACATCAGCTCGAGAACCACTCGTTTCGTCCGATTCAGCACACATGACGAACATGACTCCTTAGATCAAACGCCGGGCTTGTGGAAGCGGATCCTAAGCCACCATGAATCCAGAAGTCGCGACGACGATTCTTTATTGCATCTTCTTCTTCTTTCTCGGCGTCGCAGCCGTGTTAGGGATCGCGCAGCGTCACGCTGCGCGCCGAAACGCGCGGCTGCAGGCCGAGGCCGATGCGATCCTCTCGGTTGCCCGCCGTGAAGCGGAAAACCAATCCGCGCAAATTGTTCTCGATGCCCGCGAGAAAGCGCTCGCGATCAAAGCGGAAACCGAGCGTGATCTTGCCGCGCTGAAAGAGAAAGAACTGGCCCGAGATCGAAAACTCGACGCCCGTGAAGATCAAATCGCGGCAAACCAAGAGACGCTGCGCAAAGCACAACGGGGGCTCGAAAGCAGCCAAAACCGGCTCGCTGCGCAGATGCGCACGTTGACCGAACAGCGTGCCGAACTCGATCGTTTGGTTCAAGAAAACCAGCGTGCGCTCGAACACGTCAGCGGCATGACGCGTGAAGAAGCGTCGGCCAAGCTCCTCGAATCGGTTCACGCCGATCTCGAACATGAAATCGGAACCGCGGTGCTGAAGAATCATCGTGAACTCTCCCGACGGGTGGACGATCAAGCCCGCGAGATGCTGCTGACGGCGATGCAGCGTTATTCGTCCGCTCACACCGCCGACACCACGACCAGTACGGTCGGCGTGCCGTCGGATGACATCAAAGGCCGCATCATCGGCCGTGAAGGTCGCAACATCCGCGCGTTTGAAAAGGCCACCGGGGTGGACTTGATCATCGACGACACGCCCGGCGTGGTCGTGGTCAGCGGGTTTGATCCGGTCCGCCGCGAGATCGCCCGCATGTCGCTCGAAAAACTGATCGCCGATGGACGCATCCATCCGTCAAAGATTGAAGAGATTGTGGAACAGACCACTCAAGAGATTCAAGCGTTCATTGTCAAGAAAGGGATCGAAGCGGCTAACGAAGTCAACGTTTCGGGACTGCACGATCGCGTGATTGAGATGCTCGGCCGACTCCACTTCCGAACCTCCTATAGCCAAAACGTATTGCGTCACAGCGTCGAAGTCGCATTCCTATCTGGCATGATGGCAGAGATGATCGGGATGGACGGCGACGTTGCTCGCCGTGCCGGGCTATTGCACGACATCGGCAAGGCGGCGGACCACGAACTCGAAGGCGGCCACCCCAAGATCGGCGGCGACCTTTTGCAACGACACAAAGAAAGCGAAGAAGTCGTCCACGCCGCCCGGGGACACCACGACGAGATCGTCACCGAAAAGCCGTACACGATGCTCGTCGCGACCGCCGACGCCTGCAGCGCCAGCCGCCCGGGTGCTCGTCGCGAGTCGCTCGAACGATACGTCAAACGGATGGAGGAACTCGAAACGATCGCCCACCGATTCGATGGCGTTCAACAGGCGTATGCGATTTCGGCAGGCCGCGAATTGCGAGTGATCGTTGCCAGCGGTCAAATCAGCGACGAACGGGCCGCCGCGATCTGCCGCGACATCGCTCAGTGTTTCGAGAAAGAACTGACCTATCCCGGCGAAATCAAGGTGACTGTCGTACGTGAATCACGGTTCACCAGCACGGCAAAATGACCCCAAGGGATAGTTGCGTTCGCCGCACAAATCCATAAGTTGACTACGCGCCACCTTGCGTCCCGCCTCCGCTTCCTACCTACCCAGCGATCTTTTGCCATGACACGCACTTTCTTGAGCCTCCTGTTCGTCACGTTGTGCCTCAACGTCGGATGCCGCCGCGAGACCGCGTCGACATCGCCGGCCGAATCGCCGCAAGCCGCGACCGAGAGCATTCAACAACCCAGCAAACCGGCACCGCGTCCCGCCGACTCTCCCGAAGCGGTCGCGGCGATCGAATCGGCCGGATTTGCGGTGACCAAGGATGCCGAAGGGATCGTTGTCGAGATTGGCGGTGGTAATGACAAAGTCGATGACGTGGTCGCGCAGCTCGGTGGAGTCCCCAACGTGAAAACGCTGGCGCTGATCGGCCCGACCGTCACCGACAAGGGGCTCGAGAATCTTGCGAAACTGAAACAGCTCAAACGTCTCGACTTGACCGGATCGGCGATCACCGACAAGGCACTTGAAACAATTGGAAAATTGACCACTCTCGAATTTCTAGGGCTCCGCCGCACCGGCGTCACGGATGAGGGACTTGGCCAACTGACGGATCTCGATCGACTCCGCGCACTCGACTTGCGGAACACCAACATCGGCGATGACGGCATGCAGCCGATCACGGAAATGAAATCGCTTGTCGACCTGCAACTCGAAAAATCGAAGGTCACTGACGCCGGCTTGGTGCAACTGGCACCGTTGAAACTGAAGGCACTGAACTTCAACTACTGCACAACGATCGGCGACGAGACGATGGCAGTCTTGGGTAAGATGCCAACGCTGGAATCGATCCAAGGGGACTACTCGAAAGTCAACGATGTGGGACTCGAAAAACTGAAATCGCTAACCAATTTGAAACGGCTCCGGCTTCGGGGCTGCGACGTGACAGGCGACGGAATCGAACACATTCAAGGGAATTCGAAACTCGCCCGCGTCGAACTGCGTGACTCATCACTGGATCGCAAGGGCCTCGAGATTCTTTCTGGAATGCAGTCGATCACGTTTCTCGACATGAGCGAATGCCGATTGGCAAAACCCGACGACATTGCCTTGTTGGGCAAACTCACCGACCTGACTTACCTGGGCTTATGGGAAACCGCGACGAATGACGAAACGATCGCCGCCTTCGGTGACTTGACGAAACTGCAAGAACTGAATCTGAAATCCGCTTCCGTGAGCGACGAGTCCTTGCCAACGCTACTAAAGTTAACCAACTTGGAACGTCTCAACGTCGCCGGAACGCAGTTCACCGACGAAGGATTCTTGCAGCTCGGTTCGCTGCCGAACTTGAAGTACCTCAACGTTGCCAATACCAGCATCGGATACGACGTGATCGACAGCCTTACCGAGTCGCATGAAGGACTCGAAGTGGTGGATTTTGAAAACTAGGTAACATGACGCATAAAACCCGACGCCCTACACAGTCCGACCTCTCGCTGGAGGCGCACTGGAATTATGTCAACCGGATCGAAGGCGAGTGCATCATGAAGGTGCTCGCCGATCAGCTGTATTGGTTCTGCGAATTGGGCAGCTGCCTTTCGGCGGAATTGATTGACCGCGTGCATTCCCCTTACACATGGACCGTCCGACAGGTCGTCGAACATTGCGTCGATGCCGAACGGATCTTTGGTGACCGGATGCTGCGCATCGCGGCGGGTGACGAGACAAACCTTCCCTGCTGGGACGAGAACGCGTACGCCGACGCACGATTTGGTTTGGGGAACGTCGGCCACCTGATCAGTGAACTCGGGCACCTGCGTCAAGCCAACTTGGTGCTACTCGGCAGGATCGTTCCCGCAGCGTGGGATCGGGTCGGCACCGTGGATTCCCATCCGATCACCCCACGCGGGATCGCTTGGTTGGCCGCCGCCCACGTGCACCATCACTTCGAGATCATCGAGAAACGATGTGATATCTCGCCACAGCGCGGGCCGATGTAGCCTACCGATCGGTAAGGTATGCTGTTGGGCTAAGACGTGAACACGCGTTGGCCTGCGAGTAGGGTCGCGCCGGGCCAGCACTTTTCTCCGCCACGACTGCGATGAACACCCAACGACGCCCCAAATCCGCCGAGGCATCTGCCGCTTTGATTCGCCGGCGACTGGTGCAACGTCCTGAACAGCCGGGCGTTCGCCAGCAGATGTATGACATCATTTTCGAAGCCGACTGTGCTGCGGGGCGGGCATTCGACGTCGGACTGCTAATCGCGATCATCGCCAGCATTATATTGGTTTCGATCGAAACGCTGCCCGCGTACCAGAGCATCATTCCCGCCTCCGTCGAAGGGGAACTCGCTGCCGTTGACCCGTCGGTCATGGAATCGAACATCCCGTTTTGGCTCGTCGCTAGTGAGTGGTTCCTAACGATTCTGTTCACGATCGAATACGTGGCGCGGCTTTCATGCGTCCGTAGACCGATGCGATACGTGACGAGTTTTTGGGGAGTCGTGGACCTGCTCAGCATCCTGCCCAGTTATCTGGTGTTCTTTGTCGGCACATCGGTTCGGTCGTTTGCGATCCTGCGGAGCGTTCGGTTGCTCCGCGTCTTCCGTATTCTGAAACTATGGCGGATGATGAGCCAAGCGGACGAACTCGCCGATGCGGTTTGGCAGAGCCGGGATAAAATCGTCGTATTTTTGGCGGTCGTTCTGGTTGCCGTCACGATCAGCGGCACGTTGATGTATCACATCGAAACGGTGCTGATCGAAGACCCGACGGACAGCGATTTCACGTCGATCCCACAGTCGATGTATTGGGCAATCGTCACGATGACCACGGTCGGATACGGTGATGTTGTGCCCCACACCACCATTGGGAAAATCATTTCCGCGGTTTTGATCTTGTTGGGCTATAGCCTGATCATCGTGCCGACGGGATTTGTCAGCGCCGAGTTGTCCCAGCGATCAAAACAAGAGGGCATCGACATCCATCCATGCCCCAACTGCTCCGTTTCAAGGCACCGCAGCGACGCGGACTATTGCTACCGATGCGGGGCGCATTTAGAAATCCATCCGCCCCAGATGACGTAGATAGGTTTTGGAGTAGCATGTCACACGCGACTGCCTCTCGCCGTCTGATTCCTTCCACCTTACTCATCTCGCCCCTTTTGCTCATCTCGTTATGCCCATTGCAGTGAAATGCGGCTGTGGAAAACAGCTCAACGTCAAAGACGAACTAGCCGGCAAGGCGATCAAGTGCCCCGGCTGCGGGAACGTGATCAAAGTGGTCGCCGGTGGAGCCGCCCGCCCCGCGGCGCCTGCTCGTCCCGCGGCCCAGCCCACCGCTGCCCGCCCGGCCGCACCCGCTCGCCCAGCCGCACCCGGCCCCGCCGCAACCTCCTCTTCGACCATGGACGACTTGTTCGCCGAAGAAGGGATGGACCGGCAAGTGCACGCGATTTGCCCGGCATGCAACAAAGAGCTTGCGCCCGGCGCGGTCCTCTGCACGAAGTGCGGATACAACTTGACAACAGGCGAAAGGCTCAACGCCCACCTAGTCGAAGGCGTCGACATCGATAAGGGCACGATGGCGTTGAACAAGGCAGCCCGAGATATTGAGGCGGCCAAAAAAGCTCAACAAGACATGATCGGCAAAGCGGGGATGCCCCCTTGGATGCTCGCGTTGGTGCTGTTCATTTTGGGCAGTGCAGTCAGCATCGCGGTGCTCGCCGTCAACGCATCGCGTCGTGAAGAAGCGATCACGTTCAAACCGATGCAGATGTTCATGAACCTCGGCGGGGCGGCGTTTCTGCTCGTGTCGATCGGCGCGTTGCTGAGTTTGATCGCATTGGCGTTTCGCACCGACCGCAAACAAGGCTTTCTGACTTTGACGATCGTTTACCTGTTCGTCTTCCCGTTTAAACACGGCAAGGGAAGCTGGAAAATTCTCGCCGTTGCGTTGCTGTGCGGCGGAATCGCGGGTGCATTCTTCGCCGGCGCTTCCAACATGTGAGCCTTAGGGTTCCACCACTAATCGGACTCGGCGGATTTCGCCGCTAGCGGGATCACGCGCGTCCTGCGGCGTGATCGGCCGAAAACCACCGCGATCGATCACACGACCGGCTGGCGCGGGGGCTCCTGGGAACTGAACGACACAAAAATCGTCGCTCCATGCCGCCCCGAGTTCTCCGGGGTCATCGACAACACCGTCACCGTTATCGTCCCACGTTGCCCATCCCGGTTGCCCGTCGTTTCCAGGCGTGATCCAGACGGCCAAGCTAGCATCCCAAAGATCGGTGCCGGATCGTCGGAGATTGATCTGGGATTGGACGGCGTCAGGATTTTTCTCCCAATTGGCGAACGAAATCCGCCAAGGCACCGCAGCCGGACGTGAATTCGTTTCGCCGGCTCCGCCCGCAATCAGTACGTCTTGAGTTGCAACCAACTCCGATGCAGCCGCGGCCGCGCCATCCGCAATCGCACACGTGTCGGAAACACCTGACATCAGCCAAACGCCTCGCCAGACTGCCAGACAAACGACAAGGGCGATCGAGATACGAGAGATAGTCATGATGCGATCGTCGTCGTTAACGTGATGATTCCAACGCATTATTCAGATAGAACCGTGAATTTCAAACGGCCCCGGAGAGAAAACCAAACGGTGCCACCGGAATTATCCGACCGCTGCCATCCGGCCGTTTCTACGAGCGGTTTGAGCATTCCATGTCGCTAATAGGTGTCGTTGACGCAACTTCGTGTAGAATGCAAACCATCGCAACTCTTGCCTCCTCACTTTCTATCGTCATCACGCTTCCAATCACATGGCTTCCGTAACCGAAATCTTGCAGTCGAGCCAGAAAGGCGATGTGAAGAAGACGGACCAGCTGTTTACGGTGTTGTATGACGATTTGCACAAAATGGCGGGCCGTTTCCTTCGCTCGGAACCCCAGCGGCAAAAGCTCAGCAGTTCGTCGTTGGTCCACCAGGCGTATGTCCGCATGGTCGATCAGAACGAGGTCGATTGGCAGGGAAAAACCCACTTCTTTGCCATCGGTGCGACCGTGATGCGGCGAATTCTCGTCGATCACGCCCGGCACACCCGGGCCCAGAAACGCGGTGGGGGATGGCTGCGGCGGCAACTCGACGAAGAAATCACGTTCGTACTTGATCGCGATGACGACGTCGTTGCTCTCGATGAGCTGCTCAACACGCTCGCCGAGCTAAGCCCGCGCCAGGCAAAAATTGTCGAATTTCGATTCTTTGGCGGGTTAGCGATGAAAGAAATCGCGAACGAACTCAACCTGGGTTTGCGCACCGTTGAGAAGGACTGGGCGATGGCACGGGCCTGGATGAGACGCGAACTTCGAGATCCCGACCAGGAGTAAGGGCGTTGTGGACGCGAAACGCTACCAGCAGATCCAAGACATTTTTTGGAAGGCTGAAGAACTCCCACAACAGGATCAGGAATCGTTCGTTCGCGAATCGGCAGGCGACGATTATCAGCTGATCGATGAAGTCCTCTCGCTACTCCGCGAGCACGATGCCGATGCCGCGTTGCTCGAGGGACGATCCGTTCAGCCGGTTCGATTGCCAGGATCGACCAAAATCGGGATCGCCGTTGAAGACAGGCAAGAGGCAGCCTCATATGTGGGTGGGGAGGGCAGCGGTGAGAGCGACCGCCCTGACATTCGAAAAACAGTCCCGATGGATCGCCCGGACGGTCCGCCTTCTGAATTCTCCGGTAAACCACCCAGTGGTGCCAACGCTTCCGGTTCGGGAAAAGCACCGACGACTAAAAAAGGGCCCAAAGGCGACTCTCGCCGAAACGCTGGCCAACGAACCGTCGGCGGTTCCCAGCGGACACACGCGGCACCACGACATCCCAAAACGCCGCGTGAGAAACGCAAACGCCGACCAGGGTCCGATTCGAGAGTCCCCGCGAACCTGCCAACGTCGATTGGTCCAAAACGGTTTCGGTTTTCATGGCTGCCCCTATGGATCGCAATCGTGCTTTCGGCCCTCGTTCCGATTTGGTTTGCCGCGTGGACGATCGGTAGTCGACAAATCGAACAGGAAGAATTGGCTAACCACCGGCTCCTGTCGTCGGTGCTCGAACGATCCCGTTTGCAATTCGAAAGCCTCCTTTCGACCGACCGTCAGATCAGCGAACGGATCGCCCTCGAAGCAAGTGAGGGGGCCATCGTTCAGGATGGATCTCCGGGGGGCGATGCCAGCCACGCACCGACGGTTTTGAATGCGTTTATGGCGAATCAAGACCAACGCGAACGAGACGAAACCACGTTCATCATTTGGGACCGCACCTTCCGCATCGTGGCCAAGTCAACACCCCACGACGTCCCTGACGAGTTCTGGACTGCACGCTACGCGGGCCCCGTCTCCCGATGTCTCGAACATCAATCGGTATTCATCGGTCCCGCGACGAGGCACAGCCTCAATAGCCAAGGGGCACGCGATGTCGTCCCCGACCACGGCGACGGTTGGATGTTTCCGATCAAGGACCACGACAACCCCGAAGACGTTCTCGGCGTGGTCCTGATCACGCGGCATGGGCTGCGGTCGGTCATCAATGCCGCATTCGAAGAGCTTTCCCTTGAAACGGGCGTCGATGTCTATCTGGTCGATCGACAAGGCATCATGCAGACCGAGAGCCGATGGGTCCTGGCTATGCGTGATCGAAACGAGCTTCCGAACGATCCGAACAAACCGTTTCGGGTTGCCGAGTACACTCCGTTGCACAAGAGCGCCCCCAACAGTAGACAAGTCCAACCGTTGACGGTTGCGGCCGCATCGGTCAGTACCAACCGCGGCAGTATCGTGTACCCGTCTGCGTACCCCAGTTATCACGGCGGCTACACTTCCGGTGCATCGGTTTGGTTACCCGCGTGTGAGCTCGGAATGATTGCGGAAATTCCTGTACAACGCTACGTATCGGCGTTCTCGTTAACTTGGCCGGGCGCACTCCTGGGCAGCCTCTTGGCATGCGGCGTCGCTTCGGCGGTAACATGGTGGCACCAATCGAAGATTCATTCTATTACTGACGCCCGGCAACCACTCGGCCGATACGAAATTCGACGCGAACTCGGTTCCGGCGGCATGGGCGTCGTGTACTTAGCCCGACACAAAGAACTCAGCCGCGACATCGCGTTGAAAGTGCTCCGTGGCGACCGCCAAGACGAGGACGACCGGCAACGCTTTGATCGCGAAGCACGTTTGGCTGCATCGTTGTCGTGTCCACACAGCGTCACGGTGTATGACTTTGGATACACCGCCGATGATTCCGCGTTTTGTGTGATGGAGTTGCTGCACGGGCTTACGCTCGCCGAAGTCGTTGCCCGCGGTGGGGCGCAGCCTCCTGGCCGTGTTGTCTGGATCATGCAACAGATTTGCCAATCAATGCTCGAAGCACACGGCAAAGGACTCATGCACCGCGACCTTAAACCGCAAAACGTGATGCTGCGGTTCGACAGTATTGTCGGCGACTGGGCGACCGTGTTCGATTTCGGCTTAGCCAAACCGATTGAACCCGATCACGACGTTTTTCAAACCTCGGAAACCGTTTGGGCAGGGACCCCGATGTACATGGCTCCCGAACGTTTTCGCGACCCATCGTCGATGGATCCACGCAGCGACATCTATTCGATCGGCTGCATCGCATACTACTTGCTCGCCGGGAATCCGCCGTTCGCGGAGTGCGATCCCGAATCGATGTTTGCCTTGATTATGAGTGAGCACCCCATCAGCATCGCCACCCACCGCAGCGAAGCGATCGACGATCGGCTGAACCACTGGGTCAACGAATGCATGAGAAAAGACAAGCGATCACGTGCCGAGAGCATTCCGGAACTGATCCGTTCTCTGCAAGAGATGTCCGATGACATGCCGTGGAACCGCAGCGATGCCGACACGTGGTGGACCACGCACGCCCCAGAACTGCACGGATGACTGGTCACCTCCGGGTGAGATATGTTATGCCAGCTTTTCACTGGCCCTTTTCGTTTCCTTTGCTGCAAATCCATGCCGATTCTGCCTCCCGAACCTGACATTTTCCCCGACGACTTACTCGATCAACCTGAGTCACATGATTCGCCGTGGTGGTTGCTTTACACGCGAACGCGACAAGAAAAAAAAGTGCTGCGACACTTGCGCGAAGCCCAGATCGGCCATTACGGACCGATGATTCCGCAACGGACGCGTTCGCCGGCCGGCCGGATTCGCACCTCTTACATCCCGCTCTTCTCAACCTACGTGTTCCTGCGTGGGGGCGATGAAGAACGGCATGCGGCAATCTGCACCGGATGTGTTCTCAAAGCCGTCGAGATTCTCGAGGTCGAAGAGCTTATTCAAGATTTAACACAAATCCGTAACCTTATCGCCCTCGGCATACCGCTGACGCTCGAAAGTCGTCTCAAGCCGGGTGCAATCGTCCGCGTGAAGAGCGGCGCGTTCCAGGGATACGAGGGAACCATCATCCGACGAGAAAACGAATCCCGCCTGCTCGTTGCCGTCCGCTTCATGGAACAGGGCGTCAGCGTCAAACTCGAAGACTGCCAGGTCGAGACGATCGGTTAGTCCGAGACCGCGGCGCAGCTGCATCAGGTCCGTTCACTACTTCTAGCCATGTCAGGGGAGTGCACGGGTCGCCCGACTTGGTATTCTGGGGGATGGAGTGATCCGCTTGCGACGCGCATTTGCCGTCGCGACGCCGGATTTGCTTCCCACCTGGGACTCACTCGAGTCCCAAACTTCCTGCCCATTCCATACTCGGACGACACCAAACCCATGCGATTCACGCTACTTTCACTATCCCTTTTGACACTGCTGACAATGACAACGTCGACACACGGACAAGACACCGAAACCACAGTCGACGACACAGTCGGTTACTACCTGGGCTTCTCGGTTGGGCAGTCTTTTGCCCAACAAGGCTTTGAAGCAGACGATTTCACTTTCGCAGGAATGCAACAAGGCTTGACCGACGCCTTGACCGGCGAAGCCCCTACCTTGACAGATGAACAGCTCGCCGAGGTCCAAGGCAAAATCCAAGCGATTTTGCAAAAACGCCAAGCCGCCCGCGAGGAAGAAATGCAAAAGCAGGCCGTGCTGAACCTGGAAAAGAGCAACGTCTGGATGGAGCAGAACAGCAAAGCGGAAGGCGTCAAAGACCTCGCCCAAGGGATTCAGTACAAAGTCATCAATGAAGGCGAAGGCGGCTCACCATCACCTCAAGACACTGTCCGAGTTCACTACACTGGCAAACTGACTAATGGAGAAGTCTTTGACAGCAGTGTTGCTCGCGGCAAGCCCGCCGAGTTCCCCGTCAACGGTGTCATCCAAGGCTGGCAACTGGCATTGCAAAAGATGAAAGTTGGCTCGAAATGGATGCTCTACATCCCGCCAAACATGGCTTACGGCGAACGTGGCTCGGGATCGGCAATCGGCCCGAACGAGGTTTTGATCTTCGAAGTTGAACTGCTTGAGATTCTCTAATTCACCCCTGCGATTTTGAAGAGGAATTGAAAATGTTGCGTTGCATTACCTTGACCGCGCTGCTGCTCGGAAGCCTTATGGTTGCCTCGACCGCCGAGGCGCACTGCCAAGTTCCCTGTGGAATCTACGGCGACCAAATGCGTTTTGAAATGATGCTCGAAGACGAGCACACGATTTCCAAAGCCCAGATCGAACTGAACACGCTCAAACCAACCGACGCGCAGTCGATCAACCAATTGACCCGGTGGGTGACCACCAAAGAAGATCACGCGTCGAAGATCCAAGAAACGATCGCAAGCTACTTCATGGCTCAGCGGATCAAGGCTGACGATCCTTCGTATCTGAAAAAGCTGTCCGCCGCTCACGCGGTCATGGTCAATGCCATGAAAGCGAAACAGTCAGCCGATCCGGCAACGGCGAAGGCCCTGGAAAAATCGATCTTCGATTTCTATCGTGCCTACGAAGGCAAAGAACCTGAGTTCGAGCACAGCCACTAATCGCGTTCCGACGTGAATCCAACACCACCGGCTCCTGATCAACGACGAACGCGTCGCTATTGGCTCTCAAAGTCTCGCGGCGCGGCCAGTTTCGGTCGCGGCGTCCGGTGGTGGTTTTGTTCGATCGGCCGAGTTCAATGGTCGATCGCGTTGTCATTGCCGCTCGCGGCAATCTCGGTTTTCTTGATCGCGATGGCCCCGAGCATGTTCGGTGGTGCCGACCACAGCGATACGGGGTCGTGGGCCGTGCACCTCGCCTTCGTGTGGTGCATCGGGCTGTTCATCCAGGCGGCGATCACACAAACGCTGTTCTCGGTTCGACCGCCCGCGAACACGATCAACCAGATTCATCATTTCCCACCTCTGCCCACACACCTCGCCAGCCACAGCGTCACGCTCACGATTGGCGGCGTCTGGATCGCGATCCCAGACATCGACGCTTCGCCCTCGCCCGAGGAGTTCGTCGATCACGAGCATAATTCGCTCTTCGCCGACGCACCCGAAGAACTGTACCTTCGCGACAACAGCCAAACGATCCTAGAATCGTTCGGTGGTGCTAGCCGGGTGCTGCTGCTGTGGTCGGCCGTGCTGATGTCACTCGGCGTCGCTGCGTTGATCTGTTTGCTGTTCGATCGGTTCAGCTTGTATTCGTTGCCGCAATCCGCCGAGGCGGGTGATGCCTCCGACGCTGCGATCGCACTGGTTGATCGCGTCTGGATCGCTTCGGCGTGGATCTTTTGTCTGCAAGGGTTCTGGCAATTGCTGCCGGTCCCCCAATCACTTGGGCGAGTGGGTTGGTCAGCCGTCATTGGACTTTTCTCGGGGGCCCCGAACGACGAGGCGGGCGATCGAGAGAAGGCGACTCATGCCGCGAGAATGGCTAGATGGGGCATCGTTGCATTCGCGTTGGTCACCTTGGTCGGCGGTGTGATGGCGATCCATGCCAGCGGAATCAGTACCCAGGCCGGAGGTCGAGCGTTACCGGCCTTCGCAGGTATCTCGCTCCTGGCCGTTTGGCTGTTCGCTTCGACACGCGGCGAAGATCTGTTCGCGTCACAGATGACGTTAGCGGCAAACGGCGAAACCGGCGTCATGAAATCTCGACTCGGAATTCGCGCCGCACTGCAACGTCGAGAATACAAAAAGTCCGAGAAGGAACGAATCCGAAAACTCAGGGAAGCCGCCGATCGAGAACACTCCGAAGCGAGCGATGCGGCCCGGGCCGACGAGATCCTGCAACGACTCCACGCCAACGGCCCCACGTCACTGACGGACGAGGAACGTGCCATTCTCGGCCGAGTCAGCGAAGCGATCCGACGAGAAAGGGAACGCAACCAAGACGGAGGTTGAGCCGCCACGCCGACCTAAAAGAACAGCACCACAGAGGTATTCATGGACGGGTCTACGGATGTCCTCGTCCAAGCAGACCACCTTTTCGGGTGGTTGGCCCGCGTGACGCACACGCCGTCCAACCGGCACGACCGGAAATCTCAATGGTAAATCGATTGACGCGAGACCCGTTTTGCCGTGTTGCTAACCCAAACATCGGTTTGACGTGGCATATGGTTTTGTCGGAACACCTGCGATTACGCGTGCGTCAATTTTCCCTATCCGGCCCATATCCCTCACCGCAGCCCGATTCATGCAATCACGTCTCAACACGACCGCGCCTCTCGGTGGCCCTCTGCACGTGAGCGACGACAACGTTCCGTGTTCAGTGGACGACACCGATCGCGGCCAAGTCGAGGCCGAACTGTCACTGCTATCGGACATCGAGTCGCTTTCGGCATCGCTTGGTGAAAAGTTCGAAGAAATTCGAATGATCCACGATCTGACAGCGCGGCTTGAGCTTCAGGACGACCCCAGCGAAACTTGCCAAGAGCTCCTTGAGCAGTTAATCGTTTGCGTCCCCTGCGAAACGCTCATCATTCAGCTCGATCCCGATGAGGACGATTTCCTCGGCGGAGGCATTCAGGGAATCGGCACTCCGATCGCTCTGAGCGATCTCGACAAGATCGTCCATGCGGCGATCAGCGAGAACGGTCTCCAACACCGCAGCGGCAACGTCTCAGACGCCGGGTTCTCATTGATTGCCCCGGAGACCGATGCGGTTTCGAACGGGCGACGTGTCGGTGACCGGCCTGATTGGCAAAAAGAAACCGTGATCGTCAACCAATCGGACGATGAAGCGTTGGTGGGGCGCCGGGTCGTCTTGATGCCCATCGCCCGCGGATCGATACGACTCGGACGGCTTATCGCAATTCGTCAAATGTCGGCAACCGAGTTCGGCACGATCGAGGTGGATTTGATGCGATCGGTGCTGATGGTGCTCGCATTGCATCTGATGAACAAGCGGCAATTCCACGAGATGCAATCCATGCTCGAGGGTACCGTCCGATCACTCGCATCGGCCCTCGACGCCAAAGACGCCTACACGCACGGACACAGTTCCCGTGTCGCCGACTTGGCGGTACAACTGGCACTTCGTCTCGGTCTTGGTGATCGTTCGGCCGAGTCGCTACAACTGGCGGGGATCCTACACGATATTGGCAAGATCGGAATTGATGATTCGGTGTTGAAGAAGACGGGATCACTCACCGAGGAAGAATTCGACCAAATCAAACGCCACCCCATGCTGGGCTACGAGATTCTCAAAGACATTCGGCCGTTTCGCCACATCCTACCGGCGGTTCGACATCACCACGAATCATGGGATGGCCGTGGCTATCCCGACGGGCTGGCCGGTGATGAGATTCCCCGCGATGCCCAAATCCTCGCTGTCGCCGATGCGTTTGACGCGATGATCAGCGATCGTCCGTATCGTCGAGGCATGCCACTGGCAAAAGTCCGTGAGATTTTCCTCAAAGGCCGCGGCCAACAATGGGCCGCCGACGTGGTCGACGCGTTGCTGCAGAGCAACGATTTGATGCAGGCTTATGCCGAGCAACGTCCGTTTGCCCGGCCTGACCTGGAGGCGCCGGCGTAGCCAGCTGCCAATAACGAATCGCATGGGTTGGTTCGATAAACCCATCGTCCTAATTGTCGCAGGGGCTTACCTAAGCCTCCGATTCGCTTGAAACTATGGTTTGTCTTCTGCGATAAACATCGCACATCAACCATCAAGAAACGCGACTCTTTAAAGGACTTTCCCCATGTCTTTGCCATTCCCCACCATGTCTGCCGAGCAGGCCGCAGAGTTGGTCGAACATGGAATGATGGTCGCCATGAGCGGTTTCACTCCCGCGGGATCCGCGAAAGCGGTCCCGAGAGCAATCGCCGTCCGCGCGAAGGAAATCCATCAATCTGGTGAACCATTTCAAATCCGCTTGCTCACCGGTGCGTCAACCGGCGCGAGCGTCGACGAACACCTCGCCGAAGCGAACGCCGTCAGTTGGCGTGCCCCGTATCAGTCGTCGCGAGCCATGCGGAAGCGGATCAACGCGGGTGAAGTCGATTTTGTCGACATGCACCTCTCGCACCTTCCTCAGTCCGTGATGTTCGGGCACTTCGGTGACATCGACGTCGCGATCATCGAAGCGACCGAGGTCACCGCCGACGGAAAAGTCTACCTGAGCACCTCGGTGGGCGCGTCACCGACGTTTCTGAAGAAGGCAAAGAAGGTCATCATCGAGCTCAACCGGGGGCAATCCCGCGACATCGGCGACATGTCTGACATCGTGATCCCCAGACGCCCACCGAACCGACTATCCCTATCAATGAGCCATCCGCTCGAACGGATCGGTAAGAGATACGCCGAGGTCGATCCGGCCAAGATCGTCGCGATCGTCGAAACCGACCAAGCCGATGAACTCGGGGGCTTCACCGACTCGGACGAACTGAGCGAAAAGATCGCCGGCTACGTCGTCGATTTTCTCAGCAACGAACTCGCTTCGGGACGGATCCCATCGAGTTTCCTACCGCTGCAAAGCGGCGTCGGAAACGTTGCCAACGCCGTCACCGCGGGCGTCGGCAAAAGCCCTGACATCCCGGACTTCTTCATGTACACCGAAGTCCTCCAACCGGCGCCGTTCGACTTGATGCGGAGCGGCCGCTTACGTGGCGCCAGCTCCTGCGGTCTCACGCTATTGCCCGAACAGATGCAGGAGATCGCAGACGACATCGAGTTCTTCCGCGACCGAATCGTGCTGCGTCCGCAGGAAATTTCGAACAACCCCGCCGTCGTGCGACAACTCGGCGTGATCGCCATGAACACGGCACTCGAAGTTGATTTGTATGGGCACGTTAACTCCACACACGTCTGCGGCCAAAACATCATGAACGGGATCGGCGGTAGCGGTGACTTTGCCCGCAACGCTTATCTCTCCATGTTCGTCTGCCCGTCGGTAGCCAAGGGAGGCAAGATCTCCGCCATCGTGCCACTCTGTTCGCACACCGACCATAATGAACACTCGGTGCACGTGATCGTGACCGAACAAGGGCTCGCCGACCTGCGTGGGCTGGCACCTGGTGAACGGGCACGCACTATCATCGATAACTGCGCCCATCCGATGTACCGAGATTATTTGCACCAATATCTCGATAAGTCGACCGCTGCCCATATCCGCCATGATCTGCAACACTGTTTCGATCTGCATCGCAACCTGATGGAAACCGGCAGCATGCTTGCTTAAGCTCAGTCGGTCATCAATCGAAACACGCTAGGGATTATGAACGAGTTCCTCCATCTTCTGCGCGCTTTGGTGCGTGAACCCTCCGTGGTCGGAATGGAGGACGCGTTCTTCCGAGTGATCCGACGTGAACTTGAGGAGTGCCCCATCCGGGTCACACGATTCCACGGGCTGTTGGTCGCCGAAGGCGCCGAACCCGAGAGCACATTCGTTTCCGCGCACGTTGACCGACACGGTCTGATGTGCACCGGGCCAAACGAATTTCAATACGCCGCCTTCATCGCCGGAAACCGAGGCGAACTTACCGGCGATTCGATCTCCGAACAGTTCATGGAAACGATCGCTGGACGATTCCAAGGACAACGCGTTCAAGCCCACACGCCCTACGCGGGTTCGTATCTTGGACAGGGAAAGATTATCCAGTCCTACATCTGCCCGCGTCGAAAAAACCTGATTTTTGAACTCGACGGACTCGATTTCCTCCAACCGGGAACCCCGGTCGCGTTCTTGGACCGACTGAAGGAAGCCGATGGCTTGATTTCGGCTCAGTTAGACAACGTGGTTTCGGTCGCGATGCTGATCGAATTGATCCGGTCAGGCTTCCAAGGCACCGCCTTGTTCACCGCCGGGGAAGAAGCCGGGCGGAGTTGGCGGTTTGCCGCCGAATGGTTCCAGCGACACAACATACGCACGAATCGCTTGATCGTTCTCGACACGAGTCCGTTTCCGACCGTCGATGACTTGTTGATCCAGGATGTGGTACTCAGGCATCGTGATGCGAATGCGGAGTTTGACATATCGCTCACTGCGGAAATCGAAAAGACATGTCAAGAACTCGGAATCACATTCCGGTACAAAGACACCTACATCGAAAAAATCAATTTAACTCGCGAGAAACCAATGTCGCTCGGACGAACCGAATTGGGCAGATTGATCTCCGCATCAGGCGGCGACATACGAGGCACAACCTTGCAGTTGCCCACGTCGGCTTATCACACCCAACTCGAAACGGCGAGACTCTCCAGCGTGGATGCTACGCTGAAATTATTGGGGCGTCTCACTGCCGTTGGTTGATTGGCGAAGCAACGCCTGACTCGCCATTGCCCAGGCCGGTGCGGGACTTTGATACCGAACCGATTGGCGTGACTTCGGATGGGTGAGTGTCAGTTGCCAAGCATGCAAACACATCGGCGGCTGATCGATGCGTAACGTTTGCGCGAGCGTCGTTGGATGCGCCCCCGAGTCGTTTGCACGGTTGTAGAACGGGTCACCCATCACCGGAAAACCGAGGGCGGCGGCGTGAACCCGGATCTGATTCGTTCGACCAGTGATCGGCGAGGCGTGCAACAGCGTCGTGCCATCGTCGAATCGTTCGAGACAGCGAAAGATCGTCTCGGCGGGCAGTCCGCGATCGTGTGGGATTCGCGCCCCGCCGGTGCCACCGTCGCTCGCCGGATCGACATGTCGGGCATGCCCGATTTTCAAATCACAATGGTAGTCGTCCCACGGTACGTGCCCGCAAACACGGACGAGATACTCTTTCGTAACCCGACGTTGCTCGAATTGGGGTTGAACGAATGCGGCCGCAGAAGACGTGCGAGAGAACACGACAACTCCCGTCGTGTTGGCATCGAGCCGATGGGCGATCCGCAGTTTTCCGTCAGGATAGACGCGTTCTAATAACTTCGACAGCGTGTTGAGATTAAAGCGACCACTGGGATGCACGGGCAACGGCGCCGGCTTGTCGACGACGAGCAATTCGGAGTCTTCGGAAATGATCCCGATCGTCGCCCGCACTTCCGGTTCGACAAAATCTCGCATCGCATGGCGGTACTGGCCGCCAACGCGGACGCGATGATTCTCGTTGAGAGATTGTGAATCCAGGGTGATATCCCCTGCCTGAATCCAGTTCAGCCAATCTCGACGAGGTGTCGGCGGGTGGTACTGACGAAGAAAATCGATCAGGCGCATGCCCGACTGTGATTCACGAACCCGAATCGTTCGCTCGTTGAGGTAGGGCTGGCAGCCTGGCAAGGTTTCAAATTGGATCCGTTTCATCATTCTCAATCAAAGGCATCGGGGACGCCTCGCAACTTTATCCGCGGATCCAAAATCTCTCTACCACGCCGGACGATCGAGGAATCGATGGATATCGACAAAAATGCCTGACCAATGATGCGGTTCATGCCCTGTTACTTCGTTGACGCTCCCGTCTGGCCGCACACCCCGATCCGATTCCTAGGTCCTCAGCAAATTGTGCGAACTCTTCATCGGGGACCTCTGTCGCGAGACTCATTTCCACAAGTTCGAACACCGGAAAATCTCCAAAGGATGAGAGCGGATTCTTACATTCCCGGCATGACGCTCGACGTAGGCAGTCCCCACTCGGCCAGCTCCGCCTATGTCGACCAAACTCGGCCGACGGTTCAAGTCCAGCTGAACGGCAAAACCGAGCGGTTCGTGATGTCACGGGTCAACGAAATCATATTTTCCGGACACAGGGAATCCGGACACAGGGAAAACGACGTTTCGAAAACACCAGCACCATCAAGAACACTGCCTACGGACACTCAACGAAGTCGAGACTTGCGTTGGCAGCATTGCCGGGAGTGCTCAGAAGATCTCGAGTGCCACCAAGGAATAACGCACGATCAAACCGGCAACCACGACGCTGACCATGCTCATGAGTTTGATCAAGATGTTCAAGCTCGGGCCACTCGTGTCCTTGAACGGATCACCCACCGTGTCACCAACCACCGCGGCTTTGTGAGCAGCGCTCCCTTTGCCCCCGTGGTGTCCGGCTTCGATGTATTTCTTCGCGTTGTCCCACATCCCGCCGCTGTTTGCCATGAACACGGCCAAGCAAAACCCGCTGGTCAAGCACCCGGTTAACAACCCGAGCACCCCACCAACTCCCAACAGCAGACCGACAACAATCGGTAGAAGCAGGCCGAGTAAACTCGGCAAAATCATTTCCCGCTGCGCCGCTTTGGTACTGATTTCAATCGGGCGTTGATAATCCGGCGTCACCGTGCCATCCAGGATCCCCGGGTTTTCTTCAAATTGCCGCCGCACCTCAATCACCATTCCATTTGCAGCCCTGCCCACCGACTTCATCGTCATCGCACAAAACAGGAACGTGCTCATCGCCCCAAGGAAGATGCCAACGAGCACCCTCGGATTCATCAGCGTGGTGTCGAAGTAATGCAGAAAGTCTTGCAACGTCGCTTCGGAAACATGGACGCGTTCTCCTTCGATCGCGGTGGACACCACGTCATCAGTGATCCCATCTCCGCCGGCGACCGCATGCCACGAGGCCCGTTGTTCGGGCGTTTCCGAGCGTGTCGGCATGATCAAATACGTTTGTGTTCCCTCCGGCGTTTTTTCGATCATCAAACTATTGTTGAGTTTGAAGTAACCGTCTCCGGAAACCTCCGACGCGACGTCTTCTCCCCAACGATCAAACCCGTCTCGCACCCCTTCCACATACGCCGCCAACAGCGCCAACGCCGTCAATGCCGCCGAACCGATCGCGAATCCCTTCCCGGTCGCTGCCGTGGTGTTACCAAGACTGTCGAGAGCATCCGTCCGCTCCCTCACGATGGGTTCGAGTCCAGCCATCTCGGCGTTGCCGCCTGCATTGTCAGCGATCGGACCGTAAGCATCTGTCGCCAACGTGATCCCAAGCGTGCTCAACATCCCCACCGCTGCCAGGCCGACACCATACAATCCGAGCGAGAATCGATTGAGATCATTGAAGTGACCACCGTTGGCGAATCCGAACGCCAGAAACATCGCTGCCGAGACGACCAACACCGGAAACCACACGCTCAACATCCCATCGGCAACACCGCCGATAATAATGGTTGCTGACCCCGTCTCCGCTTCCGCCGCGAGATGCTGAGTCGTCGCATACTCGTCGCTCGTTACCCGTTCGGTCCACCAACCGATCGCCCAACCGGCCATCAGTCCGACGATCACACTGATCGCGATCCCCGGAATGAGGTCAAAAAACATCGTTCCAGGAACACGCGGCATCAACCACATAGCGAAGAAAACAGATCCGATCGTCACCAGCAGCGACGAAAGGTTGATCCCGCGGGCGAGAGCTTGCAGCAGCGCTTTCTGAGAAAGTTTGTCGCCAGTCTTAACCGCGTAAACGCCTGCGATCGAACACAGGATCCCGAGCGATGCGATCGCCAACGGCAACACCATCGCATGCAATTGAGCGGACACAACGTCGCCACCTTCGGGCAACATTCCCTGCTGGGTCATCGCGGCAACGCCGAGCGCTGAGGCCGCCAAAATCGATCCCGTGTAGGACTCATAGAGGTCCGCCCCCATCCCCGCAACGTCTCCGACGTTATCGCCGACGTTATCCGCGATCGTCGCCGGGTTCCGTGGCGAGTCTTCCGCTAGACTCTGTTCGACTTTTCCGACCAAGTCGGCACCGACGTCGGCGGCCTTTGTGAAAATGCCACCGCCCACCCGGGCAAACAACGCCTGGGCACTCGCCCCCATCCCGAACGTAAGCATCGTTACTGAGATTTGGTGTAGGCTCATTTCGGCATCTTCACCACCGACCAGCGGCACGCCCCAATAAAGAATCGCGAACCAGATACACAAGTACAGCAACCCCATCCCGACGACGGTCAGTCCCATCACCGCGCCGCTGCGGAAGGCGACCTGCAATCCGTCATTGAGTGACACTCGGGCTCCGGCGGCGGTGCGACTGCTCGCCTGCGTGGCGGTTCGCATCCCAATCCAGCCGCACAAACCGCTGAAAAGTCCCCCGGTCAAAAATGCGATCGGCGAAAATACGGACAACACCCGCAACCCGACCGCCGCAAACGCGAGTAACAAGGTCACCGCCACAAAAACGATCGCGACTACCTTGTTCTGCTGATTCAAGTATGCCCCCGCGCCGACGCGAACACTCTCCGCGATCGCTCGCATCTCCTCGGTGCCCTCATCCGCTTTCATCATTTGCTGATGAAAGTACCTAGCCCAAAACAAGGCGAGCACTGATGTTCCTGTCGCAAGTGACCAAACTAGAATCGCGTCCACTCGGTTATCCTCCCTAAGTTGCGTAATAAAGGTTCTATAGATGCCCTAAATGGTAGCTTAACAGGATCACGAGTGTCCGGTGAGGGCGGGCATCGATTTTCCAATTCTCCCCACTCGCCCACAGATTCCGTGTCCGCTCCCGCTATCAAAATCGCATCCTTCAGATAAGCGTTGGTCAGAACATCTTTCGCAGCTCGAGGGATGGACGCCATCACACGCCCCGCCAACCCCGGATGAGCTGCCGAGTGTCAGACCAAATTGCCATACGAAAACATGATGAACACCAAAAGATCGCACTGCAATCACCGGGCCGGTTGCCGTCCCGCCCGCTTAGCGTAGTAAACTAAGTAGGTGCCACCTGGACCGGATCGTGTCCAGCCCGCGTCTCCTCATCGCACCTTGTCCTGAATTGAGTCGCTCAACCATGTCATCTTCACATTGGTTCTCCCGCGTTTCCGTGCTCACGGTTTGGTTCGGATCGATCGCAATCTTATCAGCCGGTTCGCTCGCCAACGCCGACGACGACGGGGCGAGCAAGTCATCACGGTTGGCAGCCGACGTCAAAGAGTTGCTGCGTTCTCGCTGCTCCCAGTGTCACGGCAACCACCAAAAGCTCGCGGACTTGAATGTCCTTTCCCACGAATCGCTTCTCGAAGACGACCAAGTCGTTCCGGGCGACGCGAGCAATTCACGTTTGTACGAAATTTTGCTTGAGGAAGATGAAGACACGCGGATGCCCAAAGGAGCCCCGCCGCTCTCCGAAAAAGAACTCGCACTCGTGCGACACTGGATCGAAGCCGACGCGCCGGCGTTCCCCGCCGACATCAAACAACCGATCGAACAGGACCGTGACGATTCGCTCAACCAACTCGTCGGGGTTGACTACGTCCTCAAACAAATCCTCGCGCACCAACGAACGCTTCCCGTCGAAAAACGCGTGCGGATGCGTTACTTCAGCTGCAATCATTTGATCGCCGGCGGTGCCACTCGCGAACAACTCGACCTGCAACGCAAAGCACTCGCCAAAGCGGCCAACCATCTTTCCTATCAAACACGCATCGCCCCGCTGACGATCGTGGATGGCGAAACGGCCACGGTTTTCGCGTACGACCTGCGTGACCTCGGATGGCACGTGCAACCGTATCGCGACGCAACCAATGCGGCCAACCGAGCGGAATACAATCTGTTTGACCTCGTCTTGCTCGAATACCCCTATTCGATCGGGTACGAAGCTTCGGAGACTTACGATCGGCTCGCGATGGAATACATGCATCCCGCCGGCATGGTTCGCCCGATCCCTTATGTCCGCGTAGATTGGTTCTGCAGCACCGCTCTGCAACCGGCGCTCTACAACGATCTGATGCAGTTACCGCGTCATCTCGATCAATTGGAAAAACAACTCGGTGTTGATTCACGTGCCAACATCCGCGACGGCATCGCCCAACGCGGAGCGGTCGCGGTGTCCGGCGTTTCGCACAACAACCGTGCGATGGAACGTCACCCATCCAATCACGGGTCCTATTGGAAGAGCATCGACTATGCATCGAGCAAGGGACGTGACAACTTGTTTGCCGATCCGATCAATCTGCACGGTGCGGGCGGTGAAATGATCTTCTCGCTACCTAACGGGTTGCAAGGCTACTATCTCGCAACCGGGGATGGGCTGCGACTCGACGCGGCACCAACGACGATTGTCACGGACAAATTCTCCGAAGACAAAAACGTCCGCAACGGGTTGTCTTGCATCCGCTGTCACGACCGCGGCATGAAACCGTTTCGCGATGACGTCCGGGTCTCCGTGATTGATCTGCCCGGCAGCTACGGTTTCGATAAACGCAAAGTCGCCGAACTGTATCCGCCCAAAGAAGTCATGGACGAACTGCTCGAAGAAGACCGGATACGTTTCCTCACGGCGATGAAGAAAGTGAACGGCGACGACTCCGACAACGAAGCACTCACCCCGGTGGCACGCCGCTTTCTCGACGCACCGATCGCGTACCACACCGCGGTCGGTGAACTTGGGCTGCAAAGTCAAAATGCGTTCGAGGGGATGTTCCGCTCACCCCAGTTCGCGGGCGCCGGCCTCGTGCCGCTGAGTAACAACGGCGTCATCCGCCGGGACATGTGGGAGGACTACTTCCCGTCGATCGTCCAATTCCTCGGGCTCGGCGTTCCCGTGATTCCGATCGACGGGATCACACGCCCAGATTTCCTGGTGGACAATTCCAACATTTCCGTTGCACTGACCACGTCCAACGCCAACAACCTCTACAGCCCTGGCGATGACCTCGTGATCTTCGCAAAGAACGAAGGTCACACCACGGTCTATGTCGAAATGATCGGCACCGGCGTCGGGGGAGAGAAAGTTGTCCTCGTGCCAGCTGGCAAAACCCTCCAACCGGGCGAAACCTTGCGGTTTCCCGAGAAAGGTGCCCTCAAAGTTCAGTCCACGCTGGGCAACGAAGCAATCACCCTCTTTGCGAGCTTGGATGAATTTGCCGCCGGACAGGTTTTGCGAGCAAAGAACATGGCCGACCGCTACGTCCATCCGTTTTACAGTCTGAACGTGCATGGCGGCATCGCTCAAATCAACCACAAAGCCACCAAGATCGAAAAGCATACGATCACCATTGAGACTCGTTAATTGCCCGCCTTCAACTCATCACGTTTTCGATGAAAGTCATCACGATGAAAACCAAGTTTGGCCGACTTCTCTTCGCCGTCCTCATGATCGGCATGAGTTCCGTGTTCAGTCCGCCCGCGAACGCCGCCGACGAACTCGAAAGGGAGTTGGTCCGTGTCTCCAAAGAGATCCTCAAACACGCCAAGGCGGAAGGCTACCGAAATATCGGCGTCCTCAAATTCGCCGTCGAAAACAAATCAGACCCCTTGGGTGGACATGATTCCGCGCTCGGCCGTCGATTGGCCAATAAACTCGAAATGGCCCTCATTCTGAACGTCGACATCACCGACCCGATCGGCGTCGCGAAGCATGCTAGCGACACGGCGGCCACAATCGCGGGAGCAAGCCATGTCTCGAACTCACTCGACGCACGCCAGCGACTGTTCACGAAGAACTACCCCATGTCATGGGGATCCAAGGACTTGCCCATTGATGCCTTCTACACCGGTTCCGCGGTTCTGACGCAAGATCTTTCCCAAATCGTCGTCGGGATTCGAGTACTCGATGGCAAGACCGCATCACTCGAATGGCTGCCGGACTCGCAATTCAAAACCAAACCTGGCTTCGACGAATTAATGGATGCGGGCCAAAGTTTCACCACACGAGGCATCTTTGACGCTGCCAATATCAAACTAACCGAATCAGAGCGAAAAGAGAAAGCGACCGAGGCGGCGACGTTGACATCTCTCGACGTGTCAGACGCATCCGACCAGCAGCGGACCAGCAGCAAGCATCCGCTCTCGGCCGACAATCCTGATTCACCGGTCAAGTTTGAAGTCCACTACGATAACCAACCTCAACCGATTCGTATCGAGGGAGGACTCGCCTTCGTTGCCGAACCCAAAGAGCATCAAAATGTCATGTTTGTTGTCCGTCGCAAGGGCAACGAGCGTCCGCGTCTCGCCGTCGTCGTCAAGGTCAACGGGGAAAACACCCTGAAGAAAGAAACGTTACCTGACGCGAAGTGTGGGGCTTGGATTTTTGAACCACACATGGATGTGTTCGGCATCAAGGGTTACCAAATCAGTCAAAACGAACGGGAACCGTTCCACGTGCTATCAAACAGCGAGTCGATTGCAAAAGAAATCGATTACGGCTCCCACGCGGGAACGATCTCCATTTCGGTATTCCCGGAGCTCAAGACGCAGCCGAAATCCGATCCGATCACGCCGGCAAACGATCTGCTCGCCCTGCTCGAAGATGCCGAGCATCCCACCGACAAACCCAGCACTTTGGCGGCCCTTCGCTCGAAATTGGATCCGTCGTTTAACCACCTCGCCACCCGAGGTTTGATCGCCGGCCAAGGACGGATCAAAGCGGAGGTCGAAAAGACAACCATGAAACGCGATTCCGTTCCACTGATGACGGCGACGCTTCGCTATTACAGCCCGAGCGATCTTCCCGAGTAAATCTAATCCGCTCGGGTTCGGTCTATCCGAACCGCAATACGCTATACGTTTCGGCCGCTTGTTCGAGCAGCGTCATCGAAGTCATCGCCGGATGTTTGCACAAAACCAACGGCAGCATCGGCAACTGAGCCGCGATCAGCCGTGCCAACAACAGATCCGGTGGCTCACGCTCGGCGAGATCATTCCGTCTCAGTTGCAAGATCGCCGCATTGATCGTCGGTCCAAATGGGCCATAGGGCAATTCAGACAAACGCTTTTCGCGGGCGGCGAAATATCCCATGCCACCGATCGTCGGCGACCATTCCAAATCAGAATCCAATTTGGCGGCCTCAATGAAATTACTCGACTGCTCATGGATGTCGATCAACAGTCCGCGTGCGAACCGGTCTTCTTCCATAGCCACGTTGTCTCGGATTAACCCGATCGCCGATTGAATGGCACGATCAGCATTGCCGCGGAACCACTCGGCACGGGCAAGCTCGGTTTTCAAAAATCGCGAGGCCGGGTGCAAACCGGTAGCCCGCCGCATGAACTGCATCCCTTGCGAATCTTCCAACTGAATAATCTTCAGCCAACCCGCCTGATGATGGACCTGCCAATGATTCGGACTCGTTCGCACGAGACTGCGGAGAGTGTCGTCGGCGGTGTCGAAGTCCGCAAGCACCTGGTAATTCAACATCGCGCGTGCCAACAACGCATCGCGATTCCCCGGTGACAGCGCGAGTGCTCGGGAAGATGCCTCTTGGCTGAGTGAAACCAGATCGTTCGCCTGTTCATCGTCCTCGCGTGCGGCAAGACTGATCGCGGTGAGGGCAACACCCGCGTGCGCTTGGGCGTAATTTGAATCAACGGAAAGGGCATGTTGAAAACACCGCAACGCCGTTTTCATGGCCTCGGCGGTGTCGGGATCCGAAAGCGTACGTCCTTTGACAAGGCACGTAAATGCTTCCGGATTACTCAGTTTGCCGTTCTCGTCGTTCTGCGATAGTTCGCGTCCGATCGCAGCGGCGAGTTCCTGGGCGAGTTCAGCCTGTTCGATCAAGTTGTCGCCCGCAGCGGTCGGAATCACCAACCCTTCGATCAGATAGCCCGTCCGCCCCGAGATGATGTCAACGTTCACCGTCATGATTCGCTTGGTACCCGTTGCGTCGAGCCCGATCGGGTCCGGCCCCGCCTGAGTGAGCGAGAAAGTCCCCGTCACCAATGCGTCAACTTCGAGTAACCTCGCCGCTTCGCGAAACTCTTCTGGCTGCGTCGCCGTGATCGGCACGTATTTGGGAACCGTGATTCCATCGATTCGCGAAAGTTCGTTGACGAGCAACCCAGACAACAATTCTCCTTGATCGAGCATGCGATCGGGAGGAACGGCGTCATCGTTCGAAATTGTCGCGGCGCTAGCATTCTGGAACCGCAGCACACCGATCGAACGGATCGCTCGCAACTCTCCCTTCGCCTTTCCGGGTAGCAACGTCGCACCGAGCACGCCACCAGCGACCGCGCCGCCTAATAGTTCGACCAACCGACGTCGGCTGATCACGACGCTTCCATCATGCCTCGCCTCGTTGGCACCGATGAGCGTGGAACCGTCCCGACTTGGGTTACGAAGCCCCGGGCCAGACGACTGTAACGTGTTGAGCACTTCCGCAGCGGAAGGTCTCGCCGACGGATCCTTGGAAAGCATCGAAAGAATAAGATCCGCCAATGCGACGTCGTCGCGGCGACGCGCGGGATCGGCGAGCGGCTGCTTTTCCAGCACCGCGGTAAATCGCTTCGTTGCCGTCTCGCCTGAAAAAGCAGGTCGCCCAAACATCGCTTCAAACAAGACACATCCCAACGAAAACACATCAGCGGCGGGCGTGATGACTCCCCCGCGCGCTTGTTCGGGGGCCATGTATCCAGGGGTTCCCAAGATCATGCCGACACGGGTCGCCGAATCGTTGTCAGAGATTTTGCGGGCGTTCTCAGGCGTCAGGATGGGCGAGAGGCCCGAGTCCTGTTGCCAATTCGTCGACCCCACTCGCGAGAGGCCAAAGTCGAATAACTTCAAACTCGATCCAAAGCCACTTTTCGAGTCGCCGCTGTTGCTCCCGCCCTCGCCATCAGACGTCGACGGCCGCGCGCGATTCATCACCATCACGTTTTCGGGTTTGATGTCACGATGGATCACGCCGCTTGCGTGAGCGACCGCGAGCGCGTCGGCGAGTTGGATGCCCCAATTGCGAATCTGCTGAGTCGTGATCGGCTCGCTCGCGATTCGATCCTTTTGCATCCGGTGCATCAATGTTTCACCACGCAGATGCTCCATCACGACATAAGGCATGCCCTCATAGACGCCGATGTCAAACAATTCCACAATATGCGGGTGGGTCAGTGCAGCGACCGCTTTAGCCTCACGCTGGAATCGCTCGACCAAGACGTGTGATTGTCGATCATGCAACGAGAGCATCTTGATCGCAACACTCCGATCCAATCGTGTATCGGTCGCACGATAAACGATGCCCATCCCGCCACGACCAAGCACGCTGGTCAACAGGTACGGACCGATCGTGTCACCGAGGTTAGGCAGATCATCGGGAGTTTCGTCGGCACCATGTTTGTCGGCTGCCGCTATTCCGATCGCCTCCGTCGGCGCACCATGAACATCACCTGGGGTGGGATGACCATGTTCGGTATCACTCGTTGTGCTACCTGCCCCCGCAGCGATCTTGGCGACGTCCAACTGACCACTCGAAGGCCCACCTTCACGATGTTCTCGCATCAGTTCTTCTAAGATTGCTTCGAGTTCGGTACGAAGCAGCGGCGCGTGCTCGCCGCCATACCGCTCGACGAGTGGAGCGATCTCGGTCTGCACACTTTGGGGGTCGCCCCCGGTGCGTAACACTTCTCGTACGCGAGATTCATACTCAAGACAGATCGCGTCGAGCCGCGCCAGTTCACGAGCAGGTAGATCACTGAGTTTCATCATGCTCCTCCTCCGACTCGCGCTGTTCCGACCACGTCTTGCGAATTAATTGCAATCGACGCTCAACCGCCCGCTTGCTGATGTCCAAGCGCCCGGCGATTTCATCGACCAAATATCCGTCCATTCTCAACACCGCGATCTCTCTCAATTGTGCGTCAGGCAACGCGTCGAGCAATTGTTCACAAGCTTCCGCCAGCTCGGCTCGCACGTCGGGCCGCGCCGCATCATCTCCGCCGCCCATCTGTTCCAACCCGGCCGGCCCCGCATCGCCTCGCGCGTCGAGGAAAACCGATTCTCCTCGAACGTTGCCGCCACCTCTCTTTTGACGTGTCTGGCGGCGTAAATGTGCGTTCACTTTTCGGCTGGTTAGCGTGATTAACAATCCCCACAGGTTATCCGGCCCAGCCAAATCAGGAAACTGATCCCGCCGGACCCCCGCGATGAAACTATGGAACGCTGACAACGCGATGTCCTCCTCATCGCCCGTGCGACGAAGATTTTTGGGTAATCGCGTCCCCGCGAGCCTTACGAGTGGATGGAAGTAACGTTCCCACAGAATGGTCGTTGCCTGCTCGTCACCGTCACGAACCTGGTCAAGCAACTCCGCAAATTTCTCGAACGTGTATTCCATTGCCTTTAATTCTCCACCACTCTCGCCACGAATGTAAGCTCGCCGATTGTTCCGGTCGCTTCCGCTCCGGCATCAAAATGGCTGCGTCGGGCAAAGCCAATCGCTAAGACACGAGGCTGCCCACCATCCTGCGAGTCTATCCTCACGACGCTTGTGAGACGACCGACCGGTTTTTCTCCGCCCGCGAACAACTTGGTGTCCGGCCCTGGTGGAGGGCCATCACCACCCCCCTCGATTGACCAGCTCACCAACTTCTTTTGGACCTGACCAAGGGCATCTAACCGAGCGATCGTTTCCTGGCCGAGGTAACAACCTTTCGTAAAAGAGATGGTTTCCTCCTCGCGGCTGATTTCTTGCGGAAGGTGCGTGTCGTTAAAATCAGTCCCGAACCAAGGGTAGCCAGCCGCCACCCGCAATTCTCGAAATCGATCATTCGCGACATCGCCTGCGAGTTCCGCGAAAGTGGCGTCGGTGGTACCTAACCTCCCGCCCAACGCGTCAGAGATCCCCCGGCTCGATACATCGTCAGCCTTCTCGGTCAGAACCAGCAGGCCGGAAAACGGACTCCCCGTCCCGATCCAAGGCACCCCATATGTCGGAACCGACCGAACCTCTTTCGAATGACCGCCGGAGGAATCACCACGAGGGTGCAGTGAGATTTCCGAACGATAGAGCGGGTGGGTATTCTTCTTGTCCGGGGGTCGGGCGACTCGCGTGTCTTTGGATTGAACGACCAACCAAGCCTGAAATTCTTCGTCGCGTACCTGCGGCACGGCATCTTCGCGGATGGTGTATCGATCCATTTGAGCGGCGATGACCGCTGACTGACCGGCAGCACCGATCAATCGGTAGCCCTCATTGGTTCGGAACACCAACACGTGTCCGATGCATTTGCCTTTGACATTCGTGATGAATGTTTCAACGCCCGGTCCGTTCGCTTCGAGCGATTTGACTTCGTTGGTCGTCAGGTTGTGCAAGATCGCCGCGGCATCTTTGCCGACGAGATCGAGCACGCTGAGGGGAGGCATTCGTAGAATCAAAATATGCGTCTCTCGTTATGGTAATGTTGCGGCCCCGGAATGCCCCTCCCGCCGACCGATCGCTTCGAATCGGCGATCGACGACAACCTGGAGTCCGATGCAGGGGTTGTGACGTCTGTTCTCGCTTCGCTATCGCGAGGACATCAGTGACGTCTGCGTCTCTGCATGACCGTTGATTTGATTGATTAGCATTCGTAACCGTCCGAGTGAGCGACGGTTGAAGTTGAACACCAGCCGGGGATAAGCAGCGAGTTCCTTTTCGCCTGATTCCTCAGGCAACGGACCTCGCTGCTCATAGGTTCCTTTTTTCACGATATCGGCAAAGTCCGTTCGAATCCGTTCAAGCACTTCGTCGCTCAACGGCGCCCGCAGTCGCAGCACCAGCTGATCACGAACGTATCGCATCGAGTGATACACCTTGTAGAAAGTCAGCAACTCATCGACAGCTTCGTCGACCGAATTGGTGATCTTGTACAACGAGATGTCTTCGGGGCTGATCATTCCATTCTGCAGGAGCTGCTTTTGAAAGAACACGCCGAGGTCTTTCCAATAACTGCCCTCGGGATGATCCAGCAGAACGAGCGGGATCATCGTTTGTTTTCCCGTCTGCAACAATGTGAGCGTTTCACACGCCTCATCCAGGGTCCCAAAACCACCCGGCAGACAGACCACTCCGCTGCACTCTTTGACGAACATCAATTTGCGAGTGAAGAAGTACTTCATCGTAACGAGTTTGGGGTCGTTGTCGATGTATTCGTTCGCCCCCTGCTCGAACGGAAGCATGATGTTGAGCCCCATCGAAGCGTCGCGACCGGCGCCTTTGTGGCCCGCTTCCATGATCCCGCCGCCGGCCCCGGTAATGACCATCCAGCCGTGAGCCGCCATCCGCCGACCGAGATCCACGGCGGACTGGTAGTCAGGCTGGTCGGGAGCCGTCCGTGCCGAACCAAAAATCGTGACCTTGCGTCGTCGCCGATAGGGTCGGAACACCTGAAACGCGTATCGCAATTCTCGTAGGGTTCGCGACAGGATCTTGATATCGCCGCGAGCGGTCTCGTCACGTTCGAGTCGCTCGATCGTGTGCCGCATCACCTGAAAAAGATCTTGCGAATTCACTCGTGAAATCGGTTCATCGGCCGGTTGTGGGCGATGCAACTCGTCCTCGCCGATCGCCTCACTGGGCAGCCGCTGAATTTCCTCGCCTGGGTTATTTTTGCGAGGCCGACGTCGTCCTCGCGGTCGAGGTTCGCGGGCGGGCGGTGGTGTGGGCTCAGCAGGGGGTTCGGCAGCGGGCTCTGATGTGGCTTCCAGGGGCTTTTTCGTCGATCCGTCCTGATCAGATGGTGGGGGGGGCTCTGAGCGATTCATCGTTGATCCTTTGTCAAGTTCTAGGCAATCCTGCATTCACGGCGATTCAAACAAAACGCCATTTAGACGACATTTCTCTTTTGGCGCAGATTCTACAGGGATCGCACGACCGGCCACAGCCACACAACCCCAACAGTTAGGAAGCCTAGGAAGCCGGGGTAAGCTGCGGACGCCCGGGGGCCGCGTAATCCATGCAATCAGACGCATCCGAGCGACCCGAGGAAAAGGAACTCGGTAGCTCAAGTTCCACCGAAATGGGTGCCGATGGTGGAGAGAGTGTCGACGAGGAGGGAACCTCGCCGAACACGTTCACCGACTGGGGGGAAGACGACAAGGCATGGGATCAAGCAAGGACGCTGCTGCGGCCACGACCATCGGGTATTTCACGACCGTGGAATCCGAACGCACAGGATGGACCGGCGGGCTGCTGGTTCTCAATGGGGCCGGACGACCGCTCGAGTTTCAGTGCACATTGCCGATTCGGCCCTCGCGAGCCCATGAAATTCTATTCGGCACGACCCTTCGCCATCATCTGATCAGCGAAGTGATCGGCCCCACGCTGCTGCAAAAGTGCCGTACCCCCATCTCGCTGCTGTGCTGCGGGCAAGCCGAAGCGGTCTCTCTGCAGGAAAATCTGCCGCCGTCGGCCGCCACTCTGCCGGGGAACTCCGCGGTTCGTTCCACCGTCGTGGCGATCATCCAACGCGATGATGATAAACGGTCTCGCGAATTGGACGGACATTGCCGCATCGCGCTTGGCAATGCGAATTTGCACGTTGCGATGGAGTGCCTCGAAGACGCCGAAATTGCGATCGCGGGTTTGAACGATATCATCGACACCTTTGAACCGTTCGAACGCATCACTGAAGCGATCCGTGAAGCCCAGAGCCAGATGGCGAGGGCGGCGTGAATGTGGTTTCGATCCAAACCTGAACCAACGAACGGACAGTCTCCGGCAGCACCAACCATCCCGGTTGGCACTCTGCCTCCCGAACAGGCCACCGCTCCGCAGGCACCAACCGGCACCCGGCCGACGTTGACGTGCGAAATCGACGAGATGCTCAGTTGGTCGATCTTTCCTGGCGACACGGTCTCCCTGGAAGGCACGGAGGACTCGGCAGACGTTGATACGTTTCACTTCGGCGGGTTCGAAGTGCAAACGCGATCGCTAGCGTTATCACCCCTGCAAACCACTCGGGTGCCGATCAAACTGCCGAAACTGCGTGCCGCCACCAACGGATTCCTATTTCCCGAAGCCGCGTCATGGATTCCGAAAACGCAAACCGCGACGACCGCTTCGGTTGCCGGCCGGATTGGGTCGGACGATTCCGGTGAGAACCAGTCGGCCAAAAAGCGGACTCGCAAGATCGGCAAGCACGCCCGGATCAAACCGCCCAACGATATCGTCAAGCTGCAAGACCGGCTTTACTATCTCTTGCAACCACCCCTCGACTTGCTCGTCGGCAGCGGACAACTGAACTTCCCGTTCGAACCATTTCCCTACCAACTCGACGGAATCGCGTTCCTGTTTCCAAGGTACGCGTGTGTCCTGGCCGACGAGATGGGACTTGGCAAAACGATGCAGGCAATCAGCACCATGCGAATGCTGTTGTGCAGCGGTGAACTGCGCAACATTTTGCTGGTCTGTCCCAAACCCCTGGTCAGCAATTGGTTGCGCGAATTCGGGGTTTGGGCTCCCGAGATTCCAGTCATGGCGATTGAGGGCAATGCGGCCAAGCGAGAGTTTCAGTGGCGCGCGACCAACGCGCCTGTAAAGGTCGCCAATTATGAATTGCTGATGCGAGACAAAGAGATCGTGCTCGAAAGCGGGTTGCACTTTGATCTCGTTGCGCTCGATGAAGCGCAGCGAATTAAGAACAGCAATAACACGACCAGCGAAATCGTCCGCGCGATCCCACGAACACGTTCGTGGGCGTTAACCGGAACTCCTGTCGAAAACTCACCCGATGACCTCGTGGGCATATTTGACTTCCTTTCGCCCGGTTATCTGACCGCCGGCATGACGTTGCCTCAGATGGCCCGCGCCGCCGGAGACTATATCCTTCGCCGCACCAAAGACATGGTGCTCGAAGACATGCCGCCGAAACTCTTTCGTGACGCTGACATCGACCTAACCCCTGAACAATGGGCACGCTACGAAGCCGCTGAGTCGGACGGGATCATCCACCTCGAAGAACTCGAAGAATCGCTGACGATCCAGCACGTGTTCGAACTCGTGCTACGGCTCAAACAGATCTGCAACTTTGATCCGGTCACCGGATCGAGCGCGAAATTGCAACGTCTCGAAGCTGACATGGAAGAAGTCGCCGCAAGTGGTCACAAAGCGATTCTGTTTAGCCAATGGACCAAGACGATCGAGAAGATGCGTCCGACACTCGAGCGATTTGGCGTGCTGGAATATCACGGAAAAATCCCGCACAAGAAGCGGGAAACCGTCATCGACCAGTTCAAACATGATCCCGATAAACGCATCATCTTGATGAGTTATGGCGCCGGCAGCGTGGGATTGAACTTGCAGTTCTGTCGCTACGTGTTCTTATTCGACCGTTGGTGGAACCCGGCGATCGAAGACCAAGCGATCAACCGAGCCCACCGCATCGGCGCCGCTGGCAGCGTCACGGTGACTCGCATGATGGCCGCCGGCACGATCGAACAACGAATCGCCGCGGTGCTCGATCAAAAACGCGAGATGTTCGAAACCCTCTTCGCCGCCCAAGGCGAACCGGCCAGCACGCAGGACCGAGCCCCCACACCCGCCTCCAACAGTCCGCTAACCCGAACTGGCGGCCTCACCCGAGACGAAATCTTCGGCCTCTTCGACCTCAGAGCCCCCGGCGGCAAAAAAGTCGCATAGGCGTCAGTGAGAAACACGTAGCGAAGGTGAGTTAGGAAAGTGGTGTCAGTGACGGGAATCGGAAACCGACATGGACGCCTCCAATAACACCCACCGTCACCTCTCGCATTAGTTCACTCGGAATCCCGAACGACAGACTACACGCGCGAGAACGCCTGAACTTGCAAACGTTGCCGAAGTGTTGCCCAATCCATGAGCAGATGCAGTACCGAATGGGGCGGCGTGGTGAAGATCGATGTTGGGGTGCGATTGTGGAACGCTGATCGGGCCGACCAATCACTCCAAGATCTGATCAACGGCGACTACAGTTCGGTGGCTCGGCTGACGTTGATCTGGCATTGCACTGGCGGCATGCCATCGGCTGAAGCGGAGAGTACGATCTCACCTGGTTCGCCATTATCCGCGACAATCGCCAGAGCTAGGCCATTGAAGGTCGTGACAACGTTCTGTTGAAAACTCTCATGGCTCATCGGGTCGCCGTTGCCGACCGCGAGCAATCGTCCAGGACCTTCCACATTCAACGTCACCTTGGTCGCCGCTTTCGGAACGAAGTGCCCGTCCGCATCCTGGATGCGAATTGTTACATACGACAATTCGCGTTTGCCAGCAGTCAATTCGGATTGATCGGGCAACACTGACATCGCGTTTGCGTCACCGGCAGTGTGCGTGACCGAGGTACGTACTACTTTGCCGTCCTTGGTCGCAACCGCTTTTAACTCGCCCGGTTGATACGGAACAAGCCATTCCATGTGCATGTCGTTCTCGGCTGTGAAATGTCGACTGCCGAGTGATTCACCATTCAAAAACAATTCAACGCTATCGCAGTTCGTGTAGCACCAGACCGGGATCGTGGTGCCCTCCATCCCCGGCCAAGTCCAATGCGGAAGCAAATGAACCATCGGTTCCACGGTCCACTGGCTCTGGTAAAAGTAGTAGGTGTCTTTCGGAAAATGGCACAAGTCGATGATTCCGAAATTGCCCAGCACGCGAGGCCAACCACCGGATTCACCGATGTAATCAAATCCGGTCCAGCGAAACTCGCCCGCCACGAACGGCAGCGTCTTGCTCAATCGCCACGAGTCGCGGGCGGTAATCCGAACTCCTGCGTTGTCGTAAGAAGATTCATACCGATCATGAGTGTCGGAGAAGGCTTCTGCAGGAGTCAGGTGCGGCGGCTGGCTTTGCTTTTCGCGAAACCGGGACTGTGTTCGGTACTCACCGCGAGTCTGCAGAGTGTGAGGGACTTCCGATGCATAGATAAAACGATTAGGAAATTGCTCGTGATCGGCCTCGTATTGGAAACACGAACGACCACCGCCGTTGTACCCAACCAAGTCCAGCATCTCCGCGAAGCCACTTTCGTTGGCACCGGCAATAAAATTACAACCTGCCGTGACCGGACGAGTCGGATCCAGCTCGTGACAGAGATCACTCATCCGCTTAACCGTCTCGAGTTCACCGTGCTTTTGAGCCTCTGGCAATTCATTACCGATGCTCCACATGATCACAGAGGGGTGATTACGGTCTCGCAACAAATGATCCGTGAGATCTTTTTCCTGCCATTGGTCAATGTACGCGGCATAGCCTTGTTGTGATCGACGACCGCAGACCAGCTTGCCGTCTTCAAATCCCCATCCAAAACGCCACTTATCAAACGTTTCGTTGATGACCAGGAAGCCCAGTTCGTCGCACATCTCCAACAGTTCCGGAGGTGGCGGATTGTGGGCCGTACGAAGCGAATTGCATCCCATTGCTTTCAACATTCGCAAGCGGCGGAGGAGGGCTTCGTCCCAAAGTGCTCCACCCAACGGTCCCAAATCATCGTGGTTGCAGACTCCTTTGAAGAGCATGCTTTTTCCGTTCAGAAAAAATCCCTGGTCAGGGTCAAACCGCATTTCGCGGACGCCAAAGGGGGTCTCGTATCGATCCGCTAAACGGCCTCCAGGCGCCGTGCCACTCGAATCTTCTGCATCAACTAATTCCGTTCGCAGCGTGTAGAGACTTGGCGAATCAGGTGACCACAACTTGGGATTGGGCAATTCGATCGTTTGCGAGAGCACCTGCTCGGCACCACCGTCCAACTTCACGACATCACTGCCAGATGCCACAACGTTACCGTCCGCAGCAATGATCTGCTGTTTGACAATCACGTTCTTAGGCGCGGTATCGCTATTGTTGATCGACGTGTTAACAGCAACCGTTGCCTGCGACGATGTAATCGTTGGCGTGCTCACCTGAGTTCCCCACTGCGGCACGCGCAGATGGTCGGTCGTCGTCAACCAAACGTGGCGATAGACCCCTGTTCCCGTGTACCATCGCGATGACGGTTGTTTAGCGTTGTCGACGCGAACTTCCAAAATGTTCTCGTCATCAGCGGTGAGATACGGCGTCAGATCATAGTGAAAGCTGATATAGCCATACGGACGTTGACCAAGATGATGTCCGTTGATCCAAACGTCGCTGTTCATGTAGACGCCGTCAAAGCAAATCGAAACCGCTTTGTCTTTGGCCCCCTCTGGCAAACGGAATGTCTTGCGGTACCACCCGATTCCGCCAGGAAGATAGCCGCCCGGACCTCCGCTCTTGTTGGACTTGTCAAACGGCCCCTCGATTCCAAAGTCATGCGGTAGATCAATTCCGATCCAGCCTTCCTGATCCAATCGTTGCTCGGCCAAGGAGTCCCCATCCAGTTCGCCATGGTGAAACGACCAGTCCCGATCGAAATTCTGACGCGACCTCGGACTGTCATGCGCCTCAGCGGTACGAACCGCGATGCCCGATCCCGCAATCAGGATCGCCAACAGCAGCCACCACATCGTCGCGGGAGTCCCTGAGATTGTTATCTTTGCGGCAACAAATCTGACCACGAAATTCCACGCACCCGCCACCTTTTGCGGACAAAACATCGCTCTAAACCATCTAAGCAAACTACCCGCTAGAAGGGAGTACTTCTTAGGTGTTTTCACTGACTGATAGGCTGAACGAATCATAAGGCTCATCTCATTGAGTGTTGATTTGTACTTTCCATGCGGCCAAGGACATACAATGCGCACAAACGTCTCTTTAAGGCTTCGCTTAAGCGGAAATCCACCGGTTTCATGGGCCAGAATAAGATCACCAATTCGCCCTATTCGCAAGCGTCGATACCACGTAATCGCATAAGGGAAGCGAGCATAACCTAGGCCTGCTGTTAGAGTTCACGGATGTGTTCGCAGGAGATTGATCGCGTTGTTGCAGCGGCCCAGCGTCACAAAGGTTCCACGCAGGAGGGCACACGCCTCTCAGCGTCTTGGACGATTTGGGCCAAGCGTCATAGAACTTGCACACGTAGTCCTGGCCGCAACGTCCCAACCACGATCGGCTCAACGACCGCCGCGGTTTCCATCACAACAACGGTGGGCAAAGCTGTTTGGCTGAGCCAACGAATGGTCTTTTTAGCGGAACGACGCAAGCCGTCCGGTTCCGCGTCACCGGACGGCTTGCGCCGTTCCGCTACATTTGCAATCCCGTAGTAATTAAATCGATTCCCCCAGAAGCCGATTTACGGGAAAAGAAGCGCTGTCCACTTATTGCTTCGCAATCTGGCCGTTCCACCACCATCGGTTCGTGGGTCGTTGATCACGTAGATTCGCGTAGGCTTTCAATCCGGGATAGTCCATCGTTCGAAGCGGCAGCAGTTCGTCTGAATCGATCTTCACGCCACCGCTGGCCATCAACACCTGATGCTGTTTCTTTCCTTTGCGGTATCGATGCAACACCGCGATCGAATCGACCTGAGTCGGCGGTTGCAACTTCTCAGCTTGGTCAGCGGCAAAATACATCACCGCTCGCTGCAACGTTTCATGATCCGACGTCGCTGCCATCCTCTTCCAAAGCTCGGCGATCGCGGTCGCTGTGTAGACAGACTCTAACGCGCCATAGAGCGGGTATTTGGCACGAATCCCTCCCCAGTTCTGATTGAAATGGTCGACGAAGGCGAGAGAGGCATCATCGATCACTCGATTTCCACGCGCACCATCGAGTTGCGCTCGTTCGTTCTCACCACTCAGGCGAATCGGCGTGCCGGCAATCTGGATGATCTTATCGCCGTCGACATCTGTTGCTCGAAGGTCGATCGCACGTGAGGTGAACCACAATCGCAACAGCAGATCCGTCGGTGGAGTGCCGTCACCGGTCGATGACATCAGCTGTAGATAGTTGCGAACTCGTTCCGGCATCGGTTCGCTCCCCAAAGCCAGACGCTTCATATGCCGGTCGGCTTCCACCATCAAGTAAGCAACTTCATGCGACGGCGTGGTTCCGAAGACGATGATGTTTTGACGCCCAAGAGCCGCTGCGAGTGAGTCCGCAGCGAGCCCCATCGGAACTTCGCCACTCACAATGCGTTGCCCCAACGCGGCCGCCGCTCGCAGTCCATCGGGCGTCGGATCGATCGTGCACCCATATGGGACGCCACTCCGCGCCGCCTGCAATCCGACCGCCATTGAGACCAAACTCATTGGCGGCAGACCGGTAGCGCGATCAACTTCCCAACCATCCACTTCTTCGAATCCGGCAACCGGTCCCGCTAAAATCAAATCATCGCTCGTCACCATGACGAGTGTGACTCGTGACAATCCGGCCATCGCACGAAACGCTTCGAGATCCTCGTCGGCCTGCGGCGATTCGCTCGAAACAAACCCCTCGCCGTCGTTCTGCGATCGATTTTGTTTAAGCAGTGAACGCGTCGCCAACGCCTGCATCATTCGCCGCATCGATACACAACGGGCTTGGGCTGGCAAACGCCAATCATCCTGATTGCCAACATCACGTCCCACATCGGGCCGCGCCGGCGCGAGCATGCCGGCGATCGCGGTAGCGTGATCTGACTTCTTGCCACTGGGCCGCTCGTAATCTTTGAGCAAACCACGAGGATCGACCATGACACCCTGCGGATAAGGAGCCATCGTCCCGACTCCGCCGAGGGCCTCCCACGAGTCAGGCTCCACGGTTTGTTGAATCAACGTCATCAGCGAATCGAAGTCCGCCATCGAACCCCCACCCTGGGCATTGTTACCGCCCGCCTGGTCTTGGCCACCAGCACCAGGATTCGCTCCAGGGAAAACTTCGCCACCGGCTTGTTGCCCACCGAATTGTCCAGAAAACCCAGGCTGTTGAGCATCAACCCATTGCAGGGGCCACAGACATACCGTGGCGAACACCAACATCACCCCACCGGCTGAACTCAAACGCATCACAGCTTCCCCGATTAGCAAAAGAAAAGACGCGGCCCCACCTCGATCGAGAACCCGCGTCTTCGCAATGTATCAGGTCGGTCAGCGCCGGGGAAATTTTTTCGTCCAGCACACTTCCTTTATTACCCAACTCGCTAGAGCATTTCCATTATTGTTGTAGCCACCGTCGCCCGACGGTGGACCACGTTCTGGCGAACGTAGCTACCTTTGAAAACCTACGTCATTTATAGAAACGCTCTAAGTGATTACTGAGCCCAATAGTCGACGACGACGACCTTTTCCATGTGAGGCTTGAGAACTTCAACGAATGCTTTGTGCGCCGGATGGGGGAGGTACTCAGCGCGCCCTGCTTCGTCGGCGAACGAAACGAGAAAGCAATGGGTCAGTCCGTCGTTGAGACCTTCCGGGCTGTTGTTGACGCCGTGCTCGAACTCCACAATCGAATCGATCTTGCCGGGCAGCTTTGCGAACTCGTCAACGACATTTTGGATTTCAGCTTCCGAACTCGATTCTTTGAAACCAAACATCACCACGTGACGCAGGAGCTTGGATTCTGATTTCGCGTCGGAACCAACGGCCGCAACCTGCATGGTAGTGATCGCAACGAGACAGAGGATAACGAACAGGGACAGAGAGGTTTTCACGATCAAGGTTCTCAACCAGAAAGGAGTGAAATGGTTTTGGAGTCCATCCATCCTACCCGCTCGACAATTCAGGAAAACCGAAAACGTCGAAAGAATTTGAATCACTCAAAACGGTGACTCGATGGCGAAGCTGTCACTCATTCAAAGCGCATCGATCGCCAAGCCAATTGCAAACTGAATTGAGAAAGAGTGGGTCGTATTGATCTTGCGCCAACGCGTCGGGTTATTCAACCAACGCATCGCTTCGCAATTAGGAAACTGCGGATGATGAAAACCCAACAGGCGAACCACTCGGCCAGCATGATTTGACGCCAACCCCAACTTGATCCGCCGCGAAAGATTCATCGCGGCATTGATGCGAATATTGACAACGCCTTGAAACTAGGCCAGCTTCGCGCCCGAGATCAGCTTCAAGAAGCCTACGTTGTCATCGAAACGCCCAAGCTGTTTCGTTAACTGTTCCATCGCATCGACCGGGTGCATTTCACTCAGCGTACGACGCAACATCGAAACGGTTTCGTAGGTTTCTTCATCGAGCAACAATTCCTCGCGACGCGTCCCTGATTGCGAGATATCAATCGCGGGATAAACACGGCGATCGGCGAGCCGGCGATCAAGCACGACTTCCATATTCCCGGTTCCTTTGAACTCCTGGAAGATCGCTTCGTCCATCCGACTGTTCGTATCCACCAGACAAGTACCCACAATCGTGAGTGAACCGCCTTCTTGGAACGCCCGCGCGGTCGCAAACAGTTTCTTGGGAACATCCATCGCGCGGATATCCAATCCGCCGGTGCCGGTAGCACCACCACGTCCGGACTTACCGACCCATTTGTTAAACGCGCGAGCAAGTCGAGTGATCGAATCGAGCATCAAGAACACATCTTGCCCCGATTCGGCCAAACGCTTCGCACGGTCGATCGCAAGTTGGCTCAAACGCACGTGGCTTTCCACGTCCATGTCCAAACTACTTGCAATCACTTCGCCATTGACAATGCTGCGCCGCATGTCGGTGACCTCTTCAGGTCGCTCATCGATCAGCAACACCATCAACTTAACGTCGGGGTGATTTTGCGAGATGCCCTCGGCGATGTGCTGGAGCATGATCGTCTTTCCACTGCGCGGTGGTGCAACGATGAGTGCACGTTGACCGCGGCCGAGCGGAGCGAGCAAATCGATGACGCGATTGGTCAGCGGAAGTTTGCCCTTTTCGAGTTTAAGAAACTCTTCCGGATTGATCGCTGTGAGATCATCAAACAGCGGCATCTCGGGGTACTTTTCAGGCGGCTGCCCGTCGACGTCGAGGATCTCTCGAACGCGAGGACCTTGCTGCCGTTTGGCTTGCTGCACCATCGTGTGCAACATCACGCCTTGGCGGAGTCCGAACTTTTCAACCATCGTGCCGGGCACGAATGGGTCCGTTCGCTCGCGGGTGTAGTTGTTCGTGGGGCTTCGCAGGAAACCGTACCCGTTGGGGTGCATTTCCAAGATGCCGGCCCACTCTTCGAGCGGAGCGTCACTGACGAAGTCGGCTGGTTCTCCGTTGGCACCGCCATTTTGCGATCCGCCTCCGCCACCTCCTCCGCCGCCACCGCGACGCCGCCGGCGGGTCCGAGGCTTACCGCCTCCGCCATTGTTGTTATTGTTGGAGCCTTCTCCGCTACCTGCGGAACCATTCTGAGAGCCGAAACCACCTCGGCCGCGTGATGAACGCTTCTTTTTTGCCATCTTTTAATCCAGGTAAACCTGTCTCGGTGTTTTCACGAGGAAAACGTTTGTGGTGAATTCGAAAAAGCAACCACTCGGTCGTGACATCGTCTCCGAACGGAAACAACAACATCCGAGGCGCAACGAAAGCACCGAGCCGATTAAGGCAACCAACAAGAGGAACCGCGTTTGAAAAACGAAAATTGAGGTCGTGTGCACTGAAGGTGGCGGTAACACCATCAGGGCGACCAATGTGTTCGTGTGATCTAATGCTCACACAAACGGCAAGTCCTTGCCAAAAAGATTCCCATCCAACGAGTCAGGGACACACCTGTTACATTGTCAAACCGGGTGTCGCACCAAAAGTGTGAGACGGTTGGAGAATTACTCCGGCCCGGCTATCGTGCCAATGATTCGAATATTTCGCGATCGACGCCCAATCGAAACCATCGTTTATGGATTGATTGGGTGAGGCCTCACGCTGAAAACAGTAAATAGTCTTCGAGTTTTCGGGGGCCATGGAAAGATCGGTACAGTCGGCGGGCTTAGAAAAATCCCGTAACCGAACCAATGCCATTTACCCGAAATATAGGCGACTCTTGGGAGGTGTCAAGGCGAGTTCGCCTCAAATTCGCCCGCCTGCCGGTTTTTTCAACTGTTTGCCGTGCCGTTTTTTCCGGTCATCAGGGACACCACCACCAACGTCACCAACGCCAGCGGAATGGTGACAATTCCAGGTTGGCTGAATGGAATCGGACTACTCGCCGGATCGATCCCGTAAACCTTGCCGAAGGTGTCTGCGGACAACAAGATCCATCCCAGCGAACTGAACATGCCCACCACGACACTCGCAATGATCCCGGCCGCAGTCGTGCGTTTCCAGAACAACAACATCACCAAAGCCGGCAAATTTGCGCTCGCGGCGATGCTAAACGCCCAACCGACCAAATAACTGACGTTCAGGTTTTGAAATAGAATCCCCAGCAAGATGGAAATTGCCCCGACCACCACCGCCGCGATCTTGGCTACCCGGACTTGATTCCCTTCGGAGAAATTGATTCCCAGTACGCCGCCGAGCAAGTCGTGGGCGACCGCACCACTGCTGGCCAGAATCAACCCGCTGACGGTCCCCAGCACGGTCGTGAATGCGATCGCCGAGATAATCGCAAACAATAAATCGCTGATGCCGCGGGCCAAAAGCGGCGCCGCCATGTTGCTGTTGGTCACATCGAGCGTGCCGCTGGCCATCGCCCCGAGCCCCAAGTACAGCGTCAACACGTAGAAGAATCCGATGCTGGCGATCCCCACAATCGTGCTCTTCCGCGCTGCGGCGGCATCCTTGACCGTGTAGTACCGGATCAAAATGTGTGGCAGCGACGCGGTCCCGCAAAACAACGCGAGCATCAACGACAGAAAGTTAACGCGGTCGGCCCAGCGACCGCTGCGAATCCCCGCAAATGTCGGATGCTCACCCGGACGCAGGACCCGAGCGCCATCAGTCGGCTTCTGATAATAGACCATCGATACCGTTCCATCGGCGTGCGGAATCCGGTCGCTGCCCCACAACACCACTTCGCTGCGACGCAGCACGTCAAAGAACTGAACCGGTCCGAGCGGCCCGGTCGTCTCGGCATCGCCATCGCTTGACTTCTGCGATGAAAACTCATCAGGCAAACGGCTCAACTGGCCAACGGGCTGCAGCGTCCGTTCGCCTTCTTGATCACCCATGGGTAGCCCGCCGATCAACGTGACGCCGTCTGCATTGACCGTCTGCGACTGTGCCTCCATCAGATAAACACCGTCACTACGGACGTCGACTTTATATACGTCGAAACCGTCATCGACCGTTGATGCAAAGCGGACATATTGGCCCGAATTCAGCCAACCGTCTTCCGAGTCCCCGCCCGCAAAAAGCGAACGCCCCGCTGCTACAGCAACTCGCCCCGCATCATCAATCTCACCGCTGGCGTTGACCACCCCGGAATCGAGCGGCCCGATCGTTTCAAAAGCATCGCGATCGGTTTGAAACCCTTGCTTCAACACCAGCACGACCAACACCGTGCTGAAGACGACTAACAACGAGCCCTTGAGAAACTGCACCCACGTTGTCGACACCATTCCGGCCGTGACCACGATCGTAATGACGACGCACCCGACCAAGACTACGCCCACCCAATGCGGGAACCCGAGCAGCGGCTGAATCAAAACGCCCGCGCCGACCATCTGCGGGATCAAATAAAACACGCTGACAATCAACGTGCTGATCCCAGCGGCTGCTTTGATTCCACGCGAATTGAACTTCGCATCGAGAGCATCGGCAAAGGTGAATCGGCCCAGCCGTTTCATCGGTTCGGCGATCACGAACAACGCCACGATCCACCCGGCGAGATACCCGATGGAGTACAGAAAACCATCGTACCCATAGGCCGCGATCATCCCGCAGATTCCCAGGAACGAGGCGGCCGACAAGTAATCGCCCGCGAAGGCGACCCCGTTGATGAACCAAGGAATCTGACCATGCGCGGCAAAATACCCCGCAGACGATTTCGCTTTACTGCCTAGATAAAAACTCAGTCCGACGGTGAAACCGACAAACAGAAAGAACACCACCACTGCTGTAATCGAGGGATCATAAATCATTTCGTGTCCCCCTCGCCGTCACGTGACTCGGCACTTGTGCGATCCACTGCTGCACTTTCTGAATCACCCCGCAACGCGAATCCGTAAATGAATGCCATCACGATCGCGACGATGATCAGCCCAAACCCATAAACGATCGCGAGATTCAAACCCGCTACCACGACCGTCTCCATCGTGTCAGCGGCAAAAGCGTTGAGCAGAACGAAGCCGAGGTAGATAAGCGTGTAAACGGCAAACAGCGATAACCCTAAACGCGACGTGGCGGGTAGACCGCTCGAGCCTGACGGTGATTCGGATCGGTTAGCAGACAAAATGGTCAATTCTTCTGTTAGAAGTCTCGGGAAGTAAAAACTTTCGCCAAAGGATAACTGATCCCGAGCTCTATGTGTTTGCTCGTCTACACACCAATTCTTCGATCGCATCCTCGCGATGTTCCTACGAACCCTAAAATACTGAACAACGGCCGCGGCATACTGAACAACAGCAGACCGCTGTATTGGCGATTCGATTCGCTCACCGATCGACACAAATGCCGACACCGAGCGTTTCTCGACAAACCTGGCATGGGTGACGTAGGATCTTGATTCCACCGCGAACAAGATCGCCGAAACCGATACCGGAATGCTGTCCAGTTTTCCGTTGGACAGACGCGCCCCATCGCCGCCCCATTTTGCAACGCGACACAGGACATCCCCCCATTGCGAACCGGAAACACGATTCCCGTCGCTCGCCAGCTCGATCTGATTCACTCCTGCGATCTCTCGCCGGTGTTTGATCGGTTGCGAATGCTTCCGCACTGTTTGTGGCTGGATTCGGCATCCGACAACGGGTTCGACCGCGGAAGGTACTCGTTTCTAACTGCTGACCCTGTCGCGTGGTGCAGCGCGGACATGGACTCCCCCAACCCCTGGCCCGTTCTGCATGAATGGTGTCGCAAGCTTCAACACTTGGCACCTACATACACCACCCGATCTGACGAGGCCACCGCTGCACTGCCGCCATTCTGGGGTGGCATCGCAGGCTTGCTGGCATACGAATCCGCTTGGTGGCTCGAACCGACACTTCGTCACGATCCCAAACGGCATGCTGATTCAACAACACCAAACACAAGCATCCCCGGACTCGCGATCGGCCTTTATGACTGGACAATCGCGGCGGACCACCAACTCGGCCAAGCCTGGTTGCTGAGCACGGGTTTGAGCGAAACCTTTGAGCTCGATCCTGACCGAGCGAATCATCGCGCTGACCAAGTGATGCGGTGGATCGAAGGCGAAAACACCTCCTTGGCCGGCAATGACACGAAACCGTTCACAGGGGCCGGGCAGACGGGTCGACAGGCCGTGACGAGCAACTTCACCGATGAAAGCTTTGCCGCTGGTGTCCAGGACATTGTTGAAAGGATCCACGGCGGCGACTCGTTTCAAGTCAATCTCGCTCAAACGCTATCGCATCCCGCGACCTGTGGTTCGGCAGAACTGTACGGTCGACTCCGCCGAATCAACCCGGCGCCTTATGCCGGATATTTTAACGCCGGCGAATACCAAGTCATCAGTTCGTCTCCAGAAGGTTTCCTGCAGGTTCGTATCGGCTCCGAGGGCGAACGCACCGTCGTGACGCGGCCGATCAAGGGGACGGTAGCTAAGACCGGCGACGAAACGCTGGACACGCGACTCGGCGCTGAGTTGCTCGCCAGCGAAAAGGATCGTGCCGAAAACATCATGATTGTCGACTTGATGCGCAACGATCTCTCGCGCGTGTGCACCGACGCCAGCGTCGAGGTGACGAAACTTTGCGAACTCGAACGCTACCAGCGGGTTCAACACCTTGTCTCGACGGTGCGTGGCGTGCTCGATCCGGATGCCACCGTCGCTGACCTGCTGGCAGCATGTTTTCCAGGCGGCAGCATCACGGGTGCGCCCAAGGTGGAAGCGATGCGGACGATCGCTGAACTCGAAAATCGTTCACGGGGGCCGTACTGCGGATCGCTCGGATACGTCAGCCTCAGCGGCGCCGCGGATTTCAATATATTGATCCGCACGGTGACCCAGCGGCGGACTTCCTCCGGTGCGTCGGTTTGGGATTTTCCGGTCGGCGGCGGGATCACCGCCCGCAGCGACCCGAAACGCGAAACGGAAGAAACCTGGGTCAAAGCGGCCAGCCTCCTCGAAGCGATCACCTCGGCAGGCTAAGTTCACTCCCTCCGAGTGTTCGGAGTCGTGTTACGGCGATCCGTGTCGCAGATCGCCGCCGCCTCAATCCCCCACTCACCCAGACCTCCACCTGATTGGTCCTCCCATTCACTGGCCCTGCTCATGAATTCCGAAAACTCTGAACCGACTCCCGAAATTCCCGCACCGGACGAAAATCCCGCGCTCCGCGCCCGGGTACCCGAGCACGTCGCCGGCGGATGCTTCAGCACCGGGGCGATCGTGATCACCGGCCCCAACGAATTCATCATTGATTTTTTACAAACGATCGGCCGGCCCCATCGCGTGGCGTCGCGGGTCGTGATTCCCCACGCCGTGATGCCTCAGTTCGTCGAAGCTTTGCAAAAAAATCTTGATATCTACCGGGGCCGATTTGGGGATCCGCCGGCCCCGCCGACCAATCAGAACCCGGATCAAAAACGCCCTACTCCACAAGAGATCTATGACGACCTCAAGCTGCCCGATGAGGTTTTGTCGGGGGTATATGCCAACGGGGTGATGATCGGACACGGGGCGACCGAATTCGGCCTGGATTTTTTGACCAGCTTTTTTCCGCAATCCGCCGTCAGCGCCCGCGTGTTTTTGGCCTCAGGCCAGATCCCTCGACTGCTCGAGTCGCTCAAAGGCGCCGTTCGTCAGATCCAGGAACGGCAGAATCCACCCCCTCCGGGCCAGGAACCGGGTGGCCCAACCGACACACCCGATACCGACACCTGAATCGACATAAGTCCATCGACTTGAGCGGAACCCCGAATCGCTACCAACCGCGATGACAGTGAACGACTCTGCGACGATGCGAACTGTCGCACCCCCGCCCGCTTTGTCTTTTTCGCACTTTTGCTAAGCTGAGACGCAATGAGAAAGATGCCCTCGGGGCGACTCTCACTTACAACCGTGTCCGAGTTCGGGAGACTCTCCATGTCATTGCTTCGTGACCCCGCAGATTTGCAGCGAGCTGTGGGTTGGGACGCCAGATTGGCTTCTTCGCCAGCGGAACGCCAACGCCGTCAAAGCTATCTGACTTTTCAACTCGCGATGGCGGGATTGACGCCACCACACGAATCGGAGCAGGAGCACCCCGAATGGGCACTTCCTCCAGAGCTGCTGGAAAGTTTCCGCGAACGCAACGCGATCCTCAGTCAACACCAGCCGCCGATCGACGGCCGCATCGAAGCATTCTTGGCAACTTACTTTGCCGGCTGCAAAGAAGTCGAATCACTCAAACTGCCCCATCGCTCGTTATCTCTTGACCGCCACGGCTTGGCCAGAGAACTCAGCCTACCGGTAGGTAAAAACAACTTCGAAAGCGATCTGGTGAAATCCTATCGCTGTTTCAACGGCGTCTTAAATAATCCGAAGTCGGACCGCCGAACCACGGCGGGCACTTTTCACGTCGTCGAAGGCGGATTGCCCATCCCCGGTGACAAACGTGCCGTTCCCAAGGAAACCTTCATCAAGCTATTTCAAGCGGCGATGAAACCACCGGCTGAGGACTTGATGCTGCCGTACACCGCCGACATGCATGATCCGGCCCGCACCTGGGTCTCACTCATGCTGCGACCACTCGTGGCACCGGCCGTTCCTGGTGTGAGCGAGTTCAAGACGATGGAGACTCGATTCTTCACGCCCGGCATCAACTGCAGCAACCTCGACTTCGTCGAATCGATCTTTGGCAACGCCGGCGACCCACTCGTAGCCGGCGGTGACGCAGGACTCGATGTGGTGCACTGGAGCGGCCACACCGGGTGCGTGATTCTTGCCACCCACCTGGTCAAACTGACCAAGAAAGAAGTTGGCCTGCCCCATTACGATGATGCTACCGAACGTCAACGACGCGACCGGATGTGCTGGAAGTCCGAATCCGAACTCTACAACGACGGCTCGGCGTTCAAGCTGACCTGCCGTGACGAGTCCGGTGTGATTGTGACTTTGATCGCAGACAACTATTACGGTTACTGCAAGAAAGAAGTCAAAACGCAACTCAGCTACGCGGCCAATTTGATGGGCGGAGCTGAAGAAGAACACGCCGGTGGAGCTCTCGCGTTCGCCTCCTATTCGCTCGGCGATCACTTCCAAGTCAAAAGCCGACTTTACAACGGCCAGACCTTTGCGGAGGTCGCCGAAAATTGCAGTGACTTCATCGATATCCAACCCGAAGGTTACGGAATCGATAAGCTGCATCCCGAGGTGATCTACATTCCCGAAAGCGCATTCGCGTCACTGCACCATCGGCACATCCGTTGGAAAGATGCTGCGGGCGTGACGCAATCGATCCCGTTGTCTCCCGAGCAAATCTACATCGCACCGAGCGGTTACAAACTGCAATTGGCGAAACACTCCAACGCACCGAGTTGGCGATTGATCGGAACGGCCGGTGAGGGCGTGTTCTGCCACAAACCATGTACCGTGAGCGGTGGTGGTAAGAGCGAAATCAGCAAGAGCCTTCGCGACTACATGATCTACGGCCCGATCTTTGTCAAAGACCACGACAAAGACTTCGCTTTCGTCGACGAGATTTTTGCGAAGGATTACAGCACTCGTTGGGCTCCCGGCGCCGCTGGTGCGAAGGTCTACGCAGAACGCCCGACCCGCAGAGTGCTCGACCCGAAACGGTCGCTCGGTAGCGTCATCAAACTGCTCACCCCGTCGCCCGAATACAACGATGCCTACAACAAATGGCTGGAAAGCATTCCGGAACACGTTTACGCAATCGCTTTGATCGTCAAACGATTTATCGGCACCAGCCCCGAATCGAACTGGCGCGAGCAATTCCGCGTTGATATCGTCAACGGATCACCCGGTCACGAATTGAAGATCGGCGACCGCACCCTTGTGGGAACCTACTTGCGTGTCGGCTTGATGGACGCCCGCTGGCGAACCTTCAAACTCCGCCAGGACTTCATCGCCGCGGCCAAGGTGCAGCGTGAAGATGACATCTCGGCAAGCATCATCATTCCCGCCACCAGCATCGAGAACTTGGGGTCGATGATCGCCGAATCGGGGAGTTACAAGTTTGTCGAGAACTGTGAATATCGCTTGTTCCAGCGTCCCGACGACGCGGTTCATCGCGGACTCGACAAGCAAACCGAATTGGACCTCTCTGGCCCAGGCAACTTTATTAGTAACTTCGAACCGCTGACGAGCAGCCAAGCCCGCGACATCACTCGCGATGCGATCGAGTTCGATAAATTCACCGGCCCGATGGGGCAGTTGCTCGAAGAGGCGGCGGCCGCCGAAGATGGTTTCGTCGTCAGCACCGCTGACCCGCGAATCGTCAACGGTGCCCGCACGAAGAACCCACGGTATCTCCAAGATCGTCCCGACATGGTTCGTTATCTGGATACCTACGTGGCGATGCGGGGCATACAGTTGAATCGCAAACTCAAACCGGGCGCACCCGTGCTGACTCCGGTCGGCGCCGTGCTCTCGGGACGTCGCAATAATCCACCGGATCGTGACGCCGGCATCCGTTCGCTCGCCGTCTACTCACCGCTGCACTACCAAGAGCTGCCTGAGTTGATCATGGATTACGTGTGCTCACTGACGGGCAAGAGCCCGAGCACCACCGGTGCGGGCAGTGAAGGCGCACTCACCAAGGGTCCGTTCAACGCGTTACACCCCGCGATCGACCTGAACTCCGCGATCGTATCGATGGTGTTGACGCAGTTGGGCGGATTCAGCACGCCGGCGGGATACATCGGGCCGCACTTCGAAGTCGGCCATGATATCTCGTTGTTGATCCCAGAAGTTTGGTGCCGTATGTCTCCCGCCGAACGCGATCCTAAGAATCTCATCGCCGACGGAATGCTCGAAAAGATCGAAGATTTCACCTACAAAGGCACTTTGATCCCCGGCAGCCGATTGGGCTATCGAATCACGGAAAAGTTCGTGCGGACTTATCTCGCACGTGTCTTCGACAACCCGGTCAAAGTCTTCACCGAATCTATCCTGCGTCCCGAAACGCAAGACGAAGATTCGTTCGCCGACGGGATTTTGCAGATCGCCGAAGCCCAAGCTCGTGTATCGAAGAACTACTACAACGATTTCGGTTACGAACTCGCGTGCCCGCCGTTGCGAGCGGTCCTCGACATCATGGTCAAGGGCGAACACAACGGGCACACGATCGAGTCGCCCGAAGTCCGCCGGTTGTTTGACCGCGATGTGCTGATCTCCAGCGATTGGTATCAGCGGCGTTTGACGACAAAACAGGCTCGTGATATCGAGCACTGGAAAGCCTGCGAAGAACGGCTGAAGACGTACATTGCATGCCGGGAAAATGTCGAGGCGGTCGAACGTCTCGGACTGAAGGCACGTTTGGCGTACGCCTCCGAGCAGCGTCAGATCGCCGAATCGGACAAGTATGTCAAGTCGCTCGTCGGCACGATCGGGCTCGACCCCATGTCTCCGACACCGACCGATCCGGTTATGCTGGACAAGCTTGCTACCACCACTTCGTAAGAGTCGCGAAACCGAACTCGCCGGAGTTTTGAATTAATCATCCATTGATCCAAAGTCTGGCGACTTCGGGCCACACCTTTCCCCACCTGTCCGTCTTCCATGAATTCAATGAACGTTTTGATCGTCGGCAGCGGCGGTCGTGAGCACGCGCTGGCGTGGAAAATCAACCAGAGTCCGCGGGTCGACAAAGTTTTTGTCGCTCCCGGCAACGCTGGCACGTCCGTCGACGCGGTTAATGTGGACATCCCACAGTCCGATCACGAGGCGCTGATTGAATTTGCAAAGTCGAACAACGTGGGATTGGTCGTCGTCGGCCCGGAAGCACCGCTGGTCGCCGGATTGGTTGACGACATGCAGGCCGCGGGGCTGAAGGTGTTCGGCCCATCGAGCGCCGCGGCGGAACTCGAAGGCAGCAAAGTGTTCTGCAAGAACCTGCTGCGTTCGGCTGATATTCCTACCGCGGACTATCGCGCTTTCCGCACCGCCGATGACGCGATGCGATACATCAAAGACCGCTACAGCGAACCGACCGATCCGGTCAATGTCGTCGTCAAAGCCGACGGTTTGGCCGCTGGCAAAGGCGTCGTCGTTTGCGAAACACGTAGCGAAGCACTCGAGGCGATCGACCGGATCGCCGCTCGCAAAGAGTTCGGTGCCGCTGGCAAAGAACTGATCATCGAAGAGCGATTGACCGGCCCCGAAGTCAGTGTGTTGGCGATCACGGACGGCGAAACCATCCTCACACTCCCGACGGCACAAGATCACAAACCCGCCCACGATGGCGATACCGGCCCGAACACGGGCGGCATGGGTGCATATTGCCCGGCTCCCGTTCTCGACGAACAAACACTCGCCGATGTGGAATCCGGTATCCTCGTCCCAATCGTTCACGCGATGAAGCGTGCCCGACGCCCGTTCAAAGGCGTCTTGTACGCCGGCCTGATGCTCACCCCCGCGGGCCCTAAAGTCCTTGAGTTCAACGTCCGCTTCGGAGACCCCGAATGCCAACCGCTGCTGATGCGTTTGCAAACGGATCTTGTGGACGTGATGGAAGCAACGGTGGACGGGCGCCTTGGTGAACTCGACGGTTTGACGTTTGACCCTCGTCCTGCGATCTGCGTCGTGATGGCCAGCGAAGGCTACCCGGGCAACTATGAAAAAGGACACACAATCACCGGCATCGAAAACGCCGACGCGATGGAAGACGTCAAAGTCTTCCACGCCGGTACGAGCCTAGTTGACGGCAACGTCGTCAACACCGGCGGACGTGTCCTGGGCGTCACCGCCATGGGAGACACAATCAGCGCGGCGAAGCTGCAAGCGTACAAAGCGGTCGCCAAAATCCGTTGGCAAGGTGCTTGGTGCCGCAAAGATATCAGCGACAAGGCACTCGCCGTCGTCCAACTCGAACGATCTTGAAATTGCAACGCGTTTCGACGCTAGCGTCAGGTTGTTGCCCTCCGGCACGACGCGAAACAACGTGTGGTTGAATCGAGATTCAGGATTTGAACGATCAATTCGTAACCCCAGCCTTCAGTGAGGGATTACGTACCATTCCTCACACGCGTGTCGAGTTTCGAAATCAACACGCCGGTAAGCGGCCTACCAGCGTGCACTGCCCGGGGGCTTTACAGGTCACAGCTCACTCGTAGGTTTTGTAGTCCAATGAAACGAATTGCCCGCTAAAGCATTTTCATAAACCATGTAGGTCGACATCCCACCGGACCGCCTCGATTCGGCCGGTAGGAACCGGCTCTCCATCCCCTCTTAGTTTTCAGTATGCTTTGAGCGGCGTCAATTTTGCATCGCAACGGTTCTGACCGCGAACCGTATCAAGTCTCGTCCGCCCACCGTTTCCGAAACCTTCTTTTGATCACGTGTCATGCCCACCAACATCGAAGAACTCACCGAGATTCTGGCTCCGTATAATCAGACCCACGTGCTTCGTTATTGGAACGAACTCGACGCGGACGCGCGGGAGTCTCTCGCCGCCCAAGTCCGAGCGATCGACTTGGACGAATTGGAACGTCTGATCAAGGGCGAAGACGAGCAAATTGACTTTGCCGAAATGGCCAAGGGTGCCACGCTCCCACTGGCCGTTTCCGCCGACGGAACGGGAGTGGATTGGTCGCCCGAAGCAGCCCGGAAACGTGGCGAAGAGGCCCTCCGAGCCGGTGAGATCGCCGCCATTCTCGTCGCCGGTGGACAAGGCACGCGGCTCGGTTTCGATTCGCCCAAAGGCATGTTTCCGGTCGGCCCGCTGAGCGGACGAACCCTGTTCCAAATTTTCGCTGACCGTTTGCTCGCGACCCAACGCCGTTACGGTGTCGCGATTCCCTGGTACATCATGACCAGCGAAGCGACCGACGCGGACACGCGTGCCTATTTTGAATCGAACGACAACCTTGGTCTCGCCGCAGACCAAGTCATCATTTTCAAACAGGGCACGATGCCCGCCGTCGATGCTGAATCCGGCAAACTACTGCTTGCGTCGAAAGATTCCCTCGCACTCAGCCCCGACGGACACGGAGGCACGCTCCGCGCACTCGATCGCAACGGATGCTTGGAACGAATGAAAGCGAACGGACATAAACACCTGTTCTACTTCCAAGTCGACAACCCACTCGTCACGCTCTGCGATCCCGAATTTATCGGTCATCACTTGCTTTCTGGAAGCGAAATGACCTCGCAAGTCATTCGCAAACGGTATCCCAAAGAGAAAGTGGGCAACGTCGTTCAGGTCGATGGCCGAACTCACGTGATCGAATACAGTGACCTGCCCGACGAAGCCGCCGAAATGACCGACGAGACGGGCGGACTCAAATTGTGGGCCGGCAGCATCGCCGTCCACCTGTTCGATGTCGCCTTCCTCGATCGAGAACGTAACAACGCCACGTCGCTGCCGTTTCACCGGGCGAACAAGAAAGTCCCTTATCTCGCCGAGTCAGGCGAATTGGTCGAGCCGGAGACCCCCAACGCGACCAAATTCGAAACATTCATCTTCGACCTGCTGCCATCCGCTGAACAGACGATTATCTACGAAGTCGATCCGGCCAAGGCGTTCGCACCGGTCAAGAATGCGGACGGTGCCGAAACGGACACCCCTCTGCTCGCCAAGCAGGCGATTGCGGATCTGCATCGTGGCTGGATCGAACAGGCCGGCGGTAAGGTGGCTCCGGGCGTCAAAGTCGAAATTAACGCTAAATACGCACTCGATGCCGGGGAACTGGCTGCGAAGTTACCGGAAAATTTTGGGGTCGACGCGGACCAATATTTTGACGCGTAACTAAGCTATTAGGGACGACCCATTGCGGCCGGCAACCGTAGAAAGACCAGATCGTTTGCGAGAAAAACCGATCACTTCGGCGTCGGGCGGGGTTTCATCCTCACCGATTAGCGTCCCGCCTCCCCAAGCTTCCCCTCCTTCCCCATGCTTTCTCCCACCGAGTCTGTCCTCCACGGACGCGTCCAGCGTCGTGGTGGAGCGAAGATCGTATTGTTGGTATTGACGGCCCTGATCGCGGGCGCCGGATGGTACGGGTACGACGTCTACACCGAGCGTCAGAAACAAATTTCGCCGGATTCCCTGATCGTCAGCGAAGTGACGAGCGCCCCGTTCGACCACACGATCATCGAGCAAGGCGAGATCGAGAGCAGTAGCAACACCGAAGTCGTTTGCGAAATTCGATCCCGCGGCAACGTCGGAACATCGATCTTGTGGGTCATCGACGAAGGCACCCGCGTCCGAAAGGGCGACAAACTCGTCGAACTCGATTCGTCCAACCTCGAAATGGAACTCAAAGAGGACCGGATCGAAGTGATCACCGCCGAGGCAAACTTGGCTACCGCGGTCGCCCTTCTCGAACAGGCCAAAATCTCGCGTCAGGAATACCTCGAAGGTATCTACGAAACCGAGGAGAAAGCGATCCTCAGCGAAATTGCGGTCGCCGAACAGGAACTCCGCAAAGCACAACTCGCCTTGCAAAGCAGTGAACGTCTGGTCGCCAAAGGGCTCGTGAACGCCCTGCAACTCGAAGCCGACAAATTCGCGCTCGCCAACACGAGAAACCAGCTCGACGCTGCGAAGGGACGATTGCGAGTACTCCAGGAGCTGACCAAACGCAAAATGCTCGTGCAATACGACAGCGATATCGATGCAGCAAAAGCGAACTTGTCCGCCGCCGAAGAAAAATTGCTCGAAGAGCGAACCGAACTCGCCGAAATCGAACAGCAAATCCAGATGTGCGTGATGAAGGCTCCGACCGATGGCGTCGTCGTTCACGCCAACAAATTCAGCAGCCGGGGTGGAAACGCGGAGTTTGTTGTTGAGCCGGGTGCGGTGATTCGCGAACGCCAAGCGATCATTCGGCTGCCCGACCCGACTCGCATGCAGGTGCGATGTAAAGTCAACGAGTCCCGTATCACGCTTTTGCGAAAAGGCATGGCGGCCAAGATCCGCATCGATGCCCTTCCCAATATGGTTCTCAAGGGTCACGTCGCGAAAGTGAACCGTTACGCCGAACCGGGAAGTTGGTTCAGTTCCTCGATCAAAGAGTACGCCGTAATCGTTGAAATCGTCGACCCGCCGGAAGTCATCCGAACGGGCATGACCGCTGCCGTCGAGATCTTTGTCGAACAGCTTCCCGAAGCGATCCAAGTTCCGATCCAAGCGATTTACGAACACGACAAAAAGATGTTTGCGCTCGTCCAAACCGGCAAACAGAAATTCGAAACCCGCGAAGTCAGCATTTCTGCGACCAATGACACCATGGCCAGCATCACGCAGGGGCTCGCTCCCGGTGAACAAGCTGTCTTGAACCTTCGCGATCATTTGTCATTGATGGACTTGCCCGATGTCGTCGTCGAAGACAACAGCGACATGGTTGCCCTTCAGTCTCCGCCGGGAGACTCCAGCATCGCGGATGCCGAAACCGAAGCTGACGAGGAGGTGGAGACGATTCCCCAAACGATGCCGACGAATACCCGTCGTGGCGACGGCAAACAGCGTCCAGGCTCACGGCCCAACAAACCGGAAAACCCAGCCGCATGAGCGGTTCGTCTCTCGCAACGCGCATCGAAGGATTGACGAAAGAATATGTCCTCAAAAGCGAGACGGTACGCGCACTGCGCGGCGTGTCGTTCAACGTTCCCGAGGGCGACTATGTCGCGATCATGGGTCCGTCGGGCAGTGGCAAGAGTACGCTGCTAAATATGCTCGGCTGTCTTGATCAGCCTACCGCTGGAAACCTCTATCTCGGTGCCGACAACATTAGCCTGATGTCGGACGATCAACTCGCCGAAATCCGCAGTCGTCGAATCGGTTTCGTGTTCCAGTCGTACAACCTGATTCAACAACTCACGGTAGTCGAGAACATTCAAGTCCCGTTGTATTACCAGGGACTCCTCGGAGCGAAAGAACGCAAACGCGCCGTCGACCTGGCGGAACTGGTCGGCCTCGGCGACCGTCTCGACCACCGGCCCAATCAGCTCTCTGGTGGTCAACAGCAACGCGTCGCGATCGCGCGGAGTCTCGTCAACGACCCCAACTTTATTCTTGCGGACGAACCGACCGGTAACCTCGACAGCGTCACCACCGACGAAATCTTGGCGTTGTTTGACCAACTCAACGGCGAGGGGCGTACGATCATTCTCGTGACCCACGAAGACGACGTTGCCGAACGCGCCCGCCGCATCGTCCGCCTTAAGGACGGCATGCTCTACAGCGACGAACCGGTCAGTGACGAACGGCGCACGCTCGCCAAAGAAATGCAAGCTGCCGCCGCCCTCGCGGTTAAGAACAAACAGGGACTGACATGCTAATTTGGCTTCGCACCATCCGCATGGGAATCAAAAGTCTCACGCTGCACCCGCTTCGCACCGGCCTCACAATGCTCGGTATCCTGATCGGCGTTTGGTCGGTGATCGTGCTCACGGCGATCAGCCAGGGCGCCAGCGAACAGGTGCAAAAACAAATCGAATCGCTTGGTGCGACCACGATCATCGTCCGCAGCATCAAGCCGCCTGATGAAAAACTCGCCGGGATGTCGGCTACCAAGTACGGTCTGCTCCGCAGCGAGCTCGATCAGATCGTCGCAACACTACCGACCCTCGATACCGCCATCCCGATCCGTGAAATCAAACGACAGTTCACGCGCGGCGACCGACTCATTTCCGGCCGACTCGTCGGATGCACCCCCGGCTACAAAACCGTCAATCGCTTGAAACTGCAAAGCCGTGGCGGCCGATTTCTCACCGATGCCGACGGCGCTCGCAATGAAAACGTTTGCGTGATCGCATCCGACATCGCCAGAGAACTGTTCCCGTACGAAGATCCTCTCGGCAAACGGTTGTATGTTCCCGAACATACCGACTACTACCGCATCGTCGGTGTTTTGGAATCACGAAACGCGTCAGCCGCGATCGGTGGGTCATTGGATTCGCAAGAATTCAATCGCGATGTGTATATCCCGCTTCAAACAATGCAGAAACGCATCGGCGATACGATCGTTACGCGGCGCAGCGGCCAGTTTCAGATTGAGATCATGGAACTCAATCAGATCACAATGCAGGTGCAGCGGGTCAGCCAAGTTCGGGCAACGGCAAAGGTGATCGAGAGTATTTTGGGACCCAAACACAGTGATCTGGGTGACATCGCGGTCGTCGTCCCGCTCGAACTGCTCGAACAAGCCCGCAATTTGCGTTTGATGTTTCTTGGAATCGGTGTGTTGATCGCGTGCATCTCCTTGCTCGTCGGTGGCATCGGAATCATGAACATCATGCTCGCCTCTGTGACCGAACGGACGCGCGAGATCGGCATCCGCCGCGCCCTCGGCGCGAAACGCCGGGATATCGTGCGACAGTTCTTGATCGAAACGATTTTATTATCGTTTGCCGGGGCTGCTCTCGGGATCGCTCTCGGTTTTCTCGGCCCTCCGATGTACCGCGGCGCAATCTTGATCATCTCAACCAGCTTTCCCGATCAGTTCGCGGCGTTGCCCAGCGCGATCCGAGACTCTCAACCTTCGATCGTCTTGGAAACCATTCCGCTGGCGGTTGTGATCGCCGTCGCGGTCGGATTGATCAGTGGACTGTATCCGGCAATCCGTGCTGCTCGCATGAACCCGATCGACGCACTCCGCCACGAATAGGCGAGCGGCTCGGTCGGTTGGCGGCGGATCGTTTCGCGGACAGCCTCGCTCGCCACGAATTTGCTCGAAAGCACTCGAACGTTTACGCCGGTGCAGGGCGACCGTAGAAAAACCCTTGGGCGAGATCAAATCCGAGTTCAGCACAGGCTTCCGCCTCTTCGACCGTTTCGATCCCTTCGGCGAGTGCGGCGATATCCAGGTCCTGCACCATCTTCACGAGCGACTGCAACATTCGCATACGGTTCACATCGTGAATGTCGATGCCGCGAATCAACCCGATATCAAATTTGACAAAGTCCGGACGAGCTTCAATCAACTCTGCCAGCCGGGCTTGCCCTGCGCCAAAGTCGTCGTAGGCCAATCGAATGTCGAGATCTTTCATCGACGCGTGCAATCGACGCATGAACGCGGGATCGGTCACCGCCGCCTCATGAATCTCCAACACGATCGTGGAGTTGGATGCCATCGTGCGTACTTTGGATAACGAATCAATCAGCGATTGGCCGTCTTCCATTTCTTTTGGATGGGTATTGACGAACAAGGTCGGTTGGTCGGGAATCTCTCTGCCCACTCGCAAGCCCTCCCAACGAAGCAGACGACTCAATTCGACTTCCAGGTTGAGCTGTTCGGCAGCCTGAAACATCGCACCAACGGATTCGAGACCGAACACGCTGCCACGGCCGAGAATCTCAAAACCGATCGAGCGGGCTCCCTTCAAAGTCACGATGGGTTGGAAATGCGGACGGACAAGCCGTTGACTCATCAGTCGATCGAACTGAACCAACGCGAGTGCTTGATCACACACGTTCTCAGAAATGGTGCCCGCCGTCATTCCGGTCGGTGATTGCCGACGAATGCGGAACGGGGCTTCGGCAAAGTGAATCAGATCTTCGTCACTGACAAACGTCGGTTCGGTAATCCGATTCCCGTTGACGTACGTGCCATTGGTACTATCGAGATCGCGGATGACCAATCGTCCGTCGATCAATCTCAGTTCAGCATGATTCCCACTGACAGTTCGAAACTGCAGCTTCATTGATGTTCCCGACTGTCGCCCCACCGTAAACGGCTGGCGATCAACCGGCGTGTGCTGGAGTGAATCACTCGGTCCGGTCGGTCCAGACAAAAACCATACGTCCTCGTGCGGAGAGACGCTGCGGCGAATGGAGTCGAGCGATGCGCTGTCGACAGCAGTCATGACAACATATTCAGCTTTTAAAGGAAGTTCATACAACGAAGGCTCCAACCCCAAACCGAGTTTCGACTCAGGCTTGGCTGAGCAGCGCAACCAACCGTTTGGCAGCGGACGCTCTTCAATCCTGTTGAAAAACTAGGTCACAAAAATGCGCTACCGCTGAATTGCCGCCACGAATCTGAATAAGAATCACATCATGTGTTCAGTATGAGCACGGACTGTCACGTTTTGATTCCGGTCGTAGCGATGAAGCGGATTACGAGTTGAAACAGCCCCGAGATGGCTCCCGAAATAACCGCTTTCACCCTACCAATGGCGAGTCGGTTCAAACTCAAGACGGGGGAGGAATGTGTCGCAACCACCGGCTGTTGACCGTGACACCGAATCAACCCAAGTAATCTTGGATCATCGTTGGCCGATCAAGTCCTATTCGATGCAAAGAAAATCGGACTGCCACCTTAGCGAGCTCCTACTCGACATTAACTCGCACCTAACCTTCCAGATCACGCCAACAAAAGGTCGTCGCGGACGAGCGGGCATACGAGCGCATGCAAAAACCCGACGTGCCTGCGAGATCGAGGGTTAGTTCTCTCGCTCGGCACGTCGGGTTTAGACGATCGGTTGTGATGTGCGGTTTATTTCGGTCGTTCTTGGTCTAACCAATCGTTGACGGTCGCGACCCTCTCTTCGGGTTCCCGTGGGGCAGGCGACAGCAGCGAACTGAAGAAGCCCGGCTCTTTTTTGGTCTCGGCGGTATCCGACGCCCCGGCAAACATGTTCATCGGATTCAAACGGGCCGGGTTAAAGGTTTCCTTCGTTCGCTGCCATGAGCGTGAAGCGGTTCCCTTGATATCGCTGACCAATCCTTCCTTGCGTTCAACGATTCTTTCTTGATCGCTGTTGGGAACTAAAAAATTGGGAAGACGGAAGGAAGGCATCCTCCAGTTCATCGGGTTGAGCTTTTGAAACCCCGATGGTTGGCTATCTTGCGCCGAGGCGGGGCCGACGTTGATAAGCGAAATCCCGAGAGCCACGAGGATTGCTGCAATCAGACGCGATTGGTTGGCAACACCACGCGAACGTGATTGTGGGGGGCTGTTTTCTTGGCGATAGCTATTCAATGAAAGCTCCCGGCACGGGTTCAAAATTGAGGTTGATTTACGAAACTGCATGATCGCACTCCACGCTCACACGTATCTTCGATGCGGACATTTGTTTGTCCCCCCGCATATCGCCATTTGAGGGAAATGACCGCAAGACCAGTTTTCAGAAAATCGGTTTGCAACCGCAAAAATCACCAACCACGCCCGCCGGTGCGCTGGTTGGTGCGTCGGTTTGAACGCTGCGCTGCACGCCGCGCATGCTCGCTCATCGCTCCCGCTGCGGCATGTGCCATCGCGTTAATCATCACTTGCGTCATCGGGTTCGTCGCCACAGAGGTGATTTTGTCTACCGCGGTCGGCCCCCAACCCTGGTTGCGACGGATCGACGCCCACAACTCATCCACGTCCTGAACACTGCGAACACGATCGAGCGACACGCCGAGATCGAGTGCATCGGAAAATTGGCAGCGGGCGCGATCGTATCCCGATGCCCGGAACCGCTGAATCAATCGCCCAACCGCGTTATGAACTTCCTGTGCCTGACGCAACACGTCATGGTGCCGCGACGTGCTCAGGTCGTTCTGATCGAGCATCGACTCGATCCCCCGTAGCGACGCGACAATCTGGTCATCGGTCAGCTCAGGTGTCCGCCGTGCCTCTTGACGCAGATCGCTCGTTTGCGTGTCAGCAAGCATGCGTCGAAAGAGATCAATCGCCTCGCGATAGAACTCACAACGTGGGTTTTCCAGTTCATTCAACTCGGCCATCGTCGACTCGCAATCCGAGGTGGCGGTTTCAAGCATCGCCAACGCTGACTCTCGCTCCTTTGCGAGCGATTCGACCGCTTTGACCTGCGCCATCAACCCGAACTTTTTCGCCGCGCGGTCGCGACTGCCTTGCAGTTCGGTCAGGACCGTTCCCAACGCCAATCGGTCTTCGGCGATAATCTTTCGCATCGCCGCCGGTGTGTTGGTCAAATAGTCGTAATTGTGTTTGGCTTCGTTATATCCGATGTACTTCGCGATCCAGCGATCCATCGGGCGGGTCATCCCGCGATGGTGATATTCGCGTGTCCCGAAATCGCGATCCTTCAAATACGAAAACAACTTGCATTCGTTATAGGCAGGTAACTTTCGCGCTGCGTCCTGGCTAATTTCATCGAGATTAGCTTCCGCTCGTTGCAGGGCGATTTCCGCCTCCGCGGCACGATTGGATAACTCAACAAACTCAGGCAACTCGGCGAGATAGGCTTCGACCTCCGCAGCCACTTCGCTTTGTCTTTGCTCGGCTTGATCGAGCCGTTCGTTGACTTGCTGCAGCGTCTCTTCCAACCGGTTGCGATAATTGTCTTCCTCCTGCAACTGCTCCCGCAGCTCTCGCACACGACCTTCTTTTCGCAGCAGGATCTCGCGCATCGTTGGACGAATCTCGACCCAGGTTTTCTGAACCGACTCAGGCGACAAATCGGGCAGGTAGTATTCGGCGAGTTTCGTGAGCGTATTTTCGCGATCGTCTTGGAGCTTGTCGCGTTGCTGTTCGATTTGCCCCATCTGACTACGCAACCGCTCGATCCGAGCCGCGGTTTCGTCATAAGCTGAGATAAGCTGGCGATGAACGTGAGGTCCAGGGATCGGCATGAAAGATCAACAGCGAAAGAAAATGAATAGAGAGATCAGCAACGTGGCAATCGCTACAAGAAAAACCACGCGCCGGCGGCACCGGCGGCAATCGCGACTGCGGAAATGCGATAACGCCAGATCCAGCAATAGGCCATTAATTTCTTGAATCCGGGCTCTGGCGATTCGTAAGTATGCAAATTTGCCAGATATTGATCGATCGCGGCATCAATTTCCGCCTCAGTGACACGGTCACCCGACAATGCCGCGGTCCGCATCAATTTTTCGCGAAGACGAACACGGACTTCGTCGTGGCGAAACATCTCTTCGGCCGTCTCGCGCTGCTCGCGCATTTCGCGAGCGACATCCATCACCCGCAACGTCTCAGCGATGGTCATGTCCTCGCCGGGCAATTTGGTGTGGGCGCGTTTGCGATTCAATTCGCTGGTCGACAGTGGCGGCTGAGGTGCCTGAGCTTGAGCACTCTTATTCATCGTATTCAACCCAACAACGTAAACGCCCGCCAAAGCGGACGACCGGACGCGCCGATGCCCCCTGCAATCACGTCATACAGGACCCATCTCAACATGGCCGCATTCTATCCTGCGAAGGCATCCCGGTGCGAGTATGGGGTCGTACTGACAGATAATCGCGTTGCCCGCAGAGGGTCGAATCACGCCCGCATGGATGTTTGCACGCTGCCAAGAACGCACGGTGGGGCACCGAACCCGTGCGGCAACCGGCGAATCTCAGATCGTGAGACACGCCCTCAACATCCGCGTCGTGAATGAGCGCAAAGAGGAGCCTAGACGAGTCGCCAGGAGACTAGAGCGTTTTCTCATCAACGTCGTCTTCGAGCTCTTCATCGTCCTCTGACGAATCATGATCTCGGAGATACGTGCGTTGCGACTTCGGCAGCGGGTCAAATGCAAGCTGATCCACCAACACGCCTTGCTCCTTTGCCATCCGCAAAGTCGCGACCGCATCGCCGTAACCGCCACCGACCTCGGTGATGCCGCGAATCAACCCCGCAAGATTTGCTTCGACTTCGGCAAATGCGTCCGGGCGTCCGGGACGAAAACGGCTGATCCGCAGCCGGGTGCCGCCCTGCGTCTGATTGACCGGGGTCTCGGCATCGTGTGCAGCCACCCGCCGAACAACCAATCCTGCAGGGCCGATGAAGAACGATTGCAGATTCAGTGGCGAAACCTCGCCCATCAGTACAATCTCTGGCTTCCGCGTCAAAGAGGCCACGACGGCGGGAGGCCCCGATGATTTGATTTGATACAAACGAAATTGCCCTTTCAAATTCTCGCCGCCGAGCGAGTCGCGCGCATCTTTACGATCACGCAACACCGTCATCGCACCGTAGCGTGTTTCCAAGCTGCTCTCGTCGAGCAGTCCCTGCAGTGCCGAGACGGCTTTCGCCTGCTTCAGGCCCAGCATCGCCGACAACGCCGGGGCACGAAACGCGGGCTCTAAGCGGATCCCTTCGACGAGCGGCTCGATCGCTTCGGCACGGTCGAGATAGGCGAGCGTCTCCGCGGCATAAAACCGCAACTCGGGGTTGGATAGTTTGGTCGCTTCCACCAATGTCGGGATCGCGCCTTCGCCGATCGCTTCGAGCTGTAAGGCTGCGTCGGCGGCTGTACTAGGCACCCGCAACTTTTCCCCAAGATCGACGAGCTTCGCTTGCGTGCTACTGGATTCGGGGGCCACCGTGATCGCTCGCACCACCGCCATCAGACGCTCTTCGTGCTGGCGATAACGTGGGTGAACGTCAATTTCGACAAAGTCGTCCTCGACCGCTTTGGCGATCCCACGCCGTGTCGTTCCGTCAAAAAAGTAAAATCGATTGTTGATCGCGTCCGCAATCGCCTTCGCGATTTTCACGTGCTGATATTTCGGCCGAATCACTAAACCGAGTTTGCGATCCGATTGCACCAAACCGCCCGAGAGAACCCGGCCAGACACATGCAGCGTGGTGTCTTCGGTTCCGTCGAAATCGCCGCGGGTGAGAACCGGCCCGGTCCCGATCGCCAACACATCGCTGCTGCGGATGGAATTGTTAAGAATTTGTTGATGACGTAAGCGCGTGTCCAGTAACCAGCCGCCGTGTAGGTTAGTCGCCTCGGTCTTCGGTGGCGTCAATATTTGCAGATCAATCGAGTCGCCCCGGCGAGCACCGGGCGGAATCAAACCGCGAACCTGCACCAATGCGTTGTCGTCACGTTCGAGAAACTCGTTCGGCTCGGCGACTTCGTTGCGTTTCATCTCCTCCAACAATCGATCTCGGAACGTCGACGGTAGAGCTGGACCGCCCGTCCCCGGCAATTGGTTCACCACCGCCACGCCATCGACGCGAATTTCTTGCAAACCATGTGGAACCGCAGCTTCGCGGATCAGCTCGGGCGGTTCGGGAACTTTGAGCAATTTTTGGAAATGTTCGCTATCGTCTTTGTTGCCGCGATTGAGCCAGGAGGCACAACCAACCGACAACGTGACCCCGAAACACAATACTGCTCTGCAGACGAAGAGAGTTGGGGCTCGAGACATGGTGCAGTTCGCTATGGGCGGAAAAGGGAGAATCATGGTCGTTAGCGTCAAAAGATTCGCTAGAGCTAGCCAAATCGGGAGACACAACACAAGATCATCTGACCCCACTCCCCCCAATCGTGTGATCTGGTTTCGCCGATTCGATTCGACGCGGCCCTCAGCGACAGTCCCACCCGGCGAACCCTCTCCCCAATCGACGCAAACTACCCACCCTGCAAAGTGGCATTTTGGGGCCAGTCGCGGGCGGACTCCTAGGGTTGAATTTCTCGGTTCCAGCGACGTCGCGGATATGTCGAATGCGGGTTGGATTTTCAATCTGGCACCAACACCACGTTGCAACTACTCTGCTGGCAAGAGTTTACCTTCTCGACTGGATCGTGAAGTTTTGATGCAGATCAGGTTATCGACAGATTTTCCACTAGTTCGGAAAGTCGGTTTGCCGACTGTTAAGAGGTGGCGAAGGGATTGGTTGAATCCGATCAACCCGTTATTTGCTACGCCTAACCTCCAGCGTGAGAGCGCTCGGCAAACGGACACGAAAACTTGAGCGATACGGTTTGACTTGTTTGCTAGCAAACCTAGAATCTGCCTCACTCGTCGCAGGAGAGCCAAATGGTGGAAGCGACAGAGACATCCGAATCCGGTCGGGTTATGAATACCGTTTTTTGCTGAATGAAACGCGTTTTTCCGCGCTGTCTTGAACAGTCGGAAGCTCGCCGGAGTCTTTTCGAATTAGGAGGGGTGATTTTTCATCACCTCTTCCGTCACCATCATCCAAGAGGGAGTTGTCGCTACCGGTATGTCGTCGACGCAAGGCAGCATCGAGACGCAGGAGGCCATCGAGCGATTTGCTGATGCCTTGCGACAACGCATAGGGACCGATCGGTTCCGGCTTTGGTTCACGCACGGGATCCGCTTCGACGTTGAGCACTCTGACGATGGCGATGAGGTCATCGTGTTGCAAGTCAGCGGCCCGTTTGCGGCTGATCGCATCTCCAAGAACTTCACCACCGAACTTCGTGCTGCTTCCGTCATGGCACTCGGTGACCACGGTCGCTTCCGCTTGGAAATCGACCAAGCCACCGAACAACCTTCACTGATCGATGGTGAAGAGACGGACAACAAAAAGCGTCGGGGACGCCCCAGCAAAGCGGAAGCGAAATCCACAACCAGCGGATCGAGCGGTCGCGGCACGGCGAAAATGAACACGCGTTCGCCATCAACGCGCAGCCGCAACAAGTCAGCCGGTGCAGGCAAACTTTCGACCCTGCTTTCCGATTCCAAACTCATCCGCGGCGCCGATGAGTCTGGAGAAGCAGAAGACGAAGACGGGGATTCCGAACCACGTTCGCGCAACAGTTCACGCCGCGCGCCGAGCGAAACCGCCGGCACGCCGCTCCCCGAGTCTTTGCCGACCGCCGGCCGCACACTCGACAGTTTTATCACCGGACCTTGCAACGACTTCGCGTTCTCGGCGGCAACGATGGCCATGTCGACACCCGAAATCGCGACTCCGTTGTTCTTGCACGGACCAACCGGCACGGGCAAATCACACTTGCTCGCGGCCATCGCCGAAGAGTTCCGTCGTCGCCGACGGATGCGACGAGTGATCGTGTTGACGGCTGAACAATTCACCAATGATTTCGTCGGGTCGGTTAACTCCACCGGACTGGTCAGCTTCCGTCGTAAGTATCGCGAAGTCGATGCGTTGCTGATCGACGACGTCCATTTCCTGGCATCAAAAACCGCGACACTTCGTGAAGCCCTGTACACGCTCGAAACGCTTGCCGCCGCTGGCAAGCCACTCGTATTCACCGCCAACTTACCACCCGCTGATATTCGTGGGCTGACCGGTGAAGTCGCCGGGCGGATGGCTTCGGGATTGGTTTGCCCGTTGCTCGCCCTCGATCCGGCAACTCGCCTGAATCTGCTCACCCGTTTGGTGAAAACCCGCTGCGTACTCGATTGCGACCCCGCATTGCTCGCGGAGGTTAGCGAAGCGGTCGGTGGCGATGCGCGTGCCGTTACCGGCGTGGCGAACTTAATCGGCATGCTGCAACGAATGTTTCGCCGCGAACCCACCATCGACGAAATCCGTCAATTCGGCGGGGATCTGATGCGAAACACGCGTTCGGCACCTTCGCTGCGATCGATCGAAAAGGCCGTCTGCGAAGCTTTCGGGCTTGAAGGCGACGGGCTTCGCGGTAAAGCTCAGACAAGACGGGTCAGTGAACCGCGAACGCTCGCGATGTATTTGGCCCGCCAACACACCGGAAGCGCATTCACAGAAATCGCCAAACACTTCGGACGCCGTAGCCACACGGGTGCTATCGCCGCCCAACAAAAGGTCGAAGAGTGGCTGGCCAGCGGCAAGTTCATCGGCGGTGGCGACGCAGCAATGGCAGCGGCCGATGCCATCGCGCGTGTCGAAGCGAGGCTGCGGGCGTAGAATAAACGAGAGGTTTCGATCCCTTTCGCGTCCCACCCGCCCGATGTTCGCTTGGCCCAACGTTGGCATGGCCCGGCGGCGAGCGACCGCCGACTTAAACCGTTCACCTCTTTCGTTTTTTCCCTTTCAAAAATAGCTATCGCACGGATGATCAAAGACCAAAACCCAAAGGGCTCGGGATTTCGCGACAAGAAAAAGAAAGAGGTCTCCGCGAGCGAAATTCTGCAACGGCAACCGCCGTACGAACTCGAAGCGGAAATGGGCGTGATCGGCAGCATCTTGCTGATGCCCGACATCTGTGACGAGATCGCGTCGCTGCGTGCCGACGATTTCTACGACGACGCCAACCGGATCATTTACGGTCACCTGCGTGACATGTACGACACCGGCGAGAAGATCGACATCACGCTGCTCGTCTCCCGCATGCGTACTTCGGGCGAATTCGAAAAGGTCGGAGGTGCCGCGTATCTCGCCCGCCTTTCGGGTAGCGTTGCGAACGCCGCCCACGCGGTCTACTACGCTGAGATTGTTACCGAAAAAGCGGTCTTCCGGCGGCTCATCGAATCGAGCACCGAAATCCTCCGCGAAGCCTACGAACAAACCAGCACCGCAAAAGAACTCTGTGCCCAGGCGGAACAGAAAGTCTTCGCGATCATGGACGGACGCTCCTCCAGCGCCGTGTCGGCGATCAGCGACGTGCTCCACCAAGCGATGGATCGCATGGAAGCTCGTATGCGAGACGACTACGTCGACGGCGGTGCCGAAACCGGCCTGACCGATTTCGACCAGATGACGGGCGGTTTGCACTCCGGCGAACTGATTATTCTCGCCGCTCGCCCCTCGATGGGTAAAACGGCACTCGCCATGAACATGGCCGAACACGTCGCCTGCATCCAACGCGAACCAGTCCTCTTCGTTAGCCTCGAAATGTCGGCGATCGAACTCGCTGACCGACTCCTTTGCTCAATGGCACGCGTTAATGGGCACCGCCTACGAAACGGAACGATCTCCTCCGACGACCGTGACCGACTCGTCAGCAAAGCGAACGAGATCAGCCAAGCCCCGCTCTTCGTGGACGATTCGCCAAGCCGTACCGTCAGTGAAATTGCTGCCGCGGCACGACGGATCAAACGACGCCAAGACGGCCTCGGAATGATCGTAATCGATTACCTGCAGCTGATCGAACCAGATAACTCACGCGACCCACGACAGGAACAGGTTTCGAAAATCGCGCGGCGACTCAAAGGGATGGCACGGGAACTCGAGGTCCCATTGCTGTGCTTGTCACAGCTCAACCGGCAAGCCGAAGAAGGCAAAGACCACCGCCCCAAACTCAGCCACTTGCGGGAATCAGGAGCTATCGAGCAGGATGCCGACGTTGTGATGTTCGTTCACCGGGAGGAGTACTACCACCGCGGCGATGAAAAGGCACAGTACGCCGGCCAAGCCGAAATCATCATCGCCAAACAACGTAACGGCCCCGTTGGCGACGTCGACCTCACCTGGGAAGGCGACTTCACGCGATTCTCAAACCGAGCAGCTGAACACCACAGCGAGTTCGATGACTACCGCGAATTCACCTCACCGGGCGGATTCTAAGCTCGACACGCGGCGATCAAGAACCGGAAAGCCGACTCGCGGTAACACGGCCTCGCGGCCCTGACTATCGAGAACGCAGACACCGGCGAGCCCTCATGCACGAGACGAGCTACTCGCTCTCGGTCTGTGGCGGGTTGGCGAGCAGTTTGGCAACGGCGTCCAGCAAGCGATCCATCGAGAACGGCTTGCGAATGTATTCACTCACACCGAGCAATTCGGCATACGCTTGATGCCGACTTCCCTCGTTACCGGTGATCATGATCACCGGGAGCGGCAGGTCGAGCTCGCGGCGCAGCTTTTCCAACACCAAAAAACCGCTGCGTTTGGGCATCATCATGTCCAAAATCATCAGACTCGGACTCTCACGTTCGGCTAGCGCGAGACCTTGGTTTCCATCGCGAGCCACGATCACCTCGTAACCGGCTGATTCCAACGCGTAGCTCACCGTTTCGACAATTTCGGCATCATCATCGACCAACAACACTTTCGGTCCGCCCGGTTTCGGTTTATCTGCTTCAGGTGCCGGTTGTGTTTGTTCGTTCGTCGATGGGTTCATGTTGCAATTCGCTCAAGAGGATCAATTCGCCGAAAAATCCACCAAGGTGAATTCGGAGCCATCCATTGGGGCCTCGCCGACACAGGCCTCGGTCGGTTTCGGAGCGATGATCTTATCAAAACACCAGCGGTCGATGTCCTTCAATGCCACAGTATTCATAACTTCGTCGCCGCGATATTGCCGAATCTCGACTTGGGCCCGAATGCACTGCGCCGCCGTGATATCCCGCTGCATCAACTCAGGGTCGTCATCGACGCCATTGATCGCTTGTTGCCACAGCATCGGCATGCGTCTTTCTCTGAGTCGTTTAAAATTTTTAAACACACCTGACGCGTCGGGAAAGCGGCCACCCATTCGGACCACACCGGCAAAGCGATCGCTGTGCAGCAATGCAATTTGGCAGGCAAGCGTCGCCCCACTGCCGTATCCGGCAAGCACGACACGATCGGAATTGATCGAGTATTCCTCGGCCACTTGATCGATCGCATCCAACACAACCTCGCATGCCTTAGCGGTCGCATCACGTCCACAAGGCCAATCAAATCCACAACCACGAACGTCGGTAGCACGGGTCGCTCGAACCCCCAAGCCCACGTAGTTACGCGTGCTGATGTGCGGCAGCACCTGTTCGATCTGACGCTCGTTGTGTCCCGCCGAATGCAACCAAACCAACAACGGATACTGATAACCGTGCTGGTAATGCAGAGGAGTAAGCATTTGCACACTGTGCCGTCGCTTCATGCTCGACAAACGTGGCCCCGTAAATGACTTAGCCGCTGGTCCATCGCAATCACTACACGACTCACCTTCTGCGTCATCACCCGGATGTTGCTCTGGTCCCGAAGTTTCCGAGTGCGGTTCTGACATCCAACGGCGTGAAAACGAACCACTCATCGGAAGTCCTTGTCGAAGAGGAACGGGCAATTAAGCACCCGATTATCGGATGCCAATTCAATCAAAGAGGAGTGACATGAAAGCTAGTTTCACAACCCCTGGTTTGTCAACGCCGAAACAATCACCGGTGCAAAAGTTAACCGACATCCGACATCGCCAACAAAAATGCTAGCAAACCATCGCATGCCGATGGTGTCGCTTGAAAGACACACCCACCCTAGCGCAAACAAAGCGGATTTACCGCATGTCGATGATTGCGATGTGCAATGACGCACGCGGTGATCATTCATTCAAGGTGACCACCGAGACGCTTCATTTTTATTGAAATCATAAACATTGCGATCATAATCAACACGACACTGCAAACAAAATACCCGATGACCAACATCGGGCTTCCCGCATATGCCGCCGACGTTTCATCAACACGCAACAGATTGCGATCCATCGGCAACGCGAACAATGCGCGAAACGGACTCGTCACACCGATCACATCAATCCACCCTCGCGTCGTTGCGGAGAACCCGAGCGTCGACGCCAACGTGCTCAGCCCCGGTGGGATCACGTAAAGTACAATCAGCACGACGTACGTCGTCATCAACGCCATCGCGGTGCGGTTCTGGTAAAGTGACGCTGTGATCGCGACGAATGCGTTGACCACAGACACGATGGCGGGCACCGCAAACAATCCGAAAACGAAAAACCAATTGGTGTAATAGTCCGGATTCAATACCAACCCGAGTAACATTGGCCAGACCAGAAAACTGGTCAACACAAACGCGACGCGGAACCCGACAATGAACTTGCCCCAAAAGATCTTCCACGGTGACAACGTCGTCGTCAGCAACAAATCCAACGTCTGACGCTCTCGTTCGCTGGTAAACGATCCCGCCAAGAAAACAGGGCCAACCAACAAATTGAAAACAATCACGTAGACCGCAAACCACGGTGAATACGGCGTTTGCCAAAACAACAACACGCCCATCAAAGGGATCGCCAGTAGAATGCTGATTTGAATCACCAGCCTCAACATCAACGTGCCTTGGCTAAAGATTTCTCCGTGAATCTCTTTGTCGTAAACCGGATTGGCACCATCCTCCATCAACGTATCACGGCGAGGCGGCGCGAATAATCGATCGGGAAACTGGTCCGGCTGAATCACCAACCCGACCGCCTCGGCTGCCTCTTGTTCGAGGTCAATGATTTCTTTGCCCTCACTGCCAACGTCCGGCGGATACAACAGACGGCTGGCCGTCGCCGCTGTCATCAAGATCACTGCCGAGATCGCAAACGCGGGAACCACAAAAACGATTACCTTGAGTCGCAGCAACCCGTCCGCGGCCAGCGACTGCCACAACAACACACCGCCGATCACCAAAGGCAAGATCACCAGATAGCTGACGACTAACGAATTGCTCGTCCGCGAAAAATAGCTGCTGCAAAAAACTCCGATCGCGCCGAACAAGATCACCGACACGAATAAGCCGAGGTACGCCGCCGCAACCTCGTAAACGCTCACGCCACCGAGAGGCAGAAACAACACGATGATCGGCAACGACGCCACGATCAAAAGCGCCAAATGCGTCAGCGCCGCAACCAACTTTCCCAGCACGATGGCACCGGGACGCAGCGGACTGGCTAATAGCATCTCGTACGTTTGCCGTTCCTTTTCACCCGAGATCGTTCCAGCTGCAAAGCTCGGCGCGATCAACGACGCGATCACGTATTGCCCTAGAAAAAAGAGATCGACTAATCGTCGCGCCGATGGAGGACTTTGCGTCAAATCCAATCGCTCGTCACTCGGCCACGCGATCAATGTCACCGCAGCGAGCAAGACCTGATACACGGCCAACAAGATAAAGGCCCGATTGGTCCGCAAATTAACCAACAGTTCACGCTGCAAGACCGGATTGTTTTTAAAACCCAATCCCGCGGGTAGATTCCACCGCGTCGGCAATCTCGATAAGAAAGCGTTCAAATTCTATGGATCTCGTGGCTGAGTGATAATCGCTGAGTGATGATCCACGTGCGATCGACAATGACGCGACAAGCAAAGGCGTCCAAACAATCGGGTCGAGCCGCCAGCCCGCTTAAGATAGCATATCGTCTGCTCACCAACCGGTGCATCCGCAGATGGCGAGCTTACCGACACGCCAATCTCCGACCTGCGAGCCGAGTTACAAACGCGTTTTGGACTTCTCGCCCGCGATCTCCGCCACGTAACGCGGCACCGCAAATCCCGGTAGCCGCGATTCTAGCTGGCTGATCAATTCGCGACCACGCTCGGCGTCGACCTCAAAGTGGGCCGCGCCGGATACGCGGTCGAGTTGATGCAGATAATACGGCATCACGCGACACTCCATTAACGCCCGTGACAAATCCTCAAGCGTTTGCACATCGTCGTTAACACCTCGCAACAGCACCGATTGGTTCAAGACGGGAATCCCCGCATCGACCATCCGCCCCATCGCCGCGGCGGTCTCCTCATCAATCTCGGCTGCGTGATTGCAGTGCACCACCATCCATGCGGTCAATCGTGAATGCTGCAATCGCCTCGTCAGAAACGAATTGACCCGCGAAGGAATCACGATGGGCATCCGCGAATGAATCCGCAATCGCCGCACGTGTCCGATCGCCTCGATCTTTTCGATCAGCGCATCCAATGCGGTATCCGTCATCGTCAACGGGTCCCCGCCGCTGAGGATCACCTCCTCGATGTCTGGGCGACCTCGCAAGTATTCCATCGTCGGCTCATAGGCATCGCTCCGCGAACCGGCCTCCTGATAGGGAAACGACCGACGAAAACAGTAGCGGCAGTGCACACCACACGCCCCCGTCGTGATCACCAACGCCCTGCCCGAATACTTGTGCAAAACGCCGGGAGCCACGTTCGCTTGCAGATCGCCTACCGGATTGGAATCGAACCCCGCCACATCCATCCCCTCGCTATCGACGGGCAGCACCTGCCTCAGCAGCGGGTCGCTCGGGTCGCCGTTACGCATCCGCGACGCAAATTCGCGAGGCACAAAAACCGGAAAACCGTAGTCCGCCCCCGCTTCCGTCGCGTCCGACCCCACAGCATCGAGCCCCACGACGCGGCGCAGTTCTTCCGAGGACCGGATCGCACTTTGCATTGACGCGAGCCATTGATGGTCGTCTTGGAACGCTGATTTGTTGTTCGCAGTGACAATTCCTACCGCCTCGGACCGCCCGGTCTGGTGACCCGACCGGCCCCGAACGGCCCGGTCTTCGTCCGCCGACTCGCTCGGCCCCGGCGGCCGCAACGGCGGCGACGGTCGTGCCGTCACCGATTCGCTCCGCGGAAAATCTTTGTCAGATAGGGGCAGGACAATTGTGCCTTCGGTCGCTAAACTTTCCGCCTTCGGATTCACCGAGGACGCTGATTCGCTAACGAAATGGCGATAGTCCTGATTCACAGATATTCTTTTCCGTTTGGGAGTGACGCCCGCCGTGGCAACGTACAACACTAGCGATTTTCGCAAAGGCCTAAAGATCCAAATCGACGGCGAGCCGTATTTGATGACCGAGATGATGTTCGTCAAACCCGGTAAAGGCAATGCGCTGTACAAGTGCAAAATGAAAAACCTGATCCGAGGCACCACGCTGGACCGCACCTACAAAGGTGGCGACTCGCTCGAATCCGCCGACGTCGAAACCACCACGGTCCAATTCCTGTACCGTCAGGGCGAAGACTACGTGTTCATGGACGGAGCAACCTTTGAACAGTACGAAGTCACCGGGGACGTTGCCGGAGACATCTGGAAATACATTAAAGATGGCATGGAATGCTCCATGACGCTCTACAACGGCACCGCGATCATCGTCGAGCCGCCACAACACGTGCAACTCGAAGTCATCGAAACCGCACCTGGCACCAAGGGTGACACGGCGACCAACGTGACGAAGCCTGCCAAGATGGAAACCGGAGCCGAATTCCTCGTTCCCGGATTCATCAAGGAAGGCAACGTCGTCAAGATCAACACGCAGTCCGGCGAATACGTCGAACGCGTCAGCAACTAAGCGTCTGACGCACGAATCGCCCGGTTATTCCGAGCGAACGTTCCATCAATAAGCAGTGCCAATCGCCGCACAGCTGATCCGGCAGGTATTCACCTGCCGTTTTTTTTGCGCCGATTCTAGTGTCACGCAGGACTGCCCAGCGTTCGCCTGACCGCCGCCCCCCCGACTTCCTGGCACAAAACCGCCGGTTTTGTGCGCCGGCGAGGGCGTCATTTCGATTGAAACCGCTACAATTTGATTGTGTCCGGCCGACTCCGCCGCGTGACTCGCACTTGCCCACGGATCATCAAAATGTCTCTGCAGCCCACCGAAACCATCCTCTCCAAAGTTGATTCGGCACGCCGGCGGCTGATCCTCGGTCGTTTCGGCAGCACGCTCGCGGTGACCGTGTTCGCTGCACTGCTAGTCAGTACCATCGCAATTGCGGCAATGGCGGTCGTACCACTCTCGACGCTCACCGGCTTGTTCGGCATCCAATCCGATGGAACCGGCGGAGGCGTGGAGCCCAACCAATGGGTCACCGCTTGGGTGGTCGCTTCGCTCACGCTGGCCGTTGTCGCAGCGGGAATTCACGCGTGGTGGTTTGCACCGTCCCGCGCAGACGTCGCCACCGAAGTCGACCGCCGATTTGGATTGCGTGAACGACTCAGCAGCTCGCTGGCCGTTTGCTCCGAAAACACCCCCGACCGCGATCCCGCACAACCCCGCTCGCAGTTCACCGAAGCCCTCGTCGATGATGCCACCCACCGTGCGCGTTCACTCAACATCGCCGAGAAATTTCCGCTTCGCGCCGGACGTTCCGCTTGGCTGCCTCTTTCGCTCGTTCCAATTCTCGCCGCGATGATCATGGTCGTCGAACCGGCGACGCCCGCGACTCAAACCATGGCCGCGACGGACTCCTCGGAAGTTCGCCAAGTGAAATCGGTCGCCGCGGAACTGAAGAAACGCATCGCCGAACAACGCCGCGCGTCCGAAGCCAAGGGGCTCAAAGAGGCTCAGGAGTTGTTCCAAAACATGGAACGGCAGCTCGATAAGATTACCAACAGCAAAACGCTCAACCGAAAAGACGCGTTGATCCAGCTCAACGAAATCAAAGACCAAATCCAAGAACGCAAAGACCGTATCGGCTCCCCCGATCAACTCCGCCGAACCTTATCTCAAATGAGAGGCGTCGATGGCGGGCCAGCCGAAAAGATCGCTGAGCAGATTCGAAAAGGTGACTTCGCCAGCGCTGCCGAAGAGATCCGAAAGCTCGCCAAGGACATCAAAGACGGCAAAATGGGCGAAAAGGAAATCAAAAAGCTCGCCGAACAATCTAAAAAGCTTGCCCAGCAAATGAAGGACGCCGTCAACGAACACGAGCAGAGAAAAGAACAACTTCGAGAACAAATCGAGCAAGCCAAACGGGAGGGCCGCAACGAAGACGCGGCGAAACTGCAGGAAAAACTCAATAAAGCCGAAGCCGCCGATTCGCAAATGCAACAGATGCAGCAGATGCAGCAGATGGCCAAAGCGATGCAGGACGCCGCCGACGCGATGCAACAGGGCGACTCACAAGCCGCCGCAGATGCGATGCAGGAAATGAGTCAACAACTCGGCGAGATGCAAGCCGCGATGGAGGAGCTCGAAGACCTGCAATCCGCACTCGATGACCTCGCCCAATCCAAAGATCAAATGAATTGCAATGGATGCAACGGCGAAGGGTGCCAACAATGCATGGGCAACGGATTCGGCAATGGCCAGTGGCCCGGGTTCGGCATGGGAGAAGGTCAAGGCAAGGGCGATCGCCCCGAAGAAGAAACCGATACGAACTCTTACGACACTCAAGTCCGCGGCGACGTCAAACGAGGCAAATCGGTCATCGCCGGATTTGCCGACGGTCCCAACCGCAAAGGCCTCACCCGCGAAGAGATCAAGAGCGTGATCGAATCCTCGATCACCGAAGAAGGCGACCCACTCGAAGATCAAGTCCTCCCGCGAGACGAACGCGAACAAACACGCCAGTACTTCGAGAGCTTACGCGAAGGCAGCTAAGCACTCCCACGCTCCGAAACATCACCTCGCGTCGAATCGCGACTCCGAATCGGCAAAAATCTCAGGCGGTAGCTCGGTGTAATACATGGCCGCCGGGTCGATCCCCCGCGCATCGAGTCGCTCGAGATAGCGACGCGGTCCCGGTCGTCCGGCCACCCATGGAAGCGCAATGAGCCAGACCGCCGCGAGCAGCATGACGACCATCAACAGTTTGAGATAACGCATACCCACGCTCCTTCCACCGTTGCCAATCCATTGCTTACTCGAAGACCTGCCACGGACGCTCACGAGGCCCGCCGCTGACACCCTTGATCCTATCTCAATTCGCTGCCCGCGAACACTCAAACCAGCGGTGTCCCCCGCCGGATTCCTCCGACCTCGCACGTGACCGGAAACTCTCTCAGAATTCCTGACAAAAAACCGCACCGTAAGGCGGTTGAATACTCCATAGACCGTGGTATCGGGGCGAATTCCGAGATGCTATGCTGCTGTCCTCTTCTTCATACACCGCGGCAGCGAGCGAGCCCGATCCGTTGCGAGATCAGGGCGATTCCGACGAACAGCGGACCGGTGCGGTTATGAGCATTTTTCCCGTCACAGGATTTTGATAGGGCCGCGATGACAACGAACGAAATCGAAGCAACACCAGACTACCGCAAGCCCTTCATCACGATCACGATGCTGTTCTTCCTGTGGGGCTTCATCACGGTGATGAACGATGTGCTGATCCCTTATCTCAAGGACAGCTTTAGCCTGAGCTACTTCCAAGCCGGGTTGGTGCAATTCGCATTCTTCGGAGCGTTCTTCTTTGTATCGCTGATTTATTATTTCGTGTCCCTTTCTAGCGGCGACCCGATCAACCGCATCGGCTACAAGTTCAGCATCATCGTCGCGTTGCTGATTTGCGGCTCAGGATGCGCCATGTTCTATCCCGCGGCTGAGTTTCGAGCGTACCCATTTTTCTTGGGCGCGTTGTTCTTGCTCGCCACGGGAGTGACCCTGCTGCAAATCGCGGCCAACCCGTACGCAGCCATCCTCGGCAAGCCCGAAACGGCATCGAGCCGGTTGAACTTGGCCCAAGGTGTCAACTCGCTCGGCACCACGATCGCGCCCATCGCAGGCGGTCTGCTGCTCTACAAAGTCTTCGCCACCGATGGCGAAGTCACCATCGACTCGATCAAAATTCCTTATCTCATCTACGGTTCGCTCTTCGTCCTGCTGGCAATCATTGTCTGGCGAAGTCACCTGCCTAGCTTTACCAAAGCTGAAGAGGAAAGCAGCGGCAGTCTCGGCGCCCTGCGTTTCCCGCACCTCCGCTTCGGCATGATCGCGATCTTCATGTACGTCGGCGGTGAAGTCGCAATCGGTAGCTACCTGATTAACTTCATGAAACATGAGAGCATCATGGGGCTACCCGAATCGACCGCGAGTATCTACCTCGCCTATTACTGGGGCGGTGCCATGATCGGCCGTCTGTGCGGTGCGATCTCGCTGAGCGATATCGAAAGCCAATCAAAGAAATACGCTGCGATGATCGCCACCGCCGTTATCGTGTTCTTCGTCGTCTATTTTGTTACCGCGATCCGACTCGATGACGGTGTGTTCACGATGGCATTCATGACCCCCGGACAAGTCGCACCGTTCTTTCTGTTGATCGCGCTTAACTTCGTCGCCTTCGTGTTCGGGCAAGGCAACGCCGCTCGGGCGCTCTGGGTGTTCTCCGCGTCCATGATCGTGCTTCTGAGCATCGCGGCATTCACCGGCGGATCACTCGCGTTTTGGGCGGCTCTCGGCACCGGCCTGTTTAACTCGATCATGTGGTCGAACATCTTCACGTTGGCAATCAAGGACCTTCGCGAACACACTTCGCAAGGTTCGTCGCTGCTCGTGATGATGATTGTCGGTGGCGCGATTGTGCCTTTGATCATGGGCGCAGTCGCTGACCAGGTCGGCATCCAACTCGCCTTCGCGGTTCCAATCATTAACTACTTCTACATTGGCTTTTACGGTCTGATCGGCCATCGACATGTCGTTGCTGACGCTCAACCGGAGATCGCCGCATGAGTGATGACCGCATCGTCTTAACGCTCGACGCGGGCGGAACCAATTTCGTCTTTTCTGCGGTCGACGGCAGCGGCGAAGTCGTCGAACCGGTGCGTTTGCCCGCCGAAACGAAAGACCTGTCTAAAAGCCTCGCAACAATCAAAGATGGCTTCGCTCAGGTCGCCGAGTTGTCCCCGCGAAAGCCCGTTGCGATCAGCTTCGCGTTTCCCGGCCCCGCTGATTACCCTCGTGGCATCATTGATAATGTCGGCAACCTGCCCGCCTTCGCCGGCGGCGTGGCGTTGGGACCGTATCTCGAAGACCAGTTCAAGCTGCCGACGTTCATCAATAACGACGGCGACCTGTTTGCCTACGGCGAAGCGATCCAAGGATTGCTGCCCGACGTCAACCGTATGCTCGAAGTCGCCAACAGCCCGAAACGTTATCGAACGCTGTTTGCCGTCACACTCGGCACCGGTCTCGGAGGCGGACTGGTTCACAACGGCGAACTTTTCATCGGTGACAACTCAAACGCCGCCGAAGTCTGGCTGCTCCGCAATCGCCTCCGGCCGGACTGTTTCGCCGAAGAAGGTGCGTGCATTCGAGCCGTCCGTGGCAGCTACGCGCGACTGACCGGAACGTCCTTCGACGACGCTCCCACCCCGCAAGAGATCGCAGCCATCGCCGACGGCGACTCATCCGGCGATCGCAAGTCCGCTGCCGCCGCGTTTGCGGAACTGGGCCGTGTCGTCGGCGACGCGCTCGCCAACGCCATGACATTGCTCGACGGCCTCGTTGTCATCGGCGGCGGAATCTCAAACGCTCATCGAATTTTCATGCAACCACTCATCGATGAGATGCAGAGTAAAATCCTGACCTATGACGGTCGCGAGATGGACCGCATCGTCCAAAAAGTCTTCAACCTCGAAGATGCAGAGCAAACCAGATCGTTCGTCGCCGGTGCAAATAAAATCATCACCGTACCTGGCAGCGATCGCCAACTATCCTATGACCCGATGAAACGAATCGGCATCGGCGTCAGCCGGCTGGGAACCAGCACCGCGGTCTCCGTCGGCGCGCACGCGTTTGCCCTCAACGCGATTGATTCCAAATAAGCCTGAGGGATGTTGGTACCTCAACCTGCCTCGATCGCATGCCGCGTCACGCTGCGCGTTCACCCTCCTTCCTTTGACTGACACCAAAAATCGAGCCCGCGAATCATCGGCAATTCAACCCCACTTATGAACATCATGACAACCATCATTCGCACCACCTTCGTCGCCACACTCCTGAGCCTCTTGTTGCCGGGTAGCCTGTTGGCCAAGTCGCCCGTGGACTGGGTCAATCCACTAATCGACACCCATCAATCGCGGTGGTTCTACTTCAACTCAGCGTCGCGTCCGTTCGGGATGGTTAACTTGAGTCCCGACACCCAAACCGAAGGGTCCTGGGACTCTGGCTATCTCTACGGTGACAAGTACATCCGTTGTTTCAGCCACATCCACGCTTGGCAAATGTCGGGCATCGCCGTTCTTCCGATTGTCGGCGAGATGACCGGTCATCAAGGAATGGATATTTATCAATCCGAGTTTTCCCATGACGATGAAGTCGTCCAAGCCGGTTACCACAAAGTCCACCTCAAAAAATATGATGTTACCGCTGAGTTGACATCAACAGTCCGCACCGGGTTTCACCGCTACACGTTCCCGTCCACAGACGACGCTTACATCCTGTTCGACGTCAGCGCCCTTTTAGGCCACGGCCCCATGGTCGAAGCCGAGGTCACGCGAGTCGATGACCAGGAAATCTCAGGCATGAGCGTGATGAAGGGCACAAGCCGGCGGAAAAAAGACACCCCCGTCTTCTTCGTTGCCCGGTTCAGCCAACCCTTTACCGCGATGGGCGGCTGGGAAGACGGGTCCGTTGTCGAATCAACCGATGCCATCAGCGGCAAGAACGTTGGTGCGTTCACCCGATTTGAAACCAAAGCTGACACACCAGTCTTGATGAAAGTGGGCATCAGCTACACGTCCGTCGAAGGCGCCCGACGAAACCTAGATGCGGAACTCTCGCACTGGGATTTTGACCAAGTCGTCGACGACTCAAAAAACGACTGGAATGAGCACCTCTCACGGATCCAAGTCGAAGGCGGAACCGACGCTCAAAAGACAAAGTTCTACACCGACTTGTGGCGTTCGATGCTTGGTCGACGAATCGTCAGTGATGTCGACGGCGCCTACTGCGACATGACCACGGACCAACGCCAAGTCCGAAACATCCCGTCAGGCGACGATGGCAAACCTGCGTTCACCATGCACAACTTTGACGCCTGGTGGGGCAGCCACTGGAGCCTCGACATTCTCTGGCCATTGGTCTGTCCGGAACGTTACAGCGACTTCTGCAATACGTCGGTCCAGATGTACAAGAACGGAGGCTTGATCCCCCGCGGCCCTTCCGGCGGCAACTACACCTTCGTCATGATCGGCGATTCGGCAGCGCCCGCAATCACCGCCGCTTACGCGAAAGGTATTCGCGATTTCGATTACGAACTGGCGCTCGAAGGCTTGGTCAAGAACACCGGGCCCGAGGGAGGCCGTTACTACGGCGGCTACGCGACAAAACCGACTCCGTCCGTCTACGAAGAGTATCAAGAGAAAGGCTACGTCTCGTGGGGCAACTCACTCTCGGGAGGACACGGCAGCGCCGTGACCAGCCTCACGCTTTACAACGCCTATCACGACTGGTGCATCGCCCAAATGGCCAAAGGACTCGGCCGCGACGACATCTATGAGAAATTCATCACGGGTGCCAAAAACTATCGCCATGTGATTTGGCCCGAAAAACAATCCGCCTGGGTGCGTGAATCCGATGGCAGTTGGATGAAAGACTTCAAACCGCGGGAAATGCGTTTTGAACAAAACGGCTTCTGCGAAACCAGCGCCGCCGTCACCACCTTCTATGTCCCTCACGATCCGATGGGACTCGCAGAATTGCTCGGTGGCCCCGACGCAGCCGCCAAAAAACTGAACGAACAATTCGAAAGTGCCACCGAGCATAAATTCCATTTGCGGGGCCGCATTCACGGTAACGCCTGGGTTGACTACGCCAACCAAGACGGAACCGGCATGGCACATTATTTCAACCGTATCGGTTACCCATGGCTCAGCCAGAAGTGGGTACGAGCCGTCCACGAGGCCGCCTTCAGTGGGACAGATCCGTACAGCGGCTACAACGGCGATGAAGACCAAGGACAAATGGGTGCGTTGAGTGCACTGATGGCGATCGGGCTGTTCCAATTCGACGGCGGCTCGGGCCTCGATCCCCAATACGACATCACCGCAACGATCTTCGACAAAGTCACCCTTCAACTCAGCCCGAAATACTACAACGGCAACACGGTCACGATCGTGACCAAAAACCAATCACCCGAGAACGTTTACATCCAATCCGCCACCTGGAACGGCGAGCCACACACAAGCAGCATGATCTCTCACAAAGATCTCATCCAAGGTGGCACGCTCGAACTAACCCTGGGCAGCGAACCCAATAAAGCTTGGGGCAAGTAACAGCCACACCACGACGTCCTCGGTCACGCACCGCCGTAGCCGATACGGTCATCCGCAGAACTCACCATGAGTTCTGCTACCAAGACGAGCCAACCCGATCGGCAAACCTACTTCTTGATCTTCGCCTGTTTCTTTAATTGGTTCAGCCGCTTCGTGCCGCCACTGCTGACTTCCATCACAAAGCGAGCGAGATCCAAAAATTCTTCGCGGGTCTGCAGGGTGTTGGCGAGTCCCGCAGGCATCGTCGACGTTGTTGATTTAATCACATCATCAACGTCATCCATTGAAATCACCCGAGGTTTGCCCTGATCCGCTGAGATACTCAGCGTGATGTTATCTTCGGTCTCCTCCACCAAGAACCCAGACAGGATCGCCCCGTCGACCGTGATCACGTTCACCGTCTGATAGCCCTCGAGAATCTCTTTCGAAGGTTTCAAAATCGACTCGATCAAATACTCGTCCGTCGTCTCTTTGCGAGACAACGTCAGCTGCGGTCCGAGTTGGTAGCCCTTGCCGACGTCGTGGCAAGTCGCACATCCCGTCTTCTCCCAATAGAACAATTTTGCACCGCGGATCGCGTCACCTTTCTCACGTGCGTCACGAACCAAGTCCGAGAGCGGTTCGGTCAACAACGTCTTTTCCAATTCGCTATCTGCCCCCTCCTCTTCGATCAACTCAGGACGACTTCCCTCGGGAAACGGATGCATCTCGAGCAACTCTTCCGGACTGTAGAACCGCCGACGTTCTTTCGTCGCCGCGCGAACGCTCTTGACGTCCTCCGGGCGAATTTCGCTGGCATCGTTCCCCCAGCTATTACGGACATAGGTCAGTGCGGCGGCAATTTCCGCATCGGTAAACATGTCCCCGATCGCCGTCATGGGCGGCACGCCCTGATCGGGTTGGAAAACCTTTCCGCGAACGCGGATTTTTCCCCAGATCCCATGCAGCGTTAGCTTGATCAAACGCTCGGGATCACCGTTCACCCATTCACTTCCCGCCAGCGGTGGATAGATCCGAGGGATGCCTTCACCATTTTCACGGTGACATGCGTAACACGATCCTTCTTCAAAAAAGACCTGCTGCCCCAAATCGTACGTCCGTGCGAATTCTTTGTCTTTAAACTTACTGGATTTCGTTCGGTAATCCGTCAGCTTCATCGCACCTTCCAACTTGCCCGCGAGCAACTCGCCGTACTCCACCGAAAGGCTTTCCGGATCAAACTCTTTGCGTTCGACGGCCCGCTCCACTTCTGGTTGAAGCAATAAAATCGCGCTGTTGAGGGCATTACGAATCCAACGATCCGTCGGCTGGGTCGCAACGGTCAACAAAATCTCGGCGCCCGCTTCGCCGCCAAGCCAGGATGCGGCCGACAAAGCCTCCAAACGCACGCGCGGATGCTCATCGCGAGCCGCAACGACCAAGTAACGTTCCGGTTGATCGAGCAAGTGCAGACAATGACGCACCACGCGAACCGCCGCTGAGCGAACTCGGTGATCTTGCGCGCGGAAACATCGATCCAACAACTCCGTCGACGGTTCGTGTTGTCCCCATGTCGCCCACAGGGCTTCCAAAACGAGACGCTCATCACCCGCATTCTCATCCGCGAAGTTGTTCGCCGCAGCGAGGACGGCGGCCTTGTCGCGTCCTCGTAGCTCTCGGTGTGAACGCTTACGTGCGTTCAATTCCGGCAGCTTCATGTTCTCAAACAACTGTTCGATTTCAGCACCGACAATCGTCGGCGGCTCGACGAGCGGCAAGCCCTTGTACTTGATCTGGTAGATCCGCCCGTACTCCGAATTCCGCATCGGATCGCGGGCACTGTGCTGCATGTGGCCGATCAACGTGTTATGCCAATCGATGAAGTACAAACTTCCGTCGGGAGCCACCTCGAGGTCGCAGGGGCGGAAATTCCCATCAGAAGACTGAATCAAATCCTGCCGAAACTTCCCTTTGATTTCCACACCATCTTCGACCGTATCGTACTGCTTGATCCCAAGAAAACCGATCGTGTTCGCGTACAGATAATCCCCTTGCACCTCGTCAGGAAAATGACTGCTGTACAGGAATTCCGAACCCGAGGTCGGACGTGCATGGTGTTCGTAATTGAATTTCGAAACCTTTGCGATCTCCATCGAATGCGGGACCTTGATCGAATATCCGAGCATCCAGTACTGCGCACCACCCGATGCATCATTGACAAACGTTTGTCCATATTCGTCGTGAGCCACTCCCCACGGATTCGACACGTCCGATTGCATGACACGTTCGAGCTTCCACGACGACGGGTCAAATCGCCAAACCCCGCCGTCCGTCATCCGCTCCGGCCCCCACGGCGTTTCGACTTGCGAATGCAGGAATCGCCCTTCGCACATGTAAATTCCGTTGCCGTTATCAACGTCGAATGCCGAAATCGCGTGGTGCGTGTCATGGGGATCGAAACCGTCTAGCAGATACTCCATCTTGTCCGCATGGTCGTCCCCATCGGTGTCCTGCAAAAGCACCAAATGTGGCTCTTGAGACAGGTAAACACCTTCAGGTGCCAATTCAAATCCGATCGGCATATGCAGCCCATCAGCGAACACGATCTCTTTGTCCGCACGTCCGTCTCCATCCGTGTCCTCGTAGATCAATATCATGTCGTTGGGTTTCGAATCGCCCGGCTTGTAGTGCGGATAGCTCGGCAATGTGGAAACCCACAATCGCCCCCGGTTGTCAAACCGCATCTGCGCGGGGTTGCCGAGATTCGGGAAGTCTTGCTCCGACGCGAATAGCGACACCTCGTACCCTTCGGGCAACGTGAACTTCTCGAGGGCCTCCGTCTCGGCCTTCAGGTATTGACCCGTACCGTTCTTTTCGCTGAGCCGGAAGTTCGTCTCGACCGAAGAGAGCGGACGCGTGATCGAATCGTCCACTTCAATCGTAGCGGACTTCCCTTGTGCGATCGCCCACACGTTCCGGTCTCGCAAGACTGTCATTTGTCGAATCTTTTCGATCTCCTCGGGATAATTGAAATTCCCGTACGGCGCCCAGCGTCGGCCATACGCGTGCACGCCATTGAGCATCCGATAGTCGTTCCGCCAAAACCACGACTTGTCCTTGACGGCTTCGTGGAGCAATGGATTCAGCTCGCGTGCATCCACTTCCGTGCCAAACAGCTGCCCCATCATCAGCGGCGCGAGCTTCTCGTAACCCAACTCAGAAAGGTGCACACCGTTGATCGTCAACGGATCACTCGAACTGTTGAACCACTCCAGCGTTGGAGAAAACAGATCAAGGAATCCCACGTGTTTCTCATTCGCGACCGTGCGAATCGCATCCGCGTACGCTTTGAGAATTGAGTTTCGTTGATCAGCACTCGGCAAATCAAATTCAGCCAATTGTTGCATCGCAATCGGAGTCGCCAACACAAGCCGCGGTGGTCGGGTGGCGTCTCGCTCGTAGGATCGCGACAAAGTGTGATCGACGAACGCCCGCAGTTCGTTCTTAAAATTCTCGACGCCTTCCATCCCATCAAACGACTCGTTGAAACCAAAGAACGCAACGATCGTACTCGCCTTGACGATGGTCAGCCATTCATCCGGTTTGGGATAATGCCCTTCACCGTAGTGCGCCCGGATCTCAGGTCGAAACTTCTCAGCACCGGCAAACGCCCACGGATCCTCGTTGCCCGCTTCGGGTCGGAAAGCCGGCGTGTGGCCGGGAAAGCCCATGTTGCGGAACGTCAATTCCTTGTCGGCGAACTGCTGGTGAAGCGCGGTCTCGAACGAATTGAAGAGCTCCATCCGCGATGCAAGTGCGTTGCCCAAGAAGACGATCGTTTCGCCTTCGCGCGGAACGAACGGCAACTCCGTCGGAGATGCTTCAACCTCGATCGGCAGTGGTTGAAGATATTCAGGCCGGACGCGTTCGTTTTGCTGAGTCTCGTTGTCCGTCAAAGCCGTAATCACTTTGGGAACGTAACCATCATCGGATGCCGACTCTTCGGCTTTCGCTTGCGCAAACATGCATGCCAGCAAGCCGCAAGATAGAGTGAGGCGAGTAAAGATTCTTGCAAGAACACGAAATCGAGAAACAGGTTTCATATGCAGCGCTGGACCTTGCTGGCGAGAAGATTCTCACTCAAGGCGGTAGGAGGTGGGAAACGGGAGGGAGAGATCATTGTAATTCATAATTCCCACCCCGCATTCATGCAACAAGGTGAACCAATTAACCAATCTATCCGCCGCCGTCATCACAGCCCTCTCAAACCCGCGTACCAAGCACGTCTCGTTCCACCACGCTCAATACCAAAACGCTGGATAACCAATCACTCGGCACGCCGTACTTACGATTCGCAACATCCGCAAACGAATCTATCGACCTAACCAATTCGCCGGCCACGAACGGCAAACTTAAATCGACACACCAATTACAGGAAATCTATGTTGCACGATCTTCATGATGCCAATCCGCTTTTCAATCGACACGCCGCGACGCAAACGGCGTTGGACGCGGTCTGTTGCGTACCGGACAAGTCGTGGTCCTCACATTCGCAAAACAGCAGGATGTCGGGAGCAAATCAACTGCGACTACGCATCCAAGAAAAACTTGCCCAGCCTTCATTTCCACGTCGTTGCATAGATTAGATGCCTCCCCGCGAACTGACAAACGGATAGTCGGTTCTGTACCATGATTCCTGCGGGCTTGACTGAGTCGTGCGAGATTATCCGTGGCTCCCATAGACGGACACTATGAGCCTGTCTCAATTTCGACCGCCCGCAGCATCCGCTCTGCTAACTCGTCGCCGAACATCTCATGCAACGCATCGGACAATAAGTCGTAGTCAGATTGCTGCGGCACGGAACCAATCGGGTAAGCCCATCCGTCAGATGCCGGCTCGACGGTCAACCCGCCAAACGACTCGGGATACTGCGCGATCCAAGACTCAATCCGTTCTGACTGATGGTCTGAAAAGTTGCGATAAACCTGAGCGTTACCGATAACCGCTCCACATAAGAACGCGACTGGGATCGCTGCCAACGCGAAAAGGCAGACGAACGCGGGGATCCAAAATCGGAACGAACGGAAAAGCGCGCGATTGGCGCCGTCTCCGCTGTCACTTGGCGGCATGAATGGTTCGCTCATCCTCGACCCCGTCAAACTCGCTTTGCCGAAACGCCTGCGGTGCCATCCCACAACGGACTAACGTCGCAACAACCAACAAGCTTACCACGCCGGAACGCATCAAACGAACTTTGACCGCAATCGCAATCACCTCCCACGCGACCGCGCAAGCGAAAGGGGCATCGTCCTTCGCAGCTCGACTCTTCGCCAGCAAACGAATCAATTCCGGCAAGGAAGATGACGCGATCGGTCTCCAAATGCCATCAAGCCAAAAGTGCACCGAAGGTCATTGCGTAAAACCATGTCGCACACTTCGTCTTACCTATGCGTGCCGCACGTCGCGAATTACAAGCCACCCGTACTCGGGGCACGAATCGACGACGAAAGAGCATTCAACGCCATCACGAATAAAGGTGCATGTTGGTGTTTCACCCGCGCCGATCGCCTGATGCATCGCGTAATGAGAGCCAGAGCGATAAGGCAGGTAAGAAAGCACGCCCTTCGCGTCCGGAAGCGTCGCAGGATCAAAAACGCCAACAACACCATCCTCGTATCGGAAATCAATTCCGTCTGATGTATCCATCCAACAGGTCCTAAGACGGAAGTTTTTTACGACATCGCACCCAACGAAGCTGACGCGTCTGAACTACGGAAAATTGTACCAAGGCCAACGCCCGTTACCAAAGAGCGAAGATGTCCCGAAGGCCAAGTGTAGAGGCTATGTTGGGCGTCCAATCAACTACGAGAGAAGTCGTAATTCGGTTAGACGTTCCTTGTATCGGCGATGGTCATCCGATTGAAAGCAGCAGAACGTCACCCATTCTGGCTGATCGTGGGCACGCAGCCAGTTGACGACGGCGTCAATTGCAATTTCACAGGCCGAATCAGGTGGAAATCCAAAAACGCCTGTGGAGATACAGGGGAACGCCACCGAAGCAGCGTTATTCTCGGCGGCCAATGAAAGTGACGAGGTGTAGGCGTTTGCGAGCGTTTCGCGGTCAGTTTCGATGTCATGAAAGATTGGACCGACTGCGTGAATCACGAATTTCGCCGCGAGGTTAAAGCCATCGGTAATTCTGGCTTCACCGGCGGGACAAGGTGCCAGCGCCATCGAAGCGCGAACGAGCTCCGGCCCGGCAGCACTATGTACCGCACCATCTACGCCGCCACCACCACGGAGCGCTTCGTTGGCAGCGGTTACGATCGCATCGCAGTCGAGCGAGGTGATGTCACCGAGAAACAGTCGAATGCGGGATTCAATCGGGGTCGCCATTTGTCGAGCCTTTGACGCCTAACGGAAGGTTTTCATAACACCGCGTTGTACGAAGCGAGCGCCGTCTGTACGACCGACATTTGTACCAAGCCGATCGGTTGTCGCCAAAGATCGAGGCTTCTGCGCATGGAACTCGTGTCGCAAATGCGGCCAGGGTTGGACTCCTTGGAATCCGTGACGATGTCTGCGGATGAGTCTTGGCTCTGGCGTGGAACGCAGACTGAGCCTGGATTTGGTGTTAGCTGGGAGCTGGAGCTGGAGTTGGGAGTTGGGAGTTGGGAGTTGGGGAGAGAGGATTGGCAGCAGGGGTGGCGAGGTTGGGGGCTGGGAGAATACGGTTGCCGCGTCTGTCGCTCGGGAAGGGAGACGATTACAATCTTCGCTGCCGTATGCCGGCATCCACTCGCGAACCCCCCCTCTGTCGATCCATGATCACGTGTTTGGGGAGCGAGTGGAAGCGTCCAATTGGCGTTCTTCACGGCTATCGACGGCATTCCGGGGCTGTAGCTCAGTCGGTTAGAGCTGGGAACTCATAATTCCTAGGTCGCGGGTTCAAGTCCTGCCAGCCCTACTTTTTTGTCTCTCGCCCGCCCTGTAAGCCAGCTTCATGCCCCGCCAACCCGCCCCCCGCAAGAAGCAGTCTCCGCGCCCCGATGACACCAAACGGCTTAACCAGGTGCTCGCTTCGGCGGGCTTGGGCAGTCGCCGCCAATGTGAGGAGTTGATTCGCGAAGGGCGCGTCGTGGTCGATGGCGAGGTGGTCACGCAGTTGAGCGTCAACGTCAACCTCAACAAACAGAAAGTTCACGTCGACGGCGTGCTGCTCAAGCCGCAAAAGCTGGTTTATTACGCGGTCCACAAACCCGCCGGCGTGGTTTCGACAAACTCGGATCCACAAGGCCGCGTGCGCGTGATCGATTTGGTCCCGCCAACCGAACGCGTCTACCCGGTCGGCCGTCTGGACCGCAGCAGCGACGGGTTGATCCTGCTGACCAACGATGGGGACCTCGCTCAGTCGCTGGCGCACCCAAAATTCGGCGTCCAGAAGGTTTACCGCGTGACGGTAGCCGGCGAGGTGAAGTCGGAAACAATGCGGAAAATGCGTCAGGGGATCTACATCGCTGAAGGCTTGGTCCGTGTCGACGGGGCCAAGATCATCAAGGCTCGCAAGAAAGCGACGGATCTGGAAATCCACTTGCGGGAAGGGAAAAACCGCGAGATTCGGCGGATTTTGGCGAAGTTTGGCCACAAAGTTCAAACGCTGCGTCGGATCGCGATCGGGCCATTGAGATTGGGCGACATGCCGGCCGGTGCGTACCGAAAATTAACACGAGAGGAAATCGCCAAGCTCCAAGCGATCGCATCTCAGGCGACTGCAGCGCCGCCGGAAAAGCCATCGAAAGAACAAGCCGCCGGGAGAGGCGGCGCAGATCGCCGGGGCCCGGGAGTCGGCAAACCGCGAGACCTTGCACCTGCTGCGGGGAAACCGCGTGGCGGCAAACGCCCGGCTGCGAAACGTCCGGCCGCAAAACGGTCGGTATCCGGCGGCGGTGAGATCCAAAAGCGAGAAAATCGACGACCGGTCAAAGCGGTCAAGCGTCCCGCGAAAATGCCTTCACGCGATTCGCTGCGGGTCGGCAAAATCATCGTCGGCGACGAAGTCGTCACGGACACGACGTCGGAACCGAAGCGACCAGCCAAACGCGGAAAACCCTCGGCCAAGAAATCATTCAAACGATCAGGCGGTGGCGCTCGCAAACGTAAAGGAAAACGATAGACCAACATGGCTTCTCTGCACGCGAAACATTACGCCGACTCCATCGCTCATATCACCGGACCGCTGACTGCCAACGAGCAGGTTGCCGAGAACACGTACCTGTTGCGTGTTCGCGCGCCACAAATTGCGGCGACAGCCACACCGGGGCAATTCGTGATGATCCGATTAGCGGGCTTGGACGCTCCGTTGATCGGACGAGCGTTCGCAATCTACGACATCCATGCTGACGCCAACGGAACGCCGGAATCAATCGATCTGATTTACCTGCGAAAGGGTGCGTTGACTGTCCCCTTAGCTGCCTGTCCCGTCGGCACGCCCGTGTCATTGTGGGGGCCGCTGGGCAATTCGTTTCGCGATGCCCCGTGCGATCGATTAATCATGGCCGTGGGCGGGATCGGCCAAACGCCGATGCTGGTAACCGGCCGCGACGCACTCGCCCGCCGATGGGCTCAACGTGTCGAGTTGATCTACGGCGCCCGTCGCTCGTCACTGTTGGCGGGTGTGGATGATTTCCGGGCGGCAGGATTCAATGTGACGACATGTACCGACGACGGATCGGAAGGCCGGCAAGCACTCGTGCCGGATGTGTTGGCAGAGCGACTCGATCAACTTGCGAAAGAATCGCCCGACGAACGGATTCGGGTGCTGACCTGTGGCCCTGAGATTATGATGGAAAAGGTCGCGGGCGTTTGTGTGGAACGCGGCGTCGATGTGCAGGTATCGATGGAGACGCCGATGGCGTGTGGAATCGGGATCTGCTTTTCTTGCGTTGCGAAAGTCAACCAGGACGACGGAAGCTGGGATTACAAACGCACGTGCGTCGACGGCCCGATTTTTGACGCCGAGCAATTATGTTGGGAATAGCTTTTGAGTACGCAAACCGACCGTTCGTCGACCGAATTTGATGCGGCGGTACTGAGCAATCGTCCGCCTCATCCTCAATCGAGAGCGACGACGCAGGCCACACCTCCCGACGAGGTCGACCTATCGATCGTCATCCCCGCGATGAACGAAGAGGAGTCGCTCGAAACGCTGCACACGAAAGTGGTTGAGGTGTGCCAGCGGGCGGGGAAGTCCCTCGAAATCATTTTTATCGACGATGGTTCGAGCGATTCGACGTGGTCGAAAATGAATTCGCTCTCGCGACAACACGCCGGCACCCGTGCGATCCGCTTGCGAAGAAACTTTGGAAAAGCGGCAGCCCTGAGCGCGGGCTTTTCGATCGCTCGCGGTAAAGTCGTGATCACGATGGACGCGGACTTACAGGACGATCCGGATGAGATACCGCGATTTCTTTTCGCCTTAGCGGGTCAGCCGGCTGATCAGTCGGACTCGATCGCCGAGACACTCTCGCCGCGGGGGCAACAAACTACCCCACAGAGCCCTAACAGTCCCTACCAATCGGAGGGAACGGTGACTACACTCGACGTCGTGAGTGGGTGGAAACGTGTGCGGCACGATCCGTGGCACAAGGTGCTGCCCAGTCGAGTGTTTAATGCATTGGTTAGCGGAATAACAGGCGTGCGGCTACACGATCACAATTGCGGATTCAAGGCATACCGGCGGGAGGTTCTCGCTGAGGTGGATCTGTATGGCGAGCGGCACCGTTTTATCCCGGTTCTCGCTGCCGCCCGCGGTTGGAAAGTCGGCGAGATCGAAGTGTTGCACCATCCGCGTGTTCACGGGCGATCCAAGTACGGCTTGTCTCGACTGGGAAAAGGATTCCTGGACCTGATGAGCATTTACTTATTGACCGATTACGCCCGCCGGCCGTTGCACCTAATCGGCTCCGCGGGGCTGGCCTGTTTCGCGTTCGGTTCGCTCGGAATGTTTTACCTGAGCGCCCGCTGGGTCGTTTCCCGCATCGACGGCGGTGACCCGTTGCACCTGCATTCGACAGCGATTTTTTACTACTGCATCTTGGCCGTGCTGCTGGGTGCCCAATGCGTGCTCGCCGGACTGATCGCGGAGCTGATCGTGTCGGTATCGGCGGCGCGGGATCGATCGCTGAGGTCGTTCCAAAAGGGGACAGCCGCGGTTGGCAACGCAAACGTTCCGCTGCATCACGTTTCGTTTAGCGTCTCGGAAGTCGCGGGGTTCGATGATGAATCGTCCGGTGACACGGCGGTCCGATCGACCGGGGCGACTAGTTAATGCGAAAGCATGATGTGCCGCGCGAGAAGCGGTTTCGAATGCATTTGGTGCTGATCGCGGTCACCTTAGCGCTAGTCGCTGGACGCATTGCGGTGGTGATCAACGCCGAGGGCGATGCCGCGGTTTTGAGTGCGAACGATCGCAGTCGCTGGGCCAGCGTTGCGGCATTGGTCGAACACAACACGTTTGCGATCGACGATGTGATATCGATTCGCGGTAAACGTGGACATCAAATCTGGGACACAATCGACAAAGTCCGGCACATCGGTCCCGATGGACGGTTGCACTACTACAGCAGCAAACCGACGCTGCTAACTACGATGGTCGCGGGTGTGTATTACGTGGTGCACAATGCGACGGGCATCAGCATGACGGAGCAACCGATTTACATGCCCCGGCTGTTGTTGCTGCTGATCAACGTTCCGGTGATGGGGCTGTTTCTGGTCACGATGATGCTGAGCATTGAGTGGTCGAGCGCTTCAGATTTTGCCAAACGACTGGCGGTCCTCGCGAGTTGTTTCGCAACGATGCTAACACCATTTGCGATCTCGTTGAACAACCATTTGTTCGCGGCGGCGGCGACTTCATTGACGCTGTACCTGTACCTACACGTGAGCGAAAAGGTCCACGATTCATTCGGGGGCGTGACGTATCGTCCGCGGTTTTGGCCGTGGGTGACCGCAGGCAGCGCGGCTGCGTTTGCGGTCGCGTGCGAACTGCCGGCGTTGTCGATGTTTGTGTTATGGTTGGTCCTCTTTGGGGTCCTGATCCCGCGATCGATCCCGGGTTTTCTCGTCGGCGCGACCGTCGTTGCGGTGGGGATTTTTGGCACCAACTACTGGGCCCATCAAAGCTGGCGAACACCCTACGCCCACCGTGGGACCGGCGACGTGGTGGCTGAGTTTGAATGGTTGAAGGATTCGGCGCTAACTGCACCCGAGGCAGAATCAGCCCTGACGGCCGAGCTCGCGACGCTAGACGTCTTTTCGGCAGCGGAGTCGATCAAGGCCCGAACGCTGCAATCCGGTGGCTATGAGATCCTCGCAGAATTTGCGGAGGGCGGCGAACAGCGACAACAACAGTGGAAGGTGCAACCGCAATCTCATGCCGGTTCGTCTTCGGCTTGGGCCGTCGCCAAATGGGATGACTGGTACGACTACCCGGGCAGCTACTGGCGAACTGGAAAACGTCGGGGAGTTGACCTCGGCGAGGCAAGCCGCGGCATCTACGCGTTCAACGCAACATTGGGCACCTACGGGATTTTCTCCCTCACACCGATCTGGCTCCTGATGCCGCTTGGGCTGATGTACAAATGCGCCAACGGGCCGCGGGATAGGCGGTATTTGGCGAGTGCAATTGCGTTAGTGACCGTCGTTTGCTTTGCGTTTTATATCGCCCGGCCTGAGATTGACCGCAATTATGGGGGCGTGAGCGTTTGTTTCCGATGGATGCTATGGTTGGCTCCTTTGTGGATCTACGCGATCATCCCGGAGCTGAATGAGATGAGCGAATCGCGGGGGGGACGCTGCCTCGCCATCGCATTGCTGGCGGCCAGCGTTTTCTCGGTTTCGACCAGCCTGGATTCACCTTGGCAAAGTCCGTGGTTGTACCGTTTTGCGTCGTTTTTGGGCTGGTTAAGCTAGGAAATCAGCGGGTAGTATCGGCGAAGTCTTTTTCAGGCGGCAGGATGCCGTTCATCGGTGCGATCCAAGTGGACGGTGCCCGCCGTTTCGGCTGGAAATAGACATCGTTTTCTCAAGGATGAGATCTCTCCGTTGACGTCTCCGGAACCCGTTTCGCAATCCCGACCACCCCGTAGCCGTTTGAAAACGATCGCGGTGCTGGTGGTGGTATGTTTGGCGATCGCGTTTGTGGCCAAGACCATTGGCCCTCAAACGCTCGGTGAACAAGCACGGCGTGTGTTCGAACGGCAACTTGCTGATCACTACCAGGACTGGGACGTCTCAATCGGACGCGGAATCTATCGGCCGGGGGTGGGATTTCAGTTTGAAAAGATCAGTTTCACGCCGCTTTCCCAACCGGCAACCGGATCGCAGCCGCTATCGATTACTGACGCCATTTTGACCCGTTGGGGCAGTCAACCGGTTGTCGAGATCGATCGCATGACGGTATTTGCCGACATCGACGCAAAAAAACTACTCGATCAGCAAAACCCGATGACGACGAAGCATGTTGTGGTCGAAGGGATCAACGCAGACATGCGTTTGAAATCCAACGGCGAGCTTTCGCTGGCCGGACTTTGGCCGCCCCCACAGCTCGGTCCGGTTTGCCCTCGCATTGATCTTCGAGGAGTAACGCTAAATCTGTCGGTAGACCCCAAACCGTCTCCGACATATCTCGGTGGCCGGTCCAAACCTGAAGCCGAACCAGCGAGCGAACCCGAGCGACCGATCCAGTTCCGTTGGCCTGAGATTACGATCGAAAACACCTGTGATTCCACGGTGCTTGCCAACGGCGAGCGACATTTCGTGTTGCGTGGGGACAGTGACTTGTGCGGCGGCGGCACACTAGAAATTTCGCAAACCCTTCGTCAGGGCAAAGTGATTCGGACAGTGGCCGCGGCAAAGGTTTCGTCGCTGCGTTGCAGCAACACGTTGGTGGATCGGTTTGCGACTTGGCTGCCGCACCGACCTCCCACTGGTGCCCGATTCGACGTCGTCGGTGACCTGAGCTTCCGTTTTCAAATGGGCGAAGGAGGGAAAGCCGGTGCTCTCTCTACGGCGCCGCCGCTCGACTACGAACTCGACTTCGTCCTTCGCAGCGGGCAGTACACCGACAAGCGGTTGCCGGGTTCGGTGGAACAGTGTTCGGGTCGACTCAAAGTCACGCCGACCAAAATTGAATTATTTCCAACTCGCGCGATGCTGGGGCAAGCGGTCGTTCAGATCCGCGGGCAATCGAACATCGCAGTGACTGTTGTTGCACCAGAGAAGTCCTTACCGTCACCAGCGTTTCGATCCAGTTATTCGGCCGCACGCCAGGTGACCGACGACGGAATGTCGTTTCGTATCGGGGAATCACTTTGGGTCGCCCGCGTTTGGAATTGCGACTTCACCGTGGCGGCGGATAACTTAAGAATCAACGACGGCTATCGCCCTTTGATGCCCGAGAAGACGGCGATGCTATACGATCGCTTTCGCCCTTCGGGACAAATCGATTTCACCTCACGGTGGTTCAACCCGCAACCGCTCGCACACATACCTTGGTCGGTACAAGCGGATGTCAACTGCGAGGGCGTTGGCGCTCAATTTGACAAATTCCCGTATCCCGTCGAAGGGTTGACGGGGTTAATCAAAATCGCTGACGGACGAGTGGACGCCCGGCGTTTGACCGGATTCGCCGGCGGTCGGCCGATCCACTGCGAATTCAACGTACCGATGAAGTTGCATCCGGATGCGGAGGTTTCACCCGCGAAGTCGATCATCATTCAATCCGACGGCGCGATTCCAATTGACAGTGCGTTGGTATCGGCGTTGACGCCGCGTGAGTCGTCGGATGTGGGCGATGTCGCAACAGAAAAATCGAAGCTGGAGTCGTTCATTCGCTCGCTGCATCCACGCGGGGCGATTGAACTGGCATCCGCATCGATCCAAACGGATGCGGCAGGCGTCACGAGTCGACGATTTGACCTGAGGGTGATCGGCGGAACGCTGCGTTATGACCAATTCGCCTACCCGCTATACAACGTCGCCGGTCGCATCCAAGTCCAAGACGATCTCGTGCGGATGATCGGTTTCACCGCAAACAACGCCGGCGCCGCCAAGATTGCGTGCGACGGGCTGTATGAAATGTCCAGCGATCCGGAGCAGTCCGAACTGAATATGCGTTTTCGCGTCGCCGATGTTGCGATGGACCATTCGCTGCGGGTGTCGCTGCCGGAATCATCACGCAACATCTGGGAAGCGATCTCGCCCGCGGGAACACTCGATCAACTCGATGTTCAAATCCACCGTACGGGTTCCCAGCCGATCGAACTCTCACTCAATGCGGCCCACCAAAGCGAAGCTCGTGTGAATCCGAACGCACTCAGCATCCGCCCCAAAGCGGTTCCTTACCGGATCGATATCGTGGGTGGCCGCGTGGACTATCGCGATGGCGCGGTAACAATCACAAACTTGCGTGGACGACACGATGCGTCTCGATTGATCGCAGACGGCGTATGCCGACCGGATGCGTCGGGACGATGGCTGCTGACCTTAGATCTGCACAGCGGATGCCGGCTGATTCCTGATGAAGAGCTGATTGCGGCGCTTCCCGAGCAGATGAGATGGGCGATGCATGGCCTCGACTTGCGCGGCCCCCTTGGACTGCGTGGCGTGACCAACATCTTGCTGCCCGAATCGGACTTGGAGTCACCGGCGATCAATTGGGATCTGGCTCTGCAACTCGAAGGCAATCGGATTGCGGACGTCGGTCCGGTCCATTCGCTACGCGGCGAAATCATGGTCAGCGGTATCAAGGACGGGGAACTCTTGCGGGCGGGCGGCAATCTCGCGATCGATTCATTACACGCCTATGGACTGCAAGTGACGTCACTGCGTGGCCCGTTTTCGATACTGGGAGACGAGATGCGACTCGGGACGCTGTCGACAGGTGTCGACCCAATCACGGGCAGGCCGTTGTATGTCACCGCCGAATCTCAACTCGCGGCAGCGAACGATGGCGTGCAAACGGGTCGGCCGACTCCGATCGTGGGCCGAATGTTTGGTGGACAGCTCGACGTTAGCGGCACTGTCGCGCTTTCGACAGGTGATTTCGACGTCGGCGTGTCGATGGCCAACGGGCAGCTCGCGACGATACTCGCGGAGATGGGGCAAACCCGTTCGGGGATCACGGGTCGCTTCGACATGAACTCACGACTCGACGGACGACTCGGCGATTCCGACCTGCTCAAAGGATCTGGCACGGCGCGGGTCAGCGGCGCAAACATCTATGAGCTACCGCTGCTGGTTCAAGTCTTAAACCTGCTGCGAATCACGCCCACAGAAGACGTCGCGTTTACCGACGGTGAGACTGAATTCGCGATCTTTGGCGAGGACATCAATTTCAATCGGTTGTCGATGTGGGGCGATTTGGTTGCTCTCGATGGCAGCGGAACGCTGTCACGTCTGGAGCACCTCGACCTGTCGTTCAACACAAAGGTAAGTCCACAGAACCTGTTCAGCAAAGTGATCAGCCCGCTGCGAGACAACAGCTACACGTTTTGGACGATTGAAGTCGACGGTCCGATCGGGGCCCCGACGATCCAACGCTACGCGCTGGGTGGCGTGAGCCAAACGCTCGAGTCGTGGTTTCCCGGGATGATTCGGTCGACCACCGCCGACACGTCAGCGGTAAACCGTTGACCGCCTTGCCGCATCAGACCATCCGCATTCGCTTCCACGAGCCTTGCAGATAACGAGCCGACATGGCACCGGCCAGCGAGATGACCCAACACGTCAATACGATCCACCACCATCGCAGCGTGACGGCAACAGATTCCGACATCGTGGTTGCCACCCCCTCGACACCCTCTGGCAAACTGGTTCCCCATAATGCCGGCTCCCAATCGGGCTCGAAGAAAACACCGAACGCAAGAGTCGCGAGCGACACCGTGAGCCCGGCGAGCAAGACGAACCATGTGTCACCAGCCCCTCGGAGGGCACCTGCCAAAATCAATTGGGTCGCGTCGAGCAACACGTAGATGGCCACGAACCCGAGCAGAGTTTCGGCAGTTTGCAATGCCAACGCCGCATCGGCGGGAATCGTCGAGTCCGATTGATTCATGGCATAGAGCGAAATCAAAGTCCCGGCGCAGAACCAGTACGCCAAGGCCCAGGCGGCGGAGTATGCCCAGGCGACCGTCAGCGCCGCCCGCACACAACGGATCGCGGGCTCGGGTCCGCTGCGGACCAAATGCTGCCCCACCAGAACCGAGGCGGCGATTGACATCCCAACCAATGGAATGAACGCGATCATATTGAAATTAATCGCCATCGTGGTCGCTTGCAGTGGCACGTCCCCGAGCCGCCCGATCATTAACACGATGACGGAAAACGCCCCCGCTTCGGTGACATACATCAGACCGGCGGGGAAGCCGAAGTAGATCAAACGCCACATCATACGCTGGTCAAAACAAAGACCGCGTACGATGCCGTACGTCTCGCGAAATTGGGGTCGCAACAAGATCGCAGCAAAACAGACCGGTTTGAACCAAAACGATAAGACGCTCGCGATTCCGGCGCCGGCGATCCCCATCTCCCACAACCGCGGACCTTCACCGCCCCACCAAGCCGGGTCGATGCCGAAGATCAAGATGTAATCGAGCAACAAATTGATTACACCGGAGATCACGCTGACGATCGCGATAGTTCGCGTCCGATGCGTGCCGCTGAAGAAACCAGACAACGCGGTCTGCAGAACTTCACCGGCGCCGCCCCACATTAAGATCTGGAAATAAATCGACTCCAGCGGAATCAGCGCCGGCGCCTGCTGCGTCCATTTGAACAACGTCTCGGCGTTGTAACCAAGGACGAGGAAGAGCGGCATTGTTGCCAGTGAAAACCAAACCGATTGCCATAACATTCGACCAATCCGGCTGGGCCGCCCCGCCCCGACGTACTGACTCGCGATCGCGCCGGTCATCGACGCGATCCCCACGAAGACGCAGATACTGACCCAGAACAAATTTCCCGCTGCCATCGCAGCACCCATCTCCGCGGGCTCGTGCTGGAACAGCAACGTGCGGTCGACGAATAAAACGAGCGAGAACATGCCCGTGCTAATCATCAAGGGAACCGCAACGCGGAACACCTCAGCGTAAGCGGATCGCATGGATTCTATTCCGAAGCGACGGTGCTTTTCTCAGCAGCGGTTTTCTTGAAGAGTCGGTCGAGAACACCGTTGATAAAACGCGGACTGTTCTCGCCCCCATAGCGACGAGCGAGCGTCAGGGCTTCTGATATCGCGACTTGCCCTGGCGTCTGCGCGAACAGAATTTCGTACGCACCCAGTCGCAACACATTCCGATCGGTGACGGGCATCCGCCCCAAAGCCCAGTTGGTCGACAATCGCTTCAGCTCGCGATCAATTTCATCACGGTGGGCCATCGTGCCATCGAGCAACTCGGTCGCGAAGGTGATAAGCAGGTTTCGGCCCTGCAACCGCGACCGAATGAAACGGCGCGACGCAGCCGCATCGCGCCAATCGTTCAGATCGGCTTCGTACAGAAGTTGAAGGACAATTTCGCGTGCGCGTCGTCGTGTAGCCATGCACGATAACATGCCTGACAACGATAGTGGATGTCAACGGGGACGAAAATTCACCACATCGCTGCGGCAGTCTTAGTACGCTTTGAGACGCAAAAACACGACGAAATCGCCTCCGCGAAGACGCGGCTCGTGAACGGCTCAGTCGAATGAATCTGCCCCTCGCTCGACCTCGCGTCCCGGCACATCGATTCGACGCATACCGATCAATGCTGGCGGGACAAACGCTGAGACGCCGAGACAGTGAACATTTGTCGCGACCGACAATCGCGAAAACGAACCCACCGCTTGCCCCCGCCGCTTGCGAAACATCGGCACTAAAGAGAGACCTCCGCATAGGTCTCTTCACTTTCCCATAACCGAACCTTAAACGCACTCGCACCGGTGTCACTGAGAATCAGCGGACAGGCGACCTCCAGGAAGTGTTTGGCCATGTTTTCGGCAGTCGGATTGCTATCGAGTTCATAGATGCGGTGGGGCACCGAACTACGGATTGCGTCGAGCCCGTTTTGGTCTTGGTCCCACAACACAAAAGCGTGGTCCCAATTGTCGTCGATCCAAGTTTTGCACTTCGTTTTGAGTTGCTTGAAATCGAGAATCCGGCCAACCGCGTCTTGCTCTTGTCCGGTCACGTAGACCTCAAGCACGTAGTTGTGACCATGAAGGTTTTGGCATTTCCCTTCGTGGCCGACCAAACGATGGCCCGCGCAAAAAGTGAAACGGCGCATGATGGAAATCGTCACGGTATGGCTCTCGGCTCGAAACGTTCAGCGGGCAAGAAATGGGACTCAGCAATCAATTAGATCACGAACCCATGATAGCGTTCCGTCGAGTTCCCGCACTCCCCGCCCCCCCGTGTCAGGCGAGTGCCCGTGCATATGGCAAGCCACCATCAACGGATGCCCCCCTATCCGTGACACGTGTTAGCGAGTCTTCGCCTCGGAGTCTGGAGCGGCGTTTCGGCTTTCGGTAGGCCGGTACGAGACGAAGCGATGTACGGGGCCGCGTGGTTGGTATTCGTGGGACGCTTCCGACCCAACGCGTCCCGCCATTTGCAATTGGCCAGCGATCAAGTTAACCGATTCGATAACGAGCGGTTTGATCACAAACCGTGGGTCTTCCTGAGGAATCTCAACGAGAGCGATCGGTCCCGCTTCGGTAAAGTCCCAACGGATGTCGAGATCGCCCATCGCGGCCTCTTTGCTGATTTTTCGGACAAACGGTTCCAGCGGCAGAGGCAACGCGCCGGCCTTCAAGTCTGACAATGCGATCGCGAGCAAGTTCGGCTCTTCGGTCATCTCGACACTCAACCGACATGAAACGACGGTGTCCCATCGGTTGGACGTGTATCGTGCGGCGGCAAAGAGCTGCCCATTCTCCAACGCGATCGCGGGATCAGAAACACCATGCGCAAAGAGTCGCCCGAACCGCTCGGGGAGTTCGCTCTGCAGCCACGCATTAATCTCTTCTTCGCTAAACGACGTTTTCCAAAACATCCCTTGCTGCGTTTGCAGGCGAACCTGTTCGACATCATGCTCGAGTTGGTTCCGAGCAATTTCAGCAATCGCCTCCGATTGATTCCTCGCCCGACTGTAAAACTCGGGAACTTGTTTGGATTGAGAAACCGCCCACCAACTCGCGCCAGAAGCAACGATGACACAGGTTGCCACGATGCAGAGCGACAAACGCACCCACCGATTCGCGAAGGTATTTTTAAAGCGGCTCATCAGATCTCCATTGCAGGACGACGGCGGAATGAGGCGATGCCGTGGTTCTGCACCAAGGCCGGGTATTATTGGAAGCGGTAAATGCGTTCAAAACAACCGAATGCGGTGCTGTGGGGAGCGATAATTTTGTTGATTTTTCGCTAGAACCGCAGGGGATTCGGCAGCCACCTGCGAAGCCTGCCGGCAATCGTTTCGGAGGCTTCGGACTCTATTTTCGTGGCATCGGATGACGGATCCGGCTCGGGTGTTACGGTTGAATCGTTGGCCGGGGTTCGCTCGGGCGAGCCAAATGGAGGCACGGGCGAGGGATTTTCTGTTGAGGGCACGGTAGGAGCCGCTTCACGCCACATGGGCGTGGGAAGGCCGCCGACATCAAACGGAAAGCGACTACGAACCCCATCTCGGCCCGTTGCGTCATCGGGGACCATGGAGACCGTGGTGTGGTGAGAGATCCTCAACAGGTCGTTGGCCCAGTAGTTTCGTAGTAGCGCCGCGGCGGGTTTTAAATCAGAATGCTGGAGCCCCTGCACGGCGAGATACGCAAGACTCTGCAGTTCCGAGCGTTCCGCCGCACTGGCAAAGTAGTCGGTGACGATCACGTCATCGATCCAAACGGTTGTCGATGAGAAGTTATCAATCGTGACTCGAAGATTCTGATCTTTCTCGCAATCAACATCGAGCCATTCCAGGACCAGACGCCCGACGTGCCATTTTCCGTCGCTCGCGACTTTCAGCGTTTCACTGCGTCTGATCGGTTGACCATTTCGCTCACCTTCGATTGCGACGCGAATCTCCGCCATTTCCGGCGGCACTGGCTGAGCCGATGTGGCGGGATCGCTGATGATTGGTGCCTGCCCACGAACTGACATCGAGATCCCGATACGTCCGGCAACTGGACGCCCAACCTCTCGACTGATCAACCAGGACGAGGCTCCTGACTCGGTCTTGCCGCACATGCGGATCGACTTTCTGCCTTCGCTGAATGCAACCGAATCGATGGCGACCGCGTCGGCAGGATGATGGGCATGCATCCAGCCGGGGATGCCAAGTTCGTGACGTTGTTCGAACCCACCATTGACGAGCAGATTGCGACACGTCGGTTGATTCGCCTCAAGCGATTGGACAGGCGTCGGTGGCGTGCGTTCGCCCAATTGATCGAGAGCAGTCCCATCGCTCGACACCGTTCGTTCGCGCGACGAAGAGCGACTGTCCCCGGACGTAAATGCGCGTCCCATGCTCCACCGGTCGGTCAACCACAGCGAGCCGGCCCGGCTCGACACGGTTTCGTCAGATGTGGATGCGCCCGGCGTCGAAACGTTCTGCGCGTTTACACCGCCCCTCGAATACCGAGAGCCGGCAACCATGGTTTGCGCTGGAGACCTCGCAGTTGATGTCATTCCGGCGAGCTCGCCGAGCAATCCAAGATTTTCGACGATCGACGTCACTTGGCTGGTAAGCAGTGCAATTCGCGAGCGAGCGTCGTCTGCCTCGGAGGCGAACTGAATCGTTGGCGAGATCCGGTCGGAGGCGCAACAAACGCTCAGCGATGAGGCGGGAACCACGATCGTGGCACCACCGCTGCGAACGATCGGCAGTGTTGTCCGAACACCATCAATCGCCGTAGGTGGCTGACTCGACCACGCCGTGATTTCGGATAGCGGAAACGTTACCCGCATCGGCCATGGAGCACGATTGACACAAATCAATACACTGCCATCGCCGATATTCGCATGGCGAATATGCACCAATGAACTGGAGCCACCACGCTCGTCGTCGGCCTGCGAGCTCGTTAGCCAACGCGAATCTTCATCCCAGCAAGATCGCCAGAGCTGGATCGCACCACGCACCGAACCTGACTGCGGAAGCACTTCACCGTTGAGAAGCGATTCGTCAATGAGCAGGTCGTGCCGGTAGATCCGTTTCAGTGACATTGACGCGGTATGGCGGATCGTCCACTTGGACCAGTCCTGAAGCCACGTGTTCGCAGCGAACGCTTCATCGCGTCGCAGCAGCGGCAATGCAGTCGGGTCGTTCGCCAATTCTGCGGTGGTGGTTGCCTCACGAGAAGTCTCATCAATCGAACATTCCCGGCATCCGAACCACAGGATTTCGGCTTTGTCAGCGGCATGAAGGGCGGGCGGAAAATGACCACGGATCGTTTGGGGCGATGGACGTTGGAAGTTAGCGACTCGCAAGCGAGTCTTCTTTGACGGTGCACTCGCGGGCGATTTGACAAGTTCGAGAATCACCTCGTCGGCCGCAGTGGCATTCACCTCGGCTGGCGACGATTCGCGTGGAACGATTTGCCACGATTGCAACCCGAGCCGGTTGGCTTTTGCTCGCACGCATCGCATCAGTAGTTCGCGCAATTCGCGTTCGTCACCTGTTAGCGAATCGTCGGTTGCATCAAACACGATTCCGTCCGCAGACGCGGCGACGATGGTATCCAAACGCTGCTGAATCGTTTCCATGATCGAGGCCCAACGTTGCGACGGACTCGCTCCATTTCGCTCAGCTGCGGCGAGCCCCCAGGAGAATCGCGAGGTCAGAGAGCCGCCCGGCTGGAAAGCTCCGTACTCCACATCGATTTCCGGAAATCCATTCCATCGCACCAGACTTCGGCGATGAGTCACGGCCTGTGCGGGGGAGTCAGAGGCCGAAACGGCTGGCACGTCCACTGCTGCGGCATTTCCGACGGAGGCTACCGGCATTGGTTGAGTTTGAGCGGGCAAGACGATCAGCGGCCAGGATTCAGGGGTGACCGCGGCCGAGTTTGCATCGCTGCGATTCTTCAGTAGGCCGCGATCGAGATACAGAAGCCCGCGCCAACGCGACGCCGCGGGCGAGTGGGTATCCAAACGCAATTCATACACGCCTTCGGGGAGAGACTGCGAGAAACGAAATTCCCATCGGCCGCTGTGGTTGATCGCCGATTCAGTTTCATCCTGCTGCACCATGACTTCGTCAGCACGGATGAGCGGGGCTCGCTCGATAACCCGGCGATCGGCAACGGAGGTCACGACGAGGCTGCAGGGGGCCCAATGGTTTTCCGGCAAGGGCGTCTCGTCTTCACTGCGGCAGACGATCTCGCCGTGAATCGGAGTATCGCTACGGTAAGCGAGAGAGGGACGCACCTGCGCAGCATTTCGCTCGAACTGAGCAGCGTCCTCAGCCGATCGCAAGACCGCTGATAAGACGAGTTCTGGACCGGTGACTTCCGCGTCGGGATCGGTGGAGGTAGCTGGGGCCCCGGTGGAATCGGACTGTTGAGGAACGGACTCCTGCCCGATCACACCGGTGGGGGTGATGACCAGACTCCCCACAATCAGAACTCCGGCGACGATCGCGATGCGAAGGAAACGGCGAATTGCGGGACTAGGAAGGAGAAGTTCGATCACAGTAACGACGTCGCTCACGCTCGAATAGGTTCATGGGAGTGACTGGAGTAAGCCAACTCAAAAGTAGCCATTTTTTGGGACTGATCACAAGTCCGTTTTCGCCGGTGTGAAACACGTATTAATCGCTCTGGTGTTGGATGCGGGGGGCATGTCAGAATGCGACGAGGCATCTATCCCTCCCCTGCTCCCCACGGGAAACCCCATGACGTTGAAAGGGCTGACAAGTCGGCTGGTCGACGCGACCGCGTATGCGGCCGTGCGTGGCATCGTGTCGGTGATTCAAGTGCTGCCGATGGACATGGGTGACCACCTCTGTCGGGCGCTCGCGACTCTGTTGACCGGTCCGATGCCGATCCGTGAACGAACGATTTCGGAAACGCTCGACAAGATCTATCCGACGGTTGGGCCAGAAGACGCGCGGCGATTGACCCTCGCGATGTGGCACCATTTGATGTTGATGGTTTGCGAAATCGCGTGGGCGCAGCGACGATTGCATCGCTCGAACTGGACTGAACATGTCAGCTTTCGCGGCAACCGTGAGATGCTTCAGGCGAGCTTCTCACCGCGTGCTTCAGTGCTGGTTAGCGGTCACTTTGGCAATTTCGAAATCGGCAGCTACACGCTGGGGCTGATGGGCCTGAAAACGCTCGCGATCGCCCGCAACCTTGACAACATTTACTTGCACCGGTGGGTCGAGCGATTTCGTGGAGCGAAGGGGCAACGCCTCGTCGACAAAAATGGGTGCGCACCGATCGTCGAACAATTCATGCAGGAGGGCGGGACACTTTCCTTGCTGGCCGACCAACATGCCGGCGACAAAGGCTTGTGGGTGGACTTTTGTGGCGTGCCAGCGTCCTGTCATAAAGCGCTTGCGCTGTTTTCGCTGGCCAACGTGGCACCGATGCTCGCCGTCTACACGAGGCGAGTGGATGGTCGGCCGATGCAGTTCGAATCGGCACTGATGGACATGGTTGACCCCGGTGTGGTCGATGCGGAGGGCAACCCGCCTCCGGAATGCGAGTCCGTCGAAACGCTCACGGGCTGGTACAACCGACAACTCGAACGCATCATCGACTTGTCACCGGAGCAATACTGGTGGCTGCATCGACGCTGGCGAACGCCTTCGCCGCGGGTCGCCAAGCGATTGGCAAAGAAACGCGAAGCGACGGCACAATTACGCGCTGCGGGCTAGTCGCATCACGAGTTGCTCGAGCATAAACCGATCGCGGCCATCGGCGCTATGCGTGCCTTTGAGGCGAAGGTCGGCATCGAGCATCCAGCCGAGCAATTGCTTCGCCCGGGACCGTCCCATCGTTTGCAGTTGTTTCTTAGCTGCCTGAATTTCCGCAGGACGCCGAATCCCAGCAAGCGCCAAAACATCTTCGAATTGCCACGGACGGCCACTCCGCTCGCGATGCTCAATGATCGTCGTCGCCATCCCGAGTCGCCGCAGTGACCAAGAGATTTGAGGCAGCAGCGCGATCGCCTTTTGGCCTCCGGTGAACAGTTTATCGAGTTGCCGGAGAGCTTCCGCCGCATCTCCTCCGGCAATCGCATCGGTAATCTGCCAGACCGTCTTGCCCTGCCAACCAGCGACAACGTCACGCACGAGCGACTCTTCGATCTTGCCCCCGACGTCCACGTAAAGCGCGAGTTTGGCGATCTCGGTGTCGAGCATGCCAATTTCTTCGCCAAGCATTTCGATCAACGCGTCGGCAGCACCGGCGGCGAGTTTGACCTGATGCCGCGCGGCCACGTATCCGGTCAAAAACTTGCGTCTCGTTGCGGCAGTGACCCCTTGTTTGGTGTCCGTGTTGTTGCCGCATGCAACGAGCAGATGATCCTTGTCGGCCGCTTTGTAGAGCCTTGTGTTGCTCGCCAAAGAATCAAGTTCGAGGACAAACCGCGTGCTGTCTCCAGGGGCCGCGACGTACTTCTCCAGTTCGGTACGGTGACCGGTCACGAATTTGTCGGCCGAACGCACCGCCAGGGTCCGTTTATCACCGGCGTCAAAATCGAACAATGATGCCGTTGCCAAATCGTCCCTGAGGTCCGACCAACGCGTCGTCTCGCCGTCGAATTGAGTCCAGTCGCCTTCGCCGATGAGTTTTTCCATCGCCCATCGACGGAGCGTGGCATCATTGCCATAGATGATGGCGAGAGAATCGCCCGCAGTCGTCGGCGTGGTGCCGGCGATGTATTCAAACGCGTGTTGTTTCGGCATCGCGTCTAGAGACCACGCTCTTTCGCGAACGAATAGATCCGGTACTTCTCTTGGTCCCGCACCTCGCTCTGCACCTGCAGACCACCGTACTCATCAAAGAGCAGCACCAACCCGGGTTCGGTCAACTCGTCTTTTTCAACGATCTCCAGTGGCCGTCCGCCCTCAATATCGATCACCGTGGACGAGGACAGCACCTGAGCATCCTCAACCTTTTTGATCTGCAGATTGATCGGATCGATGATGTCGGAGGTTCCCTTGAAACTCAACGACGAGCCTTCGGTGGCGTCGTCCATCCAAATCGGCATCGGGGCCGCGTAGGTCGGATTGTGCGAGAAGTTCAAAACATCCGCTTTTGGAGGCGACTTGTAGTAATCGATTTTCTTGCCGGCGATCTCGAATGTACGCGGACGAGATTGTTCAACGGGTCCAGCGTAGTAGCTGCTCAGAGACGGAAGAACCGCAGGTGGGCTGGGTTCGCTCCACGGGCTCCAACGCTGGAAATCGCGTTTCTTGTTCTCTTCGGCTTCGATCATCAAACCTTGGACCCGGGCGTAAACATCCGCACTGAGGGTCGCCATCTTCGGTTGATGCAGCGGGTTGGCAGGGAAGTTTGGATCTTGGACCGCATACCGGATCCGATAGACATACTTTTGACCGGGCATCGGGCTGAGTTTGTCATCACGGCGGGCAAAGTCGTAGAACCGCATGATTTTGTATTCAACGGGATTTACTTCGAGAGTCTGCATGCCAGCGGCAACCCCCATTCCCATACTCATCCCCATGTCCAAGTCCATATCCATACTCATCATGGAATAATCCATTCCCATGTCGCCATCTATTCCACCGGCACCGGCAGTGGCTCCCGGCCCGGCGAGTTCCAAGTCATCGGGATTGATTTCTTCGATCTGTTGCGACTCTTCAAACAACAACTCCTGTTCGATTTCGACGCGGGTCCGCATGGGGATCAGCGGATGGAGGGCAAACTTGGAATAATCGCTCAGCAGGATCGGCGGGATGTACCCGGTCACGTTAAGGTCGCGATAGTCAACCGGAACCAGCTCGGGAGCGTAACCTGCCCACACAAAGGCGGCTCGCTTGAGGTCGCTCTCGCGGGACGCGATCTTGACCCAGTCTTCCTCAACCAATTGCTCAACGGATTTCCGAGTAACGTTTGCACGCTGGATTTCGTAATTGAAATAAAACGGCTGGTCACGTTGCGGCAGGAAGCCGTCGGCATCAAACAGCGCGGCCTTGTAGGCCTCGGCAATTTCCTTGTGCGGGAGAACCGCAGTGCCAGCGATAAACCACGCACTCTGTGGTACTGGATGCTTGCCGTCGGCAGACTGGATCGATGCGCTCGAGTTGGGCACAAACCCGAAGTTGTATTCGGAAGAAAGCGTTCGAACCGGGCCGGTCATTCCAGAACCCATCATGCTCGGGTCCATCATCCCTGGCCCCATCATGCTCGGATCCATCATTCCGGGGTCCATCATACCGCTATCCATTTCCATCATGTCGTCCATGCCCATCATGTCGTCCATGCCCATCATGCCCCGACGCCCACGCGACCGTTTTGGCTGGGGCTTCTTTTTCTGCTCAACCTTTTCGACAGGTTCCGCCGGCGGGAGGTCTCGGGCGCGATAGTTAGCACTCGATGACAGCACGGCGTACGATTCGATATGCGAACTGGTCATCAGGGCGCGGGGGGCCAACAACGTCGGATCCTGACGACGGGTCGATTCGGTCAACGGAATCGGAATCCATGTTTTGCTGGGGTTGTACGCTTGGTAGGGCACGTACTCGTTCTTCTCAGCCAACTCCGCTTTGATATCGAAGGTGGGCTTCCGTTCGGGAAGGATTGCCTCGGAGTGATCGTCATCGATACTCGCCCGGACCTGCTTGGCTTCGTTGGCGAGCCTCTCGGGGTCCTGCTCCTTCGTCATGTCGGGCAAACTCAGACCGCTATACACCATCCATACCGACGTCAAAATCACGATGCCGACGACCATTTTTTCGGCGTGGTGAATGAAGAAGTCTTTGATTTTGTCGGCGTCCATGAGGTTCTCCGTCGGAGAGACGATAAGTTGAGCGATGAGAGGAGATAGGAATCGGTTCGCCGCGGCACCAGTTCGCTGCGGCGATTGCGGATCTGACTACAAGGCAGCGAGCGGTTCGCTCTCTGCCACCCCTGGTTGTACAGGAACAGGTGCTGGTTGGCCAGGATTTCCAGCCCCGGGCGGCTGGGCTGCGTCAGGAGCCCCGGCCGGCGGCTTCGGCTGGCCATCTCCCGCATCCGGTGTTTCGGGTGCGTCAGGAATTTCGGGTGCCGGCAGTGCCGCATCGGGAGCCGCCACATTGGCTGCTGCCTTTTCGTTTTGCACTTTTTCCGCCATCGTCTCGCCGTCGATGATCGTTTCCGCGGTGATTTGATCGACGCCGAGTTTGTCTTTCTGTGGCGGGTTGTAGATGTGAATCAGGCCATAAACCTCTACAGTTACGTCGAGCGGATACAGCTCATTGCCGGCCTGAGGCGCCATGGCACCACTCATCGGCCCCATGTCCATCCCCATGTCCATATCCATCCCCATGTCCATATCCGAACCGCCGCGAGCAGCACCGCCGGGCCCGCCTAAAATCCGGGTTTGGATGACTTGAACCATCAACGGGGCACTCCCGCACGCGGCGAGCAGTTCCGGAATGGCACGCTGATCGATTTGCACAGACATCATGACCGGAACTCGCTTGGCCACCTTCAACGGGGCGTCAGCCGGCGAATCGCTTTCTAAGGCTGAACGGAGCTGGGAACCGGAGATTGGCTGAAGATCGGGGTCGACGTAGCGATTATCGGCGGGGTCAATGTCACCCATCCCTCCGTCCATACCCATGCCCATGTCCATGCCCATGTCCATGCCCATGTCCATCCCCATATCCATCCCCATGTCGTCCATGCCCATGTCCATCCCCATACCGTCCATCCCCATGCCGCCGGTACCCGGCGTCGCCAAGGATCCGGCGACAAATCGAACCTTTCGGCCCATCGACAATTTGTTGATTTCACGGATTTGCGCTTCGAACGGCTGCTGCGCTTGATCATTGACGTCTGCGATGATCGCCAGCATTTGCCGTAAGATCCACAGGTTTTCTTGACTGTAGTAGACCTCGAGTGTGGACGGACGCCGCGATTGCCAGGGGAAGAGTTCGCTGATCAATTCCGCTTGGGCACCTTGCGACCAACGCACCAACGGTCCTTTCTTGACTCCCGAAATGCTGATGTCACCAATTCCTCCCGGGATACTGCCGCGCATCATCGGTTCGCTGAAATCATCCATCATTCCGCCGCCAGCCCGTGCCGCGGTCGTCGTATCGAACTTGGCCGTCCACTCTGCTTTGGCAATTTTCGCAATATTGGGCAACACTTCGCCGATGTACTGGGCGTACTGCTGGAGAAGGTTCGTCGGAATCTTTTGCTCGTCAGGGATTGGAAACTGAATGTACGATTCGATCGGAATCTTATCGCGGTAGTGGTCGATCAGCGTTTTCGTAAGCTCTTTTTCTGGCCAGACCAAAATATCCTTTTGCTTCTCAAAAACGGTGCTCCAGGCGTCGAGCACTTCGCCTTGCCGATTCTCAATCATCTCTTCCATCTTCTCATGAGAGATCAGGTTGGGATGCGTGGGCACTTCGGCGCGAACACTCGAAACGCGGCTGACGTCGCCCCGAATGGCGCTAGCCCGGGACTCACTTTCGGCAACCAGATCACCGGTCACCTTAAACCAGATGCCGACCGATCCGAGCAGGATGATCCCAACGGCGATCCAAAAGCCATACTGCTTTAGGAATTCAATAGCGGGTTTGAGTTGATCCATAGTGGCACGCGCCAGAGTGTGAAAAGAGATAAGCGGATTGTTGAGCGGGCTGGCTTAGCCGGCGAAGCCAGTTTCATCGAAAGATTCATTGGCTGCTTCGGCAGCGGCCGCCTCAGCAGCTTCGCGTTTCGCCTTGATCCGCTGGTCCAACGGAACCGGTTTCCAAACGAATTGGAATACGAAATCCAACCTCAACACTTCGAGAGTCGGAGGATCATAGACCAATTTTTCGCCATCAGGCCCGATCAGCTCTTGGCCAGGCAACAACCCACTGGCGGGAACCATCCGAGCCGCGAGGCTATTCGGGTCGTAGTCGGGGTTAGGAACCTGTACGAGAACTGCCTGCTTTTCATCGAGTTGCAGCGGGTAACTGATGCCCATTTCTTGCGGGGTAAACGTTTCTTTTTCACCGTTTTCCCCGATCAAGGTGATCGGTTTTTCAAGAAAGTTCGTTGTCAGGTGGCGGCGAACGTGGTTACTTCCTTCGAAGCCCATCCTTTCCGCACTGTTGTAGTAGTGATAGCCGCGGAGTTGGATCACCCAGCCCTCTTCGGTCGGCCCAGTATCAGCGGCGAAGTCCTCAGGAAGGGTGCGGTTCATCTGCGCCGCCCAGTTGATCATCTCTTCCTTGTAGCGTTTGTCGATGATCGGCGAATACCAAAGACTGAGGTCCTCGAACTGCTTCGTTTCGATATCGGTAATGTGGATATCAATCCGATCTTGGTACGGCATCTCTCGAGGAGACGGCAGCTTTCCGTCGGGATAGTCCTCCCGTGGAATCATTTCGTTGATCGTTTTGAACAGCTCAAGCCATAACAATCGATCATCATTGTTCCCCGCGATCTCCTCACCGAGTCGGTTGAGGAACAGCAATCGACTCTCAAGGTCAGCGTCCTTGGTTTTCTCTTCGGCGCTGTGGTTTGACATCTCGGTCACGGCAGTCTTGGCCGTTTTCCAAACATTGTCATGCGTCGTCGCCCACGAACGTTGCGTCAGACCGTATTGGATCGTGGTACCAACCAACATCGCTGCCAAACCGAGCAGCGCCCAAGGCTTCTTCGCCCGGATCATTCGTTGGGTCAGGATCTCACGCGGCACCAACGTCGTGTGCACCTGACTCATGTTGAGCCCTTGCAAACACAATCCATAACAGACCGCGAAAGTCGGAGCGTTGTCCCGGAAGGTCGGGATCGACAACACGTCATCACCGCCGAGGCGGTTGTACCGGTCGAGCATCTGGACTTCGTAGCCGAGGTTCTTGCCCAGATAGGCCGCGAGGCCCGGCATTTTGACCGTATTGCCGGTTACCAACAGCTCCGTGATATTCGCCTTCTTATCGATACTGCGGAAGAACCCGATCGAACGCTGGACCTCAGTAACGAGGTCGTTGAAGACCGGTCGCATCGTTTGGAAGACGAGCTTGGGATCGACCGCTTCGCGCGCGTTGCGTTTGAGATGCTCCGCTTTGGCAAACGTCAGCTTCAAGTCTTTCGTCAATTGACGCGTGAAGTGGTTACCACCGATCGGCATGCTACGTTGCCAGATGCGGAAGCCATTCGTGATGATCAAATCGCTCGAATCGGTCCCGATGGACAAAATCACCGTGGATGATGGCGGGTTATCAGCATCGAACTCTTCGTTGTCGAGCCGCTCATGCATCCGGTCGTAGGCGACCGCGTTGTAAAGCGCGATCGGTGCCAACTGCACCAAATCGACTTGGATGTCGGCTTCATCAAACGGCGCGAGTTGGCGGTAGGCTTGCTCACGTTTCATCGCGAACAACCCGACTTCGCTCTCAAGCGCGTAGCCCTCTTGGACTTGCGCCCCAGGCATCATTTGGTAATCCCAAATGACGTCGGACAACTCAAACGGGATCTGTTGCTTGGCTTCGTAGCGAACAATATCGGCGATCTTTTTCAGATCGACCGGTGGCGGCTTGAAGAATTTCGCCAAACCGCTCTGGCCCGGAACGCTGATGCATACCTTGTCTCGGATCGATTCGTTTCGATCGAGAAGCTGTTGAATCGCCTCGGCAATGAGTTCGTCGGGCTGGGCATCAGGTTGGCTGAGGATTTTCGGATATTCGATGAAATCGAATTGGTCCACGACCACTTCGGCGCCATTTTTGACGCAGTGGAGTGCTTTCAGTGCACTTTGACCGATTTCGATTCCCCAAACGCCGGCGGAGCCTGCCATGGTTGTCTTTCACGCGAATTAAGTAGAAGAAAAGGGAAACGTAGTAGGACTACGTTTCAAAATGAGGTTAGTTTCCGCAGTGCGGGAGGTGCCAGTGGGGCTGTATTCCGATTAGTATCTCGTTTTCCCACCTCTACGTCAAATTTTAGTCGCTCATGCCGCTTTTTGCTGAGTGCTGCGTTATTATTCCTTGCAGCACGATAGAAGATTTCCCCGCCCGATTGGATCCTGCCGGTGCGCGAAGCCTTTTGGGCGGCCTCACCGCCGTCTGGCACCCCCGTCTGATCGCAGGTTCTCGCCGCACGCCGACGTGGCACCGCAGCGACGACACGCCACCGGCGATCTCGGCAAACTCGGATGCGGAGGATGCCGGCACGTCAAACACGTCCCCGGTCCGATTGCTGATCGTACCCGAAGTCTGCGTCTCGACCCTCCCCAGCGAATTGCGTGAATCGGTCGATAATGACGCAATCTCGCATCACACGGCTCTCGAGGATGAAAGCCGCGAAATACGAGTCCGGGTCTCCAGCCGCGAGGACGCGTTGGAAAAAATCGCCGCTGCGGTGGCGATGGTTTCAGACGATTCGGAAAAGGATTGCTGGCCAGATTCCACCGACTCAAATTCTCTCATCTGCGAGAAGGACTTCTTTGCACTGGGTTACACATGGTGGCAAACCCAAGTGTTGACGCGGCGTCTGCGATACACCAGCAATCTCGACCATCTGCATTTCGAAAATAGGCTCGTCGCCGCGGCGACGCACTTCGTCAGCGGCGAACTTCACGAAGCGACCGAGGCCCTGCACGACTGCTTCGATGCCCTCGCGGAAGAACGCGATCACTATTTTTCGTCCGATCCGGCGCTGATCGACCTGACGCTACTGACGCCCGGCACGCTCGACAGTTGGCTGCAAAGCCGGGTGAGTACTCAATACGGGTCATCACCCGCGTCTGGTTCGGTCGAACCGCGAACGATCCTGCCAACGCCGCAAAACATCCTCGTCGACGAATCGGTTGCCCAATCGATCATCAGTGGCGATGCCGACCGACGAAATCGCTTCCGAGCCTGCCTGAGCAGGAGCGAGAACGAACACGACGACCATCAGGCTGCCGAGGGAGCCGACCAGCCCAACGACGCCGCGACCGATGAACAGAAAGACACATCCCTTGATCCGGTCGGATGGATCGGCGGCGGCCCCGCCAGCGATTTTTCTTTTGACGAACATTCGATCGCCGCGTCCGAGCAACGCATCGCGGATGCGGTCCGCACGGTCCGCGAAGCCGGTGTTGTTCCGCTGAGCGTGTACGCACGTCTCGGCGGAGGGATCGCGGCCGAGTGGGTTCCGGCGATCGCGGCAGCCGGTTTTGATGGAATCGTCCCGATCGACTTCCTCAACGGACGCGGCTTCGACGAAGAATCCAAGGTCCTGTTGGGCGAGGGCGAACAAGAAGTCGAAGCCCTCACGGCAAAACCAATCGACGCGGATGATGAAAGTTCATTCCTGACCCTTTCCACGCGTTTGGGCGAAGCGATCGATCGTGGCGAAATCGCAACGGCACTGATGGTCCATTGGCCCGGCGGCGGTTGCGACAGTTTCCATGACGTCCGGCGTGCCGCCTCCTGGTCGCTTTGCCTGGGCCGCTTTTGGCGTTTAGACGAGTACTTTGTCGACGGTGAACGCCCCTATCATCACGGAAGTTCCCCGAAAGCAACTCCTTCGGCTGCGGAGACGATTGCGGACGTTGCACGCCGTCGATCACGTCTTCAGGAAGATTTGCGAACGCAAGCCGAACGGAACCTACGTGGTTTCGCCGCCTTGGTCGATCCGTCCTGCGTTCTCAATCAGAGTGACGCATCGAGCCCTCCAAACGGATTGCAACAACGTATCGTCTCGGCACTCGGGTTCGAATCCGACGCCGCTGCGTCCGGCTCCAGCGCAGCGGCTGAAAACATGCTGTTGCTTCATCCCGCCCACCCCGCCGCCCGGACTTCGGTTCACGTCGCGGGGAACGTGTCTCCAAACGCGGGTTCGGTTTTCCATGCCAACTCATCAGGTAACGGCACTGACTTGATCGTGGACGTTCCCGCTTGGGGATACGCAGTCGTAGGCGCGGCGGTAAAACGCCAGGCATCGGACGATGCCGGCAAGTCAACTTCCACGCTACAAAAGCTCACACGTTGGTTCACTGGCGGGTCACGCCGGATCATTACGGAGAACCGATTGAGCAATGAGTTCATGGAGGTTTCGATCAACCCCGAACACGGCGGCATCGAAGGCGTCTACAGCGGTCCGGGTCGCGGCAACCGCTTCTCAACACGGATACTGCTAGCTCCATCGGCAAAGGTAAATGCCGAAAAAGGAGCCGATGCGGCGGCGTGTCAGTGGGAAACCAATTGCGAAAGCATGCAGACCTTGCATGACTCTCGCGGTTCGGCCGTCATCGAGTTGACCGGCACTTTCTCACCGCATGCCGACTCAACCGGCAGTGCAGAAACCCTTGCCGGAGCGTCGCCACCTCAGCGATGGCAATCACAGTACCGCCTGGATCGAGGCAGTCGTCGACTCTTATATCGCGTGCGATTTACCCCCGTCGCGGATGATTCGATGTCGATCGTGGAGGCCTGGAAGTCCAGCCCGGTACTCCGGGTCGCAACCGCCGACGCGACACCGATCGTTCGTGCGATCTTGCGAGAGAAACTCGTCCGCACAAGCGCCAGATCGTTCCAATCATCACTCGGCTATGTTATCGATGAAGAAGAACGCACAACGCTCGTGGCCAGTGAATCGTCCACCATCCATCGTCGAAGTGGTGAGCGGTTCGTCGACTCGCTGATGAGCTGCGCCAAGACCGAACATCCCGATGAAGCGTGGGGCAATACCACTAGCCGCGCAAGCGATAATACGCAATGGTCCGATTGGCAATCGTTTGCATTTGGTTTTGACGTCCGGCACGCCGTGGCATCGGCCAAGTCGTTTGCGACGGGAGACCGTGTTCCCGCGCTGCCGATCGTCGCGAAAAATGGATCGGTCGGCAATGCACCATCGCGTGGTTGGTTGATTCATCCTTCACCGATCTCGCTCGAGGTTCAAGTTGTCGACGTGGGACGTGTTGTTGGCGAAGCGAACGGCGACTCACCGGGCGGCGAGTTCATGGCGTTGCATTTGCGGGTGATCCAAACGGCGAGCCGTCCAGCCGCAGCCAGCCTGCGTTTTTGCCGAGACGTTGATTCGGTTTACGAAGTCTCGTCGCTCTCGCGTCCTTTCCGAAACGATGCGGGAACGGTCAGCTTGACGCGATCGCGGCTTAGCGAAATTTCCAATCCGGATTCGATTCAACACAACGACGACCGGGTTCGTTGGTCGCAACCCAGCCACGGTGTGGTCCATATGATCGTGTTGTTCCCCAACGGCGGTCAAACATGAGCACACCGCTGCCGACCGATCTGGTGTTCCGCGAAGCAGCACTGTTAAGTGAACTGGTGAGCGAGGAGCAGTGGAAAGCAGCCGTTTCGGAGGTCAAACGACACCGAAAAGAGGCTGGCGTTCCCCCGCCAAACTCTGACTCCGATCGATTGGTGATCTGTGACGAAATCGAAGCGATCTTGGTCCGTGACAATATCATCACCCCGTACCAAGCGACCCAGCTCCGGGCGGGGCGAACAAAATTAACACTGGGCCCCTACGTCGTGACCGAGTTTCTCGGCCAAGGCGGAATGGGCCAAGTCTTCGGCGGCGTGCACGAAATCATGGGCCGACGATGCGCGATCAAAGTGTTGCCGCTAGACAAATCTGACGAGCTCGCCCGCGAAAGCTTTAATCGAGAGATACGACTTCAAGCCTCGCTGGATTGCCCGTACCTTGTCCGCGCATTTGATGCCGGGCGGGAGGGCAGCGTGCACTTCTTAGTCACCGAATACGTTCCCGGAACCGACTTGCGGCAACTCGTCAAAGATGGCGGGCGGCTATCAGTACAACAGGCTTCCTCAATCATCGCGCAGGCCGCCGCAGGGCTCGCCTACGCACATGAGAACGGACTGATTCATCGTGACATCAAACCCGCCAACATTTTAGTGACCCCGGACGGGCACGCGAAAGTCGCTGACGTCGGCTTGGCGGCGTTGATGTTTGTTCCCGACGACGACCCGCGGGCGGGCAAGGTCGTTGGCACGGCCGACTATCTTTCGCCCGAACAGATTCGAACACCAAATCAAGTCGGACCGCAGTGCGATATCTACTCGCTCGGCTGCACGCTGTACTACGCCATCACCGGCAAGGTGCCGTTCCCCGGTGGCGACTCACGCAGCAAGTGCAAACGACATCTGACACAGGCTCCTTGGGACCCACGCAAGTTTGCGCCCGAACTCACCGAAGCGTATGTCGAGATCATCGCCGACATGATGGAAAAGGATGTCAGCAAACGTGTGCAATCGGCAACCGAAGTGGTCAGGCGGTTGAGCCCGTGGGCATCGATCCATCCCGACGAAGGCGAAGCTTGGCTGTCGGAATTGGGGATCAACTTACCCGAGGAAAAACCACGAGCGCAAAAGTACAATCCATCGCGGGCCGTCGGTTTGAAGGAACAGCCTATCAGTGACGACCTGACGTGGAAAACCTCCTCCGGCGCAACGACTGGCAATGCATCCGGCAATTCCGACGTCCTGCTCGAAGAACACCCGACATCTTCGGGAGCACTGTCGAGCATCACGAGCGATCAGCCACCGCCCCCCCTGCCCAATCAGCCGACGAACATTGGCGGGGTGAGACTTGCCGATTCACTTCATGACGGTGTACCGCCCATTCCTCCGCCGTTATCCGGCGAGAAGGTGATGGTATCAAGGTCAACGCTGATTTTGGCCATAATCATTTCGATCGTGCTCAGCGGCGTCGCTGGTTTCACACTCGCGACATTATTGAATGTATGATGTTGCCGACTTGCTGGGCGAACTCGCCGAACGGCAAGTCCGATGCAGTTAACCATTGCAACTCGCTTGCATCCCTCCGGTGTCCATCCGTACCGCATCGTTAAGGTGTACGTTTGCCGACGTCCCATTCCCTCCCTCGATAACCATCCAAGACTATGCCCAGCTCACTCGATCGCCGACAACTATTCCAAGCCTCTGCGACCGCGATTGTCGTCGGCGGTCTCAACACCGCCCTCGCAACGTCCACATCTGCCGCCGAGTCCGCTAAAGGCTCGCTCGTCCAAGACGCCACAGTTCTCTTTCAGGGTGACTCGATCACCGACGCGGGACGAGATCGCAAACGCGGCAACGCGAATGACTCACGATCGCTCGGCCACGGTTACCCGGTCCTGGTCGCGGGCGGACTGCTCAAAGATTATGCGGGAAAGAACATCAAGGTTTTCAACCGTGGCATCAGCGGCCACAAGGTCCCCGATTTGGCCAACCGCTGGCAAGCCGATTGCATCGATATCAAACCTGACGTGCTGAGCATCTTGATCGGTGTCAACGACATTTGGCACAAGCTCAACGGACGCTACGACGGTACCGTGGAAACATATGAGACCGGCTACAAAGCGTTGCTCGAAGACACCTTGGAAAAACTGCCCAACGTTCGGATCGCGATCTGCGAACCATTCGTGCTTCGCTGTGGCGCAGTCGGAGACCACTGGTTCCCGGAATTCACGCAGCGTCTCGAGGCTGCCCGCCGTGTCGCCGACGAGCTATCGCTCGAACGCGTCGCCTTCCAAGACATGTTCGATGAAGCGATCAAGGTGGCACCACCGCAGTATTGGGCTGCCGATGGTGTCCATCCGACTCTCGCAGGCCACACACTGATGGCGGAAACTTGGCGTCAAACGCTCGGGCTGTAATCGCCGGATTGGGTAAAAGACGCAATCGCGCATCACACGGCAACCTCATCGATCCCGGTTCATTGAGGTTGCCGTATCAGCGCATGAAAAAGGGCTCTTCGTGAGAAGAGCCCGTTCATGTGCCCGTGCTGGGAAGTTTGCCACGTCACCTAATTCATACGAAGAGTTCTCGGTCCCGTGATGCTTTTGCATCGGATTCCACAGTCAAACTGAGAAGCCGGTTGCCAACCATGGCATCGATCGCTCATGCATTCGGCACACAGACTTTAGTGATGCCCGTGACCGTGATGCCGACCGTAGTGGAGGTCATAGTGACCGGGCACGTAATGGAAGTGGTTTCCGTGCGGTACAAGTGACGGGGCATGGTAATCGTAGTGCGGTTGGGTGTATCCGCGATAACCGGAGTGATACCGCGACCCGACGCTCGGATAAACGATGCTACTGCCGTGGTACGGGCTGTAGCTTCGATAGCCACCATATCCCGAATATCGTGACGAGTAACCGTACGAGGGATATCCGAAGCCGCCCGAACCGATCGAGAACGAAAACCCGCCCGCGTCTGCTTGCGGTGCGTCACCTGCCAAAACCATTGCCACGGCGAGCACGGGAACGCTGAGGAATTTTGCTATACGAGACATGTTGTTTTTCCTTCTATTAGCGAAACGTGTCCCCGCCGTGCCGCCGACATGGCGACTGCGAGAAGGAGCGTGAAACTCGTTTCTGTGATTACCTAATCGCAATGCCAATGCCAAAGTGGCAAGATCCCCGGATTTCTGTCACTTTACCCCAGAAAACACGGCAAATTTCGTGACATTTGCAATCCAAAATCGCCCCCGCCGAAACCGGCGTGACGTCATTCTGATATCAAATCGATATCACATGTGATTCAGATTGAGACGGTTTCGTTAAACAACGAAATTTGGAGATCGCTTCGGCCAGGCTTGGGACGTCATGGAACAGGCTTGGAACCTCGTGGAACGGTCGATCGTGCTCCCTCTCCGGGCGGTACGGACAGTTTTGAGGGGCCATGTCTCGCATCCGCAATCGACGCTCCCCCGCCTTCAGAACAGCATGAAGTCATTGTCGACCATGGCGTCGTCGTGACCCGGTATACCAACTTCAGGTGCTTGAATGCGTTTTTTGTCATGCCCGACTTACGCAAAGGTCACCGTTTAACAACCGATTGCCGACGTTCTTGGGGAAATGGAATTTCGACCTTGACCGAATGGTGCAGATGGGAACAATTAGCTTCTCAGTCAAACGGCTTCGGTAAGGAATCGTTTGGCAAACACGGGAACGGATTTCTCGTGAAAGCTTTGCCACCGGTGTGGGCGTCGTGACGAATGAGCGTCGTGCGTCCTTAGTAGATCAGCCGGATCGGGTGGGGCGGATTTGATCTTTCAGCGTCAGCACGGAGGCGACGAGATGCACCATTCTATCAATCGTTCGATCGAGTTTTTGACCAACCGAGCACACATCGGCTGGCAAACCCCGGTTCACCGCGAACCGACATGCACGCCTGACAATTCGTCCACCTCGGACACGGCGACCAAGACTCTCGAAAAAATCAGCAGCGCTGTCGCTCGCATTTCGGACGACCAAGAGCAAACGGACGCGACGCTAACCGATTCGGACTCCGATGCTGCCGAAACCGATTCGCCGATTCACTCGCTCGCCTCGCTGCTCCCCCAAGCACGATTCTTCACCGGCACCGACATCGCATTCTATTCGATCGCCGAATCGGCTGAGCAATGCACTCCGGGGCAACTCGTGGTATACCGTCTCGGCATCGATTGCCCGGTTGAGCTGATCGCCCAGGCCATGGCACGGGGCGCCGCCGGAATCCTGACCGAGCAAGTCTTGCCGGTTCCATTGCCACAGTGCATCGTCTGCGACACCGATCGCGCGCTGGCGGAGATCGCTGCCAAACAACTGATTGATGAGAACGGCTCGCGTCCCGATCAACGCTTGCTCACCATCGGCATCGTCGGCGAGAACGGAAAGAGCACAACGGCACTGTGCCTCGCTCAAGTTCTTCGGGACGTTCCTTGCCGCGTCGCCTACCACACCGATCTCGGACACAGCGACGGCATCACATCCGAAGCGTCCGAACAACCTCTGGCCGGTGACGCCGAAATCATCAATCGGGTCAGCGAAGCGGCCGACGCCGGAGCGGCCGTGACGATTCTCGAACTTGACGCACAAGTCCTGCGTTGTGGTGGATACGATCAGATCGGATTGGACATCCTGGTCATCGTCGGTCGTAACTCAGCACGCTGTGACTTCGGTCCTTCACCCGTCGATTGTGCGATCGAGCGAGTCACCGCCGATGGCATCATCGTCGTGTCCGTCGATGACCGCCGCAGCATGCGCACCGTCGAAGCATCTGGGCATTCCTATTTGACCTATGGCGTCGAAGTTGACGCCGACGTGACGCTGAAAACGATTGACATTGAAGACGGCGCACTCAACGCGATGCTTCGAAATGAAAGCCGATCGGCAATGTTCGAGTCGCTCCTCGGCCAAGGTGTGTTCACTGAATCTCTCGTCGCCGCAGCAGCAGTGGGCGTGGCAACCGACAATCCATTGGTGCAAGTTGCTGAATCACTCGGCAAACTTCGCGAACTGCCGGGACGCTGCCAGCGGGTAACGGTCGACGAGTGGAACATCGCACAGGCCGCTCCTTCGATGGTGCTCGACGTAGCAGGATCGCCTCGCCGCGTTTCCTTCGTTCTCGATGCGATGCGACGGCAAATGCAATCAGCGTCGCCGGCATGCTTACCGATGAACGCGAAAGTACATACCGGTTCGTCACAACGCGCCAAGATGTGGTGCGTGCTGGCACTCTCGGCCTCCGATGACCTGGATACCCTCGCCCAGTACGGACGTCTCATGGAGACGATGCCGGACCACTGTGTGCTGACGTGTGCCCCCGACGCAAAGGAACAGTTTCTGTCCCTGAGTCACGGTGTACTCGATGGCGTGGAAAACTGTGCCGCGATGCGTCTGGTCGCCGACCAAGAACGAGCGATCGCATGGGCAACACAGTGTGCCGGCCCCAATGACATGGTGGTTGCACTCGGTGGCATCAACCGGAAGTCCGCTCACGCACAGCGTGAAGACGCACTTCGGCTGCAGCGACTGATGGAAAACCTGATGCGTGATGCGGGCGGCGATTCCAAGACCGCGAATCACGGCCCGGCACAGAGCCAAAGCACGACCGTCGAGCACGCGTCAACGCAGCTCAAAATCTTCAACCCGGAAGGCTGAGCGATCAATCGTCGCCGCTGCTAAGCACCGCCATGAAGGCCTTCTGGCTGATCTCGACGTTACCGATCGCCTTCATGCGTTTCTTACCCTCTTTCTGCTTCTGCAGCAGTTTTTTCTTTCGCGACACGTCACCGCCGTAACACTTCGCGGTGACGTTTTTACGCATCGCGGGAACGGTTTCGCGAGCGATCACGCGACTGCCGATCGCCGCCTGAACGGCAACCTCAAACATGTGCCGTTCGATCTCTGCTTTGAGCCGCTTGGCAACCGCGCGACCGCGCCGGTCCGCATCGGCTCGGTGACAAACGACCGAGAGCGCATCGACGCGACTGCCGTTGACCATGATATCGAGCCGGCACAAATCGGCAGATTCATAACCGACCATTTCATAATCGAGGGTACCGTAGCCCCGCGTGCAGCTCTTGATCTTGTCGTGCAAATCATAGATCACTTCGGCGAGCGGGATGTTGTATGTCAACATCGCACGGCCCGCTCCGATGTACTCTTGATTGCGTTGGATGCCGCGTCGCTCTTGGCACAGCTTGATGACCGAACCGATGTATTCTTCCGGCACGATCACGTTGCACTTGACGATCGGTTGACGGAACTCTTCGATCTCACCCGGCTCGGGGACATCTTGCGGCTTGTGAATCATCTTTGTCTCGCCGCGTTTAAGCTTGATCTCATACGTCACGTTCGGCGCGGTCTGAACGAGGTCAATGTCGGATTCTTGCTCAAGCCGCTGTTGCACGATTTCCATGTGCAACAATCCGAGAAAGCCACACCGAAACCCGAAGCCGAGCGCTTCGCTGGTTTCCGGTTCGAACTCAAAACTCGGATCATTGACGGAGAGTCGCTCAAGCGCATCTCGCAGGTCGGTAAACTCTTGCCCATCGCTCGGGAACAATCCGCAATAAACCATCCGTCGCGGCCGGTCATACCCGGGAAGCGCCGGGGCAGGGTGCTTCCCAACGATCGAGACCGTGTCCCCGATGTGGACCTCACCAAGACTCTTGATGTTGCAGATGAGGTATCCGACCTGGCCCGCGGACAGCTCTTTGCAAGCGACACGGCCCGGTGAGAATTGCCCGAGTTCGATCACCTCGTGCTCCGTTCCGGCGCGAAGGAATTTGATCTTTTGTCCCGCTCGAACGGTGCCTTGCATCACACGGATATAAGTGATCGCGCCGCGAAAGTCGTCATAGTTGGAATCAAAAACCATCGCCTGGAGTGTCGCCTCCGGGTCCCCGGTCGGCGCGGGAATTCGATCGATAATCGCATCGAGCAGCCCCGCGACCCCGACCCCCGTTTTGGCACTCACGCGAACACAATCGTCCGGGTCGGTGCCAAGCGAATTCATCATCTCTTCGGCAACCTCATCGGGCCGCGCGTGAGTCAGGTCGATCTTGTTGATGACCGGAATGATGAGCAAGTCATGCTCCATCGCGGCGAACGCGTTGGCCATCGTTTGAGCTTCGACACCCTGAAATGCGTCGACGAGCAACAACGCCCCTTCGCAGCACGCCAACGACCGAGAGACTTCGTATTGAAAGTCGACGTGACCGGGCGTGTCGATCAAGTTGAGCTGATAGGTGGTGTCGCCATGTCGAAACGGCATCGCAACGGCGCGGGCTTTGATGGTGATCCCCCGCTGCCGTTCGAGCGCCAAATCGTCGAGCAATTGCGACTTCATCTCCCGCGTAGAAACCGTGCCGGTTTCTTCGAGCAAACGGTCGGCCAGCGTGCTTTTGCCGTGGTCGATGTGAGCGATGATGCAGAAGTTGCGGATGTTCTTGGTTTGAGAGGACATATGGAGACGCTGCCGGTGGCAAGCTCGTAATGGATGATGTGGTTGTATTGGATGAATCTGGCCGCAATTCGCGGGTCCCGCGCACGCGTGAGTGAACGCTTGAGGAGTTCACGTGACGCAGGTCGAACAGGAACTGAGCTAGGAGCCGATTTTCCTCGCATAGCCGGCGGCGCCGAGATACCCGGCGTCACTGCCGAGGGTGGCGAAGGAAATCGTTGTCCCTTCGAAAACATTTGAGAATGTTCGCTCTCGGAACTCTTCGCGGATTCGCTCCAGGAATCGTCTTCCGATCGCACAATCGGCTCCGCCAAAGTTCATCGCACCACCGAGCACGACGCTCCCGGGATCAATGGTGTGCACGAGGGTCGTCACGGCGATGCCGAGCCACCGCGCGGTGTCGTCGATCACCGAATTAGCCAATGCGTCACCGGCCAGGGCGGCTTCGTAGACGCGCTTGCTCGTCAGCCCGTCTTCGGCGTCGCCCTCGCCGGGCTCATCAAGGTAACGGTACAACTGGCTTTCCGGGATATCGCGAAGTCGTTTACGCGTAATCGCCACAACGCCGGTCGCCGACGCGTACGCTTCGAGTTGGCCGCGTCCGCCGCCCCACTCGCAGAGCTGCGCATCTGGCGCCGAGTCGACGAGGATGTGCCCGCACTCGCTGCCGAAACTGTTCACTCCATTGACGAGTTCATTTTCGATGATGATCCCGCCTCCGACGCCGGTGCCAAGGGTGAGCAAGATCATCGACGATTGCTGAGCACCGCTGCCCAACCAAAATTCACCGTAGGCGGCTGCATTGGCATCGTTAAGAAACGAAACGCCACGCCCGGTGGCTTTGGAGATTTCATCCACGATCGGGAAATCCCACCACGATGGCAATTGAGGCGGGGCAACGAGCCGACCACGAGGCAGGTCCATCGGTCCGGGAGCCCCCATCCCGATTCCGGGAACGTTCCCAACGACGCCACAACGCCTTTCGGTTTCGTCGACCATCTTCGCTAAACGCTTCACCGCTGCCTCGGGCCCCTCCGACTCCCTGGTCGGAATTTGCTCGAATGCCACCGTGTGCCCCTGATGATCAACAAGCCCACACTTGATACTGGTACCACCAATATCGATCCCCCAAAAGAACGGGGACGAGGCGGATTCGATTGGGAAGGAGTGGTCGCGGACGTTGAGGGAAGCCAAGACAAAATTTCGCTGTGAGAGGGTTTGGAAGGCGAGACGATTGCTCGTTAGCGACCGCTCGATGGCCGTTCGGGGCAGGGGCAATGCACAACTTGGAACGCACCGAGACGAAACCGTCCGCTCGAGCGGAATTGCGTTTTGGGGCGGGATCGTGCAACGCGGCGTTGAGAAAAAATCGGCAGGCCGGTCCCCAACGCCTCCACAGTATAGAAAACCTTGGCGTTTCGGCGAGGTCCGGTCCCGCTCATTGAGCCGCGGGCTCAGCCGCTTGAGATTTCAGCCTTTTCGCGGGAGCGACATCTCGGCGGGCTTGACCCACCCAGGTAGGCTGACGTCTGGATCGCAAATCCCCATCACGAAGGAGGCCCCGTTTGATAGAGGGCGGCTGACGATCAGACAACTCGTCAGCGCGATCACGTTACCGAGATTCCTTTTGGCAAACGCCCGTTGGCACCGCATGAGGTTGATCCGTCGCCAACAACCGCGAAACCAGCTCATCCCGGACTCCGTGCTGCAGTAGTCAACCCGCAAAACCGTGTCAGTACCAAGGCCGAGCTGCTCACGAAGTGATTTCCACGACTCGGCAAGGTCACAAAAAAACGCCGGTTGCAGCGAAACTACTTTTGGCACGACGAGCGTGAGCGTTTTTTGCTCCGCCCGGTTTGCCGCCACCGCGTGACACAGGAACGTCTTCAACGTGTTGCTAGCCGAAATCGGCGCTATCGTCTTGGTCGCTGTCATAAATCACGCGTGGTTGCGGTTTATCGTTTCGGGGAGCGCATCTTTGCCAACATCGACTGGAAGTCGACCGCGATCGGCGTGCCTGGAGTCTCATCGGTCTTGGCTTCACCCACGACGATGGACTCTTCAACTTCGACGTCGTCTTCGATCACCAACAAATCGCGGTCATCGTCGACCAATGGATCGGGCTCGCCGTCTTCCATCCACAACACGGGTGCCGAGGCGTCGTTACGCAGGCTGAGGATTTCGCGATGCAACGACGACTCGAGATCGCTCTCTGGCTCGACTTCTCGAACTTCTACGTCGCGAGCAACCGGCTCACAGGCTTCTGGCTCGTAGGCCACCGGCTCACATGCCTCTGGCTCGTAAACCTCTGCTTCGCACTCGACGCTCGATGCGACGGGCTCAACGACGACAGCGGCGGGGCCGCCAACCTTTGTCGCAATCGGTTCCTCTTCGTCGAACTCGCCGAACAATTCAATAGGAGACGGCGTCTCGATCTTCACAACCGGACTTGCTTCTACTTCCATCGACGCAGCTGACTCTTCATCGGCCGACTCGGCGACCTCGAACTCAGATTCGTCGTCATAATCGAATGTGCCGATCGCTTGGCAATCGTAGCTGACGGCTCCGAATTGCGATTCATCGACACAGCCTAGACTGACTTCAGCTTGGACCATGAAATCTTGCTCGCACGATTCGTCTGATTGGGCAGCTTCAGCGGAAACCGATTCACACCCGGCAGCGTCGCACTCATTGTTGTCGCACTGAGCCGGGTCGCACTGGCCCCGGTCACACTGGCCCGCATCGCAGGCTTTGACAGAGCTCTCTTGTTCACTCGGCTCGAATGCCTCTTCGGCAACGGCCGACTCTTCCGAAACATCTTCGACGAAATCCTCGACTGACGATTCAATCATCTCGAAAGAATCAGTTTCGTCGGTAAGCGGCCCAAACTCGACACTCGAAACCGGCCGACTGAGCTCGGGCTCATCGAGCAACGGACTTGGCAGTTGTTGCAAAACGGCCCAGGCGTGATCGACGGTTTGGTTGGTGATCTGATTTTGACCACGCGACGCAGCAAACTCCATCGTGGCGGTCATCAATTGGTTGACGAGCCGGGGCACACCGCTGCACGCACGGTGAATCGCACGGATTGCCGATTCTTCGATGCCGACCTTGGCAGCGTTTACACAGCTCTTGATTGCATGCTGAACATACTGCACCGTTTCGTCGCTCGAGAGCGGGTGCAAGTAACAGCGTGTTGAAACCCGCTGCACGAGTGCGTCCAATGATGGCAGTGCGAGTGTTTCGTCGAGCTTTGGTCCGCCCAGTAGCACGGCGCTGACTCGCGGCCGGCCACCCGACATCACGTTGGTTAGAATGCGGATCGTCTCGAGCACTTCAGGCTTAAGCGTTTGGGCTTCGTCGACAAGCAATAACAACCCGGCGAAGTCACGTGAACTTCCCGCGATTCGTTCGATAATCGCGAGCTGTGGATCGTCACCGACTGTGGCGGGCGTGGGGGCGATTCCACGAATCCGGTCGAGACGGTTGAGAAGGTGTCGCTGTAACAACTGCGGGCTTTCGAGCGTCGCGTCGCCAAAAACGATGACTTCGCGTTCACGGGCGAAGTGCTGCTGCAACACCTGACAAATCAGTGACTTACCGGTTCCCGGAGGTCCAATGACGAGCGAGATGGCCTCCCACGCCTCAACGGCCCGGCGAACACGCTGCAGAGCGTCGTCCTGAGAACCGACACGCACGTAACGTTCGGCGCTGGGGAATGGTGGAAACGGGGGTACGTGAAACTGTGTTTCAACCGATGACATGGTCGAAGTCCCGAGGCGGCACAAAACGAAGAAAGCGGACATTCCGTCTAATCGTTACAGTCGTCACGAATGGTCGCCGAACTGAAACGAAAATGGTGGCGAAGGTCGAGGCAATCGGTCTCGGTGTGGTGAGATCAGATCGAGCCGAACTTCGCTCCCCCCGTCTTAACCAAAGCGGCCGGATCAGCGAAAGTGAGAATCCGTTCCTTCGTCGCTTCCGCGTTTTTCTACCCCGAATTTGCCTCAACTGCCGTCATTCATGCCCGACCCACCCGTTTGCGATACCACCGAACTCGCCGATGCGATCCGAAAGATTGCTATGGAGGAAGGGTTCATTGCCTGTGGAATCGCTCCGGCGGTCAACAGCGAAGGTTTTGCCGATCTGGTTCGATGGATCGATGCCGGCTATCCCGCCGACATGGACTATTTCGCCAACCGCCTCGACGCCTACCGGCATCCGGAAGGCGTTTTGCCCGGTGCGAAGTCTGTGGTCGTGCTGGCATGGCCCTATTCCGCCCGCGATTCGGAACCGGGGGACTGCAGCGACGCCGCGTTCGCGAAGGTCGCCCGATACACATGGCAGGGCACCGACTACCACGACGTCATTCATCCAAAGCTCAAGCGAATCCGGCAGATGATTCAGACGCGTTGCCCCGACGCGAACGCTCGTGGAATCGTCGACACGGCTCCTTTGATGGAGCGTGAAGTCGCGCAGCTCGCGGGGATGGGCTGGCGAGGCAAGAACACCTTGTTGCTGAACCGCACCCTCGGCAGCTATTTCTTCCTCGCCTGCGTTTTGGTGGACGTCGAGTTGCCAACCGATTCACCGCACGAGTCGGATCACTGCGGGACGTGCACGGCATGCTTGGACGCTTGCCCGACGAATGCGTTTGTCGGACCGCATGTTCTCGACGCGTCGCGATGTATCAGTTATCTGACGATCGAAAGTCGTGAGACGATTCCCGAGCCTCTGCGTGAAGGCATTGGTGATTGGGTGTTTGGGTGCGACGTCTGCCAAGAAGTCTGTCCGTGGAATCGCAAACCCACACGACACGCGATGGCCGACGACGCGAGAGAGGAATCCGACTGGCTGTTGTCGCCGGACACGCCTCGCGGGCTGCTCGAATTGGGCAAGCTATTTGAGCTCGATGAAGACGCTTTCCGGAAACGTTTCCGCAAATCACCCATGTGGCGAACCCGCCGCCGAGGTCTACTGCGAAATGCCGCCATCGTGATTGGTAATACCGGGACCCAAAAACAAGTCCCAGCATTGATACTCGGCATGCGAGACCCCGAACCGATCGTACGAGCCTCCTGCGTCTGGGCGGCTCGCCAGATTGTCGAGAGGGACGCACCAAACGATAGCGTCATCCAAAAGGAACTAGCCCGTCTCCACCAAGAAGAGCACGACGGGCTCGTTCGTGAAGAGCTCGACCGTTGAGCACGAGTTCGTCACGTTGGCCTAATCGTTCGCCTGACAGTCACTCATTGCTTCGATGTCGGCGAAAAGACAATCTCCAATGCGCCATTGTTTCTCAATCGCTTTCCGATCACATCCCGAGACGAGCAGAGGGTCGGACGATGTATCGGCAAGCCAAATTTCAACCCGGTCGGCGAATTCATTGTCGATCCACCGGTGGCTATGCCGCAGACGTTGCACAATGACTCTGGATGTCTCCAGCAATACCGCAAACTGCTGCCGCAATGGGAAAGAAGTTCCGCTCATAGTTCAAACTCAATCCAGAGGAGATCGTTTTTGCCATCCAGCGGACCATAGATTCGCCGCTGACTGTTCGAAAGACGTGGCGGATCGGACGCCCACCATTCGAAAAGGTTACCGGCATACGTAAGGCGTTCGGCAAACGGCATATCGACGTTTTGCAATTCCTCGATTCCTCCCGGCCATCGTGAAAAGCGTTTTTGAAACAATCGGACCGCCACCCCACAACGAACGAACCGACGGTCATTTTCCGCTTGAACCAATCGTTTCGACAACACACTCGGGGACGCCATTTTTTGCGTCCTCAGTGGATCTGCACCCAGAAACGGTCGCTGCAATAAGACATCCATCCCTCGAACCCCGTTCGGCAGGCTCGCTTCGTACTCGACCGCGTCAACGGCGAAAAGGAAATCCGAAGTTCCGTCAAAATCCATCGCGATCATCTGGCTCAGCGAGAGCACTTGCTCCCTGCGCCGACTCGGTGCAACCGTGTACCACCATCGATAAGGAGATCCGCGTCCCCAACGTGAATCGAAACCGGAAGCTTCGATCCTACTGATATCGAAGATTTGATGTCTCAACAGCGTCTTCCAGCGGGAATCCGCTTGCTCGGACGGGGCGAGCAATTGCATTAACCGCTCGAGTTCTTGTTCAGACCAAACATCATGCTGGAGTGACGCAGCGATGTGCTTATGCAAAGTCGTTTCAGCCGCATCTCGCAGTACCTCTCGAGCAACCCGCGGTGGATCCTTATGACTACTCGCCAAACGAGCGAGCACCTCAAGTACCGTGAGCGCACGTTCGGTGTCGCTTCGACGGGACGCATCATCAAACACTCGGGACAGGCATTTCGTGATTGCGATGTGCAGGTGCTGCATTGGATCGCGTGTCCCGATGGAGCCCAATGGGGTCGGCTCCCAGATCGGTTGATCGCCGTGTGACAACTCGATCAACTCGTCAACGATCTCGCGTGCATCTTCGGCGTATAGCGAAAGTAATTCGTCTGCCTTCTGCGGGCGGGGCAGCCGATCGTGTTCCGCAGCCTGCTCTAGCTTTTGCACATAGGAAAACGCATCGCCGTAGATTTCCTCGAGAGCTTCGTTTGCGGACAACACTCGCAACCATCGTGTGGTTTGTTGATCCGATGTCGCGGCGTCTTCCCTGCGAATCAACCACAGAGGGTCGCTATCTGCGGGGACGGCCATGCCCGACCTAAAGGCATCATCAAGCAACGCACTTTGATGACGCCACGAAATCATCGACGACAAAATCAAAACGCATAGCACCGCCCAAGGAACCACGAACACCAGCGTTTGCCTCGAAAGTCGCCTCATCGCTCTTCTCCCGTTGTATTGTCCGTGGTGGAAGAGTTGATAACTGCGACGTCGCCGAGTTCGAAGTTACCCTCACGAAGAGCTTCGATGTCCCGCTCCCATTGCATCGCCCAGAATCTTCCCGGGTACCAATCCGCTCGGTAGCCAGAATCCGCCAGTGAACAAATTGCATCCCGATCGCGAAATCGCGTTCCATACACGCCGATCTCAAACGGAGTCATCGGATGATAAAACGTTTGATGCAAACGCATCAGATCGCTCTCGGTTAATCGCTTTGCCGCAGCGAGCGATTCGGCAACACGTATCAGGGTTTCGGATGTCGGTTCTAAGATGACCAAGCAGTTCCGAGCCGATTCAAGCCGCGCCGCATTCCGCTGTTCGGGAGTGGGCAATCGGCTCGCCAACTCACGCACCTCCTGAGCGTGAATGAATTCGTCCACCACGGCGTTCGCTAACGCATCGGCAATCCAAATTTCAAATCGATCCGCCTCTTCCTGTGAACTGATATCGTAGCTGCGGCGCAGTGCCGCGGCTGTATCGACTGCCGCGGATAGCCACGCTCGATATTCGTCATTGGACGCGGCATCAGACTCGTCGGAAGCGACTCGTATCCGTGCAAGGTTCATCCGGGCCAAGTAAAGATCCGAGTCGTCACGATCGATCATCGCCGCTGACGCATGGCTCTCGCGAATGTCATCGAGGCCAACGATCCAGTCCAATCCGGTTTGTCTCCGATAACGAATCGAAGCGATCGCTTGTTCGATCGTGGTGAAGTCGCCACCCCATTCGTCACGGTACGTCGAACGATGCCACAGCTGCGTTGGTTGGTGAGGCATACCGCCGTCTTCGTCATTGATGATCGCCACCAGCGTCCGCACCCGCAGCGGCCAACCTGTGATTCCCCAGCCAGACAAGCGAGACGTCAGCGCGTACGTCATCGGGATCAGCACAAACACTATCACCAATCCGATGGCCGCGACTGGACTGCGAACACGATCGGTTTGATCCATGAACCGTCGCATCATCCGGTACGAAACATACAAAGGCAGCAACGCCGATAGCATCACGCACCACAACGCGACACCGAATTGGCTCCAACAAATGAATAACCACAACGTGCCCGCGAATGCGATTAACGGCGTGAGCAAATACGCGATCACGGGCGTTTTGATCAGTTGACTCGCCCACTGCGAAATCGAGTAGACAGCCACGCACAGAATCAACATCATCGCCAACGACGGCAGGTTGGCCTCGGCGTTAACGCCTTGGGCGACACGACCCAAAATTTCGGTGAACTTTTGGAGCAGGACGGCGACCATGGTGTAAATCAGCAGTAATACGACAACGCGAGTTGCTGGGCCAGCATGGCGATAAAAGAACACTCGGCGTGGTGCAAACCCTCGATCCGCGAAGAACCGAAGCCCCTGCGAAGAGCCGTCGTGCTGGAACACAGAGACGCCGAGCCAGGAGGTGGCCAGTGCGATCGAGCAAACGAGAAAAAGTGCGAAACCAAAGAGTCCGCCGTTGCCCCGCGAAACCCCACTGATCAGCATCGTTACCACGAGGCCAAGAACGAACGAAGCGATCAGTACCGCAAGACTCCATCTAAAATTGCTGTACTGCCACAATGCCGCGTCGAAACTCGATCCGAAATCGCACGGCCCCTCGCCCAAGTCGAGGTTCTTCTTCTGCGATCGGCGGTTATCAAACGCGGGCGCGTTGACCACCGACAACATGACGCGGGCCTGACGACGCATCATCCACCATGCGACCACGCAGGCGACGGCGCTAACCAGCGTGGTGTACGCGTTGATAACCGATTCTTCGTGGACGCCCGTTGGAACGAACGGTACGTAGAGAAATCCCAATGCGATCGGTAACGTCGCCAAAACACCCGTCGCAAGCACGCTCAACAGCACATTGCGAATCCGCCAGGCCGCGTAGAAACCGATCAACAAGACGTATACGGAATGGACAGTCCATAGCATCCACCGCGGCTGGGAACTCGACGCCGTTTCCAGAATTCCACCTGCGGCCAAGCGTGAGGTGTCCGCTCGAGCGAAAAACACCGTCACGGCAACGACAAAGATCCACAACGCCAACAGACCGATTGCAGACACAAAGAGTTTGGTGTTATTGATTTTTGCGGGAGCGATTGGTAGTGCGGACAGGAACTCCATCGTCCCCGTTTCGCGTTCTTGACCCACCATCACGGCACCGGCGCCGGTCGCGTAGAGCAGCGGAATCGCCATCGCGATCAAATGAAAACTGCCCCAGAACTCTTGTTCCTCCGTTGACGCACGGCTGACGAACATCAGGACCAATCCCGTCGCCGCAATCATGCCGACGAGCGGAATGAGCATCCACGTCTCCTTCCATAACAACCACCAGTTCCATGCCGGTTGCCGCGATGAAGAAACTCCCTCGCGACTCATTGCCGCACCTCATCAGGCTGGAAAACATGGGGCGTTTCAACAAATTCGGACGAAGTGCACGCGACAAAGATCTCTTCGAGCGTTGCGGCGTGCGAACTGACATCGATCACGCCGGGTGATTGCCGAAGGTTAGCAATCATATCTGAATTGCAATCGCGAACGATACATTGGTGACCACTGCCCGCAGATTCTTCACTGATCACCCGCGCGGGTTCGGGCAGTACCGGCAGTGCACGCAGCGGATCGTCAACGTCAATTGTCAGACGCGTGAACGCGGCCCGTAATTCTGATAGCGCACCTACCAGAACGATCTTTCCCTCGTGCAAAATCGCGATCGTGTCGGCAACCCGCTCAACCTCCGAGATCTGATGACTCGACAGGAATACGGTGCGTCCGCTCGCGGCCCGATCGATCATGCTTTCCAAAAAATTGCGACGCACTTTCGGATCGAGACCTGACGTCGGTTCGTCGAGAATCAACAACTCCGGATCATGCGCAATGGCGAGCGACAAGGCAACTTTGGCCCGCTGACCTTTGCTCAAGTTACGGATCTTCTGATTCATTGGGATATCGAACCGCGTCATCATTTCATTGAACGCGGTGCGAAACGAGGGATCGTAGAACGACGCGGTAAAGCCACCGATCTGATCGACCGTCATCCAGTCGTAGAGTGCCGGGGAATCGGAGACGTATCCGATTTGTCGGCGCACACCACCGGGATCTTTGGTCGGGTCGATTCCACCGACGCGACATGCCCCGCTCGTCGGTTGTTGGAAGCCGGTCAGGATGCGGATCAACGTGGTTTTGCCCGCGCCGTTTTCACCGAGCAATGCGAAAACAGTCCCCGGTTCAATCTGCAGGTCCACACCGCGAAGCGCCTCGCAACCACGAAATTTCATCGTCAACGAATCAGTAGTGATGATCGGTTCCATCGCATGCCTTCAACGTATGGGGAGAAAAAGAAGGTGGTGTTCGGTTGGTGAACGACGTGTGACTTCCGTGGTCTGCAGGTTGGACAAAACTCGCCGGTTCAGGATGACGTTACGGCTCATCATCAGCCTCCCGGTGAACCGAGGGAGGCGTGTTGGCGAGCCGTTTGAGATGGCCGTCGACGATCGTTTGGATCTTCTTTGGCGTCAGCCCCGCGTGCCAGGCTTCGGCGAGACTTTCGCCGATTCGTTCCGCCAACGCTTCGTCACGTTGCCGCCGACAGAGTGCCGCGGCGCCTTCACATACCACCATCCCGCGACCACGCAGCGATTCAATCACACCTTCGTTTTGCAGTTGCGTGTAAGCGTGGGCGACCGTGTTCGGATTGATCGCGAGACGTCCGGCGAGCACACGAGCACTGGGCAGCAATTGCCCCGACCGGATCTTGCCCGCCGCGACGGCGAACTTGACCTGGCGGACGATCTGCAAATAGATCGCAACGTCGCTTTGTACATCGATCGAAAAAAACATGCTTCGCCCCGGCGATTGGGTTACCTAGCTAACTAGGTTACCGTGTCACGTCGGAGTGTCAAGCATTTTCGCGGCTTCGTCGCAATTTACTGCGATACCAAGCGGCTGCTGGCGTGCGATTGACCAGCCAAGAGCCCACGAAAAAACCTCCATCGACCCAGCCGATGGAGGTTTGAGGGAATTCGATGACTGCGACCGAAGGGATTTCTCGATTGCCGCAGCGATTTGCGTGACGCTTACGCCGAGACCGCGTGTTTCGCGCGCCACCAGAAACCGCCGATCACGGCAACGGTGTAGACACCGAGCAATGTCATGACGGTCGGGAACGCAGCCGGTTGGCTCGCGTCGTAGGCCTTGTCATAGATCGAGGTGGCTGCCGCCGCGATCGCCCCTAGGACAGCTGCGCCCATGGCAATGTTCCATCCCCATCGACGTCCACCGGTAGGCATTTCGTCTCCAAGAATCCGGCGGCTATTCATCATCAGGAAGAAAGTCACGTAAGCGATCGGCAATAGCATGACCGCAAAGGTACTCGCGAAAATCGCGAGCCAGAACCGAGTCCCCGCATCCGTCCACAACGCCACCCAGCTCGCACCGGACAGACCTGCGACGATGACACCAACAATGAATGGCCCGTTGGCGTCGGGCATCGACAGCATCTCACGGAACACGTAACCATTGATCAGCATCAGGATGATAATCGTTGAGAACCCCATGCCGAACACGCCGAGACCAAACACGAGCTTGGCTTTCTTCTCGCCGAGCAACGGAGCGAGCGTTTGCGACAACTGGAACGCATCGCGTTTGACGAGAGCCGCGGCAACGCGTTTCTCTTCGACGGGCAGGGCAGCAATCATCTGCAGCTTTTCCTCATCGCTCGTGCTGGCAGCTTCCTCACCGAGCTCGAGATTGACGCGAGCCATGAGATCGCCTTCGACTTTTGCGAACGTCGGCGATTCCTGCATGACTGCGAGATCATTGGATGCGAGTTGGTCGTCGATCCGATTGTGGAACGAGGCCGAAGCGGCGATCACGACACACCCGGTCACCAAAACAAACGGGATGGCCATCCCGGTCGACAGGTCAAACCTTGCGAGTCCGCGGAACGGCTTGTCCCAACCTCGAGCGAGCATCGAATAAGGTAACAGGAACGTCATGTTGATCCCGACAGCGGTGGCGGCCGCCGCGATCATCACCGACCGTTGACTCGTGACGAGTTTCGTCGTCCAGAACTCATTCGCTTCGGGAGATAACTGGCTAACCACGGCGCCGAGTTCACCGGCCGGCGAACTCCACTGGCTGAAGTCAGGAATCATCCCCATCAGGATCGCGCCGATGCTGATTTGACCTTGCGAGAACAACAGGATCGCGACGCCGACAAAGCAGATCACGATCATGCCAATCAACGCTTTAAGGAACATGTCAAAAAACTTGGCCGCCTTACCTTGCCGAACATTCAGCAAGACGACAAAGCTCGCCGCGAAAAGGAGCAGGATCGTGGTCGTCCATTTCGCCGTCGTACTGTCGCCGAGCCCGCCGCCGCCACCAATGTTGAACAAGTTTTTGTCCAACGCGTCATAGCACAAACTGAATTGAGGCATGCAGAAAATCATGTTGGCCATTGCCGTCGCGATCAACCATCCCCAACCCAGCGCGGGATTGATTTCGCTATTGATCGCTTCGAACGGGCGGCGTCCGGTCGACAACGTGACATAGCTGATCGCGGACAACATGATCACGCCGAAGACGATCGCAACGAGCTGGAGCCACAGCATGCTGGTCCCGCCGAGCACACCGAGAAACAACGAACCGGCGAGCGAACCGCCACCGAGCGTGATCGCACTTTGCAACCATCCCGGCCCCGACAACTTGACGTACGCCCGGAGCGTCTTGCCTTCGGCCTGAGCTCGCTTGAGCAGTTCGCGATCCGACCGAACCTTGTCACTGATACCATCATCGCCCGAATTGAGTGGGTTCTCGGCGGTCGATGGTGACGGGCTGTCGGAGGGCGTGGAATCGGTATCGGTCGCCATGAGCAATTCAAAGGTGGGTTAAGGGGGGATGAAAAGCCGGTCGACACGGTCGTATTCAGTTGCCTCCGGCGGCATGATGATAACAAGAGCCAACAGTCCGCGCAGGCGGCGAAAAAAAAAAGCCCGCCAACAGCGACGCTATTCCTCAATCCGAATGCAACGACAACCTATCAGGCGATCGTGATCGGAAGCGGGATCACCTCGTCAATGGAACGGGCTCCGGTTTGCAACATCAACAATCGATCGACACCGACGGCCACTCCGCTGCACCGGGGCAACCCACGCCGCATGGCCGAAACAAGCGTGGTTTCGACCGGCAACGCCACGTCACCGCGCTGCCGCCGGATTTCGTTGTTGATTTCATATCGCCGCACCAGCTCACGCCAATCCTGCAGTTCGTCATACCCGTTGGCGAGCTCTACGCCCTGATAAAATAACTCAAAGCGGCGGGCGAAACGCTCGTCCTCTTCACACGGCCGAGCCAACGCGGCTTGGCTCACCGGATATCGGTCCATGACCGTCGGGACACTTTGCCCGAGCGTCGGCTCGACGTAGTGAGACAGGAGAACGTCCAGCAACGCGTCACGATCCTCGCCGATCGAAAGGGCGAGCTCCGCATCGATACCGCTGACCAACCGCGAAAGCTCGCTGATCGGCGACTCAATCGGATCGACACCGAGCACTCCCTCGAATGCGTCCTGGTAGTTCACCGTTTCGAAGTGGTCACAGCCAAAGACCAACCCGGCAAGATCCCCAAGCAGCTTGATTGCCGACTCCGCATCGCCACCGACTTCGTACCATTCGAGCATCGTGAACTCGACGTTATGTCGCTGACCACTCTCGCCCCGCCGGAATACGGGTGAAATCGCAAAGATCGAAGGAGCCCCTTGGGCGAGCAGCCTTTTCATTGCTGACTCCGCTGACGTTTGAAGATAAAAACGACTTGGCGAATCCGAAGACCGCGAGCCCCCCGCCTGAGTGGCCGCCGAGCTGCCTGCCCCGTCGCCATTTCTGCCAAATTCGGGCAAGCCGAGTTCGGACGCCGGAACACCGATCGGATCCAAATAGGCGTCGATGACACAGTCGCGACTGAGGCACGGAGGCTGGACCTCGAGAAAGCCAAACGTCTGAAAATAAGATCTGAGGAGTCTCAAGAGTCGATCGCGATAGGCCAATTGGCCAATAAAATCGACGAAATCGCCCTCTCCCCGGACGGGGACAACACCATCCGGGGGGCCTCCCAGAAACTTCTCAGCATTGAAAGAAACAGCGTTTTTCATTGGGTTTTAGCGTTCGTCGCTTGGTAGCTCGTGTGAGCGTAAGGAGCAGGCGTAAAATTTCACAGAAACAATTACAAAGCCGTTACATTTCGGTGTCCAGGGCGTGACATGCCGAGCGTCCGGCAGCGGTATCCTAACGACTCCTCAGCACAACGAACGTCGAATCCGCTCGCCGAACCGCCGGTCAGCGGAGGAGAACTCAACTCGGCGTCGTTCCATGCTGGCCGGAAATTCCCCTTATCGCACTACGAGACCAGGACAGTTCTCTGATGTCGACCGTAACAGGCCCGAACCGCTCTCGCAGCGGAAAAAACAATAATCACCACTCCGTTTCGGACGCTGTCGTCAATAGCGATGTCGAAACTCTCGATCCACTCGATGCCGAAGTCTGGAACCGACCAGGGCTCGAAGGAACGACCGATCTCGAAGGCCAAGACACACTGCACCAGCCCGCTGCCGAAGATGCAGACGGATTGTCGTCGCTCGTCGCCCAGAAGGCTGCGAAAAAACTCGACATGGCTCGCCCAACCGCGCAAGAACGCAAACGCGTCAACAACCTCAGCTACTGGGCCATCGGTTGGCTCGCGGTCGCTCACCTGGTGTGCCTCGCCGCACCGTTCTACTTCACATGGCAGGCCGTCGTGACCGCCCTGGTGCTCCACTGGGTCGCCGGCAGCCTCGGCATTTGCCTTGGTTACCACCGCATGCTCACCCACACCGGCATGAAAACATACAACTGGGTTCGCTACCTGTTCGCCGGCATCGGATGCTTCGCTGGCGAAGGTTCGCCGCTCGACTGGGTCGCCGACCACCGCAAACACCACGCACACAGCGACCAAGAAGGTGACCCGCACTCGCCACACGATGGCGGCATCTGGAGCCATATTTTCTGGTTGGCTTTCCACACCCACAACGGCGATCGCAAAACCTACCTCGAGCGCTGGGCACCGGACTTGTATCGCGACCCGATGATGCGTGCGTTCGACCTCCTGTTTTTGCCGATCCACATCGCCGTTTCGCTGGCCTTGTTTGGTGCCGGCTACTACTTCGGCGGATTCGACATGGGTATGTCGATGCTGCTCTGGGGTATGTTCGTGCGTCTGGTTCTCGTCTTGCACGCAACTTGGATGGTCAACAGTGCCTCGCACATGTTCGGTTACCAGAACTACGAAACCACCGACGACAGCCGCAACAACTGGCTCGTCGCGATCGTGGCTTACGGCGAAGGCTGGCACAACAACCACCACGCTTACCCACGCATGGCCAAACACGGGCACAAATGGTGGGAATTCGATATCACTTGGCAAGCCATCAAACTACTTCGGGCTGTTGGACTGATCTGGGACGTGGTCGATTACCGCACCGCGGCGGAAAAACGAGCGGCTGCGGCGGAAAAGAAAGCCGTCGCTAAGTAAACCGCTTATCGCGATCACAAATAAAACGATAAAAGCCACCTTCTCACGAAGGTGGCTTTTTTTGTGTCTACGTCACGATTTTCGTTCCATCTCACAACGCCCGCGCCAACTGCGGCAATCATCACGTCGATCGACGGTAGATGCAGGGCTGCTCTGGCAACCTTTGGCTAGAGCACGCCCGACGACACGCATGTCACTGGCTTGACGCCTCGTCGAGTCCCTTAGCGATTGTCATTGAGCAGTTCTTGGTACTGCGGCGACTGGACAAACTCCTCGAAACCCTCCGCCGTGCTGAGATCCGCAAATTCGAGTCCGAACCGGTCTCGCATGACCCGCAATCGCAACAGCGTCTCATCATGGTCGTTTGCGGCCAGCGAGATGGTGGCTCGAAAGTCCTGGGCTTCGAGCAATTCGGAGGCGTCGACGTCAATCCCTTCCACCATCTTCTCGCCCGCTTCGATTTCGCCCAAGTTGGCGAGGTTCGCACCGATCATCAGGTCAAGAAACGGGTCACCACCGGTCCACGATGTCATCGCGTGATGTGCCGTCACTAACATCTCGGGATCTTTACGCATCACGGCCACATCCATCGAGATCAGCCCGACCGACGCATCTTCGGGATACTCCGCCACGTATTCTTCCACCGCCTTGAGGTACGCCGCCTCATCTTCGACGGGAGTTGCTGCGATGCGATAGAGCATGACGGTTTTGAATTTCTTCATGTCTTCGGGCAGCGCGTTGTACAACCGCAACGCTTCATCGTTGTTTCCCAATTGGATCGCTCGACTGATCGCGACCTGATTTTCCAGCCGTTTCATCTCCGCGACGGCTTGTCCGCTGAGTCGTCCCACGAACGAGTTTTGACTTGAGACCGCGGTGCTGACGACGACCCGCAGCGTGTCGGAAAACGCCTCGCCGGTAGCGGCGATAAACAACTCATCCGCCAACACGGCGTCTCGTTCCCGAACCAAACGCAGGTCGTGATAGTTGAGTCGCCCCTGGTCATCGAACAGTCGAAAGACTGCGTGGGCTTGACCGTCACGATAAACAACTCGCACCAACTCATAGCCGCCGGGACGGCCGACATAGGGCGAAGTGGTTCTGACAAAGTTATCAGCGGCCCCATCGGCTCCCTTGAGATAACCGGCACGGAACTCTTCGTCGTCGATCACCCCTTCCAGCGAGCGAATGAAGATCGTTTGAAAATCGAGTAACTGACGAACTTGAGCGGCATCACCGAGACGAATGGCTTCGGCCCACTTGTCTGCAAACGCGATGGCTTCGTCTTGCGTGACCATCCCCGGATCGCCATTCTGCGGCGGTGACGTTTCGGCAGGCGCGAGCGTCAACGGTTGGTGCGGGGTCGCTGGCGTGCTCGACGATTGATTGCAACCGACTAACGCTGCATGAACCAAACAGACTCCGAGCACAGATGCAGGCAGTAGCCTTCCAGACGCAGACCACATCACAAAACATTGACGCAACATCGGGAAACCTTTCCGAGAGCGGATCGAGAGGAATGTTCGAGATACAACACGTGAACCTCGGTTCGTCAACGAGCAAACCGGTCACACGTGCACCGCGAAGGTTAGTTTTCCCTTGCCCTAACGTTCGCCGCGTTGAGTTGAATTGTACGGTAGTCGCCGGCGCGATACCGCACCCCTTTGCGCAATTCTAACAATCGCGGCCAATCTATTTGGCCGAGAACGCGAACACGGTTTGCGATCGATAGACCTCGCCCGGACGAAGAATCGTCGACGGGAATTCCGGCTGATTGGGACTATCAGGAAAGTGTTGCGTCTCGAGGCAAAAGCCGCCTCGGCGCACATAGGCCTTGCCCGATTTGCCGGTCAAATTTCCACTGAGGAAGTTCCCCGTGTAGAACTGAACTCCGGGTTCGGTTGTGCTGACCGTGAGCACCCGACCGGTCGCCGGGTCATAAACGACGGCGGCAAGTGCCAACTCGTCCGGTATCACGCCTTTGTTCAGCACCCAATTGTGATCGTAACCGTTGCCCAACGACAGCTGTTCATTCTCCGCGTTAATATCTCGACCGATGGCTTTCGGTGAAGTGAAATCAAACGGCGTCTCGGTAACCCGACGTAGTTCACCGGTCGGTATCGAGCCCGCATCAACGGGAGTGAAGTAATCCGCATTGAGCATCACCTCGTGATCGAGGATCGTTCCGTTGCCTTCACCGGCGAGATTGAAATACGTGTGCTGGGTAAGATTAACGTGTGTCGCTTTGTCGGTCGTTCCACGGTAATCGATGACGAGTTGGTTTTGGTCGTTCAGCGTGTACGTGACTGAAAGGTTCAGGCGCCCTGGGTAACCCTCTTCCTGATCATGCGAGACGTACGTCAACTCGATCGATTGTTTGGTGGCTGACTTCACCGTCCACACAACTTTATCGAACCCGGTCAGTCCGCCGTGCAAATGGTTTTCGCCATTGTTCGTTGCGAGCGTGTGCGTTTCGCCGTCGAGCGTGAAAGATCCCTTCGCGATCCGATTCCCGTAACGTCCGACGACCGCGCCGAAATAGGGCTTTTCAGCCGCCTCGATGTACTCGCTCGGCGTGCGATGCCCCAGTGTCACATCGGATAAGTTTCCATCGCGATCGCGGGTCAGAATCGACATAATAATGGCTCCGTAGTTGGTGACTTTCACCACCAAGCCGTCCTGATTTTGGAGCGTGTAGACGTCGGTGGATTCAGCGACCTCGTCGGCGCTCACACCGAGCGATGCAGGAACGGTCATGACAAAGACTGCGAAGAAAAGAGGAAAAGTTTTCATCGTGTATCCGGCGGAAGGTCCTCAACGGCCATGCAGTCGATGCGAAGGATTGCCCCGAGCTGGAGATGCACGATTGATTGGAACCGGTCGCCGATGACAACGGCGCGTCCCCGATCCCAACCGGCGGCGCGGAACAAAAACATTGCCCCACCACAACTCGCGACAAAATGCCATTGCGACCGCCGCATTTCCGTCGGATGCATTTTTCGCGTCATACCCTCGCCCTGAGGCAACGACCGCGAATCAAGCTCACGCCCGCCCAAATTGGCTGCCAATCAGATTCATGCGTTGACAAACCAGCTGGTGCGGTGAAACGCATTGTAACCGCAAATTCACGTCAGATTGGCATCCACCGACACCCGACTATCTGAACACGCGACCACTCGATAAGTACACCAGATTCCCGATTACAATTTCGAATTTCGACGAAACTCACCCGGTGTCACGCCCATCACGCGTTTAAAAACGACGTGCATGTATTCGGGATGGGCAAATCCGCAGAGCGCGGCGATTCGGTCGGCGGGCAGATCGGTCGTCTGCAACAGTTCACGGACGCGTTTGATTTGAACGTGGCGGATCTCTTCCTGAGGCGTGCGACCGAGATACTTCCTCACTTGGCGTTCCAGCGTGCTGCGTGAGATTGCGGTGTTCTCGATCACTTCCTCGACCGTGACTCCCCGACACGCGTTCTCGCGCATGAACCGAAGCGCAGCGGCGATATTGCTGTCATCGATCGCGACCACGTCGGTCGACTGCCGGGCCGCAACGCCCAGCGGCGGAATCGGCTCGCCAACCGGCTCAACAGATTCACCTTTCATCAGACGCGCGAGCAGCTCAGCGGCACGAAAGCCGACCTCTTCCGCATTCGGGATCACACTCGATAGGGTCGGCGAGCAAATCCTGCACAGCAATTCGTCATTGTCGACACCAATCACGGCGACTTCCTCGGGCACCGCAAGGTCGACGCGGGAGCAAGCGTCGATCAAGTGCAGCCCGCGGATATCGCTACACGCCATCACCGCAACTGGAGGCTTAATGCCATTGAGCCAATCGACAAGACGCTGTTGTTCGTCCTCCCAATTGAGCGCCGCCGGACCAGTCCAAGGTGAGTTATACACCTCGCACTCATGCGAAGAGTGTGCACGGATCACAGCGGCGAAGGCGTCTTGTCGGCGTTTCGACCAAGCCTCGCCGGCGAAGCCACAGAACGCAAACTTGGTAAACCCTCGTTCAATCAAATGCATCGCACCGGCACGCCCGATCGCGGCATCGTCGGAACGCACGCCTGGGAACTGTGATGCTCCGAAACGGTCGGTGAGCTCCACCATCGGCACGCCCGTTCTTTTAATCGCCTCCACGAACGTCGGCGTGGTCACCCGGCTGATGATACCGTCGCCCTGCCAAGTGCTGAGCCACTGCGGCGGATCAAGTTGAAGATCACGCTGTTCAAGGAATACAGACCATTGATCGTGCATCCGCATGTGCCGAACGATCCCTGACAACAGGTCACGTCCGTACACGCTTGAGGTTTCGACGATCAAGGCGACTTTGGGTTTCATTCGATGCACATGCATGGCAGTGTGGAGCTTCCGACTCGGCGACGGAATCGTTACGAGGGCGGTGTACCGGTGCGACAAAGGGAAGCAGCCCGCTGAAGTAAGATAGCCGATGCCTCGCGTTCAGACATCCGGAAACTTGTTACCCAGAGGCGGGGCAACCAGAAGCGGGGCATCGTGAGAAATGTCGGCAAATCGCCACTTCATTTCATCCTAACGTCCGCTCTCGCACCCGCTGGTGGAGCATGCTACGGTCTGTCCGCCTGAGACGCGGTCGTCATTTCAAAACAACACTTTCAGGAGTCGTCATCATTAATCCTCGCCAATTCTATCGTTTGCTGGCCGTGTTGACGGCGTTTCATTGTGCAAGCTATTGGATCGCTGACGCCACCATTTTCGCCGACGACAACCTGCCCCCAGCCGATGCGGTTGTACGCGTCTGGCCAGGCAACGCTCCTGAATGGATTGAACCGGAAAAGAGCGAGCAGGACACTACCGGGGAGAACGGCCGGTCCGTCGCGGGCCATCCCGTGATCCGATTGGGGTTCGTTCGCGAGGTCCAGCTGCATGTCTTTTCCGCAACGGCTGCCGACGGCACCCCCTCACCGACGACCGTGGTCATTTGCCCCGGCGGCGGATTCAACATTTTGGCGTGGGATTTGGAGGGGACCGAGGTCGCCCGTCTTTTCCAAGCGGGTGGGGTCAACGCCGCTGTTTTGAAATATCGGGTCCCCATTCGAGGCGTGGATCCGAAATGGCGTCCGGCGGTCCAGGACATCCAGCGGGCAGTGTCGCTCGTCCGAGCGGGCAAAGTAACCAACAGCGTTCCGGAGCATGTTGGCGTATTGGGGTTTTCTGCCGGTGGGAATGCTGCCTTTCACGCTGCGACGATAGGAGAACGGCTGTACAAGTCGGTCGATACCGCGGATGCTTCGATCTCCCCACCCGATTTCGCAGCTCTCATTTATCCAGCTTGGATCGTCCAGGACGAACACCCGGACCAATTTCGAGAGGATGTTGAAATCAACGCTCAGACGCCGCCGATGTTTTTTGCCCATGCCGAAAACGACAAGCATCTGGTTCAAAACAGTGTCACGCCGTTTCTAAAACTGCATGCCGCTGGAGTGCCCGCGGCGTTGCATGTCTTCACCGGCAGTGGCCACGGGTTTGGCGCCCGTCTCGATGGCCGTGCCGATGATCTCTGGCCCGAGCTGTGCCTCCGGTGGATACGTGACAACGACTGGCTGTCCCCCACAAATACGAAGACGCAATGAGTAACGAGACGATTGAGAATCCGGTCATGATGGCACCAAGACGGACAGTTTTGCCGGAGGTGGTCGATGCGGTTATGCCGGACCACGATTCCCCACCGATCCAACCCGAACAAGAATGGGCCAACGCGTGGACACACGGTATCGCCGCAGCGGCATGGATCGGTTTGTCGGCATGGATGGTGATACGAGCGTCGGAAACGAACCTCGCGTTGGCGATCGCTTGCGCCGCGTATGGCGCAAGCGTAGTGGGAACGTTTACCTGCTCGACGCTCTCCCACACGTTCCTAGAGCGTCCGCTGCTGGACCGTTTCCGCGCCTGGGACCAAGCGATGATCTATTTGATGATCGTCGGAACCTACACTCCAATTATGGTTCGGTACGCGGTCACGGAATACCGGGATTTCTTGCTCGTCTTAATGTGGGGATATGCTTTCTGGGGGTTTGCGAAAAAAGCGTTTCTGAGCCACCGCATCCATTCGATTAGCACCGTTTCCTACCTGATGCTCGGTTGGCTGCCCGCGATCCCGCTTTACGGACGCATCCCTATGAACCTGTTTCTGTACGTGCTCGCCGGCGGCGTGACCTACAGTCTGGGAGTTCTGTTTTTGATCAATGACCGCCGCGTCAAATACATGCATGCCGTCTGGCATTTGTTTGTGATTTCGGCATCGATCTTCCACTTCGTTGGGGTCGTCCGGTACGTCATCGACGCACCGCTTTAAAGCCGGGCAACAACTTCACACCCCGGCTACATTCCGAGTTCGCGTGGATCCGTCAGACCATCGGCCAACCGTCGCAGTGCCTCTGTTTCGATTTGGCGCACCCTTTCTCGGGTGAGGCCGAGTTCGGCACCGATCTCTTTGAGCGTCATCGGTTCGTTCCCGCCAAGCCCAAATCGCAGTTTAAGCACCATCGAGTCGCGTTCATCGAGGTCGTCGAGCAGCCCCATCGCGTGCTTGAGGATGTCGTGATCGAGCATCGCTTCGTCGGGCGATTTGAGCCTCTCGTCCATGACCATGTCGCCGAGTGACCAGCCCGATTCCGTTTGATCGCTTTGTGGAGTCGAGTTGTTGATCTTGATCGCTTTGCGAATGATCGGCAGTTTCTTTTTGGGTAGCCCCAACACCCGTGCAACTTCTTCGTTCGTCGGAGTCCGACCAAGCTCTTCGCTGAGCCGTGCGGTCGCCCGCCGCCACTTGCTAAGCAGCTCGACCATGTACGCGGGAATCCGAATCGTCTTGGCACTGTTGATCAGCGCCCGCTTGATCGATTGCTTGATCCAATAGCTCGCGTAGGTGCTGAACCGCGTTCCGTGAACCGGGTCGAATCCTTCGACGGCACGCAACAGTCCGAGGTTTCCTTCTTCGATGAGATCCTGCAGGCCGAGGCCCTTGCCGGTGTACCCCCGCGAAATATTGACGACCAGACGCAAGTTTGCACGGACCATTTGATCGCGGGCCATGACGTCGCCTTGGGCGATCCGGGCAGCCAGATCCATTTCTTCCTCAGCCGACAACAAGGGCGTCTCGTTGATCTCGCGAAGATACGTCTCCAAAGGCGACTGAGCCGATTCGCTCCGCTTGGCCGGTTTCTTGCGACTACGCGATTTCAACAAGGCGACTTCGTCTTGCTCCAGTTGTTCTGAATAGGTCATCTGATGCGGTCCGATCAATTGGAAATAGCTCATAGACGTGGGAGGTGTCATCTGAGCGGGAGGGAGGGTCACCCTTGATTTCGGCGGTTTTGGGTCCAGTAATCGACCTTTTGAGAAAGTGTTTCGTTTGTGCGGATTGCTCCGCTTATGAGCACTGGAAAATACACGCAATTTCTATCGCCCGACAATCTCAATCCGAGACGGCAATCTCTGTTGCGAAAGCGGATCGAAATCCCCTACAAGCGAATCCACTGTTTCGAATTTCGTCGTATTACCGAATTACATCCATCGGGCCCGCCATGCCCCCGCTGCCCAACCTCAGCCCAATTCGCCTCGCAACCACGTCCTCCGGGTCGAACCATCGTCGTCGCGGCGTGATGTCGCACGTCTGGCCGGCAGCGTTCCGCACCCTCGGTTTGCTGGCGGTTTTCGGGTGGATGACGCTGGCGTTCGCCCCCAGCGTCTCGGCTCAAATGCCGAGCCAATCGCAGATCGACGAAGCAATGCAGGTCGATTTGCCAACCGATCCGGCCACCTTGATCGCAATGGTCGGACAAAGCCCGATCCTCTTGGGTGAACTCAACCCCAAGATCGAATCACGCATCCAGAGCGTGATCGAAAACGCTGGCCAAGAGATCCCGGAAAACCAAATCAAATTCGCCCGCGTCCGTATGCTCCGCGGGCTATTGGCTCAAACGATCCAGAATCGGATGATGCGGGAATCCTTCCTGCTCGACCAAGTCGCCACCGAAACGGCCGACAAACGTCGCGAAGCCGAGGCGACGATGCAGGCGAAAGCCAGACAGATGTTTTTCGAATCGGAAGTTCCCGAACTGCGAAAACAGTACGAAGCCGACTCGCTCGCGGACCTGGACGACGAACTGCGCAAAAAAGGCACCTCGCTGGCCGCCCGCGAACGTGAGTTCATCGACGCCATGCTCGGTCACCTCTACATTCGCGGCAAAGTCAATCGCGATCCCTCGGTGTCGCTCGCCGAGATCCACGAATACTACACCACGCATCAGGACGAGTTCTACCGAAAGTCGCGTGCCCGCTGGGAACAGATCACGGTGATGTATTCCAATTTCCCCAGCAAACAGGCCGCCTACGACGCGATCTGGGAGATGGGACGCGAAGCCTTCTTCGGCGGTAACATGCAAGCGATCGCACGCGAAAAGAGCCAAGAGCCATTCGCCAGCGATGGCGGCATCCATGACTGGACCAACCAAGGTGCACTCGCATCCGAGATCCTCGACAAAGAGATCTTTACGATCCCCACCGGTGCGATGAGTCAAATCATCGAAGACGTCGACGCCTACCACATCATCCGCGTGACCGAGCGTGAGCAGGAAGGCATCGTCCCGCTCGCAGATGTTCAAGACGACATTCGCAAGATCCTGCGAGACGAAAAGATCGAAAAAGCACAAACCGAGGCACTCGCAGACGTGCAGCGACGCGTTCCCGTCTGGACGATCTTCCCCGAAGACGTTCCGGGGGCGAAACCGTTGCCTCAAGTTGCCGCACGATTCCCGAATCGCCAATGAGTGCGGCTCGTCTGATCCGTCGAGACTTCGCCTGTTCGATGGAACGGGTACGTGCGCCAAAGCTGACGCGCCCGCTAAACATCGTTGCCGCGGCATGCTTGTCACTCGCCTTCGCCGGTGGATGTGGGCAACTCGCCTATCGGCTGACCAGTGACGTGCCGCAACAATACGTCCCCAACCCGCTGGAACTGCCTGCAGTGCCGGATGATTTCCTGTGGCTGCAAGTCGTCGATACTCTCGATGACTATTTTCGTATTGCTCGGCAACAACCCGTCGTCAATCGCCAAGGCCTCGTGCTCGAAGGCAAGATCGAAACGAGTTACAAAGTCGCCGGTTCGATCTTTCAACCTTGGCGAAAAGACAGCACGACGGGGTTCGAACGGTTGCAGAGTACGCTGCAGTCGATCCGCCGTCGAGCGATCGTGACCGTGCGACCAAACATGACGGGATATTCGGTTGAAGTCATCGTGCAGAAAGACCTCGAGGACACGGACCGGACCCAGTACGCGACCGAGTCCACCGCGGGCGTCCGACATGACGGTTCTCGAATCAGTCGTTCGGATGCATTCGATGACAGTCCCCAAACATTGGGCTGGATCCCTCTCGGCCGTGACACCGTTCTCGAACAAGCAATCTTGAACGACTTGTTCGGCCGCGTCACACGTCCTGACGGACGCTGAGAAACGTTCGCACGCGTTTCCATTTTCTGACCGCGACGCGGCGGCTCGCCACACCTGTCGTCAACTCGGCGAAATCGCGGCCCGCCAGACGATCTGGTAAATTGGTCCACCGGCGGGGATGGCTGTTATGGTGCAGCGGCCCGGGATTCACTTCCAACACACTAGCGACCCAATTCCATGCACAGTCCGTTCAAAATCGTTGGCATCAACTTCGACCATTTCCACATGGGAGATCTATTGAGGATGGCCGCTGAACATCCCGAAGTGGAAATCGTGGGAATTTGCGACGAACACCCCACACGCATGAAAGAAGCCCAACAGAACTTCGAGATTCCCGACGAACGTGTGTTCACCGACTACCGACAACTTCTCGAAACCAGCCAACCGGATCTAGCGATTCTATGCCCCGCCGCGTCCATGCATGGCGAATGGGTCGAACGGGTCGCACCGTTCGGATGTGACATTCTCGTGGAAAAACCGTTCGCCGCATCGCTCGACGAAGCCGACCGGATGATCGCAGCCTGTGAGACTTCGGGCAGCCGCCTAGCGATCAACTGGCCGCTGGCCTGGATGGCTTCACACCGCACCGCCAAAAGATTTGTCGACGACGGACGCATCGGCGACGTACTGGAAGTCCACTACTACGACGGCAATCGCGGTCCCCTACACCACGGTGCGGACAAAACAGAACGATCCCCCGAAGAGATCGCAAAAGAAAAATCAGAAAGCTGGTTCTACAAAAAAAGCCACGGCGGGGGCTCGCTGTTGGACTATCTCGGATACGGGACGACACTCGGCACGTGGTACATGAACGGCCGCAGTCCGATCGAGGTGACCACGGTCGTCGACGGCGCCGAGGGGCTCGAAGTGGACGAACACAGCGTTACGGTCGCTCGGTATGAAACGGGACTCAGCAAATTCGAGACTCGCTGGGGAACCTACACCGATCCCTGGACGCACCAACCACAACCGCCATGCGGATTCGTTCTGATCGGAACGCGTGGAACGATATCGAGCTACGACTATGACACGCGAATCAAGTGGCAAAATGAATGGTGCGACTCCGGGGAGTGGATCGACACAAACGAAATTCTGTCTCCGTTTCATAACCCGGTGCAATACATGGTCGACGTGATCCGCAGCGGCGCACCAATCGCAGGGCCCCTCTCCGTCGAGATCAGCCGGATCGGACAGCAGATCGTTGACTCTGCATTATTGAGTGCGGAGCAGAAGCGAACCGTTCCGTTGGTGGGATAGGTTGGTCGGGCTGACGTGGTGGCTAGTGGGGGAGTAAGGAAGCAGGGGAGAGCGGGAGCTTTTTGGGATGGAGGATGGCTTGTAGGCCAGATTCTCTTGTCATCGGTCGGTGGCGTTTGCTAGCGTCGAGAATGAGCCGGATCGGCCTGCGGTGACGATTGCTCGCAGACGCCGATGATCGTCGAACCGGCGACGTCCTTCGCCACGCTGCTTTTCTTCCACTGACCGTCCCCATGATGCATTCCCGTCGTCAAGACGACCGACGTCGCCGCGTCCTGATGACGACGGCATCGGTTTCGGCAGCAAGCCCGACTGCGAGTTCGCGCAGCCGTATGGAACAGTTGCGTGAAGCCCGCCGCCCCGCCGTCGCCTATGGATCGCGGGTGCGGAAGTGTTTGCGTGGTCGATGGTTCTCGCTCGTTCCGGTTCAACGGGCAACTGTAGCCAAACTCTTTACCGTCCTTTCGTTCATCGTACTGACGCTAGTCGCACTCAACGACGCAACCGCTCGGTTTGCCGCTTTTGCCGAACGTCGCGAGTTTGTGCATGTGTTTCGCATCTTGGAATATGGCAGCCTCGGGCGCTACTTCATCGGCGTGATGTACCTCGGCGTCGCCGGAGCCGGATGGATGGTCTACCAACTCCGCCGATTTCGCAACGATGACTTCGGCGGCAATTACCGCGTATGGCAATGGATCGTTGGACTGTCGCTGCTCTCGAGCGTCGCCCAGGTGGTACCCGTTTTGACCATGCTCGGCGGCTCGATCGATTGGATGATGGGCAAACGCATTGCCTTATCAGGTCAAGATTGGATCGGCTTGTTTCTGACTATCGGAGGCGCCATCCTCGCGATGCGGACTGTCGCCGAAATGTGGCGATACCGCAGCAGCATGAGCTTGATGGTGATCGGCTGGCTCCTGACCACGATCCCGATCGCGGTGGACTGGAACATTCTCGTGCCGGAAACCAATTTACGCTGGACCATCGTAACTTCAGCTCCACTGCTGGCGGTTTCGTTCTGGTTTGCCGCTACGGTGACTTATCTGCGAACGCTTTACTACGAAGTCCGGGGTCTGGAACCATCCGCCGGATTTGTCCGACGGTTTACCGAGACGTTCACTCGTCGATCCGAAACGGACGGCGAAGACGATAGCGAAGCAACACCACCCCGTCCGAGAGACAAAGACGCAGACGACAACAGCGCTACGTCCAAGAACAAGTCTGGCAAGCGGCGTTGGTTTGGTCTCCTCGGCCCCGCCAAACCTGTCGACGCATCACGCACCGCAAAACCGTCCAAGAAACAACCCGCCGAGACAAAACCGTCAACCGCCGCGACGACGGCAACCAAGCCGTCCCGCGACGAAGCCCGAACCTCCCAGACCGCCGAAGAAGCGGACGGCTCCGACAAGTCGAAAACAAGTTCTGGCAAACGGCGATGGTTCGGAATGCGAGGCCCGGCGAAACCGGCCGCCGAAAAGAATGCGGATGAAGACGGCGAATCCGACCAAACGCGAACGGCTCGTCAAGATGAAGCGGCGACTCGCGCAGCTTCGACCAAGAAGACGATGGAGAATGATTCCGAGAAAGCCGCCAAGCCCAAGCGGAGCTGGCTCCCGAGCCTGCGGCGAAAACCAAAGCCCGACGCTGATGAAGCGAATGAGGCAAGTTCTTCCGACAAACCCAACGTGGCTGCTAAAACCGCAGCTGCCAACATGGACGCTGACGGCGACTCCACCGAAACTCCAAAGAAACGACGCTTTGGCCTCGGCTCGATGATGCGGCGAAAGTCGAACACTGATGACGAGTCTGTCAGCGAAGCCGACTCAGCGGCACGTCAACCGCCGCGAAACTCGTCGGCTAACGGCCCCACCGACAACGACGACTCGTCAGGAGACGACGGCGACGACGACGATTCGATGTCACTCTCGGATGACGGCATCGATTGGTCGGGTATGAACAAAGCAGAACGCAGGCGGATGCGGAAGCAATTAAAACGTGGTGGCCGCGTCGCTTAGCAAATTCGGCCGTTCTCCATCGTACGACGGGAACGCTCGTACCGGTTCTGACGCTTGGTGCCGTCGCATTTTGACGCATCGGCAATCTTTTTCCCCGCTTCACCGACCTGCACAACCCATACATGTGCGTTGAGGAGAATTTCGAGGGCGGCCAATCGCCCATCATCTCGGGGAAAAAACATGACATCAGAACGACCGACCACCGAACGCAAAGCACTCGCCGTTAACCTCGACGCTCGTCGATATGGATCATTCGCCGAGATCGGTGCGGGCCAAGAAGTCGTTCGATGGTTTTTCCGCGTAGGCGGTGCCGCCGGGACGATCGCAAAAAGCATGTCGGCGTACGACATGTCCGTCAGCGATGCGATCTACGGCCAATGCGATCGCTATGTTTGCCGCCAACGTTTGCAAGACATGCTCGACCGCGAGCACGCGTTGAATCTCGAGCGACTGCGGGAAAGCCGCGGCGACACGACCGCATTCTTCGCGTTCGCGGACACCGTTTCGGCTCGTAATTTCCACGGCACCAACGATTGCCATGGTTGGATGGGCATCCGTTTCCAAGCCCACCCGCGTGACCAGGACAGTCAAATCATTCTGCATGTGCGGATGCTCGACACCGAGAACGCGTTGCAGCAGGAAGCCCTCGGGATTGTCGGTGTGAACCTGCTCTACGGTGCATTCTTCTTGAATCACGAACCCGATCAACTGATCGAATCATTGCTCGACAACCTGTCCACGCGACGCATCGAAATCGACATGATCGAATTTTCCGGGATCGCATTCCGGCATGTCGACAATCGCGTCATGAGTCTGCGTTTGGTGCAACTCGGACTCAGCAACGCGGCGATGTTCTCGGCCAACGGTGAGGTATTGCAACCTTCCGAAGTGCTTTACAAGAAATCGATTCTCGTCGAACGCGGCAGCTTCCGACCCCTGACCAACGTCAACGTCGACATGCTCGAAGCCGCGAAGGCAAAATTCCAATGTGAAGACGATGTCGACTCGAGCGACGTTGTGACGCTCGCCGAAATCACGATGCGAAACCTCAAGGCCAACGGCGACATCGACCTGCGGGATTTCCTCGAACGCGTTGACGTCTTGGCAGCCGCCGGCATGACGGTGCTGATTTCGGACTACTTCGAGTACTACCGACTCGCCGCATATCTGGCACGCCATACGAAGAAGAAGATTGGCATCACGATGGGTGCCGCCAGTTTGATCGAGTTGTTCGACGACAAGTACTACACGACGCTAGACGGCGGAATTCTGGAATCGTTCGGCCGGTTGTTCAAGAACGATTTGAAACTCTACGTCTATCCGTTGCTCAACCGAGAAACCGGTGAAATGACCACGGTGGATAATCTCGAAGTCGCGTCCGAACTTCGCACTCTCTATCGCTACCTCGTTGACAAGGGCTGCATCGAGCAACTCGAAGACTTCGACCCCGACCACCTATCAACATTCTCGCGAGAAGTGTTGCGTCAAATTCAAGCGGGCGATCCGTCGTGGGTTGACCATGTGCCTGTGGAAGTCGCCGAGGTAATCCAAAAGCGAGGATTCTTTGGGTTCCGCCGAGCGTCGCAGTCGGTTGCAAACGCACCGGCAAAACCGCTCAACCCGGTGGTGGCTCCGCTAGCCCCCCTCTATCCCGCGACGGGAATGACCACATCGATGACATCCGTAGTCTAAGCAGGTATGCAGGAATCATCTGGCGAAACTGCCGCGAANNACCGATCACGATCAGCGGAATTTTCGTTATACCGAATCACTTCTATGGACCTGCTTAACCACGAAACCTGGCCGGAACTTGAATCAAAGTGAAAATGATTCGATTAGGCCGAGTTTTCGCGTGCGACGAATTGGGTGCGTGGAAAAAGAGTTCGATTGCGAAGAGTTTACCGACATCGCCTTCAAACGACGTGCATAGTTTGGTTGCCAAACATTCATTGGGTTTAACGATGAGCGATTCCGGCTCAAAGATACCTTCCCTATCCGGACGATACCCTTAACACGGAGTATCCGGCACATCGTCCTAACCCTACGAACCGTTTTCTATCACCCATGTATTCCTCGTCCGATCCGCACATGAATAGCTACCCTGACTCGGAACGTCGTATCGCTCCACCGCGACCGATCGATTCGCTCGGCGGCCCATCTCCGGCCGGTTTCGGTCGACGTAGCGGCGACACGTACTTGGAATCAATGATCGCGACAGCTTCACCGGCCAAACTGCGACTGATGCTGATCGAACGTGGCGTTGAAGTGGCACGGCATCTCGCCGGGTTATGGCGTGACACCCCTGGAAAACGGGGCACAAACGAACATTCGCTCAAACTGTTCGAATTGCTGAGCGAACTTCTATCGGGCGTTACGGATAGCAAAGTCGAAGTGTGTCGGACGGTCGCCGACATGTACGTGTTCTTGTGTCAACATTTGATCCAAGCCGAAGAGAACGGCGACGCGACGATGATCGACGAAATTCGATTGGTGCTCGAGACCGAAGCTGAGACTTGGCGGATGGTTTGTGCACAAGAACTTGGCGCATCGACGCCCAATTCTCGGGCAGCCAACTTGCTGGCGAAAACAGCCGTCCCCGCCACTGGTGGACTCAACCTCCAAGGCTAAACCTCTCGATCCGGTCGCACACTTTGCCGACAGCCCCGAGGGGCCTAGCGTTATCGCGATATTGACGCCCGCACGAATACGCGAAGGCAACGTGCCTGAACATTAGCCGCAGGCCATCGGTGATGCCACTTCGCCGGATCACCGTTGTTCAAGAAGCCGGCCACGCGTTTACGGACAATGAACAATTGCGTGGCTTCGGGCACACTGAATTGGTGGCAGGGATCTGCACGACTACCAACGATTCGGATAACATAGGGGTCATCGACTAGTACACTCTTGCGATGTACTTCTATGCCGTGCGTTATGGTGAGTCGTACTTCTTCAAGGCTTGCGAGTTTTATGGCGGACATCTCCACGCATCTGGTTGCAAACCGTCATGACTTGAGAGAGTTTTTGAAGGTCCCGTGGTCGATCTATGGCGGTGACCCGCAATGGGTGCCGCCGCTGTTGGCGGAAGTCCGCACCCGATTGAACCCTCGCAAAAACCCCTACTTCGAACACGCCAAGGCGGCATTGTTTTTGGCCCGGCGTGATGGACGGGTCGTCGGCCGCATTTCGGCGCAAATCTGCGAGTTAGCGCAGCGTCATCAAGTCGCCGGCACGGGACACTTCGGTTTTTTCGAATGCGATGATTGCCCGGAGACGTCTGCGGCACTGTTCGATGCTGCTGCGAGTTGGCTCGCCGAACGCGGAATGAATCGGATGGTCGGTCCCTTCAACCTTTCCATCAACGAAGAAGCAGGTTTGCTCATCGACGGCTTTCATCGACCGCCGTACATCTTCATGAGCCATAACCCGGCCTACTACCAGTCGTTATTTTGCGCCGCAGGGCTTACCAAAGAGATCGACGTCTACGCCTACCACCTCGATATCACGCAGCCCTACCCGGAACGAATCGAGCGGATCCTGCGCTCGGCAGCCCGTAACACATCGATCAAACTTCGCAACGTCGATAAACGAAAGCTGGAGTCGGAACTGGGGTTGCTGCTTGAGTTATTCAACGAGTCCTGGTCCGAGAACTGGGGCCACGTGCCGATGACTCAGGGGGAAGTCAATGATCTCGCGATGCTGGTTCGTCGCCTTTTTAGTACCGACGCGGTGGTGCTCGCGGAGATTGACGGGAAGATTGTCGGTTTCATTGTCGTGATTCCGAATCTCAATGAACTCACCGCAGATTTGGACGGAAAGTTGTTTCCATGGGGATGGCTGCGGATGCTCTACCGCATCAAACGCACCCCCTGCCGATCCGTACGTGTCCCGTTGATGGGAATCTCTCGCGAGTATCAAAACACCCGGACCGGGGCGGCAATTGCCTTCACGATGATCGATCGATGCCGCACCGCCAGCGTTCGGAATGGTGCCAAGAATTGTGAAATGTCCTGGATTTTGGAGACGAACGAGGCGATGCGATCGATCCTCGACGCGTCCGGCTCAACGCTCGATAAAACCTATCGCCTGTACTCCCGCTCGATCTAGTCTTGCAAGATCACGGCGGTGGCGTTGCCCGGCGAAGTGTATGCGATCGCCATGACTACGCGTTTTTCCAGCGGCCTGATTTGGTCGCTCACGTTGAGAGCCTTACCTGCCGCGGCTTTTTCCACACAGAATTTCGCGTGAGGAACCGGTGCGATTTTTCCCGTTTGCATGACGATGCACGCCGCCAGCAAACCCATCATGCCACTCGCTGCCCCGGTGTGTCCGAGCAGGGTTGCGGGAAGAACCAACGGAACATTGGGGGCAACTTGGTTCAACGCATCCCGCTCGCAAGCATCGAGAACCGGGTCACCAACGGCGTGTCCGACAACGGCGCCAATTTGGTCCGCCGTGATTCCCGCCGACTTCATCGCACCATTCATGGCGGCAACAATTGAATCGACATTGCCACGTCCCGCATCAGGTCGCAGGTCCGCGTTCTGTTGGTCGGTGGCAAACGCAACCGATGGGATGAACCGGGACGCATATCCCGTCACTCGTGCGATCGGTTGAATTCCGCGTGCCGCCGCCATATCAGCTCGTTCGATCATTAACCCGCCCGCTCCCTCGCCACGCACGATGCCGTCGGCGTCACAGGCATGCGGACGGCTGCTATGGGATGCCGGGTTCATCGCTTTGGCCAGCGGCTGGTCTTCGGTGAACAACGCACGGGTCGCGTTCAATCGTGAACCGCTGGCGCTGACCACCATAAAATCAGCGATCTCGCGGCGGAGATATCCACACGCCTCGATCAACGCAGCTTGCCCGGATGTGTCACCCACCGTGATTGAATTGTTGGGGCCGTGAGCACCGAGCACGATGCTGAAGTGACAGGCCGGCATATTGGGCAGATACTTCAACAGCCACAGCGGAGTGATTCGCCTCATCGCCGCGTTGCCAAATTGGCTCGGATCAAACTTCCCATTCTCCGCCATGCAGTCGGCGAATGCGTCTGCCAATTCCTCCGGGGCACCGTAGAGCAGCTCGCTGCCAAACACCGTTCCGATCCGGTCACTTTGGATCTTGCCACCTTTGGTATAGCAGGGGCGTTTGCGTTGATGGATCTTCGCCCGGTGACGATCGGTCTCCATGCCTTCCACGGACTCGGCGGGCAGGTACGGCTGCAAGCCCGCATCTTCCACCGCCAGCTGCGACGCGGCGTAGGCGGTTTGGATCTCGCGGCACATCACCTTGAGTGCCTTGCGAGGTTTCACAAACTGTTTCGGGTCAAATTCATCAAGCCCGGCGACAACCGCGGTTTCCTCATCGAGAGCCGGTTCGCCTTCGACGAAACGGTAGCGACGCGTCACATGCTCGCTTTCGTCGGAAGAGTCGTCACACAATCGTCGCACGCCGCTGATGCCGCCAAGCAACGATTCTGTAAAGGCCTTACGCCCCACTCCGATCGACGAAACCATTCCAACGCCGGTGATCACGAGGTCGGAAGATTTCATTGGGCAAAAGTGGGCAGTTGGGCCGAGAAGATCGATATTCGATAGATGACAAAACGAATACGTCACCGCCAGCGTGCTGCAAGGACGCTCATGGGTGAACGAATGAATGCGAAAGTATGATCGGCAAGTCCGAGGCTAGCCAGCCTACGGGTGGGTCTTTCCTCAATATTCCCCCACCCCGCCCCCTTTTTTCCGTACTTTAGGCGTTTTCTTAGGCATTGCGGAACTCAATCGGAGCATCAATCTCTGGGTGGAGGCTCTGGTGAACCGGGCATTGCCGGGCCGCCGATTCTAACCGAGACCGCATCGCCTCATCGAGATCAACACCTGCGGGATACGTCACGACGGTCGCCAAACGTCCGATCCGCCGCACAGGTGACTGGATCATTTCCTTCGTCACGTGGACTTTTGTGCCGTTCAAATCGACATCGTGACGTGCCGAAACCAATCCGAGGATCGTCAAAATGCACGTCCCCAGCGCGGTCGCAACCAGATCGGTCGGCGAGAATGCTTCTCCACGTCCCCCGTTGTCAGTCGGGGCGTCCGTCGAGATTCGCTGACCACTCGGGCCGTGCGTCGCCTCGCAATGGAGCTCACCCTGATAGACCGCATTGATTTCAACTGCCATCGGAACATCAAAGCCTGTGTTGGAGTCAAGAAAACGTGAGAATACCCCAGAGCCGATCGTTCAAACAACTACCCCAGCGTCACGGGGGCCGAACATCGGATCGACTCGTCCAGTGCATCGAGGAGGGTTTGCGTGTGAAGAGCTTGCTCGTGGAACGCATACCACGGCGCACACTTGGCATCATGATCATCTGGATAGGCCGACGCCCCTTCCTGGATCCATCGGACCAGCGTGCCGATCATTTCTCGCTCCTGTTGGCATCGTTGCAATGCCACCGCCTTCCCCGGAGCAGCGATTGGTTCCGCGTTCGCGTCCACTTCACTCGGCGGAACAAACGAGTGAACTTTTCCGGACGCTTCGTGAACCCAACTCCTCGCTGGCTTGTCCGCCCAAGGACGGGTGAAGTCGTCGCACACGATCGACGCGTCCTCTCCCGCAATTTCAAACCACTTGCGAGTCGATGTATCAAATCCGCAGGAGAGCGTCGCAGTCAGATTGTCTTCGAACATCATTGTCGCCGATACCCGAGCGATGATTCCCTCTCGCATCACCGCTTGGGCGTAAACCTGTTTGGGCAAAACGCCGCTGGCGAACAGGATCAAACCCGCGCTATACCAACCCAGGTCCAGTAACGCGCCCCCGCCGAGGTTGGCATGCAACCGATGATCGCCGTCTTGAAACGGGTTCGGGAACGAAACCGACGCACTGAGGTGACGAAGCGGGCCGAGGCGAAACGGGATTTCATTTTCGTCGCCATCAGAATCGTCACTAAAAAGATTATCTTTCTTCGCCGCCGCGACGACGGAATCTTCTTTTGGGCCCGTCGTCGTCAACCATCGGCGGAACTGTTCCGTCCGTTCGTGGTGTAACCAGGCCGTGGCGTCGAGAAAACGCAAATTCCTCTCGTTGGCCGCCGCGATCATCTCGGCAACTTGGCTGGCATTCAGAGCGACCGGTTTCTCACACAACACATGTTTGCTCGCCGAACAAGCGGCCAGGGTCCATTCATGGTGCATCGACGGGGGCAGGGCGATGTACACCGCGTCGACATCGTCGCGAGCCAATAACGCCGCATACCCCTCCACCGCCGCCGCGATCCCATGGCTATCCGCATGCCATCGAGCACGTTCGACGCAGCGGGAAGCAATCGCGGTCACGCTCGCCCCCGGCGTTGACTGAAGATCCGCAACCAATCGTCGGGTGATGCGTCCCGTTCCAAGAACGCCAAATCGAACGGGAGTTTGCGTCATATCGTTTTGAATTCGCTGAAAAGTGGAAATGCGTCTGCGAAGGGCGAACCGAACCATCGGTCGGCACCCATTCAAACTCCTTCAAGCGACAATCACAACCGGTCGATGAATCCCGCCCCATCCGTCGATGACGCGTTGGGGCACCCGCGGTCCAAAATGGCGTGAGCAGACTCGCTCACCCGCACGATCGTCATCTCCGACATAACCGATCGGACGCGGAATCGGTTTTGAAGAGATTTTGCTTTTCCACCTTGCACTCACCGCCTCCACCGAGTCTGCGTGCTAGCGTTCCTACGGACAAAATCTTTTTTTAACGCTCGACCGATGGAACGATGAGTTTAACAGCGATCACTGACGATCAACGCCACCAGCGATGTGAGTTTTCACAACGCCCCGGCGTCGTCACGCGACCGCGTCGAGCGATGAGAACCGTCCAACTATTTTGGACAACTGCCGCTCTGTTACTCGTTGTCGCCACCGGCGGATGCAGCCAATTGCGTTTGCCCGCGATCGACCCGACCGGCAGCTGTTTGTTCGCCCCATTGCCGACAACCACGGGGCTCGCCCTACCATGCATGAACGGCGACGGCGCCCTGGGCAGTCCTTGCCAGTGCTTGGGATGTCTCGGCGGAATCGGCACCTGCCTTCGCTGCCCCGGATTCAGCTTTCCCGATCCGGCATTCCAAGATCCCGCCGATCCTCCCGCCTGTGTGAACCCCAACGCGGCCACTGGGAGCGGAGTTGCGAGCAACGAACCGTGCGTGCCGGGACCGGGATGCGGCGGCGATTGTCTCGTCGGTCCGCCTGCCGTGCTATATGGTACGGAGATCAATGCCACGAAAGCCTGCAGATTGCCCCCCCGCGGCAAACGGGGCTGCATCCTCCTGACGCCACAGAAAGTCGTCGCACCGGTCGGTGGTGAAGTGATGTTGTTGTCGGGTATCTGCGGTACGGATGGCTATTTGCAAGTCGGTGAGCCACTCGAGTGGATGCTCAGTCGCGACAGCGTCGGAAACATCATCGCCGTCGGCGACAACGCACCTGGCGTGCTGCACCGATTGACAAATATTCCAGCAGCAAAGAAGGAAGACGGTGCTTACGCCCGTGGTGTGACGAGCACCAAAGAGGCGTTGATCACTCGCGGAAATACTAACCCCGCTGACGACGTTAAACTCGAAAAGGGCCAAACATGGTTGACGCTGAGCAGCCCCAGCGAAGGTACCAGCCATGTGACCGTACTCGCTCCCGAAAGCGAATGCTGGGACCAAAGAAAAGCCAACGCGACGATCTACTGGGTCGACGCCCGTTGGCAATTTCCCGCACCCCAACGACTCAATGCCGGCGCGGCTGCGGAACTCGTCACCCGTGTCACACGGGCAGAAGGTTCTTTGCCCGCACGTGGTTGGAAAGTTCGCTATGAACTAATGAATCCTGAACTCGCCAGCTTCGCGGGCACGGATGGTTCGTCCGTTGTCGAAGTCAACGTGGATGATTCGGGCAACGCCCCCGCAACGCTGGTTCCGATCCCCGGCACCGCCGGCAATGCCGTCGTCGACATTCGCGTCATCCGCCCAGGTGGCATGAGCGACAACATGCCCGACTTGACCCTCGGCCGCGGCCAAGCGTTTGTGACATGGTCGGCGCCCCAGCTAACGCTACGCACCGGTGGCCCCGAAGTCGCATCGTACGACATTCCGTTCGACGTGTTTGCCAACATCGCCAACCCCGGCGACCAAGACGCGACCGGCGTGGAAGTCCGTGCGGCGATCCCAGAGGGCGTCAGAGTGATTTCGTCCGACGCGTTTGCCAAAGTTTTCCCCAATAGTGTCGTTTGGGAGATCGGGACCATCCCGGCGCAGCAACAGCTCGACCTCGGCTTGAAACTGAGTGCAACGTCTCCCATTTCGATTGATTTCGAAGCACGCGGGGATGGCGGACTCGCCGCCAATGACAACATCCGCATTGATATCTTCCGCCCGTCGCTGGTGCTTCGGGTGGAACCCGAGCGGCAACGTTACGAGACCGGTGAACAGGTTGTGTATTCGATCGAAGTTGAAAACACGGGCGATCGCCCGCTCCGTGAAGTGCGGCTAACCGCGTTGGGCGATCAATACATGCTTCATACCGACACCAACAGTCGCGAGATCGGCAACGACAAGACCGATGGTCCGCTGCAGCCGGGTGAGACGTGGCGTAGCACGGTGAATTTCACATCGATCGATTCCGGATTACGTTGCGTCAACTTCACCGCCACCGCGGCCGCTGGCCAACAACAAACACAATCCTCCTGCGTCACCGTCATCAACCCAGCACCGCCGACGCCGGCGATGTCGGTCACCGTCTCGGCCGCCCGGGACAGGATCGTCGTGGGTGATCGCGTCTTCATTCGGGGACGCGTTGAAAACACCGGCAGCATCCCGCTCAAGAGCGTTCGCGTCACGATGTCGTACGACCCACAAGTCGTTCCCGAGCAGGCCACAGTCGACTTCCCACGCAACCTCGACACGCCGTACATGATCACGTGGACGATTCCTGAACTGCCCGCCGGTGAAACCGCAGTGCTCGAGGGAGAGTTCGCCGCACAACAAACGAGCACGGCTAGCCAGTTCATCTTCACGGCGGAATCGGCCGAAGGGGCGCGTGGAAACGCGTCAACCCAAATCCAGATCTTCCCCAACAACACACCCGATCGACCTCTGACGGCACCTCCTGTGCTACCACCTGCGTTGACGCCGCCGGCGATCCCAGGAGGCCCGGGCACCCCACCAAAATCCGCTAACGTACCAAGAACACCACCGACCAGTCCCTCGGATCGAAATGTCTCACAAGGAAGACTGCGTTTGGATGTTCTGCAAAAAGAGATTTCGCCGCGAGTCGGCGATCTGATCAGCTACTCGATCCGCCTGACGAACGACACCAATCTCATCGATAACGCCGTGCAGATCGCATTTGATCTACCACCGGGTGTTTCGGTGGAGCGATTGGTGCAGACGCAAAGCCCTGAGTTGGGCCGGATCAATCGCAGTGGCAATACGATCTACTTCGAAGAAATCCGCTCAATCAAACCCGGTGAATCGATCGACTACGAACTGATACTCCGGAGCAATCAACCGCAAACATTCAACTTGCTGCTCGAAGTCGTCAGCCGCAACTTCCCCGCCGGAATCGCGCAATCGCAGACCACAGAAGTGACGCCGTAACGAGGCCATAGGAAACAGCTTCCGCAGGACACATGTTCGATCGGTGTTCAAGGCAGGTAAGCAGGAATCAGTGGGCAGAATCCTAGATGCAGGGCCGGTTCCAACCAGCCAAACCAAGGCCCGACGGTGCGAAGTGAACCTACGTCGTTACCAGAAATGCTCTACCAAGGCAGCGACACTTTTCACGTAGCTCGTTTCACGTAGCTCGGTCTCTCCGAGACCGAGAATCTATTCGCCGGAGGCGAAGCAATGTGGCCGTTCGCTCCGCGAACGAGCGTTCCCGTAAGCTTCGTTTGCAGGGAGCGTTAATCTATTTACTGAAGCATTTCAGATGTAAACGCACGATGGACGTCCTCGTCCGTCGGATTAATGACGATTTCACTTTCGACGGACAAGGGTTTCCATCGTACGGAACGGACGGCTCGCGCCGTTCCGCTAGTTTTGATATTCCGCAGTAATGAAATCGATGTCCGATCTAAGCACCTAGGCTGGAGTTTTTCGGTATATCGGTCATTTGATGCTAACCATGATTCCTACGTTCAACCAAGGCTTTCACCGGACTGCCATCAATTCGTTGTGGACATGACCTGTCGGTATCCCATTTGCGTATAGCTGGATCCAGTATTTCGCGAATGGTTAGTCACGATCGTGACGAGATCCAAAAGCCACGGACGTGAGTCCGTGGTTTGGGAAATCAAAGCGAAGCAAGTCGCAACGCGATGACACAAAACACGGTTGTGCGCACAAATGAACCACCGGGAGCGGCACCTGTGATCGCTTCGCGACTTGGATTAGGAGCAATACTGACGCGGCCTTGTGTTTCCACGTCTTCGCAACCATTTAAGCAGGTACATAGAAGTGGTTCGGTATCACGACAATTCCGCTGATCGTGATCGGTTCGGCGTAGGCCGGATCAAGGAGCCTAAGCGGCGCAGTTCCGGCACGACTGAGCAAGTGAATGCCGGAACTCGCAAAGCCTCGGTCCGGCCTACAGTTCGCGGCACGTTTCGCCTGATGATTCCTGCATACCTGCTTAGTATTTGGATTCGGTTGCTTCGCCAGGGCAGGGGACACGATCGTTGGCGGGAGACATTCAGAC
>NZ_JAMQBK010000160.1 GCF_023701485.1 Aporhodopirellula aestuarii
AGGAGCCTAAGCGACGCAGTTCCGGCACGACTGAGCAAGTGCATGCCGGAACTCGCAAAGCCTCGGTCCGGCCTACAGTTCGCGGCAGTTTCGCCAGATGATTCCTGTCTACCTGCATAGTGGCTAGGACGCGGACGATTTCTTCGACTTCTTTTTGTTGTTGTTTTCTTTGGCGTCCGTCTCCAATAACGGGTCGTCCATTTCCTTGCTCAAGGCAGTCAGTGCGGTACGCATGTCCGCCAGGATGCTCGCATACTCCGGGTTACCTGCGAGGTCGTTCATTTCGAGCGGGTCTTTCTTCAGATTGAACAGGCGTTCGACATTGGCAGTGGGGTAAGAAAGGAACTTCCAGTCGCCTTTTGTGATCATTCGTTGCCGGTTCATGTAGGCACCATAGATCGTCTCGTAGTGTTCGTCGCTCTCTCCACGCAGCAGTGGCAACAGGCTTTTGAACTCGACACCATCGGTTGATGCGTCAGCCAAATTCAACGATGTGGCCATGACGTCTTGCAGGTAAATCGGTACATCGATCTGTGCGCCCGCTTTCACGCCCGGCCCCACGACCAAGAACGGCACCCGCACGCTGTGGTCATACATGTTCTGCTTCCCGCTCAGTCCGTGACGACCCACCGCCAGTCCGTGGTCGGCCGTGAAGACGATGTAGGTGTTATCCGCTTTGCCGGATGCTTTCAACGCATCGAGAATGCGGCCAATCTGGTCATCCATATGAGTGATCAGCGCGAAGTATTCTTGGCGGTTTACCTTCACCGCATATTCCGTGCGCGGGTAAGGCATCAGCTTTTCATCACGCAATCCGAGACCGCAGATCTTATCGGCGTACGGATACTGAGGCAGGAAGTTCTCGGGCAGCTTGATCCGCTCGAGTGGATAGCGGTCGATGTATTCCTTCGGAGACTGACGCGGATCGTGTGCGGCATTGAACGCCAAGTACATGAAAAACGGTTGCTCGTCCTTCGTTGCAGTGTCCAGATACTCCACGCCGTCGTCGGCAACGACTTCACTCCAGTGCTTTCCGCCCTCCCAGAAACCACCGTATTTTTGATCCCAAGGTTTCCATCCGGTGGCATAATCTTCGGGGCTGCGTGGTCGGTTGTAGCCTTGTGGGGTCTGTTGGGGCATGCCTGCGCGGACATTCTTGACGACATGGAAAAGGCCGTCCGGATTTGCACCTGGGACGTGCCATTTTCCCGAAAAGTATGTCTGATAACCCGCCGACTGCATGCGTTGCGACCACATGCGATTCTGGCTGACATGTGGTTGGACGCTGGCTTGCGCGTTCCAGACAAAACGGCCGGTGTTAAGCATGCTGCGACTGGCGGTGCAGACTGCCCCACCCCAGGCACCCATGTTGTAGGCATGGGTGAAGCTCGTTCCGGACTTGGCGAGTTGGTCGAGGTTCGGTGTGTCGATATCCAATATGCCAGCGGCCCCAATGGTCTCGTAGCTCATGTCATCGGCGAAGATGAAGAGGATATTGGGGCGGGCAGCTTCGGCGTTCGCACGCGGCATGCAAAGTCCGCTCACGCCAACGAGCATCAGCATGGCCAGTAGACAGATTCTGTTGTTCATATTGTTCTCGCTTGGTGTTAGCTGCACAGCATCAAATCCGATGGGTTCCAGCGTAATGGGTGGCGTCTATGAGCATATTAGCCGCATCAGCATTCGCCAAGGGTTTCATCGTGAAAACCGCCGCGATTGCCGTTCGGCGATTTCCGTGTTGCCTGCTCGTTTCCGCTCGGACGCTATTTAAATAAGAGTCACTTTCATTCGCTGTGCCTCCTCAAGGACCAGTCCGTCGCCCTCAAAGCGGACGGCAGTGCGGCCAGCCTCTTCCTTAAAGTCGGCGTCGATCGAATTGCCGTTGATTTCGACATTGACCTGACTGACGGCGGACTGCATTGCATTCCAGCGTGAATGCCGCAATCTGCTAGGCATGATCCGGCTCACGACGGTAGTTGCTCTTAAAGATGTCCCAGTGCCAGAGTTTACCGTCGCCACCGAGATAAAGTTGACCACAACCGCTGCCGCCGATGGGCATCCCGACGTATTTGAGTTGTTCGCCCTCAAATGTTTCCGGTTCTCCACGCCGCGTCAACGAAGCCAGCCACTCTGCCGACAACTTCTTGTCAGCGGGGACCAGATGATTCGCGAAATCCTCTTTGGTGAATGGCCCGGCCATGGCGGGAGATCCTGCCAACGCTAAGCCAGCGGTTCCGAACGCCCCCAGTCTCAGGAATCCTCTGCGTGAACGGTCAGCATCACTGGAGTCGCAATGGCAGTCGCCCAAATCATGATCCATGAATGTGCCGTTGTCTTGTTCGGGGGAACTGTTTTGTACTGAGTCACGATCATGAGCTGGGTGACCGTCGCGTACTGGGGAATTTCTCATGGCGATGACCTCGAAGGCTCACTTTTTCTTCAAGTTGATGTTGATCCAGTTGGTCAGTTTTGTCTTAAGTATCGCCGCCCGCTCATTGGCCAGTCAATCAATGCTCGGGGGTCATGTATTCGTCGCGACATAGCAGCGAAGTTCGCTGTAAGCAGCTATGCATGAATCATCTGGCGAAACTGC
>NZ_JAMQBK010000161.1 GCF_023701485.1 Aporhodopirellula aestuarii
ATCGACGATGTCGATGACGAAGGTGTCGAACGGATGTGGCCGCTGGACGTCGGCATGGCCGCTCTCGGCAGTCTCGTTCTGTACATGGTTTGGAACTACCTGAGCTTCGACGATACGCGGATCCTGCACAACCGCTTGACCTATTTGATTTTGGTTCCGTTGATCACCATCGCGATCTCTTTCGCCCTGCGGATGATCGCGTCCCAATTTGTGCAGAAGTCGGTTCAGGTGGGGTTCCTGTTCAGCACGATCGTGCACTTGCTGTTGTTAATTCTCGCGGTGCAGTTGGTGATTTTTCCACACTATTTCCCTGAGGCATTTGCGGGAGCGAAGCCGGAACGATCGCCGATTCGCAAGACGGTGCCGGAATACCTTTTTCAAAAACCAGAAGAAACCGAAGCGATCACACCCGACTGGTCGCAACCGGTCGACGTTGAAACGACATCTCGCGTCGTTCCTCGCGAGGAAAGACAGCTTCCCCCGGTCGCCCGTTCGGCCCCGCAATTGGAAATCCCGCGACCGCGTGAGCAACCAACGGTCGCGCCGAAGAAGTTTCTGATGGAGCGACCCGAACCAGAAGCTTCGATCCCGAAGCCCGCTGATGCTCCCTCCAAATTGGCTCGGCAACGCGTGCAACGGGATGCCCCCGCGATGCCAGCCGAAGCATCACCACAGGCACCAGAAGTGGATATGACTCCGGTGCCGGCCGCCCAAGTTGCTCGGGCGGAGAAGCCAACCACGCCGAGCCGCACCGCGAGGCAACGTCCACTGCCATCGGTCTCAATCGCCGCCGCCGCACCCGATTTGCCGCGGATCGAACCTTTGCCTTCACCGACGCCGGCGATCCGCAAACTCGCCGAAGCGATGCCGCAAATCGGAACGTCGGGTCTGTCGCGTCAGCGAAGTCAACGGCGGAGCCCCGATCGTGCAGCTCCTGCCGGCTCCGCCCCGGCGCCGCCTACAGTCTCGGTTGCGAAACTCGACGTGACTGCCGAACGGATGATTGCACCGATTGACACACCGATCGAACGAAGCAGCGAAGCCGTCGGTGCCCAGCTCTCAGCCGCCTCGTCCGAATTCTCCGCAGACGCCGTGACAGCTGAATTCGAAGAGTCGGCCGGAAACCTGCCACAGCGCAGTGAACTGGCCTCCATGGCCGGGCTCCCACAACCTACCGTTGAGATGCAGGAATTTAGCCGTCCCCGCTCGACCCGTCGTCGCGGACGGGCTGGACAAGGTCAAGCTGCCGGTGACGCGATTGATGCCGGGGCGATTGCCGAGATGTTAGCGGACGCTCAATCTGACGCTGGAGATTCCGGACCCAAGAACGACGACGCCGACCGCGCGATGCGGGATACCAAATTGGAACGAACCGCTCGGGCGGATGACGACGGATTGCCAGACTTGTCGAGCAGTGCGGATCCGACCTTCGACTTGACCGCGCCGGAAGGTCCAGCTGGACTTGCGAAGGTGTTCGCGGAGAAAGCCGGCATGGTCCCATCGACCGACCCGGTCGAAATGGCCTCCATGGATCTGTCACGTGACCGTCGTGAACGGAGGATCGTCGGGGGCCCAATCACACCAGCGGGAATGGCGATCGCCGCGGTCGAAAAGTTCAGCCGCCGAGTCCAACGAACCAGCGGTGGCGCCGCACCGGCTCCTGCGGGGATGGTCGGCCCCGAAACGGAAGAAGCGATTGAGCTCGGCCTCGCCTATCTCGCGTCTTTGCAAAACGAAGACGGAAGTTGGTCGCTCCAAGGTCACGGTGAAGACGTGTTGCTGCAAAGTGATACGGCTGCAACCGGGCTGTGCCTACTTGCATTCCAAGGTGCCGGCTACACCCATCGCCAACACCAATACGCATCCGTTGTCGCCAAAGGACTCGCCTTTCTGCTCCAGAACCAGAAATCCAATGGCGATTTGTATCGACTCGAAAATGCGATTAGCGATCAGAATGTTGCGTTGTATTCACACGGCATTGCCGCGCTCGCGTTGTGCGAAGCCTACGGCATGACCCAGGACAGCGAATTGCGAGAACCGGCACAGCAATGCATTCGGTACATCGAAGCGACACAGCATCGCCGCCGCGGGGGATGGCGTTACACGCCGCAGGTCAGCAGCGACACGTCGGTCACCGGATGGATGATGATGGCGGTTAAGAGCGGTGAGCTTTCCAATCTCGACGTTTCACCCGACGTATACAAAGGCATCGAACGCTGGCTGGATTTGGCGAAAGTCAGCCCCACACGGCGAGATCTTTACGTCTACAACCCGTATGCGCCCGACACTCCGCAACAGGCACATGGACGACGACCGTCTCCAACCATGACTTCTGTGGGCATCTTGATGCGGATGTATTCCGGTTGGAGCCGTGATACCCCCGACATGCAATCGGCCGCGGACTATATCCTCGCCAGCCCACCAAGAGTCGGAACACGCCGTGCTCCGATGCGTGATACCTACTATTGGTACTACGCGACCCAGGTCATGTTCCACATGGGCGGCGACTACTGGAAGAAATGGAGCGGATACCTCACCCCCGTCCTGATCGACAGCCAGATCAAACGCGGACCGGAAGCCGGTAGTTGGGATCCTGAGTACCCGGTTCCAGACCGATGGAGTCCTCACGGCGGCCGCCTGTACGTCTCCGCCATGAACCTGCTCAATCTCGAAGTCTACTACCGCCACCTTCCGATCTACGAAGAAACGGCCGGCGAGTAAATTGGCCGAGACACCGTGGTGCTTGATCTCCACCTGGACTGGGTTAAAAGACTTAGCGTAACGGCGCGGAGCCGTCCGGTCCCACACCG
>NZ_JAMQBK010000162.1 GCF_023701485.1 Aporhodopirellula aestuarii
AAGTGGCGCTGTCCTGTTAGAACACCCCTTTCCTCGACAAGGTGTTCCGATTCGCCCTGATTCATTTGGCTGTACCTTCGTGAGCCTTTCGGTCGGTCTGACTGATATCTACCATGGCTGTTGACCAAATTCTCAAACAAAAAAGGAAATGTTGCCACCTACCACAACGACGTACTGGTAAACGCCACGCGTGTTCAGTAGAGACGTCTTTCGACACCGGAGTCCGCGATGGATCAATCTCCTCGAAGGCGTTTTGACGCAATCGCGTCGGATGGAACTCAGCCCAAAGGCGGTCGCGCCCGCGGGCGTGTTTGCAGGCTGCCGAGGCGAATCTGGAAGGCCTGTGCGGCACGTGCTGGTGGGGGTGTCAACGCGACATCATGATTAACACAAAGATGCTCACGACTTGGACGACAACGGTTTGCACTGCAATTTTGCTGACATCGCAATCGGCCCACGCCGCCGGTCCCAATTTGGTCCCACCTCCGCGGAAGGATACTGCCAGTTACTGGTGTACCTGGTATGCCCAAAACTATTGGATCGGCCGAGGAACCGACTTGCACGATCTCAAAGGCGTCTCGAATCAGGCCGCTCGCGAAGAACTCAACGAACACACGATCTTCAACGAGAACGACGGGTGGGCGACGACCTGCCTCGATGGCGCCCGCCAGGATTTTATCTTTCTGATCGATCACGGATGGCAGACCAAAGATGCATCAAAACGTATCGGAGGCGGCCCTGCGTTCTTCAACCTCGTCGCTGAGGAAAGTGATTTCCCGCGGTATGCGGGGTTGTCGCCGCAAGATGTGTTGTTGCAGTTCAACAACGACATCCAATCGCTCGGTTGGAACTCCTTGGGCATTTGGACGCGGGGCGATGTGACCTTGGATCAGGCCAAAACGTTCGTGGAATGGTCCAAGCATGCCGGAATCACTTATTGGAAGATCGACGGCGGCGACACGAACGAATTCAATTCATTCCAAGCGAAGCAGCAGATCTATCCGGAGTTGATTCTCGAGTACGTCACCGGCGCGGGAGGGAACATCAACCCGAAATGGGACCAAGACCTCGAGTCGTATCCATCGGTTTATGAAATTGGCGGACGTCTTCAAGAACCGATGTTGAAGTGCCTAAAACACGCCGACACGTTTCGTACCTACGATGCGACACCGCTGTTGATGTCCGCGACGACGCTTCGCCGCACGCACGACATCCTCAAACAGACGCAACAGCAACCCGAATATCGAGCCATTCTCAACGTGCAGGATGACTGCAACATCGCGATCGGACTAGGAGTTCTCGTTGCCAGTAAACGGCATCCGAACATCAACGAACGGACGCTAAAAGGTCGCGATTTACACCACCAACTTTCGGGGAAACGCCGAATGCAACGGCGGATGAATGAGGTGGAACGTCTCGGCCGCTGGGCGCGAATTGCGCCCGCGTTCCCCGCCGGCGAGGGCGTTTACCTGGCGTCCGACAACGAACTGATTGATCGATGCGAATTCACACAGTGGGATACGTGGGCGTCGAACACCTACGGGAGAATGGTCAGCCAAAGCGCACCCGCGATCATGGCTCGCAACATGCCACTGCCGATTGTTGAGTGCGAGGGCGATTTGCCCTACGTTTGTGTATGCACGTATCCCAACGGGCCGACCGGTATCGCCACCGAAGGTCGAGTGAGCCCCGATGATCATTGGTTCCATCCGCGTGCGAAGGTCATCGTGCAGGTCAAAGATGCCTCGGAGCCGTTCGGAATCGCGGGGCATTACGATCAACTCGTGCTGAACTTTGCCGGTAACCTCGATGCTGTCAAACATGTGTGGGCGCAGGATTTGTTGGCCGATGAATCGATCGATATCAAGAACCAAGTGTCGATTCAGGGCGCAAGAATGATCATCGACGGACAACTCATCGATACGCTCGGGACCGCTGCGGGTGATGACGGCGACCAGTCCGTCCCCGGTTTGGTTGTCAGGCTCGAAGGCGATTCACTTCCCGTAGCAGGAGATGAGTTCACCCCGGTGACCGAACCGGTCAAGACAGCTAAACCGGCGAAAACCAGCCTTGTAATGCAACAGGATGGCTACTTCGGCAGTGCGACATTGGATCGATGCCGTTATGGCTACCGTGTCGTGGCTACCGGACCCGAACAGGTCGTGCTCAAAGAATTGGACGAAAGCATCACGTCTGGAAGGGTGTCTGTTGATTGGAAGATGAAACCGGCAAATCGAACCTCAACCAAGAACGGACTTCTGGTGCTTTCTAGCGACGAGGACGCGAACGCCGCTCTGTGTGCGGGAAGTTGGATCGGAGCAAAGGAAATCACTCTTTTCGAGAATCATCCCAAATGGGGGAAAGACCTTCGCAAGTCGTTCACGCACGATCGCGAGTTGGACTGCCGACTGGATGTCGATCTTGATCTGCGAACGGCGAGATTGACGATCAACGGCGAGTCCATCAATCTCGCTTTCTCAGAAACGGTGACTAGCATCAACTACATCGGCTTCGGTGTTCACAATGCAGGCACTCTCTTTACCGTGCCAACGGTCACGCGACATTAGTCGGTGCGTTTTTGACCTTCGCTTCGAAAGATCGCAGACGTCAGGAAAGCGGATGCTCCCCGAGTCGTTCCCAGGCAATCGACGACCTTCGCGAAAAGGGACGTTCCATCGAAACGGTACGAAACGCCGCCTCAATTCCCGCGTCTTGGCGAAGATTTCGCAGCGCAGGCGAAGGTCTAAGGGACAGAGATTGGTTTAGGCGTTTTATAGGGGTAGGGAAGTCCGGTTGAGCCGGACTCCCCTCCCTCCGAACCGTACGTGCGGTTTTCCCGCATACGGCTCTCCGGTTAGCAGTTTCCCATTAGGGATTGTCCGAAACGATTGTGGGCCTCCCGCAGACTCCAGAGACCCGCTTTCGTAAAGTAAGCATTCGGCCACCGCTCGGTGCGCGGCAACCGACCAGGGTTGTGACGGTGACGCTTTAATAACAGGCGCCGCAG
>NZ_JAMQBK010000163.1 GCF_023701485.1 Aporhodopirellula aestuarii
TTTCTCGAGGACAGGATAGGGGCACTCGAAGTACAGCATCTTGGGAAGATCGATGTCTCGACCAAAGATTTCGTACCATCCCTCCAGGTTCGAAAGCGAACGCGGGAAACCGTCGAGGAGAAAGTTCTGCTTGCCGGTCGTTCGGATGATGGTTTCCATCGTGTTCTTAAGGAGCGTCACCGTGATCTCATTTGGAACTAACTGCCCTGCCGCGACGATCGTCTTGATTGTGTCGGCGGTGGCGCCTCCTCGCTCTCGTTCGGCGCGAAGGAGTTCGCCCATCGATAGGTGAGTCCATCCGAGCTGATGCTCGGCCAATTCACACATCGTTCCTTTGCCCGCGCCGGGGCCTCCGAGCACAAATACGACGTTGGGTCGAGGACACGGTTTGCGTGGGTCGTAGTAATGAACCACGACTTTCGGCGCCGGTGCGACGCCCTTCTTGTAAACGTGCCATTCGCGGTCGGTGGGGGGCAACTCATCTTCGCAGGTGATGTCATAGGCAAGATGCCCATCGAGACGCGAGATTCGCCAAGAACGGTAACTGTTGGAGTAGGACAAGGCCGGGCTTCGCGCGGCTTTGCCATCGGCACGATCCCAGGCTCTCTTGCCATTCCAATAACCGACGCTCGACAACGTTCCCGATTCCGACTCGGCGGGCGGTGCGGTGGATGGAATGAACAAACCGTCCACTTCGGGAAGCCCTGCTCCGGAAACTTCCACGTAGAACGTGTTGGGTTCGAGCTTGTTTGTTTCGTCCATAGCACCAGTTACCGATAAAGAGCCGAGTTGTTGATCAAGTCTGCTTGTTGATGCCGGGCACGATCCAAGGGGGCGAATTCGTTGCCGGCAATGAATCGCATCCGATGAGTGGACACGACACGAACGAAGAAAGATTCGTCGCAGAGGATAAGACATCCAATCGCTCAATGACACAACGGCATTGAGCGATTGGAGGGGGGCGAAGCGATGAGGGGCCTGACGGCGACCGCCGGGTTCAGTATTCCCTGAACACCCGGGTAAGAAATGGCGTCTGATTTCGGGAGGAGAGCGTTTTGAGGAACTTGCGTGTTAGCGCTGCTTCTCACGCTCTTCAATTCTCGCAGGAAAATCGACCACGACTAACTTTTGGTTTTTTTTATCCCAAGTGTATTCTTGATAGTAGGGCAACATCGGTAAACGGATGCCGTCGGGTTGCCCCTTCTTGATGATCTCGGCCATAAAAACGTCGTACGTCAGCGGTTTGGGATCCTGGATGCTTTGGGCGTTGCGTAGTTGAATTGCCTGTTCGACCCCCATCCCTCCAATTTTGCCAACCGACGTTCGGTAGGCATCGGCACTGATCATCAGCGGGTTCTTGGATTCCACCTTCGTGCTGGCTAATTCTGCCCCGTCACGCAAGGCTTGCTCAAGATCGAGCACGTTTTGAGTTGTCTTGCCAATCGTTTCACGCGGGGTTGCTTCATCGGCACTCGGTGTCGACGAAGCCGATTTGTCATTGGTCGAAGTCGATGGGAAGCAGCCGATGGGGGCAGCGAGGGCGAGTAAGAGGCCAACGCGGAGGAGGTTTCTCATAATAGGATGCCTAGTGGGGGTGTGGCCGCATGAGTTTTCACGGCAAAAGCGGGATTGCCAATCATCGACAGAATACCGCTTCAAAATACAGCAGCGCGAGATGCACAGCAACAAACAGCAAAACGCCGCGAAATCGTGAGTGGATCGTAAATTCCGTCCTTCTCGTTTCATCGCTTCAACGGTTCTCAGGCAATAGCCCAAGCGACATGTCGATAAATGAGGCGACTTTGTCTGCGATCACTCGATTGCCTTCGGGCGTGTAATGAACGTCATCGGGTGCTTTGCCGAGCTCGTCCATTCGCCCGACAAGGATGCCATCAAGATCGTTCACCAGGACGCCATGTTTTTTCATCACACGTCGTGCTTCGGCTTCGAAAGCGGCGGCCTTATCCGGTGGCACAAGGACTTTGATTTTGTGTTCGGGTTCGGCGCAAGGTGGCGTTGTGGTCGCAAAAATGAGAACCTCGCAGGCTGGTTGGAGGGTCGTAACGATCTTCTCCAAATTGGCTCCGTAGTCTTGGACGGAGATGAGGCCGTCTTGTTTCCAGCCATATAAATCCCACAATCCGAAGTTGAAATGGATGACGTCCCATTGCTTATCGGCGATCCATTGACCGGCGTGTTCAGCTCCGTGTGCGGAAAACTGACAATTACCTCGGACACGTTCCACCTCGGCGATACCCGTTAACGCTGTTTGAACCAAGGGCGTGTACGCGATCGAAATCGAATCGCCGATCAAGAGAACGCGGCGGAGAGTGGAGTCAGAGTTCTTTTGTTGAACGGTTGGGACGCTCGCCTTCTGAGTTTGCTGATCATTCGATTCCAGGTCGGCTGCAAAGATGCACGCGGTGGTCGCGAAGGTGAGCAGCAGAGTCAGGGCGGAACGGTTGAGGGTGGTTTGGCGGGGCATTGTTAGACGAGGAGATGGGGAGAGAAGGCGGGGCGGATTGAGAGTCTAGTCTACGGGACTTTTGTTTTGCTTGTGACTTCGTGGGGCGACGTGGCAATGGCCTTCCAGGTTCGGAGGCTGTCAACGTGCACGTAGTCATCAAGACCCGCAGCTTGAATTCCGAAGTTGGTTTTCCGTTCGGAAAGTCTGAATGTCTCCCGCCAACGATCGTGTCCCCTGCCCTGGCGAAGCAACCGAATCCAAATACTAAGCAGGTATGCAGGAA
>NZ_JAMQBK010000164.1 GCF_023701485.1 Aporhodopirellula aestuarii
TTGTGTAGATACCAATGCCCGGAGGGAGGGTGATGCATGAATACTCAAAAACTCTTCTACAACACCAATAGGATAAGAATTCGATGAATCTTGAACTCAACAACAAAACAGCACTGGTCACCGCATCAACAGGCGGAATCGGTCTGGCGATCGCGACTCGCCTGGCTGCCGAAGGAGCAACAACAATCGTCAATGGTCGCAGCGAAGCGAGCGTCGACACGGCGATTGAAAAGATTCGCGAGAGTCAACCGAAGGCCGACCTGATCGGACTAGTGGCCGACAACGGGACGGCCGAAGGCGCCGCACGAACCATCGCCGAACATCCGCAGATCGATATCCTGGTCAACAATCTGGGCATTTTTGAAGCGGTTGATTTTTTCGACCTGACGGACGAAGCGTGGCAGCACATCTTTGACATCAACGTGATGAGCGGTGTGCGTCTTGCACGGCACTATCTGAAGGAAATGCTGGAGCAAAACACCGGACGCATCATCTTCATCAGCAGCGAATCCGGCGTCGTGCCCGCTCCAGAAATGCCTCACTACGCAATGACGAAGACGGCACAACTTGCCGTCTCGCGTAGTCTGGCTCAATTGACCAAGGGAACCTCCGTCACGGTGAACACAGTCATGCCTGGATCGACGTTAACGCCAGGTGTGAAGGAATTCGTCAGCAACCTTTTCCCGGACGAGCCCTACGATTCGGCTGAGAAGCGATTCATGGCAGACAATCGGCCGACCTCGTTGATTCAAAGATTGATAGAACCCGAAGAGATCGCCAACATGGTCGCGTTTGTTGCCAGCCCACTCGCTTCCGCTATCAATGGAGCACCCATACGAGTCGACGGAGGACTCATTCCAACGATTGCTTAACGGTGTCGGAAAAGAAACGTTAAGGTGAAGCGGGCGAAAAGAACGTTTTGAGCTTGACCCGCATTCAAACGACCGAAGTGGCGGATTCGCAAATGCTCCTTCGCTTGCTTGATCCTTTTGACGAAGGAGTTGCCGAGGTTACGCTCGAAAACTAGCCAAGTGGATTGGATCGCCTATGACGAACTGCACCTGAACTGGGTGGCCGCCAATGGAGGAAAGGACCCGGCAAGGGCCTACCGGCAGTACGTTAGTCAAGGATTGGAGGTGCCGGAGAATCCGCTCTTCCTGCGCACTGAGTGACTGGGCACTCAGCGGCTGGGGGCTTGGTAGCGAAGCGTTTCTCAAGAAGTCCATCGCGATGGCTCAGTCCAGCGATACTCAGGAACGTCAACGCACGACTCGCCGTTTGAAGGCTGTCACCTGCCAAGAGATCATCACCGAAACCGCTGCCTATGATGAAGCCGACCAGGCAAGCGATATGGCGAAGGATCGCATGAGTATTTTCCAGTGTGAAGTTTTCAGTTTGCTGAGTGCATTCAAAGTTCACCGACCGGCGGCAGTCAGTTCCTTTTTGTCAATGACGCCGTCGCCGTTCTTGTCAAAGCGGCTGAAAGCCTGAGCCGGACCGCGGAACTCAGCTTTCGTGACCTTGCCGTCTTTGTTCGCATCGTGACGAAGCATTCGGTCCGCCATTCCGCCACCGCCGCGACGTTGCCTTCCGTCAGCGGACGCGAGTGCCGGAGGATTCTCCATCGCACTCCTCATCTCTTCTTCGCTCCACGAAGGAACTTCTTTTCCGCTTATTTTAAGTACGGTTGCAAACCAGTAGTGGGCCATCACTTCGGCTCCCATTCCGTTGGGATGAACCTTGTCCGCCTGAAACGCTTGTGGCCAGAGTTTGCTTGTCGGAGTCCAAACATCGGGGCCAGCGTAAACGTCAGTGGGATTGGATTTCATAAACGTGGCGAGCGAAAGCCGTTCATTTCCGATTTCTGGTTCCATGCCTTTTTTGAAAATATGCATCGCGATGACCACCGCGTCGGCACCGTCGGATTTCAACAAGTCCGCGTACTGTTTAATTGCGTCAGCGCCCTTACGAATGTTGATCGCATCGTCTTCGCTTCGAATGCCATCAGATCGTCCACCAAAGACCCATTGCAGCGACTGCTGCGCCAGGACGATCGTCGGCTTCGAATCATCTTTCAGCAATGGTCGCAGCTTGGTGGTCCACGGTCGCATCGGCTGTCCGGATTCAACGTTCATCCATTTTGCAATCGGCGTCGTCCCTTGAGTCGCCGACTTGACTTCGATGACCTGTTTGCCATCAAAGTACCGATCCAACTTCCTTTGCAAAATCTCCGGCCAATGAAACGAAGTTGAGTACCCGTTAACGACGAAGGTCCGCGGCTTTCCATCGAACCAATCGGCATGGGATTCCTGCCCAGCGGCGGAGTTCATGAATCCGAGCGCGGACGCGCAAAACAGAAGGCATACTAGTTTCTGTCTCATTATGACGTTCCTTGAGTGAAAGTTGTTCCGGTAAGCAATTCGGCAGGAGTCTTTGAGCATTTGGGATTTTTTTGGGTAGCGTCGTTGCTCCCACGTACAACCTTCCGGTTCAATGCCGCATCCATCCAGCGGTTCATCGTTTCAAATTCTTCTCTTAAGTATCGCATACGATTCCGAAGGCACCCCTTTCAGCCTGCCTTCTGGTCCTTGTGATCTTGCGGCGTAACAACGTCGACAATCTGATCAAGTGATTGATGGAAGGCCTGTCGCTCTTTGAGCGTTACTGCATTCTCAATGGACGATCGAAGAGTTTCAGAACTTCGGCTGAGCTTGGTAGCGAGTCGTCGTCCGGCGGCAGTTAGGTGAACTCGCCGTGCTCTCCCATCTTCTTTGCAACGTACACGGCGCACATAATCACGTTTCTCCAGCAGTTTCAGCATCGCCGTCACGGTGTTCCCGTCCGACGCCATGCGTTCGCCCAATTGCGATTGTGTGATACCGTCCTCTTCAGACAGCAGCGACAACAAAACGAATTGGTCTGCCGTAACATCGAATTGAGCAAAGTGAGCCTGCGCCACCCGATGCATTGTCAGGTAAGCTCGACGCAATCGCATCGGAATGGATTCTTCGAAGGTCATTTGTCACCATCAGCAGGGAAGAAAAACGTACGGGGCTATTCTCTGTCACCGAGAAAGCCGAGGAATGTTACGACATCCGCCGGACCGTTGTGGCGATCAACTTCTTCGCCGTCTGTGTTGAGACGAACAAAGACTGGGGTTCCGACGACCTCAAACTTATCCGCAAGCTTCTCACCATCGTCGGTAGTGATATCGACTTTCACTCCGACAAACTGGCGCGACTTGTCGACGACCCGCTTGTCCCTTAGCGGCCCCTGATCCATTGCAAAGCAAATCGGGCAGCCCTTGAAGTGGAAGTTCACGAGCACCTCTGAGTTTGACTTCTTCGCGCGCTTGAGTGCATCGGAGAAGTTGCTGTTCCAAACGATGTCGTTCTCCATTCCTGCGGGGACTTTGACGGGAGTCGACGAAGCTGACACATCTTTACTCGAAGCACGAGAGCCAGGACGCGCCGTTCGCTTGCCGCCACCGCCCGGCATCGTTTGACCATTGGGAAACTCCGGTGGATGAGCGCCCCCACGACCGCCGGATTTTAGCAAAGCCGTCAGTGGTTCACTCAATAGTCGCGCATCAATCCACGGCATCTTAAAGAACACACGCCCATCCTGACCAATGATGTAACCGGCGTTTGCAAGTCCTCCGTATGCCAAACTCACCTTATTGTCGATGTCGTCAACCGCGACGGGCAAGCCAATTGATATTTCTCTTGCAACTTTCTCTGCGAGCCTGACTCGTTCCTCCAACGTCGTCGGAGGTGGCGTGTCTTTGTAGGCTCCACTCCCCGCATGTGCTTCACGACCATAGAGCACAACAAAGTGGACGCGTTTACCGAACTGCTGTTGCAGCTCCTCGATTTTTCCGTGGCTACGTCGGAACACCGGGCACGTGCAACTTCCGGTCTCGATGATCACGGGCGCTGTCGCCAGCAGTTCATTGAGGGACACCGTCTTTCCGGACAGATCCTTCAACTCAAACTTCGGCGCGTTGTCTCCGGGAGCCGGTTTTTCCGTTGGAAAGGCCTGATACTCTGCCATCCTCTCGGCCATACTCAGCTCGCCGATCACGTTGCCTGACGACCGGGAAGTCTTTGCACCTGATGCTCGTGAACCGCCGGACGCTCCGCCCATCTCCTTCGATGTAATCACGCCGTCCCCGTCAGCGTCGAAACGACTGAAGGCTCGTACCGGCCCAGAGAATTCGGCTTTGGTCACTTTCCCATCACCATTCTTGTCGTACCGTTTCAATCGGTCCGCCATGCCTCCACGTTGCTGTGCGTGAACGGATGAAATCGGCAGCAGTACGATCGTCGTCAGGAATAAAATTCTGAACATGGCTTGTCTCCAATGCAAAACCTCTGACTCGAAGGGCGGCAATTGGTCGGTTGAATGTACCGAAACCAGCTGTCTCTCAGTTGCATGGTAGTACGCATGCGTAGTAATATACAACCCGCAAATCTTCACTTCTTTAATTTAATTGGAAGGCAATCAATGTCATCTCCGACTTCGCAAGTTCCGATCGTCAGCAAAGTCATGGAACGAACTGACCCAGAAGAACACGGCGCCAGCTTGAAACCGGTCCAGAAACGCGAAGTTGTGCTGAGACTTGAGGCCGAATCGCTCGACAACATGCGGAAACAGGCGACCGTTCGTGTCGACCAACCGAAAGGCAGCACCTTTCAGATCATCTGCGACGAAGGCCCTTACCTCGGCGGCGACGATTCCGCCCCGCCGCCGCTGGCCTACTACAGCGCCAGCATCGCGTTTTGCCTGCTGACGCAACTTTCGCGATACGCATCAATCAAGAAACTGAACATCCACAGCATGAAGCTCTCGCAGGAAACACGTTTTGCGATGGAAGGTTCCGTGGTCAAAGGAACGTTGGCAGGCCGAGGCGTTGAGGTCGTCACGAATCTCGACATCGAGTCCGACGAATCTGAAGAAACGATTCGGCAGATGATCGAAGTCGGCAAGAACAGTTGCTTTATTCATCAGTCGATCATGAACCCCGTCCCGTCCAGGATCGAAGCAACCGTTAACGGCGATCCACTGCTGTCAATCGATTGACGGTGCGTCGCTCCGTTGCTTGGGCTTACTTCGTAATAATGATTCGAGTGCAGGACTGGAGTATCGGTGAATTCATTACGGTACCCGCGCCGTGTTCGTCCGTCGTTAGGGAATCGCTTCGCAGGGGTCAGGCCTTGTGTTCGGTGTTCAGGCCCAGGGAAGATTCGATTTGATGGGCTAGGTTGCGCCATGCCCTGGGTTCTTTGAAGCGTTTATCGGCACGACGCACAAGGTTGGAAACACTATTGGTGCCAGCAAGACCGAACCTTGGCCCGAGTTGTGACAGGGTGGCTCCGGTCCATCGCCGACACAGCCATGCCGCAATATCTCGGCCAGCGATCTCATGAAAGATGGATGGCACCAGACAAGACCCACTTGCGGAACTATCCCGACG
>NZ_JAMQBK010000165.1 GCF_023701485.1 Aporhodopirellula aestuarii
GCGTCGAGGCGCATCGAATCAACCGAACCGTGGTGGGCACTGTATAAATTGCTGTTTATATCGCGTTCTTTAAAATCACACTGATTAAATCACACTGATTTTATCGAACGGTGGTGCTATCGTTTAAATGTGTTTCAATTTCAACAGAACAGGGCCATATAGAAACAAGCGCTGGCCACAATGCAAAATGGTCGTCTTGACGCGTCTCTAGCATTAACGCAGACGCACCTCCGAAAAGCCATAGTTTGATTTCTTAAGATCCTCTTGGTTCCTCACCCTCCACTTCCCGCTCTTTCTCAAGCAAGTGGAAGCTGCCATCCAGGAGAGAAGGTAATGCCGTTAACTTGCAATCCCTTGCTTGAACAGTTTGTTTCCGTAATCGATTTGTCTGATTGCGAATTTTGAAACTATCCGCCGCTCGGACGCGGCTACTGCAACCGTTTCCAACTTTAACCCCGCTGAAAAGACATGAATTCTGCCATCCGACGACTCGCCCTTGTCACGGTTTTGTTCGTCCCCACATTAGGCTGCGGCAGCTCCGAACCGACAGTGATTCAGCCGCTGCCAAACGATGCTGAGTTGCAGGAGATCAATGATGGGATGGCCGAAGCAGCCAACGATGATACCCAATAGCTCGGTCTTTCGGACGCACGCTTCAATGCGTCCCCGCGCTGCAAATTGATCGTGTCGCAGTCTGCATGCGTGGCCCGCTCTTCATATCGCAATTATGCGGGAAGGCGTTTCTTTTGCGCGTAATCCTTGCAGACAACTTCATCCTTGCAGACAACTTCGTTTGACAAGAGTTCTTTGACCGACAGCATTATTGCTCCGTCTAGATATTTTGCTCTTTAAGTTTTCATTTCATTTCAAAGTGAGTTACGTGCGTATGCACTGCCTCACGCTTTCCTTTGCGTGTTTTAATTGCCCTCCCCCCACAGGTTAATTTTATGTTCCTTAATCGATCGCGAGATAATCGAAACGGATTCACATTAGTTGAACTCCTAGTCGTGATTGCCATCATCGGTGT
>NZ_JAMQBK010000017.1 GCF_023701485.1 Aporhodopirellula aestuarii
AATGCGACTAAACCTAAGGGCTAGCGCCGTCGGCTCACTAAAACAACAGCCCGCTTGCGCCGTTCAGCTAAAAAAGGAACAAAAACAATCAACGTCGCATACCAACGGTCGCGGGTTCGCTTATGAGCACCGCGTGTGGAAACCAAACCAGTAAGTTTCCAAGGGTTCAAAGAACCGTTAACGGATTGAGTTAATGGTTCGGTGCAGTTACAGCCACTGATTCAATCCGCGCGGTGTCGCCGGCAATCAATTTTATCTCGATGGGCGTGTGCGCTGAAATGGTTTGGCTCAACGTAAACACGCCGTTCTTCATTTTGTTGAGAGACACATCGATCTCGATATCCTCAGCGCCTTCACGTATCGCAAGTTTGAAGGCATCGTCCTTGTCCATTCCCGCAAGTTTCAGCTCGATAGAGGCAATATTCTTGTCGAAAGTAAAACCCCATGCCTCGCCGACATCGAAATGATTATGATCTCCCTTTCCACTGGCGGATCGGATGCTTACTGCGTGATACGCGGCGTGGATATTGAGTTTACTTCCCTTGGTGACCCCATCGATATCGACGATTTCGATGGTATTCATGGTCAACGCATCAACGGTCATTGACGCGCCTACCGATGCGCCGTCAAAGGGAGTTTTGTTGTTAAAATCAAAAAGAACCCTCTCTGCCGCTGCGCCGCTTGTTTCGTCCAGCCCTTTAAAGTTCGGCTTCGTAAGCGAAGAACCCACGCCACGCAAGTCAATTGGCTGAATGCCGAGCTTTTCGGCCGGCGAGCCGTTTTTGAAGCGGTAGATACCTTGTTTAGCGGCATGGGTGTCGAACATCGGATCTGCATAGATGAGTTTTACAGCATCTTGTCCCAGCGTGACCTGTTCGCCGGTGAACAAGTCGCTGCCCAGTTCGCTCTTAGGAACGTAAGAATCGCTCGTATTCTCCGTGAAATAGATGGAATTCTCCATCTTTGGTAGATTCATAAAGAAGGGCCGGTCCGTTGCACGACTGTCCGTCAAATAAAGCCCATTGCTCGACTTTGAAGAGGCTGGCGGCATAAAGATATTGCCAACCGGCTCGACTTGCTTGGTGCCACCGAGCCATCCCGGTAAGGTTCGCCCACGAAGAAAGGTCTCCGTGAAAACAAAGTTATTTGAGAGATCGGCAGGCCCCTTGAGCCCGAACCCTTGCTCCGATTCTCGGACCACATTGTTTCTGATGATGGTGAAGCTCGGATTATCGTCTAATCGCACCGTACCGGCCGTACCATAATTTTGATGGAGGTAGTTGTTTTCCACCACGTTGTTTTCGCCCATGGCGGAGAAATAAATCGCATTGCCGTCATGCAGCTGCAGGAGCACACGCGAGATATCATTCATGCTGATTCTGTTTTCACGGGCGTGCAGAAGTGGCAGGAAATGTTCGAGGTTGTTGTGATATTGTGCCGCTAACCCCTTCTGAATATACGGTTCGCACTCCTCGAAACGAATGGAAGAAACCCAGGCACGCCGGAACGGGATCCGGTTTACAAGATAAAACTCATGAGGCCGGCAACCGCTCACCACAATCCCATTGTAGGGAACGTCCCGGATCGTGTTGTGGGTGATTTCATTGTGCCCGCTTTGCGCAACAAAGATGGCTGCCGAATGCAGCAAAAGTTCACCGATATCGTGAATGTAATTATCATGCACCACGTTGTTTTTATTGACATCTTTTGTTCCGGGGCCATAGCCGCTGAGCACAACACCTCCGCCGCCGAGATGATGTAGGTGGTTGCGTGTAATGTTTATTCTCTGGCAGTGTAGGTCCAAACGAATGCCTGTCCCGCTGCTTGATCGGATGACACACGATGCAACATCGCAGTCTTCCGCAAAACGGAAACGAACCACGGCATTGCCCTTGTCATACATTTCCCAGTCGTGCTGCAGGCCTTGATCCCCCTCAAGCAAGCTGTCACGCACACCATGGCTAAAGGTTAAACCTTCGAAGTGAAGGTGCTTCACGAAAGGTCCGTCTTCCGTACCTTCAACCCGGATGAATTCTTGAAGGTACGGCGCAACGATGTGCATGTCTTTGATGTCGCCCTCTGGCCAGAAATAGAGCCGACCCTCGGCACTGCTGAACACCCATTCTCCCGGCTCATCCAAGTAGTCAATCGCGTTTTCCACCCAGTAGCGATTGTTCGGATTCATCGCCTGATAAGTCGGATCCACGGCCAAATGAGCAATTCTGTTTTGGGTATCAATGCGCTCAAGAGGAATGATGTTGGCCAACCACGGACGATCCTTCAAAATGAGTTCGATATCAGAGGGGTTAGGCCAATCCTTAATGTCTTCATCCCTGAAGTGGACCGTACGATCAAACGGTGCAACCGGCTCCCCTTCGTACTCCAGCACACTCGTTAGTTTTTTACCCTGCCGGTTAAAGTCGTTTTCCTTTTCGACATCTGCATAGTGAAAGCCATTTGATCTTGCGCGTTTCAGCAATGTTTCGCTGTCGTAAAGGGACTTGATATTCCACTGTTCGTTTAGCGCTCGGGGAATTTCAGCAGCCCACAACTGGCCTTTTGCTTCCGGAGCAACACCTGCAGGATCCTTGGCACACTTTTTCCAGTTGCTGATTTCGATACCGCCCGTAAACACCGGCGTTTCACCAGGAAACGCTTTGTAAATCACCGGAGCGTCTTGGCTCCCCGAATCTTGCGGCCCGAAGACAACCGTTTCTCGTAGTTGATAGGTTCCTCCGCGAATCTGCACTTCAATGGTGTCTGCGGGGTTCGTCGTTTTCAATTGACGCACTTTAAGCCGGGCGGCATCCAATGTGGCCAACGGACCGTCATTCTTTTGGGGCTCAGCCAATCGCCCTGACCATTGGTCGTTCCCAGCTGGAGCTACAAAAAGCGTGGTTGTTCCTGCTTGGACTGGACCTTGGAACAGAACCATGAATGCAAGAAGCGTCAGGAGTATTTGGGTATTGCCCCGCACGTTTTTCATGGTTGAAAACAAGATTACTAACATTGGCTTACTGTGCTCATGGTTCATGCTTCCTGGTCCTTATCTCGTAATGGTTCAGCGGAGCGACTAGCAGGACAGCGCCACTTCAATCGTTCAATAGGCATCTAAAGTGTTGTGGGCGCGTTGTTTGCGAACAATGCATTGGTAACCCGAAGCGTAAGCGAGGGATTCTTCGTAACTCCTTCCCTCGCTTACGCTTCGGGTTACCTTTTGCTCGAAAGTGGCGCTGTCCAGCTAATTTCCGTATGCTCGGACAACCGCTTCCGAATCCGTATAGGTGTCATCCGTACGCTCGATCCAGTCTGCTAGCATCTTGCGATGGGCTTCCAGCACATCAGCGAATTCGGGCTCTTGAGCCAAATTGTTCGTCTCACCACGGTCATTGACCATGTCGAAGAGTTGTTCTCGATTCGATCCGTCACTCCAGCGATGGTACTTGAAATTGGGAGTGCGAACTGACCGACCTTTATACGAAACGTCGTCGTCGACTTCAGCTTCGGTGACGACGTAGCGGTGAGTCGGTGCGGGCGAATGTTCATCGAGTGCAAATGGAAGTGCGCTGAGGCCGAAATAGGGTCCGTCGGGCATGGGCGTGCCGACGATTTCAGAAATCGTTGGCATCAGGTCGATGCCCACTGAAACGAGACGATCGTCGATTTCGTTGACTCTTGACTGACCGGGCCAACGAATGATGAACGGGACGCGGCAAGACTCTTCGTACAGGATTGATTTCTGGTGCCAACGATGGGCACCGCATCCGTCACCGTGGTCACTCGTAAAAATGACGACAGTGTTTTCATCGAGGCCGTTTTCTTTTAGCGCTGCGAGAACCTGGCCGATTTCGTTGTCGACTAATTCGACCAGCCGGTTGTACGCCCAACGATATTGTCGCCATTGATCGCGATCGAATGACATTGCCATTTTCTGAGCGTTGGGACCTTTTTTGTCGACGATATTTCGTCGCCGCATCACCGCTTCGGCTTCGTCCGCATTGATTTCGTAGTTGTCAGGCAACGGTGGGCAATCTTCGAGCGGTGGCGAAATCGAGACATCACCGTTTCGCATGGTGGTCGCCTTCTTTTCTTTGACGCCCGCCTTCTTGCGTCCCCATTCACAAATGTCGTGGGGATTGTAGTACGAGGTGACAAGCAAGAACGGAGTGTCATTGGGTTGGCTAAGGTAGCCAACCGCGTTCTCGGTGATCGTTGCATCGCGACCTGATGTATAAACGTCAAACCCGTGGTGCTTTCGATCCTTCGTCGAGAATGTCTGGTCCTGAATGTGCCATTTGCCAAAGTAAGCGGTTCGATATCCAGCTAGCTTGGCCTGATTGCCCAGCGAAACGATCGGCTTGTTTTTGGCATCCGCCAGTCGTCGGGTGCAAGGCAATCTTCCGGTGTACATCGAATAGCGTTCAGGAAGACAAACAGGATAGTTCACATAGGCGTTGGTAAAACGCACTCCTCTCTTCGCAATTTCGTCCATGGCGGGAGTATTCAGTCCTTCCGATCCGGCACATCCCATTGCATCCGCAAATTGTTGATCTGTTGTGATCAACAAAATATTTGGGCGAGAATCGCCAGGCTCGGCAGCGTCCACGGTATCGGACTGCATGGCCAGCAGAACCAAAGGGATCACCAGGAGTGCAACCCGCAAACGTGGGCCGGTGAAGGGTTCGGTAATGTTTTTCATGATTGATGGGGCAGAAAGAAAGGTTCTATCCAGTTAATGTAATTGTACGTGATGCCCGGCGTCTTACTCCGCTGCGCCTATATTGACAGAGTAACGGGGGATGGGACTGCCGAAGAAGTTAGTGGCCTGTAAGCCAGACTCAACTGGGACACCGCGGTCAATCGCTGGCGAACCCGCAATCAGACGATATCCCAACAACGATTTCCTCGTCCGCAGATCGATCCCCGTTCCGGTTATCCCGGGTTTGAGAAATCGTGGATCACGCAAGATCGCACTGGCATCCGTTTCTCGCGGCGGGACGTGAAAGTAAAGATTGTTGTGGAAGGTGGTGTTGATGGCTTTTCCACTATTTCCCCACCGCCCCTTGCCTTCAAAGTAGAAAATGTTGTTCGAAAAGTGCGTGTTCAGAGGCGTTCGGTTTTCGGGGAAAACAACCGCTTGCAAGCCTTTTCGTGTGTAGTGGGTGTTGTTGTAGATTTGAATGTTTTCTGCATCCAGACTGCTGTCAAAACCATAGAAATACAACCCGCTTTGCTCATTCTGGCTGATGTTGTATCGGATCGTTACGTTCCGATTTGGCTTTTTCATGATGCCGCAGAACCACATGTTGTCGTGGCTGTAGTTGTATTGAATGAACGTATTGACGCAGTTGTAGTCGGCGTCGAAGCCGCCACGATCATGGTGGTCGTCACCAATGTTTCCATAGGCTTCGTTGTGTTGGATTCGGATCCCGTCGGTGTTGAAGCAAAAGATGCTGTGTCCGGTATCGAATCGACTGCTGTTTGCCAACGTATTGAATTCGTAAACCGCATCTTTGCTGCACCGGGCGATCACATTGTTTCGTCCTGTTTGATCGACGTGGTTGCCGGCCACATAAACGTTGGTCCACAAGTTCTCAGTGACCTCTCGACCAGGGCGGAGCACCACCCGCCCGCACGAGGAATCGTTGCCGATTCCAACGCCGCCCACGCGACGAATGCGATTGTTGGTGATTCGCAAATCATCGAACCGTGTCGCTCTGCAATTCATTATGTGAACATGAATTCCACCTCGTTTCTTTCCCGCGACTAGGCCATTGACATCGTGGATGTCGCAGTCATCGATGTAGATATGCCGAACAATGCCGTCGTTGGTTGCTTTCGAGTCGCCGGTGACCACAACGTAAATCCCAAACAGCGTGCCTTGATCTTGGTCGGTGCCATCGATGTTGGTGATTTCCAGACCGTTGACTTCCCAAAAGGTTGAGTCCTGCAGGAGGAAGCCCGCAGGGTGTTTGCCTCCGGCGTCGATTCGTGGCCGTTTCCCATGTCCGTAAGACTTCACGACGATCGGGTTACCGTCCGTGCCGGAACCGGCGGGCGCGAACATGCCTTTGAACCGTGAACCACGATGAAACAGAATCACATCACCAGGCCGGAAAGTAGACGTCCGAAGATGGTCGAACGTTTCCTGAGAGTCGATGCGGAATTCTGCCGCCCAGCAAGGACACAGCCCGACGGTCAGCAATGCAACGACTGCCCAAATATGGGAAATCCGAAACCTTGTCGAAAACGATCGCAGTGGATCACGCGAGACCCGTGCGAAGATGCCCAAACGCTGAATCATTTTGGTGCCTTTTTTGAAAGGTGAATCATCGGTGTGCGATTGAGACGCGGGAGTTTGGCGAAGAACGTCGTCGAATTTGCAAGCCCGTTTTGAATTTGCTAGCCGCCGACTAGTCAACAAGACGCAGCATTGCTTGCGCAAAACGTTGGCCCAACAACCACTGGCTCTTGGCGTCGAAATGTGTTCCGTCATCCCAGGTTGTCGTCCCGTTGCTGGAAACTAAGCCCAGGTTGGGGCCGCTAGTACCGACGGTTTTGATGGCCGCACGCACGCTATCTCGTTTGCCGTTATCAAAGACTTCACCAACCACAACAGGAAGATCGGCAACGCCAGTGTCTTCACGAATCCGCGAGATCAGAGACTCGAGTCGCTCGCGATACGTTTTTTCGCTCGACTTGCTGTCTGATTCACCTTGATGCCAAAGCATTCCTCGCAGTTGATAGGTGTGTCCCTCATCGGTCAGTTGGGATGTTGCCTGTTGGATCGTCTCTAAAAAATCGCGATAGCGCGGTCCCTGTGTTTCGGGTTTTCCTTTCTCGCCAGGCGCCCAGTCTTTCCGCAGGCTGGTCCCACCCTTGGAACCTTTGATCAATGCGATTTGGCGATCTGGATGTGCCTCGGACATCGCTGATGCGAAACCAATTTCAGGCCCGAACTTGGATGATGGAAGTTCGCCCTTGAATTTTGGTGGCACACTGTAACCAGGTTCCAATCGTTTCCAGCCATCCGAAGAGTATGGCGGGTTGCGGTAGAAGATGATTGCTGTATCTGAAGTTGCACTCTGCTGGGCAGTCAATTCTGAAGCCGCTCCGCGTCCGTCCATGTTGGATTGGCCAGCCAGCAGGTAAACATCGTACTGATCAGCGTGGACCGAGCAGGATGCAAGGCAAAGTACAAGAAACAACGCGGGCCGAATCAAAAAGCAGCGTGACGACAGAACACTTGGCGGTGAAATGTTCTTCACCTGAGATGTCCTTGAGCGATGCAGCAAAGTATGCGTCATCACCACCCTACTTTGCCTCTTCCGCGTTTGCTTTCGCTTGCGCTTCTGCAAGCTTCTTCTCATAATCAGCGATTTCGTCCATCGTTACTTCAGGAACGTCATTCGCTGAATTACCACAACCAGTGCTCATTCCGAGAGAGAACAGCGAACAACCGAGCAGAATGGACAACAGACTAGAGCGACTAACGAGATTCACGATCATGGAATTTGTTTTCAGAAAATGAGGCAAATGAACTGGCGTCCAGGGTGATTGAATTCACCGCGGACGATGAAACTACTGAAGACTTAAATCTGCTCTTTAATGACTTCCTTAGACGCACGCGTGCCCAAGGCTCCCCAAAGTCCGTAGGGACTTATTGAACCAGACGCGTAAGTACCGCTACCACCTTCGGTCACCATTCGAGCTCGTCGATCACCCGCTTCGATCGAGTCAGTAATAAACTTAACGGCACCATCGCCCATCAAAACATGAGCACCACCTTGGTGCCTACTGGACGTTGAGCCTAAGGTAGTGGACGTGGCACTGCGTCCACAGGTTTCCGAATTAGGTGGCAGCATTGTGTAGAAGCAACCGAAGTTTGGCAGATAGTCTGCCCATCGGTAACCGCGTCCCTCAATCTCTGCAAAAAGCTGGGTGCCGTAGGTAGATCCAGTCACCCAGAATTGCGGACGCGCCGGATCGATAAAGCTCTGGTCCAAGCAATGCGATGGGTTGTTTCGGAGTGAGTTTTCGGTTCCGGGGTGAGCATACCCGATCGTCCGAATGTCCCTGTCCCCCAAGTCCGTCGCGATTTCACCTGCCGCGATCGTGTTGGAAAGGCCGTCGAGCACATCTCGAAACCGCGTCACATTATGTGGTTGAAACATTCCGCGGTTTTTGGCGCGGGACGCTGTCGCGAAAGCCTGCGTTTCGCTGTACGGATACGTTCCACCCGACGACGCCTTGCGAACGAAAAGGGCTCCGTCGCGACCGTCGTAACATGAGTCGCCAAAGCAGGCCACATAATTCGTGCGTCCCAACGCGGGCAAACCCACGCCAGGATCGCTCGGGCAACGCAAGGCAACAATATTGGTGAACCAGGGAATGTAATTGATTTCTTCGGGGGTTGGCCCCATCGCAGGCCATGGGTTCCCTACGACACCTCGAACCGCAGACAGATTTCCATCGGTGCGACCGATGCTGGGATTGGAAATCTGCTCCCAGAGTGCCTGTTGCTCCATGAATGGCATGAGGCCTACAAGGAAACTCAGGCGGCGGTTCGACGAATCGTTCCGAGCCGCCCAGATATCTTGCGGCCCGGTTTGCGTACCGGCCCCGTGGATTGGAATTTGATCATAGGCGGAGTGATAGTTATGGATTGCCAAGCCAATCTGTTTGAAGTTGTTGCTGCAGCTCATTCGCCGAGCGGCTTCGCGGGCGGCCTGAACAGCCGGCAATAGCAGCCCGACTAAAACCCCGATGATTGCGATCACCACTAGCAGCTCGACTAGGGTGAACCCATAGGTTCCACGGACTTGTTTGCGAGTATGCATGTAAAACTGCTCCACGTGAGAAAATGATGAACGATTGAACGCCAACCCACTTGCATTGAATTGAAGGGGACTTCTTGCCTTGTTAAACACAATTTTGCGGTAAGCGGACCGGTGAAAACGACGTTCTTGCATTTCAGGGCCGTTGTTAATCCGGTTTGGACAAAAATTTTTAATATCCGTCACGAAAGTCCAATCAGGCTGTCCGCTGCGACAATCGTGTTAGGAAAAATGTCCAAACGCTAACTGGCTGTACACTTGCGGCGGACGAATCGTCGGTCACAAAAATCCGTATTGACGACGGCGCATTTCCGCACTGCTTTTTAGACGGACGTCCTTGGGCTCCGAACACACTCACGTCGCTAGATTGATAGCCCTCCCGCCCCCGCATCATGCGGGAAAGCGGAAGTGGCAACGTTCTTCAAGAGCAGGGTGTGGTCTGGGATACGTTGCACGCATCCGTCGAAGACCTCAGCCGAATAACGATTGGCCGAGAAGTCGGTGCTACCTCAAGAACCATCAAGCTCGTATTCGACTGCGGTGTCGAGGCATTCGTGCTTGCCCCCTGCCAACTTCCGTTGCAAGAAACCCGAGCAAGTAAACGACTGTTCAACGGTTGATCGTTAACGTGTTGACGCCTTCGTCCGGTCGCTCGAACTGCCAGAAACCGTTGCCCAGATCCTTACTCTTGATGCCGTCGGCTTTCGGCATTCCGTCAGCGGACCAGATCACAAGCGGGCCGTTCTCGACCATTTCTACGGTCAAGTTTTCGGGACTTGTCTCCACTGATTGAACGGCTGCCGGTGACAGGTATTTGTCACGTGCACCGATGACGGCCCAACCGTGCTGGATGGGAGCGAGCAGCAAGAGTCGGTCTGAGAAACCGGTCAGTTCAAAGGGGTACGCCGTGTCGAGTTTTTGGCCGGTTCCGTTTCGCCAATCAAAAAGGACCAAGCCCTCGTTGGGAAGCTCCCATGGACCAGCGTAGGGTTGGATCATGCCAGACGCATGGGCATAGTCCGCGGCGGATACTTGGGTGGTGATCGTTTCATCGCCCGGGTGAAAGAGGTTGTACGTAACGATCGCAGCACAATGGTTGGCAAGTGGTGCGATCACCCGAAACGCCTTGCGGTTCTTGTAGACATCCATCATCACGGAGTCCGGCAGTGGGAATCCTGGGGCGAGGGGACGCAGCAACTCTCCGTCGCGATACGTAAGTGGGCGGATATACTGCTCGGCAAAGTCCGTCGGATTATCTGAAAGGTACACCGGGGCACCGGACATCGCCTTGGAAATGGCCATCAGCTCGCCGGCATCCGGGTCGGAGGAGTGAAACATGTCATGATCGGGCCAGACGGTTTGTCCCTGGAACAGAGTGTTGACATACGACTGCTCGATGTGTGCCTTGGCTTTGGCGAGATCTTTCAGCTTGTAATCGATGCTAACGCGTGACACCGCTGAGTATCGCGTACCCAGCACCTGAGGCGTGCCTTGGCTCATGCAGTTGATCATTCCCTGTGGCATTCTCGCTTTGACGGCATGCTCGAGCGATTCGGACATCCAGCGATTGATTTGCACGCTGCTGTCGACGTTTTTCTGCATGGCGTTGTACAGCGACTGATTGTCAATCTTCACGAAATCGAACCCGTAGTCCGCCACCGAGCCGATAAACGCATCGTAGAATCGTTGGGTGCCCGCTTTGGATTTGCCTGGTCCGAGATTCTTGCCGAAGGGGATCAAGTCTCGATTAAGGACACCGAAATCGTTTTGCTTGTGGATCCCTTTCCAAAGCCCCATGTAGGAGTGCCAGAGGCCAAACCACTTGATCTTGTCTTCGCTGCGCATCGCCAACAGCGGTTCCCAGCCATTGGGAAACGTCTTGGGGTTGGGGGCGAAGCTTTTCAGCGCAAGTCCTTGCTGGATCTGGAAGCCATCATCGACCAGCACCCATCGAATCGGCACCCCGCTGTCTTCGATCGTCTTAGCGGCCTGAACGAGCTTGTCACTGTTGATGTTTTTCTTGAAATGCTCCCATGAGCACCATCCCAGGTATTTGAACGCATCTGGATAGCTCTTGTTGATCCGCCAGTCGGTGGAACCCTCCAGCGTTTCGATTGCGAGTGCCCACGCATGATGCAGCGATCGATACAGATCCTGATCTTTCGCCCATGCCAGCAGCGGAGTCGTTCCGCTCTCGGCACCGTTGCCGAAGTTGCCAAGCACCAGATTGACCTCGCCGCTTTTCGACGTATCCAACCAACTCATCGTTGAACCGGTGCAAAGCGGGAGCAGCGTCAGATACTCGCCCGATCCCAACTGGTAGAGGGCAAACATGCCCTGTGACTGTGCCCCCTGGCCGATGGTCTTGCAGGGATTTTTTGCGAAGGGTTCCGCGAACAGGGTGGACATGTCGTTGTTGCTGACAAACCACGGCGTCAACTGATTGGCCAATCGCGGCCACTTGAAATTGGATCCCAATCCCCCTGCGAAGTACGCGCCCCTCTCGAACTCGGGAAGCGCCAGTTCGCGAGTAAGCACCACGCCGTTACGATTCGATTTTGCCGAATCGACTTTTCCGAAAATCACACCGGTAGTTTCACCGACGAAATCGTTCGGTTCCGCCCGGCCGGCAGAGTAGGTGAACGCCAGTGCTAAAAACAAAGAGGTTTGGAGCCATTTCATGTCATGAATCTTTCAGTGTAACAAACGTTTCGCGTCGCACCTTGCGGGGGAAGCCCCTGCACTGGCCCTTGCGAGACGCGATGATTACCGGAGCAACGTCACCCTTACTCGCAGAGAACGTTCTCGATCTGATTGAGGTCGTGGCGGGCTGTGGCGACAAGTACTGCTTGGCCTGGCTGGTCGCTTGTTGGATCGTCGGCCTGACGTGTTCGTAATTGGGACGCCGCCACGGCGTCTGGTAGCCGCTGGCGGTTTTGGGGTTGCTGGAATCAGTGCTTTTTTTGTCCGATCGATCGAACAAGGGCATTGCCTACGAGACATCGCACGCGGGATTTCATTGGGTTCTTTGCTTACCAGTGTTGTGTGCCGCCAGCGCGGATGAAATTTCGCTGACGACCTTCTCCGCCAAGTGCTTGTATCCCTCTTCGGTGAAATGGACATCGCCATCGCGGATTTGAATGCCGGGGAGTTTCGCGATTGCATGGGAGTGCAGATCGTTTACCAAGACTCCGTTTGCATCCATGATCGTTTTTGCGACCTGGTTGTATTTGAGGTCATCGTCCAACTTGCGGCCCGCCTCGTGTTCTGGAACCGGCGTTGTTTCGCACCAGATCAGTGTCGCTCCCGTCTGCTTCAAACGGGCTACGATCTTCTCCATGTTCGCTTGATACTGCTCAAGGGTGGTCGTCAGCGTCCCGTTTACCTTGTCGCGGTGCCCTTGGGTTTTCGATGTTGGGTTGCGGTAACAGAGGTCCCATAATCCCCAATTGAAGTGAATGACATCCCACTTCGCGGGTTTTTGATTGAGCCACTTATCGAGATTCTCGAGTCCGTACGTCGAGTGCTTGGCATTAGTTGGAATACGAAACACATCAGCTCGCTCTTTCAGGCGGTTTCGAACATACGGCGTGTAGCCGATCGAAATGGAATCCCCGATCAGAAGGACGTTGGGAAGAGCGGGATTGTCTTTGGGATTGGCGAACGCTTTGCCTCGCCCGTCGTAGAGTTCATCCACGCTGGCCAATTCATCGCCGCAACATGCATTGCATCCAATGCATCCGAGGAAAATAGCGAGTATCAAAATTGGGTGGAGTCGTTGCATGTTGAGCGATACCTTCGTCTGAATCCATTGGTAAACCGGTGCGTCCGGTCCTGCCACGCCGGCCGGTTGGCGTGGCTGGTGCGTCACATCTTACCATGCCATCATCAGAACGAAGCCGACGATTGAACAGGAAGCTGCCTGGCGTTGGAGCTATTCCTTGGCAAACTCGACATTTTCCAGTCGCAACACCACCGCGTTTGGCCAGCGGCGGTTGTTGTAAAGTCGCTGGGCACGGACGACGGAGACTTCCAGTCCGTCGTCGGTCTGACGGTGGCGGGTTCCGATATCGTGCCGCGACGTGAATTTTTCCACGCGATCCTCCTGACCGAGTACCGAAATTTTGGTGTCGGGGGTCGCTTTTAGATCTTTGAGCAACACCTCTTTTCGGCTGGACCGTCCCCACTGGGTACCGCCCTTTGGATCGTTGTCCGTGAACTGGGTGAGAACAGCGTAGACGTACTTCCCGTCCTTGGACCGCGTGTAGTAGCCATCTTCCTTGCTGCCGGCGATGACACAGGGACGAGTGTCGTGGATGGCCTCGTCGTTGACGAACATCCAGAGTGCCAACTCACGAAAACGTTCCTCCTGCTCGAGCGGCACGATTCCTGATGGCATCGGCCCCATATTGATCAGCAGGTTGCCGCCCTTGGCGCGGGTTTCGACCAGCATATTGATGAGCTGCGTTCCCGATTTGTAGTCTTCGTTGGTCGGTTTGTACTGCCATTGGTTTCCCAAGGTAAAGCAGGTTTCCCACGGACCGGGGATCGGATCTTTGGGAAGCTTCTGTTCCGGGGTCACCATCTCGCCACGGGTGACGATGCAGCGTGGGGCGATCTGATGAACGTACTGCGTCAATTCTTCTTTGTGGCCGCCGTCCAGGAAAATCACGTCAATCTCGCCATAGTTGGATAACAGTTCATCGAGGTGCCGCTTGGTGTAGGCGACTAATTCTTCGTGATATTTGCCGGCGTCTTTGCCGCCACGGGCGGGAACGTCACGTTCGTAATGAAACGCAAAATCCTCGGGGGAGTAGTAAAAGCCGACTTTGATGCCGTGGCGTCGGCAGGCATCGACATAGCTGGCGACGATATCCTTGCCATACGGCGTGTTCATGATGTTGAAGTCAGTCGTCTTGGTGTCCCACATGCAGAAGCCGCTGTGATGCTTCGTCGTGAAAACCATGTACTTCATACCCGCGAGCTTGGCGATTTCCATCCATTTGTCAGGGTCGTACTGTGTCGGATTGAACGTCTTGGGCAGTTCATTGACATAGCGGTCGAGGTACTTGCGTGAGGCATAGTCCATCGAATGGCTGATCACGCTTCCAAGCTGTGAATCGAGTGACCAGTGCACGAACATGCCCAGGCCCCAGTCGATGAATTCCTGCTCCCGGGCTGGATCGTTTTTTAGATCGCCCGCCAGATTCGGTTTGCTGGTTCCTTGCGCGTTGCAAAGTGCTGCCGGACCGATCGTCAGCATGGCGATGAACAGGGTGAGTTTTGGAAAGGTCATGTGGTTACGCCTTGGTTGATGTTTACTCGTTCGGACGACTGATAACGGTGATGGAATAGGACTATTTGCCTCGTGCTTTCGATTGCTCTCATTTCCTTGTCAGCTCGCTCGCTTGCTCGGGATACGGAGCCAGCAAATCATCGGATTCGGTAGGTTTCTTCAGCGTTCGGACTTAGGCCCGAGCACCCTGTTGGGGCATCGCGCCGAGCATCGGTCCGCCCAACTGATTCAGTTCAGTGTTCTCGCAGCGGGTTCGGAGATTTGGCTGTTCGCCCCACAAGTTCAGAATCCCGATTGCGGAATCCAAATCTCCTGGTTTCAGTTCTGCGTGAAGCGACGGGGCGGTCGAGGCGTGGACGCTAGCAAGCGGTGAAAGCGAGACGGTCATTCCCGCGATCCAAACAGCGTCAATTCCTAGGTTTCTCCGGGCCAAACCCGATTCCTTTCTGTGGGGACAATGAGGATTCGGGGATATCATACACGGGGAAATAGTTGTCCTCTATCGTGTATTTATAGGGGGCGGATCCTGAATTGCCTGGGTGCGATATTTCGTTTCTGCCCCAAAACTCCGGTTGCTGGCCGGTGTTGAGAACCGCAACCAAAGCGGCTGACTATCGAAGGCACGAGAAAAAGCTTCGTGTGTTGGCCAATGTCACTACCACAAATTTCATGTGAGCAAGATCATGTGTACGATTCGAAAGATCCAATTCGTTCTCGCCTGCGTGGGGCTGAGCCTTTTGCCGGGTTCATTGGTTCTCGCGGAAGGATCCAACACGGAATTCTTCAACGGGCAAGATTTCACCGGATGGGTGACCGAGAAAGGCATGCCGGTTGAGCAGGGGTGGGAAGTCGTCGACGGAATGGTCCACCTCAAGCGGGCGAAGGGAGAGCGGCGGGTCGGCCATATCCTGACAACGAGCCAGCACGAAAATTTCGAACTTGAGTTCGAATGGAAACTTACCGAGGGGACCAACAGCGGCATCAAGTACCGTGTGCGCAACTACGAGGGCAAGATCCTAGGGTGCGAATATCAGATCAATGACGAAACGAAAACGCGATTTGATGAACACAGTACCGCTGCTCTGTATGCGTTGTATCCTCCCAACGATCAAAAGGTCTTGAAGCCAACCGGTGAGTTCAAACACGGAAAAATCGTCGTCCAGGGAAATCGGATTCAGCATTGGCTCAACGGAAAGCTGGTCGTCGATGTGGAAGTTGGCAGTGAAGATTGGAAAGAGCGAGTTGCCAACAGCAAGTTCGATAACCGGGCGGGATTCGGAGAGAATCCAGAGGGCCAGATCATGTTGACTGATCATGGCGGTGAAATCTGGTATCGCAATTTGACGTACCGAAAGCTGGATTGATTGCGGCCCTTTTACTCTCGGACGGGAAACTCCCACCTCATTCCCATCTTACCGCGCCCCCTTTGCTTTGTTCCCCTTCGTCACGGTAAGGTTTGCTTCGGTTTGTTTCCCCAGGCCACGGATTCCTGCCATGGCGAATGCATGTCGTCACTTGTGACTAACCATTTGCGGAACACGGGCTCCAACTATCGTGGGTGGCGACGTGGCCACGCGGTCTGAGCAATGCGGCTTCAAGAAGGGTTTAGCGGCGGTTCGCGCCGGTTGGAATCGTTCTCTTGCATCGGTGTCATGTTTGCGGCACTCTGGAAGGCATGTTGACGCTCATCACGGTCCGCAGAATTCACTGCAGATTCCAATTCAATTTTGAACCGACGCTGCCCAAAAGCGTCATGGATGTGTGATCGTTTCGGGTTAATGGTGTAAACTCAAGTCAATGAGCCGCTCACGAACACTTTTCCAGTTGATCACGTTATTGCTGCTACTCTCTCCAGGGAATGTGCGCGCAGCCGATCGCGATTTCGTCCAGAAAGTCCAGCCGTTTCTCAGCACACATTGTGTTCGTTGTCATGGCCCGGATCGAGAGGAGGGGGACGTGCGGGTTGATCGACTCAGTTGGGATTTAGATGATCTTGGCAGCGTCGATGATCTCCAAAATATCCTTGACGAAATTGTTATCGATTCGATGCCGCCAGCGGGTGAGCCCCGCCCTGGCTCGCTAGCGTTGAAAGAGATCACTCAATTGCTGGGCAAACACATCGCTGATGCCAAAGCGAGTCACAGTTCGGGTGGCGGTAAGCCCGTCCGGCGGCTGACAAGAACTGAGTACGTGAACACGCTCTACGATTTATTGGGTGTGCGAGTTGATCCTGAAGAGCTTCCCGAAGATGGCAGCGTTGGAAGCTTTGACACCGACGCGACCGAACTCTATACCACGGACATGCACATCGAGCGATGTCTTGAGGTGGCCCGAGAAGCGGCCAGACGCTTTATTGCCAGCCGCCATCGCGAGCCGGGGCGCACGCAACTCAAAACCGAACGCTCGCCGTCGGCTAAGAAAGGTGCGTTCTCGGTTACGGCATCGGATGTTCCGCCTGCTGGTTTCCAGATCGCACGCTTGGTTTGTTGGCAAAAAGACCCCAAGCCCTCCAATCAAGTCTTTTTTGGGCCATCCCGCCAAGCGATCTTCGAGGTCACTGGCACACCCGATGCGCCGCAGTACATCGACAGAATCTTCTACGAGCCCGCGACGGAAGCTTGGGCTGCCAATCCGGACGTGGTGGTGGGAGAGATTCAAAACATTCAGGTCATTCATCCGCAGCCGTTCCTGTTTTTCGAAAAGGTTCGAAAGCGTTATGGAGACCAAGTTCCAGACGCCGCAGCGCGGGAGTTGATTCTGGATTATGTCACACTGATCAACCGTGGACGTCGAGTCGACAGGAAGTTAGTCGGTGATCTGTTTGACAATTTCGTGCTAGGGCGACGGCAGGGCGAGACGTTTTGGGCGGCGATGGTGGAGCCGATGGCGCTCGCCATGTGCACGATGGAATCGATGTTTCATTTTGAAACACGAGGAACAGCCAAAGAGTCTCGCTACGTTTCCCCGGTCGAGATGGTCAACCGGGTTTCGTACTTTTTGTGGCGATCGGCTCCCGATGACGAACTGATTCGTTTGGCTCAGTCCGGCAAATGGTATGACGTGGCGGTTCGGAACCAGCAATATCGCCGGATGGTAGAGGACGAAAAGTTCGAGCGGTTTCTGAGTGACTTTACAACTCAGTGGCTCGAACTTGACAGACAGGATGAAATCGCTGTCGACGATCGGCTGTTCCCCGATTTTAACGACAACGCAAAAGAGTCAATGAAGGAGGAAACGATTCAGTTCGTGTCCCATGTGATTCGCGAGAATTTGCCGCTTCGCAATCTGATCGATTCCGACTTCATGTTGGTCAATAACTTTATGGCCGAGCATTACGGCTTAGAGCGAGTGCGAGGCAACGAGTTTCAGGTTGTGCCGGTTCCTGAGGGCTCAAAACGGGGAGGGATTCTCACTCATGCCGGGATTTTGATGCAGACGGGAACGGGCGATCGAACCTCGATCGTTGAACGCGGCGCGTTTGTGCTCCGAAAGCTGTTGAATGACCCGCCGGGCATTCCACCGCCGTTAGTCGATGACCTGCCGAGCACAGGCCCAGCGGTCGCGAGGATGACGGGAGCCCAGCTTGTCGCCATGCACCGACAATGCCGCAGTGTGCATCGTGCCACGACAAGATCGATTCCATCGGGACAGGCCTCGAGGAGCTCGATGCGGTTGGGCTTTTCCGCACCGTGGACACGCGAATCAATCCGAACCTGAGCAAACTCAACAAGCGGCAACGCCGGAATCTGAATAATTTGACCATTCGACTTTCATTGGAAAGCGAAGGCCGGGTCCATGGACGACGTTTTAGCGGTGTGGAAGGGCTTCAAAAAGCTCTTCTTTCGAAGGACGTGTTGCTGGCCGAAGCGTACATCGAAGCATTGCTATCGATGGCCAACGGCAGGCAATCCGGAGTCGCGGACAAGACAATTGTCCAGGATATTATCAAAAGAGCGAATACGGCGGATCTGCCCGCGCTTTCCATCCTGGTAGCCGTCTTGAGATCAGATGCGTTCAGGACACATTAGTGGTAGCTGGACAGCGCAACTTTTCACGTAGCTCGGTCTCTGGGGACATCGATTTAATTACTGCAGGATTTCAAAAGTAGCGGAACGGCGCGAGCCGTCCGGTAACTCGGGACCGGACGGCTTGCGCCGTTCCGCTAAAAAAAGCACTAATACAATCAACGTCCCCCGCGACCGAGAATGGCGGGCGTTACCCGCCTCCGGAGCTCGGAGTAACTCAGCTTCTTGAGAGACGAAACTTCAATACGTCTGCGAGAGCGTGGATTTCCGCCGAATGGGAATGGTGGCTAGATTAGAATCGAGATTGGGAACGAAACCCTCAAAATCAAGGAACACAGATGAACGCAGTCAGTCGAAGAAGAATGTTGATTTCAGGATCAACTGCCCTGATGCTGCCCAACCTGGAATCGAATCTGCATGCTGCGCGGGGCTCTTCGGCCGGTATCCCAAAGCGACTGGTGTTCCTGACGATGGGTTATGGGGTCAACTCGGAAAACTGGTTTCCCTCAACTGATCAAGTGGGAACGGAGTATGATCTGCCGCCGTTGCTGGAGTCCTTCGGGGACCTAAAGTCCGATTTCTCGATCATCCAAAACTTGACCAATCAACGGTTGGCCGGTCCGCACGCCGGTTCACAGAACTTCCTCAGTTGTGCCAGCTTGGGAAAGAAAGGTGATGGGAACTCCGTCTCTTGCGACCAACTGGCCGCCCAAGTACTGGGGCAAGACACCCGCCACAGTTCGCTGGCAATTGCTGGTAGCCGTTGGCGGGTCGACGGACATGGCAGCTACGTTTCTTGGAGCCCTGATGGAAAGCCAGTGGGGACGTATGAAAAGACGTCAGCTGTGTACACCGCGCTGTTTGGAACTGGAGGCAAGGCCGCAGAAGTATTGGCCAAGATTCAACGCCAACAGAGCAGTCTGGATGCGATCCTCGGAAATGCTCGGCGTCTCAACGGCGAAATCAGTACCGCAGATCGTCACCGCGTCGATGAGTATTTTACTTCAATTCGCAATATCGAATCGCGGCTGAGCAAAGCGCAAGATTGGGTTGAGAGGCCGTACCCCACAGCACCATTTCCGCAGCCACCGGGCCGTATTGGTGGTAAGGAGGAAATCGAATTGATGTTGGACATGATGGTGGTCGCGATGCAGTCCGATTCGACTCGGGTGCTCAGCTACATGATACCCACATTGCGAGTGCTCCAATCGTTGCAGACGCGAGTGAATCCTCACCAAATGAGTCACAAGGCGTCCGGCGATCTTGACCCGCAATCAGTCCACCAACGTCGCGATCGAATGTTGGCCGAATTGGTCTCAGGGTTCATTCGCAAACTCAAAAACACGAAAGAGGCCGACGGAAGTTCGCTGTTGGATCATTCGCTGGTCGCGTACGGATCCTCACTTCGCCAAGGACACGGCACGAGCAATGTGCCTTTACTGCTCGCCGGACACGGTGGTGGTGGACTGATGCAGGGCCAGAATATTGTTTGCAAGCCAAAGGTCACCCCGCTGGCCAACCTGTGGTTGTCCATGCTCCGCCATGTTGGAGTGCAAACGAATCAATTCGCCAACAGCGATCGCGTGTTAACCGAGGTTGGGTTTGCGTAGGCAGTTGGTCGCGAGCAATGCCTAGCTTGATCGCTGATTTTCTCGCGTCGTGGAATTCGTCGATCCATCCCAACGCCGCAAGCGCAGAAACTCTCGCCAAGCCTAATGACTCGACACTTCGTGCCAGACGTTTAAACGACGAAGCGTTCGGGCTCCCTTTGTATCCGGCGTTGGCGTGTCTTTAGAGCATTTCCATTATTGTTGTAGCCACCGTCGCCCGACGGTGGACCACGTTCTGGCGAACGTAGCTACCTTTGAAAACCTACGTCATTTATAGAAACGCTCGAGAACATCTTTCGTGTAGTGGCGTGTTCCCGCCGCCAATGGACGATCGATGGCGGCTGGAAGCCACCACTACTGGTTCGCATCGACTCAGAGAGGGCTGTGTCGATTGAGATCGCGGTTGCAAACTCCGGAAGTGGAAAGCCGCAATCCAAAAATGACGGAACGATCGGCGCGATGTTTCGTTCACGTCATGATGTTCTTGCTTCCGGTAATCGGCGAATTAGCCCGCGTTGGGTTCGAGAACGGTCTTTGCCGCCTCCGCTTCTGCCTGCGATTGCATTTCTTTGTACTTGTCGCGTTCGCTTTGCGACGCTTCCGGCACGCCTGAAACATGTCCACTGCATCCAGCCAACGGTACGATTGTAAAGTTAATGAGTAGCAAGCCGGCGGCGAGTTTTCGATTCATGAGATTCCAATCAAGAGCGAGGGAGGCAGCGCTGCACAACGCAGCGCCGTACAACGCATTGGAGTGAACACCGTGCGTTGAAGTGAGTTCGAGATGAAAAAACAAAGCCGCCAACGCAAACGCTTCAGCGGCTTTGATTACGTGTTAAATGATAGATCTTCTAGCTGGGCATCACCACTCTTCACGTAGCTCGGTCGCTTCGAGACCAAGAATTGCGGGCATTACCCGATTTCGAAGCCTCGGAAAGCCTCAACTACGGCAGAGGCGAAGACTCCAATACGCCTGCCAGAGAGCGACGCTGTCCAGCTCAATCAAGACCTAAAAATCGGAGGAGATGACTTCCTTGTTGGCTCGAGTGCCCAAGGCACCCCACAGGCCATAAGGGCTAGCCGATCCCGCTGCACGGGTTCCCGTTCCGCCATTGTAGACACCGCCCGCCGAGGAGTTACCGGCCTCGATCGAGTCGGTGATGAACTTCACCGCCCCGTCGCTCATCAACACGTGAGCACCACCTTGGTGCCGACTCGCGGCGCTGCCGTAGTTGGTCTCGTTGTGATCCTTGTTAGTGCACATCTCGGAATTGGGTGGCAGAATGGTTCGCATCCCGGTTTGGCATTCACGCGACATGGCCCATTGATAGCCACGACCGTAGATCTCAGCGTGGAAAGGGCGACTCGAATTAGGAACCGCTTTCCAGAATTGGGGACGGTCGGGATCGACGTTTTGCCGGCAATACAGGGGATTATTGGAAACTGCGGTCTGGCTTTGGTTGTGGTGAATCCCAATGGTTCGTTTGTCTTTATCCCCTAGATCCGTTGCGATTTCTCCCATGATGATCGTGTTGGCAAGACCATCGAGAATGTCACGGAACTGCATTGGTTCGTGAAAGACGAAAACGCCCCGGTTCTGTACTCGCGAATGTTCCGCCGTACTCTGAACAACAAGCCGTAGATTGGTATGTGACCGCGTTCCACAGAGGGTGGCGAGGTTATTGTAGGCCGCGTCGCCGAAGCAGACCGCATAGTTGGTTCGGCCCAGAGCAGGCAACCCGACCCCCGGATCGCTAGGGCATCGCAATCCTGGTATTTCGGTCGACCAAGGGATGTAGTCGCGGTTGTCAGGGCACGGCCCCATGGCGCTCCAAGGCGTGGCGGTGCCAGGTTCTCCCGTCGTTCCTCCGACGCGTCCGAGCATGGGATTGCTGATTTGTTCCCAAAGCGCCTGTTGCTCCATGAACGGGGTTAATCCCACGAGCGCGCTGAGGCAAAGGCTGTTTGAAATTTGCGATGAGCTGTTCCAGTCGTCACCTGCATTGTCGATTGTGCCGCTGCCCTGAATCGGAAGCTGGTTGTACGCGGCATGGTAGTTGTGAACGGCCAAGCCGATCTGTTTGAAATTGTTGCTGCAACTCATCCGACGCGCTGCTTCACGTGCAGCCTGGACGGCGGGCAACAGGAGTCCAACGAGCACTCCAATGATTGCGATTACGACAAGCAGTTCCACCAAGGTGAAACCCCTGACTCTTTTTGAATGGACCATTTGGTACCTTATTTTTCTAAAATCTGATTTGAAGACCTTGAACCGTACAATTGACGAAAGGTTCAAGACGGAAGGAATTGGCAGAGAGTCCGCCTTCCTAAGTAAACCAAGGGTGCCGAGATCGGTTCTGCTAAAAATAATCTTTTCTATAGAAACAATATCCAGCCCAGCATTCTTGGCAAAGGTGAACGAATAGTTGCTGCGTCAAACGGACACACTTAGGCACTTGAAGACGGCAAGGAGCCAGGTCTTTGTCAGTGCTTGCAGATGTTCACTGGATCTGGACGTCGACGGGGGAGTAGCGTCACGCCTGCCATGCTCACCAAGCCTTCGATGTTTTTCGATGTTGCTGCGAACGGGCGTGGTTTGAGCTTTGCTTCGAAGCCCGACATGGTGTTCGTCCGCAATTTCACATGGATCTCTGTTTTCGTTTTTGGCGATCCACAGAACACCGAGTTGGGACCACCCACGCTCGCCCAAAACCCGAATCTGAATGCCCGAACCGAAGTCGCCAAAACAGCTGCGGACGATCGTAAATCGCATCGGCCTATAACCTGCCGCACTCCAAAATGTGACAGCTATCCACTTGCTTGCTGGTCGGGATTGCGGTTGGCGAGACCGGGTGAAGGTTGGTGCTTCGCTGACAAATGTCGGCTGCGCGATCGATCGACTCGTCAGGGTGCTCGGAATCGTCGCGGGCAAAGTCTATGATGTGGGTCGGTTTTTCACCTTGGTCTCACATTGAGGTTGTGTAATGGGCGATTGGACACGCCGGATTCCGTTCAAGGTCGATATCTCGGGCATCATTCAAATTATGGGATCGGCGTTGTACAGCCGCCCAGACGCCGCCGTCCGTGAGCTTGTGCAGAACAGTCATGACGCGGTCATGCGTCGGCGTCAGACGGAACTCGGGTACCAAGGTCGAATCGATATTCAACAGTTTCCCGACGAAGGGATCATCGAATTTCGCGATGATGGATACGGGCTCAGTGCGGATGATGCCGAGCAGTATCTCGGCACGCTTGGGATCGGTTTGACCGGTTTGCTCAAAGGCGAGCATCCATCGTCGGCGTTGCCCAAGGGGGATCAACAGGACTTGATCGGCATGTTCGGCATCGGGCTGTTCAGCGCCTTCATGCTGGCCGAGCGGATGATTGTGGAAAGCCGCCGAGTTGATTGTGACGAAGCGATCCGCTGGGACGCCGAGGGTGGAACTGACATTGAATTGTCATCATGGAAACGCGAGCATCCCGGGACGACCGTGCGATTGGTGTTGAAGCCACATTTCCGCCGCTTTGCTGAGGTCGACGAATCGATTGAGAACGTGTTGAAAGAGTACACCGATTTTCTCACCATTCCGATTCATTTGAACGGCAGTGCCGCCCGCGTCAACGTGATCCACGCGACTTGGTTTGATCCAACTCCGGAGCCCGAAGCGATCGAATTGGAGCTCGCCAGTTATTTTGATGAAACACCTTTGGATGTGATTCCGGTGCAGATCAACCGCCCCGCGATCAGCGGTGCGTTGTACGTTTCGCCGCAGCGGACGCCTGGATTTGCTGATGAAGCCGTGGTGACCGCGACGCTGCGGCGGATGGTCATCTCGCGTCGTTTACGGGGTCTGTTGCCTGACTGGGCATCGTTCCTGCGGGGTGTGTTGGAACTCAAGGAGTGTTCGCCGACTGCCAGTCGCGAGGATCTGGTTCGTGACGAGAACTTTGCGGCCGCTGCGTTGGCACTCGAATCGCATCTATTTGACCATCTGGAGCAGATCGCCGAACAAGAGCCTGCGAGGTTGCAGGCGATCCTTTCGTGGCATCGTTACACCTTCGCCGGTTCGGCATTGACCGAAACGCGATTACGATCGCTGTTGCGTCGTGCCTATCAATTTCCAACGTCGCAGGGACTTTTGACGTTCGATCAGATTCTCGAACGCAGTGACGCGAATCCGATTTTCGAATTGGAAGCCGATCAAGTGGTGTGGTACAACAGCGATCGCCGCCAAGAGGGATGGATCAATTCCTTATTCGCTGATCACGAGGCACCTTGCGTTCACGCGTTGCGTAGTTTCGAGGAGTCGTTGTTAGCGAGCATGGTGGCCGATAGTGGTGAGCGTGCCGAGTTGCGATTCGCTAGCCCCGGTTCGCCAGGGTTCGCTGCGGAAATCCTTCATCTGGACGATATGCAGGACGCGTCACCGGAATGGGCGGACTTCTTTGGCGATACCGAGGCGATTGTGCGTGTGGCTGCGTTTGATGAGAACCAACCGGTGATGGCTTTCTTAAACGAACGTCATGAACTGATGAAGACGTTTGAAGAGCTGAAGAAGGGTGGCGTTGTGCCGGCCGGTTTTCAACGTTTGATCGATCGTCACTTCGAACAAGGTGAGCAGGCCAGCAATGAGGTATTGCTCAACCGAAATCACCGCCTCGTCGCGCGTGCGATGGAACAGAAGACAAACTCGCCGCTGGCCAGCGTTCTGCGGTTACTCGTCGTGAATGCGTTACGAACTGCCGGTGCGTCGTTGCCATCGACCGCCCTGACACAACAACAAGGTGACCTGGACTGGATCGCCGATTGCCTTTGGGGACAAAAATCATGAGTGACCAACCCGAACTGGATATTGACGAACAACTCAAAGAATTGGATGCCAAGGAAACGGAGTTCACCCGACTCTGTTTATTGGAATCGGCTAATCGAGTGGCGAGCGAAATTCGTCGGTTGGCAAAAGCCGAGCGGCGATTTGTTCCTTATCTCCAAGCGACGTTTACGTTGATGAACAACGCCGCGGATCGACTCGATCCGCAATCTGGTCGTGATGCGTCCATCGAAATCATCGGACTGCTCGAAAGCAATGAGTTGGCGCGAGCGATCCAGCCTAACTTGTCCGAGCACGAGTACGATTGGGCGGTTCATTGGTATTCGGCGTGCGGTTATGACAACCTCGCCAAGGCAACGGCGGAGCTCGGTGGGCACAATTCTGAGGGGATTCACGCATGCATCAGCGAAGGGATCGAAGTCTGTCGCCGCACCGGCAAGACCCAGTGCATCACCTGTTTTCGAGAGTACGCTACCGACGTCTATCGATCGGCGGATGATCCCGACATGGCGCTGCATTACGCACGCATGGGAATCGCGGCGGTCGATCAGGGGCCGCATGATCGACGTTGGGCTGGCGCACGCGACTTGGTCGAAATCCTGCTCGCTCGCGGTGAGCTTGCCGCGGCGGCGGAGAACGTGGATGCGGTGATCGAATTCGCCGACATTTGGCATACGCCGATCCGCGCCCGCTTGATTACGAAAACACGCATCACCGAGATCGCCCATTTGATCGGCGAACCGCAGCGGTGGGCGGATCAGTGTTGCGAGGACGCACCACCGGCAGGAGAGTTCTTGGCGTATGAATTACATACGGATCATACGCAAGCGACAATCGAGTGTATGGCCGGTGACTTCGAGCCGGCGATCAAACGATTGACGCATTGGGATCAATTCCTGACGCGGCGGCAGTGTTTCGTGCAATGGACTCTAACGCGATTGCGGTTGTTAGCGGCGCATCGCATGGCGGGCAACCAACGTGTGTTTGAGAAACTCGCTGATCATTTGCAGAAGAAGGCGCAAGCGGCGCGTGACTGGCATGCGCTGCGATGCTTGAAACATTTGCGTGATGAATCGGCAACCACGGTACCCGTGCCAGTAACGTGCAACCTCGACGCGGGGCCTTTGGCAGGGACGACCCAAACCGAGGTTCCCGCGGCGTCGGTTGCGCCGGTCGCCTCGGTGGAGATGCCGAGCGAGGTGGAGGCGGCCGCTGCGAAGGACAAGCAGGAGGGTCGGGAACTTCCCGACGCGATCGCGGCGATTCACTCACGACTGGCCGCGTTATCTGAGGAAGAGTGGGAGAACGGCGGAGACAGTGATTCGCTTGACCAAATCATTAGCGACTTACTCGCGATTGATCCGTCTAACGTCGGTTCCGATGAGGAGCAACAGACGTTCCGACATTGGGCGTTGCACACGATTTCGTTTCTGCTGCGAGATGCCGAACGAGCAACTGAAATTTGGGATTGGGCGGGGCGTTGTCTCGCGGCGCAACGTCAAGACGCGGTGACGTTAAGTCTGTATGCACGGCTCGGCTGTCGATTGCGGTACAACTGCGCCGAACAAATGTCGGATCGGATTGACGAATCGCAATTGGAAAGCTGGTTCCGCGAGTCGCTGGATCTGGATCCGGAAAAGGCCAGTAACTTTGGTCGCGCGGGTGACTTCTTTTTGTTTTTGGAGAATCTCGGCGAAGCGGAACGTTGTTACGCACGCGGATTCCGTCTCGATCGTAGCCATGCCGAATTGGCCTCCAAACTGGCGCGTGTCTATCGTCGGACTGAGCGAGAACGTGACGCCTTGGCTGTTTTGGACATGGCGATTCGTGCTGGCGCGGACGAGCCGGATCTATTTTGGGAAGCTGCCCTGTCGGCACAGAATCTGGATCAGCATGAAGCGACTCTCACGTATCTTGACGGGTTCGAGAAACGGACGCCCAACCAAGCTTGGGTCAACTACTATCGAACCGTCGCGTTGCTTGAGCTGCAGCGGTTCCCCGAGGCGCTCGCCGCAGCCGAGCGAGAGTCGGAACTGAATCCCGAATGTCCGTTTCCCGTACTCGTTCACCGGGCCGCCGTCGCGGCGGGGACCGGTGAACTCGATGAGCTGCGACGGTTGTTGGGCGAGGTTCTCGCGATTCCATTGGCATCGATCGATTATCTCAGCATCAGCGGTATCGAGAAAGTATTGGTGAGGTTATGGGCATCGACCGAGGCACTTGGTGAAGACGACGAACTGCGAACGCAAGTTAGCAATCGTTTGCTGGCATCGAGTTTGGCGCCCGATCGATTATTCGAGGTACAGCGTGAGAAACGTGAACCGGTCGAGCAGGTGAACTTCTATCGTTGCGTGATCAAGCAGCCACTCGATGAGCGTTGGTTGACATGGCCCGGTCGTCTAGCCGGTGAAGAAGAACTGCAGTGTTATCAGGCAACCTGGGGCGTGCTCGCGAGATCCGATGAGGAAGCGGCGGAACTCGCCTCGCAGTGGCAGTCTCATTGCTATCCGCTGGACGGCGAAGTCGTTGGCGTTGAACTCGTCGGCGAAGGCTATACCGAGCGAACCGGCGTCGTCTGGCAACGTTTTCGTGAAGCGGCCAATTAGCCGTCGCGGTTTGGAAACGAGAGTCATTTCATCTTTTGACAAATGGGGCAAGAAATCGAGCGGAAGGGTACTGTCCGATTCGCGAGGGCGGACTCCAAAACTTTCTTGCCTCGATAACTTCTGGCCATCTCGTCGTCGTCGTTTCATCCCCGGTCGCTTTTGACTGGACATGCATACCCCTCTGCGGAAGCTTGAGGCCGCATTTGCGGGTTTTTTGAGGGAGCTTGGCACGCGTCGTCGCGTCTCTAGGCCAAGCCATCATCTAGGGTCGCCTGATCTTGTGAGCGTGCTGGTGCTCCAGTCTCGGAACGATTTTCCAAAAAGACTTGCTAGATACAGTATGATTGTTAACATAGTCTGCGTTGCCGTTGCGGTCTCGTTGCGGTGTTTTGTTTTCCTTTGTGTTTAAGTGGGGTATGTAAATGTCAAGATTCTCTGAGGGACGAAAGCTTGGTTTCACCTTGGTGGAACTCCTCGTCGTTATCGCGATTATTGGCGTCTTGGTAGGTCTGCTGCTTCCCGCCGTACAAGCGGCTCGGGAGGCCGCACGGCGAATGAGTTGCAGTAACAACTTCAAACAGATTGGGTTGGGGCTGCACAACTATCACTCCGCCTACAAACAACTGCCGCGTCACATGGGAGGCAGCCGATCACCAACCAATAAACAGTGGTACTCCGGCGGCGATGGCGCGCAAGCCGCGAATGCGAGTTCGTTGAGTATCTTTGTCGGTTTGCTTCCGTTCATCGAGCAGCAGGCATTGTGGGAGCAGATTGCCAATCCGAACGATTCCTACTGGAACGGGTCGAGGGTTGTCAGCCCGATGCCCGTCAGTCCGTGGAACTCCATGGGACCTTCACCACACGAGTCACGCTATGTGCCTTGGCGAACTCAGGTTCCTGCGTTCCGATGTCCGAGTGATCCGGGGACGGGTGAACCTTCTTACGGGCGGACGAATTATGCCGCCTGTCTGGGCGATGGCATCAGCTACACCTCGACTGGTGTGGGCGCCTACAATTCCGCAGGATGGCTGGATGAAGTATCGGTCGGGAGCAATTTGTGGCAAACGCCGGAAGGCCGAGCCCAGTACACACGTGCGGGTTGTCGTGGTGTGTTCGTGCCTCGGCACGATAGCAGGTTCCGTGACATTCTCGATGGCCTCGCCAATACGATTATGGGCGGCGAAATCGCAACCGACCTAGGCGATATGGATAAACGCACCATTCCGATGCGCACGGGTAGTCACAACAGTGCGACGACTGGACCGTTGCGAGAGCCCGATGCGTGTTCGGACTTGGGATACATCGATCCGAATCGACCCCAGTTCTGGGTTTCGAGTGCGGCGTATTCAGGTTCGGGCGCTCCGAGCAATGGGATGGTGGAACGTCCCCAATTCGGACGTGGCTATCGCTGGGCCGTCGGCTCACCGACGATGACGGGGATGATGACGATCCTGCCGCCTAACCGTGAACTTTGCAACGCTTACAACCACGATGGCGAATCAACCGCAACGGCGAGCAGTCGTCACCAAGGTGGCTGCCACGTCCTGATGGCTGATGGAGCGGTGAAGTTTGTGACTGATTCGATTGAAGCGGGTAATTCGAGTGCAGATGGCATCTTCCTCAACAACCAACCAGGCGGTAAGAGCCCATATGGACTCTGGGGTGCGTTGGGATCGCGGGCTGCGAAAGAAGTCATCGACGAAAGCTTCTAGCTCCGATAGGTTCGTTACACTGTTACCGGAGGTCTTGCGAGGCGTCCGGTATTTCATCTCTCTCACTTCAATCTACATGGATTCCAAATGGTTCTAGTCCGCTTTGTGCTGTTGGCGTTGCTGACGCTGCCACTTTTTAGCACCGTCGGTTGTGGCGGTAGCAGCGAACCGCAGCTTATTGAAGGCGCCGTCATGGATAACGGCGGTATGTCGGAAGCTGAACTCAATAACGAAGTCCCGCCCGAAGAGACGTCAGGCGCCTACTGAGAACTCTGAAGAAGGTTCGACAACTAATGACCACGTCAATCGATGCCTGCAAGCGTTTTGCAGGCATCGATTGTTTTTGCCGGACTGAGGATGATTGGGCCGCTTCCTACCGGCCACTTTGATAGCATCCGGTGGGAACCGGACCTACGTGTTTGACGGAGAAGGTCTCGCGTCGCAATTGATCGGGCATCTGCGATCTTATCCGTGGTGTTGCAACAGGTCGATCGTGGAATCGCTCTGCCGTAATAGTTCATCTAGCGCGAGGTCGTATTCGTCTGCCTGTGGTACTTCCGAGGGGAAGATCACTGCGTCCGCGATCTCAGCTACCGCAGGACCCGGCATCTGAACGAATTTGCTTGCTGCCAGTAACTCGTCTACCACCCACTCTTCTTGGAACGTCTTGGTTGGTTGAGCGGTGGAAGCAAAATTCGCCAGAGGAGCGACCGGTTCGGGCTCTGCGGTCGGTTGAGTCGCCATTGCGTCATCTCTGTTGAGACGATTGATGACGATTAACGCGTCAAGTTCAGTAACCAATCCACTGGCGTTGACGTCGAGGTAATAGAACCTCGGCCCGGAATTACTCGGTGTCCCACCACTCGATAGCAAGTTCAATCGATTGATGATCACGAGGGCGTCCAAGGCGGTTACAAATCCGTCAGCGGTCGTGTCGGTTGGCAGGAAAATGTTCGTGGATGCATTGATCGACAACGCGGCTGATCCCGCCGACGAAGTGACGGAATAAGTCCGCTGAGTGGTTTGGGAGGGCAGCACGATCGCGTACGTTTGACCGCTGATCAGGCTCGCCGTCACCGTCGCCCCGTTCTGGCTTCCGATCGGATTGGTGGTGGAATCAACGATCTGCATGGAGTCGGCTGGTGGCGTGAAATTTATCGGCGAAACCGAGAGTGTTGTATTGCTAACCGCTCGAAAGATAATCGCCGTCGGGTTCGTCGACGCGGGAATGGTTTGTGTCTGAGCCACTGACGTCGGTTGAACGATGTTGACGCGGTATTCGCTAACGTCATCGTTGCGTATCACACCTGTTGCATTCCCATTCTGGATGACGGTATTGCTGCTGGCGTTGGAGAGGGTAACGACGAAACTCTCGTCGGGTTCCTTCAGCGAATCCCCGACGACTGGAATCGAGATCGATTTGGTTGTTTCTCCGCTCAAGAAATTCACCGTGCCACTGGGGAACACACCGCCAGCAAAGTCGGCCGCGTTGGCTGGGCTCGTGCCTGTGCCTGTTACGGCATACGAAACCGATGCTGCACCCGAAGTGTTGCCCGCTCGGGTGACGGTGAACGTGTAATTGGTCACTCCGCTGTTGCCTTCATTGCGATCGGCATTGGTCGCTGCGATCGAAAGCGTGGACGATGGCGTATTGTCGTCATCGCGGATGATGCCCTTCGCGGACGCGTTGGCGATTGTCGCGCCATTGGTCGGGTTGCTCAGCGTGACCGTGAATTCTTCGTCATTTTCGACTGTGAAGTCACCGGTTACCTGGATCGTAATCGTTTTGGATGTCTGGCCGCTGAAGAAGATTACCTGGCCGCCGGGAAACGTGTTGCCGTTGAAATCACTCGCCGTTGCGGGGGCACTTCCGCTGCCGATGACAGTGAAATCCACCGACACAGAACTGCTCGTATCGCCGGTGCGAGTGACGGTAAACGTGAATGGAGTTGTGCCTGTGTTACCTTCACTGCGGTCGGCATTGGATGCGGCGATGGACAGGATAGGAACCGGGGGAGTGTCATCATCGCGGATTATGCCCGTTGCCGTGGCATTCGAGATCACGGCACCGCCAGTTGGATTACTGAGCGTGACCAGGAATGACTCATCGGCTTCCACGGTGACGTCGCCGCGAACCGGAATCTGAACAGTCTTTGATGTTTCGCCGTCGTTAAATTGCACGCTTCCACTTGGGAACACGCCACCAACGAAATCGGATGCGTTGGCTTGATTCGATCCTGTCCCCGAGACGGTATAGTTCACGATGACAATCCCAGACGTGACGCCGCCACGCGTGACGTTGAATGTGAAGAAAGTGGTGCCGGTATTGCCTTCGGCTTGATCCGCTGCCGCCGGGGCGATCGAGAGACTAGGTACCGGGGCGGCGTCATCGTTGCGGATGGTGCCGGTCGCCGATGCGGTCGAAATCGTCGCACCGCCGGTAGGATTCGAAAGCACCACGAGGAATGTTTCGTCTTGCTCCTGGATCACGTCACCGCTCACCGGAATGGAGATCGTCCGCGTGGTCTCGCCGGCAGCAAACACGACGGAGGCCGAAGGAAGTGATCCACCGACGAAGTCGCTGGCGCTAGCAGGGTTGGTTCCCGAACCAACGACGGTGTAGGTGGCGGACACGGCACCCGCGGTACTTCCGCTACGGGTGACGGTGAAGGTGAAGTTGGTCGTGCCGCTGTTTCCTTCGTTGCGGTCGGCGTTCGTCGCGGAAATTGCCAAAGTTGGCGGGGCAATCTGGTCGTCATTTCGGATCATTCCGGTTGCCGACCCGGTCGCAATTGTGGCTCCACCGGATGGGTTACTGAGCGTGACGGTGAACGTTTCATCGCTTTCAACGCTTACGTCCCCAGCCACGTTGATTGTAATGGTCTTGGATGTCTGGCCAGCGAAAAAAGTTACCTGCCCAGTTGGCAGAATACCGCCATTGAAGTCACTGGCGGACGCCGGATTGGATCCACTTCCCGAAACGACGTAGTCAACCGTGGTGCCGCCCGAGGTGTCGCCGCTGCGAGTGACCGTGAAGGTGAACGGGGTGACGCCACTGTTGCCTTCATCGCGATCCGCATTCGTTGCAACAATCGCGAGTGACGGAGTGGGAGGTGTGTCGTCGTCGCGAATCGTTCCGGTTGCCGAAGCGGTTTCGATGACGGCTTGGCCTGATGGATTGCTCAGCGTGACGGTAAATGTTTCGTTATCTTCGATGTTGAAGTCACCCGAAACATTAATGGTGATCGTTTTCGACGTCTGACCACTAAAGAACGTTACTTGCCCGGAGGGCAGCACGTTTCCGTTGAAGTCGTCCACGTTTGCCGGGGAAGAGCCACTGCCGGTGACGGTGTAGTCGACCGTCGTCGCACCCGACGTATCCCCGCTACGAACAACGGTGAACGTGAACGGGGTCGAGCCACTGTTGCCCTCCTCTCGATCTGCGTTCGTCGCCGCAATCGCCAGAGTCGTCGGTGGGGGAGCGTCATCGTCCCGAATCGTGCCTCCGGCCGTACCGTTGCCGATCGAAGAACCGCTCGACGGGTTGGTTAGGTTAACGGTGAAAGTCTCGTCGCTCTCGACGATGCGGTCACCGGTGACGTTGATGGTAATCGTCTTCGAAGTCTGCCCGGCAAAGAAGAGCACCTGACCGCTTGGCAGCGTGTTGCCGTTGAAATCATCGACGTTCGCGGGGTTGGCACCGCTGCCGGTCACAAAATAGTCCACTGTGGCCGATCCACTCGTATCTCCGACACGGCTGACTTCGAAGGTAAACGAAGTCGAGCCGGTATTCCCTTCTGGTCGGTCGGCATTTGCTGCCGCGATTGTCATGACGGCTAACGGACGGCGGTCCTCCAAACACTCGCCGAGAAGCCGATGAAAACGAGAACGGTTTCGACGAGATCGTTTGCTCAACGCCCGTCGTTCGCCGATCGCCCAATGAGCGATGTGATTGATTTGACGCCTGCCAAACACGCTATTTTCTCCAAAGAAAAAAGTACGCTGGTGCCTAACGAGAACGATCGAATTCACTAACTGCCGATTTCCGGCTGATTCCTATTATTACATCAAATGCTTTTCGATCCTCGAATTTTTTCGTCGAGTGTCACCAACTGACGACTCAAAGATTGGCATTTCGTGTGCCGAACGACGCTGTCTGGTTGTTTTTGCCGGTGCCATGAACCACAGACACCCAACTGTCGCGGGCCGGTATTCTGCCGTCATGACGCCAGCGATCTCTCGGCGGCGGTTTCGAAATCGCTGAACCGTCAAACCGCTTTCTTGATCCACGAATCAGCGGGTCGATTGAGGCGAGGGGCAAACGCCAGCATCTGCATCACCTGAACTGGATGATGTGACAAGCCGGGCGGTATGGAGGCGGTTGAGTCAATTGAGAAAGTTGCGTTTGTTGCCGTTGCTCTGAGCCTGGACGACAAGACCGCGAGTCTGGACGACGAGAATGCCCGGTTGCCAAGCCCGCGTCGGCTGTGAATCGCATCGCCAGTATTTATTGGGATATCTGCCCGCCCAGCCTGCTTATGGCCGCCTACCGCTGCCACTATGCAGCGTTGTCGATTGCGGATACGAAACGCTGAGCACATCCGATACGAAGTGAACGAATTCTTCGCCATTCCCGCAGGAGACGCTCGCCTCTGATCCAAAGCGATTCAAATGATGATTAAAAACAGTCCGCTAAAACTCAATGTCTCCTATCGCGGCTATCCATACCGTTTGGTGAGCTTTGGCATCTTCAGCGTTATTGTGTACCAATTCACTTACTGGGGAGTGACGTCTTGGGGGGTGGAGGCGATGGGCCGCGAGAACGGCCTCATCGAAAATACTCAAGTTGTGTTGGCGACTGTCACGGCGTTGTGCCTATTTTATGCCGCTTTGATCGCAAAGATTGGTCAAGCCGGATTGGTCGCATGCGCGTCAATGACTGGCTACGCGGCGGCGCGCGAAGCGGACACATTCTTCGAGATGTTTTTCTTTGATGACGCCTACAAGTGGTTGGTCGGGTTGCCACTGCTACTGGTCACCCTGGTCACCATTTTCCGGTTGCGACGGACGTTCATCAAAGAGTCGTTATGGTTCATGCAACAACCGGCTGCGACGCTTTTTGTGATCGGAGGCGTCTTTCTGTGTGGGTTTTGTCAGATCCTGGATCGACCCGATATGTGGGCCAGTGCTGGTCGTCCCGAACAGATGCAGCCGACCAAGGAGCTGATGGAAGAACTCGCCGAGCTCTTTGCCTATCTGTTGCTGGCGTACTCGGGGGTAGAGACGATCATCGTGGCACGTTCGACTCACGTAGGTCGGTCTCTCGGGACGTCGGTTTAATCACCGCGGGATATTAAATGTAGTGCAACGGCGAGAGCCATCGGGAAATGCGGGGCAGGCCGGCTCGCGCGGGAATCGTTCATCACCGCATACTGCGAACGAACGTCCACCACTACCAACCACCCGAAAAGCCCGTTGCGGTGGAACACGCGGACCCATGCTCGTGAGCCTGCTGCGCGGTCCAAAGCTCCTCCCTGTGTAGGTGAATCGCTCACCTTCGCTGGCGGGGTGGGCTTGCGGGGGTTACGGTTCCGCAGCGATTCACACCGTGATTTTCACTGAAAACAATCAGGGAAACCGTTTTCGCGGGTCGCAAACTCAACCAACCGCTCGTTTTATGGTTCGTTGCCAAAACCGTTCGACAGATTTACACTCTCCAATCTTCAGCGATTTTTAACAAAAGCTCCCCAGTATTGAACGGCGGTATAGTGGCCTTTTCCTCATTGATCGAACTGGTTTTCACGCTCGCTGGTGGGTTAGGGATTTTTCTGTTGGGCATGAAAAACATGTCTGACGGGATGCAAGCCGTCGCCGGAAATAGCTTGCGGCGGCTGATCGGTGCCGTCACGAACAACCGATTTCTAGCGTCCATTGTTGGCGTGATCGTCACCTGCATCGTCCAATCAAGTTCGATCACCACGGTGATGGTGGTGGGCTTCGTCAACAGCGGGGTCATGGGATTGGCTCAGGGGATCGGCGTGATCATGGGGGCCAACATCGGTACCACGATCACTGGATGGATTTTGGTGCTCAAAGTCGGCAAGTATGGGTTGCCGATCCTGGGATTTTCGGCGTTCGCCTATCTCTTTTCCAAAGGTGATCGTTGGCGATACTGGGCGATGTTCTTGATGGGCATCGGGATGGTCTTTTTTGGGCTGGAACTCATGAAGGAGGCCTGCTCGGCGATTAAAGACGTGCCGGACTTCGAGGCTTGGTTCGCCAAGTTCAATGCAGACAGCTACGTGGGAGTGCTCAAGTGCGCGGCCGTCGGTTGCATCCTCACAACGCTCGTCCAGTCTTCATCGGCAACGTTGGGAATCACGATCTCGCTGGCGACCCAGGGGGTCATCTCCTATCCGACCGCTGCCGCCTTGGTGCTTGGCGAAAACATTGGTACCACCATCACCGCTTTTCTCGCGTCGTTGGGCACGACTACGCATGCTCGGCGGGCCGCGTATTTCCATGTGATCTTCAATCTCTTTGGCGTGTTTTGGATCACGCTAATTTTCCAGTGGTACATTCGCCTGATCCAGTCGATTGTTGGGGTAGATGTTGGCCAGTCCGTGATGGTGGACGGGAGTGCAACCTATCCAAATGTTGTGGCGGCGATCGCGGCGACGCATAGCGTTTTTAATGTTGCCAACACGCTTTTGTTTCTGCCTTTTTTGCAACCGATGGTTCGCTTCCTTGAATGGGCGGTGCCTGCGCGAGCCTACAAGGAAAAGCCTCGGTTGACGGATCTCGATGTGCTGATCCTGGAAACGCCTTTGTTGGCGATCGAACAATCCCGTAAGGAAATCCTCAAAATGGGCGACGGTTGCCTCAAAATGATGGATTGGTTGTTGGAACTGATGAACGCAGACGAACCCGACAAAGTGCTCGCCGATCGCTTGAAGCAACGTGAACGCGTGCTGGATACCGTTCAAGACGAAGTCGCCGAGTTCATCACCGGACTTCTCTCCTCGGGTAATGTTTCTCATGCGACAGCGGAAGAAGCGCGGCGTCAGTTGCGGCTTGCCGACGAGTATGAGTCGATCAGTGACTACATCGCGAACCTGGACAAGTTCGACCGCAAACTCCGGCGAGATGGTTTCCGTTTTAGCGAGTCACAGCGTGCCGATTTGGCGCAGCTCAATCGCCACATCACCGAATACGTTGCCGCTGTCCATGAAGGGCTGGCGAACGGCAATCGGAATATCGCGGCGGCCACGGGGCCTGCTGTCACGCGGATCCGTAGCGAAATCAAATCGCTGCGTCGTAAGCACTTGGAAGAGCTATCCACGGGACCGATGGCACCCGTGATCAGCGTCGCGTTTTTGGCGGCGCTCAACGCGTATAACCGCGTCCGCGATCACTCACGCAATATCGCGGAAACGATTTCTCAAGATAAATAGCAGGCTGACGAGAGTCTTTTGGTAGATCTGTCGCTTGATGCTGAGTACGGTTTCCACTTTCAAGCCAGGCTATCGCTGGAGCGGCAAAGATTCGTCGCGGACAAGACGCGTCGCTCTCCCCTCTGCGTTTAGTCGGATCCAGTGTTGCGTGGACGGTCAGTCACGATAGTGACGATATGCAATAGCCACGGACGTGAGTCCGTGTTTTGGAAAAACGAAACAAAGCCAAGCGAGTCACAGAGACGTTAATCGTTTTGGTGCTTGTTTTAGCGGAACGGCGCGAGCCGTCCGGTCCCGAGTCATCGGACGGCTCGCGCCGTTCCGCTACATGGGAAATCTCGCAGTAGTTAAATCAATGTCCCGTGCGACGACACAGAGAATGTGCGCGGGCAAAAATGATCCACCGTCAGCGGGATCTGTCAACTCGGATTGAAAACTTCCCCTGCCCCAATCCGTGACAGGTCGGTCTGCTTTTACGGTTCGGTCGTGGTTGGCACGAAGGCTTCGGGGCGATCGAGAGTGAAGTAATGGCCGTGATCGGCAGTGAGAATTAACGCGGTCTCGTCCCAGCCACCGTTCCGCTCGATCCACTCCACGATAGTTGCAAACGCTTCGTCGCCACTGAGGACGGCACCGATCGAGTTGTCGATGTTGTTGGAATGGTTTGCCCAGTCGACGTCGCCGCTCTCGATCATCAACCACCAGCGATCAGAACGTGAATCAAGAACTTCGATCGCTGCCAAGGCCGCGTCTTTCAGTTTAACGTTCTCGTGTAAGTCGGCTTTGCTATAAACCTCTGCCTTCACCGGCTTTTGATTGCCGTAGCTGACCACCGGATCGTAGTTGCCGTCAGCCGTTTGAAATGGCAGGTGGCCGGCTTGCGCGCCGAAGAAGCCGAACAATCGTTTGTGGTTTTGTTTTGCCTTCTGAACCGCTTCGGTCAGCACGTCCGGGCCGGCAACACCGCTCGTTCGCAGAGCCACGACGTACTCGCCACCGTTGTTGACGTCGATCGCGGCTAAGTCGTCAGCGGCGATGTACTTGTTGCCCGGCACATAGTTCTTGCCTTGGGCGGCGTCTTTGTCTTTGTCGATTCCCCAGCCACCGCCGATGAGCACATCAACACCTGGCAATCCACCGGGATGAAAGATCGACGGACGGCCGATCAAGTCACGCGTCAGATCTTGGTAGTCATTGCGATGCACGTTGTTGGCATACGCGCATCCCGGCGTCGCGTGGCTGATTGGCACACTCGTTACCACGCCGATCGCAAAGTCTTCGTTCTGCAATGTTCGAGCGATGGGGAGTACTTCGCGACCCATGAAGTCGACATTCATGGCGTCGTTATAGGTCTTGATCCCGCAAGTCATGGAAGTCGCGGTGGCAGATGATTCAGCGAAGGCATGTACGGTCTGCTTGCTCTTTCCGATCGGGTACTCGGCATCCGTGATTGGCCGCCAAGGTGCATCGCCCCCGAGTGCAGCGTGATAACCACCGGGTACCTTTCCTTCTGGATTCACGACGGTCTGATCGTCGACGTTTACCCTCGTGCCCTCAGTTCGTGGGCTGGTGACGCAATACCCAAAGTCCGTCATCGCACCCCGGTAGTCCAGAAAGTGCAGTCCTTCGCCCCGCCCCTCGTCGTAGATCTTTCCTGACTTTGCGATCGCGGCCACGCGAGTGGTATCCCAATCCATGCCGTCAAACACGAACAAGATCACACGCTTCTTGCCCGACTCGATCGCCGACTTTTGTAGGCGGTAAACGTCGGTTTGATCAAAATACTCGGCTTCGGGATTGAGCGTCTCGTCAGGAAGAAAGCCGTATAGTGCTTCGATCGCAGTTGCATCGCGATACAGACTGTTTTGACCACAGACCGATCGAAGGTCGATCCCAAATGTGTAGACAGGAATCAAGCGGTTGCTGTGTGTTTTCCAGCTCGAGTAAGTCTTTGGGTTGGGACCCCAGTGTCCCCAGTCGGCTCGCCGGGTCGCGACCGCATCAGCCTGCATCTTGGCGATCGGATCGGAGCCTTGCGCGAACACAGGCTGCCAGAACTCGACAATCAGCAGGAGGGCGAGACAAGATACACAAAACCTGATACCGGAGTTTGGGTGCATCGTTTGGGCTTCGATTCGTAGGTGGGGAGTGTGGGTGGGGAAGCTTTGAAGGAGAGGCTTGAGCATCCATAATAGCCGAACGCGCTTCAAAAGACAGCGCGGCGACGCCGTTTCCATCCTCAATGGCGGTCCGTCTAAGATCACTCGGTCGATCGAGGTCTGTCATGCCCAAGAACGCCTCCCCGAGTTAACTGGATAAATGTGCCCATCGCGTTGTTCGAATCGTTAACCATCGATAAGGATTATCGATCGAAGCTGGATCCAGCATCCGGCGAGACGTCGTACATCAGTGCATCGGGGTGGAACCAAAGCACGAGCAAAAGGAACATCAAGGGAATGATCGACAGTAGCAAAAACGGAATAAGCATCTTGAGGAGATACGCCGCTTCGTCGTCGTTATCGCTTTTCCAGTCCACGCGCTTCGGCGTTTGATAAGCTTCATCGACAAAACGTTGCGTCTCCGCTGATTGGCGTCGATCTTGCGCCCGGTCGTTCGCTATCGTGGTCGTTAGCTCGGGCGAATCGAGACGAGGCTGAACGATCAGTAGCGTAACCATACATAGCTCCTTTGCAGGAAGTTGATGGCGAACGCTGAAACTGAGGAACTCGTCCGCTGCGAACCGCGATCGCCGACTCGTGGAGATGGCTATTGAAGAATGCACGCGACATGCCGTTGGGGTCTCGACGCAACGACGACCTGGCAAACCCATGGAAACGCAGTGTTTTTGCACGGTTTATGAGGCGTGAACGGAAACCAGACGCCGTCGAGCGTCAACTCGAGTTTCCGCCTGCAAACCCGAGTTGACTGCTCGTGAAGATCTGATGCCGCTGGTGATTAAGACCCGCGTCGACAGAATCTGAAGATGGATTCAAACGCATTCAGGATCAAAACGACGCAAGGCACTTTCTTGCGAAGCTAGGTCTATACGAAGCATTTTCGCCGTAGCTACCGTCGCCAGACGGTGGACATTTTCGCTGTAGCTACCGTCGCCAGACGGTGGGCCACGTTCTGGCGAACGTAGCTACTTGTCGGGAGTGGACCACGTTCTGGCGAACGTAGCTACCTGTCGGGAGATTAACCGGCGGAGGGCACGACGGTTGAAGTGCGAGCTTCTTCGTTTCGGTGGAGCCAATTGCGGCCCGCCGGCGTCTGGTTGTAGGCTCGTCTGACGTTGGCCAAAGCTTGTCGCTCGGGGAGCGATAAGGCTGGATGCCACGCATTGAAGAACAGCACGATGCGTACTTGGTCACTCTGATTCCAGACTTCGTGCACGAATGAATCATCAAACACCAGGACCTTCCCTTCTGTCCAAGTGATCTCCTCGCCACCGACTCGCAGTCCGCAGTTATCGGGGACCAACAGCGGTAAATGGCAACGCAAAATTCCGTTGATCGGTCCCACGTGCGGCGGGATGTAAGACCTTGGGTTGAGCGACGAAAGCATCGTCAGCTCACCCTCTTCATATGCGATCATCGCGTCGGCGACGTCGGCTAGCCGTGGGGCACGCTCGCAACTCTTGGCTTGCCGTCGTCCGTTGGCATAAAAGATGAACGTGTTCCAGCCGTCGACGGTTCCGTCGATTTCTGTTCGAAAGATTCCGAATTGATCGCAATGATCGGATAGCAGTTGCAGAACTTCTTCATGTGCTTGCGGGAAACTCTGTTCAACAAAATCTTTCCATTCAAACTCGTCGGGATCATACCAGCGACTCGAAGGAATGCCGGCAACAAAGTACTGAGGTTGCTGCAGCGGATGCGTGGTCTCGGTGATCTCCCACGGCCCCTGGGCGAAGAACGGGTCTAAGAAGGATCCGCGGTAAAACGTAGCGTCGAGTGAGTTGCGAAAATTCAATTCCGCACATCCGTTACGAAACGTCGGGTGTTGATCTAGCTCGGCAAAAGCTTTCCCCAAACGAAGACCATCGCGGAGCGTGAACTGCCAAGCAAGTTCGGACCAGACCTTGGCAAGTGGATTGGAATGTCGGCGCCCGATGAAACCCCACGTGCGATGCAGCACCCATAAAACGAAGGCAAAGATGCGATAGTCAAGCGATGCAAACCGGGACACCCATCGGCGAACAATCGCGGGAAAGACAAACGGAGATCCCTTGATGTCGTAATCCTCGTACGAGGTTCGCATCAACTCGTCCAGCGTCATCGCGTCAGCGTCGCTGCTTGAACGCGTATCGGATTGTTTCGATTCGATCATTTGCATTCACAGCGATGCGAGGGAAAGCGGGCGGATGACGAGTATAGTTTCTCCCGTTCGAATTCTCTCAAGAGACGGCACGAGTTTTCTGCCAGATCGGCTATTTTTTATGCGGCGCAACGGGAAAACGGCACGCAAGAAATTATCGGACGGTGGGCGTTCATCACTCGCCGAGCGGACGCTCAGGGTGCTGGTTCGGACGCAATATTGATGTCCACGTAGGTGAAGCTGCCCTGCGTCCGATCCATACGTCTTTTGGCGTCAACGCCGTCGCTCGCGAGTCAATCGGAGTGCGTCGTCTATCCGGAAATGATGAGTGGCTCGAATAGGAGGGTTCGCGGGATACCCCAAAAAAGCCTAGCAGAACGGCGCGAGCCGTCCGGTCTCACCCCATTTCGAATGTTGATAATGCACTTGGCTTACCCGGCAGAAAGCCGTCCATCTCCCGATCGAAAGCCGCCTCGAACCCGCACTGGTAATGCTCTGACTCAATTTCGAATCTGTGCGGAGGAGCCAGGAAAGCCATTCGGAGAAAACGTTGCGGCAAGGTCGTTCCATGTATTTGCCCGCCTCCGACGTCTGGTCGCGCAAACAAAAAAGCCGCTGACCAAGCTTCTGCGTTCTCTGTCCAGGCTGTCCTGGTCGTTTTTGTGTTCTCCTGCCCAATAAATGATTCGCGCCGTCGCCGGACCTGCACGCCCAGGATCTGGTAAGTCCGGTGCGAAACGAATCATTCTCGAAAACGTAATGTGTTTGGCGGCATCGGTCGGTGGAACCGGAGCGTTCAAAACAAAGAACATGTCGCACCGGTGTCGGCCGCCGTAGCGCGGTCTGCCTCGCACCAGAATAGACAAGAAAGAGTTCGCGTACCTTCTCTTTTCGCGTAGCTTTTCTTCCCCGACTGGGTTTTCTGCTGCGCAGGAGCGATCCCTCCCCTTGCTTTTGCTCTGAAGAACCCGCGATTCGGTCATCTTGAGGGTCCCATACTCTCTCACGTCACACTCGCGATTCGCTGTGATTACTCAGGAATATGGGTGGCCCTAAATTCTCGCTAAATGCGGACCCTATTTGCGCCGTTTGCACTCCCTATTCGCCCCATGGGGCCGAGGTGACGATTCTGTCTCGTTGACTTCCGAGAGTCACAGCAGCAAACGACCGGGGTAGATTCGGTATGTTCGTTACGAACGGACTGGGCTGGCGGCGGTGCATAGTAAATTCTGCAGCCCCAAACCTGCGTGCGAACTCTCTGAGGGACACTTAGAGAACAAGTATCTACCAGCGACGCTTCACTTAGAGAGTCAGCATGCCATCGGTCGCCGAAAGCTATGACGAGATGCCGTACGAAAACGGCACACTTCCTTGGTCCCACCCGGAACGCATGGCGACGATCGGTACGCTGTTTGGTCTCAATCCTGCGGACATCAGGCGGGCTCGGATCCTGGAACTCGGCTGCGCACATGGCGGAAACCTGTTGCCGTTGGCCGCTTCAATGCCGCAAAGTGAATTCATTGGAATTGATCTTTCTGGGCGGCAAATTGAAATGGGACAGCAACTTGTCGCCGAAGCGGGGCTGACGAACGTTCGACTTCTGCAATTGGACCTGATGGAGTTGGATGCCACCTTTGAGCCGTTCGACTACATCATCTGCCACGGCCTCTTTTCCTGGGTGCCCGCTGTCGTGCGAACTGGCATTCTCAATCTGTGCACCCAGCTCCTGCGGCCTCAAGGTATGGCGTTTGTCAGTTACAATACCTTTCCTGGCTGGCATATGCGCAGTGTGCTGGGAAAGATGATGCGGTATCACACACGCGACATCGCCGACCCGGTCGCTGCAGTCACGGAATCTCGTGAATTCGCACGCTTCCTGAGCGACGCGGCACCCAGCGGAAACGCGGCCTACCAAGCCACATTGCAAAAAGAATACGAGTTGATTCGCGACGTTCCGAGTTGGTACCTGCATCACGACCATTTGGCTGGTGAGAACCAACCGCTGTTCTTTCATGAATTTGCCGAGTCGCTGACCGAACACAAATTGCAGTATGTGGGGGAGGCCCGCTTCCAAACCATGTTCGCCGAAAACATGGACGACGACGTTGCAGCGCAATTGCAACGGTATGCCAACGATCCGATTGAATACGAACAGTATCTCGACTATCTCTCCAACCGTTCGTTTCGGGAATCATTGATCTGCCACAGTGACCTGCTTGTCGATCGCAATGTATCGACTAATCGCCTCGAGCATTTGCATGCGGCGACGTCTTTGAAGCGAGAGCAAACCACAGGTGATACGGCTGAATTTGTTCACAGTGATGGGCGCCGTTTGAAATGTTCGTCCGATGCCACATCCCAACTGCTCGGACGATTGGCCGATGCTTGGCCCGGCACCGTATCCGTACAATCTCTACTCGAAGCGGAAGGTTTACCGTCAGAGTTGAGTGGGCAGGATGAGGGTCGACTGGCCGACTTCTTGTTACGAGGGTTCGCAACGGGAATGATCGAATTGCGAACGACGCCCATCCGTCTTCCCGATCAGCAACAAGAAAGACCTCAAACCAACGCAATGAATCGAGTTTTGGCGAAATCGATGGGACAGGTAGTCAGTGCGCGGCATACGACCATCTCCCTAAACGACTTGAACCGCAGGATCGTCCCACTACTTGACGGATCCAGAGATCGAGCCGAGCTCGCACGCGAGTTGTGCACGCAATTGGAAGGCATTGACATGACGATCGGCGATCCGAGCGCCAAACCGGTCCCAGCAACACCCGCACTCGTTAAATCACTTGTCGACAAACAACTGAATTCGCTGGCCTTGCAAGGTGTTTTGCAGGCCTGACTCGACCATTGGACTGTGCCTAGTCGTTTCCTCTACCAAATTGGCGTGGCGGTTTTTCGAATCTAGAATCTGGAGTAAGCGATCCTCGTCTGTCTCTACCTTGCGGATCAGATTAACCGGATCGAATCAAGACACGGTTCTGGGCAACGTGCCGGGTGAGTCAATTCCGGAACCCGCCGCATGATCGGTGCCCGCGATGTCACCGAGCTTGATGTAGGCGGCGTCGTTGCTGGCGACTTCAATCTTCATGAACTCATCGGCGGCAGCAATGTCACCCAACTTGATGTAGGCGGCGTCGTTGCTGGCGATTTCAATCTTCATGGATTCATCCGCGGCGGCAATGTCACCAAGCTTGATGTAGGCGGCGTCATTGCTGGCGACTTCAATCTTCATGAACTCATCGGCGGCAGCAATGTCACCCAACTTGATGTAGGCAGCGTCGTTGCTGGCGATTTCAATCTTCATGAACTCGTCCGCGGCGGCAATGTCACCGAGCTTGATGTAGGCGGCGTCATTGCTGGCGACTTCAATCTTCATGAACTCATCGGCGGCAGCGATGTCGCCCAGCTTGATGTAGCCCGCATCGTTGCGGAGCCCGTCGAGTTTCAGGAATTCGTCCGCAGCGGCAATGTCACCGAGCTTGATGTAGGCGGCGTCATTGCTGGCGACTTCAATCTTCATGAACTCATCCGCGGCAGCGATGTCACCCAACTTGATGTAGGCGGCGTCGTTGCTGGCGACTTCAATCTTCATGAACTCATCCGCGGCGGCAATGTCACCCAGCTTGATGTAGGCGGCGTCGTTGCTGGCGATTTCAATCTTCATGAATTCATCCGCGGCGGCAATGTCACCCAGCTTGATGTAGGCGGCGTCATTGCTGGCGACTTCAATCTTCATGAACTCATCGGCGGCAGCGATGTCACCCAACTTGATGTAGGCGGCGTCGTTGCTGGCGATTTCAATCTTCATGAACTCGTCCGCGGCGGCAATGTCCCCCAGCTTGATGTAGGCAGCGTCGTTGCTGGCGATTTCAATCTTCATGAACTCATCGGCGGCGGCGATGTCGCCCAGCTTGATGTAGCCCGCATCGTTGCGGAGCCCGTCGAGTTTCAGGAATTCGTCTGCAGCAGCAATATCACCGAGCTTAATGTAGGCGGCGTCGTTGCTGGCGATTTCAATCTTCATGAACTCGTCCGCGGCAGCAATGTCACCGAGCTTGATGTAGGCGGCGTCGTTGCTGGCGATTTCAATCTTCATGAACTCATCGGCGGCAGCGATGTCACCCAGCTTGATATATTCCGCATCGTTGCGGAGCCCGTCGAGTTTCAAGAATTCGTCTGCAGCAGCGATGTCACCGAGCTTGATGTAGGCGGCGTCGTTGCTGTTGGTGTAGTTTTTGAAGAACTCATCGGTGGCATCCGGACTGATGTCATGGACTGGTCGATCGGGATCGCCTTCCAGAAATCCTTCATGCAATCTGAGGTCGTGAGGGGACTCCACAATGGCTGGCCCATGCGACTCCACTGGCGCCAAATCCCGGGTGTGAAGGTCAGTCGGCATGACCCATCCGACGGACGTCAATAGGTTTCGATTTTCGAGTGACTCGAATTGCATCGAGCGACGTACTTGCGAAGAAGTCGATTCGCGTTGAGAACTGGATTCTCTGATGAATCCTAGGAGTCGTTTGAACATGGAAGCCTCTTGACGAATAGCACCAGCGGCAGGGCATTTGGGAATGCCGTAGCGCGGATGGTCAACCGACTGAATAATGGATGAGATAAGCGAAATGGGCGGATAGAGGTGGTACAGGCATTGCGATGCAGTATCCGCCAATGAAACCGTAGGTCACGTAACAGCGTTTGGCAAATAAAACGACAATATTCTGATCCACCGACAAAGAGGTCGTTGTTACTACAATCCATTTGTCGAATTAATTGACCGTAGCGAAGAAGGTCAGCAAGTAAGGATTCTCCGAGCCATTCGAGTCTGCGTCTCTATTTGCATCTGGTGAGGAATCATGGATTGAATCGACGGCACACCGCGTGGACTTGGAATCAACCTTGTGGCTTCGCGGACACCTAAGAAAACGCCCGCTACCAAACAATGGCTTCTGACATGAGTGGCACTGGCATAAGCCTAAGCTGCTGGGGCGTAACGGCTTTGCCTCGGGTTGCGCGGACAAGTCATGAGCCGGTAGTTCTTCGGGCGACGCTTGAGTTCTCTTTTTTCTTGTCGGCCGGGCCGGTTACCTACTATCAACTCGGAAATGATTTCCAGCAGACTGTTCCACAGTTGATCTCGACGATCTGCCCCAACTCGAAGTGACGAGGAGAATTCTTCAAGGCCACGCCAGTATTGCTTCCATTCCAAGTCGCGATAGCGACGGCAGGCGAAAGCCCCGGACGCGAGTCCGGGGGCGACGTCGCCTCCACACATCCCAAGTCGCGAAGCGTTGACAGATGCCGCTCCCGGCGATTCATTCGTGCGCACGCAGGGGTTTTGTGTCGTCGCGTTGCGACTTGCTTCGCTTTGTTTTCCCAAACCACGGACTCACGTCCGTGGCTTTTGGATCTCGTCACGACCGTGACTAACCAGTCGTGAAACTCTGGATCCAGCTAAACGAAAAAGGCATAGCGACGCGTTTTGTCCCTAACGAATTTTGGCAGTTAAGCGATAGCTTTGGTTGGACGTAGGAACCACGGTTAGCAACAAATGACAGATAGACCGAACGTCTCCAGCCTACGTGTTTGGCAGTCATTTCTTGAGGAAAAATCGAGTGCTTCCCATTCGTTTGCTCTGGGGTTAATCGACTCACGCCGGCAGACCGCGTTCCTGCCTGAATTCTGAATGACGAACCGGCGGAGTCGATTGACATGGCAATGCAATGATTGGCTGGAAATGCTCGCTTGTTTGAATCCCTATTTCCGCGTTTGGAACATTTCCATAATCAGATCTTCTCTCGAAAAGAAATCATCGTGTTCGTCTCGCTTGGAGCTCTCGTCCTCTTGCTGCCAAACCACGAAGGTATCACGTCCGGAACCTCCCCGTAAATCATCGCGAGACGAATCTTTTCCGCCATCGAGGAAGTCATTTCCAGCACCACCGATGATTTTGTCACAGTTTGTTCCGCCGAATAGCTCATCATCTCCATCACCACCCTCGATCACCGACGCGAGTGTTGTTTCGTTGCGGATCACATCATTCCCAGCACCCCCGATCACATGGATTGATTGGACTTTTGAGAACGTCTGCTTGTCCAAGAGGTTGCCTTTGGCGTCCATTTGAAGCAGATAGATCGCCTTGGCGTCCTGCGTGAAACCAACGGATTGTCCCCCATCATTGAGTCGAACATTTAGAACGCCATCGACGACCGCTGCGCGTACTTTTGACTCCTGGTCCACCGCTGCCGCGTCGGTCTCGGATTCGTCTGCGTGTGTGTCGTGGTTGCCTTCTAACGTTGTCGTCATGGAGATCAGGACATCGCCGGGGCCGCCAAAGGGATTGTCTCGATTTTCACGCCAGAGTTGATAAGGGTTCTCGCCATCTTGATACAGTTGGTTGACAGCTTCGTCGAGTTCACTCTCATCCTGCAGTTCGCCGAGACCGGAAGCGTAGTCCAGGCCTGAGCCGCCGGTTGCACTAGCCGAAGCATTCAAATACATCCAATCATCGCCTTCGCCACCGTGTAATTCTACCGCCCCATGTCGAGCGTACAGCTCATCATGGCCCTCACCTCCCTGTAGCAAATCATTGACGGTCTGGGGTCCATCGGCCAAGCCCGAATCAAGATGATCATTTCCCTCATCTCCGTGAAGTTCATCCGAGCCACTGCCGCCATCTAAGAAGTCATCTCCGCCACGACCTTCCAGGATGTCGTCACCCGCGTCACCGTAGAGGTGGTCTGAGAGCGAACCGCCATAAATCCAATCGTCGCCCGCGCCCCCGTGAGCTTCGTTCTGATACGTCACTCCATCGTTGACTGAACTCGTCCCCGAGGGAATCAACGAGTCGACAAAGATCACGTCGGCGTCGGCGTCACCGAACAGATGGTCCCTGCCTTCACATCCGGCAATCAAGTCCGATCCACTTCCGCCATAGAGTCGATCATTACCGGAGCCGCCCTCAATGCGTTCCATCAGTGTCAACATTTCATCGAGTTCCAGCGGCGCGGAGGGATCATAGACGAACGGGTTTTCGCCGCCATGGATTTCGTCGTCGCCATCGTCGCCAAAGAGCACATCCGTGCTGCCTCGACCGTAGATCAAATCGTCGCCATCACCGCCTTCAATGTGATCGGCCGCATCCCCGCCAATCAGGAAGTCCCGTCCGTTGCCGCCGAAGAGTTGCGAGGGGATGTTCGTCTGGTTCAAGAACCAGTCCGCCCCGGCGCCGCCGTCGAAGATGATCTCATTCACGTTCGCGAACGTCACTTCATGGAACACACCGCTCCAGGTCTGATCGCTAATGACTCCGACAGGAGACGTGAAGCCTGAGTAAATGCTCTGTCGAAGGACAACGTTACCAAAATCATCTGGTGTGACGAAGACGGCGTCCCCAATCGCGGATCCATGGATGGTGAGCACGCCATTCTCGTACTCAGTATGGACGATCGCGTGAACCCAATCGGCGTTATCTGTTTCATCCGACATGGCGGTGCCATCCATCCAAACGTCTTGTTCGATCAAGAACCGGCCTTCGCTCTCGCTAAACGCTGGCATCCCATCCAAGTGATCGCTACCTTCGCCAGAGTAGTACGTGTCAGCTCCCAGCCCACCACTCAGGTCATCATCCAAGTGGCTGCCAATCAGAAGATCATTTCCGGTGTTGCCGAATAGTGAGACCGAACTGTGGTTGAGCGCAAACGGTCCCAGGATGTCGTCGCCTGCTCCGCCATCAACGAGATCTTTCCAGTCTCCAGCCATGATCACATCTTGTCCCGATCCACCCGCCAAGTAGTCTCGGTCACCATCGTCGGCTGCGACCAACACGTCGGCTCCTTCTTGCGAGCCAGCGAACTGCAAGAGAGCATAAGGGCTGGTAGGAAGATCGACGTTGCTGACCATTTCGGGGTTGTCACCCCCGAACAAATAGTCGATGCCATCACCGGCAATCAACACGTCGGCACCCTGATCGCCGGTTAGGTAATCATTGCCACTGCCGCCATCCAGGTGATCATCGCCAGAGCCACCTTGAAGGACGTCCTCGATGCGGATTCCCACGGCCTGAGCAAAGAAGCTGGGCATGTTGTCGATGAACGCGGCGTCTTCAAATCCGTGAACGGCTACATAATCCTGTATCGATTGTTCGGTGTACTCAGGAAACTCTTCACGAAGCCATTCTAAGTCTTCCTCATCGATACCCGCGACTTCGTCAAGGAAGTCGTTATCGAGAACGTGGATGGCGTACTCACCATTGTCATCCCCGTAACCGTTGGCTCCGTGCAGGAAAGAGCCCGATGTGCTTGCCATCAGATTGTCGACGATCTCGTTCTCTTCGGCGTCGTCACCATACAAGGCATCGTTTCCTTGGTTGCCTGCGAGCGCGTCGGGCCCGTTTCCTCCGACCAAGATGTCATTGCCCGTGCCGCCGATCACTTCGTCAGCATCTCCCTGTCCCAGCAGATAGTCCGCATCAGCGCCGCCCAAGAGTTGATCTCGTCCGTCGCCACCGAACATGACCTGAGTGCCATCATCGCCAACCAATTGGTCGTCTCCGCCTCCACCGAAAAGAATATCCCCCGGCAGATCCATCGTCGCGATGGTTGAAATCTGATTCAGATCATTCATCGCGATCAGCGTCGCATCGGCAATGGCGGGATCCGCAAAGGTCGTCACGGTGGAACTGGATCCCGATTCGATGACGTCGTTTCCAGACCCACCGATGATCACATCGTCACCGTCACCACCTGACGCAATAACTGGAATCGAAGTCCGATTCGCAAAGACGTCGTCACCATCCTTGAGGTCGACCTCAATGGAGGTGACTTGATCGAAGCTGTGGGACTGGATTGGATTATCGAAAGCGTCATATTCCGTCACGACCGTTTGCCCATTTTCAGTCGCCACGACGACATAGTCTGGATCGTTTGTCCCGTCGATCTCCAGTTCACCGGTGGTGTTGTCGAACAGGACCGCAGTCAACATCGCACGACGCTCAAGCGATTGAATTTTCAACTGTCCCCGTTTTTGCGATTTGGTCCGATTTCTTTTTTTTGCAGGGATTTTCGCGAATATTTGGCGCAACATGTTGTGGCCCCCTTCTAAAAGGTGGTGTTCGACATCCGTTCATGCGGATGGAAACATTCTTGCTCGATCTAAAGGAGCAAGCGGAAGCCACGCGATGGTGTTACATTTCATTGAGCAGGAAGGTCCTTCCCAATTTGCGTTTGCACGCGGATAGGTATTTCGATGCTGGGGCTCTGCGGGGCGTCGCATACTCGGGCGTAGATGGGTGTGGGATGGAAGCCGCAGCGAAGCATCTCGACAGTTCTGTCGTTAACCACATCGTTTCGATCATTGACCGCGATGACGATCGGCCAGTCTGGTTTTGCACTTGGGGCGGCGGCAACACACTCGCGGCGGCTGTGGTGAAGGTCAAGAAGGAACGGACAGCCGCAGAGGCGAATGCTCTCGTAGCGACGATTCGTGGATACGAAATTGGTATTCAAGACGAGGGCTTCGCGTATATCGCTCACGAGTTTCCCGACGCGAAGCTGATTTCGGCAAAGCTGCTGTGGCGTGGAATTTCATGTACGACGCCAAAGTTCAACAAGTGGCCGGAGACCAGGGGAGGTAACGATGAAATGTTTGATGCCGAGTGGGTACAGCGGAACGTGCAAGCGGGGCACGGACCTCTCGGCGAACAGTATTTGCCCGCAGAGTATTTGCACGAAGGCGATACGCCGTCGTTCTCGTACCTGATTCCAAACGGGCTGCACTTTCCTGAACACGTTGACTTCGGTGGCTGGGGAGGTCGCTTCGCACCGAAACGACAGTTGAATGTTCGCACCGGAACAGGGAACGAGACTGTTGATCCGCTGCTGGACCAACAACGAGACTACGCGGTGTTTTCAGACACGAAAGATTCGTGGACGTACAACGGAAAGACGTATGGCAACGAGTTCTGCACGATCTTTCGTTGGCGGGAAGCATTTCAGAACGATTTCGCCGCTCGCATGGACTGGTGCGTCAAGCCGTACGACCAAGCCAACCACAATCCGGTCGCGATCGTCAACGGTGACAAAACTCGCGGACTCATCGAAGTGAAAGCGTCCGCGGGAACGGAATAGGAACTCGATGCGTCATCGTCGAGAGATCCGGATGGCGACAGGCTCAACTATTCCTGGTGGGTGTACGACGAATCGGGGGCATACGAAGGTACCGTCAAGATTATAAATTCAGCAGCGTCCAAGTCGCTTGTTCAGATTCCGAGTGATGCTGCGGGCAAGGACTTTCATGTCATCGGGACGTCGATTGTATTACTGAAGGATTTCAAATGTAGCGGAACGGCGCGAGCCGTCCGGTGACTCGGGACCGGACGGCTTGCGCCGTTCCACAAAAAAAGGCACTAAAACAATCAACGTCATCCTGACATTGACCGATGATGGCAGGCCACAACTGACGAGCTATCGCCGAATGCTGGGGCGTGTTGACTAGCGAATTGCGATTGCTTCGTTGGCATCCAAGACCGTAGCAAGAATTCTGACGAACTCCACTAGACTTCAACGTCAAACCCCGCCGCTCTCCACTCAGGCACGCTGAATCTCAGCCGTTGAGATTTGAAACGGTGGTCCCGTAACCAATGGGTGCCTGCCATCGCGGCGGCACAGTAGGGACCACGACAATAAACAAACATCGGCGAGGATTTTGGCAACTGATTTGCTTGTTCCGTGAGTACAGCAAAGGGGACGCTGCGTGCTTTGGGTAGATGCCCCTCCGCGAATTCATTGGTTGGCCGCAAATCGACCAGCGTGAACCGTCCGCGATCCAATTTCTGGTGAAATTCCTCGATTGTCAGTGGCGACAGGGCATCGTCGGCATCAAATTCTTCTCGAACGACTTCGCGAATCTCTGGCACGATGGTTTCTCCCAAGTCGCGAAACCTGAGCCACAGTTCGGCAACTATCGGATCTGCTAACGAACAGAAAACGCTGCGTCCCCGTTTGTCCGTCTTCACTAGATGTGAGTTTCGCAAAACCTTGACGTTGGCGCTGGCCGCCGCGAGCGACTGGTCTGTCAATCGTGCCAGCTCGTCGATCGACTTCTCGCCCTGCGTCAGGCTGCCCACCATTTTCAGGCGATGCGGATTGGATAATGCTCCACCGATTTCAGCGAGTTGCTGAAAGATCGCAGCCTGCCTTGTTTTGTCGAGCACGGTCGTCACCAGGATCGGGAAATAAAAGTCTCAGTAAAAATACTAGCTGAATGACGACAGATAGTCAATGAATGTCTTGAACGTTTGAGTTTTCGGTTTTCCGTTTGGCGGATGAATGACTGCGATGCTCATAGACTCAAAGAAGTCATTGAATGTTGGCGAGGGAGCCTGCAATTGGCCCTGAATTTGCAATCACTGACCGGAGCGGGTTCGCCGGAACAGTTCGCCCACGAAGAATTTCTAGCGAAGCCCACAAATCCGCCCTTTCCCTTTCACGGAGACCCTATTGATGGCTACGTTCAACCGCCGCGAAGTCTTGCAGCACTCTGGAGCCCTGGGGCTGGGTGCGGCTTTCCTTCCCGCTATTGCGTCAGTCGCAACGGCTGCGGAGAAATCCACTGCAGCGAAACCGCCTAGCAACGTCATTTTGGAAACGATCAAGTCGGGCGGGTTGTCGCACTACTCTTATTTCATCGGTGACAAAGACGCCGGGGTGGCGGTCGTCATCGACCCTCGCCGTGACGTGCAAGCCTATTTGGATCTCGCCAAGAAGCATGGCCTGAAGATCACACATGCCATCGAAACCCACGTCCATGCAGATTTTGTTTCGGGGGCACGCCAATTGGCAAAGCAATCCGGAACCGCGCGAATCGCAGCCAGTGTCGAAGGGGAGCCAGGGTACGGATTCAAGGTTGATCGACCGCTTCGTGACGGTGACGAAATCAAGGTTGGCAGCATCCGCCTGCGTGGCATTCACACGCCGGGACACACTCCCGAGCACATGTCGTATCTGGCGTCGTCGGGCGACAAGAGTTGGGGGATCTTCACGGGCGACTTCTTGTTCATCGGTAGCGTCGGACGTCCCGACTTGATGGGCGTCGAGAACACGGACTCGCTCGCCAAAGCTCTATATCGCAGCGTGCAGAATGCGTTCACCCAATTACCGGGGGAACTGATGATTTATCCGGCCCACGGCCCCGGTTCACCTTGCGGTGCTGGAATTAAGGCTCCCGAAGGCGATCCGACACTGGCCCAAGAGCGAAAGGGGAATCCCTACTGGCGAATGAACGATGAAGACATGTTCATTGAAGCGTTGTTGGAGGCTCAACCGCCGGTGCCCTACTACTGGCCGCGGATGAAGAAGGAGAACGCGGCAGGTCCAGAATTATTGTCGACTGATCGGCAGCCCGAGCTGGTCAGTCCCGACAAATTTGAAAAACTGATTCAGTCAGGCGACATTCAATTGCTCGACACGCGGTCGATGCACGCTTTCGCGGGCGGTCATGTCAGCGGTGCGATGAACATTGGCTACAACGAAGTGATTTCCATGTGGGGTGGCTGGATGCTGGACCCTGACAAGCCGATCGCGATGATGAAACCAGCGGAAGGGAACTACCGTGATCCCGTCGATTGGTTGGCTCGCGTCGGTTTGACAAACGTCACGACCGGATTGAAGGGCGACATGAAAGCGTGGGTCAACTCAGGACGTTCGTTCGACTCGTATGCGACCATGACTGTCCAGGAAGTTCACGAGCGTTTCCCGAGTGATCAGATGACGTTGTTGGATGTGCGGCAGCCCTCGGAATGGGACATGGGACATCTGCCGGGAGCTCAGTATTTGTTTTTGCCAGAGATTCCCAAGAAGCTCGATCAAGTCGACAAAAGCAAACCTGTCGTCGTGTACTGCGGAAACGGCTACCGAGCGAGCATAGGGACGAGTGTGTTACGCGCCAATGGATTCGATGCCCGTAGCGTACCGGGATCGTGGGACGCATGGGTGGCGGCCGGATACGACGGCGTGAAACCGGATCATCCCGGCAAGGCCAGCGATACGTCGAGGACGGCGTAGCTTTTCCGAAGCTGATCCCACTACGAGTATCACTCACACAAGGAATCCAAACATGAATATCACCTTCGGCGTTGCTGCCGTTCTGATCGGATGCTTCACCATGATCGGTGTGGTATCCGCTACGGAACCAAACTCAAACGAAGAAAAGGCAGACGGGCGTGTGAAAAAGTTTTCGATCGCGTTCGTCAACGACATTCACGCTCAGCTTGAACCTCATCCAGAACTTTACTGGAACGAAGACGAGGCACAACGTGAATTACGAGCCGGCGGATTGAGTCGCATTAAAACCGCATTCGACCAACTCGCCGCTGACCGCCCCGACGGAATGTTAAAGATCGACGGAGGCGACACGTTTCAAGGTAGTGGCCCCGGCGCATGGACCGAAGGCGAAGTCATGATCCGTCCGCTCAATGCCTTGGGACTCGATATGGCGATCCCCGGCAACTGGTCGGTGGTCTACGGTGCCGAGCGTCTGCGCGCGATTCGCGACGAAGTGAATTATCCGATCATTGCGGCGAACATCTACGATGAAAGCTCGGGTGAACGAACATTCAAGCCAACGATGGTCAAAGAAATTGGCGGCGTGAAGGTTGGGCTGGTCGGATTCACCGATCCCGATGTGCCTTCACGCCAACCCCCGTTCATGAGTGAGGGGTTGAAGTTCAAAGCCGATGAAGTGTTGCAACCACTGATCGACGATCTGCGTCAGAACCAAAAGGTCGACATCGTCGTGCTGGTCAGCCACATCGGATTGCACAAAGCGGTACCGCTTTCCGCGAAGCTCAATGGTGTCGATATTCATCTGTCGGCGGACACGCACGAGCGGACCTACGAACCGATCGTGGTCGGTGACACGTGGGTCGTCGAAGCGGGGGCATTCGGATCGTTGGTTGGTGTGATGGATGTCCAGGTTCGCGACGGCAAGGTCGTCGACCGCAAGTGGGAACTGGTCGAGTTGCGGGAAGACAAGTTCCCAGAAGACAAGCAAGTCAAACAGATCGTCGATGACGCTCTCTCACCGCACCGCGAGCGGATGAATCGCGAGATCGGGCACACGGACATCTGGCTCGAACGCTACAACGTGATGACATCGTCGATGGACCGCTTGATCGCCAATGCAGTGAAAGAGGCAGCCGATGTCGATGTCGGGCTGAGCAACGGATACCGCTTCTCACCTCCCACGGCTCCCGGCCCAATCACCGAAGCGGATTTGTGGAATTGGTTGCCGATCAAGCTAGACCTGAAAACAGGCGTCGTCAAAGGGCAGCAGTTCATCGACTACTGGGAGAGCGAATTTGAAAACGTGTTCTCGTCCGACCCTGACCGGCTTTACGGTGGTTGGTTGGCGCGGCCGTCGACGAACATGCAGGTACGTTTCGATTCGACCGCAGAATCGGGAGATCGCCTGCGAAGTTTGACGATTGACGGCGACGACGTTGATCCTAAGCAGGACTACACGATTGCCGCAGGTGCGAGGAAGGGCCAGCCCGAGAATCAAATCCATCGTATGCAAGAATGTCGCACGACGAAAACGTTGAAGAAAACGACACATGATGCGGTTCGCGATCATCTCGCCAAACCGCACGACTCGGACCACGACTCCGAACCACCGGTGAAGTGCGTGGTGCGAGGCGATCAATTGCGATCGCAATACCAGACGTTCATCAAGGAGCGTCAGAAGGCGCGCAAGCAAGACAAGTTAGAGGGTGAGTCGGTGCTGCCCCCGAAAAAATAGACTCGCTTTCCGTATGCACGCTCAACGTATTGGGCTTCGCCAGAAGTCCCTGTTGCTGCCGGAACCTGCTTGGACCGTTGTAAATCGACTTCACTAGGGAACTCTGACGAGTCCCACCACTCACGTAACTCTAGGAAAACTACCATGACCAAGAAAATACTCACATCGTTGACGCATGTTTTTATCATCGCCGTCACCTTCTTCACCGCACCGACCTTCGCCGCACCTCCGGCACCATCGCTCGAGTCAGATACCGACGATCGCCCTGTCATCCAGCTCGAACACAAAGGGCCAGTGAAAGTGGTCTATCAGGTGAGCGAAGACAAATGGAAAGACGGCGTTGGCAAGGCGTTTCTCTATTTGAAGAACCTTCGCGGCTATTACGCAAAACAGGGCATCGAAGGTGACCAATTAGACATTCATGCCGTCGTTCACGGCGACGCAGCGACGCACGTTTTGACCGACGAAGCTTACAACCGCGTCAAGGGAGTCGACACAGGCAACCCGAATACGAAGTTGCTTTCAGAGCTGAAGGAGATGGGGATCCAGGTTGAACTGTGTGATGTACGTCGGCAACGCGAAGGCTGGTCAAAGTCGGACATCCACGGCGACGTTCAGTTGGCCGCTGCGGCGTACGCCAGAATCATTGACTTGCAGCTCCAGGGCTACGCGTACATCAAGTTTTAGGCCGATCTTGTGTCTTGCGAATCCCACTACGAAGAGACGAAAGCAGGAATGCTGTGAACGAAGAACGAAGAGTCGCGTTGGCAACGATCAAGGAAGTCCAACGCGGAGTTGATTTGGCCAATCGCGTCCCCCGCTTTCGAGCGATCACCGTACTCGCAATGGTCGCCGTGAGTAGTGGTGTGTTTTGCATCGGTACTTCTCACTGTGCCGAAACAAAACCGCTCCTGTCGACCTCCGGTGTTTCAGCTGACGCAGACACTAGCGAGGTCAAATGGCTCACCGACTTTGAGCAAGCGATCGTCAAAGCGAAACGACTTGAACGTCCGCTACTGATCGACTTCGCCGCCTCCTGGTGTGTGCCGTGTCGAATCATGGACAAGAAGGTATGGCCCGACGCATCGGTTCAAAAAGCTCTCGAAAATGAAGTCGTCCCGTTGCGGGTCGACATGGACGGGAAACACGCCCCGCCGCTGATCGAGAAATTCAAGGTCGAATTCGTGCCAACGATTCTGATCGTGGACCAAAACGAGAACGAACTTGCCAGAGAGGGATTCGTCAATGCAGAGGAGTTCCTGGAGATGACTAGAAAGCTACGCAAAGAATAGCATTTGCCAACAGGTTCATCCCGTTAATCGTGTTTGCTTCTAGGCTGCCTTCCGGGATTGAATCGAAATACCGCTGGAACAAGCCACTCAACCGCATCTGATCTTGCCGCAGTGGGCGCTGGTTGAGCTTTCCATCCGACAGCAGGAACACAGGCGGGTCGGCCGCTTCCGGAACTTCCAGTCGCCCGCTCGCGACGAGTTCAATGTTCCTGCAACCGACGCAGCTTAGTTTCGGCCCGACCAAGCACTTTCGTCTTGAGCGATCGCTTGTACCTGTGGCCGCCGTAGCGGAAGCACACGTGATAGTTGCCGGACGGATCAGTCTGTAGTGAAGCCATGTTTGCTCTCCCTTGGATTGGGACGTGAGCGTAGGCAGGGCGACGTTGCCCAGACCAGCGACGCAGATGCAATGCAGGTGCAAGGTTGCCACTGATTTGTCACTGATCTTTCTGAGCGACCAAAAAAAAGGACTCAGGCCAATCGACCTAAGTCCTTAACTCGTAAAGAGTACCGAAGGAGGGACTCGAACCCTCACTGGATTGCTCCAACTGGATTTTGAATCCAGCGCGTCTGCCAATTCCGCCACTTCGGCTTGTGAGTGGGGATTATTGTGGACGGGGCGGGTTCTTGCAAGAGCCGTTAGAGACATCCTTTTGGCTTCCAAAAAGGACGTTTTGACCGCGGTCTTTCAATCGGCAAGATCGTCAAATTCGCCCGGTTTTCGACCGTCTGTGCCCTTTTTCGATCGGGGGCAACCGGTCGCTTGATCGCAAAGACGCGTGTTTCGTCCAACCTGAACTTGAGGGTTGCTGGAACCGGAGGGCTCGCGCCCTGCCGCTAAAAAGCTTAGCGGAACGGCGCGAGCCGTCCGGTGTCACCCTGAGTCTTAAAGTTTACTAGACAGAAGACATGGCCATGAGGGTTGCTGGAACCGGAGGGCTCGCGCCTTGCCGCGAAAAAACTTAGCGGAACGGCGCGAGCCGTCCGGTGTCACCCTGAGTCTTAAAGTTTACTAGACGGAAGGCATGGCCATGAGGGTTGCTGGAACCGGAGGGCTCGCGTCCTGCCGCGAAAAAACTTAGCGGAACGGCGCGAGCCGTCCGGTGTCACCCTGAGTCTTAAAGTTTACTAGACGGAAGGCATGGCCATGAGGGTTGCTGGAACCGGAGGGCTCGCGTCCTGCCGCTAAAAAACTTAGCGGAACGGCGCGAGCCGTCCGGTTTCACGCCAACTTTTTACGTTGAACACGACTAGAACGTGACTGGGAATTCGTATGCGAGTGCGGCGGTGTAGTAGGCGCGGGCGACGAAGTATTCGAGCTTAGCGTCGACCAGATCGCTGGCCGCTTCAATCGCGATCTGTTCTCTCAGGAAAACGGCCAACAAATCGCTCTCGCCGAGCTCGAACTTTCGCCGTTCGATCTGAGCCAAGTTGTTAGAGATTTGGACGGCATCGGCAATTTGATTGACGCGTCGATAGGCGGCGTCGATCGCGGCAACCGCGGTTTGAACTTCGACCGCGATCTTCTCGATCGTGAAATCGCGTTTGACCGTGATCTGGTTCAATTTAGCCCGAGCCGACCGCATTTTGCCGAACCCTTTGCGTCTCTGGACCGGCATTTCGAACTCGAATCCGAGTTCGAGTTCGAGTTCTGATTTGTCACGTTTGGAACTGGTCGGTTCCCCGACATCTTGTGACACGTTCGAGAACGCATCAAGGACCGGCAATGTCTGATTGCATGCCTCGGCATAGTCGACTTGGACGCGTCTGTATTCGGTGTTGAGGGCCGTCAATTCCGGGCGCATTCTAGCTGCGTACTGGATGTCCGCGTTGAGCTGCGACAGCTCATAGGGAACGACTTCAGGAAAGTTTGGCAATTCGTTGTCGGAGGGGATGCGTGGCTCGGACATCCCGTCTCGCAGGAACAGCGAAAGCTTGGCAGCGGTTTGTGTTCGCTTCCGCGTTAGGTCGATCAGTTTGCCTTGACGCTGCATGATCGCGCGTTGGTTATCGGCGAGGTCGGGATCGCCGAGATCACCTTCCTCGACGCGACGTGCGACTTGGCGGTTGCGGCGTTCGGCGAGTTGTAACGCAGATTCTCCGATTTGAACTTGGTTGCCGGCGGCGACCCATACCCAATATGCGATCGTCGCGTCGCGGATAGTTTCGATGACGGCCGAGCGGATTCTGGGTTCGGCGAGTTGGCGATCGTAGGTGGCTCGCCATAGTTCCGCCCGCCGAGCGTCAATCTCTCTGTCACGCAGGAGAGGCAATTGAAATCCCGCCTTGAATTCTCCTCCTTCGTTGGTTTGTCGCTCGCCATACCAGGGTTCAAAAACACCACGACCGATCCGATAACCACTGTAAACCTCGCCGCCCCGGTACAACGGTTGGTTCACACCGGCAGCGTTTTGATAGTTTTCGTAGTAGCCGAGTGGTTGGCTTTCGGAACGCGCCTTGAGCTTGGTGTCGAACTCTCCCCAGGCGGCGAGTTGATCTCCCGAGGTGCGGTCTCGCTCGAGGTAGGCAACCTGCACCGTGGGGAAGTAGCTCTGCACGGATCCGACGACATCCTGTAGTGGCAACCCCGACGTGATTTCAACGGCTGCCGGAAGTGCTGGCTGCAGAGGTGGCGCGGTCGATTGCACAGAGCCGTCATTGTCGGTCGCTCGCGGATCCGCGGGATTTTCCGGTGTTGCATTCGAGCCGGAAACGGCGGGGGCATCGAGATCGGTGGACTCACTCCGGGCCGATACCAGGCGAACGACGCTCGTGTCCGACGCTGTGGCGAGTTCTTCGGCCGAGCCCGGTTCGATCGCGGTCGCAGGCGCGGCGACCGAAACCGCTTCGCTCTTGGGGACATTCGAATCCGCCATCCGCAAGCGTCCATCGGTGGCGCAGCCTAATGCGACGACGCCACCGAGGCAAATGATCCACCCACGGGAAATCATCTTGAGCTCCGTTTCTGCCGTTCGGTGTTGCCGGAATGGTCGTTGCTGACGTTGCATACTCGAGTCAATTGGTTTCTCACGATTCTGTCACCGGACGCGGGGAAGACGCACCAAGTGATGAGGACGGGTGCGGATGACCCGCATGGCCCTCACGCTCGTCATGTTCGCGGCGTCCGGAAGCACGGGGATCCGTGTTGCAACCGGTACAACTGGCTTCGGCTGAATCGTGCAAGAAATTGCAGTTTGCTCCCGCGTTTACCGCCGACTACGTATCTTGCAGACGGGTTTTACAGCTGGTGCGGGCTGGGTAATTCTAAAAAGGTCTACCGATTAGCTAGGGAATTACTTACTATTTCGACTTGTCCGCCCGATACATGAGGGTAAAGTAAGTAATGTAATTCACGACATTTACTTCGTGAGAAAAGTTGCAGACACCAGTGTGAGAAGGCCAAAGCCGCTGATGCGGTACGCAAGATGCTCTCCCGCATGGGCTTATTAGGTTGCCTGACGCGGTTGCGAGCGGTGAATGAGTTACTTGAGGCCAGATTCGGGTCGGTATATTGGACGTGGACAAAAGAACAGAGTCTTCTAGGAATCGGTACCACACATGATCACTCCTGACGATCGGGCGACGCCACCGATTGGTCCGGCTGCCCAGCAAAGGCTCGCCGGTGAAGGGGCCGCTACGTTGGAACGTTTGGTCCGTGACCGCGTGAAGATGGAGCGGACGACTGTTCTTCGCACCTTTCATCTAACTCTTGAGAGCCACGAGGGAACGCTCCCTGATCAGTGGTGGCAGATTTTCACTGACGCCGCGTCTGGGTTGCAGCTGCGACCCGCTGTGCTGGATTGTTCAGTGGATCAGGTGGTCCGTCTGATTTCCGACGGCGCCGACGTGGTTGCGTTCTCACGCGGAAAGTTGGAGCCGTTGTCTGCGGACGTCACCGCGGAGGGGCAGGCATCGTGCGTCGAATTTCCGCGATGGTTCCTGATTCATCAAAATGCGAAGTCTCGGACCGTTATTTGGGAATCGAATCACGATAAGGAAGAAACCGTCTCCGAACGCGAACTCAGGCGGCGTCTCGAACCGTTAGCGGAGGATGAGCGGATCCGCTGCATCGCGTTTGATTGGCGCGAGTTATCGATTTCGGGCGGGGAACATGGCTCAGCGGCACCGATGAAGCCGCTCACTCGGTTGGTGCATTTGGTCCGTCCGGAATGGACTGACATTTGGCTGGTGATCGTCTTCGCCTTCGTCGTCGGCTTGTTCACGTTGGCGACACCGATTGCGGTGGAGGCGTTGGTGAATACGGTTGCCTTCGGGCGGTTTGTGCAACCGATCGTGGTGCTGGCGTTGATCTTATTGTTCTTTCTAAGCGTTTCCGCCGCGATGCTGGCGTTACAAACGTACATCGTCGAAATCATCCAGCAACGATTGTTTGCGCGTGTAGCCGGGGATCTCGCTCACCGGTTGCCGCGAGTTTCGACTGAGGGTGTCGAGGATCAATATTTGCCTGAGTTGACCAATCGTTTCTTCGACGTGGTCACGGTGCAGAAGGCGACCGCGTCCATCTTGCTTGACGGCATCGCGCTGGTGATGAGTGCCGCGATTGGGATGATCGTGCTCGGCTTTTACCACCCATTCCTATTGGGGTTCGACGCGCTCCTGGTAGCCTCGATTGTGTTTCTGATCATCGTCCTGGGACGCGGCGCGGTGAAGACCGCGGTGAAAGAATCCAAGAGCAAGTACTACATGGCGGCTTGGTTAGAGGATGTTTCGCGGTGCCATACGACTTTTCAATCCGCCGCCGGTAAACGTCTTTCGGCAAGTCGTTCGGATCGGTTGGTGTATGACTACCTGGTCAATCGAAAGCGGCATTTCCGTGTGCTGTTGCGGCAAATCTTGTTTGCCCTTGGGTTGCAAGCGATCGCGAGCACGGCATTGCTGGGTTTGGGCGGATATCTTGTCATTGCCGGTGAACTCACGCTCGGGCAGTTGGTGGCCGCCGAGTTGATCGTGGCGGTCATCGTCGGTGCGTTCGCAAAGATGGGCAAGCACCTCGAAGGATTTTACGACTTACTTGCGTCCGTCGATAAACTGGGCGTGCTCTTTGATCTTCCCATGGCTCGGCAAGGCACCGGGCTGCACATGACATCGGACGAACCGGTTGCCGTTGAACTCGATAACGTTACTTACCATCGTGCGGGGACCAAGAACATCTTCGCACCGGTGACGGCGCACCTGCCCGCGGGCAGTTCCACGGCCGTCGTCGGACGTTCGGGGGCGGGTAAATCGACAATGCTCGACCTGATCCACGGCGTACGCAGGCCCACTGCGGGAATCGTTTTAGTCGATTCGTCGCAGCCCAGCGATTTTCAATCCGATGATTTTTGGAATCGTGTCGAATTGGTTCGTGATGGAGAGGTGTTTTCGGCGAGCGTGGAGGAGAACGTGCACGTGCAGCGTACTGACGTTTCCGGTCAAGATGTCGAGGATGCTTTGCAGGCGGTTGGAATTGCCGATACCCTGAATGCGTTGCCCGACGGGATGCAGACGCATCTGGCTAGCAGCGGAGCACCATTGGCTTCCAACCAGGTTCGCTTGGTGTTGCTCGCACGGGCGATCGCGAGTCGTCCGAATCTGATGTTGATTGATGGTTTGCTCGATTCATTGAGCGACGAGGAGGCGGAACGAATCCTCAACCATTTGCTCGCCCCGGAGCGGCCTTGGACGATTATCATCGCGACCGGGCGACAATGGATTGCAAATCGATGTGATCATACGATTGAGTTACGTTCTTCGCGGATCGGAAAACAGCTCGATACCTACGCAAGCACAACGGCGGAGAAGGTCTGATGAACACCATTACAGATTCACAACCGAAGCCCGCTGATTCACCCGAAACCACGACTCGGAAATCGTCTGTTCAAGCAGATCCGAAACGGCGCCGTCGTCGGGCAATGATTTTGCCGGAAGCGTATGACGAGCGCGCTATGCCGTCGTTGAAACTGACGCGTTCGTCTAAGAAGGCGCGAATGATCGGACGCACGTTGGTGGTTCTGATCGTGATCGGCTTTATCGTTGTCGCGATTGCGCCGTGGCAACAATCGGTGAAAGGTAGCGGATCGGTGATCGCCTTTTCGCCACGTGATCGAACGCAGACGATTGAGTCACCGACGAAAGGGCGAATCGTGTCGTTCGGGGAAGGCATCTACGAGAACGCCCACGTCACCGAGGGCGAAGTGATTGTCGAGATTCGAGATCTCGATGAGTCGTATTACGGCCGCTTGCAATCGCAGCTCAATGCCGGTCAAGAACAAATCAGGTCGCTCGAGAGCGTCGTCGCGGCGGGACGTCGGAACCTGGTCAACGCCGAAACCATGGTCGAGACGCTGCAAGCACAACTGCGTTCCTACGAGAGCGTGAAAGAGCAGATCATCGCATCGGCCGACGCGAGTGTTGAAGCGTCGATAGCCAAGGTTGTTTCACAGGAACAAAAGCTCGCCGAAGTGAAGGCGACACTGACTCAGGCACGCGCCGACTATGAGCGTCAGCGAACGTTGTTCAACGAACGGATCGCGTCCGAGTTGAAGTTTCAAACTTCGGAACAAAAATTCCGTGAAGCCGAAGCCAAACTCGCTCAAGCCGAAGCCGACTTGGACGCCGCTAAGGCAGCTTTGGACGAGAAGCGTCGGGATCGCAATGCAAAGGAACAGAAGGCACAAGCTGATATCGAATACGCCCGCTCGACGCTGAATAAGGCGCAAAGCGACGTCTCCAAGGCTGAAAGCGACATCGCAAAAGCAACTTCGGAACTGAACAAGTCGCAGAAGGACTTGCTCGATATCGAGACCAAACTCGCTCGACAATCCAATCAAACTATCCGTGCCCCGTTTGACGGATATTTGACGCAAATTGTTCCCAATCTAGGAAGTGCGGTACTCAAGGAAGGCGATCCGATTTGTGTGATCGTTCCCGACACCGCCGATCGTGCGGTGCAAATTTGGTTGGACGGTAACGACGCTCCGTTGGTCAGTCCGGGCCGGCACGTGCGATTGCAGTTCGAAGGCTGGCCGGCGGTTCAATTCGCGGGTTGGCCTAGCGTCGCAGTCGGCACCTTTGGCGGCGAAGTCGTCTCGGTGGATGCGACCGATAACGGCAAAGGAAAATTCCGAGTCTTGGTCCGGCCCGAGGATATGAACAGTTGGCCCGAAGACCGTTATCTGCGTCAGGGCGTTCGCGCTAACGCTTGGGTGCTAATCAACCGCGTGCCGCTGTGGTTCGAAATCTGGCGGAACATGAATGGGTTCCCACCAATGATTGACGATCAAGCGAAAGAGACGACCAAATCAAAACCGCCGAAGGTAAAGATCTAAATAGGTTGGCAGGAATCATTGAGCAGAATCCTGCCGGCCGTTTGGGCGTCTCATTCTTTGCTATGGCGTGGAAACTGAAGTAACCAAGTTTCGTTTCGGTTCTTAGTCGTGATGGGACGTTGATTGCTTTAGTGCTACTTTTAGTGGAACGGCGCAAGCCGTCCCGGTCCCGCGTTAATGGATGGCTTGCACTGTTCCTTTACGCCGTTTAGCAGAAGGACGCGAGTCCTCCGGTTTGGGCAACCCAACATTTTTGGTTAGATGATGCGCTAGCCCAGGTTTGACCTCTCAACCGTGGTTAATGCCAAACGGCTAATATCCCGCAAGACTTTCTTCGACTTGCTCAACGCTCGGGGCGTCATGCGATTGCGGATTCCATCTGCTCACGACGAATCATCAACCCGTTGTCAGATGAACAGCGGATACCGCGTGAGGTCGCCGCGCCGGTCAAAACGATAAACCTCGCTCTTGGTTCGTAACGACACATCCCGTCCATCGCTCGATCGATCGGGCGTTGGTGAGTATCGATGCGTCCGAGAGCACGTGCGCATCGTCGTTAATTTGGTTGAGCAGAACGTGGTCAATGGTCAATCCTGCTGATGCAGCGGCTCGAACGCAGGCGACGCAGTCGTGGATGACGCCCAAGCGATTCGGAGCGACCAAGACAACTCGCATTTCGGGCAGCCTTTCGCGAAGTCGAAGGGCGTAATCGATATTCAACATCGACTCCGATAGTGGGCTAAAAAGCCCGCCGGCGCCTTCAACGATCAACAGGTCTGGCGCGTAATCGATCCAAGGTTCGATGCCGGCCAGGAGTTGATCTTCATCAACCGTCGTGTTCTGCGTTTTGGCCGCTTCGGGTGGCGCGAGTGCTGCCTCGAATCGTTGGGGGCACACGGTGTGCAGGGTTAACGGACCGCCGGCGGATTCCCACAGCATTTTGGCATCGGGAGCCACCATCTCGCCGTCATCCCCGATCGCACAACCGCTGGCCACCGGTTTGTAGACTCCGACGCGGCGGCCCTGTGCAAGACTCGTTTGCGCCAATCGAGACGCACAGTATGTTTTACCGACGTCAGTGCCGGTTCCCGTAAAAAAATAGACATCCATCGCCATGAAATTTCCCACTGTCCAATTATCGCTCGTTCAAATGCGCGACGCTGGCTCGAAAACCGCGTCGATCGCCGCCGCCACTCAATGGATCGAAAAGGCCGCTGCGGAAGGCGGCCAAGTGATTTGTTTGCAAGAACTTTTTGCAACGTGCTATCCCTGTCAGGCGGAAGATCACTGCATGTTCGATCTTGCTGAATCGATTCCCGGCCCGACCACGGACGCCATGTCGGCGCTCGCTCGTCGTTTGCAAGTCGTGATCGTGTGCCCGATTTTCGAAAAACGGGCAGCGGGCGTCTATCACAATACCGTCGCAGTGCTCGATGCCGATGGATCAATCGCCGGCGTGTATCGAAAAATGCACATTCCCGACGACCCGTTGTACTACGAAAAGTTCTATTTCACACCCGGTGATGTCGCGCAGCCCTCGGCTGCCGTCCCAGCGGATCGACCCAATGGTTTCAACGTCATCAAGACGCGATACGCGAAACTCGGCGTTGGGATTTGTTGGGATCAGTGGTACCCGGAAGCGGCTCGTCTCTTTGCCCTCGCCGGAGCGGACATTTTGTTGTACCCGACCGCAATCGGTTGGATCGACGAAGAAAAAGACGAGTTTGGCGCCGGGCAGCTCGACGCGTGGATGACCAGCATGCGGGCGCACGCGATCGCGAACGGCATCTTTGTCGGAGCCCCAAACCGGGTGGGAGTGGAAGGGCGTGTGGAGTTCTGGGGAAATTCCTTCATCGCTTCGCCTCGCGGCGAATTGCTCAGTCGTGCGGACGATCACACCGACGGGGTGATCACCGCCGAATGCTCACTCGAGGAAATGGACGTTGTCCGCACGCATTGGCCGTTCTTGCGAGATCGCCGCGTCGACGCGTACGGGGATCTGACACGACGTTTTATCGATTAAGCGTTGGGGGATCGCCTGATCAGACCACTTCCAGTGTGACGTCCATCCCGAGTTCGTTACCGAGCTGACGGATGCGTTCGTTTGGACGTTCTCCGCAGAGTCCTGAGATGGATTCAGGGATCGAGAGGATGACGGCACCGGCGTCATCCTTTCGCAGAGTTAGTTTCGAGATCACCCCGGGCATGGTGGCGGAAAAGAGATACAGGACGCGGAACATTGCCGCCAACACGCGAGCTTTTTTCTGGACCGCCGGTGATGCGAGTGCGGCGATCGCGGGCGGATTGACTTTGGATCCCAAACCGGTGTAGCGGTAGTAGTTTGCCATTGCGAGGTAGGCGCGGCCCTCGTGAGTGATTCCCACAAATCCCGCGTTGCCGATGATGCCGATGTATTGCTGCGCCCTGAAGTCGGGGTGCGCCCGCCACGCGATGTCTGCGAGGTAACACGATGCGGTGCGATGACGCCGATCGTCTTCGGATTCTTCAATCCCCAACGTCGCGAACGCGGCATCGGTCCATGTTGCCAATTCGAGGCAGTGTTCCGGGTTTCGCGATCGCAGCGTCGAGAGGTCCTGACACGCTTCCAATAGCGAGTCGCCGGACTGCTCTTCCGGTGATAGCATCGAGTACAGCACACCTTCGCGGAGGCCGACCGATGACATGACCACGCGGTCAGCCTTCAATGCGCGAAGCGTTTCTCGCATGACGACTGCACCGATCGGCAGCAGATCACGACGGTTCCTCGAAACCGCTTCGATCCCGGTGACCTTTGACAGATCATCGGTCGCGATCGACTTGCAGAAGTCCATCATTTCGGTGGCCGATAACTCGTAATCATGTACGAGCGGAAGCGGATAGTTCTTGTTGGCGATATGCAGTTTTGCGAGCGACCGCCATGTTCCGCCGATCGCGTAGAAGTTTCGTTCAATGCCCGGCCAATTGAGTGAAACCTCTTTCAGCTTTGCCCGCGCAAGTTTCTTCGCAACGCTCAGCGACCCGCCCGACAATTCTGCCAATTTCAAACCACCGAGTGGCAGCGTGATCCCTTCACCGAGTTCTTTTTCGACGGTGATCAGTTCGAGTGATCCGCCTCCGATATCACCGGCGATACCGGTGGGGCGATGAAATCCACATTGGATACCCATCGCCGAATACCTCGCCTCCATCGGTCCGGTGAGCACTTCAACTTGGCACCCGGTAATCCGCGTGACGGCTTCGATGAACTCTTCGCCGTTCTCCGCATCACGGACCGCAGCGGTCGCGATCACATGGGTTTTTGCAACGTTCAGTTGGTTGGCCAGAGCGCGGAAACGCTTGAGTGCCAAAAACGTTCGTTCGACCCCGCTTTCGTTGAGGCGATTGCTCTTCACCATTCCCCGTCCCAACCCGCAGAGAACCTTCTCGTTGAAGAGAACCGAGGGGGCTGGCGTCAGGCCTTCGTAAATTACCTGACGGACCGAGTTGGAGCCGATATCGATCACGGCAATCGGAACGAGCGTTTGAAGACGTCCTTGGCCGAGTTCCAATGGCGGTGAAGAAGAATCGATCGTTGTCACGCTTTCTACAACATGAAATGGACGACGGGCCCATCGACAAATCGGCCCGACCGGAGTCGAGCCAAAAGCCTAGTGAATCCGTGGCCAAGTGACAACGGTCGTGATTGCACGGAACATCACATCAGGCGTGCGAACGTCACGGCGTGCGAACAACCCGCCCGGAGTGAGATCATCGATCACGCCGCGTAAGAGACGCGACGTCAGAACGCGTCGCGGATCTCCGCGAGACTGACGCCGAGCAAACGTTGCGCGATCGGATCGAGCTGGGATTCAGGGCCTTGGATGTGCCAAGTTCGCTGGACATGCTTCATCGTTTCTCCGGGCTGCAAAGCGGCCGCGGGCGACGACGACTCGAGTTCGTAAAACGGACCAAGTGGTGGCTCGCCCGGCGCCGGTGAACCGTCGTTGTACGAATTCACGACATCGCCCGAGTAAGGATCGTCTTGATGTTCCCACATCGAGTTGACGAAGCCGTTGGGAGCATCCTGAACGTTGTAGGTGAGAATCGTCAGCACTTGACCGTCAGCGTCGTAGCTGCCCGCAATGCCCTTGGACCGTGCCGGGCTGATGCCGATCTTTCCACGTCGGGTTCCATCGCCCTTGAAGAACAGGACGTCCTCTTCGACCTTCAGGTATTCCGCGGGGACTTTGCCAAAATAGGTGTCGTTCACCTTGGGACCGAGTTCCGCCTCATCGCCAGCTTTAAAAGGGATCACCACGGTTGTGTTGGGCGATGGGTTGTACATTCCGAGCATCCAAATGGATAGCAAGCCTTTTTCGGGCGTCCAAGCATCTTCGCCACGATTCGTGATTCGGTTGTCGGTTTCGTAACCGACGAAACGCAGTTCATCGGCCAAGTCTCCGCCGACCAGCGAAGTCGCTGCATCGCGTCCGAGCATCTTGACGGTACGGTGAATCCCCACGTCAAACTGAGTGCCACTAAAATTGACGAGTTCGGCCGTGTGTTCGAAGCTTGCCGTGTCTTCGGAGTTTTCGACGACGCGAAACGCTTCGGTGTCGATGGCAGGCGGCGTCGTCCAGTCTTCGAATTCAAACTTCGACCCTGGTTTGAAGAAGATTGCAAACTGGCCGCCTTCGGGGCCGAGCCAAAAACGTTCCTCTCCGCCGAAGATGTAAATGTGCTCTTCGAGTCGTCCCGCGCGTTCTTCGTCTGACAGTAATCCCTTCTCGATCACAGGCCGGTTGATCCATCCAAAGCTCGGACCGTTTTTCTGATCGAAGGTGCTTGTCATCACGCGTCCCTGATAGGCCGGGGCCACCGCGATTGCGGCATCGCCCTGGCGAAGGATCAAAAGATCGGTGTGAGATTCCATGAATGCCACATCGTCCGCAAAGGGAACGACCTTGGTGGGAGCATCCGTTTCTTGGGCCGACGATTTTCCGGTGATGGTCATAAGCAACAGGAGCGAGATCGCCCACCTTGTGTTAGAAGAAATGGTGCTGTCGTGAAATCTGGGAAGGTTCGTCGTCATCAGTTTCGTTATCTCGTTGTGCGTGAAGCTTGGTGGGGCAACATCAGGCGGTGGGGCGTGGACGCTCGTTTCGTCTGCAGCACGCTGGTCGTGACAATTCATGACACTTTTACCGCACGGTCGCAGGCAAAACACAATCGTGGTAACCGAACGCCGCACTTCCCATCCACGAGCCATCTTTCAGATTGTGATCCTATCACAATAATTTTGGATGCGGGTTGGGCAATGCGATAATGCGGCATTAAGTTGACGTTTTGCGGCAGGTTGAGCCCCGTAAATGCATTTTTGGCGGGTGAACGACTCAGCCGTTTTGCACGCGTGCGAATTCCCGCGACGTTGATTGCGGATGACAAAAAACTTGCTTGTCTGTGCTATCGCAGTTCGATACCCAGCGGCAGTGAGTCTCCAAAGATCGCTTCTTGTTCCTCGTGATCGAATTGTCCGCCTTCCGCTACCAACCGTAAAAAATGGGCCGGTGCGTCGAGGTCCTCAAGTTGCCTTAACACTCGCTGGCGATCCGAGTCGTCGAGGTCGCGGAAACGATCATGACAACGCCGCGAAAGTTGTGTCAATGCGAGCGCCGCGGTCGATCGAATTTGCTCGGGATGCCCCGTCTGTTTGGATGACGTCGCTGCGGGGGTATGGACCGCCGGGCAAGTCAGCAATTTTTGCAGGATGTTCGACGCATCACGCGTCCCAATGACGAGGTTGATTGGACCGTAGGCAGGGATGCGCGTCGCCATGCGCCCGATCGCCCAAAGCAAAGCGGGATAAAGCGCACGGGCGTTCTTGCGTTCGAGCTGTCGCAGCGCCGCGCGGGTCAGGTCGAGCTTGTCCGCGATCGGCAAACGCTCGAGCGATCCCGCCAATCGCCAAGCTTCGAGTGCTTCCGCGGATTCGGGGCGGAGCGTGCCCGACATCAGGTTGCGTTTTAAAACGCTTGCCAATTGAGCTTGCTGACCGTCGGTCAGGCCCCCGGCGATTCGTCGCCACAAGATCAAAGTCTCGGCTCGGGTTTGCGGATCGTCGTGGGCGATTTTACCAAACAGCAACCGCCACGTTTGACTGGTTCGCCAATCGTCGACCGCGACGCCGTAACCCGGACGCAGAGAATAGCCGAGCAGGTTGAGCCAGCGGGATTCGTGAGCGGGAGAACGCCGACGTTGGGGCTCAACTCGCACGAGCGATTCCCAAATGCCTCGCAGCAAGACGGGTGGCCAGTCGTCGCGTTTGAGTTCCAAGCTCGACTGCAATCGTTTCACCAGCTTGGCCGGTTTTTCATCTCCTCGAACGAACACCGATTCGATTTCACGCTCGCACGCTTCGAGCGTTTCTTCATCGACGATCCCTGACGCTTCCCCGCCACCCTGGTGTGCATCACGATCGGTTTCCAAGGTCGCACGGATATCAAAATCGAGTTTCCACCGTCGCTTGCGCTGAGACGGTTTGGCCGAACCATCGGATTCGCCAGTCTCGGTTTTAGACACGCCATCGCCTGCTGCGACACAGTAAACTCCGATCGTCCCGATTTCCGAGAGCTGCGTTTCGATCACAATTTTGAGCGTCGTTTGAGCCTTGCGATTGCGATCTCGCAGCGCGGTATGAATCGGCGGCAACGCGGTCATTTCGGAAGCGTCGATGTCGACCACGTCGCCGGGGCGATCGGCGAGCCGCGTGCTGCTCACCCAGAGAGGGAAACTGACCGGAACCCCAACACGCAGTTCCATTGGCAAGGAATCGATTCGGTAAGTTTGTCCGGCTTGAGCGTCCGCGGGAATCATGCAGACGGCGCGGGGCGGCGACTGCGAAATCTGCATGAAATAGGTGCGTGCGAGGTTGGCAGCGATTCGCACGCCTTCGCCTCGGCGTACCAATGCGTAGTAAGCGGCACCTTGGGCGACGGCCAGGTCCAACCGCGGCGACTGCAACGTCTCGGGACGCCAATGAGAGTCTTCGCCACCAAACCACTTCGCCAAACAGTCGACCAGCCGGTCCTGAATGGCGCCCGATCGCAACACTCCACCGTTAAACAGCACCAGGTCAACGCGGCGTGAGTCGACCGCGTCATCATCGACTCCGGTGTCGCGGTGCGCCCTCAGGAATTCGGCGAGGTGTTTGGTGATGGCAGGGTCAGCGGCGTAAGGCAGCCCGAGTTCTTGGAACCCGCTCTGACCGCCGATGACCGACGCATCCAACGGAACCTCCGGGAAGAACCCGTCCAACAACACCCGATCGACCTGCTCCGCCGTCACCGTCAGTGAGATCGAATCTCCGATCAACGAGGAGCCTTCGCCGGATAGGTGAATCGTCGTCTCGGACGGCCGGCCCGGAGAAAGCATCATCTCTTTGACGCCACGAGCGGCGGCGACGAGTCGTTGCCATCGTCTCGCCGGTAACGCCGAATCGAGTCGCGACTCGGCGTCTTTGGCGATCGCCAAGTCGAGATTGTCTCCGCCTAAGATTAAATGCTTACCCACTGCGATGCGGTGGAACTGCACCGCACCACTTTTTACTTCCACGTCACCCTCTTCACCGCTTTGGCGCGTCGCGGCGGGGCGGACACGGATCAGCGTTAAGTCCGTTGTCCCGCCGCCGATGTCGCAAACCAAAATCAATTGACCAACACGCACCCGGTCGGTCCAGTCGTCGGTGTGACGATCGAGCCAGGCGTAGAACGCGGCTTGGGGCTCTTCGATCAATTGGATCCTAGGTAACCCCGCTTGGGCGGCCGCCGCGACGGTCAACTCCCGTGCGACTTCGTCAAACGAGGCGGGCAGTGTGATCACCACGTCTTGCTGCGCCATCGGATGTTCGGGATGGACTGCATCCCAGGCCGAACGGAGATGAGCGAGATAGGCAGCCGAAGCGGCCATCGGGGACTTCTTAGTGACATCGCCATCGCCGTGCCACGGCAGCAGATCGCTGGATCGATCGACGCCCTCGTGCGACAGCCAGCTTTTTGCTGAGGCGATCAGGCGGCCGGGATGAGAGGATCCGGCGACTCTCGCGTGCTCCCCAACCCGCTCGTTTAAAGGGTCCACCAAAAAATGGGCGAGCTGTCGGTTGGACTTCGCTGCCTCAGCCGCCTTGATTTCCGAATCGGTCAACGTGTAGTGGAACGATGGCAGCGTCGTACGCGATTCGAGGATATCGAGATCCACCCACTGTGGGACCGAAAAAACCTCGACGCGGCGAGATTCCGCGTCCGTGTCGACGTACGCGAGCACACAGTTGGTGGTGCCCAAATCGATGCCGACGCAGTACCGCGGGGGACTGTCGATATCTGTCGAGGAGGAGGTTTCAGGAGAAGACTGGTCAGGTGAAGACATGCAAATTTGCTAGCTGGTGTGAATGATCGAATCCGCATTTTAGACCGAGGCGATCGTCGCCCCCAGAGGGCCAACCGTGCCGCGTGCGGGAGTCTGGCTCGGATTCAAGGAATCTCGGACGACGACGGAGCCCTTGGCGCTAATACGACTTGGACCAACTCGCGACCATCGACCAATCCGTTTCGAGTTGGATGCCGTCGAGATCCTGATAAAGCGTGGGGACAAACTCGACATTCAACAGATGTCCGTTGATCAGCGCGGCGCCGCCGATTCCGAGGTTGAGCCAATATCCGCCGCGGAAACTCTCGACGTTCGTGCTGATTCCCATGTCAGGAGTCATCGGGTCTTCTCCGCCGTAGTTGTTACGCCACAAGTTTTCTACTCGGAGGCTAGTGGAAAGATGGTCTGTGATCAGATGACTGTACCAGTGATTGAGCCGGAACTCATCGCTGACACTGTAGTTGCGATAGTTTCGTCCGATCGGTAGATCCGTTTGAAGCTGCGTGCCAAAAGATCCAAATTCCCAGTAGTGCTTCCACGTTAGTCCCGGCCGCGCGTTGAACGTTCCCGATCCGAGGCGCATCGGATAAGGAAACGCCTGTGATGTCGTACCACCGCTCGGGATTGTCGTTGTCCGAAAAATGTCTCCCGTTGGGATCGAACCTGCGAGATTCAAGATCCAGTCGTCATTCTCGTCGGTGTACAGACGCATGAGGGCGCCCAGGGTTGTGTCACCAAATCCGCTGTTGTGAGTCGTGAACTCGGTGCCCGCTGCGGGGCCAGCCGCTGGCCCGCGAAGATGGTCCATCGTCACGCTCGGCAACATGATCATCGTATAGATGGTGATGTTTTCCGTCATGCCGCGCATGATGTGCAGCATATGCATTTCGTGCGTCATTTGCGTTGGCGTTGCCATCCGATTGGTGACCGGATCGCTGGTGGCACCGTAGGTGATTGCGGCAGCATCAGAGACGGTTTGTGAGCCGATGCGGTTGTCTTCCATGTACATGTTCATGTACTTGTACTCCACCATCCAATCGCCGGGAGCGTGGATGTGGTCGCCCATGAGAAACGCCGGAGCATGCTTGTCCGCTCGTGAACGAACCCCACCGTCGGCCTGCACCGAAGTTGCGCAAAGACACGCACTCAACGCAACCAAGACTGCAACCTGTTTTTGCAACATTTCTTTTTCCGTAAAGTTTTCGACCTTGCGGAATCCCGCTCCTCACGCAAACGGTATCGGAAGCACCATGGCAACAGCGTGGTGAAATGCATTGAAAAAGAGCACGCAGGTTTTATCCAGTTCGCAAAACCGTCATCTCTTCCATAGCCCGCACGGTCATTGACAATCGTCGAAAACTCGCGCGAGTTCCGCGGTTTCAGTGTTGCTGGCGGATACAATGCAAAGCATCAGTTGCTGATGGCGATCGCAAACGTCCGCTGTGCCATTTTCGCTGAAAGTTTCCCCACGCCTATACCTGTCCTTCCATGAACCACGCTCATTCGCAACGGCCCGAATCGACACTTCCCAAACGTGGGCAGCCCATCGCTCCCGATTTTTTTCGGTACATCGCCGAATGCACTTATGACTGGGAAAGTTGGTTGGGTGTCGACGGGAAATTGCTGTGGGTGAACGCGGCGGTCGAGCGATTCACCGGATATTCGGCGGCCGAGTGCATGCAGATGGATGACTACCCGTTCCCTTTGATCGCCTCCGAAGAGCATCCGCGACTGATGGGCTTTATCAAACAGATGTCTGGCGGCAGCACGGCCAATAATGTCGAATTCGAGGCCATTCACCGCGATGGATCACAGCGCTGGATTGCAATGTCTTGGCAACCGATGGTTGACGAGACAGGTAAGTCGCTCGGCGTGCGTGTCAGTGCGCGTGACATTGCCGACAAACGGGCGATGCGCGAACAACTTCGTTTGCACAACGAACATCTCGAACAGATGGTTCAGGAGCGGACCGCTCGGCTTGCAGAGTTGGAACGACACCGCGCGAAGATGGAACAGCTCGCCGCGCTCGGTGAACTCGCCGCAGGAGTGGCTCATGAGATTAACAATCCGCTCGCCGGAATCCGAAACGCACTTTTGCTGATCAAACGTCACCTTCCACCGGAGGTGAAACACTACAACAAATTTGAATTGATCGACCGTGAGATCGATCGGATGAGCGCGATCACCCACCAGATGTATCAGCTCTACCGGCCCAGCCAGCAGAAGGCAGCTTTGTTTTCGATCCGTCGCACGATCGACGAGGTCGTCTCGCTCTCGCTGCCGTTGTCACGCAAGACCAAAGTGAATGTGGAAACACATTTCGGCTCGACGCAAACAAACAACGAGCTACGACCTGACGAAGTCGTCTTGCGGGAAGGGGAATTGAAACAGGTGTTGCTGAATTTGGTTCATAACGCGATGCAGGCGTCCCGGTCGGGCTCTTCCATTCAGATCTCCGCGAACACGGACGATCGCTCTTTGACGCTGCGAGTCGCCGATCAGGGACATGGGATTTCCGAAGGACACCTTCGGCAAGTCTTTGATCCGTTCTTCAGTACCAAAGCATTAGCGGTCGGACAAGGCATGGGACTGGGGCTTTCGGTCAGTCGCAGTCTGGTTGAGGCGATGAAGGGAACGATCGAAGTGAAAAGCGAAGTCGGGGTTGGTACCGAGTTCACGGTGCGATTGCCACGGCGTTTGGAACCGATCGAATAGTTCGAGTTTGCGATCACCGTCATCCGTTTGAGCGGAAGGATTACGCGAACATTTGGGTGACGGTAAGATGTTGATATGAATGACAAAGCACTCCGTATCTTGATCGCCGACGATGAACCGCTGTATCGAAACACCACGGCTGAATTGCTCCGTGACGAAGGATACGAGTGCATTTGCGTCGAAGACGCTCACGATGCGACCGCGGTGCTTCAGGAGCATCCGGTCGATTTGATTCTGACCGATCTCAACATGCCCGGTAATTTGAGGTTGGAACTGCTCAAGGAGGGACGTGCCAAGTACTCACACATCCCAATGATCGTTGTGACGGGCGTTCCATCGGTCCCGACCGCGATCGAAAGCGTTCGGTTGGGAATCGCCGATTATTTGCTCAAACCAGTGAAGTTCGAAGAATTGTTGATCGCCGTCGAGCGTGCGACTCGACCATCGACAAAGATCACTCAGGAGGAACGCGATCAGAAGCCTCCGTCAGATCTACGAACCAAGTACCCCGAAATCATCGGTGAAAGTCCGCCGATGCTGAGCCTGCTCGAAATCGTCGATCGTGTTGCCGCGAGCGACACCAACGTGTTGATTACCGGAGAAAGCGGCACGGGAAAAGAGGTGGTCGCTAAAGCGATTCACCGTCAAAGCCCACGCAGAGAGAATGCGTTTCAGATCATCGATTGCACCGCCATTCCGGAAATGCTGTTCGAATCCGTTCTGTTTGGGCATGTGAAGGGAGCCTTCACGGGGGCGTTGCGAGATCAGAAAGGACTGCTCGAAAGCTGTGATGGTGGCACCGCGTTCCTAGACGAAATTGGTGAACTCCCCGCGGCGGCGCAAGCGAAATTATTACGAGCCATTCAGGAGCAAACCTTCACGCCGGTGGGGGCAACCAAATCGGTAAGCATTGACACCCGTTTCGTCTGCGCGACCAATCGAAATCTGCAATCGGAAGTCGAGTCGGGGCGTTTTCGCCAAGACTTGTTCTATCGCCTTGCCGTGATCCATATCGAGTTGGCTCCGCTTCGCGAACGTGGCGACGATATCCAATTGTTGGCGGAATCGTTTCTTGATCGTCTGCGCACGAAGGAATCCCGCATCACCGGGTTTCGGCCTGAAGTGATCGAGTGTTTTCGACGCTATCGCTGGCCGGGTAACATCCGTGAACTTCGCAATGTGATTGAACGGGCAATTACTCTGGCACAAGGCAACGAGATCGACGTCGTCGATTTGCCGCAGCAACTGTGTGAACCGGAGTCGCGGGCGACAAACGGGCATTCGCTCGCCGAAATATCGAGGGACCAAGCTCTCGATCATGCTGACCGGGAGTATCTCAACGCGCTGTTGCAAAAACACGAGGGCGTCATCGCGTCAGCAGCCCGCCAAGCCGGAATGTCTCGACAGGGGCTCAACAAGTTACTCAGGAGGCACGGTATCAACGCGGACGATTTCCGTTAATCACGCGGCGGAGGACACGTGACCGTTCGGAGTATCCTCGGCAGCCTAGTCCTCCGAGTCAGTCGTCCCCTCGCTGAGGATGACTCCAGGCGAGATGAAGGAAATGCCCTGCTGGCCTTTCGTATCGATCATGACCGTTTCGACGATGGGTTGGTTGACTTCCGTGCCGGCTCGCCACTCGACGATAAAACTCGCGCCGCTGCCTCCGGATTTGTCTTCGCGTTCGATGACAAATTCGGTCGCGGCCAAGGGAGCAAGTTTCAACGGTTTCTTCAACATCGAACGCAGTTCCTTGCCGCCGGTGTCGAAGTAACGCACTGAAGTGACGACAATTTCATCATCCACATCGGTGTTGCGAATGTGGAGGGTGACGGTCAAAAGATGCGGGTCGCCTTCCCGGTGGTAAACATGCGAATAGGCGGGCACGTACAACCGTTGCCCGTCAACCGGATGCCATGGCATGACATCGATTTCCATGCGGGCTTCGTCACGAATACTCGGTTCTTGTGGCGGTACGGCGGCTTCGAAGGAGCGAAATCGAAATTCGATGAAGAGCACCAGCAGGATGATCGGGACGATGACGAACAGAAAGATCAGCAGTTTGAATTGGCGGTACATCAAATCGGTTTGTTCTTCCGGATTTTCGTTCGACATGAGCGGTTTGACTGCGGTGAGAGGGGGCGACCTTCGGTGGCTGACGACATGGTTACGCATTTCTCAGTTTGGGCAAGTCCCGCGGATGCGAAATTGCTGGAGCGAGCGCCGTCTGTGAGTCCGCCCCGCGGATCGTGATCAAAGTAGGCCAGTTTTTAAGTCCAAAATGAAGTAACAGATCGCGGTGATCAGGACGGCACCAGCGAGGTTGAGCACAAATCCGGTTCGAGCCATTTCGCGTACCGTGATTTTTTCGGAGCCGAAAATGATCGCGTTGGGAGGCGTGGCGACGGGCAACATGAAGGCACAGCTCGCCGACAGGGCAGCGGGAATCATCAGTATCGCAGCATCGTAGCCGGCCCCAGCGGATGCTGCGCCGAGTATCGGCATGAGCAGCGTCGTGGTGGCGGTATTGGACGTGAACTCGGTCAGGAACGTCACGGTCAAGCAAACGATCCCGATCAAAAGCACCGGATGAAGGCTGTTGAGGAGTGTCAACTGAAGACCGATCCGTTCTGAAAGTCCAGACAATTCGGCCGCACGGGCTATCGCCAGTCCGCCGCCAAACAGAATCAGGATACCCCAGGGAATGTCGCGGGCGGCTGCCCAATCAAGCAACGTTTCGCCGTGTCCCTTTTCATCAACCTCACCACTGGGAATCAAAAACATCATCACCACGGCGCCCAGCCCGACCGTTGCGTCGTGGACCATGGGGACGTTTAACCAACTGGACCAGCCGCCGAACGGACCCGTGCGGGTAATCCACAGAAACGCGGTTGCCCCAATGATGGCGAGCACGCGACGCTGCGCCGGTGTCCAAGGGCCAAGACTTTGGATCTGAAAGTCCGCCGACCCGCCCAAACCACGTGTTAACCAATAGCCGGTGACCACCAACATGGCGGCCGTGATGGGAACCCCGATTTTGAGCCAGGAGAGAAAGTCAACGGTTTGCGACGTTTGCAGTTCGTAGATCGAGACAAAAACGCCGTTGGGCGGCGTTCCGATGATCGTGGCCATCCCTCCAATACTGGATCCATACGCAACCGCCAGTAGCAAAGGGACATGCAGCTTGGAGTCGCTTTTTTCCTGTAGCAACGCGATCGCGACGGGCAACATGATTAACGCCGTCGCGGTGTTCGATATCCACATGCTGCAGAACGCAGGCGCGAGCATGAATCCGAGCACGATGCGCCGCTGTGAATGGGTACCAAGTATCCGCATCATCCCGTGAGAAACTCGCAGGTGCGTGGACGATTTCTCGGCCGCCCGCGAAATCATGAATCCGGCGAGAAACAGCAATACAAATTTGTCGCCGTAGGCGCCCGCTAACTGAGTATGGTCGAGCACGCCGGTGAATGGAAACAGCACGAACGGAACCAGAGACGTCACCGGAATGGGGACCGCCTCGGTACACCACCACACCCCGCACAGGCAGATCACCGCTGCCGTTACCGATGCCTCGTGAGCGAGCGAGAAACCGAACAGACACACGCCATACATGAAGAGTGCGAGGGCGATTCCGATCGTGATGGAAAGCGCACGGAATTCGGAAAACAAAGCAATGGTCCAATCGGATCGGGCGAATCGGAGTTCGAAAACGCCGATTCTACCCGCTCCGATCGGAGGTGTGTCGACCTGTGCGTTGCGTGACAGAAAATTACCATTGGTACGATTTCTCGATCACGGAACGATGCCTCCTCACAGGTTCAACACGCCGCAACGTTCGGGTTGGAATGAGATGTTCTCAACGCGTTTTTCGGTATCACGGTTGAGGACCCGCAATCGCACAAAGTCCCCCACGCGGCGTCCGAGTAACTCGGCACCGAGCGGCGAAAGAATCGAGAGTTTCCCTTCGGCGATGCAGGCTTCGTCGGGATACACCAACGTGAACGTCTCCGCTTCCTTGCGTGGTACGTCGAGTAGTTTGAACGTCGTGTTCATGGTGATGACTTCGGGCAACATGTCTTTTGAGTCAACCACAGTGGCTCGTTCGATCCGCTCCTTGAGTTCGGTCAGATGAAAACGGCCATTACTGATCGCCTGCGTGAAATTGCTTTCGAGCAGACTCAACAAGCGATCACGATCGAGACGGGTGACATACAGATTTTGGAACATGGTTCGACTGTTGGTGATCATGTTTTGAAAACGGAAAGAGAAGGAGATTGGGGACAGCGTGGTTTTTGTTAGCGGAATGGCGCAAGCCGTCCGGTTTCACATCACGTTCGAATACCGGCTAATCAGTTGTGTATTGCGAAGTATTGATTTGAGTGGGCTCGAACCGGAGGGCTCGCGCCCTGCTGCTAAAAGACTTATCGGAACGGCGCAAGCCGTCCGGTTCCACGTCGGGTTTGAATACCGGCTAATCAGTTGCGTTTTGCGAAGTATTGATTTGAGTGGGCTTGAACCGGAGGGCTTGCGCCCTGCCGCTATCAGGCTTTGCGGAACGGCGCGAGCCCCAAGTTTGAACGCCGTCAACTCGCATTCAAAAATTCACCGAGTCATTTCGGTGACCTGTTTAGTTAAGTGATCGCAATAGCACGGCGATGATGAAACACATGATCAACACGATCTGACCGAGTAGCGTTTCACGCGGGGTGCGAGACTGAACAGGTTCGGCGATTCGCTTTTGGACGTCTTGATCGACGAAGCATTCAGGATTGCGCATCAACATGATCGGGTTCCTTTCAAATCTGGAGTGTTTGGATTCCCCGGGCAGACTTTCAATGAAATCGAAAAGACCATCCAAGCAAACAAGATGCCACCTACATCCATGCGTCGTGAACTGACGGTAGACACGCCTTTTCTGCACCACTCCGTCGGAAAACCGTCGCCCACATCACCTGGACTTCGTCAACGCGGGTTTCCCTTGGTAACCCGCGTTGACACCCGGACGGTGTCGAAACTCATGCGAAACACGACGCGGAGTCACTCGGACCAGAACTTGCTGCGTTATTCCATTCAACAACAGGCTCGCCGCCCTGAAACTTCGGCCCCACCTTATGCCTATGGAAATCAATGCAAACCCTAACCCGTCCCGACGAACAGACGTCGCGCTCCGACGACGCCATCATACCCTTGCTACCTGAACAACCGGTCGATCGGATACTTCGGCCGCTTGCGAGGTTCCTCCACATCGAAGCCGGCGGTGGGATCGTTCTTGTCGTCTGCACGATCATCGCACTCGTTTGTGCCAATTCGTCGCTCGCGGGTGCCTATCTGGCGTTTTGGGAAACCGACGTCGTGTTGGGTTTCGGTGGCTTCGTTTTTCACCACTCGCTGCACCACGTCATCAATGACGGATTAATGGCGATCTTCTTTTTCGTGATCGGATTGGAAGTCAAACGCGAGATCGTGCATGGTTCACTTTCGGATTGGAAGCGTGCTTCATTGCCCATCGCTGCGGCCATCGGGGGCATGGTCATTCCCGCGACGTTGTATCTCTCGCTGCAGTACGGCGAGGCGGGAATGAACGGTTGGGGCATTCCGATGGCAACCGATATCGCGTTCGTGGTCGGATGTTTGGCGTTGCTCGGTCCAAGAGTTCCGAACAGCCTCCGTGTGCTGCTGTTGTCGCTGGCGATTGTCGATGACATCGGCGCGATTTTGGTGATCGCGATCGGATACACCGAATCACTGGACTATGAGTTCCTGATGATGGCGGTCGTTTGCATCGTGATGGTGCAAGTGCTCTCGCGTATCGGTGTCCGCCGTTTCCCACCGTATATCGCTGTGGGGGCATTGGCGTGGTTGATGCTGCACGAATCAGGGGTTCACGCGACGCTGATCGGCGTCATCCTCGGATTGCAAACTCCCGCCCGAGCGGTGCTGGTTCCCGAACGATTCCGTGAGTATCTCAGCCGTCTGAAAGACGTCTTTGAAAACTCGCGGTGGTCGCAGCAACGACATCGCACCAGAGCGGTTCATGAAGTTCAACGGTTGACCCGGGAATTGGTTTCGCCACTCGAGCGTCTTGAGATCTCGCTGCACCCATGGACTGCCTACGTGATCATGCCTTTGTTCGCACTCGCCAATGCCGGTGTGGCGATTGAACTGGCAAACCTAAACGACTCGGTTGCGATCGCTGTCGTGTTAGGGCTTGTCGTTGGCAAACCGCTCGGGATCGTCGCCTTCAGCTGGCTAGCGATCCGGCTTGGTTGGGCGAAACTTCCCGAGGGCATCGGGTGGCCGGTCCTGATCAGCGGCAGTTGCCTAGCGGGGATCGGTTTCACGATGGCCTTGTTCATCGATGGGCTGGCCTTTGGTAGCGACGGCCTGGCAACGGCCAAGACAGGCGTCCTGGTCGGTTCGGCGATGAGTGCGTTACTCGGAATGTCACTACTGATGTGGATCCTGCCGAAGAACCCAACGCAGACCCGATCGACCCAATGATGCGTCATTGGGGCGGTCGGATTGCAAGCGGCAAGCCACGACTGAAAACGCGCTAGACGATTTCTTTGATCGGATCGCCATCGTGGGCGATCGTAAACGGACGTCCGCTTGGTGAGTAGAACTCTTTGCGAATCGGCAAGCCCAACGCGGTGCCGATGGTGGCGTTGAAGTCCTCGACGCTGACGGGATCGCGGTCTGGGTAGAACGCATCGCTATCGGTTTCACCGTAGACTTGTCCCGCTTTGATTCCACCTCCGGCCATAACGCATGAGTAGGCGGCCGGGTGGTGATCGCGTCCGGCGCGCTCGTTCATCTTGGGTTTCCTGCCAAACTCGGTACCGACGACCACGAGGGTGTCCTCGAGCAAGCCACGCTGTTCCAGGTCTTCTAGCAACGCGCTGAGGGCTTGATCGAGCGCGGCTCCACGTTCGCTCATGTTTTGAGCGAGTTCGTTGTGGTGGTCCCAGCTTCCGTAGCCGACTTCGACAAACCGCACACCGTGTTCGATTAATCGGCGGGCCAGCAGGCAGCCCCGGCCGAGTTTGGATTTGCCGTATTTCTCTCGTATCGCTTCAGGCTCCGCCGTGATATCGAACGCGGCAAGATCTTCACTCCGCAGCAGCCCGATCGCCTCGCTATAAAGCTCATCGTAGCCAGAGACCTCGATGTTGCCTGACGTGCGTGCGCGAAACGATTTGTCAAAGACATTGGCCAATTTCATGCGTCGGTCGAACAATGAGTCCGTGACATAAGAGGGCGACTTCGTGTTTTCAATCCCTTTGTCAGGATCGCCGACAGGAACCGGAGCGTACGCGGTGCCCAGGTAGCCCGGACCTTGGCCACCACCAACGTGGACGCTGGCTGGCAGCGAATGGTGGATGCGGCCATGGATCATGTGCATCCAAGATCCCCAACCGGGATGCACCGTCGAAGCGATTTCGCGGTAGTTCGTCCGCATCAGATATTGGCCGGGGCCGTGAGCACCGGTGGAGGAATTCATTGAGCGGATGACCGCCAACTTGTCTGCGGCGGCAGCGAGTTTGGGGAGGTGTTCGCTGAACTGCACCCCAGGGAGCCGCGTTTGAATCACCCCCGTCGGTCCCTGAACGTCGCTATCAGGTTTGGGATCGAACGTGTCGAGTTGGCTCATCGCGCCGTTCATGAACAGATAGATCATCCGTTTGTTGCCCTTGCCGGATCCGCTCGCGGAAGCCGCCATCGCGACTTGATCGAGTCCGCTCAGCAAGGTCACGCCGAGACATGATTTGGCAACCGACTGCATAAAAGCACGTCGGCATTGATCTTCGTTGGTTTGGAATTTCATGGAGGTGTTCCGTAATCGGTTTAGTGAAACCGTGGCGAACGCAAAGGGAAAAACGTGAGGTCCCGAGAAAAGGCTCGGCTATTGCACAAACAAAAACTCGCGGGTGTTGAGCAGCGACCAGATGATGTTTCCATAACCGGCTGTTCTGGATTCACGAATCTCGCTCAACGCGACGGACATTTCCTCCGAGGTCGGCATCCGGCCGAGAACACTGAGGAAGATGATGCGGATCCGATTTGAAATCCCGTCCGCCTGTTCGACTTCGGTGTAGATCACCGATCCGGCTTCGAGCATCATGTGCGTGATCGGACCGTTAAAGAGAGCGAGCAATTGGGGAACTGTGCCTTCGGTCGATCCTTCGGAAATGATCTCGCGATCGCTCTGGCCAAACTGCCGCAAGAAGTGAGCCGCCGGCAACGGTTGAGGAAGTTCGGATGCACGACGCAGGGTCACGCTCTGATACCGCTGGCCGGACTCGGCGACCCGCATCGCTTTTTGAGCTTCGGGGACTTTCGTCAAGAGCGCGAGGATCTCGTCCTGGCTCGCACTGCCATCAAGGTCTAGGGCTTCGATGTATTCCGAGTCATCGGGACGAAGGTACGCTTCAGGCGCCTTGATGCTCAGCGTCAGCAGTGAATCCCAGACTTGTTCGGCGGTCATCCGGCGAAGCACAGGGCCGGGGAAGTAGTACGGCTCGGCGGGGTCGTAGCCGCCATAGGAAACTTGCCGCTGATAGGTACGTGTGTGGTAAATGATTCTCACGAACTCCTTCAGGTCGAAGTCCAGGCGTTTCATCTCCGACTCGAGGAAATCCATCAACTCTTGATTCGACGGCTCCGTGTCGTCAGTGATATTGTCAACCTCATCGATGACGCCGACGCCCATGGTTCGCTTCCACATGCGGTTTGCGATCGTCAACGCGAACCTCGGGTTATCCTTGGACGTTAGCCACAATGCGAACGCTTCCCGGCGTGATTGTCCGGGTTCGAGATCGGGCATCTCGCCGAAGATCACGTTTGCCTTGGCGATTTCGCCCGCCTCCGCGTTGCTGTACGCGTAGTCGAACGGGTATTTCAATTTGGCCTTGGGGTTTTCGTAAACTTGATGTCGGTTCGCACTGACAAATTGACGAAGGCGTTGGCCTTCTTGGGGACTGAGACTTTCTCTCAACGTGTTGATCAATTTGTTGTCAGGAACGTTTTTCGCATTGGGCGGCGCCCCGGTTCGAACGCCGCCTTCGAACGCAGCCAACTCGTAGAACTCTTGCTGAGTCCAACGGTCGAACGGATGGTCGTGGCACTGGGCGCATCCGATTTGAGTCCCCAGGAAGTTTCGAACCGTGTTGTTCAAGTTATCCAGCGGCATGCCGCGGTCGCGGAGTTTGTAACCGACCGCGGGGTTCTCCCACGTCTTACCTTCCGCGGTCAGCATCTCGAACACCATTTGGTCGAACGCCACGTTGTCCTGGAAGCATTCCTTTAACCAATCCCCGTAGGGACGCAGGTACAGACGGTTCGATCCGGTATCGTTGAGCCGTAGGATGCTGGCCCAATAGTTGAACATGTGGCTCGCGTAGCCCGGTTGATTGAGGAGGTGGTCAATCAACAGAGAACGTTTTTCAGGCATCTTGGACGCGAGAAACGTCCACGCTCGGCGTCCTCGGGGAACGCGTCCGGTGATGTCCAAATACACCCGACGCATGAATTGTTCATTACTGGCAGGCGGGTTGGGTTCGATACCGCGTCGGGCGAGATCGGCTTCGATGATCGCGTCGATCTTGGCCGCCGATTTGAGCACATCGGCTTTCGTGTTCGGGTTGACCGGTGCGATCGTGATTTCGACTTCGGGAATCTCTCGCTCGTTTGTCTTGGCGATCTGATTGTTCCTCGCCCGCTCTGCCGCCCGTGCGGCTTCGCGTGCCTTGCGTTCGTTTTCCCGCTTGATCGCTTGTTGGCGTTTGGTCAGTTGCGGACCAACGGCCTGAGCATCGATGCCCCATCCGATGAGAAAGACGCCCAGAAAGAGCCAAATCACGAATCGCTTCATAGATCGTTCGCCTAACGAATGGAAATGAAAACCGCGTTGGTGGTGCGTCAAAATACACCCCCAATGTTACAACGCGTCAGCGGCAGTTATGAACCCACAGGGCTTGCATTAAAGCTGGAGGGCCACCCTTAAGTTAGCAGCGTGCCGCGAATACCGCAAATTCGGGAAGTCTGCGATAAATGAGCGTCACCCGGTCGAGAGTTCGTCAGGGTGCGATTAAGCAGGATAGGCATGAGTCTTCTGGGACGATCGCCTGCCGTCGCCATCGTGACTAAGGCGCGACCAGGTGTCGAAGCGAAACTTGCGCCGTCTCGATTCCGACGTCCTAGCAAAGATGGAGCGGCCCCGACCAACGCCCAAAAGGCAAGTAGGATGCTGCACCGTCATTCCTGCCTAGCGGTTTAGAGACCGGCGTCTTTCATCAGCAATTGCAGATCCGCCCAGGCGGCTTTCTTGGCGTCAGGGTTTCGCAGTAAGTACGCGGGGTGATAGATCACCAACACTTTGCTGCCGTGGTAATCGTGGAACGATTGACGCAATCGCCCAATCGAAAGCTTTGTCTGCAGGAGTGCCTGCGAGCTGACGGCGCCGAGGCAAATGATGTACTCGGGGCGTAGGATGTCGAGTTGAGTCTCAAAGTACTCGCGACAATTGGCGACTTCACCGGGTTCGGGGTTGCGGTTCCCGGGGGGACGACATTTCACCGTGTTGAGGATGTAAACCTCCTCGCGTTTGAGGCGGATCGCTTCGATCATTTTCGTCAGCAATTGCCCCGCCTTGCCGACGAACGGGCGTCCGGTCTTGTCCTCGTCCGCTCCGGGGCCTTCACCGAAAAAGACGAACCGAGGTGCCGGGTTGCCTTCGCCGAAAACGGTTTGCGTCCGGCAACTCGCCAGAGCCTTGCATCGGGTGCATCCGGCGACGGTTTGCGCCATCGCTTCCAATTGAGCGACCCGATCGGCGATCGGCAGCGATTCGCCCCCGTAGGGAGTCGACGTTGCCGACAACGCCCCGGTCGGCATCGCCGCGCGAGGGGGTGGGGAGGCCGGAGGTGCGCTCGTTGTCTCGGTCGACGGTGCGTTCGCCGCTACCGTCGCCGCAGGGGGTGCGGCTGCCTCCGCGACGGCCGCCTGTTCAGGTTCGCTGGCGTCGGTGAACGATTCCGACCACTCCGCCACTCCTGCTTCACTGGGTTGAGGCACAAACCGGATTCCGCTGCGTTGCAGATGGGCGAGTAGTTCGCCCGCGGCCTCAACGATCTCGTCAGTGGAGTGGAACACACCAGGGTGATCGGGGGGGAGGGAGTCGTCGGGGCTGGAATGGCTCAAATTGCTGTTCAAAAGCGAGTTTTCGTCACGTTCGTGCCGCCATGGCATTCTGAAAATGGAGCGCAGAGTCTACCATGTCGCATTGCCGAGTGTCGACTCAAGTGCTCGCGCCACACTCGCCTCTTTCCGAACTCCTCGCTCCTTAGCTCCTCACCCCATGCCCGTTCCTCAAGTTGCCATCGTCGGCCGGCCAAACGTCGGCAAAAGCAGTCTATTTAACTGGTTGGCACGACGCCGTTTAGCAATCGTTGATAATTACGAGGGGGTAACGCGCGACCGGATGACGACGCTGATCGAAACCGATGACCGGTATTTCGAACTGGTCGATACCGGAGGCGTGGGCGTCGTCGACGCGGACGACTTGACCGCCGACGTCAAACGCCAAATCGAGATGGCGATCAACTCGGCCGACGTGATCTTGCTGGTCGTCGATATCAAAACCGGGGTGATGCCTTTGGACACCGAAGTCGTCGAACGATTACGCGGGGTGGAAAGACCCGTGATTTTGGTCGTCAACAAAGCGGACGAGGCTCACCAAGAAATTCATGCGGAAGAATTCCGCTCGCTCGGCCGTGGGATGTTGATTCCGGTCAGCACGATGCAAAACCGCGGTCGGGATGATCTGATGCAGGCGATCGTGGATCGGTTGCCCGCCGATGATGAAACCCTCGCACCCGAATCGGCGATGAAGATCACCATCGTCGGCCGTCGAAACGTCGGTAAAAGCACGTTTGTCAACACGCTCGCCGAATCCGAACGGATGATCGTCAGCGAAGTTGCGGGGACGACGCGGGACAGTGTCGACGTGAACTTTGAGGTCGACGGTCAGACCTTCACCGCGATCGACACTCCGGGATTGCGGAAACGAAAGAGCGTGCGGACCGACTTGGAATGGTATTCCACGCACCGTGCCGCACGCAGCGTTCGACGTGCCGACGTTGTGTTGATGTTCTTCGACGCCACGCAAAAAACGAGCAAAGTCGACAAACAACTCGTCGGCTACGTGATGGAGCATCACAAACCCGTGATCTTTGTCGTTAACAAGTGGGATCTGTATTCGGGCCAGGTACCGACCGAACAGTGGGTGAAGTATCTGCGACACCAATTCACCACGCTTTCTTACGCACCGATCGCGTTCATCACCGGACAATCCGGGAAAAACGTGAAGACGCTGCTCAACCACGCCGCGATGTTGCACAAACAAGCCAAATCACGCGTCTCGACCGGAGAGCTTAATCGCGTGCTCCGCGCGGCGGTCGATCTCCATCCGCCACCGCTGTACCAAAACCGTCGGGCCAAAATTTTCTTCGCAACTCAGGTCTCGACGGAGCCGCCAACCATCGTGCTGATGTGTACCGATCCGAACGCGTTTGGACACGACTATCAGCGTTACATCCTCGGTTGGTTCCGCGATCACCTGCCCTTTGGCGAGGTTCCGATCAAGCTGTACTTCCAAAAACGCACTCGCGCCGAAGAGGAAGCTCAGGAAGGCAAGTCGAAATCACGTTGAGCGGCATGGGCGTTCCGCGTCTAACCCTGTAGAGGCGATTCGTCTTGACCTAGGTTGCCCAGATAGACTATTTGCCAATGCGTCGGGATTCGGATGATCACTCCTTCCTGCTCATTTTACTCATCGAATCGGACTGGCAGTCGCCACCGTGGCGGTGAATGATCTCTGGCGTGTGATTGCGATTTTGCAGCAATGATTGGTTAGGAAGTCAATACAATGCCATGGGCGGCAACATGAGGTCGACTCGATTCGTCACGGTTACGGCGGTACTCAGCCTGGTTTGTTTCACAGGGGCAACGCCGTGGGGCACCAGCGTTCTCGCGCAGGAGGGCGTGGACGTCCAGCCATCGACCAGCCGTCTGCAAGAAAAGAGCGAATATGTCGCTAGCGAACTGCGAATCGCGATGCTGCAGGAGGAGCAGGCCAAACCCTCTGGCTCTTCTGACGGCGAGCCCGAGAATGCATCCAACGCGGACGTCGCCCCCCGCGAAACCACTCAGTCCAATGTTGATTTGCTGAAGCAGATCGATGTTGTGATCGCACAACAAAAGACAGCCAACGCGACACTTCAGGACTTGCAGGCGAGCACCCTCGAACTCGAAGCCAAGCTGAATCGGCTCGACCTCGAAGGTGTGGAGGAAGGTCCCCCGTATTCGATCACGTTGCTAGATGAAATCGGCGACGCGTTAGCGGCATCAAAGGGCAAACGGGATGCGTTGGAGGCCACCATTCTCGCCGCCCGCGAAACCGTCGAACGGGCAAAGCAGCGTGTGGACGCGGCGGAAAAGTCGCGGCGTCAATGGAAGGAATCGGGCGGCACCGATCTTGATCCCAACGCGAGATCGTACGAGCTCGAAGTGCAGCTCGCCAAAGAGACACTTGTTCTCAGTCGCCAGCAACTCGCCATCGAACAGGCATCCGAGAAGAAATTAGCTGTCCAAACGCGAATTGATGAAAAGCGATGGGAATTAGTTCGTCCGCAGGTGCTCTTTTCCAAGCAAACGCTTGACGCCAAGATCGCGGAGTTGAACGTCAAGGAAAAGGAACTCAAGCAACGCTTGGCGTTGATCGCATCCGAGTTGGAGCATGCAAAGCAACGACGTTTTACCGCTCGCCAAGAACTCGATGGTACCTTGGATCCTTCCATGGACCTCGTCGAACGGGTCGAAGCGTTAACCGTTGTCGAACGAACGGTCCAGGTCGAGCAGACGATTGTCAATCAGCGTTTGCAACGATTGCCGATGATCCGAACATCGTGGCAACGACGGTACTTCATCGCGACCGGCCAAGCGAAACGGGACGAAGAGCGGCAATGGCTCGAGGAAGTCAACGAGCAGTTGCAAGAGGTCGCTCGGGAAAAGCAAACCAAGCTGCTCAAGCTGCTCGAAACCCGCGAAACGCAAAGTGCCGTCGCCGCGAGAATTGATGCGCTCGGTAATGGTGATGCCGGGGTGCGACGATGGCTCGACACGAACTATCAATCGTTGTCCAAGCAAGTCGAGTTCTACAACAGCGCCATGCTCGGACTCGACAGTGCGGCGCGTACGCTCGGTCGATTGCGGTTTGATATTGAAGGCGCGCCGTCACGCAGTTTGGGTGAATGGGTCAGCGATGGTTGGGCATGGCTTGGTCGCATCTGGACGTATGAACTCACCAACATCGATGACACATCGATCACGGTCGGCAAGATTGCCAGCAGTTTATTGTTCATCTTGTTCGGCTATTTCGCCGCACGGGTGATCAGCAGTTTGCTGGGCAACCGCCTGCCCAAGTTCGGGGTTGCTGAGGCCGGAGCGGATGCGATCGAGTCGCTCGCGTTCTATTCCTTAATGACGCTCTTTGCGCTCGCGGCGCTCAAATATGCCAACGTTCCGCTGACCGTGTTCACCTTCCTCGGGGGTGCCATTGCGATCGGTGTCGGATTCGGCAGCCAAAACATTTTGAATAATTTTATTAGCGGGCTGATCTTGCTCGCCGAACGTCCGATCCGAGCCGGTGACCTGATCCTGGTCGACGACACCTACGGCAATGTCAAAACGATCGGAGCACGGAGTACCACGATTCGCACGGGCGAGAACCTGGACATCATCATTCCGAACAGCAAGTTTCTCGAAAATAATGTCATCAACCTCACCCGCCGCGACGATCGGCTACGCACCTCGATCAGCGTTGGTGTCGCGTACGGTTCGCCGTTGGAGGAAGTGATGCGGTTGCTTGAATTGGCAGCGGCTGAAAACGACGACGTCAACGATCGCCCCAAGCCGTTCGTTTGGTTCAACGATTTCGGCGACAACGCGCTCGCGTTCCAGTTGCATTTCTGGATCAACGCGAGAACGGTGTCTCAGATGCGTAAGATCGAAACCGAAGTGCGGCTTTCGATCGATCGACTGTTCCGCGAACATGATATCGTGATCGCGTTCCCGCAGCGCGATCTGCATCTGCGATCCCAAAGCCCGATCGAGTTCAAGCTGGTGGGAGATTCCGCGAAGTCGAAATAGCGGATCAGGCCTTGCGAATAAACTCGGCCGCGTAGCTGCGTACTTCGCTGCCGTTGAGTACGTGAACCATCCGCAATTGCTGCACCTCTTGGTCGCTGAACGACGTCAAAGGGACATGAATCAATTGTTTCTTGAAGCGTCGGGCGAGCCGTCTCCACCCGGCCCCCGGAGGCAATCCGCTCATCAACGCGATTTGACGTCCGCGGGAATGCATGCACGCCGCAGCGATCAGACGTTCTTCGAGCGTTTCGGTGAAATTGAGACGCCGGTCCATCCAAATGTCAGGGATTGGAACCGGCGGGTAGAGGAACATGGCACCGCCATAAGTGCCGAGCCCGATCCCCGGTCCTACCATCTCTTTGGTGAAATCGCTGGCGTAGAACGCGAGCGTTGACTCCCACTGATGTTCAGCAAACCATGTCGTTCGCCATGGATAGTCGCGAGGATCCGCTGGTGAATCGAACAGCATCAAACACGCATCGAGTTTACCACGGCTTGGCGGAATGACGCGCACGTAGATCTGTTTCTCGTACCAGTGTCGCAGCGTATCGCGAATGTCGATTCCGTCCTTGACGCTGGTGGTGAACTTTTCCGTTCGCGCGAGGTCTTGGCCCATGATCGCCTGCGCTCGCTCGCAGACCCGGTTGCGAAGCATTTCGATGCGTTCGTCTTCCGGTGGATAACTGCACTGCGAATAGGGATTCCAACTGTATTCCCAACGTTCCCGTTCGTCTTTCGTCGGTCGACGCTGCAACGACAACGTGTGCCACGTCAAAGGCGGTCCCGGCAATCGGCTGACCAAGGAAACGATCTCGCCATCGGGCAATCTTCCCTGGTCAATTCCGAGTGTCACCGTGGGATCTTGGTCGTATTCCCAACTTTCGAATCCAGACGCGCCGTCGGCGTCGGAGGCAAACGGACTATGTTCTTCGTTTGACGCTCCACCATCCGGTATCGCCGTGTCAGTCAACTGTTCGTGGAAAGGGATTTGCGACGAGTCCGTGATCGGACCATTTTCGAGTGGATCGAGTTCCTTGGTAAACGCTGAGGGCTTCAGCGGATACCGGCTCGCTGTTTCCGCCACGTGCAGCGCGTATTGATCACCAAGAATTTGTTGGCACGCGGTGACGATCGTCACCATGTCTGGCGTCATGCGTCGATGCACGAGCGACAAGTTGCGGATGTACTTGAGGCACTTCGACAATAACAGCGGAGTGACTTTCCGGGCGCGGTTCTTAAACTCCTTCATGTAGCTTTGCTTAGCTGCGATCAAGAGTTCTTTGACGCCGTCGATCTGTAGGTTGGAATCCTCCTCGAGTTCACGACGGGCCCGTTCATACAACGCCGTGATAAACGGCAATTCACCGAACAAAAACAGCAACGTTTTGGGGTCGACCGAATACGTTTGGGGAACGGTAACATGATCGTGTTCGAAGGAATGAAGATCAGCGCCTTTGCCTTCCTTGAGCAGCCGGTGGGCTTCGCGAATCCAGGGCCAATCCAGAACACTCGTGACCAGCAACGTCTGATCGTACGTTTGGCTCAGTTCGACAAGCCGCGCCGCCATGTAGGCCATCCGCTCACGCGTTTGCTCGTCGCTTGGTCTGGGAATACTCGGCAACACCGCGGCGGCGAACTTCTCGCACTGAACTTGTCGGACCGCATACGGGTCTGGCATCACGGTAGAGAAGGGTTGAAACCGGTTGGTTTCTAGATCGATGAAAGCACGCGGGATGTGCTCTCCCATCGCCGCCCGGATCGCCATGATGACGCCTTGGCAGGGATCGATCGGAACATAACTCGCTGCGATCTCGTCGAGATCGTCGTCAAAATCATCCGCATCGGATTCGTCGTAACTGCCTTTGAAATCATGCTCGGCGTCGTAGGTGGAGTCAAACGACGGCGCCGGACGTTGAATCACGATCGATGGCTTGGGGAGTTCCAAAACCGCTTGTTCGACCGCTTCGCGGAATGATTCGGGCAATGACACCGCGACGCAATCAAAGCGATGTTCGAGCAAAAACCGACGGGTTAACCACGCAAACTGGCCGCTGCCGTGGATGATCGGGAGGATCGTCGTGTGATCATCGAGCCGCAAGAGCGGCGGGACGTCGGTTTGAGCCGGATTCATGACGTTAAGCTCGGTTCATCACTCGCAGATGCGATCACTTCGGTCGCGTCGCAACAGAGGTAACTTCGCGCGGCGGTTTCGATCGCCTCGATGTCCACACGTCGGTAAGCATCGAGTAGGTCATCGGTGGACAGATACTCTTGGCAGGACAGCCAATGACTTCCCAGTCCGAATAGACGCTGCGATGGACGTTCGGAGGACATGATCACGCCGGCAACGGTTCGGTTGATGACTTGGTCGAGTTCGTCCTGTTTGACGCCTTCGCGGACGACGAGATCGATCGCTTCGTTCATCAATCGGATGTTGGAATCCATTTCATCCGGGGTGCAAACCAGATACGAGAACAGGGCTCCGGTATCGGCGTACTCCTGGGCCCACAACGTGGCAATCTCGGCTCGTCCGGTGTCGATCAGGTCCCAAAACAGACGACTGCCACCGTCGTCACCAATGATCGACGCGAGCAAACGCGTCGCAAACCGGTCAGGGGAGGCCATGGAGGGACCGCCCGAGAGCGTGACCCGATAGGCTTGCGTGGCGTCTGGGATTTCCAACCGCGGGTTCAAATCAACTCCGGCGGGCAAAACGTCTTTGTTATCGGCGGCAAACGCAGACGGAACCGGAAGATCGCTCCACGTCGCGGTGGCTTCGCCAGCCTGTTCGACGAGGTCATCAAAGTTAACATTGCCCGACGCGGCGAGCACCATGTTTTCGGGACGATAACGGGCACTGAAGTAGTCTCGCATCGTGTCGACGTGCATGTTCTCAATCGACTGCGTGGTTCCAAGCACGCGACGACCGAGACCGCGAGGTCCGTAGCAACATTCCATCACGCGTTCAAACGCGCCAAACGGTGGTTGATCTTCGTACTTGGCGATCTCCTCGAGAATCACGCCCCGTTCGGTTTCGAACTCATCCGCATCGAGACGCGGACGCATCATGTCCGAGAGCAGATCGACCATGCGGCGTTGATACTTGGGCAGGACTGCGGCGTAATAAACCGTTTGCTCTTCGCTCGTGTACGCGTTGCTTTGTCCGCCGAGTTCATCGAGTTCGCGGTTGACGTCCGCGGCGCTGCGGGTCGCGGTGCCTTTGAACATCATGTGTTCGAGAAAGTGACTCAGGCCGGATTGGGCATCGTTTTCATCACGCGCTCCCGCCCGAACAAAGTAACCGATCGCGGCCGAGTAGCCTCGGTTATCGATATCTGCGACGACCTGCAATCCGTTTGGCAAGGTGACCGATCGAAACTCACTCATGATTGCTTCCCTCCACGTTGTTGGCTGAATCGTCAAACACGCTGCCACCGGCGAGCGGTTCGGGACCGATCGTCACGATCCGGAACGACTCCGGAGTATGAGATTGGAAATAGTCTTTGATCTGGTCGAGCGTGATCGATTCAATGATTTGTTCGAGTTCTTCGGTCGGCATGACGCGTCCGATCTGAAACATGTCCGAGGCGATCGATCCGGCCCGTGAATTCGCGGATTCCTGTTCCATGATCAGGCTGCTTTGGATGCGAACCTTCCACCGTTCGAGCTCGGATTCCTCCAGGTCATCACAGAGATGTTTGATTTCGTGGAGCGTCAAGTCGAGCGTTTGTTGGGCTCGTTGTGGCGTGGTGCCCGCGTATCCGAAAACGGCTCCTACCGCGGGGATCCGGTTGCCCTCGCGATCCGTGCTTGCCGGGACCGAATGCGTGTTTGCCCACACGCTGTAACACAGCCCGTGCTTCTCGCGAACGCGGTCGAACAAACGGCTGCTCATTCCGTCACTGAGAATACCAATCCCGGCACGCATCACAAAATATTCAGGGTGCCCGTATGGGATGTTGTCGTATGAGAAGCCGATGTGCGTTTGGCTGCTCGGCAACTCGATGTGTTCGTGTCCATCGATCGGGTCGGGAGTCGGCAGTCCGTCCCATGTTCCCGATTTCCAGTCGCCAAATGCGGCGTCGATCGCGTCGTTGATTTGCGATTCGTCGAAGTTACCCGCAATCGCCAAAATACTCTGACCGGCGTGATAGTGCTCGGTGTAGAAGTTGCGAACGTCTTCCATCGTCAGCGATTCCAGACTCAACGGGCTGGCCACACCACTGCGGCCGAGCGCCATGCCGTATTGCCGTTCCCGAAGTCGACGGATCAAACGCTGAGTCGGCTCGTCTTGGTTGGCGAGCATCTCCTGACGGAGCATCATTTTCGCGTCTTCGAACTGGTCGATCGGCAAGTGCGGTCGACGAACGAGATCGGCGAGCAAACCGATCGCGGGCGCGAGCGAGCCGGCGGGCATGGCCGCAGAGAAACCCGTGATGCTGGTCGATGACGACCCGTTGGAGTCGATGCCGAGGTTGTCTTCGGCAGCGACAAATTGACGGCTGCTGTACGGACCCGCACCCCGCTGAACCATTTCGACCGTCAGCGATGCCAATCCACAGCGAGACACCGGATCAACGTCGGACGACAAACCCATGATTTCCGCTGAAATGCCACCGGGCATCCACATCGTGTAGGACGCGGTACGCAACCATGGCATCGGTTGCCAAACCACGGTCATGCCGTTGGTGAGCCGGCGGGTTTGTACGGGCGGGGTCTCGATGGAAAGCATATGGACTGGCGGAACAGGGGGAGAGAGTGTGGGCTGGCCGACAACGAAGGGTGAATGCGCGGCCGTGGAGACTTGCGTCGAAAAAGGATTTCAACAATCGCGACCGGCGGCTGAGTTCTTTTACCGTCGCCATCGTACGGAGTCTTCGCATCATGCGATCACGAGTGAGGCGATCTCCAACTCGTGAGAATGAAACTGTCGGCGAGTTAGAGTCCGATCGACACGAGCTCGACGGTGCGAACGCGTCCGATCAATGTGTGACTGCTGACTTGGTCAACATAGATGTCGAGCAACTGACCCGCTTGTCGGCGGTTGCCGTCAAATACCACGATACGGTCGCAGTGGGTCCGTCCGGTCATTTGAACAACCGCCGCATCAGGGTCCGAAGTGTCGGCCTTCTTGCTCGGTCCTTCGACGAGTACTTCGACAGTCGATCCGATCAGTTTCTCGTTGTCCTCTTTCGAGATCGCGTCTTGGACGGCCAACAATTCATTGTTGCGGGCCGCCTTCACTTCGCGTGGCACGTCGTCGACGAGCCGTTCGGCTGCCTTCGTCCCGCCCCTGACGCTGTACTGGAAGATGAAACTGTTTTTGAAGCGACATCGCTCGATCAGTTTCACCGACTTCTGGAAGTCCTCGTCGGTTTCGCCACAGAAGCCGACGATAAAGTCGCTGCTAACGGCCGCTTCGGGAAGGATCGATTCGATTCGCTCGAACATCTCCATGTACTGGCCGATGGTGTAACCGCGTTTCATCCGCTTGAGCACTTCGTCGCTGCCGCTTTGCGCCGGAACGTGTAGGTAGGGCGAACACTTCGGCAGATCACGCACCGTCGTCAGCAGACGTTCGGTCATGTCCTTGGGATAGTTCGTCACAAACTTCAGCCGGCGGAGGCCTTCGATTTCGTGCAACTGTTCGAGCAACGACGCGAGGTCCGTGTCGCCGTCCTCGCTGCGGTGGCGATAGCTGTTGACGGTTTGGCCCAAGAGCGTGATCTCGAGACAGCCCTGATCGGCGAGCGTGCGAGCTTCGGCGATAATCTCGGCTGGTGATCGACCTTGTTCCGGGCCGCGGGTGTTGGGAACGACGCAGTACGTGCAGAACTTATCGCAGCCGATTTGGATGCGCAGGTAGGCTTGGAACGGCGTCGGCCGCATCGACGGATCACGCAGCGGGTCGAAGGTCTCGTGCGAACGAGCCACCACGGCTTGTTTGCCATCGGTCCGCGACAGAGAAACCGCCATTTGGCGTCCCTCACCGGAATCGATATTCGTGATCAATTGTGGCAACGCGTGCAGTTGGCCCGGACCGACGACCATGTCGACAAACGGGGCACGGCGGAAAATGACTTCTTGGTCTTTCTGGGCCATGCAGCCCAGCACGCCGATTTTCTTGTCGGGATGGCGTGCCTTCGTTTCACGCAGTTTGCCCAACGCACTGTAGGTTTTTTCCTCGGCCTGCTCGCGGATGCTGCATGTGTTGTAGAGCAATAGGTCGGCTTCGGCGGGAGTGTCGACGACGCGGTAGCCGTGACGTTTGAGGTCAGCGATGACCATTTCGCTGTCCAGAACGTTCATCTGACAGCCGACGGTTTTGATGTAAACGGTTTTGGTCATTTCGGAGAATCTTCAATATCCTGGGCGGGTTCGGGCGGCAGGTTGGCGTCCGTCGTCTTTTTAACGTGGCTGCGTAGCAATTCGGTCAATCGGTTCTGGCGACGCCCCATCGCTGCGAGAATGAAATACGCGGCCACGATGGCTCCAGCGACCCACAACCAATTGATGGATGAGAAGATGCCCTGAGCGAACAGGTTGTGGGCGAAAAGGGAAGGCTTCGGGAATCCGTTCATCGTCATAGAATAACCGGCCGGGAGGGGTTTCCGAAAGGCATCTCCCGACAAGTCGCCGATGCTGTTCGGGCGGAAAAAGCGTCTACCCCAGCAGGTGGAGTAACAATTCGCGGGTTTCGACTTGAATCCCCTTCGCATTGCTCTCCCGAGGACCGGCCACATTGAGCACCGTGGGGCGGATTTCAGCCAACCACGCGGCAATTTCCTCCGCACACTCGTCTCCATCGACGACTGACACGCTCAGCGACGGTTTGTTGGCCTTGCGGCAAATCCGCAACGTGAGCTTCGTGCCGCCCGTGATTTTGCCCCGATAGAGCAACAGCGTCGCGTCCGAATCGATCACGTTTTGTTCCGTTCGGTCCGGATAATAACGCGATTCCAGCTCGTCGAGCTGGTATTTCGAGGGCACCCGACCGTCCTCCGCCAATCGGCCCGCCGGGCACCAGCCACCGTGAGCGATCCCGAGCATGATCGCCGCATCGAGGGCGCCCCGGTCGACTCCCGTCTGGCCGCCCGACACAATTTTTTCGGGAACAAATCGCTCGGGCGGTGGGTGAATGCCGGCAAACAGATCGGGTGATTGCATGGTCGCAATATAACTTCCCGCCGACGCGTGGGGAATCGCGAGCGGCCAGCCACCAGCCTCTTTGCCTGCGTGCAACCGAATGGGCGAAAGCGACTTTGACGAAGAGGCAGTCTGCATTGATATTTCGACGCGAAACTCGCTGCGACCCGTTGTCTCCCAGCTTGACGCGGGCACGCGGGCACATGAAAACCATGACCCATGGAAACCTGCAAAAACATTCTCGGAATCGTTGGCTTGGTCGGTGCATTGCTGGCCTGCACACACGCGAGTTCGTCCGCAGCCGACGGCTCTCGACGATTTGCCCACTCGGACAGCGACAAGCGGTATCTCCACCACATCGATCTATACGATCTCAACAACCGCAAGATCACGCCGGATTCCGATCAACCGTATTCGCCGAAGAACACGTGTGGCCGCTGCCACGATTTTGAGACGATCTCGCACGGTTGGCACTTCAACGCCTTTCGCAGCCACACACTTCGCGCAAACGCCGAGGATTCTGCAACCGCCAAATCCGATGATGATTTGGAACACGCGCACAACGAAACGGTTTTCGATGGACGCCCTGGTGAGCCGTGGATTTGGACGGATGAGCGAACCGGCACGCAACTTCCGCTGAGCTATCGCGTCTGGCCTGGCCGATTCAACCCAGAGTCGGTTGGGATCTCCGAATTGGAAATGGTTCGCCAGTTCGGCGGGCGACTGCCCGGTGGCGGAGCCGGTTCACGCGACGAACGCCCCCAGGCTGCCGAGCCGAGCGACGACGCGGCGCCGTCACGGTGGGAATTGACCGGTGATCTCGAAGTCGATTGCATGATCTGCCACGCCGTGTCAGGAGCCTACGATTTCGAATTGCGACGCGATACGATCGGTTCCGAAAACTTTGCGTGGGCACCCACAGCCGCCCTGCGATTGGGTGAAATTGAAGGTGCGATCGCGAGATTGAAAGAGGGCACGGATCCTGACGATCCGAAGATCCAATCGAAGCTCCCCAAAGTCAAATACGACGCCACGCGTTTCGGACCCGACGGCACGGTCTTCATGGACCTTGTCCGTCACGTCGAAAACAATGCCTGTTACCAATGTCATAGTCAACGAACCGTGACCGATGGTGTCGGTATCGACGAGCATTTTGTTCACGACACGGACGTTCACTTGCGTGCCGGAATGAAATGCACCGATTGTCACCGCAATGGAATCGATCATCAAATCGTTCGTGGATTCGAAGGTGAACCGCACTCCGAATCATTCGCTTCGATGACGACATTGAACTGCGTCGGCTGTCACTTGGGGACGGATTTCTATCTCGACGAAGAGGAAGCCGAACGGTCGGTAACGCAGCGTGAGATCACGAACCGGCCGGGACGGATGGGTGCACCGATGCCGATGCACGAAGGTCTTCCGCCGCTTCACTTTGAAAAACTGACTTGCACGGCTTGCCACAGCGGCCCGGTGCCGACGACGGCTGCCAAAGGTTTGATGACGTCGCTGTCGCATGGCTTGGGTGACAAAGCTCACCGAACGGGCAGCGAATTGCCATCAATCCGTGGGCCGCTGTTCATTCCCGATCAACCCATGTCCAACGCACACTCGGACGTCGGCGATTCTGATTTGGGCGAAACACACGCGTCGCGAGTCACGGTGGCTCGCGGAATGTGGCCTGCGTATTGGGGTGAGATTCGAGACGGCAAGGTCATACCGCTGTCGCCCGAGAAAGTTTACGCGGCGACTCGACGGACTCTGCGGGTGCGGCGTGGATTCATCGAAGAAATCAGCAAGCCGAAACTCTCGTCCAAACAACTCGTCGAGGCTCTCGGCGATGACCGCGCAAAAATAGATGCCAGCGAGTACACACCCGAGGAAACCGCGAAGGTCGATGCGATGCAGTTTGAGGCGGGCAGTGCGTTGTTTAACGAGCGAGTCTCAGCTTCGCTCGAAGCGATCGAAAAGGAGCTCGGTATCGAGCAAGCGGTTTACGTTTCAACGGGAGCGGTCTACGCCCGAGCGGAACCCAAAGCTGCTGAAGAAAATGCCGAAGACGCTGCGACAACCGATGACGAGGATGCCGCCGATCCGGCGAATTTGCTGCGTGAGATTTCTGTCGACAATCCGGATGCGGTCTCAATGGTTTCCTGGCCGATGGCACACAATGTACGGCCGGCCGGTTGGTCGCTCGGTGCGACTGGGTGTTTGGAGTGTCACGCCAACGACGGTTTGATCTTTGCATCTACGGTGACTCCTCAGGGGCCGGCGCCGAAGGCGGGCGAGGCGGCGTCGATGGCCAGTCTGCAGGGGCTTGCCGAGGGGGACCGACAGGTTTGGAACCAAATGTTTGGGGGACGGAAGTTGTACAAGGCACTCGTTGCCGTTTCGCTCGCGGTGCTCGCATTACTGATGCTCGCCGGATTTGCCACGGCCGTCGGTCGGTCCGGAAACGGTTCGTCGGGTTCGGAATCACCATCAGGGAGGGCCGCGTGATGTTCATTCTCGTTCGCCGAATCTGTCTCGCCGTTGTACTGGTCGCCATCGTTGTCCTAGTCGGCACCTCATTGCCGACTTGGTGGGGCGGTCACTTCGGCGGCTATCGTCTGCTCGCACACATGACCGCCAGTGGGATGGTGGTGGTGGGATTGCCGCTGTATGCCGTTCTCCGGTGGACGGATTGGTTGTCCGCGCCGCTGCCCTCGCGTGCTTCCACGTGGACGTTTTGGGCGTTAGTGTTCACCGGATTCTTGACGATTGCGAGCATGTTTGCTTGCATGCTGCCGTCTACCACGACGCCATGGATGGTGACGCTGATCGATTTCCACGGTTGGATCGGGGCAACGATGGCGGTCGCCGCGATCGCTCACCTGATCACTTGCCGACGCGTGGCTGCCGCGTAAGTTCATACCGGCGATTTCGCTCGGCTCATCTTTTCCGCGTCTTGACGGATGCCCTTGACCATCGTCGGAAAGACGAAAAAGTGCAGCGGCCAGACGGAATACCAATACGCGAGCCCTAGCAATCCGCGTGGGCGAAAGCGTGCCGTTTGCACGAGATGGGAACTGTCATCTCCTCGGGGCCCGACGCGAAATTCAAGCTCGGCTTCACCGGGTAAACGCATTTCAGCCCGCAGACGCAACCATCGGCCGCGTTCGTATCCGCTCACCCGCCAAAAGTCGACCACTTCGCCGTACGAAAGTGTCTCCGGGTGTCGCCGACCCCGACGAAGTCCTGGGCCGCCGATGCACTTGTCCAATACACCACGCATCCACCACAACCAATCCGCACCCCAATACCCATAACTGCCTCCGATCCGCGACAAAGCGGCGAAGGTTTCGTCTGTGCTAGCCCGAATGTCGGCCGATCGAACGTCGTCAAAGACAGTCCCGCCCGACCACTGAGGATCGCCCGGCATTTCCCCCGCCATCGACCACCGCGTTTCGATGTCGCCGTCCTCTAACTTGCCAACCGCCGCGTCGATCGCTTCTCGCACGTCGAAAAGCGGTCCGGGCATTAAGTTCTGAGCGTCATCGTTTCGACAGACAGTCCGGTTTCGAAGTCCTTCGGCGAGCGGCCTTGCGATCCGAGCATTCACCGGCGTGACGAGAGAAATCCAAGCCGAACTTAACCGTGGCGTCAGCACCGGAACCGGCAAAATGATTCGGCGTCGCAACCCCAAGGATTTAGCCATGATCTGCATCAGTTCTTGGTACGAATAGATGTCCAGCCCGCCGATGTCGATCGTACGCCCGGCCGTCTCGGGCACGTCGACGCATTCGACTAGGTATCGCAGCACGTCGCGAATCGCGATCGGTTGGGTTTCCATCTTCACCCACTTCGGCGTCACCATGATCGGTAATCGCTCGACCAAATAACGCAGGATTTCAAACGAGGCCGAACCGGAGCCGATAATCATCGCGGCACGAAAAACTGTCGTGGCACACTCACTCGTGCGAAGAATGTCGGCCACCTCGCCACGGCTGCGAAGATGCAAACTCAGATTGGGGCCGAGTTCGCCGAGCCCTCCGAGATACATGATTCGTTTGCAAGTCGACCCTTTCAGCGCTTCGACAAATGTCGTTGCCAATTCGCGGTCTCGTTTCGCGTAGTCTCCGCCCGCGCTAATCATTGCGTGGACGAGATAGTAGGCCGCATCAGTACCTTCCACCGCCACCCGCACACGCTCGCGATCATCAAGGTTCCCTTGGACAATCTCCAATCGCTCGTGATCACACCAAGGAAACGCACGCAGTTTCTCGGGGCTGCGAACCAGGCAACGGACCACATACCCCTTTTCCAGAAGTTTCGGAACTAGGCGACCACCCACGTAACCGGTAGCGCCGCAAACGAGGATGTGTTTAGTAGGTTCGTGCGACAAGTTCATTCCAAACGAGAAAGGCATCGAGGACCAACACGGCATTGTCCATGCATGGCAACAATAAGGGCCGCGCCGACGCACCCCACGCCCAGTCGAACACGCTGAATCAATCTGCTAAACGGCTTTGCTGGTTGGCAACTTGGATGCCAACAGGCCACGAATGCGGTCCGCATCGTCGGAACGTTTCAGCGTCGTGTCGGGAATCCAGTGAATAATTTGCGGGCCTCGATAAAGTAAAACGCCATCACGAAAAAACACCGCTCTCGTGAACGCAGACCACTTCACTAACGCTTCTTCGATCTCCGATATCGCTCGAAGACCTTCATCAGAGAGTTCCACACTTTGTTCGGTATCGCAGATTGGGGTTTTTCGAAAGCGATATTTCGTCAACCGTTCGTCAAGCGAGCGGATGGATGCTAACACCACCGCAGCCACCAAGAACATGCACGCGCTGATGTAGTTCGCCTGATACAACTCGGAAGCGGCCACGACAAGAAACAAGATGACCATCGGTGTTCGCAAGCGACGCATTCGACGATGAAGCACGTTTTGCGACCGAAAACGAGCGAGAGTGTCGACCAAGTGCTGAGGTGTGAATACGAATCGCGACACAACCGGCTCACCCGTCGTTTCAACGGCAGCGTTCATGGCTGGCGATTTCAAACGTGGCGGCTCATACGGGTTCGTATCTTCTATCGTCGGCATTGACTCACGCTCGCAATCGCATTGATGCCAAGATCGTCTGCAGTGAAAATCCAGTAGCCTCACGCGAGGCCACTCTGGTGGGTGACGCAGTCCTCTTTCAGTCTACCGCTGCGCACGCCGGCATGCTTGCCTTTCGTTGTATTGGCGTGCGATTTCGAAGCCGAGATCCTGTATCTCGCATTTGGTTCGAGTTGCACTCACACATCAATCTGTTCCGGGGCCCGCCACGGATGCGCATTTAAGCGAGTATGAGGGGGCGAAAAGCGACATGAGTCTACCAGCCCCAATCGATCAATGCGAGCAAGTAGACCTCCCGATTGCTGGGGGGAGTCCATGTCGATCCGCTGGATGCGGGTGCGAAAGTTGAAGCCTTCACAGATCCACTCGTTATGATGGAGGGCTTTCCGTGTTCCAACTCCGTTCCCGTGAAACCCTCTCGTCCATTATTGGGAAGTGCATTTGATGATCGTTAGAGTGTTCTTGCCCGCCTTCGCGTTGTTCTCGCTGCTAGTCGGCAGTTTATCGGTGGTAGCGCAAGAGAGCGTGCCTGGCGAGTACCGACATTGGACGACAAGCGACGGTACCCGCAGTACCGTTCGTTTAAAACTGGTCGACGAACGAGACGGTCACGTGCAGCTCCAGCGCGAAGACAACTCAAAACTCGTTGTGATGCCCCTGACACGTTTATCCGTGGCAGATCGTCGATATCTAAGCGAGCGAAACGCTGCTTCGCCCACCCCCACGGCGACCAGCGATTGGCCACAATGGCGAGGTCCAAATCGAGACGGCAAGAGCCCGGCGACGGGATTGCCGACGCAGTGGGACGCCGAAGGACCACGGTTGATTTGGACCATTTCCGGATTGGGGGAAGGATATTCCACGCCCGCGGTCGTCGGGGACACGGTTTACGTTTTGGGGACTCGCGCCAACGAGGAATACATTTTTGCAAGGAATTTCGATGACGGAAATGGGATCTGGGAATCTAGGGTCGGTACGAAATCAGGCGGTGGAGGATTCCCGGGACCAAAGGGGACACCCGCTGTCGAAGATGGACGCATCTATGCGATCGGAAGTGACGGTACGCTGGTTTGTGTGAATCAACGTGACGGCTCACCGGTTTGGAAGAAAAGTTTTAAACGAGACTTTGGCGGTGAACACGGACATTGGGAGTATGCAGAGTCGCCACTTATCGATGGTGACAAAGTGATTTGCACCCCCGGTGGTAATTCTGGCTGCGTCGTTGCGCTGCGAAAGGACAACGGTGCGCCGATTTGGAGTTCTCCAGTCGGTCGAGTGATGGGCGGTGACTTCGCTCGCGCCGGATACGCATCGACGATCGTCGCGACGATTGCTGGCACGAAGCAATACATCGCGTTCTTGCACGGTGGTGTTGTTGGTGTTGACGCCGCGCGAGGAACGCCACTTTGGCATTATGATGCGCCCGCGAACGGCACTGCCAATTGCTCCACTCCAGTCGTTGAAGGTGACAGCGTTTTTGCCGCTAGCGCGTACGGAACAGGCGGCGGTAAAGCACGTGTCGCGAAACGTGGTAGTAGTTGGAACGTCAGCGAAGAGTTTTTCGTGAAGAAAATGGAGAGTCATCACGGTGGTTTCGTGTTGCACGAAGGTTATATCTACGGAACCAACAATAGCGTCTTGATGTGTCTGGACTGGGACACCGGAGCGGTCAAATGGCAAGATCGCTGCGTCGGAAAAGGTTCGATCACCTATGCCGACGGGCACTTGTATGTTCGAGGCGAACGTGGTGAGGTCGCTTTGGTCGAGGCCACGCCAAGCGGCTATCGTGAAAAAGGACGCTTCACCCAGCCTTACCGCAGTGACAAGAACGCATGGGCTCATCCGGTCATCGCCGGCAACCGTCTCTACCTCCACGACCATGACCGGTTGCTGTGTTATGAACTCAAATAGATGCGGGATTCGCAGTTGGTAAAGTCGAGTGGAGCGGATTAGGATCGTCCATCTGTTGAACCGGCTCGCTTGAATCCATTGAACTGAATCAGCGACCGACAATACAACGAGGCTCCTGGAACAGAGTTACACATGCGCTATCATTTTTCCCTTCCTGCCGTTCTGTCGTTGGCTGCGATCGCATGCCTCGGGTGCCAGCCGCAGAGCGAACGCAATTCAGCGATTGCATTTGCCAACGGGCCAGAGCCCACAACGCCAATCGTCCCGAACCCTGAAGTTGCTGAACTCGGGGCCGTGAAGCCGTTGAGGAGTGAGCCGTTCCCGGTCGATTCATCGTCTGTCGAACCGACCTCGGCGGCTTTTGACTCGTCTGAGACGCGGTTTGACACGGGGAGTGCGGCGGAGGACGCTACGGTTCCTCCCGACATGCGACAAACGCATGAAGATCTCGACGCGACGCTGTGGATGCAAACTTCGGCTGAGTATGTCGCGTCCTGTCGGCAAGCGTTTCGTACCGCCGAAGAGCAACTGCTGACTGCGATCAATGTTCCCTCTTGGTCCGCCGATCTCATCCAGCAATCTGAACTCGCCGGACACCCGCCCGAAGCGACTCCGTTGCCAACGGCCGTGATTCTCGATATCGATGAAACGGTGCTCAACAATTCGCCCTATCAAGCACGTTTGATTCAACAGGACGGCGGCTTTCAGCTCAATTCATGGCACGAATGGGTCGAAGAGGCGGCGGCGGAAGCCGTGCCGGGGGCCCTCGAGTTTTTAGAGGCTGCCGAAGATGCAGGCGTGACGGTGTTTTTTGTCACGAACCGACAGAACTCGGTTGAGAACGCAACGCGTCGGAATCTCGAATCGCTTGGGCTGAGCAAGAGGGACGCACCTGATCGAATCCTCAGCAAGCAGGAGCGAGACGAGTGGACGTCGGACAAGTCGTCACGTCGCGCTCACATCGCGAAACGTTATCGCATTTTGCTTTTGATCGGCGACGATCTGAACGATTTTGTTTCGATCGGAAACAAACCGACCGCACAAGCCCGTCGCGAGCTAGCGGTCGAGCATGCGGATTTGTGGGGCGTCAAATGGATCCAATTGCCGAACGCCAGCTACGGCGGGTGGGAGCGTTCGCTCTACGACTGGAACGATGCTGCCGAAGATGCTCTGAAGTTACGTAAAAAGTACGAAGCACTGAGCGACGGACGGTCGGAATAGACTTGGTCCCAACCATCTGAGCAGGTAGTCAGGAATCGTTCGCGATTGGTTAGTCACGGTCGGGAGTCCGTGTATCCAGAAAAACAAACTGATGCGAGACGCTTGGGGCACCGGTTGATTAAGTGCTCTTCTTAGCGGAACGGCGCAAGCGGGCTGTTGTTTTAGTGAGCCGACGGCGCTAGCCGCGGGCCTAACGGCTAGAACGTGCCCGTTGGAGGCCCGCAGCTAGCGCTTAGGTTTAGTCGCATTTTCTTGGCTAGTGTCCGACAAGTCAGTAAAAAGATTTTTGGTTGGGCATGTTAAGCAAGGAAGAGTTTAAGCTGCGAGCTGTGTAAGTTGGATTGGTTGTGGGTATTTGTAGGGGCAATCACGCCTTGGTTT
>NZ_JAMQBK010000018.1 GCF_023701485.1 Aporhodopirellula aestuarii
CAGGACATAAAACACGGCGCCTAAAACAACAGCCCGCTTGCGCCGTTCCGCTAAAAGGAGCACTAAAACCCCGGATAACAGCTGCCTGCAACGAACGCCGCAACAGCCGCCGAGCGAAGAACGCGTTTGATCTCGGCCTTGCTTTTTGGAATAGCACTAGCCTTTTAGGCCGCGATGGCTCGGTAACCCGAAATGCAAAACCAAGGCCGCCCCATAAACCTGATGTTTGCAAGCAATTCTCGATTGAGAACTGCCAGATCTTGCCCATTTTCGCACACCAAATCGCGTGATTCGGCATCTATCGCGCAGTGATTTCACGCAAACCGTTCGCAACCATCAAAACCGGAACGCATCTTGCGGCTTGATTGGGTGTGCTTCCAGAACGATACGGAATTCAGCGTGCAGCCTGGAGGCAAACGCCATCCCTTTGTCGGAAGCTGAACCATGTCGAAAGAACTCATCACCACTTACCTCGGTATGGAGCTCAGCTCACCGATCGTCGTGGGTGCCTGTCCACTGACGATCGAACCCGAACAAGTTCGACAGATGGTCGGCGCCGGAGCCGGAGCCATCGTGTTGCCGTCGATTCTGCAGGAACAGGTCGTGTATGCGATGCTAAAAGAGGTCGACCCGGTCGCCGCGATTCAGCAGAGCGGCTACCAACCGCAGCAAGACCGCTACAACGGCGGCTCGGAAAATTACCTGAAAACGATCCGGCAATTAAAGCAGTGTTGCTCGATTCCCCTCATCGCAAGCATCAACGGTGCCACACTCGGCCCGTGGCTCGATTATTCCGAGGAGATCCAAGACGCAGGCGCCGACGCGCTGGAACTGAACTGGCAACGGGGCATTCACGACCCCAACGAATCCGCCGACCAGGTCGAAGCCAAACTCCTCGATCTCGCGGGGTATCTTTGCAATCATCTCTCGATACCGATTGCGGTGAAATTGAATCAGCAGTTCACGAACTTAGCCTCGATCGCCCACAAGCTGCAAAACGTCGGCGTCGATGGCTTGGTGCTTTTCTCGCACCGTCCGCATTGGGATGTGAATATTGATCGCATGCACTGGACGATCCGCTGGGAATTGTCCCCCGTCGACCACTTGGGGACGATCCTGGAAGGCATCGTGCATGCCCGCACCGGAGGGCTCGACTTGGCCATTGCCGCCAGTGGAGGCATCCGCACCGGCGAAGATGCGATCAAGGCGATGATTGCGGGCGCCGACACCGTGATGGTGACTTCAGAAGTTTACCGCGAAGGCCCTGACGCGATTTCCAGCATCCTGCAGGGCATCTCGCATTACCTTGATCACAGTCATCACGAATCCCTGCTTTCGTTTCAACAGTCTCGACCGACGGTCGAATTGACCCCCGAGCGATTGATGCGTCTGGAGTACGTGGACCCGCTGACACGTACCGGCCATTACTATGATCCCACACCCCAGGCCTCCACGGCAACCGGTGATTCCTTTGGCCATCGCCGGTAGGACACCGCAATACGTTTTCTCGTCACCCTGTCGGCAACATCGACGCGTAATTTGCGAGAATATTTCTCTCACTATGTAAAAAAACGCCTGCTGACCGATCGGCATGGCGACCGGTCAAACAGACGTTCTTCGGCGGATCACTCAAGGGATGTAAAAACTAGCTGGCAGTCACAGCGATCCGTTTCGGCTTCACAGCATCACTCTTGGGAAGGTGCACTTCCAAGACGCCGTTTCGGTAGTTGGCACTGACATGTTCTTCGTCGATGCCATTGGGCAGCGCGACGGCGCGATACAACTTGCCGTGCCGCGTGGTTTTCTTGTCGCCGTCTTCAGCATGCGATTGATGTTCGGCTTGAAGAACCAACCGATTGCCGCTGATCTGTACATCGATCTCATCTGGTTCGAATCCGGGGGCTTCCGCTCGCACGACGATTTCGGCGTCGTCGTCCTTTACATCGCATCCCCAACCTGCGTTCCAGGCTTCCTCCCAATGACCACGGAGCATGCCACCCAACATGCGATCAAAATTCGCTCGCAGTTGCGACAACTCGGTCATCGGATCCACCTCAACCAACGCTTCATTTCGTACTTTGACTTTTTCATTTTGTTTGGTGGACATCGCTAGGTCTCCCTGGATTTCGGATGTGCGAAATGATTCAACAAATCGTTAAAATGCACGCCGCGTGCCAGTAGCAATGTTTCTTTCGATAGCGTTCAAAAACAAGGTTTGATGAACCATCTGATGCCGTCTGGTGAGCGTAGCTGCGCAAACGTGCGACCCAATGAGCACACCTTTCCGGCACATGGCTCAACATCCCGAGGCGCGACCGATCGCCGATTTCAGGTCCGTGATACTGATCGGCTTGACCAAATAGTCGACGACGAGCGGATTTGGAGCCAGCTCGTTACTTTCGTAAGACGAAACGACGATGATCGATCCGAAATGAGCCGGCATGGGTCTCTTGGCAATTGCCATTCCCAAACCCCTTCCCTTCTGCTTCGTCGTGAAAACGCATCAAATATCCGGACACGTTGATCGAGCGAAAGCCCCGGACCGTTGTCCTGGATACGGATCGCCAACCCGGTCAATTCATTAAACGTGGTTTCACCGCATTGAACGGTGATCCGCACCGGATCGGATCACGCGGCAAGCCTATTTTCGCAAAGAGGACGAAAGACCTGCTTCAATCGAAATGCATCGACACTGCAAACCTAGTCGACATCACCACACTCTTCGCTCAATTCCGCGTTACGATTGATTCGAGCGGAATCCAAATTATTGCACGCTTGCCTCCACACGCTCGCCACCGAACAAGTTGCAACTTCGAGGTGCAGCGGTGCGGCGTAACCACGGGGTTCTTCGAACAGGTATTGCAAGTCGTCTTTGGCTCGCGAGATGCGATCCAAAGCGTTGCGACTTTCGTGAGCGATCGCCGATACCATTTGCCCCATCGCACCGAGCCGTTCGGACTGAACGAGTTCTTCGCGATGTCTTCCCACGTATAGCCACTGAGCCTCCCGCACGCCGGGTTTGCACTGACGATTTTTCCGTCGAGGTCTGTTCCCAAAATCGCGTCACGCGACGATCGGACGATCGCGGCCAATTGATGAACACGCTGTTCATTGCGGAATCGTTCAACTGCAATCGCCACAACGTTGGCACATTCGTTACCGAAGCGGAGGTCGCCAGGCTGGCTGCCAAAAGGCACCGAAAAATGCATCGCAACGTACCGATGGCTCGTCACCAGCCGCCACGATTGGCAGCGACCAACAGGCACGTACACCGATGGTTTCGCAAACCGCACGTAATTCTGGCCATCCGTGTTGATCGCGGATGTCATGAATAATCACCTGCTCACGTAGGAACGCAGTAAGATCACATCCAGTCGGATGGGAATCTGCCGCCAATGCGTCAATCGCATTGGCGTATTGCGTGGGCAACGAAACAATCGCGGCATGACGAAGTGGACCGCTCTGCGGATCCAACAGCAGGATCGATCCGCGAGTTCCATCGCGATCCAGCTCAGCCAATTCGATCAGCGTCGTCAAAACACTCGGGAGAGAATCGCCGCGAACGAGGTGCTCGATAATTCACGTGCGAGGATCGAACTTCATCCGTCCCAAAACGAGTCATCAATCTCATCCCGCGTGGAGTCGTTGGGCGGCAGCGTGGTCGATGACGCGGTGTTTTGATGAGTCAGGGGCATGGCGAGTGGTCAATCGCGTGAGTGTGGAGGAGATAAGAATGACTCGGCCCACAGTTTGCGTTCCCGATGCAAAACAGTGTCGTTCCCTCCCCCAAGACGGATACAGTTCTTGGGCGATCCCCGACGTATCGTGGACGAATCGGCGTGATGAATGTGCACACTTTGGCACACTCGGTGCGCACATCCGCGCAATCGCACCTCAAATCGTTAGCTATTGAGACACGATAACGGGTTCCATGAACATTCTTTTTGTCGACGATGATGCGGAATTTGGAGAAGGCTGCGCCCGCTGGTTTGAACAGATGGGTACCGCGTGGACCAAACAACCGGCGGCCAGGACGCGATCGACTGCGTCGCCCCCATGGAAAAGCCAGTCCTGATTGAGGGCGAAAGCGGAACCGGAAAAGAATTGGTAGCCGCCGCGATTCACGCCGGTAGCTCGCGAGCGGACCCTCCGCTCGTCACCGTCAACAGCGCCGCCCTGCCCGCACAGCTCGTTGTGAGCAAATTGTTCGGACACGAAAAAGGTTCGTTTACCGAGGCGACCATGATGAAGCCCGGTCTCTTTGAGGTTGCCGAGGGCAGCCCCTTGTTCATCGATGAAATGGGTGAGCTACCGCTCGCATTGCAACCGAAATTACTACGCATCCTCGAAGACGGGTCGCTGCGTCGAGTCGAGTCAGCCACCAATCGCGACATGTCCCAACAGGTTGCTCAGGGTCCATTTCGTGAAGATTTGTACTACCGCATCAATGTCATTTCACTCGACCTACCCGCACTTCGAGATCGCGGCGACGAAATCGAACTGCTCAACGAACACTTCTTGGGTGACGAATATGAGCTCGACGCCGACGTCAAGAACGCGCTCCTCGCTTACTCCTGGCCAAGCAACATCCCTCAACTGATCAACACAATCGATCGGTCTCAGATTCTTGCCGACGACCGTCTCATCAAGCTAGATAAAGCCCCCACGGAGATCGCACGGGCGGCTTCGGTAACAAATCGCGTACCGCCCGTGCCCTCGGCCTCGAACGGCGCAAGCTGTATCGCATGATGGAAAAACATGGCATCACCTGACGAGATGGAGTACTTACGATCGACCATTGGGCGCCTTCACCACAGCAGATACGGCATGGTGATGGCACGACGATTGCCTCTCATGTTGTGATGCCCCCCCCTCGCGTTCTGCTCACGTCGAGGTGAGCTCACCGCAAACCGCCTCTGACACAAACGGTGCCCCAGATGAACCATTTCGAAAACACCCAGATTCTGGTTCCCTTTGATTTTTCAGAGGATGCGCAGAGCGCCGTTGAAACCGCGACCGGCATCGCAGAGAAGAATGACAACGTGACGGTATTGCATGTCATCGATCCCGGCCAACTCTACGGGTTCGATGACAACGGCGGCTACGAACTCGGCGGCGGTCTGGGAACCGTCACCCACGAGTCGGCGAGGCTGGCACAAATCAATGAAAAGCACCAGCATGCCGCTCTTGAAGCGATGCAGGAACTATTCGCCGATTCGGCTTATCAAGGAATCCATCTTGTCACCACGGTTGATGTCCCAGCCGAAGGAATAACCAAATACGCATCGACGAACGCGATCGAACTAATCGTCATACCTTCGCATGGCCAAAGCGGCTTTCGACCATCGATCATCGGATCGGTTGCCGAAAAGGTGGTCCGCTTGGCTCACTGCCCGGTCTTGGTCCTGCGAGGCTGAATTCCCATCCCTCGATTGTGGCGAACGGATTGAATGCGTTCGCGGACTTCTGTTGGTAACCGAAACGCAACTTGCACAGCGTGTCGCGCATCCTCCCAACGATTCTTCTGAATCGCAGTTTGTCACCTTAATCGTTCTCAGCACGGCGTGAGCGACGGATAGCAAGCGATATTCTTACCCCCATGAATACCGCGGCGGTGCAACCCAAGACGCCTGGCAGGGAAATTCCAAACAACGTCGGCGAGACACCGTTACTCCACAACGACGCGGAACCGACAAACAACGCCGCGGTCAAAATTCCCATTACCAATCGGTTGACGATCGGCTCCAGCCTGCGGTGTTGCAGATGAACGTCAAAACTGCCCTGCTTGAGACTATGTAAGATTTCGGCGAGATCTAGAGGAAGGAGCTTGAAAAACCGATCCCAGTCATCTACCCGCGATTTCATCCGATCATAGAGCTGTTTCGGTGAGAAACGTCGCAACATCGCACGCTTCCCATACGGCTCAATCAACTCGGCCAAACTGAATTGAGGGTTGAGTTGATGCGCGGTGCCCTCGAGCATCCCCAGAACCTTCAACAGCATTGCCACCTTCGAAGGGAGATAGATGCGATGTTGACGAATGATCGCGACCACGTCTCGCAGGGCCTCGCTGATATTGAAATCGTGAATCGTTTGATCGGAGTATTCATCGATTAATTCTTGAATGTCAGCAACCAGGGCCGGCTCATCAAAGTCCGCCGGGACCCGTCCGAGTCTCGCAACAACTTCTGAAATCACTTTGGCATCTCGCCCGACCGACGCGATCAGGGCAACCTCTAAATCATCGCGCAGGCCATCATCAATTTTGCCGACCATGCCGCAATCCAACAGGCCGACGCAGGATGGAGCCTTCGCCGATTCGTGTTCACAATCAAGCAGCATCAGATTTCCCGGATGTGGGTCAGCGTGGTAAAACCCGTCGCGAAAAATCATGTCGAGAAAGATGTTCGCACCGCGACGTGCGATTTCACTCAAGTTCGCACCGCACGCCCGTAACGCGCATGTGTCTGAGATGCTGACTCCATCGAGACGCTCCATCGTCAACACCCGCCGAGAACTCAATTCTGGGTACGGAGTTGCAAATCTCACATTGGATTCCTCCGCGAAGTTCTTGCGAAAGCGGTTCATGTTTCGCAGTTCACGATTGAAATCCAATTCCTGCATCAGCGTTTTCTGAAATTCTCGCATCGTTTGGACAGGTCGATACTGCCGCAATTGTGAGGATTGTTCCTCAGCGATCTCGGCGAGTTTGACCATGATCTCCAGATCGCTGACGATCCGCCGCTCAATGCCCGCATGCTGCACCTTCACAACCACCTGTTGACCATTGTGAAGGGTCGCCGGGTGAACTTGACCGATCGATGCCGACGCCATGGGCTCGGAATCAAACGAGGCGAATAACTCGTCGACCCGGCCGCCGAGCTCCGACTCGATCATCGCGATTGCGACTTCGGCCGAATCATGCGGCGTATTTTCACGAAGTTGCGCGAACTCCTGGGCAAGCTCAGCTCCCACCAAATCCGCCCGCGTACTGAGAACTTGCCCGAGCTTAATGAAGGTCGTTCCGAGCTGTGTGATCGCAATCCTGATACGCTCGTCCGTGGTCAATGACTCGTCGATTGAAACTCGAAACCGACTGAGCCAATACGAAGGCACCCCCGAGATCCAATCCGCAAGCCCGTGCTTCGCCAAAATCGTGACCACTTCGCGGAAACGATCTGCATTGCGAAACAACTGTGGGACTTCGGTCAATTCCATTGCGGCGAACCAAACAGATTAGAGCAGGGGCGAACGCAACAGTTACATTGCGGCATCAAGAGTCGCTGTGAGCATCGCGACATGAGCCATCGCGGTGTGATGATGTTTTTTGATCCGTTCGTGGGCGTCGCGCAGACGTTCATGTTCTTTCGCTTCTTTCGCATGATCGGCAACGGACCGCTCAGTCGTTTGAGTGCGATCACGAAACTCAGCCGCCACCGCGTGTTCATGTTGCAAAGTGTGGGCCTCGTGCGAGTCGAGTTGGTCGGCATGTGAATTCAACGACGCGACGTGCTCCCGCAGGCGTTCCTCGATCCGTTTGAGTTGCTCAAACGTGGAGCGGTGAGCTTCTTTCCAGTTGTCAATGTCTTCACGCCACATCGAAACGTCGCTCTCCCATTGACGGTGATCGTGGTGCATGGCGGCGGCGGAATCGAAATCGAAATTGGTGACTGTGTCGGACATGATTTGGGTTCCCGTTATGAGAAGGTGAGTCAATCGACTTGCTTTTGCATTCGCTGTGCCAAGACCGTTGCCGAAAGTCTTGTCTTGCCCGCGCAGCTCGGCAGGGCTCCCAAATGCAGGCTGGCCCCCATCTCTCGCAGCTTCACAAGGAAAGAAAACGGTATCCACCTTCCGATTCGAATCCGTCCTTCCGCGAATTGCGAGGTAGTCAACGGGCTACCACCGTGCAGCAGTGCGCGCTGTGTGCATCCTGACGCACTACGTGCTGCCTTTTATCCATTGCCCACCCACGGCATCCACCAGCGAAACGACTCGTCCTCAAACTTCCGCTCGCGACGCCCCACTCGTGGACGCGGCGATCCACTCATCTTGCCATCAGCGGACGGGGAAGCGATCCTTAGTTCTGACAAATTCCTTATTTCGTCGTATCCACTTCCCTCTCGAGATCCGAAAAACATGTCCCAACCCAAAATTTTGGCATTCGCTGGGAGCACTCGCACGGGATCGTTCAATCAATTATTGATCAGCGCTGCTAAAAACTGCGCGCTCGCCGTCGGCGCGGAAGTGACTCAGATCAACCTCGCGGACTATTCATTGCCCCTGTTCGATCAAGACCTCGAGTCGAGCCAAGGAATTCCGGACAACGCCAAACGGCTAAAAGAGCTGTTCCTTGACCACGCCAGGTTGCTGCTAGCATGCCCCGAATACAACAGCTCAATTACTCCATTGCTGAAGAACACCATCGACTGGGTGTCGCGTCCCGCCAGCCCCGAAGAGCGGCCACTATCTGCCTATCGCGGCAAGACCGCCGCGTTGCTTAGTGCATCACCGGGAGGATTCGGAGGCCTTCGAGGACTACGCCACGTCCGTGAAATCCTCTCGAACATTGGTGTGATCGTGACCCCCAACCAATTTTCTCTCGCGCAAGCAGATTCGGCGTTTTGCGAGCATGGTCACCTCCGAGTGGAAAAGCAACGGAAGATGCTGGCAGCGTGTGTCGAACAGTTCGTCCAAACGACCGCCGCATTGGCACCCCAAAACGCGTCCTAAACCGGCTACGTTTGCAAACTTCTGATACACCGTAGAGTAACCTTGAATCGGCTTTCGATCATGATTCAAGGTTTCTCGAAGGAGGGCGGTCGTCGCAGGCGAAACGCGGCACTCCGTCAACGTCTTGCTTTATCTCAATCACGCAGACCGGGCAATCGCCTTGCAAGCCCAAGGTAGCTGATTGCGTTCTCTTATCTCGTCCTTGTGTGGCCGTTCCGCTACCCGTCGGTGTCGATGGACGTGCGGGTGAATTTCGCGTGCCTGATTGTGCCGACACAACTGCCATGGGCAGTGGTGCCGCGGTGATGGCCAATACGCCGAACACGAGTCGAGCATCTTTTCAAAGACGCATTCGCTGAAATCGCATTCATCGCTTCCTCTCTTGATCGGATCCAAAGGGGGCTACAGCTTTCCTGCCATGGAACGATGACACTCGTAGCCCTTTGTTCTTAGAGCGTTTCTGTAAATGACGTAGGTTTCAAAGGTAGCTACGTTCGCCAGAACGTGGTCCACCGTCGGGCGACGGTGGCTACGACAAAAATTGAAATGTTCTAGAGACATATATTTAATTACTGCGGGATTTCAGATGTAGCAAAACGGCGCGAGCCGTCCGGCGATTCGGGACCGGACGGCTCGCGCCGTTCCGCTAAAAAAAGCTGCTTCACATCCTGCGGAGGGGACGTATCGGCAATCCAAAAAAGAATTTGAGCGATTGTGATATGGCTCACAGATTGATCGCCCGCTCAGCGGAAGAATGTGCGGCAGATCAAGCAGCCAGTTCGGCTGCGAAAGTTCGTTTCCCTAAAGAAGGATCAAAGATGAAGCCCGCTTTGAAGTATCTGACGATGTCCGTTTCCGCAATGTTGGTTTGCATGTGCAGTGTCGCAAGCGCCCAGAGCGGTACGTACGGAAGCCATTACTCGGCCCCCGTGATGAACACGTCGACACTCACCAGCACCATCGCCGTAGGTTCCGGATGTGTCTCCGGAAACTGCGGGGGAAGTGTTACCGTGGCCGCCCCTGTCAATAGCTACCCTGTCACGTCGTCCATGCCCCAATCCACCGGCATGTACCACAGCGCTTCGGCACCAGTCTCGTACGCCGCGTCGCCGCAATTCCACACTACACGATCCTGTGGCTCGTCATCGTGCGGCACTCGCACGTATTCGCGATGCAGAGGTTGCCACCGTCGACGATAGTGTCTGCCTATCGTGAACCAGACCCGCCCAGCGGTTGTTCGGGCGTCACAACATCCCCGGTGGTTCCGGAACCATCAGAGGTGTCTGTCTGAACTTCGGTTGTCAGCGGTTGGTTCTGAGAAGGAGTCTCAGAACCGCAACCGCTGATCGCACCGAGTGCGAAGACGTAAGCTACCAACATCGACATTGGACGGATCATCGTTAGTTCTTATTAGTGAAAGAAAGGAATAGAGTTAACGCGCGACGTCGTCGCCTCTCACCACGTCTGGACGACAACGTCATCGTACCACCGTATTTGGGCAGCGAGTGAAATTCCGAGATCATAAACTCCGCGACAGCACGGATATCGCCAACTTTCTTTGGCTTAAAAGCCGCTCTTTCCACACGCCCCACGAGCCTAAAAAGAAGTTCCACTCAAACGCGTGGACGTAGCGAAGCATGGTATCGGGAAGACGAAAACCATGCGGGGGCTCAACGCGATCGTTCTTGTCAGAGACGATAACGCTAAGAAAAGAAAGTGAAGTGAAACCGCGGTTTCTGGCTTCAACCGGAAAGCCAAGATTCCTAGCCAGAGCCTTAATTGCATCAAACGGCTTTGCCCAGCGATAGCATCACAACACCGACATTAAGTCAGCAGTGCTCTACCGCAATCACAGTTGGGACTTGGGCCAGGAAACAAAGCATCCTGGATTCGAAGCACCAATTAGAGAGCCGAAGATAGGAATCCTGAATACCGGACGCTGCAGCTCTGATAGAAGGCAAGCATGGATTTGTAAAGGCTGCTCGTACTCAGGCCATCACCATTGCAATGGCTGAAATAGCTCAACAAACCTTCCAATCAGGAACACGTTACGGTGGGTGGATCGCACCGTGATTCTGCACATCTTGGAGTGCAATCGCGGTTTGGGAGTTGATCAACTGAAGACCGGGCCGCCAGTTCATTGTGTGATCAAGGACTGTTCGTTAAACGAGCGTCGGCCTTGCGGATGGAAACGGGACAGAAACATCCGGACGGGTCATCCCCCTTCCCTCTGAACCGTGTATCTAGTTCGGGATCTGATGAAAACGTTGAGTGGACTGCGCCCTGACTTTCTGGGGGGGCATGCTATTGGGCAGGCACGCCAGCTCCCCTTGGGGGGAACATCTCACAAATTCAAGGATATTCTCCGGCGCAACCTCCGTGAAATCGCGTCCTAACAAAAATCAATCAGAGATCGGAATTCGCAATAAGCTTCCAACTTCGTTACCCCTCCCTAACCTGAGTGGGGAAACAGCGAGTTCTCCTTGCGACGACAAATACGATCGATACGACCGATCGTAAACGTAACGAGAGCAACTTCGGCGGAATCTCGTGCCATAGTCACCTTTAATGACGAATTGCAAATCATCGGGTGATAACAGGTACACACACAATCTTACATCCACACCTAATTAAGCGGATTGTGTCGATCAACAAAGCGTCTCATCCCCCCACCCAATGCTATATCCGGAACATTCACGTGGGTTGCTTTCAATGTGCGCAGGGTCGCAAGCATTTGATTGAATCAAACAATACGTGAAATATTTGACACCTATGATATGTCGCTGACATCAAACGACGTCCTATCTGTTCGTCGACTTACGACATCGCCCCACGAGTTGTCGCTCAGTCGCCGAAGCAGCGGGACAAGCGTTCGAGTTTCCAAGAGCAACTCCGCTCTATTCGAACCGACTTCCTAATCTACCGAAGGGTAAACGTATGTTGAAACAGAGAGTAAACCGCGGTTTCACACTTGTGGAACTGCTCGTGGTGATCGCGATCATTGGAGTTCTTGTAGGTCTATTGCTGCCAGCGGTGCAGGCCGCACGGGAAGCCGCCCGTCGGATGAGCTGCAGTAACAATTTCAAACAGCTAGGTCTTGGAGTTCACAACTACCACTCCGCATTTAACCAGCTGCCGATTCAGAAGAGTGGTACGGGCCTACCGGTCGGTGGAACCACTTGGGACATCCCCTCAGGATCGAGCAATTGCGAAGAGTTGAGCGCCCTGGTTGGTCTCCTCCCGTTCGTCGAAGCTCAGGCACTTTGGGAACAAATCAGCAACCCCAATGGACCTAACAAAGACGGATCTTCGGCGGTCCGCCCTGCAATGGGCCCCACCCCAGACAATGGTACGGGGAACTCAAATTACGGTCCCTGGAACGAAGAATTGCAATTCTTGCGTTGCCCAAGCGATCCCGGCACGGGTCTGCCCGCCGCTGGCCGCACGAACTATGCCGTTTGTCTGGGCGACAGCATCGTCTCGTCAACAGACGGTCCAACAAGCTGGACCTTGTACAAGAAAGACTCGAATGCTGGGCAAATGGCTCGTGCAAACTGCCGCGGCGTGTTCGTTCCTCGTCAGACCGCCAAGTTCCGTGACATCCTCGATGGATTGGCAAACACCGTCATGATGGGTGAAATTGTGACGGACCTTGGTGACCGCGACATTCGAACCAATCCTCGCCCCTACGGCGCCACAGCTGACTTCGTTGTGAATCCTGCTCAATGTGGAGACGCTGCATATATCAATGCCACACGTCCTCAGTTTTGGGCAACGACGACCGCGTTGATCAACTCGGGAAGCATCGGTCGCGGCTACCGCTGGGCAGATGGCAACCCCGTCTACACCGGGATGATGACCATCAGTCCTCCCAACACGGCAGCATGCGTCATGGATGAAGGAGCCTATGATCACAGTGCCAACGCTCTCGCAGCAACGGCATCCAGTGACAAACGTTATGGTCTGATGCCTCCTGGAAGCCGCCACCAAGGCGGTTGCCATGTCCTGATGGGCGATGGTGCGGTCAAATTCATCACCGATTCGATCGAAGCGGGCACGCAGACGAATCCAATGGTCGCGCTTATTCATACGACAACCGCCGGGCTCTCAGCGGGACGACAAAGCCCGTACGGTCTCTGGGGCAAGCTCGGAACGAAGGCTTCGAAAGAGGTCATCGATAGCGAATTCTAATCCGCTTTCGCTTATTAGCGGGACGGTGCCATTTTTCGCAGGCTTCGGTCTCGAAGAGACTGAGCTACGCAAAAAGCGATGCTGTTCTACAGCTTCTTACGAACAACAGGACGCCGTGGTCTGCGAGAGCAACCACGGCGTCCTTTTTTGTGACACGCACGTGTTTTGTAAAGAAGTTGATTACGAGACCGACAGCTCTTCCGTTTGTAGAATGATTAACGATCCGCCAGGCCAGAAATCCGAATGTATCGCTGTGCTGAAAACCCCGGCCTGTCAATACGGATTGTTGGCACCAACAACAGAGACAGCGTCAACCACGCAGTAAAGACGATCCTGTTTCAATCACATGTCATTCGAGCGCATGCACCCCTCACGCATGTTCTCCATTCGCTTCACAAATGGAATTGCGTCTTAGACGAATGCGTCCGTTGGAACTCGCATGCAATCTCGTCGCCACCGGGGTCGAAGCGAAAAAGAATCATCGCGACGCCTCACCCACCGAGCCTCTCAACTGGGTAATCCAACGAGGTGTTGTCATTCAGCACTCTCGATGCGGATTCCGAACAGCTCGAAGGTAGGCGGCTTTTCGATGTGCAGTTCCCGTCCACCAATTTTGAGTACGCGTTCATAGTCCCCATGCGTGACAAGAAGTTCATGCGATCGGTTTGCCGCCTTTATTTTTTCTCCAAAATTCTTTTATTTAACACGCCACTGTCATCAGCAGGATGCTGCGCCGTAAACACCTCCCAAGGTGGCATTGAACGCCTCCGGCGCACCGTGAGGCAAACAAGCTCGCAACTCCTCCCCCAAAAAGGCGACGAAACGGGGCCAACCTAGGGAACTTTCGCAGCCGCTAAACAGCAATTCTTGGCCCTAACGCCGCACTCCTCTCCATTGTGCGCATCTGCGTGTGATCGTGACCAATTCGCCCAATAGCCGTATATGGGACACACATATATTCCTTTGCAGACGTTGAGCGACGACCCGAGTGTCATTCAAACTTCGTACTTCGCCCCACGAGTTGTACGGTCGCTAGAGCAGCAAGTCGAACGTTCGCGTCACGAAGAGCAACATTGCTCATTTCGATTCGACTTCCAATTTCAAGAGAGTGAATTGTGTCTAGACAAAAACTAGAACGTGGTTTCACGTTAGTGGAACTGCTCGTGGTGATCGCGATTATTGGAGTACTTGTTGGTCTCTTGCTGCCTGCGGTGCAAGCCGCACGCGAGGCAGCGCGACGAATGAGCTGCTCGAACAACTTCAAACAAATTGGTCTTGCTACCCATAACTACCACGCCACGTACAACCAATTGCCGGTACAAGGTGGTGGCACAACGTTGACTACTGCGAGCCGAACGAGTGGCGCGGCTGCCTACACCGATGGGAACGGCAACATCAACACTGGTGGTGGATACAACCGTCTACGCCTCAGCTACTTGGTCGGGTTAACCCCCTTCATCGAACAACAAGCGTTGTGGGAGCAGATTTCCAACCCACTCAATGAGAACGTCTTCACGATCGAAGATGACACAACGATGACGGGTTCTTGGAGTCCGATGGGGCCCAACCCCGGTTTCCAAGACGCTTACGTGCCTTGGGCAACCGAAGTCGCAGCCTTTCGGTGCCCCAGCGATCCAGGCGTCGGGCTTCCTGCAATCGGCCGTACGAACTACGCAGCATGCATGGGAGATGGCTATTTCGGCATCGAGCGTGCCAACCCCGCGGCCAACGGGCATGAGTGGCAAACGCATGCCGAGCGGCAACGGGGAACTCATCGCGGAATCTATGTCCCGCGTAACAAGATGAGATTCCGAGATGTGCTCGACGGATTGTCTAACACCATCATGGGCGGGGAAATCATCACCGACCTCGGTGACCTTGATACACGTGGCGACTTGCTTCGAGTGACCGGTGGTTCTACCAATGGTCCTAGTTCCGGATCCGCAGTTTTCGATCCAACCGTATGCACCCAAAATGCTGCGATCGACGACGCTCGGCCCATGTTTTGGGACTCCACAATACCGCGAAACAACGGCGTCAATAGTTTGATCAACAATACGACTGCCGCCGGTAACCGACGCGGTTTCCGCTGGGCGGACTGCGGTCCCATGTTCACGGGTTTCTTCACCGTGACGCCGCCAAACGCGCCAGCCTGCAACATGGCCTATATCAGCATCGAGGGTGGTCCCATGTCAGTGAGCAGCCGCCACGTCGGCGGGGCCCACGTGCTGATGGGCGATGGCGCGGTGAAGTTCGTTACCGACTCCATCGACGCGGGAACACAGACTTCCAGCACACCTTACTATGCCGTGAAAGCAAATAACGGTGCCTACGTAAGCGAGTTCGGCGTGGGCGAAGGGAGCCCCTTCGGATTGTGGGGTAGCCTTGGCACACGAGCTTCCAGAGAGGTAATCGACGAAGAGTTCTAACCTCGACAACTCGACTCTGATTCTCATCGAGCCCTGGAAAGCGTCAAACTTTCCAGGGCTTTTTTGTGCGATCCAACGCGCGAACAGTAACGGGGAAACGATCCTGATTAACAATCAAGAGTTCCCATCAGACCCAATAAACACTGCGTTCTATAGGCATTGCCGTCAGCCCGCGCCCTTGGCGTGAACGTCACCAACACAAACGGCAACGCGTTGCGTGTCGGACAGATCACGCTTGTTCCAATCGTCGATTTTTCGGCACCAATCTCCTTTAAGGCGACAGGCCGGGTGTCAGTCGTTTTTAGTCACACAAGAACGCGACTTTCAACTACAGATGGATGTTTCGCAAAGACATCGCTATCGATAGCGATGCCACTTTTTCATTGCCTTTTTTTGCAGTGGCAGACGACAATGACGACTCCTCGTTGGGTCACCTACCCACGTTGATCCGCTGCAACAAACCAAGCATCTTCTTGCTCAGCGGGGTCAAACGGGTTCGATTGAATTGGTCACCGAGCTTGCGGATCGCTTCGGCCTGAGTGGGATAGGGATGAATCGCGCTACCGATTTGGGATAATCCAAGCCCATGCGTCATCGCGACCGTGATTTCGGAAATCATGTCACCCGCGTTTTCGGCAACGATAGTGGCACCGACAATCTTATCGGTTCCCTTCTTGGTATGTATTTTGACGAAGCCCTCGTCTTGCCCTTCCAAAATTGCTCGGTCCACTTCGTTGAACTGCTGAACGTAAGTGTCGATTTCGATCCCCGCCTCTTTCGCATCCCCTTCATACATTCCGACGTGAGCGATTTCGGGCGTGGTGTAGGTCGCCCAGGGGATGACTAGGTCGCTCATCTTTTTTTTTCCGAACGGCCCAACCGCGTACAGCGCGTTCTGAATAACGATCCGCGCCATGAAGTCCGCAGCGTGAGTGAACTGATACTGTGAGCAGATATCTCCCGCTGCGTAAATCCGCGGATTCGTCGTTTGTAAGTTGTCATTGACCTTCACACCTTTTTTGTCGAAGTCGACCCCGACGCCTTCCAAGTTCAGCTTCTCGACATTCGGCGCGCGTCCGACTGCAACCAAGAGTTGATCCACGGGCTCGTCGTAAGCCTTGCCGTGTGAGTCGAGCGTCAATCGAATGCCGCCTTCGTTCTTGATTTGCAAATTTCGACCGCAACACAACAGCTTCACTCCTGCCCGCTCCATTGCCTTCTGCACGACGTCAGCCGCCGACCGGTCCTCCTTCGTCAAAATCCCGTGTTCGGATTCCACGAGAAAGACTTCCGATCCCAGTTGTGCGAACGATTGTGCCATTTCACAACCGATTGGCCCCGCACCGATGATCCCCAAGCGTTTTGGAAGCTCGGTAAGCGAAAAGACCGATTCGTTGGTGAGAAATTTCACGTCGTTGAGACCGTCGATCGGTGGTGCTGATGCTCGTGCTCCGGTAACGATCACGGCACGTTTAAATTCCAGCATCGATCCGGCGACATCAATCGTTTCCGAGTCAACAAAACTCGCTTGCCCGAAATAAACATCGACGCCCAGTTCACGAAACCTCGTCGCGGCATCGTTGCGACTGATCTTTGCCCGTAATCTTCTCATCCGTGACATCACGCCCGCGAAATCGACTTCGACACCTTCGGGAACATGAACTGAAAACTCGCTCGCGTTCTTGATCGCCCCGGCGACTCGCGCCGAACTGATGACGCCTTTGGACGGCACACATCCGACGTTCAAGCAGTCTCCTCCCATTAGATCGCGTTCGATCAACGCAACACGCGCGCCCAAACCTGCCGCACCGGCTGCGGCGACCAATCCTGCGGTGCCGGCGCCGATCACAACGAGATGATAAGGATCGCTAGACGTCGGATTCGCCCACGTTGGCGGGTGCACGTTCGCTTCGAGTTCGCGATTGTGCTCGTCCTGCGGTTGAAGTTGGATCAAGTTTGACATCGTTTGGCGAGGTTGTTGGTTTTAATTGGTGATTCCACTGCACTCTCAGCAATACAAAACGCGGAGTGCAATGTTAGAAGTGATTTTCGCGTGCTGCTATCGCGGCTGTTTGTTTTTGATTGCGTTGAGTTGCCAGTCGTACGGCAACCAATCTGGTGTCGGCGACTGGCCCGCACCCAACGCCTTGCGTAATTCCGAGGAGTATTTCGCCGCGAACTTCGTCATGCTCCCGTCCGCCTGTTCAAAATCGCCACGATACCACTTGTACAATTGAGTGAGTCGCAGACGTGTCTCATCGCTTTCAAATTGAAACCAGGTTGCGTGACGATGAACATATTCAGTTTGTTGCTGCAATTGCTCGTCAATTTGTTCGCCCTGATAGGCCTCGTTCCTCAACGGCGGACAACCAACCGCCGCGCATACTAATGCAAAATGAATCCGCGGCTCAGCAAAGTTGGGGCGAATCTGCTCGTGTTCGATTTGGTTCAGACTCCACGTGTTGCCACCGATAATCCAACGCTCGGCATCCCAACGCTGCGACTCCGGAATGTCCTTGATGGAATCGACGGGCCAGTTCTCCAGGATCAGTTTCAGCGTCGCGGCGTTGTACCCGTTGATCAACAACGCCAATTTTTCGTCACGCCCGATTTTTTCGAACGACACGTGAGAGATCGCGTCAAGATACGCATCAAGTTCACGCTCACGCGTTTTCATACCGGCGTAGTCTACCCACCCCGCGTCATCAACATGGGTATGAAGAAGACCATCCAATGCCGAGTGATCAACCGAAGTCCCTGACGGGTTTGTTACATACGCTTCAGTCATCTGCACCGATGGCGGTCCAAACATGCCGGCCAAGGATCTTTCAATCTCGCTGGCGTGAATTCGAACATACGCCGCCACGCCGACCAACACGATGGCAATTGCCGCCAGTCGTATCGTGCTACCGATGCTGGTCTCGGACTTCGATTGGCTCGTTGCGAGCTCTTCGTCAGGCGATTCATCGCAACCGGCCGACTCATCACTATTGGACGAGACACCAATTTCAGCCGGTTCGTCGACTTGCTCTTTCAATTTCCGGTTCGCCAACCGTGTGACATAAACCGTCACAACGACTGTCGCCAGTAAACCGACACCCAACATTGCCCATTCCGCAATCGATCGTTCGCGATCAGCACCAATCGCAGCGCCGGTCACGTGACCGAGGTAAACGTACAGGAATGTCCCCGGCATCATCGCAATCCAACTCGTCAATACATATGGCCAAAACGGCACCGGTGTGAGCCCATAAAGATAGTTCTGCAAGTTGAAAGGGAGTGCTGGAGAAAGACGCAACAGAGCGACAATTTTCCAACCACCTTCACCAATCGCACGATCGATCGCACCGAAGTGTCGGTTCCCCTGGGCCATCTGAGCGACACGGTCGCGAGCTCCATAACGGGCGATCAAGAATGCGAGCGATGCGCCGATCGTCGATCCGATCGAAACGATCACCATGCCGATTCCTAGCCCAAAGATCGCCCCCGCCACCAGCGTCAAGATCGTTCCGGGGACGAACAACACCGTCGCTACGACATACATCAGCGTCAGAACAACGGGCCCCCAAAATCCCAGCTCCGCGATCCAGTTTTTCATGGCAGCCATCACCTGATCAAACGGAAGCGAACGAAAGATCGTCAGAATCGCGGCCAAGATCAATAAAACGGACACGCCACGAACCACCGTGACCACTCTTTCAGAAAGCACTTTCTCAGGCTGCGGCTCCCCCGCACCGCGGGTTATATGCGTTGCTTCATGGCCTTGACCGCTGAGGGCTTGATCCGTGTTTTCCATTTCACATGCCATTGATTTACGGGTGGGATCTTGTTGGAGTTATGGGAAGCCTAGCAGTCGTAGCACACGCGTGCCATGATCTTTACCCCCGTCAGTTTGATGTCCCCGCAAAGTAGACGCGGCCTCCTCCAATTCCTTACAAAAATGACGTGGGCGCGGTGAGAGTTTGTCGTTCAAGAACGGAAATCATTGCATCCAAGTAACCAATTCGCTTCGATCGGCAACGCCTGACTGTCGGTGCACGACCCGACCGTCCTTGACCATGATCAACGTCGGGATTCCTTTCACCTGCAATTCACGGGCGATCCCAGGATGCTCATCCACGTTGATCTTGATCATGAGCGTTTGGTGTTCAGTTGCGACATTTTCCATGTCTTCCAAAATTTTTCCCTGCACCTGACATGGGCCACACCAATCGGCGTAGAAATCCAGCAAGACGGGGCCGGACGCACTGTCGACCTTTGCCATCAAGTCATCGTCCGCGGACAGCGTGATGAGTGACGTGGCCAATGGCCTGGTCTGCGAAATGGAACTCACCCACGTCTCATTTAACTCATCAGGGATAACCGGTGGCGTATCGACCCCCACAATCTCGATATCTTCGGCAGGAATTGATTGCGGATGCGGTTCGCCCGGAGGCGATTGCATGACAGGGGTCTGTGAAACACGCGAGGCAACCATATTCCCGTTGCTACAACCGGCGATTGTGACCGCCGCGAGTGTTAATCCGGAAAGAGAAAACAGTTGAGTTTTATTCATAGCAATGTCATCTAATGGAAATCGGACGGTGAAGTGATCCGCTAAGCGATGAACGCTTGACAGTTGAGAGATACCCGTCTCGGTCGCCAGTCCGCCGTTTCAATCGCACGGCATCACTTGGCATTCCCAGCACACGTCATGGCGGACACGTGATGTCAATCACCATTGTGGGGAGAACGTCGCGAAGGTTACGCCAGTCGTCCGGGTACAGGACAACTCGCAACTCGACTCGCGAATACGGTTCATCACCCGAACGGAGTCACGCCCCAATGAAATTGCTTTCTAACACGCCGATCGCCCTCACTGTCCTACCCGCACTCTTAGCAATTTGGTCAGCAACTCCTTGTCTGGGCGGCACCAAAGTGCATTTGGGACAGAACGTCCCTGAGTCGCAACGGTTGTCGATGGACCAAATCGATCATCAAGATTGGAACACGCTGCTCAAGCGATATGTGGATGCCAACGGAAACGTCAACTACACCGCTTGGCAATCGTCCGCCGCCGATGTGCAAACCCTCGACCGATATCTCGCACAGCTTTCTGCGGCGGCCCCTCAAAGCCAAACAAGCGACGCGGCGCGATTAGCATTTTGGATCAACGCGTACAATGCGGTCACGATTCGTGGCATCCTTCGCGAGTACCCCACCACAAGCATTCGCAACCATACCGCGAAGCTTTTCGGCTACAACATTTGGAAAGATCTGCTGTTGACGGTTGGCGGCGAGCCGTATTCACTCGACCAGATCGAGCACCAGTTATTGCGAAAACTGGGCGAACCACGGATACACTTCGCTATCGTTTGTGCTTCAAGAAGCTGCCCTCGCTTAATGGCGGAAGCCTACACGGCCGATAAGCTCGAATTCCAACTGACATCGAATACCAAGGCCTTCTTCGCCAACTCCGGCAACTTTCGCTACAATCCGGCACGCCAAACCTTTCACTTGTCATCGATTCTTGATTGGTTCGGGGAAGATTTCGGACGCGATGACGCCGCCTTGCTTCGCACGATCGCCCCGTATCTACCGACCCGCGAAGCGTACGATGCGGCAATGACCGTATCGTCTTCCCCTTCGCTTTCGTATCTCGCTTATGATTGGAGGCTGAACGATCAAGCGACCGCGGCGACACCCTCTCGGCCCAACTAAGTTTGAGTGACCGTATTCATGACCGATGCCCGACCCTGATTAACTCAGCACTGATCAACTGAGTACCTTAGCGAGAGATCGTCGTTGAACCGGATGGGAACAAAGGGGGTTCCGATGAACAGTGATCGCGACCGTCCGAGACTTCCCATGACTGCAGTTAACGCAATGGCTTCCCAAACTCGCATCGCTCATGAGGAAATCACTCCACCCCACTTCGGTTCGGTGGCCGTTATCATTCCAGCGTTAAATGAGGAGCTGTCGCTGCCGATGGTGCTGGCGGATCTGCCGCCTGTCGGCCGAGTCATTGTGGTTGACAATGGATCGACCGATAACACTGCCGACATTGCCACGGCGGAAGGTGCGGACGTCGTCAGCGAAACCCAGCGTGGCTACGGGTCGGCCTGCTTGCGGGGCTTGTCGGTGATTCGACGAAGCATCGAAGAAGGAGACACCCCGCCCGAGATCGTCGTTTTTCTGGATGCCGACTACAGCGATCATCCCGATCGATTGCCGACGTTGATCGCGCCAATTATCCGCGGAGAGATGGACTTTGTTCTCGGTTCAAGACTACTCGGCGAAAGAGAAAAGGGTGCGATGCCACCGCAGAGCGTGTACGGCAACATGTTGGCTTGCTTTCTGATGCGGTTGCTATTTCGAGTTCGCTACACGGACTTGGGACCGTTCCGTGCGATCAAATATGATCGGCTTTGTGATCTAGAGATGGCCGACCAAAATTTTGGCTGGACGATTGAGATGCAGATCAAAGCAGCTCAATTAGGTCTTCGCGCGATGGAGATCCCTGTCCCTTATCGCAATCGCGTCGGCACGAGCAAGATCAGCGGAACGGTGAGCGGGACGATCAAAGCGGGGTCGAAAATTCTCTACACCGTTGCCAAATACGGGCTGCGTAGAAGAACATTTTGAGCAACGAACACCCAAATCATGGTTCATTGCGAGAACACACGTCACGGACCGGTGATGTTCGCCGGAACTTAACCGCGAATTCTGCAGTCACCAAGCGTCTCGCGGGAATCGCAATCATTTCGACGCTGTTCTACGGAATCATCGCGTGGCTGAGCTGGCGATTCGAATTGGACTCCGCCGGTGTTGATCGACCAATCGTTCTCGTCTTGATATTGTTCGCCGCCGCTTTCATCGCTTACGTCTTCGCAAGCCTGACGATCATGCGTGGCCCCGCAAACTCACACACGCTGAAACTGATCATGGGTGCGGCGGTGATTTTCCGCGTCGTGATGCTGTTTTCGCTTCCGATCCAAGAGGTCGACCTGTATCGATACCTCTGGGACGGCGCGGTGGGTGCCGAGGGCGTGAGTCCGTTCACGTTTAGCCCGGAAGACGTCCGCAACGCTGTTGAATCACCGACAGAGAATGCGGAACTGGCCCGTCTCGTTGCGTTGCTGCACCGCGAACCGCCGCTGGCGGAGATTCTCGATCATGTGCATTTTCCCGAATTGCCGACGATCTATCCGCCGACCAGCCAAGCGGTCTTTGCCGCAGTCAGCTTACTCACTCCCAACTCGGCGTCGCTGCTAACGCGTGTCTTGATCATCAAAGCGGTCCTGATCGCGTTTGATCTCGCCACATTGATTCTCGTGATCCAAATACTTCGTCTGTGCAAGCGACCGGTTGCTCTGTGTATCAGCTATGCGTGGTGCCCTCTGATCATGAAAGAGGTTGCCAACAGCGGTCACTTGGATGCGATTGCCGTATTCTTGACGACGCTCGCCGTTTACATGTTTGCTCGCAGCCTCCAAGCTCCCCGTGGCCACGCTTCGCGATTAGGGAAAGCCGCCGCCGCATTTGTATTGGCACTCGGCGTGGGGGCAAAGCTTTATCCCGTGGTGCTGGTTCCACTTTTTGCCACGATGGTTTATCGACGAGACGGTATGCGTGCGGTGTTAATGCCTGCCATTCTTTTCGCGGCAACCGCGACCGTTCTTCTGATACCGTTGAGCCACAATCGAAATCCGGATGCGGATCCGAGTCGCGGTGTAGTGACATTCTTGCAGCGGTGGGAAATGAACGATTTTCTGTTTGCACTCGTCAACGAAAATCTCAAACCTGAAGCCGGCCAGCCCCCTCACGATCTCGCATGGTACTCGGTCATGCCCGAATCATTTCGCACAACGATTATCGAAAACGTCGCCAGCAGAATGAATGTTCCGGTCGAGCAAGCCCCCTACTTAATAACGCGTTTCGTTACCGGACTGATCTTCCTATTGATATCGTTTTCCATTGCATGGAAGGCTGCGAACCCTGCCGACCAGACGTGTGACCCGATATCTGTGCTCGGCGCAAGCGTGTTCTTGACGCTAGCGTGGTTTTGGCTCCTCTGTCCGACGCAAAACCCTTGGTATTGGACGTGGACATTGCCATTCCTACCGTTCGCGAAGAGCCGCGTGTGGCTCGCTATGAGCGGACTCGTATTGGTTTACTACTTAAGGTTCTGGCTCGGCTATCATTTCCCGACGACTGCCGTGCTGGGATCGCGATACACCGGGACCGCGTTCTTCGATTCTGTGGTTACCTGGATCGAATTCGCACCTTGGTTTGGATGCCTCATTGCGGTCCACCTGTACCGTCGATGGCGGTTGAATGCTGCAACCGCGAGCAACGAGTCAGGCCACGTGTAAGGCGACTTTGCGATTTACGAACGCCGCCAATCGCTCCACATCCGTCAAAACAATTTGACGACGATCAATACTGATTAACCCCTCAGCCTTGAAATGGCCCAAGAGAATCGTCACGGCTTCGCGTGTGCTTCCCATCAGGTTTGCAATCTCCTGATGAGCCAGTTTGATTCTCAAGCGGATGCCATCGGGGTCTTCGACACCAAACTGTTCCGAGAGGTCGAGCAAGAGATGCATGAGTCGCTCGCGATTGGACAGGAACAAGAGGTTTTTCAATCGCCGTTCGATTCGATGCCGCCGCAGACAGACCATTTTGGTCATCGCGATAGAAAGATCGTGGCTCGATACCATCAGCTTCTGCAACTCGCTCGCCGGGATTACAACAACCGTCGTTTCGTCGACGGATTCAACATACTCTTCACGTTGCTCCCCATCGAACATCGCGAGTTCGCCAAATACTTCGCCCGGCTCGACGTATGCCAAAATCGACTGTTTACCGTCACCAGTCAGGTTGCAAACCTTGATCAATCCTTCCACCAATAGAAATACGCTCTCGGCCGGTTCGCCGGGTAAATAGATCGGGCTGCGGGCGCCGAACGTACGCATGCGACAGCACGCCTCTAACCTCTCCAACTCATCGGCATCCAAGTGAGAGAATAGATCGTTGTCTTCTAAACACCAAATTTGTGTAGCCACACAGCATCCTTGTATTGGTCGGAAAAGTCATGCGGACGGCCAAACCATGAGTTCGTCTGCATGTGTGAGGATTCGACGGACGCTTCCATCGGGTGTTCTGTCCCCTCACCAAGTTCGATGACTGATTCGCCAGCGACTTTTTGTTCGATACGTTGGATTGCACCGTCACATGCAGCCGCAATGCAAAATATTTCTGCTACCGGAGGACTCGCGACGAGCAGACTCGGATCGTCCGTTGGATCACAACAATAGCAATGTCTCTTGCGCCGAACACTGAGCAAGGGTTCATCGCTTATTGGGGTCGCATCCGAAGCGCGGAACACCCGTTTGGAGAATTCACGCCCCGCCGATACCAGTTCCAAAAGGACGCGTTGGACCGATCGGCAGCGATGATGCGAAACGATGCAGATTTCCAACACACAGACCTCCGTCTTGTCGGATGATTGGATGCCACCTGCACGGGATCATTCGTTGATCTGTTGGTGGAAAACTACGGCAGCAGAGTTCTGCCGCCGACCGTTCCATCGGTTCTCTGCTGAGGATGTCGAAGCCGGGAAACACTCCGCCACATAGGAGAAGCCAAAGCCCACGGACCACCTAGCCAATGGATGCGAAAAACAAGCGATTATCGCAGCCGGCCTGCGATGTAAATTTTTATTCTTTGTTTCGCTTCCGGAGACAGGTGTGACATTTCGTTCACGCCAACACGGGTGGTCTGCATGCGTGTGGACGAGACGCGGGCTGCGAGATCCTTATCGCTGCAAATCCGCTTGTGCAGCGTATGCTGGTCACGGCGAAATGCGGCGCAGAGCCGGCACATCCGAAGATGCATCCACACCGCCATTCGCGTCCGTAGTGGCAACGGACGTTCAAGTGATTGCGACACCAGCATTGTGATTTCGTGACATGAACGCATGAGAACGCTTTTCTCTATTCTTTCTCTTGCAGCCACCGCATTTTGATACAGGTGGCCAGCCGCAGCCGAGCGCGGTGCAGCAACACCCACAAGTTAGACGGGCTGATCTCGAGTTCCTTACAGATTTGGACGGATTCCAAACTGTCGATCTCTCGCATCACAAACGCCCCTGATTGTCGGTTGGGAAGTGTGCTGAGGCATTTCTCGAAAATCGGCCAGAACTCAGCCGTCTCGACGGCGTCGAGTGGTTGCAACAAGATTTCGCGAGCGTTTCGGGTCCAGTTGCCTTTGCGATCAAAGAACTCTGTCAGCGTGGCTGCCGCATCCAAATCTTCCGGCTGCGATGCCCGATTGCGGGAACGGACAAAATCGATGATTTTCCGTTTCAAAATTCCCATCAACCAACCCTGCTGAGACCCTGATCCGGCAAATTGATCGATGTGTTCCAACCCGGCCACAAAAGTCTGCTGGACCACTTCTTCAGCGGCATCGACGTCGCGTAACCGTGACATGGCATATCGATACAGTCCATCGCCGTAGTGTTCAACCCAATCCTGCGGTTCAATCGTGGCGGTCGAGTTGAGTGTTTGGCTCACAGCGATCTCTTTCTTGTAACTCGAGACTCCTGAGTGGATCGTCGGCAACACGACACGCAGTGTTTTTGCGTCCGCGCGCCGCATCACGTCATGAGATACAGATGTCCAAAGAACGTCTCGGCCCGTCATCGTGCCGATCCACGACGATTCCTTTTGCCCGGCTCGGAAGGCGACCCACGTCCGATCGGGTCACACTCCGCTCGGAATTTCACCACATGAGGACCGGCCCGCCCAGTCGCGTAGATACCAGTCGCGTAGATACCGCTCGCGTGAGACACCGGTCGAGTAAGAGACACACCGGTGGGAGTCAGACGCTGGCGGAGGCAAAGCGTGAGCTATTACCGAACCAATCCTTGAGCCCGGAGTCGACGAATCTCGCTAGGAGATTCCCATCTCGGTGTTTCCCAAATGCTCGGCGCCCGACCGTTCTTCTGAAAATATCTCTTGGTGAAGCTATCACCGCCACTCGGCACTGATGACGACCGCGAAGAGTTTCCTTGGTTCGAATTTGAGAACAGATTGCTCTGGAAACCGCGTGATGACGACTGCGTCTGCGGTTGTCGGAACTGACTCGACTGAACCCGCTGCGTCGATTGGAATTGCTGCGGTTGGTGGAACTGCGACGAGGATGAAAATTGGCTCGTTCCATTGATCGGAACCGACTGCACCACACCGTGGCTACTGGTCACCGGCATGCCTGAGGTACCGGACTGAACTGGGAAACTCTGAGTCGAGAAACTCTGAACCGGCGACGACGTGTTCGAAACCACCGAGGACGTGCCGGTGGAGGTGGCAGGTTTGGTCCCGTCAGCCGCCACCGCTTGAGTCGAGGACACGACGGGCGTTGACGGCGCTGTCGATTTTGTAAACACCGATTTTTGTACCCACCCTTGAATCTGGCTGTTGTCTTGGACGGCTTCCACCCACAACCAATCCCCCTTGGACAAAGTCACCAAAGCGATCTGATTTTTTCGAACGGTCGCCTTGACTTCCGTCCCAACCTTCAACGCCGCCTCGTCTGCGATGACCGACATGTGAATCCCTTTGGATCCCGCTGCTTTGTAATCCACGATGGCACGTTCGATGTCTCGATCGGAGCGTCTTCCCAGATAGGCGACCCCACGACTCCTGCGAACTTGTCGCCGTTGGTCTTCGGAGAGACTCGAATCACTTATCAACGCGGAGAACGCATCAATTGCTAATTCATAATCGCCTTCGTAAAGCCATGTATTGGCTTGACGCATCAACGACTGACTCTGCGGGGCATGGCTGGTCGACTCAATCGCGTTGTCGTTGGTGGCATCTCTGCCCATCGCGCCGGGCGACGAAGCCCCGATCGGATTGGACGTCGCATTCGCGCTAACAACCGGCGATGGGACGCCCGATGACTCGAAATTGCTGCTTGTCCCCATTGATTCTAACCGAATCGCCGCCTGCTCCATCTCTTCTCGTGAAGCGAGGTTATTGGGCTGACGCAGATAAAAGGCATCCAACGAAGCATCGAGATTCAGCCACGGACGTTGTCCGGTTGCTTTCTTGACTGCCGCACTGGCGGTGAAAAAGACATCTCGCAACAACAGCCCCGAGGCAGGACGTTCCGAAAACGCTTTCGCTAATTCCGCGGTGTAAGGCGAATTGGTCCCCGCGCCATCCAACGCGGTTTGTCCTGGTGCGGTGGCGTATGCGATCAACGTTCCTTCGGGAATGACGCTTATAGGAGCCAGACCACGGCCCTTGATACTTCGTTTCCAAGCTCGCTCAAACGGATTGTCACGACAACAATCCAGTACGATCACGTTCATATTGCTCGCCGACGCATCGAGCGAATCGATGACAAAGTTTTGAGAAACGGTTTTGTATTTCACCGCCGCGGCGTCATGAATGTTCGCATCGATGGGAACCAAGTAGTTTTCACCGTTGATCTGTAAACCGTGACCGGCGAAGAAGAATAGGGCGAGCCCATTCTTGGGAACCCGTCGACAGAACTCCGCGATTTCCTGGTCCATTTGCTGCTGGGTTTGGTCGATTCGGGTCGTCACCGCAAACCCTAGGTCCCGAAGCGTTTTGTCCATCAACCTCGCATCATTGGCTGGGTTCGACAACGCTCCGTTGTGATAGGCGCCGTTGCCGATCACCAACGCATGCATGGACTCAGCTCGGACGTGGTCGGAAAACGCCAACCCGAGTAATAACGGCAACAGCAATCCCAGACGCCACGCCGAGTTGCGGTGATCAGAACGGTGATGATTTGATGGTTGATTTTGCATTTCGAAAGCCAATGAAATGGAGTTCCACCTGTACTGCCAAGGCAGCTGCGCCGTCGCATCGCATCTGAGCGGATACCTTTAACATAGGATTCCTGACACGCTTCCGGACATATTACAGGCTTTTTTTCAATTTTTCAGACACAGATGCAGCAATCGTCCGCTGGTCGGCGGTGATCCAGATCCAATCGGCCCCGCGTTGCCCAGCAACACGCTCATCCCGCTCATCCCGCTCCGCCCGCTCGCCCCCTCTCTGCCAGACGAGGCGGCGAAGGTGGTTTTGAGCGTGTATCCGTCGAATTTGAGTCGGCCTCCATCGCGTCAATCCACGACGCAATCGATCAGCGCCGCGGTCCGGTTGTGAGCGGCTTTGAGGAGGCTCCTCGGCTTGGTACCATCCTCGTTTTCCCGGATTCCAGACACCGGCCTCCAGACATCAGCTATCAGGTTTTTTCGCGGTGACGATTCTCGACGATATTCTTGTCAAAACGCGGGCCACGATCGAACGAGATCGACAACTCGTCCCCCAACAGCAACTCGCGGATGCGGTCGCGTCACTCCCTCCGTGTCGCGATTTCCACGCCGCATTGGCGGCAGGCCATGAGGTACGTCTGATCGCCGAAGTGAAACGGGCGAGCCCCTCGGCAGGACTGATTCGCGAAGACTTCGATCCGCCTACCATCGCCCGGGCGTACGAAGCGGGCGGAGCCGCGTGCATCAGCGTGCTGACGGACGAACCGTTTTTCCAAGGTTCGCTGGACTACTTGCGGGCCGTCCGCAAAAGCGTCGATCTACCGATCTTGCGTAAGGATTTTATCGTCGACGAATACCAATTGCTGCAGGCACGCGTCGCCGGTGCCGACGCGGTCTTGTTAATCGCGGAATGTCTCACGCCATCCGAATTAATCACGCTCGACGAACAAGCATCACGGCTCGGACTACAAACGCTGATCGAGCTGTATGAACCCCAAAACCTCGCCGCGGTCCTGGCCACAAACACCCGTCTCGTCGGGATCAATAACCGTGATTTGAGAACATTCCACACCGACCTGGAACACACCATCCGTTTGGCGAAGGACATCCCGTCGGACCGCCTGATCGTGGGTGAGAGCGGCATCCGCACCCACGACGACGTCTTGCATCTCAAAGCGGGCGGCGTCAAAGGCATCTTGGTGGGTGAGTCGTTGATGAGGCAACCCAACATCACCGAGGCAACGCGGCGACTGTTAGGCACCGCGTGAGATGCCTAGTGCCAAAGACAGCCAGTCTTTCATGCTCACAATAGACGCCCACCGCGAGAAGTCAGCCTCACTGGAGGTCTAACCCGTCGACGGGAATGCGAAACCAGCAGGTTCAATCGGCGGTCGCTTTCATCCGGATACAATCGACGTAATAGCTCTTCACGCCGTTGACGTTCTCTTCGACAAGCCCGTGGATGTCGGTGTAGAAACCGGGGAATTTCTCGTTGAACTTACGAGCAAACTGCAGGTATTCGACGATCGTTCGATTGAAACACTCGCCAGGGATGAGCAGCGGAATGCCGGGTGGATAGGGCGTCAACAGCACCGCCGTCACGCGGCCAAGCAGATTATCGATTTCGACGCGATCGATTTCACGATGCGTCATCATCGCATAGGCATCTGACGGCTTCATCGCCGGATCCATGTCCGAAAGATACATCTCGGTGGTGACCCGTGCGATGTCGTTTTCTTTGTAGGTTTCGTGAATCGATTGACTGAGGTCCTTCAGACCGATTCGTTCATATTGCGGGAACTGCGCGACGAACTCGGGAAGGATCTTCCACATCGGCAGGTTTTTGTCGTAGTCATCTTTGAACTGCTGCAGGGCGCTCACCAACGTATTCCAACGACCTTTGGTGATACCAATCGTGAACATGATGAAGAACGAATAGAGCCCTGCCTTCTCCACGATCACGCCATGTTCCGCGAGATAGCGGGTCACGATCGATGCGGGGATACCGGTTTCGGCAAACTGGCCGTTTAGGTTCAGCCCCGGCGTGACGACGGTACCCTTGATCGGGTCGAGCATGTTGAAACCGGGCGCGATGTTGCCGAAGCCGTGCCATTCGTCATCCGCTTCCAACATCCAATCGGCTTGAGTACCGATGCCATGTTCAGGAATTTCATCCGGCCCCCAAACTTGGAACCACCAATCATCACCCCATTCGGCGTCGACCTTGCGCATCGCACGGCGAAAATTCATCGCCTCGAGGATCGATTCTTCGACGAGGGCTGTGCCGCCCGGTGGTTCCATCATCGCCGCGGCAACATCACACGACGCGATGATGGCGTACTGCGGTGACGTCGACGAATGCATCAAATAGGCTTCGTTGAAAACGTGCCGATCGAGTTTATGGTTCTTCGGCTCTTTGACGAGAATCTGCGACGCCTGAGAAATCCCGGCCAACAGTTTGTGGGTCGAGTGTGTGGCAAAAACCATCGATTCTTCACATGTGTCGCGGTCGCGTCCGATCGCGTGCATGTTTTGATAGAAGTCATGGAAGGTCGCGTGGGGCAACCAGGCTTCGTCAAAGTGCAATGTGCCGATCTGCCCGTCGAGAAGCTCCTTGAGCATTTCGACGTTGTAAACGATGCCATCGTAGGTCGACTGCGTGATGGTCAGAATTCGCGGCTTGCGATCCGGGTTGGCGGCCTGAGCGGCGCGGGCAAACGGGTTGGCTTCGATCTTCTTTTGGATGTTCTCGGGATGGAATTCCTCGAGAGGAATCGGTCCGATCAATCCGAGGTGATTGCGTTTCGGAGTTAGGAACACCGGTACCGCACCGGTCATGATGATCGAGTGCAAGATCGATTTATGACAATTTCGATCGACGACGACGATGTCGCCAGAGGCAACCGTCGAGTGCCACACCATCTTGTTGGACGTCGACGTGCCGTTAGTGACAAAAAAGCAGTGGTCAGCGTCAAAAATCCTGGCGGCGTTTCGTTCCGACGCGGCAACCGGTCCGGTGTGGTCGAGCAATTGCCCGAGTTCTTCAACCGCATTGCAGACGTCGGCACGTAACATGTTCTCACCAAAAAATTGGTGGAACATTCTGCCCACGGGGCTCTTCAAAAATGCGACGCCGCCGGAGTGACCGGGGCAGTGCCAGGAATAGGATCCGTCACGCGCGTAGTCCATTAACGCGCGAAAGAACGGCGGTGCGAGACTGTCGGTATAGGCACGGGCCTCATGCAAGATATGCCGGGCAACAAATTTCGGCGTGTCCTCAAACATGTGAATGAACCCATGCAGTTCACGCAAAATGTCGTTGGGAATATGCGCCGACGTCCGCGTTTCGCCGTACAGAAAGATCGGAATGTCGTTGTTTTTAAACCGAATCTCTTGAATGAACTCGCGGAGCATCGTTATCGCGGGGCCCTCGTCCTCATCGTCCGAGAGGACTTCCTCGTCGTCGATTGAGAGGATGAATGCCGACGCGCGCGACTGTTGCTGCGCGAACTGGGAGAGGTCGCCGTAACTGGTCGCACCGATGACTTCCGTCCCCTCCTCTTCGATCGCTTCGGCAAGGGCACGAATACCTAGGCCCGATGCGTTCTCGGAGCGGAAATCTTCATCGATAATGAGAATGGGGAAACGAAACTTCATTCGGAATCTTTCTGGTGGTCTTGGATAGGGCGGCGAATTCTACGCGCTGCCGCCCTGAGATCAAAGATGAGCGTTTTTACGCAATATCGAGAGAATTCGATCGACCGAGGCCCTGCCGGGCAACCAAAGAGGCCCTTTGATGGCGATACTCGGATCAATCGGGCTTATAAAGAATCATCAAGAATAGCCGATTACGACATGGCAACGAGGCGTCTCAAACCCGGAAACGCCACCGAATTGCCTCAACCGGTGTCGCCACATAAAAAAACCACCGAGCCGAAGCCCGGTGGTCGCAAAATCATATTCGCAATTTCCAGCGGCCTTAGAATTGGCCGTTATTCTGCTGCATCTTCTTCATTTGAGCTTCACGGATGGCTCCCCCGATCGCACGCAACAGGCCATCGCCGAGCACAATGCTGCTGCGCTGTCCGTTGTCAATCGCTTTGCTGACCACGCGAAGCGTTCCGGCATCGTCTGCCCGCGAAAGTGCGTCGATCATCGAAGCGATCGCATCATTCGGTTCAACGGATTGAGCGAATTGCAAAATCGGCATCAGGTTCAGCTCGAAACGGGCCAAATCGTCGCTCGGGGCAACCGGGCTACCCGCACCATCAATCATCTCTTTCATCAGATCGATGCTTTGGTCACCCAACGCGACATAGACGGCTTTCTCGCCGGTACCGATGTGTACCCGAACGGTGTCGCCAAAAATCTTGCGGACTTCGTCTTCCTTGGCCGGCACTTCCGCTTCGACCAAGTGCATGGTCACACCCTTGTAGGTGTCCCGATCAAATTCGAAACGGGGTGCGTCACCACGACCTTGCAGTTTGTTCGCGATATCTTTGACGATCGAAGCGGCTTCGCCACCGTCAGCAACAAAGCAGCCCATGACGAACTTCATCGAACCGGCGTCGGTGAGCAACAACGCCCCCGCATCGACTTTACCTTCTTCGTAGGACGAAAGTGCCAAGTCGGCGAGTCGTTTGACAACGTCGGTGGCCTCATTGATTTCCGATTCGCTGAGTCGGTTCGATTGGCCGAGCATGGTGCCGACCATCTTCATTGCGTTTTCGATGCTGCCGCGGGCAGTTTCAATGGTTTCTGGACTGATCGAAGCGGCGGCGTGGAAATAACCTGCCGCGTCATCACGCACCACCATCGAGTAAGCCGACGGAACCGGCTTTTGCTCGGAATAAACTCGCGCGAGCTTGGTTCCTGGAATCGCGGTGAACGATGCATCGACGACGATACGGCGTCCCGTCGCGTCGATATCCACACCCACCATCAGATCATCAGTTTGGCTAATAACCTGCTCGAGCTGCTCCATCGACTGCTCCGCGTATTCGCGAGCCGATGCGGCTTCATCACCCTGACGCGACATAGCTTGATCGAAACCTTGACGCAATTGCCCGATCAACGCGTCGCGAACCGCGGCTGGGATTTGTTGCATGTCCAATCGGATCGCGATGTCGTAGTCCGATCCCATTTGAGAGATCACCGACGAAGGATCCGCGGGAACCCGGTCGAGCACGCTGCGGTTGCGTGCGAGCACCGCCCAATTGCCCATCTGGCGAATGAAAACGGTGTTCGCCCCGATTGCGACGACGAGTGTCCCGTCGTCGAGTTCATCGGCGGGGCCGGTTTGGGCTTCAAGCCGTTTGAGAACGGTTTTGACGTCCGAAGTGGGAACGAGTGCGATCGGTTCAGGTGTTCCGTCAACGAGCGGCACCAAAATGCCAACCGGTTGGCTGGTGTCGACACCTTGGGTGAACGTACCCGCCATCATCGCGAACATGCCGCCAAACTGAGGCTGGCCGAGCGCGCCGCTGAGGTAATTCAAATCCTGCGTCAATTGGTTAACGCTGCCAATGGTCACAACCACAACGGGCTCGGTCGTGGTGGCGACGGCGTTTGGCGAATCGCTCGGTGCGCCGGGCGTCAGAGCTTCTTGTGCTGAAAGGCTGTTCACGGGCAGCAACGTTGCCGCGGAAGTGGCCAACAGAGCGGTCGCGAGAGCGACCGAACGAGAGAAACGGCAAGGGGCAAACAAACGTCTCACGAAAACATCCTTTGAGTTTTTTACAGATCGAAAGCGACGGCAGAATCAATCGCGGTGCAATTGTAGCGCCGCCGGTAAGGTTACGGTCGAGATAGATCGAAACAAGCTGGGCAGTCCCGAATTCAACAGAATCCAGAACACGGGAAGCCGCTCGCCCATCAGTACCCGGCCGCCATACGCATGGTTTCAGAAAAATCGAAATATTTGTCTGTCCCTCCTCCGCCCATGCGTTTTGCAGCCAGCTTGAACGCAATCACACCACCCGCCCCAGCGGCAAATCACAGCACACCCGCTGGAACGCAATCACGCGTCTAGCATTCGCTTGTCGAGCCGATCGGGCAACTCAAGTTTTTCGTCGAAACCTGACACTTCCCCGTCCGAGACTCCAGATGGGTCCGGTGAGTTCTCCTCATCTCTCGAATCCTCAGGGTCCGAGTCGGTATCCCGCGTCGCAATTTCCCGTTCCAATCGGGCGATCAGCAACCGGATCAAACGCGCCTCGCGCTGCGTGACGACCAACTCTTCCCGCAGTCGCTTGAGTTGTTTTTCAGGCGTTTTGCGGAACAACCGCGTCGATACGTCCAGCAAAACCAATGCCCGAAACGCTTTGAGCACCATCCCTCGCAACCGATAGGCCCTCGCGAGCTTCGTCAGCTGCGGCAGTTTGGCGAGCTTCGCCAGTCGCGTCCCGCGCATCGCCTGCATCGACCGCAAAAACGAGAAAAACGGCAATGCGATAATCGCGATGTCGACCCAGTGACGGCGGATGTAGTCGATCTTTTTCTCGGCGATCGAAACCATCAAAATGAATTCCGCAGCGAACGCGAACCAAATCACCCCCGTCCCCACATGCAACGAAACCCGCAGCCACTGGTAGCGAGCGACCTGGTCTTTGAGCATGAATTCGACAATCAAAACGGGCAGAATCAGCATCGCGATGCCGATCATCGGCACGCTAAAGTGCTGCTCGAGCCGCCGCCTCAGTCGCCGATTGGGTCGCTGCCATCCGAGCCCCGGTAGCCACAAGTATCCATGCATTTCGGCACTTTTGGCACACATGCGGAGCGACGGACAGATGCAAAACACCAGCGAATGGAGATGGAACCACCGCGTCGCCCACGTTTTTGGGCGGATGATCCAGTGGTAAATCGATTCCAAGACCACGATTGGCCAAATCAATCCCATCGCGCCTATCGCGAGACTCTCCAGCCAAACCTGCGTGGGCGAAGCCGGCCCGAGAGAAAAGGCTGCCGCATTGTCGTCCGCCACCAACGCCGTTTCGGCATCACCCCGGTCGAGTTTCTCAGTCATCGCCACGCCGGTTGCGACTGTTTTTTCTCGGATCGATGGCACGTCGACCCAAATCACGATCAACACCGCTTGGCAGATCAGAAAAACCACCGCCAATGAAAACATCAGCGGCGCCGTGAGAACGGCAATTCGGGTGTGGATCAACATGACAAAATGGGACCCGCGGTGGTGTGCGGAGTCAATCGGTCGGGCTCGGTTTGCGTTGCGATTCCGATGGGGTGCTTGGTAAAACCACGCCGCTTTGTTGTACTATCGCTCATGAATATCAACCTGCATTTCGACTGCCTCAGCGGCATCAGCGGCGACATGACGCTCGGCGCCCTCATCGACCTCGGCGTCGACCCGGATCTCATCCGAACCGGTCTCGCTTCACTCAATGTGGCGGATTTGAAACTGCACGTCGATGATGTGAAGAAATGTGGATTCCGGGCGACGCACATCCGCGTCGAACACCCCGAACAAAAGGCTCACCGCCACCTCCATCATATCGAAGCGATGATTGACGCGGCCGATGCGATCTCCGACGGAGCCAAAACATTGGCCCGGCGGATTTTTCAGTGCATCGGCGAGGCCGAAGCCAAGGTGCACGGGTGCGATTTGCGAAAAGTGCATTTTCACGAAGTCGGTGCGGTCGACTCGATCGCGGATATCGTTGGAGTCGCCATCGCGATCGATGCGTTGGGCATCGACAGTGTGACTTCGTCGGCGATCCCCACCGGCACCGGATCGATCACGATCGACCATGGCCGCGTGGCCGTCCCCGCCCCCGCGACGGTCGAGATTCTGACCGGCGTACCGCTCGCTTACTGCGAAATCGAATCAGAACTCACCACCCCGACCGGCGCCGCGATCATCAAAACACTGGCATCTTCTTTCGGCCCGGCCCCCGCCATGACACCGCACCGCGTCGGATACGGCGCGGGAACCCGTGACCTCCCCGGCCAAGCCAATGTGTTGCGGGTGACGATGGGACAACTGCCCGAGGCGGCCTCCGATCCCGGTCAAATCGAAACCGATCGCGTGACGCTACTCGAAACCAACATCGACGATGCCACCGCCGAACAACTCGCCGACGTTACCGAACGTCTCATGCGGGCTGGCGCGCTCGATGTCTGGCAAACTCCATGCGTGATGAAAAAAGGACGTTTGGCGAGCGTCGTCTCGGTCCTTTGTGGCGGGTCGAAAGCAGCGACGATGCAAAGCATTCTGTTTCAGCACACGTCCACGATTGGGATCCGTCGCCAAATCCTCGAGCGTGCGAAACTGGCCCGCCAAGCCGTCGAAATCGAAACCGCGTACGGCCCCGCCCAGGGCAAAGTCGTGACGCTACCCGACGGCGAGAAGCGTTTTTCGCTCGAAGACGATGAAGCCAAACGGCTCTCCCGTTCCAGCGGCAAATCAACCGCCGAAATGCAGCGTGAAGCCGTCCTGGCATGGTCCCAACAGCAACCAGAGTGATCGCGGAAACGCTGCATCCCGGTACGTCTAATCGACCAAAATGAACTACTTCATTTGCTCGATTGTGATGTCGTAGATTTCATCGGCGTCGAGCACCAAGTCGTTTCGCTCGAACAGTTTCGCGATCGCCGCCTTGTGCGTCCGCATCTTCAATCCGCCGACGCCGATCGGGCCATAAACCACCGGCGAACTTCCATCACCCTCGCGCAGCGGTTTCGCTTTATCGAACGCGTCGACGCCGCCGATCCCCGCAGGCGGCACGGCGTTGAGATCGATCGCGACGCGAAGATTCTTCAGCGAACCGAGCTCGTCGGCGGCTAACATTTCAACTCCCGCCGCACCGCAGGCGATGATCACGTCGGCCCGACCGAGCAGCTCCATCTTCGCGGCATCGGTTTCCGGGGCAGCAGGTTCGAGGGCGTGCTCGTGAGAAGCCTTGCCCCCAATTCCGGTCACGATTTCTTGGCAAGCGGATTCGGCACGGTCCATCGAACGGCTGGTGAGGACCACGCGGACACCTTGGCGAGCAAGCATGTGGGCGACGCGGCGTCCGACCGGGCCGGTCCCGCCGAGCACCACGCCCATGGCTCCTTCCAATGTCATGTGTTTGGTCACCGAAGCAACCGCCGCCGCGGCGGTGGTATTGCACCCCGATGCGTCGAGCATCACCGACACTCGCACAGGGCCAAAGAACGCATTTTGAACCGCTTCAAATAAATCTTCCGCCTGACGGACTTCGCTGCCACCAACGAAGATTGCCGTGTTCTTCAGATCATCACCGCCGCGGGTGAACATCGCCCCGTGAACCAACGACTCCACCCCTGACGCTTCGACGGAATTATAACGGAACAAACGATCCACACCGGCATCCACCGCGACAACAGAGTCAAACGAACTCGGTTGGGGATCAACGTCAAACTGAAAGAGGATTTTCTGGCTCATCGCTCACCTGTGATTGGCAAAAGAATGGTCACTCTACGAAAACAGCTCCGAGGTCGACTCCCCTCGAAGCTGTTGTATTGGTCAGGCCAACGGCCATGGTCTATAGGGCATCGACTCAATGACGCCGCGTGCACTTCCGCGTCCTACGACGCGGCGACGTTTTAGAATCCCTTAAACGGGTGAGCAGCCGAGTCTTTCTTGGCCAACATGTCGTCCACGCTCGGCTTGTTCGACAGTGCCGACTTGAGCGATTCCAAAGTGGCTTCGTAGTTGTATTTGTAGATCTTCTCGTCGTCTTCGGCGGCGGGGTGAATGAACACACCACAAACACAAACGAGCTCTTCCGCGGCGTCACGTGGAATGATCCCTTGGCTAACCGCGTCAGCAACCGCTTGGGCGACCGCGGCTTGAGCGGGGCCGAACATTTGAACGGCTTGCTTCATTCCTTTGATCGTCACCTTCGTGATCATGACGGTCGAAGGTTTGACGGCAACGTTCGGCTCGAGAACGGCCAACAGGTTCGTGTGCCCTTCGCTTTGGTTAGCCAGAGCGTTTGCAAAAGCGGTTCCAACAGGACCGTTCTTGCTACCGATCATCAGGTCGATGTGAGCGACTTCGTTACCGTCACCGACCAGGGCTTCTCCGATGTGAAAATGCATGACAGGATGCCTCTAAGTAAAAGAGTTTTGGGAAACGACCGGTGGGGAACCCGAGGTCCTTACCCCACACGTGGAGATGTTTCGATTGTGAACGTCAAAGAAACGCCACGGGTCGACAATTATCCAAGAGTGATGGGTGGGTCTTGCAGAGCGAAACGGTAACAAACCCACAGAACCTCGCCAACCAGGTCGCGGAAATCGCCCCAAAAGTGCCTCGTTTTCCCAGCGTATTGTTGGTCGGAGCGTCCGTCCGCTGGGCCGCCCAGTCCGCCGCCGGCAGGCACCGTGTGATCGGCATGGACCTCTTCGGTGACCAAGACACCATCGCCGCCTGCGATCGCTTCCAAAAAATCACCCTCGACGAACAAGCCGACCCGGCAAAACTCGAATCCGCCATCTCAAAGCTTGCCCGGGATGAACAGGCGACCATTTTTCGAGTCGGCGGCCTCGGCTGCCAATCCGTGTTCGCTCCTGACGATCTCGCGTCGATCGCCCGCGCAGCCGGCTTCCTCTTCCCGGAGACCTATTCCCGCTGCGAATTCAAACGGTCGGGACTTGCAAGTCGCCAGCAAGGCTGCCGATGGCTGGTCAAACAATCCGGTTCGACTGGCGGGCTCGGCGTCTCCTTTTATCCAGCGACGTCGCTCGCAGCCATATCACCAACCGCCCACATCCAACGTTGGATTCCAGGCCAACCCTATGGAGTCGTGGCAATGGCGAATCGGGGACGCGTCAAGATTCTCGGCATCACGCGTTCCATCCCAGTTCGCTGCGGCGGCCTGCCTTTCGTTTACGCCGGTTCACGGACGACCATGCATCATGCCATCGGCGAGATCACTCGACTGCAAGTTTTGGCCGAGACGATCGCCGAGCAACGAGACCTTTCCGGCCTATTCAATATCGACTTCATCCGTGACCGACAAAATCGATGGTGGCTTCTCGAAGTCAACGAGCGACCGAGCGCCTCGTGTGAAATCATCGAACGGGCCGCCCGATCCGATGTTCGATCGATCGATTCTCCATCTCTGATAACGATGCACATCGACAGTGTGCTCAACACCAACTCCGTGCACGCAATCGAATCGGCGATTGCATCTTGGGACATCCAGTCGGCAAGCAGCGATCGCATCCATCTCAAACGCATCGTCTACAGCCGACGCAATGGCCATGTCCATCTCACCGATTTGAAGCGTGCTTGGGATACAAAACGCGTGGGATCCATCGCGACAAAGCGCACGACACATAAACAACTCGCCGACTATCCCACCGACAACGCGCCAGTAAAAAAAGGACACCCGATCGCAACGGTGTTGATCGACAGCTCGCAAGACTCTGCCACCGTCGCGAAGGTAATGCGACGCGCCGTTGGGCAAATCCAGGCAGCCGTGACGGGTTAATCCGCAGCACTCAGCAAGTCAGCGGCTACTTCAGCTTCCTGGTCAAGAAGAGCGTTTCGCCGAGGTCGCGGTTACCCGGTGGGTCGCGGAAATCACAACTGCGATAGAGCTTTGCGGCCGCTTGGTTCCCCCGATACACCTCCAATGTGACCTTGCAACAACCACGCTGTTTCGCCACATCAGTTGCCGCTTCGATCAGTTGCCGACCGATCCCCCGTCCTCGGTGACTGCGGGTGACCATCACATCGTGAATATTCAATACCGGCATCGCGGTAAATGTTGAGAACGTTTCGAATGCGTTGATCAGACCCACAGGGCGGAAGCCGTCATCGTCCCCGTTATCGTTCCCGTCATCCACGGCCAGCAATGAAACCGCATTGTCACGCCGGGCGAGTTCATCAACGACACGCTGCCTGACGGCAAAGGGTAAACCGCTGCCACCAATCGCCGGATCAGCAGAGTATTCCGATAGCAAACGAAGAATCGCGACGCGATGCGTTTTTAAGCGATAGTCGGCAACCAGTGTTCGAATGCTCATGGGAAATTTTGTAAAACCAGTAAGGACGTGTGATGTGGCAACGTCCCTATGCTTACCCGGTTTCTCGGTAATCGAACAGGTCGTTGCCGCACCTAAACCTGAGTGTTGCTTGAACCGGAGGGCTCGCGCCCTTCCGCTAAAAGACTTAGCAGGCGCGAGCCGTCCGGTCACACCACAAGTGAAAAGCTTACAAAGCGTGAGCCCCTCACCATGCAATCCTAGTGAGACGCCTCGGTGGCCGCGGGGTGGTGCTGGCCCAGATGCAGGATTGTTCCAGGCGGCACAGCGTGTGCGGGCAACTCGCTAGCGTCGCGGAAGACCCGCATCGTTTCGACCGACTCGATCGTGTTGGCGGTTTCGTCATACCGGCCCGTCCGCGTATCGAGCACGCCGGAAGCATCGAGGCCCAAGTGTTTGGCAAAGAATGCATAGACGGCTTGCCGCTTGCTCTCCCCATAGTCGTGAGCTTCGTCAGCCAGATGAACGTTTTCGACCAAGGATGCTTTTCCAAACAGCTCGTAAACATTTTTGATGTAAGGAAACTCAACCTCGGGAGTGTTCTTGGTCCAATCACCACCGACCGAAACCACCAGCATGGGACGGGGCGCACACACGGCGGCGATTTCAACGTTGTTGGTTTCTAGTTCCGCGGTCATGTGAATCGGACGACCACTCTCACAGTCGCAGCCTCCAAAAAAGTGCGCCGACACCATCGTCACCGGCGCGGCAACGCGGATTCGTTGATCCACTGCCGTCAGCACGAACACTTGCGTACCACCGCCCGACGCACCCGTGATCGCGATCCGTCCGGGGTCGATGTTGGCCAACGACTCAAGAAAATCCACTGCGCGAAGACTGCTCCATGTCTGCAACGCGAAGACTTGCGGATGTTCGTGCCGCCACCCGAGATGTTCCGAATCGCCAAACCCGACCATGTCATACGAAAACACCGTCGCTCCCATGCGGGCGAGCGTGGCACAGCGTTGCTGATGATCCGGGCGAAACCGACCGCCCTCAGTACCTCTCCAATGACCATGCGGACACAACACACCTGCCTGACGCTGTGGCCCATCGATCGGCCGATACAGATTGCCATAAACGAAGAAGCCCGGTGTCGATTCGAATGCCACCGACTCGACCGTGTAACCATCATACGTTCGCTGGTTCTTCACGATCGCCTGGAGCGGCGTGCGTGGCGGAAGCGGATCCAATCCGATGCCTCGCAAGATCTGCGTGCGAATCCGTTCGGCTCGGTGCTGCCACTCTTCAACGGTCGAGTACGTACGAGCCAAACGTGCGAGCTGATCGCGAGCAGCCGCTTCACTTTGCCAATGACCTTGACACAATGTCGGCGTCTCCGCAGCAGAAGCGTCTTTCAGGTCTAACCCTTCTTGCGCAGCAACAGTCCTACCCGCAGTCAGTATCGCGATCGAAAAAATCGCAAAAACCAAGAGCGAATGGACCATGCGATGCCAACCAATCATTGAAAATTTCATGAGCAAAAAACTGCGGGCACAGGTACGGTAAAACGTTAACGGGTCTCCGCCTCTCAAGTGACTTTTCGCCTCGCCAATTCATCACTCGCATAGAAGTTGTGTTGCGTGGCACCTCTCACGCCGTCGGTTTCTCCGGGACGCAACTCGCGAATAGCGAACGAAGGCTTTCTTCCAACCCTGATTCACCCCAAGCGGTATCAAAGGGAGGACTCATTTCGTGCTGATCGAAAACGGCCATGTTCACTTCTTCTACCACGTGCCGAACCGCATACGCGCCGAATTGATGCATCGCTTCACCTGACCGCCTAAGGTCTGGTCGTTTGTGCGTACTCTGTCCAAGCGTCTTCGATCCCCGCCGCCACCGGGTCGCCGGAGTGAAAAAGGATGCGGTGACTCAATTTTAATTTCTCGCCGGGTTTGAGAACCGTGGTTCCGTCAGGAAGCGATTTGTCGTAGGACTTCGACGCAAACGGATTTGCCGTAAACAAGCCGTATCCACGGACGTGCCAACGTGTAGGGAAACGATAGCTCGATGGATGATTAAAAAACGCAATCCCGAGATGCTCACCTTCGACGGGTCCGTGATAGTCACACCATTTCGCCGCGCGGCTCCAGGTGTCGTCATCAACATCGCCTTCACTGTTGATTATTTTTCCGCCCTGGTCGCTAACAAGCGCCATGCTGCTTGGCACCCGAATGCTTAAGCCCGCATCTTTGCGATCGTTAAAACGCACTTCACCTTCACTCGCGATGAAGACTTGGTCAAAGTCAATTAAGCGAGATCCCGGTTGGGTCCGGAACGTCATGCGTCGCTCCTCGGTCAGGAGTCGCTTCCCGGTCGGGTCAACGTGATCGCAAACCTCCGCGACCACCGCGTGGTCGGCATTCGCCCCGATCTCAGTAAAATCCTGATGCACGATGCGGCCCACAATCGCGAGCCGCTTATTGTTCTTGGGGTTGTCGCCGGGCCCCTGACGGAGACCACCAAACGTGATCCATTCGTGCCAGGTATCCCCGTCGCTGCCATCTTCGCCTTCAACACTTTCGTGACCAAACGTGATCCCTCGATGGTGCGGATGATCACGTTGTGATTTCCCTTCGCTTTCCACCTCAACCATTGGGTAGGCACGTGTCATCGCTTTACCTGTCGGCCCGATTACCGGCCAAAGATACGGTTTGTTGATATCATCGACCACGTATTTGGCAAACAGTTTCCCATCGACCAATACAGTCACACCGTGATCGTCTTCGGTGACCGAGAAACCTGACCTGCTGGTCGTGCCATTCAACTTTGCCAACGTGTCGTCCGGTGACTGCGCCGCGTCGTCAGCGGCGACGCACGTGGTCAGCCAACAAATGCAAATCAAGTGCAGAATTGGGGAATGTCGTGTCAACATAAACAGGACTCAAGGGGGGGGAGGTAGCGGAGGGAGTTGCCGTACACGGCAACGAAGACGTTCTGAACGCCACACCATGCTGACACGGCTAGGCGGACGAATCAAGCAAGGTAAGGAAGTAAGTTGGCGGACAACAGGTTCGCATCGCATGTTCGCCGTCGAAAGACACCGATGGATTGGACAAGCGCATCCGGAAATTGAACCGGATGAAAGACGCTTGCCCCCATTGGGAGGTCAAAAATGGATTATAACTACATGCGATCAATTTTGATCGAGTGAAATGTTTCCTGGTTCAGGCCACGACGGTTTTGCTCCTGCGACAACGTCCGCGTCTTCCAACAACAATCGTGTCAGCGACGGGAGATTCCGGCGACTTCACGCCCATTGCCGCCCCCGTCGAAAACGTTTCGCTTAAGCCATAGCAGCCCTTCCGGTTGGGGTTGGTTGCTTTTCCGCGATGCACTGACGAATTTGCGACAAACGGGCGATTAGACTTTATTGCATCTTCGTTTCCCTCACGCCCCTCCTCGTTTCCCATTCAAAACATCCCCACCTAAATGCCCACCCCCACCATGCCCCCACACACCCGCTCCAACTCGCGACTCATCTCACTGACGTGTGCTGCCGTTGCAACCATTCTTCTCGGCGGCAATCTAACGTCGTTGACCGGCCAAGATTTGCAAAACGGGGATTTTGTTGTCGGGCCGGAATACGAGATCGATCCGGACTTGACCGACCGCGGGAATCCAAAAGGCAAGTCGTTTGAATTCAAGATACGATTGGCCGACAGCAAGATATTTCGTGGCGACGACGTGACGCTCGATCCCCGCAAGAAAGTCCGCACGTATCGGAGGATTTTTGTATACGTCCCCGCCGCGTATCGCGACGGCACCCCAGCGCCGTTTTTGGTCATCCACGACGGCCCCAACCGCATGGACCTCGTCCGCCACGCCCTCGACAACCTGACGATCTCGAAGAACCCCGATCGCCAGCTGCCCCCGTTCATCGTGATCGCCGTCGAGAACGGTGGCGACGACAGCTATGGCAGCCAACGTGGATTAGAATACGACACAATGTCCGACCGCTTGGCTCGGTTTATCGATCAAGAAGTCCTGCCAGCCGTCGTCAACAACATGGAAATCAAAAAAGCCTTCCCCCACATCGCACTGACCGACGATCCATGGGGGCGCGGCGTGATGGGCTGCAGCAGCGGAGGCGCCGCGGCACTGACGATGGGTTGGTTTCGCCCCGACCTCTTTCGCCGACTGATCACTTACTCAGGAACGTTCGTCGACCAGCAGGACAGTGATGCACCGGAAGAAGCCGACTATCCACTCGGTGCGTGGGAGTACCATTCCGGCATGAAGCTGATTGAAAACAGTGAAAAGAAACCGCTGCGGATCTTCACACACGTGGCTGAAAACGATCTGCGAAACCAAGACCGCGCCGAGACCCACCACAACTGGGTCATGGCCAACCGTCGAACCGCAGCGGCGCTCAAAGCCAAAGGCTATGACTACCGATTCATCTTCAGTCGAGCGAGCAAACACTGCGAACGCAAAGTGTTCGAAGCCACGCTAGCAGATACGCTGGTTTGGATGTGGCAGGATTACCAGCCTGAATAAAGCTCAGCCGCGGAATACTCGACCGACCGCTCGGACAACGATTCCAGCCACGCGTCAATAACTTCCGTCGCACTCACTGAGGAACTGATCGAGGAATTGTCGCATGAACTGTTCGCGATCGACAGCCATGCGACGTGCCGCGTCCGTGTTCATCAGCCCCTTGAGTTTGAACAGTTTCTCGTGGAAATGCCCAACTCCGGTTTTTGCTTCGTCCGACCCCGGTAGATAAAACGGCTGTCCAAACGCGGCACCATACTCGATCGTTCGAACGATTCCGATTGCGCCCAATGCATCGAGACGATCCGCGTCCTGAACGATCTTTCCTTCAAGCGACAATTCGCTCGCGTCGACGCCCTTGCGGAATGAGATATTATCGACGATGTGCGCCACATGATCGACCAATTCGTCGTCGGCATCGAGTTCACCTAAGATCTCGCGGGCGAATTCCGCGCTGCGTTCAACTCCGTCATGGAATTTGGCGTCACCGACATCATGCAGCAATGCCGCCAACTCCACGGTCACCCGATCGCCGCCCGTTTCCGATTGAATCGCCCGCGCTGACTTCAGCACACGCACGACATGGTCCATCCCATGCCCTGCCGCCTGTCCATCCATTCGCTCTCGCACGATCGCTTCGGTGCGGGCGACGAGACTTTCTTTCAACAACACATCCATTTCATCGGCTCAGGCAAAAGGCAGTTTTCCAATCAGATTGCGAATGCGGCGGATTGTGAATCAATCACGGACAATCGTCAATCAATCACAGCGGCAAACATTTTCCCAAAAATTCGCGCATCACGTATACGCCGATGGGCACCAATACCAGATGCCGTCAACACACGCATCCATCAACGAAACCTTTCCCCAAACGAGAGTGCCCAGGATGAGCAATCCCAGCCAAGTAAAAAAACCGCTACTCTACGGGCTCGTCGGTTCGGTGCTCTTTGGTGCCACGCTCGGCATTATTTTCGTCATGCGAGATACTTGGGGTTGGCTCGAAGTCCGTGTCATGCTCTCGACGATTGTGATCGCGGGAGCCAGCCTCTGCGGACTCGCTTGCGATTTGTCGCGGCAACCGTTGGGCCGAAACTTACTTCCCAAAGCCGGCCTGGCCCTCACCGCGATTTCGGCTGCACTTCTATTGATCGGCATCTGGGGAGACATCGGTTCCGACGAGTTCTGGCGGTTCACCTTGTGTGAATCGATCATCGCGGTCGCGACGGTTCATGTTTGCCTGCTCGCGATCGCGAAACTCGCGAAACGCTTTCGCTGGGTTTATTTTGTCAGCACCCAGGTCATCTTCGGATTCGCGTTGCTGCTGTGCTCAGTAATACTTGGCAACATTGATTCCGCCGCCGTATGGAGATTGATCGCGGCGATTTCAATTGTCGTCGCGGCACTGAGTTTGCTCATTCCGATCTTGCACCGGATCAGCAAGATGGATGTTCAGCGTGATGACTTAATGTCGCCAACCGAACGACGCAGTCTCGCGTCGATCAACGGAGAAATCGCCAGACTTCAACGCCGACTTGTCGAATTGGAACAGGTAAAAATGTCACTGATGAAAGCATCCGGCGAAACGCCATCGCTATCGCCGGAACTCCCCAATCCAATCGCACCGACAAGCCCTGCCGAGACGTTGCATTCGGAGCGGTCGTGTTTGAAGTGACAACCGCGTGTTACTTTTCACCACGCGCGGCCGCGTCCACCGCCGCCTGTCGCTTCCCTTCCTCTTTTTTAATGTTCGGCCCGTGAGGGTCCAACCACAACGGTTCCGCGAGGCCTTCGTCCCACGCTTGATAGAGCGTTATCAGATGCTCAACCATTTCAGGGTTCTGTTCGGCGAGATCGTTTCGCTCCCACGGGTCGTTCGCCAAGTTGAACAGCAGATGTTTGCCTTTGTAAACGCTGTAAACCAATTTGTCGTCACCGTGCCGAACAGCGTAACCATAGTGATCGTCGCCCGCTGCATAACGCCAATACAACGTTTCGTGTGGCGACACGTCGTAATCATTTTGCAAGAAAGGAACCAAGCTGACGCCGTCTAGCTGAACATTCTCGGGAACTTCGATATCAGCCGCGTCGAGAATCGTGGGGAAAAGATCGAGGGCACTGACCGGCCTGGCGTATTTGCGTCCGCCTACGATCTTCGCGGGCCACGTGAGCGTGAACGGAACACGAATTCCTCCTTCAAACAGCATGCCCTTGTGACCACGAAACGGATAGTTGGTCGCATGTTCGGCGCGACCGCCGTTATCGCTAAAGAAGATGATCAGCGTATTGTCGTAGAGGCCCTGCTTCTTGAGTTCCGAAACGACCCGGCCGATCCCTTCATCCATCGCGGCGACCATCGCACCGTAAACAGCACGGCCACCATACTCGATGTGCTCCGTCTTCTTCAGATGCTCGCGTGTGACTTGATCAGGGCCATGCGGCGCGTTGTAGGCGAGGTACAAGAAGAACGGATCCGATTGGTTGCGTTGAATAAAGCGAACCGACTCGGCTGAAAAGTCATCAGTCAAATAACTCAGCTCAGATTCGGCAACATCAATGCCGTTGCGTAGCACACCGGTGTGGCTGCCGGTTTTCTTGGAATCACCCCAATAACTCATTCCCCCGCCACTGAATCCAAACCAATCCTGAAATCCGCGTTCGGTCGGCCAGAACTTGGGTGCGTCACCAAGATGCCACTTACCAACCGCTCCGGTGTGGTAACCGTTCTCAACGAGCACGTTGGAAATCAATGTTTCGCTGAGCGGCAATCCCGCGACGGCGTCTTCACCATAGGCACCGGGATTACATTCGTGACCGAAACGCTGTTGGTATCGTCCCGTCAAAAGTCCCGCACGACTCGGACTACAGTAGCTATGCGACGCGTACCCGGCTTCAAACACAACTCCGTCCGCCGCCAAGGCATCGAGATGCGGTGTCGGGATTTCTTTGCACCCGTTGAATCCGACGTCACTGAACCCGAGATCATCAGCGACAATCAGCAATACGTTGGGGCGATCTCCGGCACAGACTAACGCGGGGCACAGGACGAGAAAAAAAACGGCATGGACAATACGGCTAATCATGTTGTCTTCCTTGTTTATGGCGATCAAAGACGTGCGGGGTTGAACGGGACAGTGGGTGTTTCACCGGATGCCTTGGCACGCAACCGCGACCGCAGTTTTTGCATCACGGCAGTGGCGTGTGAACCAGGATCAATCGCCAGATTATAAAATTCTTTCGGATCATTTTCGTGATCGTACAGCTCGACGCCATGTTTCCCGTTGCCCCACTCGGTGAATCGATATCGCCGCGTCCGGATGCTGCAACCCATCACAGGCTCGGGTAAACGATTATCAGCCGGTCGCAGGACCTGCGTGACAGCCTCACCGTCCCATTGAGAGCGTGGGTCGGCGATCAGCTTACTCAAACTGCGACCGGCGAGCCCCGACGGCGCATCAGCCGCCGCCAACTCGGTCAACGTCGGATAGATATCGACGAATTCGACAATCCGGTCGCAAACACCGGAATTCGCTTGGCCGGGAACGCGAATGATCAACGGTGCGCGGGCGGCTTCTTCGAACAAGGTTCGTTTCTGCCAGATCCCATTGTGTTCGCCCAAGTGATAACCGTGGTCGCTCCAAAAAACGACGATCGTTTCATTAGCCAAACCCAAATCCTCTAACCCATCGAGCAGTCGGCCGACTTGAGCATCGACAAACGACACGCACGCATAATACGCCTGAGTCGCCTTGAGCAGCGTGGCTTCATCAAGCCCATAATTGGGGACCGGGCAATTATGTGCGAATGCGGCAGTCGGAATGTCATCTCGGTCGTTTTCGGGAGCAGACGGCAGTCGCAACGAATCGAGCGGGTACATGTCAAAATATTTCTTCGGTGCCACATAAGGTGTGTGCGGTCGGAAGAAACCCACACCGAGAAAAAACGGTTCGTCCGCTTTCTCTCGCATGATCTCGATCGCCTCGGTCGCGATCATGCCATCGGTTTGCTCGACATCGGTCCCCTCTGCCGCCAACCAACTCAACGCACCGCTAATTTGGCGATGCGGTTCGGCGTTGAAGACGAGTGCCTCCTCCGCCTTATCACGGCCCTTTGGATTGACCGTGCGATTCCATGACGCCGGATCGTCGAATCCATCCGTACCGATCGATGCTGGCACGTTGTAGTGATAGATTTTGCCAACGCGAGCGGTAAAATAGCCGGCTTGCTGGAACGCTTGCGGTAGCGTCACGACATCGGGCAACTCGTCACGAAAATGCCGATCGAGATCATAAACCTTGATCGTGTCGGGACGCAGTCCGGTCATCACCGACGCGCGGGTCGGATTGCAAAGCGGCAATTGGTTGTAGGCACGTTGGAAACAAGTTCCCATTGATGCCAACCGATCAATATTCGGGGTTCTCGCCGTGGGATCACCATAGCAACCCAACGTGCTGGCCAGATCATCAACCGCGATAAAGAGAACATTCGGCTGCTCGCGTTTGAGCCCCTCACCGGCGTCAACCGACGCACACGACAAAACGGCGAGACAGACACCGATGAGGCTGGTCGTTAGGTTAGGTCGCATGATGGCCGCGTCGATCCTCTGGTGTCACTCTCACTAGATCACGTTTCAATTGGCAGTGAAAGGATTGTCGTCGACAGCAAGGCTATAGACCTTTCGCTACAAACGAACATCCCAATGTTACGGTGATTTGAAACGCCAATCCCCTTATACTGGGAAACGTCAACACAGATTGTATCGTTTTTGCATCAGTTCGTTGCACGCACGTATCCGAAGCGAAGCAACTCGATCTGATGCGTTCTCAACTCTTTTAAAACGCGACGGGAAATTCAGTTCGAATATCATTTCTTTTTGACCAAACGTCCCATCGCCATGGCAACATCTCCCCACGACACGAATCGATCTCAATGAGAACCAAGTACCCATTCATTTTACTAGCGTCGATCACGATATTGGGCCACCTGTCAGACGTTGCATTGCCTGATGCGTCCGCAGAAGACCGCGCCGCCAAGAGTGCCGCACAGGAGCGTTTCCGCGTGCAGCATCACTCACAGTGGAGCGACACGCCTCCGGAGAATGCAACGATCGCGATCGAATACTCCGCCGCAGAGGGCCTCGGCCGAGAGGTCGGCATCATCCGTCGCGACCCCACCGACATTATCAAGATGGGTGACACCTATTTCCTATGGTACACCCGTAGCGCTGGCGGCCCTTTGCGAGTGGGCGTCCCTAACGCCACCGATACCCTTCGCGCCTATCCGTGGGACCTCGGTGATATCTGGCTGGCGACGTCGAAGGATGGAATCCAGTGGCAAGAACAAGGGCCCGCGGTCGTACGCGGTGAACCGGGAACGTACGACGCACGCAGCGTTTTCACCCCCAACATTCTCGTTTCCAAAGGCAAGTACTACCTGTTCTACCAAACGGCACCAAACCTCGACGATCCTGACCCGGGCGATTTCAAGTGGACCAAGATCGGAATGTCGTGGGCAGACTCGCCTTACGGACCATGGCACCGGGCTCCCGCCCCCGTTCTCTCACACGGTGATTATGAGAAAGGTGAGTGGGACGCCTTGGTCGCTCATGACCCAAGCGTGATCGAACGCGATGGACGCTATTTCCTGTACTACAAAAGTCGATACCACCGAGGTCCCGACGAACGTTTTGCCGAGGGCGATCTTAAAGACTGGGTCGCCAACGGCGGCATTCCGATCGGATGGGGCGTCGCCATCGCGGACAATCCCAAAGGACCATATGTGAAATCGGAATTGAACCCGGTCATCATCGGTGGGCACGAGTGTATCGTGTGGCCCCATAAAACCGGCGTCTGCGCGCTGGTTACTCAAGGACCGGAGAAGAACACGATCCAGTACGCCGCCGACGGAATCAACTTCGCCCCGATCGGCACCGTCAAGGAAGCCCCGATTGCCGCGGGACTCTTTCGCGCCGATTTCTCAGACACGGACGATTCGTCTGACCTCGATTGGGGAATCTCGCACGTCGTCACGGGAACAGACTGGCATCACCTGCGGCGATTCGAGTTCACCGAACCGCTTAACAAATAAGCGTCCATGAACAAGATCGGAAAGGTACCGACGTCTGCTCGTCAACGCGTTTGGAGTAACGGAATTTCCGTCCCCGCCAATCCCTTGCGTCTCAGTCAATCCGCCATGTCGATGCGTTTAGAGCATTTCCATTATTGTTGTAGCCACCGTCGCCCGACGGTGGACCACGTTCTGGCGAACGTAGCTACCTTTGAAATCCTACGTCATTTCTAGAAACGCTCTAGCTCTTTCGGACGAACTCCGATTTGAGTGACATGGCTCCAATGCCGTCAATTTTGCAATCGATGTCGTGGTCGCCGTCAACGATGCGGATGTTCTTGACCTTGGTGCCTACCTTGACGACCGTTGTCGATCCTTTCACTTTTAAATCTTTGATCACCACGACCGTGTCGCCGTTTTCCAAAACATTACCATTGGAATCGCGTGTCATGCCTTCCTCGGCAGCCGCTTCCATGTCTGCCCGCGACCACTCGTGACCACAACTCGGGCAAATGAAGAGAATGCCGTCTTCGTATGTGAATTCAGAATCGCATTCAGGGCAGTTGGGAAGTTCGCTCATCAGTCTCTCGGTTGGAGGCCATCGGGATCGTTTTCGCTGGGATTATCGCAGGTTCAAATGATGTCACCAGGGGCGTTAAGGTGCCGCGTCGACTGTACAGCATCGCGTACAGTACCTTGTCCACTCCGATAGAATGGACAGTGAAACCGAATTCACATTGCCCAAACCGAGAATCATCACGCGATCCACCCCAATGAACGCCATCGAGACTTTCCTTTCCGCTAAAACTTTCGCCGTCGCTGGAGCATCGGCACGTCAACATAAATACGGGAATAAAGTTTTCCGGGCACTGCTCGCCTCCGGTCGTGAAACGTATCCGCTCAATCCGGTCACCGAAGAGATCGAAGGACACCGCGCGTATCCACGAATCGCCGACCTACCGGTCGTTCCCGAATCACTGTCGATCATCACACCACCGGAAGTCACCCGACGCGTTGTCGCCGAGGCTATCGAAGCAGGGGTCAAACACCTCTGGATGCAGCCGGGAGCGGAAGACGACGAGGCCAGCGAATCGGCCCGCAACGCCGGGCTGACCGTGATTGATGATGGGGCCTGCGTGTTGGTCCTGCTCGCTCGTGCGTAAACAGCTTGTTTGGTAAGCCATCCCTCAAAATCGTCGAAATATTTCGCGCCGCGCGCCGTACCCCAAATGAAACGGGCTCTCCCAGATGATGTGCGTTTCGCCACATCATCGACTGCGCCTGATTTCCATCAGCTTTCTCGCGGTAAGTTCACTCGTCGGGTGGTTGATTCCGGATTTCTACGAGTGGACTGACTCTGACCAGAGTCGCCCGTCACCGCTGCTGTGGCAGGTTCCACTGGGGGCTTTCCTACTCGCGGCGGCGATCTGCGTCGCACTGCCGTGGCTTCCCATCACGAGCGACGCACGTGGCAAAGAAACGCGACCGCCCCTGCGATTCGGAATCCGCACGTTGCTATTGATCACCACGGCCGTGGCCATTGGCTTGACGCTGTTCGCCAAATTCCCGGTCGTCATGGGTGGGATCGTTTGTGCAGCGATGTACGCGTACTTCATCGGGTTCTGGATACGACGGCCCGCTGATCGTTGGGCGGCGAGCAGTTTGCTCAGCTGCATGATCCTGCCTTCCATGTGGCTCATTTCCTACGACGAACCTGATCGCATCCTACTGGTGATCTTTGGGATGCTTGCAATGATGCCAGTTTTCTTACCGGCAATGCTGGTTAGCAACTTCTTGGGAGTCCACATTCAAGATTCTCAGTGGATTGTCTTTTTACTCGTGGCCATGGAACTCGCAATGGGAATGTGGGTGATCTGCCTGGGCCCCAAACGCACCATCGCGTATCTCCTATTGGTCGCGCTAACCTCGTCCATGGGATCACTGCTGTTCTACCAGTTGATCATTGCCTGACCGCAATCGACCGCAACCGCACCGCCTCTACTGAGGTGCAGCTTTCTGCAGATGATCTGCAAGCAAGCGTTCAGCGCTAGCGAATCCAAAATTGATCGCCGCTTGAAAATGCTTTATCGACACCGGTGCCTGCAACTTGTTTGGAAGGAAACACGCGGCGATTTTTTGCAGCAACGTAAGGGATTGGCTCGACGGCGCCACTTGCTAAGCAGGTCCATAGAAGTGATTCGGTATAACGACAATTCCGCTGATCGTGATCGGTCCGGCGTAGGCCGGACCAAAGAGCCTAAGCGACGCAGTTCCGACACGACTGAGCAAGTGAATGACGGAACTCGCAAAGCCTCGGTCCGGCCTGCAGTTCGCGGCAGTTTCGCCAGATGATTCCTGCAGACCTGTTTCGTCACGATCGTGACGACATCCAAACGCCACGG
>NZ_JAMQBK010000019.1 GCF_023701485.1 Aporhodopirellula aestuarii
GTGACGAACGGTTCAACGGTGTTCCTGATTCAGCGTGTCTTTTCTGTAACGCAACTCGTGGTGCGTTGGCCTGCAACACAAACCGCTGCACGAATTAGCCAAATGCGTTCCCTCGACGAACTAATCGAATACGACGATCCACGTTGGCCCGACGTGCGAAGATGGATGGCAGAGGCCACGAACGGCGTGTCCGTCTTCCCGCCTGTCGAATCGACTCGCGCGGACGCGTTGCTCGCCACGCAGGTTACGACGCGTTCTCCAATGGGTGCCATCATCTACGAGTCTGGGGGCATGCTCGTTGACCACGGTTGGCTTCGCATCCTCGGTGGTGGCTGCAACGCCTTCACGCGTTCGCTACCCCAATGGAACCGCGACTGCGGACTGATGACTGAAAATTCGCCGCCACCATTCCTCCTCGTCGCCGATGACGTCGCAGGCGGTTTCTTCGCGGTCAACGGTGGTTCGCTTGGCAATGATGCGGGAAACCTCTACTACTTTGCTCCCGACACACTCGATTGGGAGCCACTCGACATGGGTTACACCGATTTTATTCACTGGGCATTCTCCGGCGATCTCCAATCCTTCTACGCCGACTTTCGCTGGACGGACTGGGTTTCGGAGATCGCAGATATGTCGCCAGATCGCACCATCAGTTTCTACCCTTTTCTCTGGACGGAGGCTGACAACCTCGATTCACGCCATCGCGGATCGGTGCCGGTTCTTGAAGCCTTCAGCCTGCAAGTCGACATGGCTCGGCAGCTCAACGGTCGCCCAACATAGTTGTTACGCAAGGTCTCCGTGGGCCCGTCTTCGTTGCTTGTTCATGCTTCCTACCGATGGTAGACGACTCGGTGATTCAGCGTCAAACGGCATCGTAACGGCGGTGTCGTCAAACACTTTCCTTATTGGATTCCGATGGTTCAAGCCACAGGTAGATTCTCAATTGGTTTCGCCACGGGTGCCGTCTTGGCGATCGCCCTGTTCTCCATCGCGCGATCTTTTTTTCTCTCAACAATACAGACGCCTGAAAGTGAGCCACACTACGAGGTGCTTTACGCCGGCCTCGATTCCGGCGTAGTACTTGTAATCGTGTGTCTCCTCCCAATTGTCGCTGGACTACTTTCAGCGACACAGCTGAATCGACCGCTCGACGACTGGATCGTCGCCACGTCCGCAGTTCTGTCCGTGCTCATGTGTCTAGGAATCATCGTGGTGTCTCAAACGTTAGTTGCAGACGCATTGCTTTATGGCATGGACTGACGCCATCTTTTCCCCCTGCCACGCACACGCCGAAAGGCCTAACATGGTTCTGAACAAGACAGCGGCTTCGTCACTGGAGCGTCGCTTGGTTTACCGCACCTTTCGCTTTTCTGACGCGTATTAAGCAGGTACGCAGGAATCCTCTGGCGAAACTGCCGCGAACTGTAGGCCGAACCGATCACGATCAGCGGAATTGTCGCTATACCGAATCACTTCTATGCACCTGCTTAACCATTCGCGTAACTCTGCATCCAGCTAAACGAAAATGGGATAGCGACACATCTTGTTCATAAAGAAATTTTTGGCAGCCCAGCGATTGCTTTCGTTGGACGTAGGAATCACGGCTAGCACCTAATGACAGAGATACCGACAGTCTCCAGCCTACGAGCTTAAAACAGCGAACAACGCTGGCGTGGTTCAGCGGGGAATCAAGATCCACGTTTCGACAGGTACTGCACACAACGCAGAAGAGCGATGCAGCATGGAGAATGCGGCATCGCTCTTGATCGTAAGGCGTCGTTGGCAAACCACCGGACCGCTAGGAATCCAGAGTGCTTCAATGCGTAGGGTTCGGTATTAAAAGTTCACGCAGAGAACTAGTTCTCTGCAAGCGTTAAAACGCGGTGCGGGACCGGACGGCTTGCGCCGTTCCGCTAAGAACAGCCCTCAAACAATCAACGTCCCGAGAGACCGAGCTACGTGATAACGGGTGCTATCCAGCTACGCAGGTCTACAAACCCGCGTCTACCTCTTCATCTCCCGCGTCCTCTCCCGATTCTTCTGCTTGACGCGCCAAACTTTTGGCTTGCATCTCCTGCAGCTCTTCAAATGTCATCGTACCTTGGTCAATCACAAGTCCGCCCTCAGGTGAACCGCAACCGGTAAGACCGACCAGACAACACAGAAGGCAGAGGAGAGGAAAAATTCGTTTCGTCATTTGTCGTTAGTCCAAAAAGTTATTTTCACACGGTTAGAAGCCCCACCAAGACCTCCTTCACATCCGATCAACGCGAAGGAGGGCTCTTGCATGGGACAACTCGCTCGACAGAGTGCCGAACGGAATCCTACAGTTCCTCTTCGATGGTTTCCTTTGCGGCCCGGGTACCCAAGGATCCCCAGAGACCATAAGGGCTTCGCGAGCCGGGGGCACTGACACCAGTACCGAGCTGAGCAACTGGAGTCGCATTCTGATTGCCGGCTTCGATCGAATCGGTGATGAATTTCACCGCACCATCGCCCATCAACACATGGCATCCACCCTGGTGCCGACTGCTCGCCGAAAATACGCCGGATCGGTTGTAGACGTTATTTGTTCCCTGTTCATTCGCAGCTTGAAAGCAGACCGCAGTGTTTGGCGGCGACAGCGTATTGATCTGACTGAAAACAGGGAATCCACTCGCCCAGCGATAGCCACGGAGTTTATCCAGTTCAATCCCGCCAAAGATAACCGAGAGAGGCGTCGAGGCACTGCTGCTCCAAAACTGTGGCCGTTCTGGGTCAACACCAACGTTGCCTGAACACTGACTAGGCGATCCAACCGGTGCCTGCGGATTGCCTCCCGACTCTGCGCGAAGCGTCACATCACTATTGTTGGACAAGGGATCTGTTCGCGTGTCTCGGTCGCCGAGATCGGTAGCAATTTCGCCGGCCATGACGGTATTCGCCAAGCCATCAAGGATGTCGCGAAACGCCATTTTTTGACGAGGCACAAACACACCTCGTTGACTGGCACGAACCATTTGTGCGCGAGTCGCGTTTCTGTTCAAGTGATTATCGGCCGCACCGACACCACCGCGGAACGGGCTATCTCCAGTGCAGGCTGCATAATTCGTCCGACCGTATGCAGGAAGCCCCACACCCGGATCACTCGGGCACCGCAGGGCTGGGACCGACGTTAAGTAGGGAGGGTAATTTGCGACGTTGGGTGACGGACCAAAGGCAACCCACGGTTGACCGACCGATCCCCAACCCGATGTCCCGCCATCAGTACGACCGACCAAAGGATTCGAAATCTGTTCCCACAACGCTTGTTGTTCGAAGAACGGCAAAAGTCCAACGAAGATACTGTGCCTTTCGCCGTTGCCGTTCGTTCGGTTTGGGTGAGAGCCGGAATTGTTTCCGTGGCCCGTTCCGGACATCTGGGTCGGCAATTGGTTGTAGGCCGAATGGTAATTGTGAACAGCCAGTCCAATTTGCTTGAAATTGTTACTGCAGCTCATTCGTCGGGCGGCTTCGCGGGCGGCTTGGACGGCGGGCAACAACAAGCCCACCAGCACGCCGATGATTGCAATCACGACTAAGAGTTCTACTAATGTGAAACCCCGTGTAGCTCGGGGGGAACGACTTGATGTCGGCATCTTTGTACCTCGGTTTCCGAAGGAATACGGTTAATTACTGTTGATAACGAGAGACAGGGTAATCCCTCTCATACAAACACTAACCGAGGTCTACGCGCAGAATCTGAACACTTGGCGGAAAGAATATTCGATTTTTTTTCAAGTCACGTCATTTTCGCCGCAAAAACCCAGCGCAAGCATCGACGTTCTGCAAGTTAAATGCTTTCCCAAGCACTTCGCTCAATCCGATGCCTGGCCGGAGAACGTATTACTGCCCCCCCCGAACAACATCGATCGAGGGCGGCAGATCTGCGATTTGCGATTCGGGAATCTTATCAGCGTCTAGATAGAGACGTCGGAGGGTGCGGCTACCCCGCAGTGGAGAAAGATCCGTGACCGGAGTTTGACGGATATCGAGCTCCAGAAGCTGCAAGCTTGCTAGCTCAGACAAGTCGCGAAAGTTCGTTTCGCGAAGATCCAGCACTTTCGGTTTGAGTATCTGCAGCAGGCAAAATCGATTTGGGTGGCGTTTGGATGAAGCTGCCATGGTCCGGTTCAGGTGCTTTAAACCCATGCCACGCAACCGCACCGTTGCGGTCTCCGGTTCATACGTCAATCCTTCACTTTGCCATTTCGGATTATTGATTTGCACCCATGCTCGCGTGATCGCGAGTTTTTCCTCGGGTGTTCGGTCATGAATCCCGTCATAGATCATCATTTTTTCAGCAAGTGGTGCTCGCCAAGGATCGATCGCAACCAAATCATGCATCAACGAGATGAAGTGAGCAGTGTCGAGGTACCCGTCCGCATTTCGATACGGCAAATAATTTTCGGCAAGCAGTAGGAGTTCAGGGGTGATTTCTTTCCCGGCTCGACTCAGATCCAACGCCGCTTCAAAGTCCTGAACAATAAACAGAGTCCAAAACTTCTGAGTCCAAGCAAACGAACTGGGCGGCGGATCAAAATCGAGGATCGAGTCCAACTGCACCACTGCGAACTGGAGCGCAGACTGCAACTCATCCTCACGCTGCATGGCTGCGTCAATGACAAAATCCGAATGTCTTGCGGCGGCGACAATTTGAGAGTCGAGGCGTCGATCCGATTCATTCTTTTCTGCCAAATACTTCGCCAACGACTTCTCCGCGTGTCGTTGTGCCTGTTCGGCCCGTTCCAGCGCGGCAGCGGTCTTCTGTTGAGCATCCTCCGCGACTCGTTGCGCATCTAAGGCCCTTCCTTGTGCTTCCTGCGCGTGCCCACGCGCTTCCACCGCGACCGCTTTGGCGGTCAATGCCTGTTCACGACTTTGGCGAAGCTGCCACACAAAAACGGTGACACACATCGCTAAAATGACGAGTGAGCCTAACGCGATCGAACATGCTTCGCGATGCCTGCGATAGAACAACGCAGCCTCGCGGCGCAGACTGGTTTGCTCGACCGACGTGCTGTATCCAAGTAGAAAACGCGAAATGTCCTCCCGCAAGGAGGCGACATCTTGATAGCGATCGGCTGGCTCAATCGCCATCGCTTTGGCAATGGTCGCTGCCAGCGGCGCGTCGATCCCGGAATTCGCGGACTTGGATTGTGAGGGCGCTTTTAAGGTCAACCATTCCTGGAGCAGACAGCCAAGCGCGTAAATATCCATTTGAGGTGTTTTTTGTTGTCGCCTGTCCTTTTGTTCGGGAGCCATGTAAATCGGCGTGCCACTGACCGATTGCAGGAGCGACCCGTAAAGGTCAGGATCGAGCAGGACGGCCGACTCGCTATCTCCTTCCTCACGAGCCATCACGACGCCCATACCCCAATCACAAACCTTCACCTCCCCAAAATCGCCCACAAAAATGTTCTCGGGTTTGATGTCCAGGTGTAGAACGCGGCGAGAATGAGCGTAGGCAACTGCATCGCAAACTCGCAGGAAGAGTTCCAAGCGTTGGTGCAGCGGAATTTCGTTCTTGGCTCGATCATCACGCAGCGACCGGATCACCTCTCGAAGCGACTGACCGTGTCTCAACTCCATCGTGAAAAACGGCCGCCCTTCCCGATCGATGTCCATGTCGAACAGGTTAATGATGTTCGGGTGGTTCAATCGCGCCGTCAGGTGTGCTTCACGCAAAAAAGCGTCGTACTGATCGCTGGAAAAATTTGGTAGCGGTTTGGCCATCGCCACGTGACGCACCGCTCGCGCGTCGTACACCCGATAGACCTCTTTCATCCCACCGCGACCAATCAGCACGGGGTCCTGGTAACGTTGCTTGATTCGTGAAATCGAACAATACAAAGGACAAATATCGTCGTCAGATTCCAGATTGTCGTCATACGCCTGTGCCGGATCAGCTTGATCGAACAAGTCACTTACAATCGGCCTGATACGCTGAAGATCTTCGTTTCGTGGATGGCTGTTATTCATCAGGTTGTTGGCGTTTCTGAATTTGGGTAAATCGAGAAGGCTACCCTCGCGGGAGGAGAATCAAGAATGGCCATCGGGAAGCTCCAACTCTCGTCGCAACTCGTACACGGCGCGGACAAGGCGTTTCTTGACGCGATGTTTCAACACATACACGCTTTCTTCGCTGATATTCAATTGTCGGCTGATCTCTTCGACCGACTCTCCCTCGACGCTGCGAACAAAGACATCCACAGCATTTCCAGAGAAGATCGCTTTCAATCGCTCGAGAGCCAGATCGACAATGTGTTCTTTCCACTCTGCCTCAATCCTTGCCTCGAGTTCAGACTGGTTAATCACTGCTTGCTCGAAGACAAAGGAATCCGAGTCCACGACGAGTCGATCACGCCGTTGTTGCCGGTGCCAATCGACCAATGTGCTGTGAATCAGATAGGACAACCACGTGCGAAATCGCGCCTGGTGTGGTTTGCGCTGGTAGTTCACCAGATCTTTCCACAGACGCATCAGCACTAATTGGCAAACATCTTCGACATCCGAACGAGCGACTCCAGTCTGCATCAGAATCCGGCTTATGAACGGTTCGTAATAGCCTAGGAATTCCTCCCAAGCCGGATGGTCTTTCCCTGATTGGGCAAGCTCCAGCAACGAAATCCGAGTCAGTAAGTTTTGTGATTGACTGTTCATCAGGAGTCACGGCGGGGTTACGACAACGGCCACTGGGACCGCAAGTCGATTCAAGTCATTGAAATAGTTTTCCCACGTACCGGCAAACGTTGCAATGTCACCGATCCGCTGACCAGTCAAAATGCAGCAGGTACCCCGTTTGGAATGACCAATCCCCGATGCCATCGTTCCTACGCAACGAAATCGCATGAAAAAAGGCCTGTTCGCGTGTACGCCCCTCTCACATGACTGATCGGAAATGCGGGGCTTAGCCCAATGGGTCGCAAGTTCAACAAGAAGCTGTGTAAGCAGGGCTGCGTTTTCCTCGCCAAGGTGATTGAAGGGAAGAGCGGATAACCGTTGTCTCGTGGGATACCGTATCGCTCGCGTTGATGAACGTATCGATTTGACGCGTGTCTGATTATGCTAACATTCTTCATCGAGGGTGTCTTCATTTTGCGGTTTGGGAAGAAAGCAATGAAAATTCTGTGGTTGGCGTTTTTGGGGTGCCTCCTTTCAACCCGCTGCATGGCGCAGCCCTGCGAGTTCGAATTTGAATACGTAGGGCTTGCGGTGCAAACGGAAGGCATGCATGTCTGGGGATCGTCGCCCGTCATCGGTCCGGACGGGAAAGTCCACCTCTATGTGGCCCGATGGTCGATGACAACGCGGAACGATTTCAACGGGTGGTATCAGGAATGCGAGATTGCACACTACGTCGGCGATAAGCCCGAGGGGCCGTTCGAATTTGTCCGCGTGGCCGTACCCGACCAGGATGGCAAATTCAACTCGCCGCACAATCCATCGATCAAAGAGATCGATGGGAAATACGTGCTCTGTTTTATCGTCAATGAAAACGACGATTTAACGACGCAGCGCATTGTCATGTATGTCGCCGACGACCTTTCCGATGACTGGAAGCCGGCTGCGGGCGCCGAGCCCGATGGAACGATGGTGCGAAAATCCACCGATCCTAAGGACTGGAATTTCACCGCCCGATTAGGCGTCTCGAATCCTTCACTGATCAAGCACAACGGGAAATATTTGCTGTACGTCAAATCCGTGGTCTTCCCATGGGCCAACTCAAAAAAACGCAAATACATGTACGGTGTCACGGTGTCAGACACCCTCGAAGGCCCTTACAAGAATCACCCAAAATACGTCACTCCGGGAACGATGCCCCTTGAAGATGCTTACGCGTTCAGTCTGGGTGATTCGGTGTATATGCTCAGTCGGGATTTTGGTGCTTCCAAAGGGTCCAGTGGTGGCGGACTCTTGTGGAAATCCAAGGACGGATTCCATTTTGACAAGAAAGACGTGACACGCGCCTACGAAGATCTCGCCCATTATGTTGGCGAAGACTCCTTGCAAAACGGCACTGCCTACCGAGGAAAGCTTGACGGCCATCTCGAACGCGCGCAGGTATTGGCAATTGATGGCCAACCGGCGTATCTGTACGTGGCAACCGGAGTCAACACCACTCCCGGCTACGGCAGCTGCTCACACGTCTTCCGCATGAAAATGCGGAGCGAATGATCATTAGAGCATTTCCATTTTTGACGTAGCCACCGTCGCCCGACGGTGGACCATGTTCTGGCGAACGTAGCTACCTTTGAAAACCTACGTCATCTACAGAAACGCTCTGGCGAAAGCCGATCGAAGGGGTCGGGAGTCCCTTCCGAAAAACCAACCGGTACGTCGGAATGAATGATCTCATTCGATCCCGATTCATTCGACAAGCCGCAGAAGGCTTCCACTACGCCGCCCGTTGAACGAACCGGTCGTATTTCACTGCTTCATTTGTTCTCGGCAAGTGCGGGCTAACCGCGAGCGTCCAGTCGATATCCTCGGCAGCGTTCCAGCATTCGTCCGCCGCTTACAATGTACGCCCCCCGTGTGAACGAAGCGGTCAGTCCCAACGAATCTTTCCCACGCTGTTATCCAGGTCGAGCCATACTGAGGCGTGCTCGAACTCGCGGGTGTAGAGATAGCCTTGTTGGTTGGCCGGGCCCTTGGGTGCGCCCAATGGTTTCTTGTATTCAGGGAGCGACTTCAACCACAGCCCGCTTTGGCAGACCTCGTTCTTGCCTCTCGTGTCGACGCAGTATCCGTCGTTCAAGAACAGGTAGCTGTATTTCTCGGCACAGACCAAAAAGAGGGCTAGTTTGAAGTTGAGTTCGTCCTGCCGAATCTCTGAAATATCGTCGATCCGCGTGTGCAGTTCATCAACATCGTCGGACACGCTGCTTTCGCCCAAGCCCAACGTCATCGCAATGATCTTTCCCTGGCGAGCAGCCTTCTGGGTCGCGTCGATTCCTTTGACGAGATAATCGGCCTTGCTCAACCGAGTCCCCGCTGGCGTGGTAAAACACTCCAAGTACGAACCGTCGAAATAGTCCATGAATTCAAGTCCTCCATCCGTGAACCGGCCGCGGATGATATTCGCGAGCATCAGTTTCTCGGGACCGAGAGCCTTGCGGGTCTCCGTCATCATCTCGTGATAACCATCAATGGTCTGTTGTTTCTTATTCGCTGGCAATTGCCGTACCAAGAACGATGTTAAAACTTTAATGTTCCCGTCGAGAAACAAACCGTCCACATACGGGCTCTTGCAAACCTCCGCTGCTGTCGCGACCCACCAATTGCGAAGCTCCGGCGTGGAAGTGTCATAGGCTCGACTATTTCCTCGAATCAGTTGGTCGTTGCCGCGTTTATCAACGAGATACCAGTTGGGAATGTCCGCAAGTTGTTCGTCGAAGCTGTATGTGCCGTAGTGGACGATGACATTGCGGTAAAACAAGACTTTTGCCGCAGGGTTGATTTGCTTGATCGCCTTGGCGGCTTCGATGGTCCCTTCGTCGGTGGAACCGTAAGCTCGGGAACCCGTGGTCTTCTCCAAAGTGATCAACGGGAAGCCGGCGAGGTAATTCAATTCCTGATCGTTGAACGCGTCCACTTTCCTGATGTGTATGTAGAGAGGAAGCGTGTCCCAGCTGAATTCGGGCATGCGTGATGGCGAGTCGTTCGGCGTCCCGTCATTGAGGGCATCTCTGACTAATTGCTGCGATGCTTCGGAAAGCAAACTGATCGGAAACGTGAATCGTCGCCCATCCGATCTTCTGACGGTGAGTGCGTCCGCGTTCAGCTCGAGCACGTCGGCTTGGATGGTTCGCCCGTTCTTGTCCACCAAATCCACCGCTGCAACACACGGCACCAGGCTGAACACGAGAACTAGAAACACGAAGTATACTTTGAATGACATCACAAGATCCTCTATTGAGCCAGCTCGGTCACGAGTTCGTGACAGCGATTACGATACCTCGCGAGCACTGCTTCGCGTACCGCGTGCTGCGGCCCGCTAAAAACCATTCCGTCACTCTCCAACTGATCGAACACCGGCGCAATCCAAGCTGGAATCGGGATATCTATTCTTAAATGATACGTCGATTGGTCGTCGGCGATAATGACTAGGGGATTGGGGCGATTTGCCGCAGGCGGCTGGCCACCCGCCCCCACAGCCAACCACGATATGGTACCGAGTCCCAAGATGCTTTTATGGCGACGTGTGCATCGTTTTTTGGGAGATCTCTTTCAATCGCGTTTGATTATCTTTTTTCACGATTGGTTTTGTGAAAGCTTAGTGCAGAAACGGAAGCGGGCACGCGGCCTTTAAACAGGATCTGAGAAGCTTAATGGCCGGAAGGCACCGCTTTGTGACGTTAACTTAATTACTGCGGGATTTCTGAAATGTAGCGGAACTGAGCAAGCCGATCGGTGACTCGGGACCGAACGGCTTGCGCCGTTCCGCTAAAAACAGCACTGAAACAATCAACGTCTCCCGAGGCTCCAGGGCAATCGCACGTTCA
>NZ_JAMQBK010000002.1 GCF_023701485.1 Aporhodopirellula aestuarii
TTGTGTAGATACCAATGCCCTCCGGGAGGGTCGCGTGAAGCGAGGGGAGGGTCCAGCATCGGCTCCAGCGCGTAATCCTCCCCAGCCCGGAGCGGACCGATCCTCTCAAAGTGTGAAGCAAAGCCACACGACCTCATGAGTTTAGGAAGGTGCACGAGACGTTTCTTGAACGATTTTGCGCGCCGTCAAAAGAAAAGAATGCAGCTTGAGGAAAACCCTCGTCGATGGGATCACCAACGTTTGAGAGGAAGCTCCAAACCCCGGCGACTTCGGCTACGGGAAACGGCGCGTCAGGAGTTGCTCGATGGATTCACCGCCTTGGAATACGCTCCCGGCGCGACCCCGATGAATCGTTTGAAATGCCGCGTGAAGTGCGACTGGTCCGCGAATCCGGCAGCGTAGGCGACATCAGCGAGCGTCTCACCGGCCATCAACATCTGCTGCGCACGACGCACTCGGATTTGAGAGAGATAAGCCTGGATGGGAATACCGACCTCTTTGGAGAAGACGCGGCTTAGATACGGGGCGGAGGTCCCAGCCAATTGCGAGAGTTCGTGAAGCGAGACATTCTCGCGAAATTTTGCTTCCAAGCTCTCCTTGACTCTGCGAATGTTCGCCCGTCCCCGCTTTTTCGGAATGTCCGGCATGGATGCATGCCGCACTAACAGCTCGCAGATGGCTTCATAAAAGGCTGATTCCTGATCCAACTGCGGATCTCCCTCGTCCATCGCCCGGTGAGCCTGCAAAACGAGCTCCACAAGTTGCGTGTCGTCGATGACCGGGGGCAGCAATAATGGTTCGATATCACCGTTGCGGTCAAACGTCCTGACGATACTGGCGATGACGTTCGGGGCAGCATAGAGATAACGCCACGCTCCGGTAGCCGTGCACGAATGCACTTCATTGGGGTGAATGACAAGCAGCTTCCCCGGTCCGGTGAAGTATCGCTGGCCACGATAGAAAAATGTCCCCGTTCCGCCTTCGGAAACGCCCAGTTTGTATTCAGGGTGCGAGTGATTCGGCCAAGTGTGTTCGACCGACTCCCATTGATGCACCGTAATCCCGTCATCGGCAGAACCACGAACTTTGAAATGCTTCACTTTTAACCCGGAAGCCATATTGTCCTCGGTGGCGATGCAAACAACGTGAAAGGCAACGGAGAGTTTACGTCGCGGGATGAGTGCGAGCAAGCAGGACGAAGAGTGGCCTGTCGGGGGCTTCCTATTCTACCCGGAAAACGCCACTAGACCGCTAACACCCGACATCGAGAGATAACACCACCTGCGACATTCTAACAGCGGTCTGAACCGCCTCTAACAGATTACGCAAGTACGGCCGTAACTTGTCTGCACAACAGCGGATGAGCAACTGCTGTTGAAGACGGACGACTTCATTGTGACGTTATCTTTGCCTGAGGTCGAATTGTTCACCGACGATGAATCCCCAAAACATTGATTTGGCGATTACGGCCAATCGCGAGTGCACCGGACCCAAGCTTGATTTGCTGTCAGCCGGATTTGTCGGAAATCCACGTGTCATCGGAGCAAGGGGTTTTCCGGATTTGGAGCGGATTGAGGACCATCCGACCACCGACTAGTCGGCCAGCCAGAGGATTAGCGCGACGTTGCGTCGAGTGAAATAAAGTAGGATCAAAATATTTCTGGATTCCTGTTAATGATTTCGATTGCCATTCGGCATACGGTTAACAGACAGTCGCTTTAGTGTTGGCCGTGCGTATGGACGAAAATCAGAAACGCGAAGAATTCACCCATTACTGGCTGCAGGCCGAGCCTTCGGTTTCGGCGTACGTATTCGCGTCAATTTCCGGATTTCATGATGCTGAAGATGTCGTCCAGCGGATCGCTCAAGAGCTGGCTCGTCGGTTCGACGAATATGACTCAAGTCGATCGTTCGTGGCGTGGACGCTTTGGATCGCCAAATCGCGGGTGATTGATTTCTACCGGACGCAGGATCGCGCTCGGATCATCTTTTCGGATGAACTGCTCAGCCAACTTGCTGACACCATCGCACGGCAGGCTGACGGTCGGAGTCACAGGCGTGAGGCTTTGGATGCGTGTTTGGATGAACTTCCTGCGAAGTCGCGGCGGCTGCTCGACTTGCGTTACGTCGACGAGCTCTCCGCCGAAGAGACGGCACGAGCGGTCGGTTCGACCAGCGGTTCAGTGCGAGTCTTGTTATCTCGTGTTCGAACGGTGCTCACCAGTTGCATTGAACGTCGGCTTGCGATGGAGAATTCGTGATGGACATCAACGATGATTTGATCGATCGCGTTCTTCAGGGACAGGCGACCGCCGTTGAGGCTGCTGAATTTCAGAAGTGGCTCAGGATTCCCGCCAACTTGGAACGCTTTGCGCTTCGAGCCGAGTTGCATGCGGATTTACGGCGTTCGTTGCGCCGCAGGGATATTCAGAACAGTGCGTTGGAGGCGAGGCGTGATCCCGAAACCAGCACGACGACTTCACCCTCCATTTTCCACTCGCGACAAGCTTTGCTGCTGACCGGCGTCGCGATTGCCGCTTGCCTGATCGTCGCATTCATGTGGCCTGCAGCAGAAGACGCCCCGGGCACGGCTGGCACTCTTGCGGCCAATGTCGTCAGCGATGTGAACGGGTTGCTAACGAAGAGTGACGAGCGTTGGGATGACACGAATCTACCGACCGGCGAGTACGAATTGCAAAAGGGGTTGTTGCATCTGCACTTCGGCGGCGGAGTGATGGTTTACCTGGAAGCTCCGGCTCGATTCGATGCTATCAGCGATTCACGTGTTGTGTTGCACAGCGGACGGCTGTCGGCCACGGTTCCTCCCGCGGGGATCGGATTCACCGTCGAAACCCCCGAAGCGGAAGTCGTTGATTTTGGCACCGAGTTTTCCGTCGATGTGGAAGGCGGCGCGAGCGAAGTTCATGTGTTTGACGGGCTCGTTCGGGTACATCCCGGCGCGTCGAACGGGCGCGATGCATCCAGGTCCGTTGATGTGCAGGCGTCTGAAGCAGTTCGGATTAAGGAAGGAACGCCTGATCCCGAAAACATTTCCATCGCGACCGATCGCTTCATTCGCGATTTTGAAGAGCATGCTCGAAAATACGCGCCCGCTGTCAGAAAGAAGTCGCCGCTCGCGTTTTACCGCATGCCAATCCGCGACAAAGGCCTGGTATCGGAACCCCCAAAATATTCCGGCGTCGTCTTAACCGGAGAAGGAAAACGTCCGCCGCACGCACGCGGCGTGTTCGTCGGCGGTTCGCTACGAGTTGGAGCGGATTCAATCGGGCGTGGAGGACGCGTGAACAATCCACCTGCACTGAATACCGGGCAATTCTCGGTGACTTTGTTTGTCTACCGCGAATCGGATGATCGTGGCGCGACTGCTGCCACAAACATGCACGATGATCACGGTAACTTTGACGTGTTGCTGGATGACGACGGGCGGCTGCAAGCCACTGTCAGGAGTCGCGATGGGAGTCAATCAACGGTCCTAGGCGAATTGGTTCTTCCACTGCGCAAATGGCGACATGTGGTTCTAACGGTTGACGGTCACAACATGCACTTCTACGAAGACGGAAAGCTGGTTCAGTCGAAGCCCTGTGCGGAATTGGCCACGAGCGAATCGGATCCAATCTGGTTTGGAACCAACGCCAGTACAACACAAGTGTGGGATGGACGAATTGACGAAGTGGCGTTGTTCGACCGAGCACTCGACGACGAAGAAGTTTTAACGCTGTACCGACTGGCGCAAGAGGAGATCACCAGATCAAGATGAAATCATTAAGCAATTTGTGGCACCGCAAACCATTACCCACCATACGCCTGCGCTTGCCCGCGGCGATTGGGTCCGCTCTGTGCATCATGGCAATCGGGTGTGCGACAACTGCCCGGGCGCAGCAACCTCGTGCCCAGATGCCTCGGGGTCAGCAATCTCGCATGGAAGGCAAGACAGTTATCCCGAAAGCCGTGCTGGACAAGTTGGACGAACACCTCGATGTGACGTTCGCCCAATACGGTGACCGAACTTTGCAGTTAGACATATTCCGTCCAAAGAACGCGTCGGAGGAATTGCCGGCGATCGTCTGCATTCACGGTGGTGGCTGGCGAAAAGGATCGAAACTCAATCATCGCAAAGTTGCTCAAGCTCTTGCAGCCCAAGGTTACGTGACGGCATCCATCGACTATCGGCTGAGCGAAGAAGCGACCTTTCCGGCTCACATCCACGACTGCAAAGCGGCGGTTCGCTTTCTTCGCGCAAACGCGAGTCAGTACGGGATCGACTCCGATCGCATCGGCGCCATAGGTCACTCAGCGGGCGGGCATCTGGCGGCTTTGTTGGCGACTTCCGCTGGCGTAGCAGAACTGGAAGGTGACGGTGGGAACTCCGAATTCAGCAGTGCGATCCAGGCTGTTGTGCCAATGGGCGGCCAGACGGACTTCATGTCGGAACGCAATCGTCAGAAATCTGCGAGTGCAGAGATCTGGCAGCAGTTCATGGGCGGCTCCCAGGACGAAGTCCCCGCAGCCTACCGATTGGCATCACCGCTTTTCCACCTCGACAAGGACGATCCACCAGTGTGGCTGATCACGGGCGAGAAGGATGACCCCAGCACGCGTGCCGAGTCCCTGCGTAAGAGAATGGACGAACTCGGCATTCTAAACGGGCTGACTATCATCAAAGACGCTCCGCACCCCTTAAGGAGTACGCAGCCGACTGTGTGTTTCGCGAAGGTTACACTCGCGACGGAATCCTCAAGCGGGAGACAGCGGCATGTCCGCTGGTTCGCGACAACATCGTCATCGAAGTCCCCGCAGACCAGACGCAGTTCACGCAGCGGTACACTCGCGAGACCATTCGTTTCATCACCAAAAACAAAGACAAGCCGTTCTTTGTTTACCTTGCGCACAACATGCCGCACATCCCGCTGCATGCGTCCGAGAAATTCGTGGGCAGCAGCCGGCGAGGCATCTACGGCGACACAATTCAGGAACTCGACTGGAGCACCGGTGAGATTCTGCGGGCGCTGAAGGAACTTGGACTCGATCAGAACACGCTGGTCATCTTCACGTCAGACAACGGCCCCAACACCGGCAAAGGTGGCAGTGCCGGCCCGTTGAAAGGAGGTAAAGGCTCGACTCTGGAAGGTGGCGTTCGAGTGCCGTTTGTGGCTCGCTGGCCGGGGAAGATACCGGCGGGAATCGAAACTGACGAAGCCATCACCAGCATGGATCTTCTGCCGACGCTGACCAAACTCGCGGGCGGCGAAGTTCCGGATGACCGCGTGATTGATGGAAAGGACATCTCGCCGCTACTCTCCGCAACCCCGGATGCGAAGTCACCCCATGAAGCTATCTACTACTTGCGAGGCCGTGGCGTTGATGCCATCCGCATGGGAGACTGGAAGTACCGAATGGCAACCGACAAGCCGCCGAAGGAAAAGGGATCAAAGCGACAGCCCAACAGCGCCCCCAAGCCCAAAAAGGTCAACGTCGAGACACTTTACAACCTGGGCGATGACATCGGCGAGCAGTCGAACGTAATTGGTGAGCATCCGGAAATCGCCCGGCGTCTGAAGCGACAACTGGCAACCTTCGAGGCCGAACTCCGCAAGAACTTACGTCCCGCCGGTGTTGCGGGCGAACGATGAATCGGGAACTGACGATGATTGACAACACTTCTCGACGCGAGTTTATAAAACGCACGGCCGCACTCGGTGCGAGTCTGTCTGCGGCGTCGCTTTCGCAGTACGCGTTGGCTGCACCAACTAAGACTACACAGCCCGAGCCAGACGGGTTCTTCACGCTTGGTAAACGGCAAGATCATTGGTGGCTGATCACGCCGGATGGAAAACCGTTCTTCACGATGGGCCTGAACCACATCGATCCGGCCAGTTTGCGGTACCCGGAGAACATTGACATTTGGCGGGAGAAGTATGGCGGCAGCACGATTCGCTGGATCAAAGAATCTGTGTCTCCGAATCTCAGGGAGTGGGGATTCAACACGGTCGGATGGGTGCAGGAAGTGACCGTGCGGAAGTGGCGACATTCGCGCGCCTTCACAGTCGATGAGTACCGCGCGCTCGACATGCCCTATTGCCACCTGCTTCCCTTCACCGAATCGCACCAGTGGGAAAAGCACACCGTCCACTACGATTTTCGGAGCGACGACTGGAAGGAATGGGTCGATTACGTCGCACGCTCTCACTGTGCTGAGCTCAGCGACGAACGAAACCTGATTGGCTACTTCTACAGCGATTGTCCGACATGGACGCACTCAAGGCCGGACAACGAATGGCGCGGCCCAATCTTTGATCCTGAACAGCTCAAAACAGAAGCCGGCCGCAAAGAACTGACCGAGTTGGCTCACAGCTATTACAAGACCACGCACGACGCCATCCGACGCTACGACAAGCATCATCTGATCCTTGGCGATCGGTACGAAGCCATCGCTCCCATCGCAATGGAAGTGATCGATGCGTCGAAGCCCTATGTCGACGTGCTGTCGTTCCAGGACTTCCGTGATCCGGTGAAACATCTCGACGAGTGGCACCGGAAAACCGGCAAGCCTGCCCTGCTGGCAGACGCCGCGAGAATGAACTGGCTCACCAAGCCGGGTGAGTTCACTCGAAACGAAGGCGATTGGTATGCAAGGACGCTGGAGGCGTTATTCAAGAATCCGGGATGTATTGGATTCCATCTTTGCGGAGCCTACCAACGCAACCGGGCTCGGCGATACGGTCTGCTGGATGAACAAGAAAAGCCCGATCAGGAAAATGTGGCTCTGATGAAGACTGCCAATCAAGAGATTACCGCGTGGATGCAGCAGGAGTTTGGTCAATGATCATAAACATGAAGACAATCACTTTGATTCTGATAAGCGTTGTTGCATTGAGCTCTGCAGGAGCTGCGGACGACCCGCCGAATGCAGAAAGCACCAGCCGCCAGGACAAAACGTTCAACGCCCGGATGGAGCCGTTTCTGAAGGAACTGAATCTCTCCGAAAAGCAGAAGCCAGAGTTTCTGGCCATCCAGAGAGCGATGACCACGAAGTGGGCGGAATTCCAAAAACTGCCAGCCAATGAGCGGAAGCCGAAACAACAGGCTTTCTATCAGGCCCGGTTCGAGGAACTTGACCAACTTCTCACCCCGGAGCAGATGGCAAAGTACCGGGCGATCCGGGCTGGAGGGACGGCAGGTACGAATGCGACGGGGCGGGAGAAGAGACTCCCAAACATTCGCTTAACCAGAATCGATGGCCGGCACTGGCTTGTCGGCCCGGACGGCAAGCCTTTCTTTGCCCACGGCATCACTCATGTGAGCAACAACAGGGCGAAGTTCGACTTTGCCGAAATGTCCGCAGCCTGCCAAAAGCTCGGCTTTAACTCTTATGGTTACGGCTGCCCGGACCAACTGCGGCATGATATGCCTTACATCGAAAGCTGGAATCACCTGGTTCCCATTTCGTATTACCGAGGTGAAAACGGCGTCAAGTTCATCGATGTTTTTGATCCGAAGGAACAGGCTCGGCTTGAAGCAGGTGTCAAAGCCAACTGTTTCCGCAGTCTTAGCCACCCGCACCATGTCATCGGTTATTGCTGGACGGATCTTGGCTCGTGGCCGCTCGACAATCCATCCGGCAGGAACTGGGTGGACTTCATCCGGGGATTGCCTGAAGAGTCTCCCGGTCAGAAGGCGTATCAGAAGTATCTCAGCACATGGGAAGGTGGTGACGACAAATCGCGGGACCAGGCTTTTCTTCGCCTCATCGCCCGCGAGTACTTCCGCGTCGTTGGTGGCGCCCAGCGGAAATACGATCCCGACCATCTGATCTTTGGTGATCGATTTGATTTTAACACATTCGATTCCGATGTCGTGAAGGAGATGCTGCCCTATATCGACGGGGTCGCGATTCAGCCGCCGTTCCGGGCTCCGTTTCCGAAAGAGAAACTCGACGAGATTCACAAGCTCACGGGGAAGCCGATTCTCCTGTGCGACTTCGCCATTCGTTTCAAAGATGGTGACAAAGACATCCGTAGCTGGAAGGCGGAAGAGAATTCCGTTGTCGCAGGCAAGGCATATTCTGATTACGTGAAAGCAGCGATCAACACGGACTACATCATCGGCGTCTTCTGGTGCAATCCGGTCGATACTCCGAAGGGATTTGGTAACCCTGGAGTCAAACAGGGATTCTTTGACGACGGCCTGGCGGAGCGGCCCGGCCTGCACCAGGCGGTCAAGGAACTGAATGCGTATCGTGAAAACATGACGCCAAAGGAACTGGAATAGTGGTATCGATAATGGTGAAACGATCATTCACGCTCGCCGTGTGCTGGACCGCTGTGCTCATTGGGGTCGCAGAAACTGAGGCTGCCGACAAACCGAACATCGTTGTCTTTCTGACGGACGATCAAGGCTACGGTGACCTCGGTTGTTTTGGGTCGGATTCACTTGAAACACCGAACATCGACGATCTTTGCACACAGGGTATGAAGTTCACCGACTTTTATGTGCATCAGCGCTGCTCGCCGACGCGTCTGGCATTGATGACCGGCTCTCACGCGCACCGTGCGGACTGCACCAAAGTCATCTACAACAAGGATCGCATCGGGATTCACGCCGACGAAGTCACAACGCCGGAGCTACTGAAAACCGGCGGCTACACAACGGGGATCGTGGGTAAGTGGCACCTCGGCGAATGGGACGCGTTTAATCCTACGCGTCACGGCTTCGACTTCTTTTACGGTTTCATGATCAATCTCGAACACGGCGCAGGGATTTATCGGAACCTGGAACGCATTGAATCGATCAAGCACAAGACGGACGGAGAACATTCTCCGAAGCTGCTCGACGCCGCGATTGGCTTTATTAAAGAGAACAAAGCGCGACCGTTCTTTCTCTACTATGCATCGCCGCTGCCGCATACGCCGTGGATTCCAAACACACGATTCAAGGGAACTTCAAAGCGCGGTGCGTACGGCGACGTGACCCGTGAGATCGACTGGCAGGTCGGTGAGTTAATGAAGACGCTCGACGAGCAAGGGCTTGCCAGCAACACGTTATTCGTCTTCGCATCAGACAACGGCCCGGTGCTTGGCGCGGGAGGCGGCGATGCTGGCCCGCTTCGCGATGGCAAATAGACTGACTTCGAAGGAGGCATCCGCGTCCCGTGCCTCATGCGTTGGCCAGGCACGATCGAGCCAGGTTCAACCAACGATCAGATAACCGGAATCATCGACTTGCTGCCGACGTTCTGTGCGATCGCCGGAGTCGACTCGCCGGGCGACCGTGTCATCGACGGTCGAAGCATTCTCCCGTACATGAGGGGCGAGAAGGTTGAGAAACCGATCCACGAATCATTCATCGTGCCTGGTTCGGTGATTCGTCACGGGCAGTGGAAGCTGCTTGTTCGAGATCTAACGCCGGGTGGCAAGAGCGGTCGAGAGGGAAAGCGTCCGTCAGCTCCGGCAGGATCGCTGTTTAACCTGCAGGTCGACCCCGGCGAGACGCGAGACGTCTCAGCGGACCATCCCGAAATCGTCGCAGACCTGCGACGTCAGATGGATGCAGCGGTCAGGGAATTCGAATCCAACAGCCGACCGATTGGTAGACTCCCCAGTGCAGAAGATCCAGCGACAAAGAAGAACAGAAAGAAAAGGAGCAAACAATAGATGCGTTTCAGACTCATACAATTCATCTTCGCCGGCGCCATCATTGCGCTGTTCACACAGTCGGTCGGGGCAGCGACACCGACGGAAAGACCGATGAACGTGCTCTTTCTGGTTGCCGATGATTTAAACAGTTGGATGTTGGAAGACGCGGATCGCTATGCAGGCAAGGTGGTCGCACCGAATCTTCGCAAGCTCGCCAGCAGTGGAGTGAACTTCACGCGAGCCTACACCGCCGCGCCGGTTTGTTCGCCTTCTCGCACGGCGTTCTTTTCGGGTGTCGCACCCTGGAAATCGGGTATCTACAACAACGCGCAGATCATCAATGAGAGCGAGGCACTTAACCAGGATGCGGTGCTATCTCTTGCCGGGTTGTTCAAGAAGGGCGGCTACGACACTTTCGGGTACGGAAAAATCACCCACGGCTGGGACCAGAAAGAACACTGGGATGATAAGGTCGGCCACAAAAGAGATCCGGCTCCTCCCGGTGCTCCTCTGGCTGGACTGAGCGGGGGCGAGCAGGACTGGGGACCTATCCACCTCACCGAGGAACAAATGAATGACACCGGAGGAGCCAATAGAGCCATCGCGGTCTTAGAGAAAAAACACAACAAGCCATTCTTTCTGGCCTACGGCTCCTTCAATCCCCACATGCCCTGGTACGTTCCGCAAAAGTATCTTGACATGTACCCCCTGGACCAAATTGTCCTTCCCGAGCTGAACGAGGATGACCTGGACGACCTTCCTCCCCTGGCCAAAGCGGTCAGTGACGGGATCGGGAGCTTCGCCGACAAAGTCATCAAGACTGGTAAACACAAAGAGGCGGTGCAGGCTTACCTGGCCACGACCACTTATGTCGACACTCAACTCGGGCGCGTCCTCGATGCCCTCGAGAATAGCCCCTACAAGGAAAACACCATTGTCGTCTTCCTCACCGATCACGGATTTCACCTGGGCGAAAAACATCACTGGCAAAAGACGACCCTCTGGGAGGAGAGAACGCACACCTTGTTGATGTTTCGCGCGCCGGGAGTCACCAAAGGCGGAGGCGTGTCGGAGCGGTTTGTTTCCCTGATGGACATCTACCCCACCCTGGCTGAACTCTGCGGACTGACGCCTCCAGCCTACGTCGATGGACGCTCGCTGGTCCCCCTGCTTATAGACCCGAAGGCTCCCTGGCAAAGCACCGCCGTCACCGGATTGTGCGATAAGACCAAAACGGACTTTGCCTACATCAGCATCCGCCACGAACTCGGACGCTATACCCGCTATGGGGCCGAAGAAGAGGAGTTCTACGACACGACCAAGGACCCACACGAATGGACCAACCAGATCGATAACCCGATATACGCCATGACCGTCGAAAAACTCCGCGCCCTGGTCCCAGGTTTCGAGGATGCCGCTCAGCCCCTTCCCTCTGCCTTGACCAAGACGCGTAGGGGAACCCCAAAAGAGAAAAAGAAGAAATAGTTCAGTCCTTCTACATCACGAGAACAAGCTGAACAAACAGGATCAAAAAATGAACTCTTCCCCGCACAACAAGACTTCACGTCGATCCGTGTTGAGATCGATCGGCGCGACCACCGCGCTGGCTGCGTCAGGTCTGTTGCCATCAGCAATCTACGCTGCCCCGCCCGCATCGGCGAATGACAAGTTGCGAGTCGGATTGATCGGCGCGGGCAATCGAGCCAAATGGCTGACGCGTGCGTTGTCCCGCGAATCCCATCGAGCCGAACTGGTCGCCGTCTGCGATTGCTACTTGCCGCAGATCGATGTTCTTGCGGCTGACAACAAGAACAATCCACGGGCCGGTGATTCCTGGAAGCTCTATCAGAACTACGAGCAGATGTTCGACCAGGAAGAACTCGACGCGGTCATGATCGCGACGCCCGATCACGTACGCGTGCGGGCGGCAATCATCGCCTGTGTCAAGGGTCTGGATGTCTACGCGGAAAAACCGCTCAGCTTCAGCATTCCGGAGGGTCGCGCATTGGTCGAAGCCGTGCAAAGACACAAACGTGTGCTGCAGGTTGGTACGCAACAACGCAGCACCCCGATCAATCAATATGCCTGCGAGTTCGTACGCGGAGGGGGACTGGGCAAAGTTTCGACGATCCTGGTGAAGAATTACTCAGGCTCTCGGCCTGCGACGGGTCTCGACCAGCAACCCATCCCCGAAGGCACGGATTGGAATCGTTTTTGTGACCAGGCAAAGCTGCTCGATTATCACGAACAGCTACACCGTCGGTGGCGAAACTTCAACGCCTTTACGGGAGGACCCATTTGCGATCGTGGTTCGCACGCACTGGACATGGTTCACCTTGCCATGGGGTGGGAGAATGTCGCTCCAACACGGATCGAACCTACGACCGAAGCGAAAGAATACTGGGGCCGCGGCGTGAGACTTTACTACCCCGATGGCACTGTCATTCGACTGGAAAGCACGGGCGGTCCCGCATTCGGCGGCATCTTTATTGGCCAGCAGGGCAAGATTGAAATCAATCGTGGACGGTTCGCGTGCAACCCGAAGGATCTGCTCGCTCCATTCAACGGGTCGGAAACGGAATCGCACGTCGCTAACTGGCTGGACTGCATTGAAACCCGCGAACAACCCAATGCACCGGTGGAAGTCGGCCATCGGATTACCAGCGTCGCGCACCTGATCAATATCTGCCGGATTACCGGACGCACGATCAACTGGGATGCGACCAAAGAGCAGATCATCGGCGATGACGCGGCCAATGCATTGCTGACCAAAGAACGACGTCCCGAATTCTCACTTCCCACGGTTTAGCCCAAGGACTTCAAATGCATTCCGATTCAATCTGTCGTTCTGATCGCGCGACAACGCGCCGGTATTTCTCGACCATTGTGCTCGTTGCAATCTCGTTCTGCAGTAGTTCCGCCTTCGCCGATGATTGGACCACCCTGTTCGATGGCAAAAGCCTCGACGGCTGGAAAGCGTCTCGCGACAACACGCAGTTCACGTTGTCCGGCGGAGTCATCGTTGGTGCAAGTTCCAGCCAGACTCAGTTTCTGCACACGGTCGAAGAGTACGGTGATTTCGAACTCGAACTGGAAGTCAAACTTCACGACACGGACTTAAACTCGGGCATTCAAATCCGGACCGGGTTGACTCGCAAGAACGCGAAAGGCCAAGCGAGGGAATCGATCCATGGCCCTCAAGTCGATATTGGAAAATCTCCGGGGCGTTCCGGACACATCTTTAACCAGGGCAATGGTGCCTGGATCACGCCCCAAGAAAATCTGACTCGGAACGAGCTGATGGTCAACGGAGAATGGAACAAGCTGCGTGTATTGGCCGTTGGCCCGCGAATTCAAACCTGGATCAATGGCAAACAAGTTGCGGATGTCGCCGATGATGAAGCGTACGCGAAGTATCCTTCTGGCGTGATCGCGCTGCAGGTACACGGTGTCAAGAAGTCACCAGAGAAAGCACGCCACGTTTCGTTTCGATCGATTCGTGTTCGCAAGTTTCAATCGAAGACCAATGAATAAGAATTTGAATTCCTTTAAACTTTAAACAACAACGATTAGTCATAACGATCCAGGAACTTCCATGAATCCAGCGGGAACAATCGCTCAAGCGAGTTTGTCTTTGTTATTCGCATTTCTGCTGGCTGGCACAGGCTTGGCCGCTGAGAAGCCGAACATCGTGTTGCTGTTTATTGACGACTGGGCTTGGAACGGCACTCCGGTCCCTATGAACGACGGCATGGAAAACTCACGTATGCCGGTTCTGCAAATGCCAAATGTCGAGCGACTGGCTCGCGAGGGAATGAAGTTCACCAATGCGTATGCGTCGCCGCAGTGTTCTCCGTCACGAGTCTGCGTTCAAACCGGACAGTCCTCGCCACGCAGCGGCTTCACCGTGTTCATGAACGACGGCAGGCAGGACTACTTCGACGAAAAGGGCTACCCCGACTTCCCGGTCATTCCCTGCATCTCAGACATGACGATTGACAAGGATGCAGTGACAATCCCCGAAGCCCTGAAGCCGCTCGGTTATGTCAGCGCCCACATCGGCAAATGGCACATGCGAGGTGATCCCGGCGACGAGGGATACGTGCTGCACGACGGTGATACCAGCAACACTCCCGGCAACACACTGCCCGACAGCGCAAAGCAACGCCTGCCTGACGACCTGACCGATCCCAAGCTGATGTTCAGCGTCACCGAAAAGGCACTTGGCTTCATGAGCGAGCAGGCGCAAGCCGGCCAACCGTTCTACCTGCAGATCTCACACTATGCGATGCACGAAGGCCGCGAGTGCCTGCCAGCGACACGCGAAAAGTATACTCGGCATCCGCTGGTGCAGGCTTATTACCGGAAGATCGGGAAGACGGCCGACACCATCAAACGCAAGGAAGATCCGGCCATCTGGTTGGGCATGGGCGACGACCTCGACGGACGTATCGGAGCCGTGCTCGACCGTATCAGCGAGCTGGGAATCCAGGACAACACGTACGTCGTACTGGTGTCAGATAACGGTTACCGGCACAAAGAACTCCTGCTAACGAAGGGACTCAATCAGCCACACCATGGTGCCAAGTGGTGGGCTTGGCAGGGAGGCATTCGCGTTCCGATGATCGTCAAAGGCCCCGGCATCAAGGCGGACTCTGTCTTCAAGGGCAATGTCGTCAACTACGACTTTCTGCCGACCTTCGTCGACTGGGCCGGTGGTGATCCGACCACACTGCAGAACATCGACGGCGTCAGTCTCGCGTCCTACATGGCCGGGCAGCCGCCGACCGACGCCTTCCTCAACCGAAATCTCTATTTCCACTACCCCCACTACCGATCAAGCATGCCACACTCCGCCGTCGTTTCTGGCACGTTCAAGCTGCTGCACTTCTACGAGCGACCGGAAATCCCCATGCTCTTCGATCTGTCTCAAGACATGGGTGAAGTCCACAACATCGCCCCGACTCATCCGGAAGAACACCGCCGACTCCATGACGATATGATGAAATACTTTGACCAAGTCGGCGCCCGTATCCCGAAACGAAATCCGAATTACGATGCTGCTGTCTATGAGAACTCGAAGGAGCACGAGAAACGCGTCCAATGGGGACCGTTTGCCGGCAGCAGACAACTAGAAGAGGATGAGAGATGACTGGTTTTTGTGCCACCGTGAAACATAGTGTTCCGCTGCCGACTTTGCATTGCCTGGGATCGCTAGCGACGATGGGCGACAGCTTCCAACCTCAATCATGAACGCAAATCAGCAGATCATTCCTGGCATCACGATTGGGCCAACGGGTCAGGCAACCGTTGCCCCAGCAATCGCAAGTGTTCTTTTTGATCTCGCCATCAACCTCGAAGAATCGACAAATTTGCCAGTCGATATTGAGCATGTCGTTGCCGCACTTGTGTTGGCCAATCGCAATGGTGAGATCGACGCATCCGCCCCCGTTTCAGCCGATGACTCGAAGCTGCTCGGCATTTTGGCACCGCATGTCAAAACCGTTTTCACTCTTTTTGGTGGAAGTGTTGGTATCGATGACTAGCGAGTGGATTCGCTTTGCATGAGGCTTCCGCAGTGCAGGCCCGATTGCGTCTTCCAGCCCACCATCGTCATCCGCGATCACGAAACGCACCGGCTCTTCTTTCATTGCCGCTGGGCTGATTTTTCGAGAAGTGCCGTCGCGCTGCCTTCCTCAATCCAGCGTTATCGATCAGACTTGTGCTGCAAAAAGTGCCTGAATTGAAGCCCGAGTTCCTCGAAAACAAATCGCCCCATGCCGTTTCGAACAACAGGGAAGTATGATCTCGTCATCTGCGACATTGACGGTTGCCTGTCCCCCGAGTCACACGCCCCGATCAACATTGCAGGACTATCGCGGATCGCCGAGCATAATCGTCTCGCAATCCAAAATCGTGATCGCCCCGTCGTCACGCTTTGCAGTGGCAGACCGATAGGCTTTGTCGAGTGTCTCTGTCGGCTCATCCAAAACACGCAGGTTCCCTGCATCGGTGAAAACGGTGTTTGGCTCTGGCGTCCGACAGACAATTCGTTTGAATGTGACCCCGCCATCACTGATGAGCATCTCGAAACCGTTCACGAAGCCCGCAAACTTTTGCGATCGCTCTTCCACGCCAGTGGCGTGATTCAACAGCCGGGGAAGTCTGCATCAGTGGCGTTGTACCATCCCGATACGGATTATCTCCGGTCCATCGTGCCGACCATTGCTGAAGAGTTTCAAAAACGGAACTGGCCGATACGGGTATTGATGACGTGGCTGTACATTAATTGCGATCTTCAGCACGTTAACAAGGCGACCGCGATAGATCGACTGATGACGCAAACTGGATTTCAACGAGAACGAACGGCAGGGATTGGCGATACGATGGGCGACAGGTTTATCGCCGAGCGTGTGTCATGGTTCGGATGTCCAGCCAATTCCGAAGCCGAAATTAAAGAGGCGGCCACCTATGTTTCGACACACAACGAAGTCGAAGGCGTACTGGACATCCTTGATCAGCTCGCTCACTGACAAAATTGACGTTATGTCGTAATAGCTCGCTGGCTTGAGGAGCCGCACGGTCCACGACGGGAAATACTGGCCGTCCTGGGTTGGAAGAGCGTCACTTATGAGAGTTGTTTCCCAACGCGATAACGCTTTGTCGCGCGGGCGTTTAAGACGTCAATGCCTCGGGATTGGCAAGAAAAGAGGCGAGAATTCGCCCACGTTTTCAAGGCATTTCCGACCGTTTCGTGCGTCAAGCTTGACAAAAAAGATGAAGAGTCCTATCGTCAATCGACGATAGACAATTTAACAGCGAACGGCAATTCATTCTCGCAGACGATTGATCATGGCCCGAACCAAAGCAGACTCGCGAAAGTGCTGCACCACCAATGAGAATCTGGCGTTACCCGACGTCGAATGGGCCGAAGACATGGCCAAACTGACCTGGGCCTTGGCTCATCCCGCGCGGGTGCGGATCGTTCGGCTATTGCTCAACAAATCGTCATGCGTGTGCGGCGAAATCGTCGAAGAGATGCCGTTGGCCCAGTCGACAGTTTCTCAGCACCTCAAAATCCTGAAGGAAACGGGCCTGGTCCAGGGCGAGATCGATGGACCTCGAGTCTGCTACTGCATCAACCAAGATGCGATGACCAAACTGAAGAAGTTGATCGCCGAACTTTAGACCATGTCGTCAATCCCCAGTGGGCGATTGAAACAACTCAACCCAAAACCCTTACCATTTCTATCGCATTTCGACGATAGACGATAACTAACGGAGAAGCACGAGATGAAAGAGCGAATGATTATCGATGATGTCCGAGACCAGTACGCTGACGTGGCCAAAGGCGCCCTATCAAACGATTCGAATTCGGTCCGGTCGATCGCGTCCGCATTCGGCTATTCCGAAGTGGAACTGAGCCAATTGCCCGCCGAAGCCAATATGGGGCTGTCCTGTGGCAACCCATTGGCACTGGCCGGGATTGGCGAAGGCGAAGTGGTTGTGGACCTCGGATGCGGCGGTGGCATGGACGTCTTTTTGGCTGCTCGCAAAGTGGGAGCATCCGGCCGAGTCATCGGGATCGACATGACAACGGAGATGCTCGAGCGAGCTCGAGCCGGTCAACAGAAACTCGGCCTCACTAACGTCGAGTTTCATCAATCGACCATCGATCAATTGCCGCTACCTGACAACTCCGTCGACTGCGTGATCAGCAATTGCGTGATCAACTTGGTGCCCGACAAGCTGGCTGTTTTTCGTGAGATCCAACGAGTGCTCAAACCAGGTGGTCGAGTTGCGTTGAGCGACATTGCTCTCAAGCAACCGCTGCCAGAAGCAGTGAAACAAAGTGTGGAAGCTTATGTCGGTTGCGTCTCGGGTGCGATTCTTATCGATCAGTATCGCAGCTCCCTCGAACAAGCTGGCCTGGCGGACGTGGTCGTGACGGATACCGGTGCCGACCTCAATGCGTATGCCATGGCCAGCGAGGGCGGATGCTGTGGCGAAGTTTCGTGTTGCTCCGATACGAGTGAAGCAACTAGCGACACCTCGCAAAAATCATTGCATGATGGACTCGCTTCCGTCATGCAATCGTTCGACGCCAACGCGTACGCCGCCAGCGTACGAGTGCACGCTCTCAAGCCCTCCTCGACACACGACGCGAACACGGCGCCCGTTTCGAATCTTCAACCCATCTCGGAGGAGAAAACAATGAAGTCGGTACAAGTCTACGACAAACCGATGTGCTGCTCGACCGGCGTGTGTGGTCCCGAGGTGGATCCGGTCTTACCCCAGTTCGCTGCGGATCTCGACTGGCTCAAAAACCAAGGACACCATGTTGAGCGATACAACTTGGCTCAACAACCACAGGCGTTCATCGAGAACGAGACGATTCATCAACTGTTGGGCACCGCCGGAACGGATTGCCTCCCCGTCGTGATCATGGACGGAGAGATCGTTAGTCAAGCCGTTTACCCATCGCGTGAAGATCTCGCGAGCTGGGTCGCTGGATCACCCGCCAAACAACTGCTGCCCGTCACCAAACCAGGTGGAGGATGCTGCGGGTCGAGCGGCTGCTGCTAGAGCGGACAAGCCGAAACGGTATCTCTCGAATTTGACGACCAACACAAGGAACACGAATCATGAAGTTTTTAGATCACCCAACTCGGAACTTGTTCTTCACGGGTAAGGGCGGCGTCGGAAAAACGTCGGTGGCGTGTGCGACTGCCGTACGGCTCGCCGATGCCGGCAAAAAGGTTCTGCTCGTGTCCACGGACCCTGCTTCCAACCTCGACGAGGTGTTGGGCGTCACGCTTGAAAACCGTCCCACGGCGATTCCCGAGGTACCATCGCTGTTCGCGATGAACCTGGATCCGGAGAAATCAGCAGCCGAGTATCGCGAACGAATGGTGGGGCCGTACCGCGGAGTTCTTCCCGATGCGGCGGTGGCCAGCATGGAGGAGCAATTCTCTGGTTCTTGCACGCTTGAAATTGCTGCCTTTGACGAGTTCTCAAGGTTGCTCGGAGATCCCACCGCCACGGCAACATTCGACCACGTCATCTTCGATACCGCCCCCACGGGTCACACGTTGAGGCTGCTGACGCTGCCATCGGCTTGGGATGGCTTCATGGAACAGAACACAACAGGCACCAGTTGCCTCGGTCCGTTGGCTGGATTGCAGACGCAGCAGAAGCTCTACCAAGAGTCGGTCAAGGCGCTCAGCGATTCGGCCGTGACCACCCTCGTTTTGGTTGCTCGCGCCGAGCCCAGTGCGTTACGGGAAGCGGCACGAACCAGCGTTGAGCTAGCAGATCTAGGAGTTGGCAACCAACACCTCGTGGTCAATGGAGTGTTTCGAGCAATCGACGCGAGCGACCCGTATGCGATCGCGTTGCAGCAACGGGGCGCCGCGGCACTCGAAGCGATGCCGGAGGAACTCAATACGTTCCCACAGTCCATTATACCGCTCAGTCCTCATGGCATGATGGGGATCGATTCGCTCCGACGTCTCGGTGCAGCCGATGCGCTATCCGGCAATCACACAGACAGCGAAGATGCCGTCAACAAGCATGATGATCTTCCGCCACTTTCCGACTTGATCGACGACCTTGTGGCACCTGGTCATGGCGTGATCTTGGCAATGGGCAAAGGGGGTGTTGGCAAGACCACGGTGGCGGCGGCGGTAGCTGTTGCGATAGCCGAACGCGGCTACAAAGTCCATCTGTCGACAACCGACCCTGCGGCACACATCGCGGCAGCCATGAATGACGAACGCTTGCCGAACCTTTCGGTCAGCCGCATCGATCCGGCTGAAGAAACCGCCCGATACTCGGCCGAAGTCTTGCGGAAGGCGGGTGCCAACCTCGACGAACAGGGCAAGGCACTTCTGGAGGAAGACCTGCGTTCACCGTGCACCGAAGAGATTGCGGTGTTCCGAGCTTTTGCCGATGCCGTTTCCACCGGCACCGACCAATTTGTTGTACTCGACACGGCGCCCACGGGTCACACGGTTTTGCTACTCGATTCGGCACTTGCTTATCACCGCGAAGTAACACGACAGACGAGCGAAATGCCCGAGGCCGTTGAGAACCTGCTACCACGACTCCGCGATCCCGACTTTACAAGAGTCCTGATCGTCACACTGCCTGAAGCGACTCCAGTGCATGAAGCCGCAGCGTTGCAGCGAGATCTGCGACGCGCCAAGATCGAACCCTTCGCTTGGGTGATCAACCAAGTGCTCAGCCCCTTGCCGATCACCGATCCGTTGATGAAACAGCGCCAATCGCACGAGCAGAGATACTTGCGTGAGGTCGACGATACCCACGCCAGTCGCACCGCCATCGTGCCTTGGCAGTTGCAACCACCCACTGGCCTTCAGGGGCTAAACCGTTTAACTCACGCCGACCTAGCCACTTCAAGTTCTTAAGGCGACTTCGCCAACGCGGAAGTTCAAGCCCTCGGGACCGGCTACACGAAACCTGCCCACTTATCCGAGAACGCCGACACCGCGACTAACCATTCGCGGATCGCGAGACGCACCCTTACGGACTGTCTCTCCGGTACACGAAACGTCCACCTGCCTCACGCCGCGTTAACCCTCGTGATTTGCTTCGAATCGCGAGAACCATCCGCTGGTTCGGTTGGCGTAAGCGACAAGCGCAAGCATCACGGGAACCTCCACCAACACGCCCACAATCGTTGCCAGGACAACCGGCGACGACGCGCCGAACAATGTGATCGCGACAGCGACGGCTAGCTCAAAGAAGTTGGATGCGCCAATCATACCCGCCGGGGCAGCAACGTCGTGACGACAGTGGAGTCGGTAACAGGCTCCATAGGCCAGGAAGAATACCAAAACCGTTTGGATAATCAGCGGGATGGCGATCAACACAATGTGCAGCGGGTTGTTAATGATCACTTCGCCCTGGAACGAAAAGATCAAAACCAGCGTCAGCAACAGTCCGGCAATCGTGATGTTATTGAACTTGGGGATGAAGGCGTTTTGAAAATAATCTTCGCCCTTGGATCGGATGACCACATTTCGGGTCACGACACCACCGAGCAACGGCACCACCACAAACAGGACCACGGACACGATCAACGTCAGCCACGGGATTGTGATCCCACCGATGCCGAGCAAGAAAGCGACAATGGGCGTAAACGCAATCAGAATGATCAAGTCGTTGGTTGCCACTTGAACGACGGTATACGCCGCGTTTCCACGTGTCAAATGACTCCAAACGAACACCATTGCCGTGCACGGTGCGGCACCTAGCAGCACAGCGCCAGCCAGATAACTCTTGGCCAACTCAGCCGAGATCCAGGGTTTAAAAACGACATAGAAAAAGAAGGCTGCGATACCAAACATGGTAAACGGCTTGATCAGCCAATTCACGACCCAGGTCACGAATAGGCCTTTCGGATTCTTCCCAACGTTTTTCACGCTAGCAAAATCGACCTTCATCATCATCGGGTAGATCATTAACCAGATCAGAATCGCGATCGGTATCGAAACGTTGGCATATTCAAACTTCGCAAGAAACGCGGGAACCGCAGGCACGAATTTTCCGATCAGCACCCCGATGACCATGCACAAGGCGACCCAGTAGGTGAGATTCTTTTCAAAGAAGCTGATTTCAGCCTTTTCTTCCTTGACCATATCGCGTTGCTTTTTGATTCATTTGAAATGTAGATTTCGACTGTTTTCCCTAACGACCTATGCGGCCCAGGGACACCTGCCCACTCTACGTTTTCGCGGACCTGCGTTTCGGACGGTAACTTTCGATCTCGCTCGCTATTGCGTGAAAAGCGTTTGAAAGGTGTCTGTATTTAACGGCATAAAAAACGGTTCGCCCCTCCTTGGTCGCCGTCAGAACGCCCACTTTCTCGAGCACATTGAGATGGCGTGACACCACGGAAAAATCGACGGCACAACATTCTGCCAGCTCGGTGACCGAGCACGGCCGTCCACACTTTGCCAAGCAAGAAAGGAGCTTCAATCGTGTCGGCTCGCCCAACGCTTTAAAAAGGTCGGCATCAAGTAGTTCATCGATCGGCCCGCAGCACTGAGAAGCTTCGAGTGGTTTCATGCTTGACTCTCTTTTCACACATACTTGCATGCCCGTGCAAACATACGCAACCCCGCATTTGACGTCAACCTGTTGAGTAGTGCTGGAACGAGACATCCCCCGCGACCGGGTCTCATCTGCGTCGTGGGCCGACCAAACACCGCCAGCGTCCCAAAAACACGGCGACTTCAAACGGCGTAGCGACTGCCGACACCGGCGGATAAAGTCTCGATTGACCGAACTGACGACGGAGCCGATACAACTTTTCGCCTTCCCACCCAGGTGAACATACACTTCTGCCCCTTTTCGAACTGCCCGGGGTGACTTGCCCCATGATTGAGCGACGTTTGTTTGCCTCCGCGAAACCGTTTCGCCATCGAAAGAAAGCCGAGCATCAAGAATGCAGTGCAAATACTCTAATCCCGACTCGACCACCGAAACTTTTTGACCATGTTGTGGGTTAAACCAGCATGATGACTCCATACACGCTCTCGCGACTGATCCTGCCTGTCCTGCTCGCCTCCAGTGCTTTCGGCAAGGACATCGACAAACCGACCGGCACCTATGCCAGCAAGATCACTCCCGCCGCCGTCCAAAACAAACACATGCAAGGTGGACTCGTCCGGGTCACTTGGAGCGAAATCGAGCACACGCCTGGAAGGTTCGACTTCACGCCGATCGAACAACAAGTTCGTCTCCTCAAACCCGGCATGAACTGGACGCTCGCCATCCACGGAGGCTGGACTTCCACGCAAGCCCCCGACACTTCTGCCCGAGCATGGAGACGCCCGCGATCGCTCTCACCTGAATGGCTCGTCTCCGATCTTGACGTGGAAACCTTCGCAATGAACTTTCGCGGCAACCCCGTCCAGATGCCCAAATACTGGGATCCACTTGTTCAAAAGCGGCTGAAAGAAATGCTACGCGCCGTCGGCAACCGATACCGATCCGACCAACGTTTAAAACTGATCTACGTCCCACAGATGACGAGCAACGGCACCGAAGGGCATTTCAATGGCGTCCCCTCACAGACACTGCTCCACGCAGCTGGTATTAACCCACGCGATCGAAACGCGGAAGAGAAGTTCGGTGACCTCTGGCTCAAAGCATCCACCGAGGCCACACAAAGTGTACTTCAAGCGTTTCCCCAAAAAGCCGTCGCCTTCGAAGTTCACGAACTGTTCGGTAGTACCGAAATCCCAAATCGCCTCATCAATGAGTTCGAAAAGCCGCAGTATGAGAACCGAGTCGGCATCGGCATGTGGTGGATTTCCGGCAAATCGAGTTACCAGGGCAACTTGATCAGCCTCCTAAAAAACTACGAAGGAGACCTCTACGGCCAAGTCATCGGTCGCTCCGACCAACGCGACCGCTTTCAGAATCGAGACTACAACACGGTATTCAAACAGGCCGAAGAACTCGGCATGCGGTACATCGAACCCTGGAACTACGAATTTGAAAACCACACCTGCGACGAAGCCCTACAAGAATTCAACGCCCTCACTCGCTCCTAATACGCCACCCCCTAATCACATTCTCCCCCCTTCGCATCTCGCGACCGAAGTGGCCATCTCCAATTCAATGGGGTTGCGTTTACCGGTAAACGCGGGGGCAGACAACACATGCAAACGCCATGGACGTTGAATCAGATCACGCCTAGCGTGCCGCTCACACAAACGCCCGATGCCAATAACGGCTGAAGAGTGATTGCTTTCACCCCCTTCGGGCTGCTATCGCTCGCTCGAGTTAACTTTCCAATTTTTGGAACGTGATTATCCTAGGACGCTTGGTTCGACTTGCTTCCTGGGACCCACTCCATGACTTCTTTTTTCGATTTTGGACGCCGCGCTGTCATTTATGCATCGGTGTTCACTTTCGCCGTTCTCGCCATTTGTGACAGCCTCCATTCGCAAGACATCACGCGGCGAATGCTCGACCACAGCGATTATGACCTCTGGAACACCCTATCGCGTACAGAAATTTCCAACGACGGGAATTGGATTTTATACACGGTGCAAAGTGGTGAGATTGATGGCGAAGGGACATTGCACGTTCAACATACGACAACGGCCCAAGAGTACGTCGTCGAGCGGGGCGCCGATGCGCAAATCACCCACGACAGCCGGTTCGTGATCTACCGCGTCACACCGGAAAAGAAGAAGGTGAAACAGCTGCGTAAGCAGAAAAAACAACCTGACGAGATGCCTCAGGCGGAACTGCAAATTTTAGAACTCGATTCAGGTGATCTACAAATGCTGCATGGCGTGCGATCCTTTCAGCTGCCTGAAGAGAACGGTGATTGGGTTGCCTGCCTGATGGAGAAGACGAACGACCCCAGCGAAATTGACAAGACCACCGTGAAGGATCGCGAAGTTTATGAGGTCACGCCCGACGGACTGCGACGTCCCGAGAAGAAGCTAAAGCTGAAAAGCCGTGAAGAGGCGACTCGCCAGCGTGGCAAGCTCGAAACCGCTAAGAAAGACAAACGCGAGCACGAAACGGCAGAGACTCCATCAGCCAAACAAGAATCGGAAGTTGAGGAGGATGATCACGAGGAAAAGGAAAAGACCGTCGGCACCGCTCTTCGATTGATCAACCTCAACACCGAGGTACTGCGGACGTTTCCTGCCGTCCGCTCTTTCCAGTTCTCGAAGAATGGAAAGCGGATTGCGTTTGTGACGTCGGTTAAAGTACCTGAGTCAACTGAAACCAAACAATCGAGTGAAATAAAAAAATCACGCGAGCCAAACGAAGCCCCGATCGAACAGAAACCCAAGGGGGCTGCGGACTCAAATTCGGAGGCAACAAATGATCGCGGTCCGATCGACGGTGTTCACATCATCACGCTCAAATCGCTAGATCGCGTCACCATCGCCAGCGGAGTCGGCGAGTACAAAAACTTAGCCTTCAACGAGGATGGCTCCCGCCTGGCGTTCATCAGCAACGCCGACGACTACAAATCAAAAACACCGTCTTGGAATTTATACGCCTGGAACGCAGGTCAGAAGAAAGCAAAGCGAATTGCCAGCGAAGCCGATAAAGAGATCCCTTCGGGATGGTGGATTGCACCTGATTCCGACCAACGTTTCTCGGAAGATGGTCGCCGGTTGTACTTCGAGACCATGCCCATTCCTGATGCGGTCCTGGAAGAACGTCTCGCCAAAACAGAAGGCCGAGAAGTCGAAGATCAAGACGCCGACGATCAAGCCAAACTGGACATCTGGCATTGGCAGGACCCTGAACTTCAACCGCAGCAACTCCTCCAAGCCGAACGCGAACGCAACCGGCGTTATCAAGCCGCCTACATCATCCAATCAAAACGAATGATCCAACTCGAGGACAGTGAAATCCCATCGCTGAGTCTCGACATTCGCTCCCCCGCCAACATTGCGGTCGCGAACACCAAAGTTCCCTATCGCAAAACACTCTCGTGGGAAGTGCCGGGTTACCAAGACGTCTACCTTGTCAATTTGAACTCGGGTCGTCGTGAGCGAGTCCTCGACAAAGTTCGTTGGGACGCGTCGTTGTCACCTCAAGGCAAGTATCTGTTTTGGTTCGATTCCGAGCAAAGAAAGTGGTTCGCCAAGGCGACGCAAGGGAACGACGCCAAAAATATCGAGATCAGCAAAGGAATCAAGTATCCACTATTTGACGAACTCGACGACCGGCCCACTTTGCCGTCTGCCTACGGAGTCGCGGGATGGATGGAAAATGATCGAGCCGTCTTGGTTTACGATTCGCACGACATTTGGAAACTCGATCCAAGCGGCAAAACGAAACCGATGTGTATCACGTTCGGGAAGGGCCGGAAAAATGATCTTCGTTTCCGCTACCTTCGGCTCGATCGCAAAGAGCGTTGCATTGACGCGTCCAAACCTTTGATCTTGAGTGCGTTTCATCGAGGCAGCAAATCAAGTGGCTTCTATGCCCTGGATTGGAACGAACCAAGCCGTGATACGAACGCGAAACACGTGAACGTGGATACCCTGCGTTCGTTGATCATGTTGGACGAGAATCTCTCCGAACTAAAGAAGGCCAAGGAGAGCGACCAAGTCGTGTTCACTCGCAGCACCTTCCGGCGGTTTCCGGATCTTTGGACGAGCACGACCGACTTCGACAAGATTCAACGTGTCAGCGACGCGAACCCACAGCAAGAGAAATACTCCTGGGGCACCGCAGAGTTGACTCACTGGAAAGCTCAGGATGGCCAAGACTTGGACGGGATTCTGCTGAAACCGGATGACTTTGATCCGTCACAGAAATACCCCATGCTCGTTTATTTTTACGAACGCAACTCAGACAATCTGCACAAGTACTACCCACCCGCGGCGGGTCGGTCGATTATCTGTTTTAGCTTTTACGTTAGCCGTGGCTACCTCGTGTTCATTCCGGACATCCCCTACACCACGGGCGAGCCCGGCCAGAGTGCAGCCAATTCCATTTTGCCGGGCGTGGATCATTTGGTTGCCCAAGGTTTCGTTGACAATGACCGAATCGGAATGCAAGGGCATAGTTGGGGCGGCTACCAAACGGCTTACCTCGTGACGCAGACGGATCGGTTCGCGTGTGCGGAAGCTGGGGCGCCGGTAAGTAACATGACCAGCGCGTATGGTGGGATCCGTTGGAGTACCGGCATGAGTCGTATGTTCCAATACGAACGGACTCAAAGCCGGATCGGCGAAGACCTATGGTCCGCACGTGAGAAATACATTGCCAATTCACCGCTCTTCTTCGCCGACAAAATCAACACCCCGTTATTGATCCTGCACAATGATCAAGACGGCGCCGTCCCCTGGTATCAGGGGATCGAACTTTTTGTGGCCCTCCGGCGTCTGGAAAAGCCCGCTTGGATGCTCAATTACAACGGAGATCCTCACTGGGTCATGGGCGAACCCAATCGACGCGACTTTGCAATTCGCATGCAACAGTTCTTTGATCATTATCTCCAAGACGCCCCCGAGCCTGAATGGATGGCGGTCGGAGTTCCTGCTGTCGAGAAGGGAGACAACTTTGGTCTCGACTTACTCGAACCGGCTGATGAGTAGATGGTGGTAAAATACTACTCCCTTCGCAGCGGTCAGAGGCACCACTGACGGACCATCGCCGCATCGATCCGGGTAGAATGCATGGATCAAGCCTGCGTCTGCGAACTTCGCCGGCGCGTCTTCCCTGGACATTCACCGGAAAGGTCGTGCTGTGGACGATCTCCCCCAGCCGCATTTAATTTCGCGATTCCACTTGGTATCTCGAGTGCTGAGTATCGCCGTGATTGCGGTCAGCGGGCTGGTCTTAGCGGGATGGCTGCTGGACGTCGAGACGCTCAAAACGGTCGTTCCGGGACTCGTTGCGATGAACCCCGGCGGTACCGCGTTGGGTTTTCTGTTGGGTGGGGCCGCGTTGTGGGTATTGCGAGAGCCGATCACGCCGAGCCGACAACGACTTGGCATCGGTTTGGCCGGCCTGGTGGTGCTGCTGGCCCTCGTGCGGCTGGCGGGTTACCTTTGGCAGTTCGACCATGGCCCCGATCGCTGGCTATTCTCTGCGAAGCTTGAGTCTTACGCGATACCGAACCGGATGGCGCCCAACACGGCGGCAAGCTTTTTACTGACCGGATTAGCGTTGATGACGCTGAATCTGAAGTTCGCTCAAATATGTCGGCCTGCCGAATGGTTGGCACTGGGCTCGGCGTTGGTGTCGTTGCTGGCGATCATCGGCTATGCCTACAGCTCGGTCAGTTTGATTGGCGTTAAGTCATACATCCCGATGGCGTTGAACACGGCCATCTGCTTTGCGATGTTGAGTGTTGGGATCTTATGCGCTCGTCCCAGTGAAGGGGTGATGGCGATCGTTAGCGACACCGGCGCGGGTGGTGTCATGACGCGGCGATTGTTACCGGCGGCACTCCTGATCCCCTTTCTGGTCGGATGGGTCAGATGGTGGGCACAACAGCTCGGCATTTTCGATCAAGTAATGGGGCTGTCACTTTTCGTGCTAACCAACATCGTGACCTTTAGCCTGCTGATTTGGTGGAATGCGGCTTCGCTGAACCGCACCGATGCCGAGTTACAGAAAGCCAAAGTCGAAGCGGAGGCCGCAAACCATGCCAAGAGCGAGTTTCTGGCAAACATGAGCCACGAAATCCGGACACCCATGAACGGAATCATAGGGATGGCGGAACTTCTCTCCGAAACACCGCTGTCCAACGAACAGAAAGAGTACCTGGGTTTGGTCCAGCAGTCGGCCGATTCATTGCTTCGGCTGCTAAACGACATTCTGGATTTTTCGAAGATTGAGGCGGGTCGTTTGGAGCTCGAGCATATCGACTTCGAACTGCGTGATTGCATCGGAAACGCCATCAAACTGTTCACATTGAAAGCCGACGACAAAGGAATCGAATTGGCCGGCCGTATCGATCCGACGATTCCTAATAGGCTGGTCGGAGATCCAGGACGTTTGCGCCAAATCATCGTCAACTTTGTTGGCAACGCGATGAAGTTCACCGAGCGAGGTGAAATTGTCGTCGACGTCAATCCGGAGGAGCTATCGCCGGACCTTGCGGTGCTACACATCAGTGTCCGCGACACCGGGATTGGAATCCCCGCAGAGAAACAGCAGCTAGTATTTCAGGCGTTCTCGCAGGTCGATACATCGACGACCAGGCGGTTCGGTGGCACGGGATTGGGTTTGACGATCTCGGCGAGATTGATCGAAATGATGGGCGGTCGTGTTTGGCTAGAAAGTGAACTCGGCGTCGGGTCGACATTCCATTTCATCATTCACCTCGGCGTGTCCGAAGACCAAACCATCCGACGACGAGCCGAGTTGTCCAGGCTCGCCGGAACGCGGGTGCTGGTGGTGGACGATAATTCGACCAACCGGCGAATCCTGCGAGAAACTCTCACGCAGTGGAAGATGGAGCCGGTGTTAGCGGCCAACGGCAATCAGGCATTGCAAGCGATCGCCGACGCGGAACAGAAAGGGCTTCCGTTTGAGCTCATTCTATTGGACTACCAGATGCCCGAAATGAATGGGCTGGAGTTCGCTGAGCAACTCAGCTCGAGCACGGACATCACTCATAGCCCTATCGTCATGCTCTCGTCAGCGGTCGGCGGCTTGAATTCACCACGGTTGCGACAATGCGGTATCGCTCGCTACATGACCAAGCCAGTCATCTCGTCTGAGTTGTTGGATGCGGTGTTGGACACCATGGGGGTTTCCACCCCAGAAGTTGCTCCGGAGCCGGAACACGGGCAGATTTCGAGCGAGCCACCGCGGAAGATTTTGCTCGCCGAAGACGGTCTGGTGAACCAACGTGTGGCGATCGGTTTTTTAGAAAAGTGGGGGCACCGTGTGGTGTTGGCCCGCAACGGGCAAGAGGCGGTCGAGGCGATCCAACGGGAGCCCTTCGATTTGGTGTTAATGGATATTCAGATGCCGGAATTGAATGGCTACCAAGCGACGAAGGCCATCCGCGAACTGGAGGCCGGCACCGACACGCACCGTTTCATCGTTGCGATGACGGCAGAGGCGATGAAGGGGGACCGCGAAAAATGTCTCGAGGCCGGAATGGACTCCTACGTTTCCAAACCGTTCGATCCCGTGGATTTGCAACGGGTAATCTCGCAGGCGCCGGCTCAAGTGTTATCGGGGCAAGATTTGATATCGCAAGCCGACGTCGTTCCCGTATCCGAACCGAAGTTGGAGACGTCGCAAGTGCCTTCGAGTGTCGACGGCGACGGCGAAACGGACAACAAACTCCTTGACTGGTCGCGCACACTCCACGAGACCGGAGACGACGAGAACATGGCGATGGAGCTTGCCCAAGTGTACGTCGGTGAAGCAAGAAAGCTGATTGCTGACATGCGCAGCGCCCTGAAAACGGGTGATGCAGAACTGCTGCAACGCAGTGCTCACACGCTGAAGGGATCATCGAATTATTTTGGCGCCCATAAGATCGTGAAAATGGCGAAGTGCCTCGAGCAGCAGGCGAAAGAAGCTGATTTCACCGACGCCGCCGAACGACTCGATGTCCTGGCTGACGATTCGTTGCGTCTGGCCGAAGAAATCAAGCAAAAGACCAACAACGATGGGACCGGACCACCCACCTAACTGGACAGTGTCGCTTTTTACCTGAGCACGTAGGCTGGAGTGTTTCGGTATATCGGCCATTTGATGCTAATGCCAAGCCGGATCTTCGGTCGCAAATCGATTGATATTGAAAATCACAGACTGTATTTCGAGCAAATCAGGTTGATGTGGATACGGCAGGGTTTTTCGCGACCTCGGTCCGGCCTACGCAATATCCGGGCTAGGGTTGTCGGCTCATTGATTTTTGCGAAACGATTAACTCGACAGCCCGCAAGCCGTCCGGTATCCCGGGACCGGACGGCTTGCGCCGTTCCGCTAAAATTTGAATGCGGGCGTCACTCGGTTTCGGAGCCCCACAGAAATCCTGCTAGATGAGAGTCGAAAACGCCAATGCGTCTGCCAGAACGCGGTCCACCGTCTGGCAATGGGTGGCACGAATGGCACTGTCATACGGATTAACTGACGAAGGTGTCATTGCCACTCATCCCACCAACCGAACCATGATTGGGCATTCCTGCTGGAAGCCGTGGTCAGCGAGCTAACGCCTTTTCAAACTCGACGCGGAATCGCTCAAAGGCTTCGATTTGGGGCATGTGGCCAAGCCCTTCCAGCTCATACAGTTCACCGTTCTCGATTTCCGCGGCAGTCTCCTTACCGAGATTTTGATACTGGCCTAGTTCCCGTTCCACTCCCGTCTTCATCCAGCCACGTCCCGGCCCGGTTCGATCGCGGGTGCCGATGATCAGTCGCGTGGGAACCGCGAGGTCGGCCCATTCATTGCAAACGGGTTGTGAGAAGATCATGTCGTAGGTCATCGCATTGTTCCACGCGACCCGCTCCCAGTCCGGCCCATTCATCCAGCCGACGTGAATCGCCATCAAAGCGTCGTAAGCCGGCTCCCATTTGCCATCGTAATAGTTTTTCAACTGATACGCTTTGATATCAGCGGGCGTTTTTTTGACTTCGTTCTGATAGAAGAATTGAATGTCCTTGTACTGCACGAATTGGAGATAGTCCTCCAAACCGATCGGATTGACCAAAATCAATCGCTCGACATCGGGCTGGAACATCAGCGTGTACCGAGTTGCCAACATGCCGCCCATCGAGTGCCCGACGATGATCGGTTTTTCGATCCCAAGTTTCTCGATTAATTGCCGCGTGTTCTGAGCCAATTGAGGAAAACCGAATTGGTAGTACGCAGGCTTGGACGATTTGCCAAACCCGATCTGATCAGGAATTAAGACTGAGTAACCCTTCGATTGCAAGAACTTCGCTGTCTGCTCCCAGTACGATCCGGAGAAATTCTTGCCGTGCAGCAAGACGACTGTTGGCATCCCGTCAGATCCCTTCAGATGCATATACGCCATCTGCAAGGTCTGTCGCTGCGAAGTGAATTCAAACGTCCCAACGGGGAACGGATAGGAATACCCATCCAGTTGAGCATCAAATGCAGGCGTTTCTTGAGCAACTGCGGCTACCGACGTGAAAACCATCGCGAATAAACTGGCAAGCACGCATCGGGCACTTTGTTTCATTTGACATTCCTTGTTTGCTATACGTTCGTACGATTGGAACGCAGAAGTGACTTATGTGGAAAACAGCGTTTGAGATACTGACTGCGACATGCAACGAGTTCATCTCAACGTTTCTAAGCAGAGTAGTAACCCGGCAAATCCGTGTTCCATTTGGCGAGCCCACGCAGCAAAACTTTGCCCCCGTTTGCGTTGATTGTCTGATCTGCACTACGAAAATGTTGTCTGGACCTGTCATCCATCCGCTTTTTCAACGGATATTCCCCAACAAGTCTGCCCGGGGGAGCGAGGAGGTCCTCACTGGCCGATGACCGAACGTCCACCCGTTTTGTTGTCACGCTGAGCATGTCTCCGCTCATCTTGGTCGTTTGCAACTTTCGCACCTCTGTCCCTTTTTAAACGTTGACCTAGCGAACCGCATTAGCCGTAGCCAACAAAGGAAACAATGGCGTATTGATTGACTCAAGCCCCTGTACTTAACAGACAATTCACAACCCAACGCGTTTTTGAGCAGATCGCCGGCTATACGGTTGCGTTACGAGTAGTCACGTCTGTCTAGAAAACCGGGAGGCGACTCACGAAAGCCGCGACGACACACGCCATGCCTTCCGCACTTGTGCTACTTGGTACTGCCATCGACCATGGACTTGTGTCCATGGCTTGCGCATGCCATGCCTTCGGCACTCAGTTCGCAGGCGAGGTCAGCTCTATACTGGTCGCGTGTTTGACAACAACAAACACATCTGCTGCCGTGCTAGAATTTCATGTTCGCCGTCTTGATGCGACCCACATGAACACGATCGCCAGCTCAGGCAAAGTCATTTGGTTCGCGAATGAAAACGACTTTCGATAAAGCCAACATGAAATACGCCATCACGCTCCTCACCGTGGTACTGCTCGGATTTCCGTCGTCGTTGCACGCTGGGGAAACGATCCGAACCGAAATCCTCATCGTGGGCGGCACCGAGTCCGGTTGGGCGGCAGCGATTCAGGCGGCGCGAATGGGGTGCGAGTCGATCACGATCGTGCATGACGGTCGATGGCTCGGAGGGCAATACACCGAACAGGGCCTCGCATGCGTGGATGAGAGCAAGGGGCCAGGCAAAGTGGGCTGGGGACCAGCGTGGCATCCGATGAAGCGATCGTTTCATCGCTTCGGTCTCTTCAAAGAATTGATGGATCGCATCGAGGCCTTCAACACGACGAAATACGGTTCGCCGATGCCGGGTAAACCGATGCACGGGCCGACCACTTTTCGCCCCGCGGAGGCAGAGGCGATTTTTCGTGACATGCTCCAGCCTTACATCGCGAGCGGGCAGGTGACGCTCAAGCTGAATCACCTACCCATTGCGGCGTTGACCTCGGCGAATGCGGTCACCGGCATGACGTTTCGCTCGGAGGAAGGTAAGACGCTGGAGGTGCAGGCCGCCATCACCATCGACGCGAGCGATTGGGGCGACGTCGTGCAGCTCAGCGGCGCCGAATTCGAAGTCGGTCCGGATCCAAAGTCACGCTACGGCGAGCCCAGCGCTCAAGCCGACACGTCCGTCAATCCACCCAACGAGATGAATCCCATCACCTGGACACTCATCGTGGAGGAAGGGGAAGACGACTCGCCGATCGCGGCCCCTCCGGGGTACGACGAGCGCAGTTACTTCCGCTGCACCTCGTTCGGACGTCAAGACGCCATGAAGTTGAAGTGGGAACAACGGGTCAAAGCGGGCAACAACTCGCCGTGGCCCGCCAAGGGCACCGAAAGCCGACGCCAGGGAACTGTTCTCACCATGCGTCGCCTCGTGGAAGGCACCACGAGCACCGACGGTATTACCTCGGCACTGATTTGCTATGCGAACGGCCAAGACTACCCGCTCGAGCGTCTACCACGGCATGTATGCGACGCGTTGGAGGCTACGGAACCAGGCGCGTCAATGAAGAACATTGTTTTAATGACACGCGAGCAACGCCAGATCGTTTTCGAGAACTGCAAGGCACACTCCCTCGGCCTGCTGCATCATTTGCAAACGACCGTTCATGATCGCGCAGCAGATAAGGCGAACAGCCTGCGTCATTTCCATCTCAGTACCGAGTTTGGCACGCCTGATCGTCTGCCGATGAAACCCTACATCCGCGAGAGCCTGCGTCTCAAATCACTCTACATGATCCGTGAGCAGGACGGCCTGACCCGAGGGAAAACGGCCAAGAATGCGAAGGAATCCTTCGCCCACATCATGTATCCCGATAGCGTCTTCGCGTGGCAGTTCCACTACGACTTCCATGATACCGGGCGGACGTATCTGAAGGATGAGGGCGATACCGGCCCGTGGACTCACTACGAAAAGCCGGGGCGTGGCGTGCACAATCTCAGCGACCGCAGCGTCTTTCCGCTTCGCAGCCTGATCCCCGTAAAGATGGATGGTTTGATCGGTGCACAAGGGAACGTGGGCTTCAGCAGCATCGTCAGCAGCGCCATTCGCCTGCACGATCATCGCGTGCATATTGGTCAAGCCGCCGGTGCGCTCGCCATGGTCGCCTTGCATCATCAAAGCCAGCCGCGTGATCTCGCGTGGAGCCGTGAACGACTCGAAGAAATCCAACACGCGATTTGCGGCGGCACCGAGACCACCCCCATGCTGCTCTGGCCCTGGCGTGATCTGCCCGCCGATCACGCCGCCTTTGTCGCGATCAACCGATTGAGTGCCCGCGGCCTCATCCCCACCGAACGTGACAAAGTCGACTTTCGTCCCGATGCGCCAGCGGAAAAAGCCTGGCGTGATGAAGTGCTTACGCGATGCAGCGGCTATGATTTTGAGCTGCGCGTCGGTGAAGAGCTCACGCGAGGCGAATTTGCTCATAGACTTTGGAACGCGATCCAAGACCAGCCCGCACCGGCTTGGCAACGCCATGAAAGCAACGACGCCGACGCAGATGGCGTTCACGACCTGGATGATCCCCAACCGTTTGGTGCATGGGAGTGGTGATTAGGAGACTTTCATCGAGTCAATGTCGACAAACACCTGATCCAGCTCCTTCTTGAAAAGGTCGCCGATGAGCAGATCAGTGACGCTGCCTTGGTGATGCGGGAAGCGACGAATAAATTCCCCGAAACTGAAGCCGTCGTAGTATTCGCAAACCAGTCGCCGCATTCGGTTCATTCCCTCGACATACTCCGCTTCCCATTTGCCGATCTGCGACCGAGACGTGTCACCGATTCGCAGACCTTCGACAATCGCATCGGCGGCAAGCTCTCCCGACTTCATCGCCAGCAGCACTCCCGATGAGTAAAGCGGGTCGAGAAATCCGAACGCGTCACCGACCAACACCCAACCATCTCCAGCGGCTTGTTTGGCACTGGAAGTGTAGTCCTTCGTCGCCTTGACCGGGGCAACTTGTTTGGCGCCAGCCACCCGTTCTTTGACGACGGGGCAGTTTTCCATTTCTTCGAAATAGGTGGACTCGTTGCTATCCCGGCCTTTGAACAAGTAGTCGAAGTCTGCCACCACACCGATGCTGACGAGGTCATCGTGCATCGGGATGTACCAGAACCAACCTTTCCTGTTTTGCAAACTCAGGACGATCGTCGCCCCTTCGTCCTTGCCTTGATCCCGATCGGCCCCCTCATAGTATGTCCAGAGTGCTCCCTTATTCAGCTGCGTATCGGGGACTCGCAGTCGGAACTTGTTGATCAGCATGGAACTCTGTCCGCTGGCGTCGATAACCACATCGGCTCGAACTTCTCTTTGGTTCCCGGCTTCATCCACAATCTGTACGCCGACAGCCTTGTCACCCTCGAACAAGACGTCGAGAACCCGTACTCCCTCATTAACGACGACGCCATGTTCCTCGGCATTATTGAGCATCATGACGTCGAATTCGCTCCGGCGAATTTGCCACGTCTGCGAACATTCGTGCGGTTTGTTGTCATGAAAGTAGAACGGCGCCGAAATCCTGCCCGACGGACTCACAAACTGAACGCTGTGTTTTTTGACAAAGTGGCTCGACTTCATCTTGTCGAGCATCCCGAGCCGTTTGAGCACCCAATAGGTTTCCGGAATTAGCGACTCGCCGATGTGATAGCGTGGAAACCGCTCTCGCTCGAATAGTTCCACACGATAGTCCTGCTGAGCGATCAATGTCGAAGCGGTCGCACCGGCTGGACCGCCACCAATCACAACGACATCAAGATCCTGGTTACCCGCCATCGTTTTATCCGTGCTGAAGTTTGATGTATTGAAAATGCGTTCACCGTTACTCATCGGCGACCGATAGATGACTGGGATTCTCGTGGGGTTGGCGGGCCTGTCGGAGCAAGTCGGCCAACTGACGCAAATCCTTCTTCTTCAGGTGCCCCAACTGCTGTTGATGACATTCCTGGACAGCATCGTGAATTTCGTCAAGCAGCGTTACGCCCTTCTTAGAGATCCGGACTTCGACCACGCGGCGGTTCTCAGGCTTCCGCTCGCGATTGAGAAGTTCGCGTCGTTCTAAACGATCGAGCAGACGCGTCATGTCGGGGGCACGCGATATCAGCCGACTCCCCAGCACCAACGTCGGCATCGCGTCCGGATAAATCGACTGCAACAACCTGAGCGCGTTGTACTGTTGGGCGGACAAACCGACTCGACCGAACACGTCATCCTCCAACGTCTTGAGGCGATCATACGTCCGCCACAGGTTCAAGAAGACTTCTTGTTCCAACGAATCGTAAGTTCGTTTCGTCGGCGTCACCGCGGTGCGGGTCGATGTTTTGGCCATGGTTCGAAATTACTCGTCGCAACAACTATCGTCAAGACAAGTGTTATGTCGACACGTATGGACGCGTGTGCGCCGTGAATCGATGAGAGCTGGATTTCAATGACGTGACCGGACGGTTGCATCAAAACTTCGAGACATCGAAACGGCCGGACCTCTTAGGCAGGCATCGCACGGGCAACTTGCGTGCAGCTTCCGGCAGAGCCTATCATTGCAACTTGACGCAGATATCTGCATCGCTCGGATCTTGAGCACACGTACGGCTGCTTCCGATTTCGTTTTCCAACTTCCGTGGATTCCATCCGCGATGAATGAATCGCACGCTCACAATCGATGGCGAATCGCTTTTCGAGGTTTCGTGATTTGGCTGATGCTGATCGCCGCGGAAATCTTCCACGGTGTTTTTCGAACAATCGCACTCATGCCTTTGATAGGCGAATTCCGATCCAATCAACTGGGTGTTTTCAGCGGATCGTTGATCATCCTGCTCATCGCGTCGATAACGATTCGATGGATCGGCGCTCGCCGAAGTAATGAACTGCTAATGATTGGTTTGCTCTGGCTGGTGTTGACGGTTGCCTTCGAGGTGTTGTTTGGTCGGTTCGCGATGGGACTGACATGGGAACGCATTGCGTCAGACTACAACCTGTTCAAGGGAGGGCTGATGCCTCTCGGTCTGCTAACACTCTTCTTCAGCCCGATGATTGCGGCAAAAGTCCGAAGCTCGATCGATCGGCATAAAGTTCGGTGAAACGCGTGACATTCAGTGTGCGTTTTCGCACCTAAAGAAGGACACAAACAGCGGCTGGTCCAGGCCGTTTCGCGGTGGTCCTCGCCACCCCCTTCTCCACTACAGGTGCACGCATGGCCCGTTTTATGAATCGTTGGGTTCGACGCTCCCCCTCCCCCCAAAGTTCGACACCATTGAAAAGCAATGGTCGCAAACGCAAATCAACGCGTCGACGACTCCGTCCCGAGACGCTAGAGAATCGACAATTGATGGCGGCTAACATCTTTCACAACGAAGCGATGCCCGAAGACGTCAACGAAGACGGGATCGTTTCAGCCGTTGACGCGTTAACGATTATCAATCAAATCAATCAAGCGGACAGCAGTGGGGCGGGCGAACCCGGGTCGCAGCAACGAGGCAGCGGACGGATGACCGACGTCAACAACGACGGCCGCGACAGTGCACTGGATGCCTTAATGGTGATCAATCGTCTCAATCGCGGGGACGACGGATTGCGAAATCCCGTTGACAACCCCGACACGTCTCTTGATCTACCGAGCGAAGATTCACCCACTGATTCAGCCGACGACAGTGATCTACCCACATTTGAAAGCGATTCCGATGTGGTACTCCAATGGAACGATCTTTTTGGTGAAATCCTGGCAAGCAGCGTCGAGAATCAGAATCCCGGTTACGCGTCGCGGTCGATGGCGATGTTGAACGTCGCCATCTTCGACGCCGTTGCCCTCGCTACCGATGGTGCCGACGCGAATACCTTCTACGACTATGCGATCGACTTCCGCGGCAGCACTGACAACGTCACGACGGAAATCGTGGCCTCTCAAGCGGCATACACTGTTCTCAGCGGACTCTACCCAGACCAGCAGGATACTCTCGACTCGTTCCTAGCAGCGAGCCTCGCAAACTACCGCAGTGGTGACAACACCTCCGACAGCATCGCGTTGGGTACCGAAATCGGCAACGAGATCCTCGCGAGCCGCGCCGACGACGGTTCCGACGAAATCGTTCAATACACCTACTCAGATGAAGTCGGCTCGTTCCAAGCTGATCCACTCAACCCCGACGTCCCGGTGTGGGGACCGGGCTGGGGAGAGGTGGACACGTTCGCGATCAGTTCCAGCGACGATTATCTACCTGAAACCACTCCGGCTCTGACCAGCGAGGAGTACGCCGCCTCCTACAACGAAGTCAAAGAACTCGGTGCGGCCGACAGCACCGTCAGAACGGAGGATCAAACGGAAGCCGGCCTTTTCTGGGCGTACGACCGTGAAGGCTTGGGAACGCCATTGGCACTTTACAACGATGTGCTCTTAACGATCGCTGTCCAACAAGGGAACACGCTCGAGGAAAACGCGGCGTTGTTCGCCCAGGCATCCGTAGCGATGGCCGACGCGGCGATTGTGGCATGGGACACCAAATTCAGCGAAGAGTTTTGGAGACCCGTCACGGCGATTCAATCCGGCGACATCGACGGCAACGGGCTCACAGAAGGCGACGCCGACTGGACCGCATTGGGAGCTCCCGATGGAGGCGACGATGAGATCGGATTCACACCTCAGTTCCCAACCTATATTTCCGGACACGCGACGTTCGGCGGCGCCCTCTTCGGGACGCTTCAGGAGTTCTACGGAACCGATGACATTTCCTTCGAGTTGACATCGAGGGAGCTGGAGATCTTGCTCGAAAATCCTGAGCTACAAGACGCCTACGGAATCAGCCTTGACGATGCAACTCGCACGTTCAGTTCGTTCAGCGAAGCGATGGCTGAAAACGGCCGCAGTCGTGTGTACTTAGGTATCCATTTCGACTTCGACGATCTCGTCGGTCAAGCAGTCGGGCAAACCGTTGCCGCGACCGTTGCATCCGAATTCGCGGCTTTGACCGGCGCCGACTCAGGAAGCGATACGGGAGGCGGAGGCTTCGCCGACAACAACCAAGGTGGAAACGGAAACGTAGGAAACAACGACGGAGGTGATCGCAGGGGGAACGAAAGGGACACAAATAATAGTGACTCCCCACGTTCCACCACCTCTTCTCGTGCTCTGGCGACGACTCCACTCGATACCACTCTCGATGACGCGGATCTCGAGCTGTTCGATCAGAGCCAAACGGCCAACCAAGTGAATTCCAGCGCGACGGCAGCATCACGCTCGACATCCAATAGCCAATCGGAAATCCAAAGCCCAGAACTGGATGCGTCGGGCCTTCGTCAGGATGAATTGTCCGGGCGGGATTCGCTCGAACAACGGTTGGCTATGATCGATTCCATCTTCACGGAAAATCGATTTTAGTTCTTGTTCAGCAGTCTAAATGGGGGTGAGACCGGACGGCTTGCGGGCTGTTGTTTTAATGAGCCGACGGCGCTGTCCGCGGGCCTAACGGTGAGAACACGGTCATTGGAGGCCCGCAGCTCGCGTTGCCGGCTCACGAAACTTTTCGAAACAACTAAACCGATAGCCGGCTTGGGCCGTTCCGCTACATTTGAAGTCCCGCAGAAATTAAATCGACGCCCTGAGCAATGACAGATGCCGTTCCCGGTAGTTCCTTCGTAAGCACACGCCCGCGTTTGGTGTCGTCGCGTTGCGACTTGCATTAATTTGTCTTCCCAAACTACGGACTCACGTCCGTGGCTTTTGGATGTCATCACGATCGTGACTAATTTCCCGAAACACTGGATCCAACTAAACACAAAAGAAACAGCGACACGTCTTGTCCATGATGAATTTTTGGCAGGCAAGCGATAGCCTTGTTTGAACGTAGACACCATGTACGGTCATAGCGACGAGTTCGCATTCCACGTCGCCAAAAATCTCCTTCACATCCGCGATTTGCAAGCCACACTCTTGCATCTATGCGGCGACCACGAGCGATTCACACATCGTCATCAAGGTCTCGACTTCAAACGAACCGATGTCGAACTAGCAAGTGTTGTCAATAGCATCTTGGCCTGATTCACAGCGTTATCCGCGATCAAAAGCACGCGAGACTACGAGTTCGCTCGCAGTGCGTCAATTTTCTTGCGAAGGAATCGCTGTTCAGGTTGCAGTTTGGCAAGGTTCAATGCACGCTTGAATGCTTGTAACGCTTCGTCGGTTCGGCCCAGGCGTCGCAGCAACTCGCCTCGCGCGGAGTGAGCAAGGTAGTAGTCGTTGATCTGGCCTCGTTGCATCAACTCATCGATGATCGCCAACCCGACTTCCACGCCGTCACGCATGGCGACCGCGACCGCTCGATTGAGCTCCACGATGGGGGACGGAGCCGCACTCGACAACACATCGTAAAGTGCCACGATTTGTGCCCAGTCGGTTTCACTCGCTGATCTTGCGTCCGCGTGAACCGCTGAGATCGCGGCTTGAATCGTGTAAACGCCAATGCGCCGCGTCCGCAAGGATCGTTCGATCAGATCCTTTCCTTCGCCGATCAAAGTTTGATCCCAAAGACTTCGGTCTTGATCTTCTAATAAAACAATATCGCCCAGCGAATCCGTACGCGCGGTGCGTCGGGACTCGTGCAGCAACATCAACGCGAGCAAACCCGCGACCTCGGGCTGTGGCAACAGATCCATCAATAATCGGGCGAGACGGATTGCTTCGTCCGAAAGATCCACACGTGTGAGACTCTCCCCGCTCGATGCGGAGTATCCTTCGTTGAAGACCAGGTAAATCACCGAAAGAACCGAATCGAGACGTTCGGGAAGATCCGATAGCGATGGAATGGCAAACGGGATCTTTGCGTTGCGAATCTTCGATTTCCCACGCACAATCCGCTGTGCCAACGTCGAAGGTGGCACCAAAAACGCACGTGCAATTTCCTCCGTCGTCAGTCCGCAAACTTCACGTAGGGTCAGCGGAACTTGCACTTGCGGATCGATCGCGGGGTGGCAACACGTGAAGATCAAACGTAGCCGGTCGTCTTTGATGTCTTGCTCAGCAATCGAATCATTGGCTGCTTCGATCTCGCTCACTCGGCGTGCCAACTCGGGTTGCAACTCACTGAGTCGTCGTCGCCGGCGGATGTTATCGACGGCTTTAAATCGCCCGGTCGAAACCAGCCAAGCCACCGGATTAGCGGGTATTCCCTGTTCCGGCCATTTTTGAATCGCGGCCGCGAACGCTTCATGCATGACCTCTTCAGCCAAATCGAAATCGCCGAGCAACCGCACCAACGTCGCAAACACTTGTCGCGATTCGTTGCGGTAGATCTGGTCCACGGCGTCGGCGTTCATCTGTGACGACATCACGATTCAGTTGGCGAATGGAAGGAGGGCCGCAACAATGCTAAACGCTCGCTTTCCTATCGGATGCCATCTCGGTTGAAGATTCGGGCAATTCGGGTTTTGGAAAGATCGGTCGGATTTCGACCGTCCCAAGTTTCGCGGGTGGCAATCGACTCGCGATCGCGATCGCTTCGTCTAGATTTTCGACGTCGATCAAATAGTAACCGCCTAATTGCTCAGACGTTTCCGCGAACGGGCCATCAGTGATCTGCCGATTTCCTTCACGCACTCGGACACTCGTCGCCGTCGTGATCGAATACAGCGGGTCAGACGAAATCAGCTTTCCTTGCTGCTGGAGTTCATTGCTGATCTTCATCGACTCGAGCATGCATTCCTTGCGTTCGTCCTCGGTCCAACAATCTTCGTTTCCATAAATGAGAAGCATGTATTTCATTTTTAAATTCCCTTGGCGATCGTTTTCAAAATAGCAGTCCGCCTTGAGCGGGAAAAACGTGTGATTTGATAGCTGGAGAGTGACATTTTTTGGCGAACGCATTGGAGTTTTCGCCTTTCACGTAGCTGAGTCTCTCCGGCGCTCTGAAAGTGGGAAGCGTCCGAAATCCTCGGTCTCGCGAGACGTCGATTTTATTACTGCGGGATTTCAAATGGAGCAGAACGGCGTAAGCCGTCCGGTAACGCGGGACCGGACGGCTTGCGCCGTTCCGCTAAAAGGAGCACTAAAACAATCAATGTCCCGAGCGACCGAGCTACGTGAAAAGTGGCGATATCAAGTTAGGTAATGGTCATTCGCATTCACCGGCAACCATCACCATCCAACCCACTCCGAACGGGTCCGTCACCATGCCGAATCGAGGCGACCAAAACGTTTGGGAGAGAGGCATATCGATTTTGCCACCTTCGGCGAGTTGACCAAAGACCAAATCCGCATCCGCGACTGTTTTGACGGATAACGCGAGTCGGAATCCGTCGTGCGTAGGTTTTGCGGTGCAATCATCGCACGCCATTAACGACATCTCGCCGACGTTAAAGGACGCGTGCATGATTTTGTTCTCGTATCCATCCGGCACCATTCCTTCTGGCATTGGTTCGGGCGATTCGCTGTATCGCATCTTCATCGTTACCGTCGCGCCAATTGCGTGCTCGTAAAAGTCCAGAGCCTCTTCGCAACAACCTTCGAAGAACAGGTACGACTGGACGACCGCGGATTTGGTAGCGAGTTTGGCAGCCAGCTGTTCTTCGTGTTTGGCAATCTCGCCCGACGGATCGCTCTCGGCAAAGTCAGCCATTTCATAGATCTGGCGAATTTCAATATCGGACTCCTCCACCATCGGGTTCGGGCAACGCTTCACCCATTCGATCGCTTCCTCCATCGACGCGACTTCCCAGATCCAATAGCCCGCCACCAACTCTTTGGTCTCCGCAAACGGTCCATCAGTGACGGTTCGGTTCGCCCCTGAAAAGCGAACGCGGACACCCTCCGAACTCGGTTTGAGCCCTTCACCTGTTTTCATAATTCCGGCGTCGATCAATTGCTCATTGAACTTCCCCATTTCGGTTAGCAACTTTTCACTGGGCAACTCGCCCGCTTCGGAACTCTTCGTCGCTTTCACCATTACCATGACTTTCATCTTCTTCTCCCTATGTTTAAAAATTGCGTTTCTTCTCTAGTGATTTGCCACCATCGAAAATGAGGGGTGACCGGACGGCTTGCGCCGTTCCGCTAAGTTTTTTAGCGGAATTGCGCGAGCCCTCCAGTTCAGGCAACCCCGAAGTTCAGGTTTGACAAAGCACTCGCTCAATAGCAGTCGTTTCTTGTAATCAAACCTGCGGCCCGTTGTTGATCAACGTTGAGCGATGTCCTTCATTTGACGCCGCCATACGCCGGGTCACGCAGGTAGGCGTTGACGAAGAACGGACACTTCGGCATCACGCACAACAGGATACCGGGAATTGCCCATTTGACGACTGCCTTGTGTACGTGAGTCCATGGTGACACTGGCCACGTTCCCCAAAACAAACACGACTCATTTCTGCAACGATGTTAGAGTGGGCGCCTCGTATTCGTCATGCCGCCGCCACCAAACGTACGGATCGGATTGAGGCCAGCCTTCCGGGGAATCTTCCCAAGTCTCTTGTCTTCCCAAGGGAGCCCGATCGAGCAAGGCGAATGAAGTCATGAACGCTTCACAGCCACGTCGTCCGGTGAAGTAGGTTTGATAGATATCATCACCGTCTCGCAAAAACATACTCAGCCCATGCGATTCTCCTTCAGGAGTCGTCACCCCAAAATCCTCATTGAACGTGGTGCCTGCTGAGGAATACCACGGCAGCGTCCAGCCCATGCGTTTATTGTAGGCTTCTAGAGTCGGAAATGGCCCGAGTGAAACCAACGCAATCGATAAACCGCGAGCGTTGATATGTGCCGGGTGCCCGAGGTTGTCGACCAAAGTGGAACATCCGACGCAACCAGCCGCCGGCCAACCACAAACGCTTTCGGCGAACATGAAGTGATAAACGGCGAGCTGCTGACGGCCTTCGAACAGATCGATCAATCTGGCTTTGCCGTCGGGACCTTCGAACGTGTAATCCTTTTCGATCTTGACCATTGGCATCCGACCTCGCTCGGCAGCGAGTGCATCTTGAGCTCGTGTCGCCGCCTTTTCTCTGACCCGCAGTCGATCCATCGCAGACTGCCACTCTTTCCGCGAGACCACGGCGGGCTTCCCTCTGCTAGGTTTCAGTGACTTGTCGCATTCATCGTGCGATGCGTTCGCCATGGCGGCGTCGCGGGCGGCGATCAGCGCGTTGACCTCTTCATCGGCGGGCCGAATTTCGAACGGCCCCATCTTCACGCCAGGATGTTGAGTCATCAACGAAATCGCGTGATTCAGGTCGCGGGCTTCAAGCAAAAGGATGCCGCCGAGCATTTCTTTCGATTCGATGTATGGACCATCGGTCACCTCGACGCTGCCGTTCTTTATCCGCAACGTGACCGCGTTTTGTGCCGCCTGCAGAGCTTCGCCCCCAAGAAAATGGCCGCCGCGACGCAGTTCGTCGTCGTAGGCAAAGCACTCTTCCATCATCCGCTGGCCATCCTCCTCGGCCAAAAACGCTAGTTTGGATTCGTCAATGAATCCCATACAAATGAATTTCATCGTTCTCTCTCGCATGTGTGACCAACGGAACTCCTCGCCACTTTGTGAATAGTCGAAACACACCGCAGCAAATCGACATCACTGCAATAAAAATTACCAGAGAACGCGCACCGCCCAGAGGTTCCTATCCGTACATCATGTTCAAACGGGTGCGGAGACGATATCACGGCATCGAGATCGGACCGGGTTCGTTGATTTCCGTGGCCTTTGAGGCGTCACCGGGCATCTCCAGATGCTTAAACGCTTTGCGGTCCGGCTTGGAACCCCCGGGGGCGGCATCCCGGTGCGGGGTAGGGTTGGTCGGGATCGTGTCGCCGGTCTGGTCGGTCCAACGTGTTAACAATGCACGAGCTTGGTTGAGTACCTGCTCTTGCTCGGGATTCGAAGCGAGATTGTTTAACTGGTCGGGGTCGCGTCCAACGTGATAAAGCTCTTCCGCGGGACACGGGTTTTGAAAGACGTTCGATTGCGCGTCCGTCAGTTGCCCGGATTTATGTGCGGCCCAAAGTTCCTCTCCCGCACCGCCGATGTACGCTTCCACGCAAAGGTTTTGCTGGTCAGGAAAATTGTTGCGGATGTAGAGCCAATCGCCGAATCGGACGGACCGCTCGTGATTGCGGTAGACGTGCCAGTTATGTTCGGCGAAGACCATGTCACGAATGCTGGCCTTCGGATCCTTCAAGATTTTCACAAAGCTGACGCCTTGAATTCGAGGGTCTTTCTCGACGCCCGTGAATTCAAGAATCGTGGCTGCAACGTCGATGGAACTGATCAGCCCCTCTACGACTGCCGGTTCGGATCGCCGCGGATCGTGAACGACAAATGGCGTTTTAATTCCGCTGTCGTACAACCGGGTTTTGCAGCGGGGAAACGGACGTCCATTGTCTGCCATCACGATGATGAGCGTGTTATCGAAAACATCCTGGCGTTTGAGTTCTGCGACAACCTCGCCAACAAAATGGTCGTACCGGCTGACTTCGTGATAGTAACTCGCGAGATCCTCACGCGTTTTCGGACCGTCAACCAGATAAGGCGGGACCTTCACGTCAGCGGGATCATATTTCGGTGCGTCCTCGTTGATCGACCAAGCACGGTGTGCGTCCGTGGAGGCAAACCAGCAAAAGAATGGTTTGTCTTTCGGACGGTCACGCAGTATTTCGACCCAATCTTCTTCCTTGCCGGGGCCTTTGCCTTTGGAGATTTTGGTGAACGCGACGTTCGCGTGATTGCCCATGTGATGCTTGCCCGACAAGACGGTGTAATACCCCGCGTTTTTCAACAACTCGGGAAACAACACGGATCCCGCGGGCAACTCGGTGTGCAATTCAGGGGCACCGGTGTTGTGCGGGTATCGCCCGGTGATGATGCTGCACCGACTCGGACTGCAACTGCTCGTCGTCAGGTAGGCGTTGTCAAAACGCAAGCCACGGGCGGCCAACGCGTCGATGTTGGGAGTCTGCACACTCGGGTGTCCGTAACATCCGAGGTCCTCCTGAGAAATGTCGTCGGCAATCAGAAACACGACGTTGCTGGGATCCGCCGCCGCGGAAACCGCCGCAAAGACAAGGCAACCTAACGCTAAGATCACATACCGATAATTCATGAGGGCAAATTCGTTTCGAGGCATGGGGATTTTCGCACTCATCATAGTCGACGTTTCGTGCCAAATGGAAATGCGCACCCGCCGGGCAAACTCATTCGCTGATGTCGACTCATCACTTGTGTAGGCAGCATCAAACGCGGCGGTGACGAGCGTTGTCGTTTGAGCATCATTGGGTTGGTTTTGAATTTCGGTTCGCTGAATTCAGGTCAGCGGTTCAGAGCTTTGCGGCGCGATCCGCTCCTCGCTTAACCATGGCTGAATCAACACCGAAATGAGGATGACCGCGGCACCAACGTAAAAACTGAAACTGACGTCACGATGATCGTGGAAGAGCAGCGAACCCAACGCGATTCCGTAGACCGGTTCGAGGTTGTTCGCAAAGTTGATCGTGAAGACACTCAATCGCTCGAGCAGACGCACGTACACGTGATAAGCGTAGATCGTGCAGGCCAGTACCAAGATCATCATCCATCCCCACTGGGAAACCGGCGGAATCCATGGTTTCAGGGTGGGGCCTAGTTCAGATGAACCGAAACACAAAAGTGCGGCGGCGCAAAACATGGCCGATCCCGCCATTTGGTACGTAACGATGACAATGGGCGGCGCACGATGAAACAGTTGTCCATTGAAGATTGAAAACAAACACGCCAAGACTGCCGCCACAACCGCAACGATCACGCCAGTTTGAAAATGAGCTTGGCTGTAGTAGATAATCCCGACACCGCCTGCGGCAACGACGCCGAGTAGCAAGTTCAACGCGTTGAATCGGACCCGCGAGACCATCATTGGTTCCAGAACCGCAGTCCAAAACGAAACCGTCGCCATGCCGATCATGCAGACGGAAACCGACGCGATTTTGACTGCGACAAAGAATAGGATCCAGTGAAGCCCCAACAGGAATCCGTTGCCCAACAGCATGGCAGCAACCTTCGTGTCGATCTTCAAACGCGATCGTAAAACTGCCACTAAAATCAGTGCGGACAACAGGCTGCGCAGGAAAACCAGTTGAGTCGGGCTGAGGTCGATCAGGTTTCCAAGGACCGCGGTGAATCCCCACAACAAGATAACGAAATGCAGTTTGATATAGTCGATCACTGAAACCAACGATTGAAGGCAGATCGGAATCCCGCCTACGTTCACAGCGGACGAAGGATGTCGCGGTGCCTGCGGGATGTTCCAGTTGCGGAGTCTAAGGGAGCAGACGGATTCCGTTAAGATGGTCCCCGATTGGAGGATCAATCGCATTTCGTTTCTATCCAGACCGGCAATTCCAAGCCAGCGGATCTGAAAACGAGCGACTGAATCGGTGAAATATTGAACTCTCGGTGAGTGTCACGTAGCCATCATGGCTGTGGTCACTGGAGCTTCTTACCCGGACCACGTCGTCGACAATGAACTGGTCTCAGATCACGCCGCGAATGACGCGTCATCGATTCACGTTCATCTTCTTGCGTTAGCTAATGTAGCCGACGCGTTATCTCGACCGGTAGTCACGCGGAGAGATGTGGTAGCGAGCCAAAAAGAGTCTGTTGAAATTTGCGAGATTGTTGAAACCGCAACTGAAGGCGATGTCCGAAACGGTGCGTTTGCTTTCGAGCAATTCTCGAGCAGCCCGGCTGAGGCGTAGTTCGATAACGTATTCCTGGAACGTTCTGCCCAGCCGTTTCCGAAAATAGCGACTCAACGATTGAGGGTGCAGGCACGCGACTTTCGCGATGTCGGCGAGGCGGATTGTGTCCTGCCAGTGGGCGTCGATGTAACTGAGAATCCTTTCGAGTCGCTTGTCCTGTTCGACGTCTTCGGACGCCATAAAATCATGACTGGCCATTTGTTCTCGCTGAGTGTCGGAGCTGAGAACGTCCAATAGCTCGATCAGGCGACTGAGTCGCTGCGGCCCGATGGGGGCTTTGAAAAGGCGTGTCATGACGCGACTGCCTTCTTTGCGAACCGGATCGGAGAATTGCAGGCCGCGTGAGGCGTCTTGAATCAGTTGGCGAATGGAACGGCATTCCGCAAGATTGAAGAAGTCACCTCCCAGGGCGTCGATGCGAAATTGCACCACCCGGGAGTGCGACTTCTTGCATTTCCAATTTTTGTAACGATGCGGCAGTAGAGGCCCGAACATGGCGAGATCACCGGGGGTATAGGTATCGAACTGATCCCCAACCAACCGCTCACCGCTGCTCGCGATGATATGAGTGATCTCGATTTCGGGATGAAAGTGGTGAGGACAATCGAAGTCCTTGTCGATCCACTCCAAGCACCGAAACGACGCCTGCTCATCGACGGTGACTTTCTCGTAGATCATCTTCATGTGAATTGCTCTGGTAACACATTGCGGGCGTGTTTTTTCGAAAACTGGTGAAGATAGTATAGGTCTTTGTGAGCCAAAGCGTAGTGGAGCCGGGGGCTACCTGGGATCTTGATGGGATGAATAACAACTCCACATTTGCGTTGCCAACAAAAGGCATTCTGAACGATGTGCTATCCGAGATAGTGCGTCCGCCACGTCCACTCTCGCCGAGCAGGATTTTGATTGTTGCCTGTGGGGTGAAGATCCATTTTCCGTGGGGGAAGGCGTGTCAGCGATACGATGCCGCGTACTCGGCGTTGTGCGAAGCCACGGCAGATCTGCCGGTTGAAATCGTTCGTGCCGCGGAGCCATTTGAGGATCCGGACGCACTCTGTGAGTTGCTCGACGGAGAACTGCGAGAGGGCCTGGCCGGAATCGTGTTCTTCCATGCCGCGTATACCGCGGGTGAAATCGGAAGTCATCTGGGCCGGTGGTTGACCGACCACAAAGTCCCACTGCTTTCATGGGCGTGGCCGGAGCCAGGCAACCGAGCGTCGAATGAAGCAAACAGCCTGACGTGCCAAAACTTCCTGCAGCAAATGTGGACGCAAATGGAGGTGCCCTACGCTTGGTTGCACGAAGAGACTAATGCGTCGTCGCACGGCATATTGCAATGCTTTGCGCGGGCTGTGTTTGCTCGTGACAAGTTTCGACACTCTAAGTTTCTGCATGCCGGTGGCTCACGTGTGACGGCATTTTATGACGGCGAAGTCGACGAACTCGCGGTCATGCGAAACCTGGGGTGTCGTTTCGACCGGATAGATTTGGAAGCCGTCTTTCAGCACGCGAACAAACGTTTCACCGATGCCGATGTTATTCGTCTGAAAGACGCCATGATTGGGCATCCTGACTGCGCCAAGGTGAGCGTGCCTGATGAACAAATTTTGCAAACCTATCGATTCGGTTTAGCAATGCTGGATCTCGCGGCGGAGCACGGCTATATCGGTGCCACGGTGAAGAGTTGGCCTGAACTGTTTGATTGTTATCACTGCGCGATCGATGGCTCGGTGTCGATGATGAACGACTTTGGTTTCTGCGTTGCCGAAGAAGGCGAAATGAACGGGTTGCTGTCGTCGATGGCGTTGTGGTTGTTGTCCAACGGTGACGCCGTACCGACGATGATGGATTTATCGCTTTGGAAACTGAAGCAGGATCGACTCGGCATTTGGCATTGTGGTGCGTCTCCAACCCGGTTGCTCAAACCGGGGACTCAATTCGCCGCGACGCGTCACTCGATTTTGGAAAATGGTGACCCTGAAACGGCCGTTGGTTTGATGCTGGAGTTTCTCTTGGCCAACGGGCCGATCACGGTCATGCGGTATCTCGCCCCCGATGCGAGTCGTTGGTTCGCGTTCGAGGGTGAGTTCGTTGACACGGAACTGGACTACCGAGGTACGTATGGATTGATGAAGCCGACGGGCGATACCACGGTCGGACAGATCATGGGAACGATTTTTGACGCCGGCCTCGATCATCACTGGAGCGTCGGGTACGGCCATTGGCACGAGGAGCTTCGGATATTGAATCATTTCTGTGGGTTGAAGGAGATTCCACTTCGCCAATCAAACGCTAACTATGGGCTGAGTCGTTGAAAATGCTGAGCCACCATCATCAGGACAAACTCAACGCATTGGCCGATCGGCTTTTGTCAGCGGATGTGACGATCGATCGGTTGCCGGTGGTGATGGGATTTGATGCGTTCGTCGATGAGTCGATTCGCATTGTTGGACAACGGCACTCGCCGGAGTCATATCTACCGATGCCGACCATTGCGGACTTTGGTGCGTGGGCCAACGCCGCTACGGGACAGAGCGGTTTACGAGAATTCGTATGCGAGCAAGTGACCGCGGGCGGTTGCACGGTCAACATGGGCGACGGCATCGCGACGTTGGGGTTTCCGCTGACTGCATTTTCGGGAGTGGGGGCTCCGCCGCATCCAGTGTTCGCCGATTTCATTGCCAAGTGTGAGGCCGTTGACTCGCTCGGGATGGACCCTGGACGCGCGATCGTCACTGAATTCGACGACGGCAAATTGATGTTCTGTTCGTTCAGTCATTTTGCCAACTTCACACCTTCGTATCTCCGCAAAAAGTTCGCCGACGGCGTGTTCCGAACCGCGTGCGAGCAGGCGTCGGGGATCGCGCTGACGAGCTGGTCGGTCTACCCCTACATGACGCAGTGTTGGAAATATCTGGTTGAGGAAGTCCTCGCGGGAATGTCACATCGCCCACATTTCTTTTTCGATCTCGCGGATCCCGCGAGCCGGACGGCAGACGCGTTGGTTGAGATGCTCGACGCCTTGAAGGGATTTGAATCCATCGGCCGGGTCACATTGAGTGTCAACGGGAACGAAGCGAACCAGATCGCGAGAGCATTGAAGATCGAGGAAGCGGGAAGTGACGCGAAATCCTGGGAACGTCTGGCCAACGAAATCCGGATGCGGGCCGAAATCAGCGAAACCAGCATTCATCTCATCGACTCGGCAACAACGGCAACCACGGAAATGGTCACAACGGTGAGCGGTCCGTACTGCATCAAACCCAAACGCAGTGTCGGAGCGGGTGATCGTTTTAACTCGGGATTCTTTGCCGGGCTGTTGTTAGAGCTCAACCCTGCCGATCGACTGCGACTCGGCAACGCCAGTTCGGGCTACTTCGTGCGGCGTGCCGAAAGCGCCTCATGGCCGCAACTTATTCAGTTCCTTCGCGAATGGGCGGCGGACGCAATCGTCTCTTAAGAGGAACGAATTCTTGAAAACCTTAGATCAGAAACTCAATAACCTGCGCAGCAACCCGGACGCGACGGACTTCATCATCGCGGATGCGAAGGATGCGGACATGGCGTGGGGGATCGCCTCTCCGGGGATGCCTTATCCACCGCAGAGTGAATCCCGGTTCTATTCCATGCCGGAGTTCATGGACCAAATGCGTGAGATGGTAGGCAGCGGGTACATCGATATTCTGTTGGCATCCAACTCGGCGATGAGTGTGCTGGCGCACCGTGAACGCTTGTTTGATGACAGCCCCGTCACGCCTGCGATACGTGCCAACGACACCACCGATGTCTGGATCAGTCGTGCGGCAAATTATCGGGACCAGCCGTCACGCCCATTCCGAACGAGTTTCTTGCACGAAGCTCAGTACGGAAGTCTAACGGCACCAGTAACCGAAAAACCGGTTGTTAACTTGGGGTTGTACTCGATGACGTTCAACAATGATCTCGATTCCGATATCAACAATTTGATGGCGTTTCGAGAGTTTCGCTTTGAAGCGGCTCAGTGCGGGTTCGAGTACTTCCTGGAAGTCTTTGCACCCAACGTTGAAAATTGCGGGATCGCACCGGAGGCCATTCCTTCGTTTGTGAACGACGCACTCGTTCGCGCTTTGGCGGGCGTCGCACGGGATCACTGGCCCAAGTTTCTAAAGATTCCCTACTTCGGTCCGAAGCCGATGGAGGAACTGGCCGCGTATGACTCGGAGTTGATCGTTGGGATTTTGGGCGGCGGAAGCGGGACGACGTACGATGCATTCAAGCAGCTTTCCGAGGCTCAGAAGTATGGCGCCCGTGTTGCTCTGTATGGTCGCAAAATCAAGGATGCCGAACATCCGTTAACGATGGTTCGCTATCTGCGTGCGATTGTCGATGGCGATGTCTCTGCCGAAGAAGCCGTGAAGGCCTATCACGGCGATTTGCAAAAACTCGGCATCGCACCCAAACGCGACTTGGATCAAGACAGCGAACTGACCGCCCCCGAACTCAGCTACGCGCGTTAGGGGACGTCATGAGATCAAGTAGGTCGTCTTTCGAATTTTCGCAAACAGCGTGCGTCCACGCATTTTGCATTTCGATGAACCCGCCTGATTGCAAGTGGGCCCGATCATGACGACCGCATTTGAGCAACTGTTGCGAGATCGCGGATTCCTGCAAACCGCGACGCCGAGTTTGAAACCGCTCACCGGTGGCGTTTCCAGTGAAATCTATCTTGTTGAAGACGGAGATCGACGATTCGTTGTCAAGCGAGCACTGGCGAAACTGAAGGTACAGCAGGACTGGTTCGCCGACACGTCGCGGAATCAAACCGAACAAGCCTACATGCGATACGTCGCGAGTTTTCGTCCCGACGCAATGCCCGAAATCTATCACTGCGATGCCGAGGCGGGATTGTTCTCGATGGAGTATCTCGAGGAGTTTCAAAACTGGAAAGATGATCTCTTAGCGGGACATTGTGATGTCGACTTAGCGCGCCGAGCTGGCGTTCTGGTTGGTGAAATTCACTCACGCACGTGGGGAGATCCTCGCGTCAAAGCGGACTTTGACACGATTCCCAATTTCGATCAGCTCCGGATTGATCCTTATCTCAGAGGGACCGCACACAAGCACGCTGATTTGGCAACGAGAATACTAGCGGAGGCGGATCGGTTGACACGGAGCCGTCAATGTTTGATTCATGGCGACTACAGTCCCAAGAATATCATGCATCTGAATGGCCGATTGGTTCCGCTGGACTGCGAAGTCGCGTGTTTTGCCGATGCCGCTTTCGATCTCGCGTTTTTGCTGAATCATCTGTTTCTGAAAAGTCTGTTCCACGTCCCGGTCGAACTGCCGATGCCGGAAATAATCTCCGCCGTGCGAGAGGGCTACGGCGACGGTAATCCAGAGCATTACCGCGAGGTCGAAACGCGTGCCGCGACGTTGTTGCCGATGCTCATGCTGGCACGTGTCGATGGCAAGAGTCCGGTGGAGTACCTGAACGTCGATCAACAAAATTTCGTTCGCTCGTTTACACACGAACACATTTTGCGTGACGGCATTTCCTTAAAACAAATCGCAGAGAACTGGTTCCAAACTCTTCAGCCATTGATAAATAGATGAAAATTGAATCGATTGACGCCTATCAGATTTATGACTCCCGTGGCAATCCGACCGTTGAAGTCGAGGTCACATTGGGCAGTGGAAAGAAAGGTTATGGACTTGTCCCCAGCGGAGCATCGACCGGACAATTCGAAGCCTTGGAACTTCGCGACGGTGACAAGCATTTTTTTCGCGGTAAGTCAGTCTTGCAAGCCGTTGAAAATGTTCGTTCCAAAATCGCAACCGCGTTACGCGGACACGATGTTTTTGATCAATCCGGAATCGATCACGCCATGATCGAACTCGACGGGACACCGAACAAAGCGTGTTTGGGGGCGAACGCGATTCTAGGTGTGTCGATGGCGGTGGCGAATGCGGCTGCCGCCGAAAAGGGCGTGCCACTTTACGAATCCCTCGGTGGGACCGATGGCAATTTGTTGCCGCTTCCTGAAATTCAAATTATCGGAGGCGGAGCTCACGCGAACTGGCGAACCGATGTTCAAGATTTCCTGGTCATTGCGACCGGAGCAAAGAACTATGCCGAGACGCTGGAGATCACCTTCAACGTTTATCACGCGGCGGGTGATATCATGCGTGAGCGAAACAAGTATTACGGTTTGGCAGACGAGGGCGGCTATTGGCCTGAGTTCGAAACCAACGAAGCTGCGTTCGACGTGTTGACCGAAGCGATGGTACGAGCGGGCTACACGCCAGGCAAAGAAGCATCGATTTCGCTGGATATCGCGGCCAGTGATCTTTATGACGAAACGACGGGGACTTACCACTTTCGCCTCGAAGATCGTCTATTCACGTCTGAAGAGTTTTCGTCGCTATTAATCGAATGGTGCGAAAAGTATCCGATCATCTCGATCGAGGATCCCGCTGCGGATACCGATTGGGACGGCTGGGATCGGATCAATCGGGCGATAGGCCATCGCGTCCAAATCGTCGGCGATGATCTGTTTACGACTAATCTCACGCGCATCCGAGAAGGGATTCGTCGCCAGGCCGCCAACAGCGTTTTGATCAAGTTGAATCAGATCGGAACAGTGACCGAGACAATGGACGCGATTCGCATGACGCAGGAGGCGGGCTGGTTACCGGTCGTTTCGGCGCGCAGTGGTGAGACCGAAGACGCTTTTATTTGTCACCTCGCGGTAGCGACCAATGCCGGTCAGTTGAAGGTTGGTTCGTTTGCCCGCAGCGAGCGAATGGTGAAGTGGAACGAGGTTCTACGCATCGAACGACAACTCGGTCGTCGGGCACGTTTCGAGGGCGGCAATATCTTCACGCAACTGGCACGCGTTTAACGACGAGACAATATGATGAAGACAATCCGAACGCTGTTTCTGGTGGTTGTTTCATGTGCCTGCGGTGAAAGCATTGCCGCCGATCGGGCCTTGAAAGATTCGCCACGAACCGTAGTTGATTTCAATTTCGATTGGCAGTTTGGCTTACAAGAGTTTGCGGACTCGGATGTTCTGCGTCACGATTCCCGCAGCCAACCTGCTCTTGTTAACGACCGCCAAGGAATTGATTGGACCCCCGTCACGCTTCCGCATGATTGGAGCATTCGCGAGTCCTACCGACAAGAAAACACTGCTGCGAGTACAGGGTTTCTTCCTGGTGGAATCGGTTGGTACCGAAAAACGTTCTCGTTGCCGGAATCGGATCGAGGCCGATCCATTCGGATTGAGTTCGATGGGGTGTATTACAAGTCTGACGTTTGGATCAACGAGCACCATCTCGGATTCCGTCCGAGTGGATATAGCAGTTTCTCGTACGACCTCACCCCACACCTGCGTTTTGGCAGCAAACCGAATCGGATCACCGTGAGAGTCGATCACTCTGCCTATGTTGACTCGCGTTGGTATACCGGATCGGGAATCTACCGAAACGTTCGACTGGTCAAGACTTCGCCGGTTAACGTACCGCAATGGGGAGTGCAGATCACGACCCCGCAGGTCACCTCTTCCTTTGCGGACATTCACGTCACGACGGAGGTTGTCGGAGAAGAGGAGGCTGTTGATCCGGCCAGTATTGCTGGCGACGAAAACGACGGCATCGAGGTAGAAACGCGTGTTATTGATGCTAACGGCGTGATCACGGAGTCGGTGCAAGCCGAAATGAAAGACGGGCTGTACGAGAGCCAACTCAGGGTGCTCAATCCCTCTCGGTGGAGCGTTGATTCGCCAAACCTGTCGTCGTTAATCACGACCATTCGGCAAAACGGCATCGTGGTCGATCGCGTCGAGACGCAATTTGGTATTCGAACGTTTGAGTTTGATGCGGACAAAGGGTTTTCACTCAACGGAGTGCCGATGAAGATCAAAGGCGTTAATCTGCATCATGACGCGGGGGCGTTGGGAGCGGCGGTGCCAAAGTCTGTTTGGGAATACCGCGTCGGGAAACTGAAGTCGATCGGAGTGAATGCGATTCGCATGTCGCACAATCCTCATTCGGTTGAGTTGATGGACGTGTGCGACCAAATGGGAATGTTGGTCATGGATGAATTCTTCGATGAGTGGGATCGGCCCAAGGTCAAGAGTCTTCGCTATATCGGTGACCAAGGTGCGAAAGACCTGAACGAGGCACGTGGTTACAGCGAGTGTTTTGAGCGTTGGGCAGAGCGTGATTTGAAGGACTTGATTCGACGAGACTTCAACCATCCATCGGTGATCATGTGGAGCATCGGCAACGAAATCGAGTGGACCTTCCCGGCCTATTCGAAAGCGTTCGCGATGCTGAATCCGGATGCCGTCGAAAGCAAAACCATTCCCGTCTTTGACCCGTCGATTGTGAAACCGGTGTTCGATCAAGTTTCCGGTGGTGACGATCCACTCGCCAAAATCGCGAAGCAATTGTCAGCATGGGTGAAGGAAGTCGATACCTCACGTCCGGTCACGTGCGGAAGCGTTCGTCCATCTCTGGCAGCGGTCAGCGGGTATCTCGATGCGGTTGACGTTGCCGGATTCAACTATCGAGCAGAATGCTACGATGCGGCCCACGAAACGTACCCTGAAATGAAAATCATTGGCTCTGAAAATTGGGGAGCCTATTCCGAATGGAAGAACGTCCTGGATCGAGACTTCGTCAGCGGCATGTTTGCTTGGACGGGGTTTGCCTATTTGGGCGAGGCAGGGCCGTGGCCTCGAAAGGGACTCAATCTATCGTTCTTCGACTATGCCGGGTTCAAAACGCCGCGAGGGCACTTCTTCGAATGCTTGTGGAAAGATGAGCCGAAGGTTTACATGGTCACAACACCGTCTGCCGAATCGGAATACTCTTTCTCGCAGGAAGACGGATGGCAGTTTGAGATGCAAATGCGAGACCCTCCGTTTTGGGGTGCGTTGAGGAAATGGGAATGGTACCGCGTGAACGAACACTGGGATTACCAACCCGATCAAGACATTATCGTTCAGGTCTACACGAATTGTGACGAGGCAGAGTTGTTCCTGAATAACAAGAGTTTGGGAAAGCAAGCTCTTGCAGACTTCCCGGACGATCATGTGATCAAATGGTTGGTTCCGTACGCTGCGGGTGAGTTGACCGTCAAAGGCTACGCGGAGAATGGCGTCCACGCGGGAGTACACTCTCGCCACGAGCGGTGAGTTTGCCGAAATTGAGTTGTCGTCCGACAAAAACACTCTCAAGGCGGATGGGTATGATATCGCACACGTTCGTGTGAGATTACTCGACGCGTTTGGAAGACGAATCAATGATCCGGCGATAAAAGTTCAGTTCCAGGTCAACGGCGACGCCGAACTTCTCGCGGTTGATAACGGATGGGAGATGAACGTCGATTTTCACTATCAATCAACGGTCCTCACCCACAATGGACAAGCGTTGGGATTGATTCGATCAGGTCGCGATTGCGGAAGGTGCGAGGTGATTGTTTCGGCGGCAGGCATCGTCAGCAAACCGCTGTCTCTCAACGTGCGGTGAGTCTCGCCTGAGGACGTCGTTTGTATTACTGAAGGATTTCAAATATAGCGGAACGGCGCGAGCCGTCCGGTGACTCGGGACCGGACGGCTTGCGCCGTTCCGCTAAAAAAGGCACTAAAACAATCAACGTCCTGCGGCGAGTTCTACGACCAGAGCGAGAGCCAACCGTCCAACGTGTTTACCGGACGTCGATCGTAATCGGGCGACTTTGGAGGTTGTCTGCGTGAGCACGGATGGTTGCGACGCCGGACATTCCGGTCGCCTGGACCAACAACAGGCAACGTCCCTGGTGCGTGACCACTCGGTTCGATTGATACTGAGTGACGGTCTTGCCTGATCCGTTGTCGACGCCCAGGACACGTACGGCACCCTCGATCTCAAAGACCACGTCCAACTCCTGGTCTCTAACGGGGATGCCATCTGCATCGACGAGTTGTGCGACCACGTGGGCGACATCGCGGTTGTCGACGTCCAAATCGGTTGTGTCGGGCGTCAACGAGACGGACGCGGGTGGACCGGCTGTTTCTAAGCGATCGCGGATGACCGCATCGCAGTGAACGGCTCTCGCTTCCAGGACGCCCGGTTCATAAGGGACCAGCCACTTAAAAATGCGGTCGGGGAAGTCCGACAAACTCTTGATGCCGAGCGACCGTCCGTTGAGAAGCACTTCGACGCGATCGGTGTTGGAATAGACTTCCACAACGACGTCATCACCCGGTGTGTAGTCCCAATGATGATTGACCGAATGCCAAACCCAAGTGCGTTTGGTCCATGCGTCCGGACTTTCGGTGCCGATGACTCCCGAGGTCGCATCGACGTGATAATCCGTTTGAGGCAACGTTTGGGTTGCGAGGTAAAGGTGAGGTTCGTCACACCACAACGTTTTCATCATGTGGTACGACGGCTTTTTGAAACCCGCGGTATCTAAAAGACCACTGAGGACTCCTTTTCGCGGCCAGTCTTCGCGGGCTTCGCCCATGTAGTCGATGCCCGTCCAAAGAAACACGCCTGAGATGAACGGTCGCTCTAACACGGCTTTCCACTCATGCCACTGGGCAACGTTCTCGGTTCCCATGACCGACTTTCCAGGGAAGTGTTTTCTCGAATAGTCGTAGACAACTCTTCGGTAGCTATAACCGACCACATCGAGTGCATCGGTGTAGCCAGTCACATGACTCACCGAGGGAAGGATGCAGTTGGAGATCACCGGACGAGTCGTGTCCATCTCCCGCGTCCACTGAGCGAGTTTTTTAGCGGTGTCGGCGAGAACATAGGTGCCATCCGGAATGCTTTGGTACCGTTCGCGAACCTCGTCAGGCGTCAAATGCGGAGGTGTCCAAAAGTAATTCCCTGACGCGTCTGCATCAAAATATCCCGATGCTTCTCGGTATTTTGGGTAAGTCCACTCGATCTCGTTTCCGATGCTCCACTGAAAGATCGAAGGATGGTTGCGGTCACGACGCATCGTCGCTTTCAAGTCTCGTTCGGCCCAGTCTTGGAAAAACTCCGCATGGCCACGGGTAATCCGATCGTCATGCTGTTCGGCCATATTGAGACGTTTGTCTTTGGGGTTATCCCATTCGTCGTAGAACTCTTCTTGGACGAGAAAGCCCATCCGATCACAGAGGTCGAGAAATTTCTCCGAGGCCGGGTTGTGGGCGGTTCGAATCGCATTGCAACCGCCTGCCTTCAACTTGGATAAACGGCGTTCCCAAACACCTGTCGGAACTGCGGCTCCGACGAGTCCAGCGTCGTGATGGAGGCACACCCCTTGAATCAGCGTATGTTCGCCATTGAGATAGAAACCTGATTCCGCGTCAAACTTGATTTCGCGAAACCCGAATGGAGTTTGATAGGAATCGATCACCTCGCCGTCGTGCATGATCGTCGTGTCGGCGACGTATTGAGACGGATCATCGAGATTCCAAAGGCGGGGCGAGGTCACCGAAAGGTCTTGATGGAACGTGTGCGTGGCTTCAGCCGAGATTTCGGCTGTCAATTCATCGGTCGCAACCACGTCTCCGGATGAGTCAACTATTTTCGTTAAGAGTTGAAACGTTTTGGGACGATCGAACGCATTTCGAACTTCGACGTCGATGGCAACTTCGGATATTTCCCTGGATACTGTCGGCGTCGTTACGAAGGTTCCTCCGATCGGAACATGCAGTTTGTTCGCTCGGATTAGTTTGACGTCGCGATAGATGCCCGAGCCAGTGTACCAGCGGCTGTCCGCGTATCGCGAGTGATCGACTTTCACCGCAAGGACGTTGTCTTCGCCCGTTGCGTTGAGATATTCGGTGACGTCGAAGAAGAATGGCGAGTAACCGTAAGGATGAAACCCGAGTTTGACACCGTTGAGCCAGATCTCGGCTCGGTTGTAGATCCCATCGAAGTACACATAGGTAACGTGATCGTCATCGACGTTGGTTTCAAAGTGTTTTCGGTACCATCCGATTCCGCCTGGAAGATAGGCCGTGCACCCTTCCAAGCGTTGATCGAAAGGTGATTCGACGCTCCAGTCATGAGGCAATTGCACATGCCGCCATGCGGTATCGTCAACGTCGACGTCGTGAGCGGGTTGTTCTTGAAGTGAAAAGAGCCAACCGGAATTGAAGTCGACCGCGCCTGAGTCACCGCCGTGAACGTTGGAGGCCGTTGTCAACGCCGCGACAACGAACATGAAAAGTCGCAGCGACGAACGGAGGTGGCTCATGTTCATGTTTTCGGAAAATGCTTGCTTCAGATAGCCAAGGTGAACCGCGGTAGTGTGTCGCCGAGTGATTTACGATGCCAATTGGATCGAGCGTTCTATTTCACCTTTTGATACTTTTGGATGTACATCCAACCTTTGGGGCCCGCGTTCCATTTCAAGACGTGACTGAGTCCCCATTCGATCCCGCCATGAGGTGTATTCTCAGGATCGTTCGGACGAAACAGCCCCGCGGCTTCGGGCATGTCGATAGCGGAACCCATGATTTCAAAATTGACACCGTCTTCGGCGTACTGAATCGTCTTCGCTTCGGGCCCGTCTTGGTGTTGGAGAATCGCGATTCCGGTTCCATATTTCCAGACCATGACTTCATGTCCGGTGTTGGTGATCGGATTGAATTCTGATTTGATGAACGGTCCGGTCGGGTGATCCGCAATCGCGACTCCCCACTTCACCTGTTTCTTGAGACCGCAGCACGGGTTGCACCACCGCTGGCAATCTTCATCTTCAAAACAAATGCATTCACCTTTGTAGTAAAGATAGAACTTGTCGCGGTAATGAATCAGACATGGATCGTGAACCGCGTTGTTGTCGAAATACTGCTCGTTCGTGTAGGTCGGTCGTAGGACCGGTTCGTCAACTTTTGTCCATGGGCCGTCCGGTGATTCGGATTTGGCCATCCCGATCACATTGCGATTGTAGATGCCGTCCACGTCACCCGCAGCTTGATAGATGAGATAGTAGACGCCGTCATGGACGAAGATCTCGGTTGTGAAAACGGAGCGATGGTCAAAAGAGCTTTCGGGACCTCGTGTGACCGCTGGACCTTGTTCTTCCCACGTTTCTCCATCCGTTGAGGTTGCGAAATAGAGATCGTTCAGGTCCCAGGGAGCTAGTTTCTTTGTGTCGTGAGTGAGGCTGTAGGAATACCAAACGTAGTATTTCCCGTTTACCTGGATAACCGCACTCGGATCCCGCCGTGTGTAGGTCGGATCAGGAGCCAAATCACCTTTCAACAAAGACGATTTGAAACGGATGTTCCAGTCTGGATTCATCGGGTTGTCGATTTCACATCCATCGGCCCGGTAGCGTTCTTCTCGAATGGTCGCAGCACTTTTTTTCGCCTTCCTCAATCCGATCGCTAGACCGGTTGCCGGTTCGACGCCGCGTTTCTCAGCGAACATGTATCCGTCGATTGCGAAACGCAGAGTCTTGGGATCACGATTGCCAATCGAAATAGCAAATCCACCATCGTCACGCGTCGTGGCCGAAACGTTGTCTTCCACGACGAGCACAGAGACACCCGCCAGCGGGCTCCCCGATTCGGAATCGGAGACGACACCTTGAAATCCCTGACCACATGCAACCGTGGTGAGAAACATCGAAACGGCAGAGAACAAAACGGCTCGATACGACACGGGAATGCTTTCGATTGAGAGGAACGCTTTACATTCGAACTACGCGGGTTCGTTCAACAACGCGTTGACCGAAACGGATGAAATCTCCTACGTGTCGCCTCTGTACACCCGAGGCGACTGAAGACTGCCACTTAATGGCCGGAAAAACCAACGACTATTCAAGACGCCAGGTTCGAATCCAATCGTACTGCGTCGTGCGTTCTTCCTTCGTCGCCGTGGCAACTAATCCTCCGTCGTCGGGGACCGGGTTCCAGTCGTACGTCTCAATCGCCATCTGATAGTAAGACGGCACGTCCCAATCGACGCTAGGCTTCAGCGAATAGACGTATTTTCCGTCGAGATAAAACCGGAGTTCTCGCGGTGATTTCCACCAGGCGCCGTAGACGTAATAGCGTTCCCAGTTCGGGGTTTCCGTTCTCACCGAACTTTGGATCTGGATCTTTTCGGGCCCTTCTTTTGTGGCGTGTTGGATCGCGTTGGAGTGGAAAATCTGATCCCAGTTTCGCCCCCAGCTAGCTGTTTGTTCGGTCGTCCGCCCCACGCATTCTTGGATGTCGAACTCCAATCTCCTTGCATCTTTGGGGCGGGGCATCAACCAGAACGTCGACGACATTTCGGTCTTGTTGGCCTTCATGCGGCATTCGTAGTACCAGCCCACGGTTCCGGGATTGACCGATCGAACGATACCGCCGTGATACTTGAACTCGTTCCCTTTGATTACGACGGGCGAGTCCAGCACGCCCACCGTCACCCGTAGGTTGCCTTCTTCGACGACGACGCTTTCCTCTTGGAATAGGCCTGGAGGACGACCTATCCAGCCCCAGTGCTTGGAAGCGGGATTTTTGTCCCATTTTGTCGCATCCAATGAGTCGCCATCGAATTCATCTGAGAGCAGATCGACCTGTTGCCAAACCTTTCCGACTGGCCGTGGGTCTTCTCCTTCGGCAAAGAAGGGTTGCGTTTGTGCCATGCCGGTACTCAGCATGCAGGTGAATATCAAAAGTGACATGAACTTCATGGTTTTCCTTCAGGCAGTTGTGTTACGGTTGTTGCGAGCGGCTGCGGGGCGGAACGACGTTCGCGACATTGGCTCATTCACTCGCAGCTCGATACTGATACATCTCGTCGCCGATCTCTCGCGCCGCGTTCACGGTTTCGACATATGGCGTGTCGCAGTTGTCGACAAAGCCGACTTGATAGTTCTCTCCGTCGCCACGTCCCGCTGTCGGCTCGGACGTGTACTGAAACCAATGCGTGCCAACGACTCGCGGGTTTGCGAGGGCGCTGTGCAGGAAGTTCTTGTAACACTCGGCGCGATGCTTCTGATCCTTTGCCGGCACTTTCGTCGGATGAAACATTCCTCGATCAAGAGCACCAAAGTGGAATTCACCGATGATGATCGGTTTGTCTTCACCGGCGGGCAATTTGAGATCCGCGACGCTGTAGCGATACTGGTTGAAACTGACCACGTCACAGTATTTCGCCGCCGCTCGCAACGCGACCTCGGAATCCCAAATGAAACGACATCCCAAATACAACTGGTCCGGTGCCGCTTTGGCGAGTTCCGCTTTGACGGTACCAAAATAGGTTTCAGCGAATTTGACTGAGAAAGCACGCAAATCGGCTGCTGCCTTCTTCACATCAGGAGGCTGTGTTTCGGCGGCAAGATCGTCCCAAGTTGCATGGCTGGTTCCCCAAGCCTCGTTCAATGTGGCGATGTTTTCGTATTTGGCTTGAAGGTCGCTGAGAAATACCTGCTTGGCGACTTGCTCGGGTGGACACGCCAACGTCCACAATGCTAGTGATTCGTTCCCGCCCCAATAAAGTTCGTTGTCGACATAGAAGCCGATGCACCAAGGGTCGCCCAACGATTCATGACAGGTCTCAATCCCCTCGACGACCGCGTCGCGAAATTGCGGATCAAACACATCGACGAACGTAGTCCAGCGTTTCTCGGCTCCCTGTAACGTCGGACAATCTTCGGCCCGAAAGAACGCCACATAGGGCGTCTTGCGTTGCAAGTAAACGTCCGGGTCGCACCACGACGCGAGCGTGTTCATGCCCCAACTTCGCAGCCGCTGGTGAGCGACGGTCGCGAACTCGTCCGCCCAATCCTCACCATACTTTCGATACAAGTTCGCAGCGTAGAAATTGTATGTTTCGAATGGGATACGACTGGCGTAGAAACCAAACGCCCACGTGCTGCGAGAATAAAACTTCCCCAATGGTTCCGCTTTGGTCGGCAAGTTACGAAAGTAGCTTTCGCGATGCTCGGTTCCCGTCCCGCCAAATCGTGTGGAAACCGAATCGATGCCGTGCGACCAAAATCGACAACCGTCTGGATCAATGAACCACCATTTTCCATCATGTTTTTCAACCCGGAAAAACTTAGCCGGATCACGTTTGGGGCCGTCTTTCCATCCGCCAAAACGATTGAACGAGGCCGGTCGCTGGTCTTCCGCGAGAGCGGCCAGTTCTTTTTCACGGTTCTCGCGCAATTGTTCATCGGAATGAATTTTCCCTGGCCAATCGGCATGAATGAATTGCCCGTACTCGTCGATGAACGGTAGAAACGTATCGGGATCTAGAACTTGGACTCGTTTCTCGAAACGCACGTTGTCGATCGTGAATTGATGATCCGAATTCGGTGTGCGAAGAAACAAAATCACCTCTTGGATCTTTGCCGGATCGATCGCTTGTTGGCCAGGTGCCGCGTGCATGCCTTCGAGCTTCAGCGGACTCGAAAACTGCCATGGGGTATCCGAAAGGTTTGCGGACACCACTCGTGATTCACCGGGTTTGACAAACGTCATCACCGTGACACTCTTGTTCTGGCCATCCCCTCCTGGATTGTCGATCCGCAGTCCGAGCTCGAAGGCGCTGTCGCCAGTATTCACGAGATCCAGCGCAAGACGCTGGAACGGTGAACCGTCCCAAAACCCTTCGGTGGGCTTGAGTGTGATTCCCGGCCAATCGATTTCGTGTCCGGTTTGAAGCAGCAGTGCGGAGCCCGAGTCATTGGCAACTCGACTCAGTCGAATGTCACGCGATTCAACGCGTGCAATTTGGCTGTCATCGTCAAAATGAAAGAGCACCAAACTGTCTGTAGCTTGTTCCGCCTTGGCACCGGATGACAACACCCCCAGGACGAGACAAATGGCCGCGAGACTGCGCAGGTTCAATCGTCGACAACCACGTGAACAACTTGCTAGCGAACCTTCGCTAACAGGAACATCGGCTGACCTCCGATGCGTGTGACTCTGACAGATGCGCTCGCGACGCAGGGACAGCCGGATAGCGGGTAATGAGAGTCTCATTCTGTCTCGGAAGGATCGTGGGGAGGAATCGGCGGGTCTGTTCGTGTCCCGGCTCGCTTGCCAGCCCGCACGCTCACGCCGCCAGACTGTCAATTGTTAACAATCTAGCCAGTGCGATCCGGAAGTCAACAGCTTGATGGCGTTTTCGGTGCACCCCCATGCGTTACGTCGTAACGCGATCACGATTCGGGAGAACTCCGCCACGGACAACCAAGTCGACTAAGCGACAAAACCTACTCACCGGCGAAGCCGGCGTTGGCGATGATCGCATCACTGGCGACGAGATGGCTTGGCCTTCATCCCTCCGCGACTTACCGTCGCATTGAAAAGGAATGTCGGTGTCTCGGCGAGGTGCGACTCAGCGAACCACGCGTGCCCCACCACCCGACATCACTTTTTCGACTTCCTGAACCGTCACCATCGTGGTGTCACCGGGGGTTGTCATGGCGAGGGCCCCGTGCGCGGCGCCATAGTTGACCGCTCGCTCGGGATCTCCAGAGGTGAGAAAGCCATAGATCAAACCGCTGGCGAAGCTATCTCCGCCGCCGACACGATCGAGAATTTCTAATTTGGGAAACGCTTGAGATTCATAGAAATTGCCATCGCACCAAACGACCGCGCTCCAGTCATTGACGGTCGCCGAATGGACTTCGCGAAGCGTTGTTCCGGTGGCCATGAAGTTTGGAAACTCCTTCACCGCTCTTTCGATCATCTGTTTGAATTTTTCGACGTCGATGTTGGAGATGTTTTCGTCAACGCCTTCGACTTCAAGCCCAAGACACGCGGTGAAATCTTCTTCGTTTCCGATCATCACATCGACCGACTTAGCGATTTCGCGATTGACCTGTTGCGCCTTTTCATGTCCGCCGATTCCTTTCCAAAGTGAAGGCCGATAGTTCAGATCATAGCTGACGATCGTTCCGTGCTTCCGCGCGCACTCGACTGCCTCAATGACCACATCCGGTGTGCTGTCACTCAGTGCCGCATAGATGCCACCGGTATGGAACCACCGAACGCCGAGCGTCCCAAAAAGATGTTCCCAATCGATGTCACCCGGCTTGAGTTGGCTCGCCGCGGTCAACCCGCGATCGGGGCAGCCTACCGCGCCGCGGATGCCAAACCCGCGTTCGGTAAAGTTCAACCCGTTGCGAATGGTACGACCGAGACCGTCGTAGGGCATCCATTTGACAAAGCTCATGTCGACGCCACCTTGCAGAATCAGATCTTCGGCTAGCCGTCCGATTTCATTGTCGGCGAATGCACTCACGAGCGCCGTTCGCATTCCAAAACAACGCCTCAACCCTCGAGCCACGTTGTACTCGCCGCCGCCTTCCCACACCTTGAACTCTCGCGCGGTGCGAATGCGGGTTTCCCCCGGGTCCAGCCGAATCATGACCTCCCCGAGTGATACCAGATCAAAACGACAGTCGGCGGCAGGTTTGATGTTGAGTTTATTGTTCGACATGGAATTGGGTGCAAATCACGGGGCACAGTGGAGACAAGCTTACGATCTCTCGTCAGGAAAAGCCGAATTGAGGCAGCGGGTATCGTCAAATCGACGCCATCGCCTCGCGAGTGAGGCGGGCGATCTCGTCAAATTGTTTATTTCGGATGAGCTCTGGTTTTACCATCCAGCTGCCGCCACATGCGACGACCGAAGGAAGAGCGAGGTACTCGCTGAGATTGGCGGCGCTAATACCGCCGGTCGGAATGAACCGGATGCCCCCATAGGGCCCTTGGAGTGCCTTGAGCATTTTGACGCCGCCGATCTGTTCGGCAGGAAAGAATTTCACCACGCTCAGCCCAAACTCCAGGGCCGTTTCCAAATCCGTGGGGCTCGATACACCCGGAAAGATCGGCATCGAGTTATCGAGGCACCACTGGACGGTTTTCGGATTGAATCCGGGCGAGACGACGAACTTGGCTCCCACGTCGGCGACCTGCTTGGCTTGGTCGACGCTGTGAACCGTGCCCGCACCCACCAAAAACCCATATTGCGAAGATAACTTGGAAATCGCCTCCAGCCCGGCCTCGGTGCGAAGCGTGATTTCAGCGATGGGTAGCCCCCCTTGGCTGAGCGCGTCGGCCAACGGCAGGGCGTCGTCGGCGCTGTCAATCGCAACGACGGGAACGATCCTCAGTTTCTCAATATTCTCAGTCAATGCATCTCTCCAGGGGGTAAAAGCTCGGCACGAGAAACTTCTACAAGCAATCACTTGTATTACGAAACCCGATACCGTACAATGTTAACAATTAACACCAAGCATCCGATAGATGCCTTTTCAAATATACAGTGATCGTTTGATGCGTATGCAACCCAAGACCGTTCGAGAGCAGGTCACCAATCAAATTCGCGACGATCTTCTCTCGGGCCGCTTCGAAGCGGGCTCGATGCTACGCGAAATCGAATTGGCCAGCCGTTTTGGAGTCAGTCGGGGGCCAGTCCGTGACGCATTCATTCAACTCTCCAACGAGGGCTACCTCGCCTATCAGGCCAACCGTGGGGTGACGGTGCGTCGGCCGCCGAATCCGGACGATCGACGATTCATCACTTCGGTTCGCAAGCAGATTGAAACCCATGTGATCCTCAAAGGCACGCCGCATCTGACCGACAATTCACTCAAGAACGTCGAATCCGCTTTAGACCGATTAAAGGTGGCGTGCGACGAAGGGAAAGCAACAACCATCGCGCTGCGTGACGTTGAATTTCACGAATCCATTCTCGTCGCCTGTGGTGGCGATGACATGTTGGGTGCGTGGCGACAACTCTGTTCACGCATGTTGCTCACCTACACACGGCACCAAGACTACGCTCACACCTATCGAGAGCACTTTGAGATTTTCACACCGCTTTCCAACAAAGACGCGCAATCGACCGTTGAGGCGATCGTAGCCAACATTCAATAGCTGCCCATCGCTCGCTTACCCTCCCCACGTTCTTCCACCGGATACGGTACATGTTCATTGGTATTGCCGCCGCTCTCGTCGCAGGGACCATGCTCGGCCTATACGCTCTTCCCGGCAAATACACCAGCGATTTTGAGGAGGAGAATAAATGGAGTTTATTCTTCGTGCTGACCATGTTTGTCGTGCCCTTGGTCGCCACGTTCTCATTGCTCAAAGGCGTCGGTTCGATCTATTCCGGCATCGAAACGAACATCTTGTTGACCATGATCATCTCCAGCTTCTTGTGGGGCGTCGGCGTGATGATGTGGGGCAAAGCGATTGATCACATCGGATTGTCCTTGGGCTTTTCATTGTTTATCGGCACGGTGATTTTGGTCGGCAGCATCCTGCCGCTTGGGATTGCGATTTCAAAAGGTCAGTCGCTTCCTTCGACTCCCGCCTTGGTCGCCATCCTGTCGGGAATCGCGATCGTGTTGCTCGGAGTGCTTTCCAACGGCAAAGCTGGTTTGACTCGTGAAGCGGACGAAGCGGCAATGAAATCGGATGAGGGACCTGAGTCCAGCCTCGACGCATCGGCCAAAACAAAGTCATACGCATTGGGTATTACGATTGCGGTCGTCGGTGGACTGCTGGCAACCGGATTCAACGTGGCATTCACGTATGGCGCCGGACCACTCGGTGATGCGGTCACCGCCAACGGTAACCCGGGATGGATGACAGCGATGGCCGTCATGCTGCCGGTCTTTCTCAGTGGCGGTGTGGTGATGACGTTTTACTTCTTGTATCAGCTGTCACAAAAGAAGTCCTGGGGCAAATTCAAAACGCCCGCCTTTGGGAAGAACTTTGTCTTGATATTCATCATGGCATTCTTTCACTACGCGGCTTCGGCGATGTACGCGTTTGCCGCCGATAAGCTAGGCGCCAATGGCCCCGTCGTCGTCTACGCAATCTTCAACACGACTTGCCTTGTCGTTGCCGTTCTCAGCGGGATTTTGACCGGCGAATGGACCAAAGCTTCCCCCGGTGCACGACGCTGGTTATACACCGGACTGGTCTGCATGGTCGCTGGCGTATTGGTACTCGCATTTGGGCAAACACTCGACCAAGCACCACCGACCGAGGCGGTCGCAGACTTGGTGTCCGTCCTCAAACCGGCGGGAGTCTGACACCCGGCCTCAACCTGATGAACCGGTCGACAGCATTCAGAGTCGACCGAACCAAACATTGACGCATTCGGCTGTCGCCGCGAACTGATACGGTTCCCGGCGACAGAAAACACACACCATACCCACTCACTCTCCCATCTCCCCATCCGATTCTCGATGAAATCAGCACAATACAAAGGCAACCGCACGGTCGACGTAGGCACGAGCGAAGCGATCTCTCCGGGACCGGGTGAAGCCCGTTTGGAAGTCGCCTACTGCGGTATCTGCGGAACCGACATACACATTTTTCACGGTGCGATGGACCAGCGGGTTCACATGCCACAAATCATCGGCCATGAAGCCTCCGCTGTGGTTGCGGAAGTCGGTGAAGGGGTAACGAACGTGACCGTGGGCGACCGCGTTGCCGTTCGCCCCTTGTTCTTTGGCGAACCCTCACGTTTTGACAACGGATTCGCTCATGTCGGCAAGAATCTCAAATTCATCGGCATCGACATGCCCGGCGGAATGCAATCCTCATGGACCGTTCCCTCCTACACATTGCACCATTTACCCGAATCGATGGACCTGCAGCACGGTGCGATGATCGAACCGGCGGCGGTGGCCTGTCACGACGTACGGCTCGGTGAAGTGACCGCGGGAGAGACTTGCGTCGTGATCGGGGGCGGCCCGATCGGATTGTTAATCGCATTGGTGGCGATGGAAAAGGGTGCCAAGGTGATTCTTTCGGAAGTAAACCAAACCCGTTTGGACTTGGCTGCGTCTCTCGGTATCCAGGGCGTCAACCCGGCCAAGGAAAATCTGCCCGAGGCCGTACGCAAACTAACCGATGGCAAGATGGCCGATTGTGTTTTTGAAGTATCCGGCTCGGCACCCGGTGTCGAAGTCATGACCGAACTTCCGAATGTCCGTGGCCGGATCGTGATGGTGGCAATCCATCCTCAACCCAAGCCGGTCAATCTGTTCAAGTTCTTCTGGTCGGAAATCAAGATGATTGGGGCTCGACTTTACGAAGAGCAAGATTTCGACGAAGCGATCCAATTGGCCGCCACCGGCAAATTGCACTTAGACAAACTGATCACCAAGGTCAGCCCGCTCGACCAAGTCCAAGAGGTCTTCGAATCGATCGATGCCAACCCCGACGGCATCAAGTATTTGATCCAGTGCAGCTAAACCCTCTCACTCCCCACTGACACATTCTCTCACATGTCTAACCTACAACAATTTGATCTAACCGGAAAAACCGCCCTGGTAACCGGTTGCAAACGCGGGATCGGCCGCGCGATGGCAGTCGGCCTTGCCGAAGCCGGCGCGAACATCATCGGCGTTTCCGCGTCGCTGGAGACGAGCGGCAGCGACGTCGAAAAGGACGTCACGGCGTTGGGACGATCCTTCCAAGGCTATCAATGTGATTTCGCCGATCGCACCGCGGTGTACGCGTTTATCAAACAGGCAAAATCGGATCACCCACAAATTGACATTCTGGTCAACAACGCCGGAACGATTCTTCGTAAGCCTGCCGCGGAACATCCCGACGAGTACTGGGACAAAGTGATCGAGGTCAACCTGAACGCTCAATTCGTGCTCGCACGCGAGTTCGGCAAAGAGATGGTTTCGCGAGGCAGCGGCAAGATCATCTTCACCGCTTCTTTGCTCACATTCCAAGGCGGAATCACCGTCCCCGGATACGCGGCCAGCAAGGGAGGCATCGGCCAATTGACGATGGCTCTGGCTAACGAGTGGGCGGGCAAAGGGGTCAATGTCAACGCGATCGCGCCGGGTTACATCGCAACCGACAATACCGAAGCGTTGAGAGACGATCCGGTCCGCAGCGAACAAATTTTGGCAAGAATCCCGGCCGGACGTTGGGGAAATCCTGACGACTTCAAAGGTCCAGCTATTTTCCTCGCCTCCGACGCGGCACAGTACGTCCATGGCACGACCTTGCTCGTCGACGGCGGATGGATGGGCCGCTAAGCGTCTCCCTCCAATTTTCATCACAACCTCTAACGAATCAATTTCATCATGTCATTGTCAATGAAGACATCCGACGGCGACGTCGAACACTATCGAATGTTCATCAATGGCGAGTTCCGAGACTCGGTATCCGGTGAAACGATCGATGTCGAAAGCCCGACGACTGAAGAGGTTCTCTACACGGTCCCCAAGGGTAACGAACAGGATGCAGTGCTGGCTCTCGAGACCGCTCAGGCGGCGCAGAAAGCGTGGGCGGCCGCACCCGCCGTCGAGCGTGGAAACATCCTGGCCAAATTCGCGGACCTGATTCGAGAAAACCGCGAACGTCTCGCGAAAATCTTGGTACGTGAGATGGGCAAGACCTACAGTCTCGCTCTCGGCGAAGTCGATGTTTCGGCGGACTTCATTAACTTTCCGGCACAAGCGGCTCGTCGATTGGAAGGCGACATTCTGCCTTCGGACCTGCCGAACGAACACATCATGATCCACAAGGTGCCATACGGAGTCACGGTCGGAATCGCGGCGTGGAATTTCCCTCTCGCGCTCACGTGTCGAAAGATCGGCCCGGCCCTCACGACGGGAAACGTGATGGTGGTCAAACCGCCATCGGTGACCCCCGTCGCGGTACTCGCACTCGGTGAACTGGCTCAGCAAGCCGGGATCCCACCGGGAGTTTTGAATCTTGTCACCGGCGGGGGTTCGACAATGGGCGAGGAGTTGGTCACCAACAAAATCACACGTCTGGTCACAATGACGGGCTCAACACCAACGGGTCAGGAGATCTTCCGCAAAGCCGCTGAACGATTGACGGCCGTGCGTTTGGAACTCGGAGGGAAAGCACCGTTCATCTTGCTCGCCGATGGCGATGTCGACAAAGCGGTCGAAGCCGCAGTGGTTTCGCGACACCTCAACAGCGGTCAGGTATGCACGTGTCCCGAACGTTTCTATATCCATGACGCCGTCTACGACGAGTTCCTCGAAAAATACAGCGCCGCCGTCTCGAAACTCAAAATCGGCGACCCGATGGACGAAAGCACCGACATCGGTCCCAAGGTGAACGCCCACGAAACGAACGAACTCGAAAAGGTCGTCAATGCCGCTGTCGAGGCCGGGGCTAAAGTCGTCGTCGGTGGCAAGCGTCCTGAAGGGAAACAGTTCGAGAAGGGGCACTGGTACGAACCAACCATCCTGACCGAGTGCACTCATGAGATGTCGGTCATGCGTGACGAAGTGTTCGGCGTGGTCAGCCCGATCATGCGGGTGGGCAGCTACGAAGAGGCTCTCGAACTCGCCAACGATAGCGACTTTGGATTAGCCGCGTTTCTATTCACTCACGACATGCGGCTGATCCAGCGTGCCGTCCTCGAACTTGAGTTTGGTGAGATCTACGTCAATCGTCCCATGGGCGAACAGCGTCAGGGCTTCCACAACGGACACAAACTCAGCGGTACGGGGGGTGAGGACGGGAAATACGGCATGGATAATTACCTCGAAAAGAAAACCATGTACGTCAATTTTTCGCAGTAGTCCCCCGCGCGTTTCCAGCCCATACTCAAATCACAACGCATTTCACGCCTAACCAATCTTCAGCACGATGATCATCGAAAAAGTCGAAACCGAACTGTATCACGTTCCACTCGCTAAACCCGTCGTGGACGCGATCCACGGCGTACAGCGAGAGTTCTCCTTAATCGTTGTCAAAATCACAACTGACGATGGGGCAACCGGCATGGGGTACACCTACAGCGTCGGGAAGGTCGGAGGCACTTCGATCGCCACGCTCGTCAAAGACAATCTCGTGCCGTTGTTGATCGGTCAAGACCCACGTCGCATTGAGCATCTGTGGCAAAAGATGTGGTGGGCGTTGCACTACGTCGGCCGCAGCGGCATCGCCGTGTTCGGATTATCCGCCGTGGACACGGCCCTGTGGGACCTCAAAGCCCGCATGGCCGACGAGCCGCTGTGGCGTTTTCTCGGCGGCCACGACAACAAAGCCGAAGCGTACGGTGGCGGCATCGACTTTGACATGACGATCCCACAACTGCTTCAGCAAACCCAAGGTTTTCTCGACGCGGGCATCAACGCGATCAAGATTAAGATCGGCCGTGACTCCATCGCGGAAGAATGCGAGCGGATTTCCGCAATCCGCGAGTTCATCGGTCCGGACCGAAAACTGATGGTCGACGTCAATATGAAATGGAGCGTTGAAAAAGCACTCCGTGCCGTTCGCGCGTTCGAAAAATACAACCTCTACTGGATCGAAGAGCCAACGATCCCCGATGACATCGAAGGCAACCGCCGGATCGAAATGGAAGGTCCAATCCCAGTTGCCACTGGCGAAAACCTGCATTCGATTTACGAATTCAAAGAAATGATCTCCAAAGGTGGGGTCTCCTTCCCCGATGCTGACATCTCCAATCTCGGCGGCATTTCGGCCTTGATGAAAGTAGCGCACATCGCCGAAGCCTACAACCGCAACCTGACGACTCACGGTATCCAGGAGATGCACGTCAGTTGCCTCGCGGCGATCCCGAACGCATCCTTGTTGGAAATCCATGCGTTCCGTTTGGACGATTTCTTGGTTCACCCACTCGAGATTAAAGACGGCTACGCGTACGCATCCGATCGTCCAGGCCACGGCGTCGAAATCGATTGGGAGAAAATCGCCACGCACCGCATTTCATTCTCCGATGACTGCACGCTGGCAAGCACCTACTAACGCTGGCACCTGCCGGCTGGACCGCTGCTCTCGAAACTGCCTGCGTCTCCAATCGACAGCCCTGGCGCTCATGATGACGCCAGGCGTGCGGATCAATGTGAAAAGGTGATGCAGCCTCTTCCAGCGTTCTCTCCCGAACCGATTCAGTCGCCATGAAGATAGCTCGCGTGGAGTGGTCACGTGGCACCGTCGGCGGATGGCTCGGCATTCCCCACCGCCTCACTTTGAAGAGATCCGATGAGTCTCCGATTAACGCAAATCGTATTACTGCTTCAGTTCGCTTTGGCGGGTTTCAGTATCGCGGACGAGCCGAGCGTTTTTCCCTACGGGAGTGTGCCGCGAGAGAAACCGGACATGCCGCTCAGTGCGGCGATGAGCCGTGTTTACGAGGGCACGTACACCGGTCTGGATTGTGTCCACAACGAACTGTTCTCGCGATTCAAGTACACGCCGTTAAAAGGATTCGACTACCACAACCACGACGGTACGGTCTCGCGTCGTGATGCGACCAAGATCATCCGCGTTAACGGTAAGTACTACGTCTGGTACACCAAACGTGACACGCCAACGCCACCCGACTACGACGGCGGGGCGAACGACACGATCCCATCACGCGACTGGGATTTGTCGGAGATCTGGTACGCAACCAGCGAAGATGGATTCACTTGGCAGGAGCAGGGCGTCGCAATCAAACGGATGAAAAAGCCACTTGCCGGTTGGCGTTCCGTTTCGACACCCGACATCTTGTTCTGGAAGGGCAAGTATTACCTATACTACCAAGCCTACCTGTTCATGCCGGGTAGCCGCGAATCGAGTGGCACCAACGGAGATGATTGCCCGGTTTCCGCATCGGTCGCCGACTCGCCCGATGGGCCCTGGACCCCGTCAAACAAAATCGTGGTCGACAACGGACCTCCCGGATCATGGGATCAATACGTGATTCACGATCCGTATGCCCTCGTGAGAAACGGCAAAATCCATCTGTACTACAAAGGTGAAATGGGGGGCGAGCCTTTGCCTGTACGAGCGCAAGGTCTCGCAATCGCGGATCATCCGTTTGGCCCTTTCACAAAACACCCGCTCAATCCGGTTATCAACTCAGGGCACGAGACATCGTTGTTCCCGTTTCAGACCGGCGTGGCGGCCCTGGTCAGCCGGCACGGACTGGAACACAACACGATCCAGTACTCACCCGATGGGGTTAACTTTGAGATTGCCGCAATCACCGGTCTGATGCCGATCGCACCGGGAGCCTACGTCCCCGATGCGTTCACGGACACGCAGAACGGGCGTGGGATCACCTGGGGGCTTTGCCACTTCCGTAATTTGAAGCGGGACGAAGGCAAGAGTCACAGCATGCTGGCGAGATTCGATTGTGATTTAAGCCTCGATGTCCACGACATCGAGATGAAGGAAACTGATATCTTTAATGATCCCGAAATCAACTTCAAATTCGGACTCAGCGAAGAACAACGCAAACGCATCGAAGCGTCCGCTCGAAATCCACAACCGTAGCGTTCCATTCCCCACAATTCATCTACTCATCAACGTTCCGTGAGACTAACCATGAATTCATACGCTCGCAAATCCCTTCGACGCACTCTCTTAGCATCGCTCGCTTTGATGATCCTCATCGGATGCAGCTCCAAGAGCGACAACGGTGCCATGAAGGGAGACAACGGCGGTGACGGGACATCGAAGCCCATCATCGGATTCGTGCAAACAGGCTCGGAAGGTGACTGGCGAAAAGCCCATACCGAATCGGTCCGTGAAGCGGCTGAGGAGGCGGGATTTGAATTGCGTTTTGCGGACGGGCAGGCAAAACAAGAAAACCAAATCAAAGCGCTCAGTTCCTTCGTGGCCCAAGGCGTCGACGGAATCATCCTTGCTCCGCTAGTCGAAACGGGCTGGGATAATGTGCTCGAAAAAGCCAAAAAGCGGAACATCCCGGTGCTCATTCTCGACCGCCAAGTCGAAGTCAAAGACGACTCGCTCTACGTCACCTACATCGGTGCCGATACCTACAATGAAGGGCGGCTCGCGGCCGAATGGCTGATCGAAAAAACGGGCGGCAAAGCCAAAGTAGTCGAACTCCAGGGCACACCCGGTGCTTCCCCCACGATCAATCGATACAACGGATTCCGCGACGTGATCGCGGACCATTCCGGAATCGAAATCATCGCCTCACAAAGCGGTGACTTTCGTCGCTCAAAAGGCAAGGAGGTCATGGAAGCATTTTTAAAGAAGCACGGCGATGATATCGAAGTCGTTTACGCCCACAACGACGACATGGCGATCGGTGCCATCCAAGCGATCGAAGACGCTGGCAAAAAACCTGGCGACGATATCATTCTGGTATCGATCGATGGAGTCCGCGCCGCGTTCGAGGCGATGGTGGAAGGCAAACTCAACTGCACCGTCGAATGCAACCCGCTACAAGGACCGATGGCATTTGATGCAATGAAAAAGATCTTGGCCGGTGACATCGGTGACATGCCTAAGAAACAAATGATCAAGGACCGGGTGTACGATCGCGATTCGGCGAAAGAGGTCATCGATTCTCGCAAGTACTAACCATGCTGTTATCGTTGCCTTTCCCGGGTTCGACGATTGGTGGTTCAATGATTGGCCGCTCGTTCTTTTTTCGTGCGTGCGTGGCCGGTAGACACTCCGGCCAATGCCACATTTCTGCAAACTTGACAGACGACTTGGTTAAGACCGCATGACATCGCCAGTGCTCCTCGAGATTCGCGACCTGCGGAAAGGATTCCCGGGCGTGCAAGCGCTCGCGGGTGCGAACTTCAACGTGCAACGAGGCGAGATTCATGCCTTGATGGGAGAGAACGGCGCCGGAAAATCGACGCTGATCAAAGTCCTGACGGGCGTCCACTCCCGAGACGCCGGTGAAGTGCGATTCGACGGCCAATCGATTGAACCTCGTGCGCCCGTCCAAGCCGAAGCATTGGGCATCAGCACGGTTTTCCAAGAAGTCAACCTGATCCCGCACCTCTCCGTTGCAGAAAACATCACACTCGGACGTCAACCGCGCCGCTTCGGGTTCATCGATTGGCGCCGCGTTCGCGAATCCGCTCAGGCCGCGATCGCGCGACTCGGTTTGTCGTTGGACATCAATCGTGAACTGTGTTCGTACTCGGTCGCCACCCAACAGATGATAGCGATTGCCCGCGCAATCAACTTGGATGCCAAACTGCTGATCCTTGACGAACCCACTTCGAGCCTTGATGAAAAGGAAGTCGACGAACTCTTCGTCGTCATGAATCGACTGCGGAGCCAGGGACTCGGGATCGTTTTTGTGTCCCACTTTTTGGAACAGGTTTACAGAATCTGTGATCGCATCACGGTGCTGCGAGGCGGACAAACGGTGGGTGAATACGTCACCGCGGATTTGCCCCGGATCGACTTGATTGCCAAAATGCTCGGAAAAGAGCCGGCAGATATCGAATCGATGGAAGCGGCAACCGCCGCGGCACACCATCAAGACGCGATCACGCTCGAAAAGGGCGAACACAATCCGCCGGTGCTGCAAGTTAACCAATATTCACGTCAGGGTTCGATCCAACCGTTTGATTTGTCGATCCGCAAGGGCGAGGTGGTTGGGCTGGCGGGACTACTCGGCAGCGGACGTACCGAGATCGCTCGTTTGCTATTCGGATTGGACTCGCCCTCAAGCGGATCGCTAAGTGTTGATGGTGTTCACCATTCTCGCTGGACTCCGCGAAGGGCGATTGAAGCCGGCATCGCGTTCTGTCCCGAGGATCGAAAAGTCGATGGGGTGATCGCGGAACTCTCTGTACGAGAAAACATCGTATTGGCAATGCAGGCCAACCGGTCTGTGGTGCGGACACTGCCGATGAAAAAGCAACTCGCTCTCGCCCAACACTACATTGACGCACTTCAGATCAAGACGCCTTCGACCGAAACAGCGGTGGGAACTTTGTCAGGCGGCAATCAGCAAAAAGTGTTGCTGGCCCGATGGTTGGTGATGAGCCCCAAATTGATCATCCTCGACGAACCCACTCGAGGAATCGACGTCGGGGCGAAAGCTGAAATTGAATCGCTCGTCGCGTCACTCCGCAGCGAAGGCATGGCGGTTATTTTCATTTCTTCGGAGCTCGATGAAGTCGTCCGAACCTGCCAGCGTGTCACGGTTCTACGTGACCAACAAGTCGTTGGCGAGCTGACCGGCGACGACGTGCAGGAAAATCGCATTATGGAGATGATCGCCAGCAGCCATGAGTGATGCGAGCCCGAACTCAACCGATCGTCAAAGCGGCAATTCTAAATCGGCCCTTACGCGTTTTTTCGGCAGCCGAATCACATGGCCGGTGCTTGGCCTCGCCGTTGTCCTGCTATTTAACGCCATTTTCATTCCATCGTTCTTCACGCTCGAAGTGCGAGACGGGCAACTCTACGGCAGCCTGATTGATGTCCTCAATCGTGGCTCGATCGGCGTCATTCTCGCGATGGGGATGACCCTCGTCATCGCCACTGGCGGCGTGGATCTGTCCGTCGGATCAGTGATGGCGATATCGGGCGCGATCGCGGCATTGATACTGACCGAAACACAGTTGGGCATGTTAGGAATCGTGCCCTGTGTGCTCTTCGCCGCGTTGGCGGCGGGACTGATGAACGGCGTCCTGGTCGCGTATCTGAAAATCCAACCCATCATCGCGACGTTGATATTGATGGTCTCTGGACGTGGGATCGCCAAGTTCATCACCGGAGAAAAAATCATTACCGTTGGCGACGACTCCTACAATTTCTACTTTGACTTCATCGGCAAAGGGCATCTGTTCGGCCTGCCGTTTACGGTCACCCTCTTTGTCACGCTCTTCGCCGTCACGAGTCTATTCGTCCGCATGACGTCTCTCGGATTGTTCATTGAATCGGTCGGGGCGAATGAAACGGCGAGTCGTGCCAGCGGCATCCATGACAAGGGTGTGAAGATTGCGGTCTATGTTTTTGCTGCTTTCTGCGCCGTGATTGCCGGATTGATCGATGCGTCCAACATTAACGCCGCCGACACGATGAACGCGGGCGTCTTTACCGAATTGGACGCGATTTTTGCCGTTGTTGTTGGTGGCACGGCACTAACCGGTGGCCGTTTTTCATTAACCGGATCGCTGATCGGAGCGATGCTGTTGCAGACATTGATGACAACGCTTTACACCTATGGCGTTCCTTCGGATGTCGCCCCCGTTCCCAAATCGTTGGTCATTGTTGCCGTTTGCCTGCTTCAATCTCCCGTCTTCCGCGGTCAACTCCAACGACTCGCAGGGAAGGGAGGCGGAAGATGAACTTCATCCCGAAAAAATGGATCCCGCTCCTAACGACCGCAACCGTTTTCGTGTTGCTGTTCTCCGCCGCATCGTGGCAATACGAAGGCTTTGCCTCGATGTACGTTGTGGCGGATCTGTTTTCAGAAAACGCATTCCTAGGCATCACGGCGATCGGCATGACGTTGGTGATTCTGTCCGGTGGAATTGATCTTTCGGTCGGGTCCGTCATTGGCTTCACATCGATCTTTGTTGCCACGATGATTACCGACCGTGGCATGAACCCGATCGCCGTCTGGATGATGGCGTTGTTGCTGGGAACGAGTCTCGGGGCGTTGATGGGAGCGTTGATCCAGGTTTACAAGTTACCCGCCTTCCTGGTTACGTTGGGAGGATTGTTTTTCGCCCGCGGCATGGCGTTTTTTGTCAAACCCGAAGCCGTGCAGATCGATCATCCGATCTACGACTCCTTGGGCGACATCGCGATTCCGATCGGCGGTGGAGCTGAACTCGGTGTTGCTCCACTGATCTTCCTAAGTGTCTTTGTCATCGTTCTGGTGATCACGCATTTCACGCGATTCGGACGTAACCTCTACGCGATCGGCGGCAACGAAGAGTCGGCGTTGTTGATGGGTCTACCAGTCGCACGAACCAAGATCTTCGTCTACACCGCGAACGGATTCTTGTCGGCTTTGGCAGGCATCACGATGACGCTTTACATGGATTCGGGAAATCCGATTAACGCTACCGCCTTGGAACTTGATGCGATCGCGGTCGTGGTCATTGGCGGTACGCTTTTGACTGGAGGCGTCGGATACGTCGCGGGCACCATGTTGGGCCTGCTGATTTACGCGACGATCTATCAGATCACCTTCTTCGCGAGCCTGCGGTCGTCGCTGGCAACCATCGCAATCGGAGTCCTCTTGCTCGGCTTCATCGTCTTGCAGAAACTGATCCACCGCAAATAATGGTGCGGCCGATCCGTCGCTCGCCGGACGGTTACTCTGTCTGATAATCGACTCGCGTCAGAGTAATATTTGTGCACCTGTGGCGTGAGGCCCGCCTCGTTCGGCGTCGATCGAACGTCAGTCGAGTCAACAACCTCTTCGGAAAATCGAACCGTGCCTGCCAAATCGTCGGTGTTCATCGCGACCAGCCTTGATGGATACATCGCTCGCCCCGACGGTTCGCTCGACTGGCTCGATCAAGCAAATCGGAGCGTTCCTGCCGAAGAAGATTGTGGTTACCACGCCTTCATGAAATCCGTGGACGTCTTGGTCATGGGTCGACACACCTATGAAACGGTACGTTCCTTCGGAAATTGGCCCTATGGCAACACGCCCGTCATCGTGTTGAGTCGAAACCCGTTGGAAATTCCTGATGAGCTTTCAAGTTCGGTGTCGCATTCATCGGAGTCACCCGCGGACCTGCACCGACGGCTCTCTAATGAAGGTGCGAAACATCTCTACATTGACGGCGGAACAACCATTCAGGAATTCCTGCGGGCGGGGGTGATCGACGAGTTGACCATTACCGTCATCCCAGTATTGATCGGATCGGGGATCCCGCTATTTGGTTCTCTACCCCACGACATTCGATTGATCCATCGAAACACGACATCTTTCGATTTCGGCTTCGTGCAGTCGACCTATCAAGTCCAATCCAATTGCGAAGCATAACCAGAGAGCCGACCCGATCATGCCACAAGACACATCCGGCTCAGGTTTCAGTCTCAAGGATCAATTGTTCAACCGCGATCGTGTTGAATACCTAGCTGCACTGTTTCACGCTGCCGACAACGATTTCGATGGAACATCATTTGTTCGTGACACGATGAGACGACTGACCGATCTCGAACTCAAAGAGCGGATCGTTCACATTGCAGCCAACCTTGAAAATTATCTCGCCGCTGACTATCGCGTCGCCGCGAAACAGATCGTCACGGCACTTCCTCCGCCACTGGACCCCGCCAAGACCGACAACGACTTTGGCGATTTCATCTTCGCACCGCTGGGTGAGTTTGTGGTGCGAAACGGGTTGGACAAAAAACACCTCAAGCTTTCCCTGCGAACGCTTAAAGCCATCACGCAGCGTTTCTCAATGGAAGACGCGATCCGCTACTTCATCAACGCGTATCCCGCCGAGACGATGAACGAACTGGCCAAATGGTCAACCGATTCGCACTATCACGTCCGGCGTCTGGCGAGCGAGGGCACGCGTCCGTTGCTGCCGTGGTCGAAACGCTTGGAACTCGATCCGACTGCTGCGATCCCGATCCTCGACACTCTCCACGCGGATCCTACCCGCTTGGTCACCCGCTCGGTCGCCAATCACCTCAACGACATTGCCAAATCACATCCCAAAGACGTGCTGACGACATTAAAACGGTGGCAAGCCCAAAAACTCCAATCGCCTAATGAACTCGCATGGATGACGAAACACGCCCTCCGAACATTGATCAAACAAGGACATCCGCAAGCACTCAAACTCCTCGGGTTTCGTTCCAAACCATCCATCGAAGTGTCCCAGTTTTCGATCACGCAAAGGCGAATCAAACCGGGGGAAGCGATCGAATTCTCATTCTCCGTACGCGCACTTCGCGACGAAGCATTGTTGATCGATTACGTCATCGATTTTGTAAAAGCCAACGGAAAGCGTTCGACGAAGGTGCACAAACTCAAGCAGATTGAGCTGGCAAAAGACAATGCGGTAACATTGCACAAGAAGCACGTCCTGCGAGCCAATGCCACAACCTACACGCTCTATCCGGGAACACATCACGTGACTCTACAAATCAATGGCCAGGCGTTTGACTCCGCGTCCTTCGAACTGCTGTAGCTGCGTATACCCCCACCCGGCGACCTGTCCAAACCATCAAGTCGGTTGTCCGATTCGTAAAATCACGAGCAATTGCACGGCCTTTTTATGACTTTGCTCGGCAACTTGGTGTGGCCAATCCTCCAGGACACCTACTATCACTAACGCGTGATCAGCATGAAACCGTGGATTGGGACGGGAGTGCTGACGTTGGCAAAGTCGCCCGATAACACTTTGAGAGGCGTCCAACATGAACGCCGCTCGCCAAGACGGAGATGGCGAACCGCACCGGAAGAGTGTTTGAGGTTGCGGAGAACACCGGGCGGAGTGCGCATATCACAATTCCATCGATTTCCCGAAACGACTGGCCCGATAAAAGTCAGCATGATCGCTGGGCTCAATCCGCGGCGCTGAATCGACGTCACCAGTCACGCCGTGCGTTCGCTTCAAGGCGATACATAAGACATTACGAAGGCATACCCCAATGCAAGTCCATGGAGGATCCACTGTGTTCACGAAAACCGACCGGATGCTAACCGTCTGCTCTTCGATGACGATGATCTCACTCTGCATGCTTTCCGGCTGTCAAACGACCAGCCATGCCCATCAAGACGCCGCAGTGGGAACGTTTTTAGGGACGGCAACTGGGGCAATCATTGGTCACCAATCCGGTCACGCCGGTGAAGGGGCGTTGATCGGGGCAGCCACCGGTGCTGTCGCAGGCGCATTGATCGGTGATGCTAAGGACGCACGCGACGAGCGCGACGCAGCCCTCAGACAAGCGAGCTATCCCGGACCTGAACCGGCACTCACAAATAACGACCTGATCAGGATGGCCCAATCAGGGCTCGGGGACCACGTGATCATCAATACCGTGCAGACACGTGGAGGCATCTTCGATCTCACTCCCGATGGTTTGATTCTGCTGAAGTCCAACGGCGTTTCCGATGCGGTGATCGTCGCCGTACAGAACGCATCGAAGCCCCACCAATACGTGGACCAAAGCGTCGCGTCACCTAGCGTGGTCTATGTGAACCCGAGGCCCGCAGTCCGAGTGGTGACACCAATCTATCGGGCACCGGTCCGGCGTGGTCGCCCCGGTGGGGCCGCCTTCCATTTCAGGTTCTAGCACCTTCGCCACATAACCACGCGTCCGGTATTAACGTCAACGGACATCTTATTCGGAGGGCTGGATGGCTCACTGCAAACGAATCGAGGCACACGCCATCAACCCTGGTCCCTCACCGATCGATACTCACGCGGTGAAAGACCGGTTGCAACGCGGAACTGGCGAGTGAACGCGCTCTGATCCGAATAGCCGGCTTCAAGAGCGATCGTGGCAATTGGTAGTTCGGTATCGGAGAGAAGCCGCTGCGCCAGATCGATTCGCGCTTTCATCAGCCATTGGCCAACCGTGAGCCCGAAGATTCGGCGCATCCGACGATCGAGTTGATAGCGAGACATTTTGGCAATCACCGCAAGCTCGTCGACCGACGGAGGCGATGACAAATTCTTTTCGGCAAATTCGAGGGCCGTTGCAATGTGTCCGTACTCGTCGGTGTCATAGTTGGGTAGTCGCAAGTCTTGCGAAATCCCCACCAACCCGATCACCTTTCCGCCCTGTCCTTTAAGCGGCAACTTGGTCGTCATGCACCATCCGACCGTCCCGGAAGAATAAAGGTGCAATTCAAGTTGTGAGAGCAGCGGTCTTCCGGTCCGAAGCACCTGCTGGTCTTGCGCGGTGAATCTCGCCCCGAGTGGCGGACGCATCAATTGTTCGGCCGTGTAACCCAAAACATCTTGTTTGTCCCTAACGCCACATCGCTCGACGAATGTCTGGTTCACAACGAGGTACTTCCCCTCGGTGTTCTTGATAAAAAACACACTATCGGACAGATGGTCGAACAAGGCTTCGCCGGTAAACGGTTCATCCAGTTGACTCAACAGTTCACTGATCATCGACGGTCTCCGATTCGCGATTATGCGCATTTCTAGAATGAATGCCGACGCGTCCCGAACCGGGCCCCGCAATCTCGCATCGTCCTAGAATAAAGCCGAAAAGGGTGCTTTCGTCAAAACCAATCAAGCATTTACCCAGAGGCCAGCACCCATATTTTTCCAAATTGTGCGCATTTAGCGTTCGATGGCATCCAAGATGCCAAGATTCGCCAGTGCCGATCTTCTAAATTTGCGTCCGTGTCGAACAGTTTGCGAAGGATTCGTCGGTGACGCACCGATCGCGAGACAGACACAAACACTTGTTAATCGATGCGGTCGCCTATTCGACTGCCCCCAAGCGGCCCTTTAATCATTTTTGGAGAGATGTGTGCCTGAGAGTTCAAACGTTTTCCGTGGTTGCATCCCGGCCTTGATGACCCCCTGTGGGGAAGATCGCAAGCCAGACTTTGACGCCCTGGTTCGCAAAGGTCGCGAACTGATCGACATGGGCATGCGAGCCGTCGTGTACTGTGGGTCAATGGGCGATTGGCCGTTATTAACCGATGCACAGCGTCAAGAAGGTGTCAAGCTTCTTGCCGAAGCCGGTGTACCGGTTGTCGTTGGAACCGGTGCCCAGAACCCGCAGATCGCCGCTGACCACGCGGCTCACGCCAGGAAGGTCGGTGCGGCCGGGCTGATGGTGATCCCACGGGTACTTTCGCGAGGCACTTCTTCCGCCGCCCAACGTGCTCACTTCGCCGGAATCCTCAAGGCAGGAGAAGGGATTCCCTCGGTTATCTACAACAGTCCTTACTATGGCTTCGAAACCAAAGCGGATCTCTTCTTTGATCTCCGTGCTGAGTTTTCGAACCTGATCGGTTTCAAGGAATTCGGCGGCGCCGCATCGCTTAGCTACGCCGCGGAACACATCACCAGCGGCGATCCAGACCTCACGCTGATGGTTGGCGTGGACACTCAAGTCTTCCACGGATTCGTTCGCTGTGGTGCAGCGGGTGCGATCACGGGTGTCGGAAACGCGTTGCCCAAACAGATCCTTCGATTGGTCGAACTGTGCCAACAGGCTGCGGCCGGTGACGTCGAAGCACGACGGCTCGCCGAAGAGCTTGACAACGCCCTCGCGGTTCTGGCGAAGTTTGATGACGGACCGGACTTGGTTCTTCATTACAAACATCTGATGGTTTTGGAAGGGAACCCGGAATACGGTTTCCAACTCAATGCCACCGATGCGCTCAGCAAATCGCAAAAAGCGTTTCTCGAAGACCAATGGAAATGCTTCCGAACATGGTGGGACAACTGGCCCGGGAGAGCATCTTGAACCCGATCGGATTTGTCGACGCACATACCGAAGGCGAACCCACGAGGATCATCGTCGACGGTGGTCCCGACTTGGGAAGTGGTTCGATCAAAGAACGGGTCACCCGATTCCGTGAAAACGCAGATGACTTTCGACAATGCGTCATTCTCGAGCCGCGTGGTTATGACGCGGTTGTCGGGGCGTTGTTGTGCGAACCTACCGATCCGACTTGTGCCGCCGGTGTGATTTTTTTCAACAATGCTGGCTATCTCGGCATGTGCGGGCACGGCGCCATCGGTGTTGCCGTGGCTCTGCACTACCTCGGCAAAATCGGCATCGGGAAACACCGTCTCGAAACGATTGTCGGGGTTGTGGAATTCGAGTTGCTGGAATCGAATCGAGTTGCAATCCAAAACGTACCCAGCTATCGCCTTCACCGGGACATCGAAGTCGAGGTTGAAGAGTTGGGCACGGTCGTTGGCGACGTCGCGTGGGGAGGCAATTGGTTCTTCCTCGTCGGCAGCAGCCCGGCGAGATTGACACTCGACAACGTCGACTCGCTTTCTCGCGCCGCCGGTCGTGTCCGGAAAGCCTTGCAACAAAACGGCATCACCGGGGCAAACGGGGACGAGATTGATCACGTCGAATTCTTTGACAAACCGTTCAGCACCGATGCCCACAGTCGCAACTTTGTCTACTGCCCAGGCGGTGAATACGATCGCTCGCCGTGCGGCACCGGGACGAGTGCGAAGCTAGCTTGCCTAGCAGCGGATGGCAAATTACAACCCGAAGAAACTTGGGTCCAAGAGAGCATCATCGGCAGTCGGTTCACCGCAACCTACGAACGTCTCGACGAAAACAACGTCGTCCCTACGATTGTGGGCACGGCGTTCGTTTGCAGCGAAGGCAGATTGATCCGGCAACCTCACGATCCGTTCATGCATGGCATCCGAAGTGAACACTCGCCGACCTCCGAAGGGATCTCCCTATGACCGGTAATGTCAGCGGTGAATCTGCCGTCGTGGTCGGTGCGGGAACGATCGGAATCGCTTGTGCTCACTATCTCAAGAAAGCCGGATTAGAAGTCACGGTGATCGATCGCGGGACCGTGGCGTCGGCCTGCTCGCATGGTAATTGTGGCTATATTTGCCCGAGTCATGTGCCGCCGTTGACCGAACCGGGTGCCTTCGCGGTAGCGTTGAAATCCCTGTTCAACCCACAGGCTCCTTTTCGCGTAAAGCCTCGCATGAGCCCCGCGATGTGGAATTGGATGTGGCAGTTCGCCCGCCGCTGTAATCATCGCCAAGTGTTGACCGCTGGGAAGCATCTGCAATCGATCCTTGACGCATCGATGACCGAGTATCGGGATTTGGTTCAAGACGAATCGCTGGATTGCGAATGGAAAGAGAACGGGCTGCTGTACGTCTTCCAAACCGCCCGCGGGATGGAAGCGTTCTCGAAAAACGACAGCATGTTGACGAAAGAATTCGGCGTCACGGCGGATCGAATCGAAGGAGATCAACTCCCTGAGTTTGATCCGGGTTTGAAACCCGGACTTGCCGGTGCATTTCACTATCCGGGCGACACGTCGGTTCGGCCGGACCTTCTCAATAAGCAGTGGGTTGAACGTTTGCGAGCCGACGGGGTGCAATTCATCGAGAATTGTGAACTAACCAAAGTCCACAAAGCGGGCGGACGCATCAAGCGTGTTTCAACGTCGCACGGCGAAATGCGAGCCGATCATTTCGTCTTTGCGATGGGCGCGTGGAGCACGCGTTGGTCAGACGAACTTGAATGTCGAATCCCGATCGAACCGGGCAAAGGCTATTCGGTAACGATGAAGCGTGTCGAACCGCTACCAAGGCACCCGATACTTTTCCCTGAACACAAAGTCGGTGTGTCACCGTTTGAGAACGGATTGCGGCTCGGGTCGATGATGGAATTTGCCGGCTACGACACAACCATCCGGGAAGAACGCATCCAGCAACTCCGCGATTCAGCACGCCCCTACCTCGTCGCACCGGTCGACGGAGCAGCCGAAGAGACTTGGTATGGATGGCGTCCGATGACCTGGGACAGCCTGCCGATCATCGGTGCATCGTCAAGTTTGGAAAACGCGTTTTTGGCAACCGGGCACAACATGTTGGGACTTAGCCTCGCACCATCGACGGGACGCTTAATCGCAGAGCTGATTACGGGCGTCGATACTCACATCGACGCAACTCCTTTTTCGCCCTCTCGTTTTTAGGATAGAATCAATGGATACGATGCGGTCCATTGAAAGAGGAACACCAATTGCCTTCCACGATCCAAAATGCTGGCGGCAATCAGCCAAGTCCCTACTGCGGCGTTTTTGATCTTTTCCGGATCGGAATCGGTCCATCGAGTTCGCACTCGGTGGGTCCCATGCGGGCGGCCAAGCTGTTTGTCGAGGAGTTGCAGAACCAAAACTCGCTTGGATCGGTCACTCGGATCCAAATTGATCTCTACGGATCGCTCGCGTTAACCGGCCTCGGCCACGGAACTGACACCGCCGTACTAATGGGACTATCGGGCGAGCGGCCCGAGACGATCGATCCTGAAACGATTCCAACCAAGCTCGAAACCATTCGGCAAGCGAGTTCGATCGAACTTGATGGGCTTCAATCGGTCCCGTTTGACCAGAAAACAGATCTGATTTTCAACCGCAGGATCACGCTCGACACGCACCCCAACGCGATGCGAATGCAAGCGTTCGGAGATGCGGATCGCGGTCGCCTCCTGCATGAAAGCATTTATTTCTCGATCGGCGGCGGCTTTGTCATTCGCCAAGGGCAAGAACCCGACGTCGCGGATCAAGTCGATGTTCCCTACCCGTTTTCGTCCGCCAATGACCTGCTCGTTCTTTCCCAGCAGCACTCGTGCAGCATTAGTGATTTGATCCGGGAGAATGAACGCGTCTTTCGTTCGGACGCGGAGATCAGCGAGGGGCTGCGAACGATTTGGCAAACGATGCAGGAGTGCGTCCAATTGGGTTGCCAAACGGAAGGAGTGCTCCCCGGCGGTTTGGGCGTGGTGCGTCGAGCACCGCGGCTGTTCCAACTACTCACAAGCAAGGGGCAACTACCGACCGACCCGATGCTGGTACTCGACTGGGTCGACCTGTACGCACTCGCGGTCAATGAGCAAAATGCCGCTGGCGGACGCGTGGTCACGGCGCCGACCAACGGTGCGGCAGGCATCATTCCATCGGTCTTGCACTATTACACGCGGTTTTGTCTCGGAGCCACGGAGGACAAAATCGAGCGGTTCTTCTTGACGGCCGCCGCGATCGGCGCCCTCTACAAACGCAATGCGTCCATCTCCGGTGCAGAAGTCGGGTGCCAAGGCGAAGTGGGCGTGGCCTGTTCGATGGCGGCCGGCGCGCTCACCGAAGTGCTCGGCGGAACACCCCAACAAGTCGAACAAGCGGCTGAAATTGGGATGGAACACAACCTCGGCTTGACGTGTGATCCGATCAAAGGATTGGTCCAAATTCCGTGCATCGAACGCAACGCGATGGGTGCTGTCAAAGCAATCAACGCAAGCCGACTCGCACTCCGCAGCGACGGAAAACACACGGTTTCGCTCGACCGCGTGATCCGTGTCATGAAACGCACGGGTGCGGACATGTCATCTCGTTACAAAGAAACGTCTCAAGGCGGGCTGGCCGTTAACATCGCAGAGTGCTGAGCACACTCGGCCCAGCTGATCTGCGATAGCTTTCCACCGAACCAGTGGTGGCTTCCAGCCGCCATCGGTCGAGCATTGGCGAATAGAAGCCACCGCTACATGAAACGTGCAAATGTTCTGGCCCCAGTTGTCGATCTCTTGTCAGCGGGTGACGTGGCCGAACGATCGCAACAGCAACACGTGTTTTCAAACCCCTTTTTCTCTGGGGAAAATTCACCTCAAAGGGGTCGGAGAGGGGAAGCGATTTCCCGGCTTCACTCGAACCTCCCAGGGGATGTCGATTGAACTACTGCGGGATTTCAAATGGAGCGGAACGGCGCGAACGGTCTGGTAACGCGGGACCGGACGGCTTGCGCCGTTCCGCTAAAAAGAGCACTAAAGCAATCGACGTCCCGAGGGCGGGTGTCTCCAAGCGGTTACCAAGTCAGCCTGTTTAATTGGTAACTCGACCAAAGTATTCGTCCCAACTTTCGTGAGGACGCCCGGCCGCTTTCTCGAAATGACTTTCGTTATTGAAGGCACCGTTTCGGATTCCTTCATAGATGCCAGCGATCACATTGCCTAAGAATTCGCCGAGTTCCGCGACCCGATCCTCTCGATACTCTTGCACCGACATTTCTCGGTACTTCAGATTGGTCCCGAATGCGGCACTGAGGTAGTCGGCCAATTGTTGCTGCGTGATCGCTTCACCGTGCAGGTTGTAGGTTTGACCATTGTGCTCGGACTGCGCCAACATGTTCGCGTACGCGGCCGCGAGTTCAGAACGGGTCGTGTACCCGCACAGTGCTTCACCAGCGCAGTTCGCGATCTCGCCTCGTTGCTTGTATGTCTCGATGTAGTCGACGTCGGGTTCCATATAGATCCCGTTACGACCGATCACCCACTGCAGACCGCTGATGCGGACATCTTCTTCGGTTTGTCGGTTGCTCTGAACCACAGGCGAAAACGCGGTGTTTTGTTCGGCGCCCTGAATGCTGGTGTAAACGATCTTGGTCACCCCGGCCCGTTTCGCCGCTTCGATCACGTTGCGATGCTGACCGATCCGTTTTTCCGGAGCATCCATTCCGGATACCAATAAGACCGTATCGATGCCCTGCAGCGAGCTTTCCAGGTCACTCGGTGATTCGTAATTGCCGGGCCGGACTTCGAGGCCGAGCGACTCTGCTTTATGGGGCGTTCGCGCGAGCCCGACGACGTTATCCGGGCCAACCATCTCGACGGTGGCTTTCACGATTTCAGAACCAAGCTGGCCGCTCGCCGCCGTCACTGCAATCTTATTCATTGGATGTCTCGTCGTTTCGGGTCAAGTGATTGACAACAGAGAGCCGAAACTCTGTCGATCTTTCGGTGCCTTCGGATTCCGACGGCGAACGCGTCAAAGCAGCGGATGGCGTATGTCAGAAGGCGGACAGCATCGTGAAAGCGTCTGTGGGTGGCTGCCGATCGCGAGTCATTCCGCGATCCCGTGTTGCTTCATCATTCGATGGAGTTTCCGGCGTTCGACACCGAGAATGCGGGCGGCGGCGGACTTGTTGCCTTTTTCTCTTTCAAGGACTTCGGCGATGTGTTGCCGCTGTAAAGCGATGAGGGATCCTTCTGGGCTCGACGAATCGGAATCGTTAGGCGGAGGCTCGAACTCATCGGGTAAGTCGTCCATCGTAATCACATCATCAGACAGAATCTGTGCTCGCTTGATCGTGTTGATGAGTTGGCGAATGTTGCCGGGCCAATCATACGATTCAAGTGCCGAGCGGGCATCTTCAGCCAATTCGTACCCCTCGGCGAGAAAATAGTCGATCAGCAAACCGACATCGTTTCCGCGCTCGCGAAGTGGCGGAAGATCAAGGATCAAAACATTGATACGGTAGTACAAGTCTTCGCGAAACCTGCCCTCTTCGACCTCCTGTTTCAAGTTGCGGTTGGTTGCGGCGACGATCCGCACATCGACGCGACGTTCCTTTTCCGAGCCGACTCGACGCATCGATCCGTCTTCTAGAACTCGCAGCAATTTGGGTTGGAGTGCGAGCGGCATCTCTCCGATTTCGTCGATAAAAAGTGTGCTGTTATCCGCCACTTCGAACAGGCCTGGTTTCGCGGCGGTGGCGCCCGTAAAGGAACCCTTTTCGTGCCCAAACAGTTCACTTTCGACCAACTGCTCAGGCAGTGCCGCGCAGTTCACCGTCACCATCGGATATTTTGCTCGCGTGCTCCCTTGATGGATCGCTTGAGCGACCAATTCCTTACCCGTTCCGCTTTCGCCTTGGATCAGCACCGGGTTATCCGTGGGTGCGACACGATCGATCAGCCGGAAGACCTTTCGCATCGTCTCGCATTCCCCGATCATCTTCGCGGTATGGCGGTTCGTTCGGTCGATGACCTCACGTAACTGAGCGTTTTCCTTGCGGAGCTTTCTTCGTTCAAGCGCCCCCAAACAACGCCTCTCCAGTTCGGCCATTGGGAACGGTTTGGAGAGAAAATCGAACACACCACGGCGCATCGACTCGACGGCGTTTTCAATCGTGCCTTCGCCGGTTAAGACGATGATCTCGGTTTCTGGGTTGATGTCCCGCATCCGTTGGACGAGCTCCAGACCGCTAAGTCCGGGCAGATTCCAATCCAGCACCGCAATCTCGAAATCTCGCTTTTCGCACTGACCGATTCCATCTTGACCGCTGGACGTGTGGGTGACTCGATGGCCGTTCTTTTGGAACCAACGAACACAACCCGCGGCAAAATCCGAATCGTCGTCGACAAACAGAATTTCGAAGGTTTCATTTCGCATGGGTGCATTTTAGCCGTTCGAAGCGAAATCGGGAGTCATCGGGGGAGAGGAATTTGAAGCGTTGTCACCGGCCGGCTCGTCGTATGATGAATAGTCGACACTCACAGATATGATTAGATTTGCTGGATAGATGCCGTTGCCCGCCGTGTTGTCGTCCAACGACACGAACTCTTTAACACAAGCCCCCTATGAGCGATCCGATAACATTCGATCAACGCGAGCTGCTGGAGCGTGATCTGCGTGGCCAGACACGCGTGCTCAAACGACTCGCCCAAGGAGCTTCACTCGACGAAGTACTCGATACTCTCGTCGAAGTTGCCGAAGAATCGCGTCCGGAAATGATCGCGTCGATTCTTTTGCTCGATGAAAAGACCGGGTGTTTGCACAACGGCGCCTCCCGCCGGTTGCCGGACTTTTACTGCGCCGCCGTTGAGGGGGTGAAACCGGGTCCGAACGTCGGTTCATGTGGAACAGCGGCATTCACGGGCCAACGCGTTGTCGTCGAAGACATCAGCACCGACCCTTTGTGGGAAGCTATTCGGCACGTCGCCGCAGAAGCGTCGCTGCGAGCCTGCTGGTCAGAACCCATCATTGGCTCGAGTGGCGAGGTGCTCGGGACGTTTGCGATGTACTATCAGACCCCTCGCGCCCCCACGGAGAACGAACTGGAGTTCGTATCCAGCAGCGCGAATCTTGCCGCGTTGGCCATTCAGCGTGTCCGCTATCAGAACTCCGTCGAGCGTGAACGGGCGATGCTAAAAACCATCCTCAACAGTGTTCCCGATGCACTCATCTCGGGCCATCTCGACCGCAAGATCACGCACTTTAACCGCAGCGCCGGCCGTATTTTTGGCTACGATCCGGAAGAAGTCATTGGGAAACAGACCGCGTTCCTCTACGCGAACCCAGACGACTACGATCGGCTGCTAAAAATGCGATTCAACGCCGAGCAGGGCGAAACACTTGCCGCGACGGAGATTCAATGGCGTCGGAAATCGGGTGAGACGTTTCCCGGCGAAATTGTTGGCACGACAATCCGTGATGAAGATGGCGAGCCACTCGGATACATGGGTTTGATCCGTGACATTACCGATCGCAAGATTGCCGAAGCCAAGTTGGCCGAGAGCCAATCGAAACTCGTTCAAGCCGAAAGGCTCGCGGCGATGGGCCAGATGGTTTCAGCGATCGCGCACGAGAGCCGCAATGCGCTGCAGCGGATCCAAGTCAGCGTGGACGTGCTGCAGTACGAAATCGAGGCGGGCAGTGAAGCTCGCGAGGACCTGGAGCGGATCAGCCGAGCCAGAGCCGACCTGGAACGCCTCCACGACGAACTTCGCAGTTTTGCGGGACCGATTCAATTAAACACGTCGGCGGGCAACATGGCGGAAACTTGGCGACAAGCTTGGACGAACCTCCGCGTCTCGCGAGCCGACCGTGATGCCGAACTCGTCGAAATGATTCCTGATGTCGATTTGGACTGCCACTTCGATGCTTTTCGTTTTGAACAAGTGTTCCGCAACCTGTTCGAGAATTCGCTGGCCGCGTGTCCAGATCCGGTTCGGATTACCGTAAGGTGTCAGAATATGGACATTGAGGGTGTGCCCAGTTTGTCCATTTCGGTACACGATAATGGACCGGGACTGCCTGAGGAGATTCGATCTCACGTCTTTGAAGCGTTTCACACGACCAAAGCCAAGGGAACCGGTTTAGGCATGGCAATTGCCAAGAGACTCATCGAAGCACACCAAGGCACGATTGAAATCGGAAACGATGGTAATGATGGCGCTGAATTCGTCATCAAGATGCCGCGTGCTTAGATCAAATCCCCCAACGATCCATCCCGCCTCAAACAGGACTCGGTTGCGACAACCACTCGCCCCCAGACAATGACAACCCGCCTCCGAATCGTGATCGCCGACGACGAAGATGACATCCGGCAAGGGTTCCGTCGTCTGCTTTGCAAGATCGGCTGTGACGTGGTCGGGGAAGCGACGAACGGTCGTGAGCTAGTCAAGCTTTGCTCGTCCGAGCATCCCGATCTCGTCATTACCGATATCCGCATGCCAGAGATGTCGGGCATCGACGCGGCGAAAGTGATTTCGAAAACGCACACGATCCCCGTCATCGTGGTGTCGTCACATGAACGTCCTGCTGCGGAAGACTCGGCCTACATCGCCGACTTCCTCCTCAAACCGATCAGCGGCCCTGATTTAGAAGCAGCGATCACACGGGCGTTTCCACGATTTTAGAGCCGCGACAACCAACCGCTGAATCATCATCGGGGCCGGTCGGGTCACCCGACCAAACCGGCAACGAACAGGTCCCTGCTCAGGGCGAAGGCGCATAAAAAAAACACCCTCAAAAACATTTGTAATTGAGGGTGTTTTTTAGCAGCGGAGGACACGGGACTCGAACCCGCAACTCCTTACGGAGCAATTGATTTCGAATCAACCTGCTTGCCAATTCGCTTATCCTCCTTGGTCACAAACCGTCTCCGGTCTGCGGCGTAGTATTTTGACGCCATCTTCGTAATCGTCAAGATGGGGCGGCCGTCTTCTGAAAATACGCGCTATTCGGAGAAGACGCTGCTGCGGACTTCTTCTTCGAGCGATTTTTGCCCCGCTTTGACTTCGTTAAACGTCGCGGCATCGAGACTGTAGGTCACCGTGTCGGTGACAGCGTCAACGTGAGCGTTTCGGGTGTCACCAGTCAGAAGGGCGGTTTCACCAAAAAAATCACCCTCGGTAAGCCGTGCGACTTCGGTGAACTCCTTACTGCTACGGCTCGCCGGATCGCTCGGCAGCGGCGGACGGCGGACGACAACCTCACCTTCTCGAATGAGGTAAAAACGATCGCCGACGTCGCCATAGGTCACGATCCGGTCGCCGGGAGCGTGCTCTTCGCGTTTCATCTTCCGTGCGATCGTCGTCAACGTACTGACCGAAACCAGCGAAAACAGATCGCAGCGATGCAGCATTTTACCGAGCAACGCGGCTTCGTCGAGGTTCGTGTCTTGGGCGATATTTCCGAAATCCATTTTGACGATTCGGTCGGCGACATCGAGGATTCGGTTGTCGTGCGTGACGATCACGATCGCAGTCCCTCGCTCCCGCGCCTCTTTTTGAAACAGTTCGACGACCTGCCGCACGGAATCCTTGTCCAACGCCGCGGTCGGCTCATCGGCGAGCAGAATTTCGGGCCGGTGAACAAGCCCCCGGGCGACCGCAACCCGCTGCTTCTGGCCACCCGATAGGCTTCGGGGTTTGTAATGAATTCGCTCGCCCAGCCCCACGGCGACCAGCATCTCTTCACAGAGCCGGTTTTGTTCGCTACGGGGCAACCGGTCGGGCTGCAATTCCAGGGCCATTCGGACGTTCTGAAGTGCGGTCAGCGAGCCGAACAGGTTGTGGGCCTGAAAAATGAACCCCAACCGCTTTCGGATCGAGTTGATCTCCGCCGTGCGGGCGTCTCTCAGAGGCTGGCCGAGAATGTGAATCTGGCCCTCTTGGATTCGGCGGATCGTGCCGATGAGGGTCAAAAGTGTCGTTTTCCCCGAGCCACTCTGCCCGGTCATGATCACGATTTCGCCAGGCTGGACTTGCAAATTGTTGTCGTAGAGGACCTGTTTGCGGGCGTCGCCGGTACCGAAAAAATGGTTGACGCCGCAAACGTTAATGAGCGCGGACCCGTCAAAACTGCGATCTGCCTCGACACTTTTCGACTTAAAGCGGCGAAAAAGCTTGCCAGTCGCCGAATCACGGGCCGATCGAACAGTATCTGCGGCTCTTGTTTTGACGTTTTCGCGGTTCACGCTGTCTTTCATGGAACGGGAATATAAAAAGCAGTGAGACTACGTTAACTTAGCATTGGCCGTGCTGGTACAGACTTTTCGTCATTTTCTGCCGCGCGTCCCCATTCTGAATTACTCTATCGGATCAGGTATGGGCTTTTTTTGATTCCACTCGTTTTTCTTTCGGTTCACTGAGTTTCCATGCGGTTTCCTAACGTCCACAGCAGATTGCTGATCGGCCCGCTGCTTGCCGCGGCCTGCGGAATGACGCAGGTTGGTTGCGATGGCCGTCTGTCAAAATTTGGCTCAGACCCGAAACGCGAAGCGACCGAAATTGCCAACGCGCGTCAAAAGGCCGAATCGCAGGCCCAAGTCGTCGCCCAGGGACAACTCCAACCACTCGGCGGCGTCCTGTCGGTGATGGCACCTCCGGGAGATCGCGTCGCTCGCGTGGCCGTCTCCGAAGGCGAAACGGTGGCAAAGGGCGACCTGTTGGTAGAGCTCGAAAGCCTGCGAGCTAAAACGATCGAACTCGACGTAGCGGAAATGAAGCTCGCCGAAGGAAAAGCACGGCTCGAAGCGGAAGAAGCGGCTGCAAACGCCCGCTTGCGAGTCGCTCAGATGAAACTCGAGCAGGCTCAAACTCAGCTGGAGCAATCACGCGAGAAACTGAGAATCGCTGAGGGACCGGGCGGCAGTCTCGATTTGCTCCGACGGGCCGCGGAATTGGGAGAACGCAAGCTCGATCGCCTGCGAACGGCATCCGACAACCCCAACATGCAGCGCCTGGTCTCCGAGAATAAACTCGAAGAAGAATCGCTGAAGATCAGCGAAACGCGGGCCCAGTACGAAGCCGCCCGTGTGGATGCTAGAAACGCCATCGAGACTGCCGAGCTCGCCGTTGAGGCAGCAAAGCAAGACATCGTTGCGGCCGAAAAATCGATCGCTGCGGCACGCGCCTCGGCATCCCTGGGTTCGCTCGAAAAGCAAATCCAACTGCTCCGTTTGAACATCGAGACCGCCAAATTGATCAGCCCCACGGCTGGCCGGATTTTAAAACTCGACACGATGACCGGCCAAGCCACCACCACGATGCCGCTGCTGCATATGGCGGACACCAGCCAAATGGTTTGCATCGCCGAAGTCAACGTGGCCGACCTACGACGGATCGAAGTAGGACAAACAGCGGAAATCACGAGCCCCGGATTGTCTGACAAACTCACCGGCACTGTGCGGCGAATCAACCAAATGATTGCATCCCCGACAATGCCAAGCCCGTTTCCGATGGAGCCCGTCGATCGGCACACCGCCGAGGTTACGATCCAAATTGCACCGAAAGATAACGCCGCGGCGGCCGAACGAATTCACATGCAGGTTGAGATCACCATTTTTGCTCAACCGATTACCCCGGCGGTTTCCGCTTCGCCGCCAGCGACGACGACCGATGATGCCACATCCACATGAGTGCGGGCGTGTCACCGAGACCCTCGAGTGAATCCGGCTCCCAAGCGGCAGAATCTGTCGAGCGCGCGACGCTGAGTTACGGGCGGTCGCCCCGACGGACGTCGTTGGCTTGGAAGAACCTGACTGACGCTCCGATCCGCACGACGGTCTCACTCAGCGGAATCGGATTCGCGATCCTGCTGATGTTCATGCAGTTGGGTTTTCTTGGCAGCGTCGGAGATACCGCCACCGTCGTCTTCAATCGCATGGACTGCGATGTCGTCGTACGGTCGCAGGATTACCTGCATCTCTACGATCCGTCTTCGTTACCCGGAGACCTGCCGCAATGGCTCGAAGGGCTTCCCGAAGTTCGGCAGGTCGTGCCGTTGGACATCGGCGTGACCCAGTGGCAAAACCCGCTCGACCACTCATTCCGTGCGATCGCGCTGATGGGGATCGACTTGGATGAACCCGCGTTTGACTTGCCCGAACTCACTCCCGCCACCCGAGCCCAACTCCGACCCACGGGCGCCGTTTTGATCGACGACGCCAGCACCGATGATTTTGGCCCGAGTGACGGAATCAAGTTTGGCCCTGCAGACATCGGCAGAACAACCGACGTGGCCGGTAGCCAAGCGACAGTGAAGGGCACGTTCGAAATGGGCACGGGCCTCGCAGCCAATGGTGCGTTATTGTCATCGCGTGAAACCTTCGAAGAACTCACGCCCGGCCGACGCGGGAACCGTGTCTCGTTAATTCTCGTGACGCTCGAAGATTCCGAGAATGTCGAGGCCGGACTGAATGCGATTAAGCAGCGATTGCGATCTCTTGGTGGTCCCGCGTCGCAGGCCCACGCGATGACGCTCAATGAAGTGATGAAAGCCGAACGTCTCCAATGGTACTTCCAAACACCGATCGGATTGATCTTTGGAATCGGGGTCGTGTTGGCCGTTGTCGTCGGGGGCGTGATCAGTTACATGGTGTTGGCGTCGGACCTGTCGTCACACTTGAGCGAATATGCGACGCTCAAGGCAATCGGTTACAGCAACGGCTATCTCGTCAGAACGCTGCTGACACAGTCCACGCTGTTGGCAATCCTCGCGTTCCCACCGTCACTGTTGATGGCATACGTGCTGTACTACCTGACGTCGCACTACTCACACATCCCGATCCGGATGACGACGACTTGGATGTTCCTCGTGCTGGGTCTATCGCTTTTGATGTGCAACGCTGCGGGTGTCTTCGCCCTGCGAAAACTGCTCAAGGCCGAACCCGCGAGCCTGTTCTAAACACAAGACGCCGTCGCGGCCAAACCCAGGACGGCGTTAAAAAAACGGCCGCTTCGTTTTCACGAATCGGCCGTTGCAAGAGAGCGATTTGTCGGGCGTGAGCCGAGTTGCTTACGCGAACAAACGGTCGATCACCGTACCGTTGCGAACCAGAGTGATCGGCCGTCCGGTATCCGAGTTGAACTCTTTCGTCGGATCGATGCCAAGGTTGTGATAGAAACTCGCCGCGACGTCATCCGGCGTGATCGCATCGTGTCGCGGCGCCGATGCCGTGTCGTCGCTTTCACCGATCACTTGGCCACCACGGACGTCACCACCAGCCATCAGCATGAACATGCAGCGAGGATAGTGATCCCGGCCACCTTCTTCACTGCGGGTGTTGATTTTAGGCGTCCGTCCGAATTCGCCTGTTACCATCACGGCTGTCGATTCGAGCAGACCGCGTTGTTCGAGTCCGTTCAACAAGCCACTCAAACCATAGTCGAGTTTCGGTAGCAGATCCGTTTTGAGTTTCGTGAAGTTATCCTGGTGCGTATCCCAACCACCAAGCTGCAAGGACACAAAGTTGACTCCTGACTCAACCAGCCGCAAGCTCAGCAAACAACTCTGACCGAAGGCTTCTTCGCCGAACTGTTTGCGGAAACTCTCAGGTTCTTTACTGATGTCGAATGCCTTGCGCGCCCGTGGCGACGTAATCATCGCATACGCTTGTTCGCCGAAACGCGACAAGCCTTGCAGCAATTGATCGTTCGATTCCAATTCGGCAAACCGCCGATCGAGGCCTTTGAGCAGTTCCTGTCGGCGTGAGACTTCATCGACCGTCAGATCGCCAGGAAGCGAAATACCGCGTACCGAAAACGGCCTACCGAACTGCGGAGCCGCCTTGGTTTCGAGCGCCGCGTTCTCCAATCCGAGGAACCCGGGACCGTGACCGGCCCGCGGAATCGCGACGTGTGGTGGGATGTTGACGTCGCATTCCCGCTCCGCAGAGACGACCGAACCGAAGCTGGGAAACTGCAGTGCGGGGATCGGACGACTACCCGAGTTCACGTATTCACGGCCGAGTTGGTGAGCGGCCAGGGTATGGGATACGCCACGGAGGATGGCAAATTTATCGGCAACTCCGGCCAGCCGCGGCAGGTGCTCAGAAATCTGGACTCCAGGCACGTTGGTATCGATGGGGCGGAACGCGCCCCGAACCGCATCCGGTGCATCCGGCTTCAGATCGAACGTGTCCATGTGCGAGGGGCCACCGACGAGCTCGATGAAAATAGCCCGTTTGACACGCGTCGGATTGATCTCACCGGCCTCGGCCATCTGCAACCAATTCGGCAACGAGAGCCCACCGATTCCGACTGCGCCGGTACCGAGCAAACCCATTCGAATAACATCTCGGCGACGAACGCCATCACAAGTCTTATGTAACCGCATGATTCATTTGGTGGCTAGAAGGAAGGGAAATTAGTGCGTGATGATGAACTCTTTTGTGTTCACCAATGCCCACATCACGGAGGACAAACCATCGGCGACAGATTCGGAGTCGTTGATATACTGCATCGCGATCGCGAGTTCTTCTTGATCAGGCGTACGCGAGAGAGCCCGCAAGTACGCATCTTCAATGACGGACTCCAACGAGTCAGAAACGCGTCGTGTCGCCGCCTCGTCCCTCGACACCGATTGCCATGAATCGGGATCAGCCAGCAATTCTCGCAAGCTCGGGGTTTCAAATCCGAATTGCTTCAATCGCTTCTTGAGATCGACGTAGTTTTTCTCGAGACTGGGTCGCTGCGACTCGCGTCTGTTTTCATTGAGTGCAAGATAACGCTTGACCCGGGCGATCGTTTGCAGGCGAGCCTGATCGGCTTTGCGTGCAATCTGATCTTTGATCGGATTATCTTTCGCTGCCGGCCCCGCTTCTCCCAGGCTGGCACACGCCTGAGCGACCCAGCCATTCTTCGAAGCGAGCTGTTGATACATCTCAATGTCATTGCGGAGATAGATCGACTGCAACAAACTCGGCGAGTCGCTGCGATCGCAATCACAGTTACTTTCTCGTTCCGATTGGCCGAACACTTGCAACGCAAAATTGCGTTGGTTGCGGCCTTGATTGATATCCGCGGCGATCGCCATGTCCGACATTGTCGATCGCATCTTTTGTGATTGAACCGTTGATTGAGTCGCCAACAACACGGCATCGTGAATCACTTCGGCGGGCAAACGTCGCGGGACGTGTCGGCTAAAGTTGAGTCGATCGCGGGCATTGCTCGCATTCGTCAGCGTGCTGCGTTGGTACGCATGGCTCGTCACGATTTCGCGGTGCAACCATCGCAAATCGAATCCGCTATCACGAAAACCTGTCGACAAGTATTCGAGTAACGGTTGGTTACTCGCCGGGTTGGCCAGATTCATATCGTCGGTGGGATTGATGATCCCGACGCCGAAGTAGTTCGACCAGACGCGGTTCACGATCGCGGGAGCAAAATACGGATTGTCAGCGTCACGCATCCATCGCATCAATTCCGATCGCGGATCTTTGTCGAGCTTGACCGGTTCCGCCTGTCCGAGCACAAATCCTTCCGGGACCTTGATGGTCGCCGTCATGCCCTTCTTGCTCTTCTTTTGCTTGGCAAGCCGTTGGCGTGCGGAAGCGGTTTGATCCACGTAAGTCAGCTCAGGAAACGGAACAACCTGTCCATTCTGGGCTGCACGATAAACGAGTTTCCGAAGTTCACCGTTGTTAAGTTTTTTACCGTCAGTGATCGACTCCAGTAGTTCTTTGCGGATCTGATTGGAGTCCTTGGAGACCGCATTGGCACGAGCGTTGATGTTTTGAAAGATCTTGGCGAACTGATCGAAATCATCCTTGGACCATTGATCGAACGGGTGTTTGTGACACTGAGCACACTCGATTCGGATACCCAAGAACGCGTACGCGAATCCGATCGCCCGTTCTTCTGGCTTCTGGAAATTACGACGTGCCCAGAACAACGGCATCCCGTCGCGAGCGGCGAAAATCTCTTCATTGCCAGGCATGCACGCCTGGGTCATCTCCTTGCAATATTCACGATAGTCTTCGCCTTCCTGACGGCTCTGGGCGTTCACGATGCCTTCGACGATCTCGTCGTATGGCACGTTATCATCGAGCCGCACACGAAGCCATTCGTACCACAAACGGCTTGCCGCACCACGCATCGGATAAACGTTATTGAGCTGCGCGTCGCTGTTACCCGTCCAGTCCGAAATGCGGGTTGCCCACCAGGCGGCGTAGCCTGGGGCATCGAGCAGGTCTTCGATCAGCTGGTTGCGTTTGTTCGGGTCATCACTGACGAGAAAACGGCGGACTTCTTCGGCCGCCGGCAGCGTGCCGGTAATGTCCAAACTCGCTCGACGAATGAACTCGGAATCGTTACACAAGGGCGATGGAATGATGCCGAGTTTGGCATGTTTGATCGCAATGAGTTGATCGACGGGGTGCTCCGAACGCGGGGGAACATCGATCGACGACTCGACTTGGACACGACGCGTCACGGCGATGGGTACAACCGCTCTGTCGTACGAGACCACCACATGCGTGTCGCCTGACAGTCCGCTATGCACAAGACCGTTTTCATTAATCGCCGCAACAGCATCGTCGTTGCTGGAAAAGCGACACAATTCGGTAACGTCTTCAACAGTCCCGTCGGCCCAGTGGGCGATGGCAGTCAACTGCAACTCTTCTTCGTCCGTATCGAACTGAATCTCAGCGGGTTGGATCTCCAAACGGTCGAGCGTCTGAATCGAAGCGTTTGCAACGGCCCCTGATTCGATCCAACGATACAAGGTGTTGAACTGCCAACTGCCTTCGTCGAGCCGCTTGCCGCCTTCGTGCATGTCAGCATCGATCGGCTTGGCGAGGATTAAACTCTCTGTGATATCGTCGACGTCGACCCGGCCTGAGTTTTCGTCCAACAATGCGGCATGGTCGGCCTTGAAGTCGTACCCAAATAATGAGAGCTGAAAACCACCTCGGCCCTGAAACGATCCGTGACAGGACCGGCCGTTACACCCGAGTCGGCCCAGCAACGGCATGACGTGCTTTTGAAAATCGGGGACTTCCTTGGTTTCCGCATCAGAGAACCGCACCGACATGGATTCACTGACCGAAGCGAGCTGACTCTGGTCACCGGATCGTTTGGCCGATTCGCGAGAATTCGCGGGACCGGGTTCGGCCGACGCCATTCCGGCGATCATGACCGCGAAACAGATAGAAGCGAGGGCAATCCATTGGGGCGTATTCGACTGCGCAGGTCTCATCGCAATACTCACTAAATCACAGGTAGGAGAGCAACCGGAAGTGATCTTTGCATGACAAAGAACACAACGGACTCAAACAATATGGGGCGGGATAGAAAGGTGATATCGGGGGATTAAACACCTTCACGGACCGTTTATACCCGATCGTCCCCCAAAATTACAGAAAAGTTTTGTTTTTCCCGCCTTCACTCCTAAGAAAATGATGCGTCCGGAGGAAAGGGGGCGTTTCTCGGCAGTGTTCGCCCTTTCCCGCGTGACTCACAACAGCCACGTTACGCTCAAATTGAAGAGCCCGCGGTTCCCGCCTCTGACCGCAAAAAATGCACTCCGCCGATAAGGTTATTTCGGCTTGCCTGCCGTTCGAGCCAGCACCGCGTTAACCAACGGGGGCGTCAGACGATCGGAGTAGACGAGAGCTTTGCCGCCGAGGCTTAAGATCACCTCGGCACGACACGCCACGATGGCGGCGAGTGTGGCACGGGCGACCCGGCTGGCCGGCCAACTCCCGACGCTGTTCGATTTTTGCCCGGGTTCGGTGCCAACGAGAGACTCAAAAAACTCGCTCCGGGTGGTGCTCGGGCTCACCAAAACCACCGCGATCCCTTCTGAGACGAGTTCCGCGCGGAGCGAATCACTCCATCCGTGCAGTGCAAACTTGCTGGCACAGTACTCGCTTTTATCTGGCACGGCGCGGTGCCCGAGTACGCTGCCGATATTACAAATCACAGGCGTGCAATGCGTGACGGCGGTATCGGCGGCGGCACGGCGGAGCATCGGCATGGCCCCGCGGGTCCACTGCACGGGTGCGTGAAAATTGACTTCCATGATCTGCCGCATGCGATCAGGATCAGCGTCCATGAAGCGGCCGATGCCTCCCACGCCCGCGTTGTTAACCAACAGATTCAACTTTCCATCGGCGAGCTGGTCGACTAGTTCGAGGGCTTCCTCTCGCACGGACATGTCGGTCACGTCGCCCACGACCGGAATGACAGCGGCGTTGGACGCGTTTTGCCGCGTCTGTGAGACCAACTCATCGAGTCGCTCTTTCCGCCTGGCGACGGCGATCACCCGACAACCTTTGCTGACGAGCAAGAAGGTGAGTTCACGACCAATTCCGCTGCTCGCCCCCGTCACGATGGCGAGACTGCCCTCGGGCCGCCAACGCGACCTTCGTTGATTCCAGGGTTTCTTCTCCGGTTTTGTCGGCGTGGCCATTGCCGCTACGCCACTTCACTCGATGGTGTGTCGCTGACTTCCACGCTCGCCACACCTCCGTTGTCCGGAGTCTCATCCGCATCCGCCATCTCGCCGGTGAGTTTCAGTTCGGTCGGCGTGATCCGAATCGCCGAACGGTTGACCTCGCCCATCGCTGCGGCGGGCATCCGGACTCGAACGGTGACGTGTGAATCGTGAAATTCCCGCGACTCAACTTTGCCTTTGGCGGACAGATACGCGAGCAATTTTCCATCGTGATGGGCGACATCGATTTCCACATCGAGAAATTCACGCGATAGGGCCTCTCCCACCGCTTCACAGAGCGGAGCCAACCCCTTGCCCGTTTTGGCGCTGACCGGAATGGCATGTGGATAGCGATCGAGCACACGGTTGAGCACACGGGGGCTGTTGATCGAATCAATCTTGTTGAGGATCAGCAACGTGTCCTTGGCTTGGATCCCGAGTTCTTCGAGCACTTGATAGACCGCCGTGATCTGCTCGAACACGTTCGGGCTGCTGGCATCGGCGACGTGCATCAACAAATTCGCCTGACGGGTTTCTTCAAGCGTGGATTTAAAACTCGCGACTAACGAGTGCGGCAGGTCGCGAATGAAACCGACCGTATCACTCAACAATACGTGTCCCCTATTGGGAAGATGCCAACGTCGCGTACGGGTCTCAAGAGTCGCAAACAATTTGTCTTGAGCGAGCACGTTGGCCTCGGTCAACGCATTCATCAACGTGCTTTTACCCGCGTTGGTGTAACCGACCAACGAAATCGTGGGCATTTCATTTCGCCCCGCAACTTCGCGCTCACGGCGTGACTCAACCTTACTGAGCTCCGTCTTTAAGTCGTGGATTCGCTTCTGCGCCAACCGCCGGTCGACCTCGAGCTGCTTTTCCCCCGGTCCGCGCATTCCAACGCCCATCGATTGACGCGAAAGGTGAGTCCACATGCGTTTAAGACGCGGCAAAGAATATTCGAGTTGAGCGAGCTCAACAGCCAGCCTTGATTCGTGCGTCCGCGCACCGGCCGCAAAAATATCCAGGATCAACTCGGTGCGGTCGATCACTTTGGCGTTGGTCGCTTTCTCGAGATTGCGAACTTGCGCCGGCGACAGGTCGTTATCGAAAAAGATCACGTGGGCTTCATGCCGCTCGACCATCAGCCGAAGCTCTTCCACTTTCCCTTTACCGAAGTAAGTCGCGTGATTGGGCGTCCCCATTTTCTGCGTCAACTCATCGACGACTTCGGTACCTGCGGTAGTCGCCAAACCGTGAAGTTCTTCCAGTGGATCGTCCTCGACGACCGAACCGGGCAGAATAAGACGCGCCAAAATGCTGCGTTCCGGACCCTCGTCGACGAGGGAAAACATGTCCGAAGATTTGTGTTGATGAGACACGAGGTGGATTGGGACTCCAGGCGAGAGGGCAGGTTTTTAAGAAAAAGAAACCGTTTGAAAAAGTGAGATCAAAACTCTATGGGAACAGAGCGTTGAAAGATACCGCGAGCCCGTGAGGACCGAGCGGAAATGAAATGACGATGTGGATTTCTCCGGAAATCCTCAGGGTAAGGGATTCTGGCGAATTCCCATGCCCAATCGGACAGTCATTTTCCGCTCGCTCCTAAGTTAACATTTTAGTCGATCAACGGACATTCTGCCCCCGGAAAGGTTCAACGTTCGAAGGTAGATTTATTACGCAGGATGTGATGATAGTGTTGGGCAAAACGGTGCGATTCGTCGCGGACGTACTGCAATAAACGCAGTGCAAAGGCGTTTTTGCTGAGCCTCAGCGGTTCCGGATTTCCCGGACGAAAAATTTCTTCGTCGCGTTTCGCCAATGAAATCACCGTCGGCGGTGAAATTTCTTGATCGCGAAATGCCGCCATTGCGGCGCTCAGTTGCCCTTTGCCGCCATCGATCAACAGAATATCTGGAAAGGGATCCCCCGCATCGCTGAGCCGCCGAAAACGCCGGGAGACGACCTCGTAGATGCTGCGAAAATCGTCGACGCCTTTGACATCTTGAATCTTGTAACGTCGATACCCGGGTTTGAAGGGCAAACCGTCGATGAACTGGACCAGCGACGCAACGGTTTCATTTCCGCCCAAGTGCGCGATGTCGACGCCCTCAATGATCCGCGGTGTCTCGCTCAATTGCAGCACCTTTTTCAACCCCGTCAGTCCCTTCTTGGGATCGATGTAAAAGACCTCAGGCTGCGCGTGGGTATCGAGCTCACCTCGTTCGGAGAGACGTTCGAGCATCTTGATTTCGTCGCGTAGCACGGCGGCACGCTCAAAATCCAACTCCTTACTCGCTGCCGCCATCTCTGCTTTCATCTCGTTCATCAGCCTCGTCTTGCCGCCCTCAAGAAACGTCTGCAAACGTTTGATGTCGCGACGATAGTCTTCTTTGCTGATTCGGAAATTACACGGCGCCGTGCATTGATCAATGCTGGCTAAGAGACAGGGACGAAACCATTTCCACTTTTCATCCGATTCGCTGATATCGAGCGTGCAGGTGCGAAATTTGAAGATTCGCTGCATCACCTGGATCGCACCGCGGAGAGCGCCGGCACTGGTAAAGGGGCCATACAACTTCACCCCCGACGTCTTGGGCTCGCGCGTGACCTCAATGCGAGGAAACTCCTCCCGCGTCGTGATCATCAGGTACGGGAAGGTCTTATCGTCTTTGAGATCTTTGTTGTTTCGCGGTTGGATGTCTTTGATTAACCGCGACTCCATCAACAGCGCATCGACTTCGCTCTCGCATTGCACGTAGTCGATGTCGGCGATGTCACCGATCCAATCCGCCGTACGGGCATCTTCCGCAGCGGCCTTCAGGAAATAGCTTCCGGCGCGGTTACGCAAATTCTTTGCTTTGCCGACATAGATCACCACTCCGGCCGCGTCCTTCATCAGGTAGACGCCAGGCTCTTGCGGAAACGTTTTCACCTTAGCTGCCGCGTGTGCATGCCCTTTGAATTCAAAGGTGGCGTCCTTCGCGCTGTCTTCGGAAACATCGGCAGGACCCTCGAGATCCGGAGCAGGCTCAGGACGCTCTTCGGCGGCATTTTTCGATTCAGACGGTTTGATCGGAGGACCATCCATGGGTGGGGGATTTTCGGAATTTACCGATGCGACTCGTCATTCGGTTCGCAGCGGATCTGTCAGTCGTCCTTCAAAACGCGAGTTTGCATGGGGACGCCTACTACAGGTTACCGGATCGCCTAGCCTCTGAAACGGTACCGATTAATCGATTCGACCGGAATGATCCGTTCAGCTTCCGGCCGGCGATCCATACAACGGCCCGGAAGCCCAATCATTTTACGCAAACGCTTAATTGTGACCAAGAGTTTGCCAGATATTCTCAACGCGATACCTGGATTGTTGGCGGACAGTCCCTCTCGGGCCCGATGCCCGAGCGAATGAGGGTCCGATTCAGAATCACGTATTTCTCGCCTACTTCCTCGATCGATCGTTCTAAAAACACTTGTTTAAGGCCATCCTCGCATCGCTCCGACTTGCGTTCGCACTTGTGTGCGTCGGCATCGGATTGATCCTTGGTGCTCAGTGGTTCGGGTTTATCCCGGACTCGCGCATCGAGCAGGAGATTTTGCGCCGTAAGACATGTCAAAATATTGCGATCAGCACACTCGACGACATCCGGAACCAACGCTGGCCGAAGATCGACACGATGCTCCGGGCGATCGTCAAACGAGACGATCAATTGCTATCGATCGGCGTCCGCACCGAAGTCGGGGTCCTGCGTATCGCCACGGACGACCACGTCCGTTGCTGGCACACCCCCGATCTGTCGGGCAAGCTTACCGCTCCCGACGGATCGACACCCATCGTCGTCGATGACGTCCCCGATTGGGCCCGCGGCGTGGTTCAACCAACGGTGGCTTCCGCCAACACCCTCAGTATCCGGTCCGGTGCAAAGGCTGGTGAAAACACGTCCCCCCGGGCCAAAATTCTTTCGCTGGCCGATAAACTCACAGGATCGGACGCCCCCCCTCACGCGACCGGCACCAACGACCAACCCGAGACGAATCCCCGCGAAAGCGACAACATCTGTTTAGAAATCCCCATCATGCTGAAGAACCAGCATTGGGGAAATCTGGAATTCTGTTTCCGTCACCCGCCAGCGGGCCTCTTCGGTGGCGTGCTCGATGCGGGTATCACCAAATTCATCGTCTTCTTCATCGCGTGCGGCATGGGGTCGTACACGCTTTTGATGATGCGGATCATGGGAGTGTTCTCGCGAACTCAGGTCGTTCCCGATCGTGTCCGCCAAGCCCTCGACACTCTGGCAGAAGGTTTGCTGGTGCTGGACGGCTCGGGCAAGATCGTGCTCGCCAATGAAAACTTCTTGACCATTAACGGATTCGAGATGGAAGAGCTGATCGATCGATTGGCCTCCGATCTGCCGTGGTTCTTTCCCGGCACAGCTGCCGGCGGAACAGCGACCGGGGGCGCAGCGTCCGAACGCGTGTTCCCGTGGAGCAGAGCGATTCAAGAACGCCAAAGCGTTACCGCTGAAATCCTGCGGATGACGGGACGCGACGGCGTCCACCGGGTGTTTAGCGTCAACGCCGGGCCGATCGGCGAAGACAACAAACAAAAAGGGGCACTGGTCACCTTCCAAGACGTCACGCACGTTGAAAAACACCGTGTCGAACTGGAGAACATGTTGACGATGCTCCGCAAGAGCAAAGACGAAATCCAGAAAAAGAACCAGGAACTCGAAATTCTGGCCACCCGTGACGCGCTGACCGGTTGTTTGAACCGTCGCGCGTTTTTTGAACGGATGGAACCGCTGCTCGAACAGTTCCGACGCGAAGCACGTCCAATGTCGTGCTTCATGGTCGATGTCGACCACTTCAAGAGTGTCAACGATACCTACGGTCACCACACCGGCGACGACGTCTTGCGCCGCGTTTCTGCGGTCCTGCGTGAACTCTTCGAAGAACAACACATTGTGTGCCGATACGGTGGTGAAGAATTCTGCGTCGTGTTACCCGGGTTCGATATCGATCAAGCGTTCGAGCAGGCCGAGCGGACCCGCTTGGCGATCATGAACGTGCGGTTCGCAGATCCCGCCGCACTACATCTCACCGCGTCGATCGGTGTCAGCGAAACCCGCTTCGGTGCCACCGAAACACAAGACCTGATCAACCAAGCCGACGAATGTCTTTATGTTGCCAAGCGTGGTGGCCGAAACCAGTGCGTGGTCTTTGACCCCGAGCGTGTCTCGGTCCTCGGCGAAGAAGAAGAGTCGCAAAAGTCGCACATCCAAGATCCCGACTTGGTCAAACTGCCATTCCATGCCGTGACGGCATTGGTCTCGGCGTTGGCCTATCGCGACCCGTCGACGGCCGAACACAGCCGCCGAGTCGCTGACCTCTGCGTGAGAGCCGCCGACGGATTGTTATGCCAGCGTGAAACATACGTGCTCGAGATCGCCGCCCTCCTGCATGACATCGGAAAAATCGGTGTCCCCGACACGGTCTTGCATAAACCCGGACCGCTTGATGAAAGCGAATGGAAGATCATGCGTCGTCACAACACGGTCGGCCTCGATATCATCGCCGGCACGTTCCACTGTGACGAATTGGAAAACATCATCCGCTCTCACCACAGCATGTCGCGTGAACGGATCAACGGCCGTAAGATCGATTTTGAGAGCATGTCGATTTCAGCGAGACTGCTTAAGATCGCCGACACCTACGATTCCATCACGTCCGATCGTTCTTATCGCAAAGGCCGCAGCACGGAAGAGGCTGTCGCCGAACTGCGTCGCTGTGGCGGAACCCAATTCGACGCCGAACTCGTCGAACACTTCCTCGAGAAAACCATCTTCGGTTCTAAGGAACTTTCGTTGGGTTACACCACCTCCCGAGGAATCGCGCTCGCCGTTCCGAAGCACACCGCATTACAAATCGGTCAACAGATCGAACAGCTCGCCGACGCGATTGACACCCAAGACGTCGAAGCGTTGAAACAGCTTGCGGTCGAACTCGCGGAAGTGGCTGCAACGAACTTCCTCACCCCGATCGTCGAATCGGCCGGTCGCATCGAAGCGGCGGCACAGGCATCCGATGAGGATCTCGAGTGGGTCGAACTGTTTAAAGAAACACAAACGTTAATGGATCTGTGCCGGGCGACGCAAAACGCCCACTTGGTCACCTCACCAAGCGGCTTCTAATCGGCACCCGATTCCCGATTTGGCCCACTTGTGCGGGCCCGTTGATCACGACACGGCAGTCCACGCGGGGCAATGGCCGCACCGGGATCGATTCTTAGAACCGCCCGAGCTTTGAATTGACGGTGTTCACAACAATCGGTTTGATCAAGCCAAAAAATCCGCTACGCAACGCCCGATTAAAAGTATCGATAACCGCGTCGATTTCCTCGATCGTGATACACAGCGGCGGAACGAAACGGATCAAGAACGGTTTATCCGGATTGAACGCGACCAAAATCGGCTGCTTCGAATCATTGACACATCGCGACGCGATCAGGCCGCCAAATGAACCACGCACCAATCGTGGAAGCAGCGACTCCTCAAACTCGATCCCGATCATCAAACCTTCGCCGCGCACCTGTTTGACGAATTTCAGATCAGCTGTTTTCTCACGCAACCGCTTCGCAAAATACTCGCCCGCGTTCTTCGCGTGTTCCGCCAATCCGAGCGACTCACCTGCTTCAATCGCATGCACCGCCATGTGAGCACCGAACTGGCATCGATACATATTCTCGAGTCGCTCGACGACGGACGCCTTTGTCTGTACCGCCTGCTCGTAAACTCGATCCGTCATCAAAACAGCCGAGACGGGGAAAACATTGTCGCTAATCGCTTTGCCCATCAAAACGATGTCGGTCGCTGGCAACTTCCTTTGATAGTTGAGGAATTGTCCCGTCCGATACATTCCTGTTTGGACTTCGTCGACCGCGATAAAAAAACCGTGCTGTTCCTTTTGCGATGAAAGGAAATCCAAGAAATCTTGTGGGCACGCTTTGACCCCACCCTCGCCTTGGACCGTTTCCAGCAAGACGACCGCCACATCATCGGTCTTGAGCAAGTCAAGCAATTCCTGTTTCCCGTTGTCGCCGAACGGATCGACATAGTGAATGTGAGGATACAAAGGACCGAACGGGACTTTGTATCGATCCCGCGAAGTCACAATTAACGAAATGAGAGTCTTGCCTCCGAAACCGCCCTTGAGTGCAACGATCTTTTTCTTTGGCGCCGCCGCTAACAACGCAAACGTCAGTGCGGCTTCTGTCGCGGTTGCACCGCTGACCGCGGGAATCACGTGTTTAAATCCCGTCTTGCGTTCGACCAGGCTGTGTAAATTCGCCCAATAGTCATGTTCGACATCGTGCCGAGCCATCACGGCATCGATCACATCGTCAGGGTTATGCCCATGCAGATTCACACCATAGGTGCCTGACGCGTCGATGACACTTTCGTCGCCACGGCGAGTCACGGTCGTGATTCGGGCTTGATAGGCGGTTCGAATGTTCTTGTTCAAACCGCTGATATTCAGCATCGTCGCCATTTTGGGACTGCAGTGAGTCTCATACAGCTTGGTGGCCGCGAGATGCGATTGATTCGCCTCCTCCATCGTTTCGCTGACCGACCGGGGCAAACTTGCATAGCCGGGAGTCGTCTTTAAAAACGCTAGCATCGCCGCCATGCTGGCACTGTTCCCACCCCAGGTATTGCTGTGCAGGTTGTACTCTTTGACGTTATCCCACACCTTGTAGATGGATTTCGACATCATAAAACATCCCGCGGGGGTCTTATGATCGGCGAGGTTTTCACCAAATGCGATCACGTCCGGCAACGTTTTCAATTGCGCGGCAATCGGCCCTCCCGCGGACAGATCCGTTGTCGATTCGTCGAGAACCGTGTAGATGCCGCGATCGGCAGCGCTCTTCAAAATCTCAGAAAGCTGCTCGACCGGAACACTACCACCGTGGCGAAACAACAGACTCGAAGGCGTCTGATCATTGACGTTTTCACAGAACCGACCAAAGTCATCGAAATAGATGAGCCCGGGTACAAGCGCCTCGTCCAGACCGGCTGAAAACGGGTCAAACAGTTGTTGAAGATCACCGCTCGGATCATATACCGCGGTTACCAACGGCTGCCCCGCTTTGTGAACTTGATGGTTGTGGCGCACGATCTTGAGCGCCCCCGATATCGCCTCGGAAGTCCCGCTACCAAAGAACGCGTGGTACGCACACGGGTCCGGGCGATCTCCGTTGACCATCGCGTGCAGCAAACAAGCGGCACGTGCCTCAAACGATGAGATTTGCATCCGCACGTAGAACGGCACACGGTCTTGAACGTTTTGCCTTAACCGATCCACGTCGGCCTCACCAAACGATGTGGACAATAGATTGTGTGGAGAGGCGATTTGCATCGACATGATTCACCGAGGGGCAAAAGCGAAAGAATAGAACTTAAGAACTATAAGAGAATGGTCTGAATTTCAGCGATCACATCCTGCGGCATTTCATCAATCCTTTGCGCCGCCGCATGGGGCAGCGAGTAGTTGTCGACGGTCCCTTTGGCGAGATCCCGCGCGGACTTGGGATTCACCAGCAACATGGTGATGACCGCAGTCGCGGGGATCAGACTTAACAAGTCCTCAGCCGGCCGCGTCATCTCGCTTTCGCATCCGTCTTGACGTGTCCAGTGATGCCATAGTTTGCGAAGCAATTGTCCTCGCGACGCCCCATTATACGCATCGGCAATCATGACGATAAAACCGTTGTGACTGAGCACTCCCGGCTGCACCGCTGGCAACCGTTCGACCCGTTCGCCCAGTGCGATCCGGACGGTGGCCTCGCAGAGATTGACGCCTCCGAGTAAGGCGTTAAACGACTCGCCGATACGGGGATTGCACTCGATGTAAAACGGCTGTTGGGATTCCGCATCGTAGAAGTACTCCAGCGAAACCGGGCCATTCCAATTGAGCGTGTTCCCAAATCGCTCGACATGCTCGAGGACCGGCGGATGAATGGCGGTCCGCCGCAGCGCGGGACCACCTCCGATCCCCGTGGCCAGAACGTCGGCACATGCCGCACCAACGAGTCTTCCATCTTGGAATACGGCACTGACTTCCGCTTGACGTCCGGGCGCGGGCTGTTGAATCACGATCGGTTGCCCCTCCCACCAGACATCGGCCTCGGTAAAACGGGTAACGGTTTGGCGAAGCTCAGTCGCGTTACCCACCCGTTCGACGCCCAGGCTCGCGGTGCTGTGGGCGACCTTGATGAAGCACGGAAAATCGTCGTGGGCGAGCAGTTCCGATTGGGTGTGAACGATTTTCGTCACCGGCGTCGGTAGCCCGAGTTCGTCCATCAGGACGGCAAACTCCGCCTTGCTTTGAACGCGTTGGATGGCGGCAAACTCCGGAACTGCGAGCCCGACTCGTTTTTGGAAAAGATCTCGAAACCGCGAAAACGCATAAACCTGTTCGTGGGTCGGGAACAGCACGTCATAGCGGCCCTCACTCACCAACCGCGCGACAAAACGAACGTACCCGATCGGGTCCTTGGCAATTTGCGGACACGCGATCCGCCGCCGCACATGTGTAGAAAAACGACACTGGCACCAAGGGGATGGGTCGAGAATATCGACGGGGTAGCCAGGTGCAAGCCCGTAGAGCGTTTGCCTTGCAGAGTTACTCGAACCTTCGGAAAGGAGTATGCGAGGGTTTTCGACGGTTCGATTCATCTCGTTGGCTGGTTTCGTTGACGAACGGTAGAATGGCTGACGTACGAACGTGCATTCCTTCCCACTGTGCTACCACATGACCGCCCTGCGTCGTTTTTGGACACGCCTGCTCCGATCACCGGTGTCCTACGCGATCCTGGTGCTGTGCTTCGTCGGAATGTGGTTGGTGCAGTGGATGTCGGAAAACGAGCTGAAGCAGATTCGGGACGTCTACGGCATGGGCGCCATTGGGATTTTGCTGCCCATGCACGTCGCGATGGCATTGACCCCGTTTCCGTCGGATCTGTTTTCGATTGCAAATGGTGCCCTCTACGGCGTAACGGTCGGAACGTTGTTGAGTTGGTTGGGTTGGTGGATCGCGGCGCTATTACAGTTCGGATTGGGGCGACGGGCGCGAAAGGATTTCGAACTTGAGCAAGAAACAGAACACATTCCGAACTGGCTCAGAAGCTTCCCAATCGATCACCCATTGTACTTGATCTGCATCCGCCAAGTCCCTTGGCTCGGAATGCACATCGGATCATTCATCCCCGGAGCAGCGGGTGTCAGGTGGAAGCGGTTTGCATGGTGCTCGGCGATCGGCACTTTTCCAGGTTCGCTCTTAATGGCGGCGATCGGAGCGGGGATCGTGCATTGGTCATGACTCGATCACGCCATTGTCAGACAGCGTCCGAAACTGCTCGGCGAGTTCAGGTTTCGCAGCCAGAAACGGATGCTTGTACGCGTAGGTATCGTTGCCCTCGCCAGCGGTCTGGCGTTGCCGGTGTGCGGTCCACGTGCCCGGGGGAACCGTGGCGACGACCACGCCAGCCATACGGCGGCCCTGCAACCGGTCTTCGTATTCACAGTTCACTTCGCTGAGCCGTTGGTCGACACTCGCGGCGATCTGTCGAGCCTTTTCGGAATCGAATGATTCTTCGACGAGCAACCGGTAATGAGCCGGATCGCCGGGCACAGGCACCAAACTGTAGTGGTCGATCGAAAGCCCGCAGTCTTGAAACGCTTGGCCGATCGCCTGCGTGACTTGTAATTCGCTGAGCTTCTCTCCCGTCATGCTCGAATAATGAGCCCCCTTGTTGAGGAACGTCAATTGGGGGCAGCGACCAATGAATCCGTCGCACCGCACGACGTCGTGAATGTCATAGCGATACAGTCCGCTCAATGTCGACATCAGCAAGAAGTACTCTTGCCCGACTTCGAGTTCGTGAGCTTCGAGCACGGTAGGATCGGGCGTGCCATGCTCCTCGGTCGGAATGAATTCGAAAAAGTGGCTTTCGTAGTCGAGCAACCCTGCACAGGTTTCATCCTGCATCGGTGACGTCATGTGCCCTTCGCTGGCGGACAGGCCGTGGTCACGCAGCGGCACATCGCCGTAGTACTGGCGAACCGTTGGCAGGTACGCGGCCACTGAACCGCCCATCCACACCGAGACCACCGACAGCCCGGGCCAAAAATCTTTCGGGTGCAAATGCCCGGTGCGTTCGACGATGTTGTCGAGCTCTTTGGCTCGTGACCGGTTGGCACCTTTGCTGCGTTGCTTCAATACCTGCCGGACCTCAGCAGGAATCTCAACGTGATCTGACAATGTTCCGTTGTGAACGTCACGAATCAGGCGTTCCTTTTGCTCATCGGCCATCCGGGCGAGATGGATGAGCGTCAACGGGTTGGCGGTAGCGATCATCCCGATTTGAGGCGACTCGATCGCCACGCGCAGCGAAGCGTATTGCTTGTTCTCGGTTCCCTTCACTTTCAACAAAGCGTTGGGCAGGATGAACAACGAATTGGTGATTCGAGGCCGAGTCTCCGCGGCCAGCCCACTGATGCTGCCGCAAGGGATTCCCGCGTTGGTTCGAAATTGGTCCCAATCGCTGGTGAGCGTCAGCGTTTGCTTCGACAGTAGATCGTTGTGATCCCGATACGTCGCAAGCCCCCAATAGTTCCAACTCCGCCGGTACTCTTCGAAGAAATGGTTGGTAATCGGAACGTACTTCGACTGGCTCGTCGTCCCCGAGGTCATCGAAAACATCAGCACTTGGGTACCGGGCCCAAAGAGTGCTCCCGAGTTGCCGTTTTTGACCTCTTCGATATACGGACGGTAGGTTTCGTAGTTAGCAATCGGTACGCGGCTGCGAAAATCCTCGACGCTGCGGATACTGGCGAATCCATGTTCGCGGCCAAACTGGCTGTCTTCGTTGAGCCGGATTTTCTCCATCAACCGGCTCCGCTGCACCGATTGACAATCGGCGGTGCCTCGCAGATATCGCGTTAATCGACGCAGACGCCACTGGAGATACGCGAGCCGAACATAGTGGGAGATGGAGTGCATGAAATCGGTTGCGGGAGGAAAACCTGGACGCGTCGTATCGTAATCCCCTTGGGCTGTCGTACAAGGACGCTATGACGTAACATTCCGGCTCCCGGAGGGGCGTGAAAACGGGGCCAGAAGTCGAACGATGACGGGAGCATCCGGACGTCGCGACAGCCCTCGCCCCACGACGTCACGATTCGACGAAAAAAGTGGAAATGACACAGAGACGGCCCGATCCCTCATCCCCGAGTTTGTTACGCTCGCCGCTTGTTCGCATGGCCGCCCTGACGGGGCTCGTGCTGCTGATTTCTGCGCCGTTTGTGGTCCGCGGCTCGGATCTCGGCCTGCTGTCGATGTTCAACGCGCCGCTGATGTGGGTCGACCGCGACGCGCCCGCGAGACGCGAATTTAATGAGTTCATCGACCTCTTCGGTGCCCACGACCTGATCGTCGTGACCTGGGAAGGCTGCCAAGTCGACGATGAGAGGCTCAGCACAGCCGCCGACGCGGTCCTGGACGTCCAAGCCGAACGAGATGCCACCGGCAAGCAACGTTTGGTGAACAACGTGTTCTCGGGCAAGACGTTGCTCGACACGTTGACTTCGATGCCGATCGATCTGTCACGACAAGCCGCGATCGATCGACTCAACGGAGTGCTCGTCGGGCAGGATGATAAAACGAGTTGTCTCGTGGTCGAACTGACCGAATACGGTGCGGTGCAGCGACGCGAAACCATCCCGCTGCTCAAAGAAACCATCGCCCAATCGATCGGCTTTGCCGTTGATGACTTGATCGCCACGGGACCCGCCATCGATGGGATGGCGATCGATCAGGAAAGCAGCCGCTCGATACAACAGTACAGCATTCCCTCGATCCTAATTTCGCTGGTCCTCTGCTACGTCTGCCTGAGGTCGGTGTGGTTGACGATTCCGATCATGGCCGTTGGAGCCTGGGCTCAGGGATTCTTGCTGGCGTTGATCTACTACAGCGGCGAGACCATGAACGCGATCTTGATCGTGTTGCCCGCCTTGGTCTTCGTGCTCGCGGTGAGCGTCGGAATCCACCTCGCTAATTACTTCCTCGAGGAAGTCGACGCGGGTGCGGGCAGCGACGCCCCAGTGAGGGCGATTCGTAAGGCAGCTGGCCCGTGCACCCTCGCAGGCATCACCACCGCGATCGGGCTGGCATCGCTCGGCATTAGCGATGTCGAACCGATCCGCCAATTCGGTTTCCTCGGTGCGTTGGGAACGATTGTCTGCGTCATTCTGCTGTTCCTGATGTTGCCAGGCTTTATGGTCATTTGGCTCAAAGTTTCATCGGGGCGTCACGCCCCCAAGCCCCGCCATCAAAAGCCTAACCCGAGCGACACGTCCAACCCATCATCCCGATGGCTGTCGTTTGCAAGTGTCGCCGGGGGCATTTCACGATACAGCTTCGTGATCCGCACGCTGTGCATTACGGGAATGATCGTCAGCGGCGTCGGCTTGGTCCGATTGCGGACCACGATCGATGTCGTATCGCTGCTGTCCGAAGACAACCGTGCGGTCGAAGATTTTCACTGGGTCGAAAAGAACGTCGGCCCCTTGGTTCCGATCGAAGTCGTGATTTATTTCGCTGATGACAGTAACGTCGATCCGATCGACCGCCTCCGAATTGTCGCTGCGGTCCAACATCAGATCAGCCAAATTGAGGTCCTCGAAGGCACGATGTCGGCGGTGACATTCGTCCCGAGTTTCCCGCGGCTTACCGGTCTCGGGTCGACCATCCGCAAAACCGTTTTCCTTCGGCAGATCGAACAAAGCCGCGACGAACTGATCGATTCGCACTTCCTCGCAGAGACCAAACGAGGGGATGCGTGGCGGATCAGCGCCCGCGTCAAAGGGCAGGCGCACTTCGACTACGGAACGTTCCTCGATCGGCTGCAAACCGAAGTTGACTTCGTCTTGTCGAAAGCCGAAGACGCCGGATACCACGGGATTTCGTCATCGAGCACGGGCGTGTTGGTGCTGGTGTACCGGATCCAAAAGATGTTGCTCTCTGATCTGTTCTTCAGTTTTCTGACAGCCCTGGGCCTTGTCGCGATCGTGATGATGATGGCACTTCGCAGCATTCTGGCCGGCGCACTCGCCATGCTTCCCAACATCTTTCCGACCTTGGTTCTCTTTGGCGTCATGGGCTGGGCCGAACATGCCATCGACATCGGCACCGTCATGACCGCCAGCGTCGCGTTGGGGATCGCAGTTGACGGAACGTTTCACTTTCTGAAGTGGTTCACTCAATCACTCAAGGCGGGAGCATCGAACGAGACGGCAATTACAATTGCGTATGAACGGTGCGGCGGTGCGTTGATCCAAACGACGATCATTTGCGCGTGCGGCTTGATGATTTATTCCTTCAGCGGTTTCTTGCCGGTACGACATTTCTCCTGGATCCTGTTGATGATGTTGGTCACGGCCCTGTTTGGCGACTTGGTACTTCTCCCCGCCTTGTTGGCCGGAAAGCTCGGCGACATCCTCGGCCGAACCGGCCTGCCGCTTATCGTCGACGCCGCCGACACCGATGCCAGTAGCGAGTTGCCCCAGTGAACGGAATGAAAAAGATCAGCGTCATCGGAGCCGGTGCGATCGGTGCGATGTTCGGCGGACTGATCAAACGCCACAACCCAAACCTCGAAGTCGTCATGATCGCTCGCGGTGATCATCTGGCCGCGATGCAGGACCGCGGCACCGTCGAACTGCGAGGCGATTGGGGAAAGTACGACGTGCCGGTAACCGCGTCATCAGAACCGTCCGCAATCACGGGATCGGACCTGGTGCTCTTCACCGTGAAAACGCAAGACACCGCCGCAACGGCGGAACGATTCGCAGAATCCATTGGTGACGCGGTCGTCGTTTCGTTGCAAAACGGGATCAACCAACGGATCCTTTCCAAATTTCTTCGTCCTGATCGCCTGCTGGTCGGTATGACGGCAACGAACATGGGAATCATCGCTCCCGGCGTGATCGATTGCACGCGCCGCGGTGTCAGCGTGATTGGGGCCGCTTCCGCGGACGTGCCTGCCGAGATTGTGGACCACGCCGCCCAAACGCTTAGCTCATCGGGGCTGCCCGTCGAAGCATCCGACTCAATTCTCGGCGTTCAGTACAACAAGTTGCTTTTCAATACGATGGGCTACGCATCGGTACTGTCGGCGACGGATTTCCTACGCGACGGTATTTTCAACCGAACATGGCGAACGAGCGTTGCCATGCCGATCTTAGACGAAGGGTTTCGGGTACTCGAGGCGGCCGGCATTCCGCTGCAAAAAGCGAGCGGTGGGTCGGATGTGATTCGCCTACGCCGCCTGATGCGAATGCTCGCTGTTCCAGGCCTCGACAACGTCGTGCGGATGATCGCCCGCGGGCCACTTGCTCCGCCCCGGCTGGTATTTTCGGTCTACCAAGATTTGCTCCGCGGTCGACCGACCGAAATTGAATTCGTCAACGGCGAGATCGCGCGACTCGCCAATGAATGCGGTGTGAACGCACCGTACAACGCTGAGGTCGTGCGGATGGTGCATGAGATGGAGCGGTCAACCGAAAAGAAATTCATGAGCCGCGAAGAAGTCGCCGAGCACTTTCGATCTCTTAGGCGGGATTAGAAATGCGCATCTCTGAACTGACCGGCATGATCGTTCGGCTTCGCTTGCGAAAGGAATTCAAGCACGCTTCGTTTTCTCGCTCCTGGAGCGATAACTTCATCGTTCGATGCCGGTTGGATGATGGCACGGTCGGGTGGGGGGAAGGGATTCCGCGAACCTATGTCACGGGGGAATCTCCCGAAGGAGCGATGGAACAGCTTGCGGCCACCAACCTTTCCCAACAACTCGCTGCCGACTGCAAGACCTGGCATGACGTCATCGAAATGTGCGAGGGTTATCATCCGGTTGTGCACGACAAAAACCCTCGAGGCTGTTTGGCGAACGCCCACCGATGCGCCGTTGAACTGAGCATCCTCGACGCGTATGGCAAAGCGTTTGAGTCACCGCTCAGCGACGTGACTCAACAATTGCCCATCGCCCAACCGATTCACCAGAAATCGGACTGGGTACAGTACTCCAGCGCAATCAGCACGGGACGTCCTCGCAAAGAAATGCTCAGTTCACTCGCGATGCGGATCTATGGCTTCCGACACTGCAAAGTGAAAGTCGCGATGCAACCTGACCGTGACGCGCTGCGTTTGAAACGAATGCGGCGTTATGTCGGTCGTAAAATGGATTTGCGGGTCGACGCGAACGAAGCTTGGTGTCCCGCCGAAGTGTCGAGCCGGATCGAGGAATTGGAACCGTATGGTGTCAGTTGTGCAGAACAACCGGTGCATCATGCCGACGTGGAAACGCTGGCCGCCGTGCGCAAGCAAGTTCGCACGCCATTGATGCTCGATGAATCCTTAACGAGCGAATTCGACGCTGCACGGGCGATCGAAAACGAGACCTGCGACCTATTCAATATTCGTCTGTCTAAATGCGGCGGCTTCATCTCCAGCTTGAAGCTCGCGGCGATGGCGCACAATGCGGGACTCGGCTATCAACTCGGCTGCCATCCCGGTGAATCGGGGATCCTATCGGCGGCCGGCCGGCACTTTGCCACGTCGGTCACGGCAATACGCTATCGGGAAGGCTCTGCCGACCGACACCTATTGAAGGATTCGATCATCAATGAATCCATTACGTTCGGACGTGGCGGTTGGGCACCCGCAATCACTGCTCCGGGACTCGGAATCACCGTCGACGAGCAAGCACTCTCACGTTTCGTGTTACAAAACCGCTGCTTCTCAATCGCGTGAGCACAACGAACATGACACCCCCCGATCTCAAGTATTATCCCGGTCATGATTCTCGCAAACTCGCGGCTCGGGTTTGGCACACCGAACAACCAACCGCCGACGTCATCTGCCTGCACGGAATCGTCAGCCACGGCGGATGGTACGAAGCGAGTAGTGCGAATCTGGCGTGCAACGGCATGGACGTTCACTTTCTCGAGCGTCGAGGCTCCGGCTTGAATATCGAAGCTCGAGGCGACGTCGACACGTGGACCACTTGGATTTCCGACGTCGTTGACTACATCAAACGCTTACCGTCAGACCGTCCTAAGATCCTACTGGGGATCAGTTGGGGCGGGATCCTGGCTACCTGCATCACGAGGCGACACCCTGAATTGGTGAGTGGACTGGCGTTGATCTGCCCCGGGCTGTACTCGAGCAAAGCGGCCAATCGAGTCCAGCGAGCGGCACTTCGGATCGCAGGCCTGATGGGTGTCGTCAATCGACGGGTGCAAGTCCCTTTGCAAGATCCGGCACTCTTTACCAACTCGCCGAAATGGCAACGCTACATCGAGCTTGATCCTCTCACGCTGCGTGAGATCACCATTCGATTTGCCATCAATAATCTCGCGTTATTACGAGACGCGACGACAGCCCCAGAACAAATTCAAACGCCCGTGCTGTTGATGCTGGCCTCGACCGATCCGATCACCGACAACTCAGCGACGCGGGCGTTTGTCGAGCGAATGAGCAGCGTGGAAAAGTCGATCATTGAATACGAAGGCGCCTCGCACACGCTCGAATTTGAGGACGATCCCGAACCGTACTTTCAAGACCTGTCGAAGTGGTGCAAACAGGTTGCCGAAATGGCTACGAAACCAAGCACGCAGGCGAAATAGTGGTACCGACGAAACGGTCCGTTATTACTCCAAACCGTTAGCGACCGCTTGCGATCGGGCCCACTCCCAGTTCTCCCAGGATGGCATCCGATGAACCGAGAAACGTGTGCTTGTATTGTTCTTGGGTGCCGCCTCGATCGGCGATCTTCTTGTCGCGCAACCGCCGCCAAGTCCCTGTCGGGATCGTTTTGGGCATGATCGGCAGCAACCGTTTTGTCTTGAGACGGTTTTCGTACTCGCAGTTGAGGTTCGACAATCGTGTATCGATCGCCTCGGCGAGACGTTCCACTCCCTGATCCGCCTGCGATTCGATCAACAACATGTATCTCGGCACACTCGCCATGACGGGAACGAGCATCACGGTTTCAACACTGCGATTGGAATCGACAAAGGCTTCGCGGACCGCGGTGGCAACCTGATACTCGGTGAGTTTTTCGCCGGTCATGTTGCTGCAATGCACGCCTTTGTGCAAAAACGTCAGCAATGGCGTCTGACCTTCAAACCCGACACACTCGACAACGTCATGAATGTTGTATCGGAACAACCCTCCCGAGTTCGTCAGAAGGATGTAATAGGATTGTCCTTCCTCCAACTCGTGAGCTTCGAGAATCGTGGGATCGTCGTTGCCAAATTCGGCAACCGGAATGAACTCGTAGAAATTGGATGTGTAGTCAAGCAGCCCCGCGTTGGATTCATCCTGCATCGGGATCGTCATCCGCCCCTCGCTGGCAGACAATCCATGATCACGAAACGCACAGCTACCGTAAAGTTTGCGGACATCGGGGACGAAAGCTCCTACCGAACCGCCCATCCAAACTCCCACGAGCGACAGCTCAGGCCAAAAGTCGCGAGGCAACAGATGGCCGGTGCGTTCGACGATCTGTTCGAGTTCATCGCAACGTCGCTTATTAACCGGACGAATGCGTTTTTTGAGAGACGGATTAAGTGAAATGTTGCCGTCAGCCGGCATCGTAATCGTTCCGTCGCGTAGATCGCGTAGCAAAGTTTCTTTGTGCTGATCGGCGAGTTTAGCCAAACTGATCAGGGTCAATGGGTTTGCGGTAATGATCATCCCCACCCGACGCGAGGGCAGCGACAATCGCAGCGTCGTGTACTGGCGGCTTGTCCAATCACCGATTTTGCCCACTTGCGGTGGTACGATGAACGGTCGGCGAACGACCGGGGGACGCGTCTCCGCGGCCAGACCGCTGATGCTGCCACACCACACGCCGGATTCCGTTCGGCTTTCCTGCCAATCACCAGCGAGATGGACGTAATCCTTTCTCGCCAAATCCATGTGATCGATGTGAGCCTTCAGCCCCCAAATTTTCCAGCCACGCTTGTAGCTCTTCACAAAGTCATCCGTGACCGGAATGAGCTTTGGCTTTTCCGTTGTGCCCGACGTCATCGCGAACATCAACAATCGTGTCTGGGGCCCAAACATCGCTCTCGGATTCCCATTGCGAACCTCGTCCATGTACGGGCGGAGGTATTCGAAATCGGTAATGGGAATTTGACGTCGAAAATCAGCGACGCTGCGAATCGAGCGGAGACCATGGTCTCGGCCGAACCGGCTGTCTGCGCAGATCTGGATCTTTTTCTGCAGCACGCGTTGCTGGATCTCTCGCGATCGCGCATTGTTCGCCATCATTCGTTTGACGATCAACGACTGCAGTTGGATGTACGCCCAGCGAGCATTCATAAATGGGTCTAACAGGATAGGTCAATATTCGGCGTTCAATCTGAGCTTGGCGTGCTCGCGATCTCACATCGAAGGCAGGCTGGGTTCACTGAGTAAGTCACTGATTTTCTCTGCCATGGAGAAAACGTTCGGTGCCGTCATCATCGTGAAGTGGTGCCCTGAAACCTGATGCAATCGCAATTGGACGATCTTACCCCAACCGAGATCGTCGTCGAACGAATGTCCGGTGGCGTGCGTTAGCAAACCAGTAACTTCGGGCCGCAGCATTTCTGCCGCTAGGTCACTCGGCGGCGGCTGGTAGCCCTGCAGAATCTTCACGTGCTGTTTGCAGACGTTGATCAGACGTTCCAAATACATTGGCGTCGTTTTCGCCGGCAACACACCATGATCGATCGACAACCGCAGCACGAAGTCGAGGGCATCCTTTTCGCTCAACTGATGAAGCGCCTCGTACGTGATCTCCATCGATGTGCCCGCGAAGTAATTAGCGAATTCAACGAGGTCGACCAAGAACATCGCGTTGTCATCCAGATCCACGCTCTCAAATACGACCGGTAATGGCGAATCGATCATGATCAACGATTGCACGGCGTGCTGATTCTCCTGCAGCCGTCTCGCGATCTCGTAGGCAAAAATACCGCCGGTGGACCAACCGACCAAATTGTACGGGCCTTCGGGATAAGTCTCTCGGATGATTTGGATATAATCGCTGACCAACGCATCCATCGTCTCGTGTGCCACCGAACCGGCCTGCAACCCTTGCGCACGCAGCCCATAAACTGGCCGATCTTTCATCGTCCGGGCGAGCGAGTCGTAACAACGAAGGTCACCACCAACGGGATGCAAACAGAACACAGGAGCGCCCTCGCCCTGCGTCCCGCCGAGCGACACGATTCCCGGCTTCGAACGAGGTTCAGCACGAACGGCACCCGATGAAGCTGGCTTCGCAGCCGACGCCTGATCGGTCTGTGACACCGCCGCCCCGCCCGCGTCGCTTGCCACGTCGTCGTACGCTGAACTCGCAACACGAGCCAGCGACAGCACGCTGGGGTTGTCAAACAACGCGGACATCGGCAGTTCGATACCTAGCTGCGATTCCAATTTCGAACGCAGCTCCATCCCCATCAAAGAATCGAGACCCAGCGACGCCAGTGGCTGATCGGCGTCGATCGTCTCGGCATCGATTCCCATCACGTCCGCAAGCGCCGTCGCAACAAACGACTGGAGTTCGATCAAACGCTCGTTGGGTTCAGCCGCCTTCAACCGCGCGAACAACCGTTCATCGCGTCCACCACTTGATTTCGTTTTTTCCTCGGATTCCGTGCTGCTTCGGAATGCGCTCAGCAAACTCGGTCCACCTCCGACCATCTTGCTAAGCAAAACACTCCAATTGACGTTCATGACTGCGAACGGGGTCGTGTCTTGGTGAATCGCCTGATCGAGCACGTGCATCGCGGTCTGCGGCATAAGCGGAGTCATGCCACGTTCGGCCAGCTGCCGGCGAACCTCGGGCGTCGCCGCCATCCCTTCCGCGTCCCAAGGGCCCCACGCGATCGATGTCGCTGGCATGCCCATTCGACGTCGGTGCAGAGCGATCGCATCGAGAAATGCGTTTCCGGCGGCATAATTACCTTGCCCGGGCGATCCCATTGTTCCGGCAACCGACGAAAACATCACAAAGAAGTCGAGCGGTTCACTTAACGCCAGATGCAAATTCCAGGCCCCACGGGTTTTCGGCGCCATCGCTTCATGCAGGTGGTCGAGTTCCATCGTTTGCATTAATCCATCTCGCAACACACCGGCCGCATGAAAGACGCTGCGAATGGCTGGGAACGCTGCGGGGAGTTGCTCGAGGGCGGCGGCTAGACTGCTCCGGTCACTCACGTCGCCTTGGAGAACAACGACCGAAACACCTGGAGCTTCGATTTGCGTCAGTTCCTCTTTCACGTCGTCCGCACCACGGCGTGTCAAGATCGCGAGATGCGACGCACCATGCGTGACCGCGTACTTCGCGACCTGGCGACCGATTGCTCCCAATCCGCCCGTAATCAGTACGGTACCGTCAGCGAGTGAAGCGGCGCGAGGTTCGCCAGATTGCAATTCGCCCTCGACACTCTCCGGTGCAACATCATGCTGCTTTTGTGATTGACGATCTGGGAACGAAACAACGACCTTACCGATATTCTTTCGCTGCGACATGTAGCGAAACGCATCGACGATCGCTTCGGGCGCAAACGACGTCAGTGGCAACGGCCGATACACGCCCTTTTCAAACAGCGGCCCGATCTCGGAATACAAACGCTGAATATCGTCGGGACGCTGCCGCAACATGCGGTCGAGGTCAATCGCGTGATAGGAGAGGTTGTCTTGGAACGGCCACAGCCCAATGCGACGGTTTTGGTAGATATCGGTTTTGCCGATTTCCAAAAATCGTCCGTACGCTGCCAGGATAGAAAGACTCTTGGTAATGGCCTCGCCTGGCAAGCTATTCAATACCACGTCGACACCATGCCCCGACGTGATCTCAAGTATCTCATCGGCAAAATCAAGCGTCCGGGAATCCATCACATGCTGAACACCGAGCGAACGCAAAAACTCGCGTTTCGAATCGCTACCGGCGGTGGCAAAGATCTCCGCACCAACAGCCTGAGCAATTTGAATCGCCGCCAGCCCAACACCACCGGCACCGGCGTGAATGAGCACACGTTCGTTTTTGCCCAATCGTGCCAATGAACACAGTGCGTGATGCGCCGTCAAAAAAGTAATCGGAATCGTCGCAGCGTCTTCATCAGACAGATTGTCGGGAGTCGCAACGATCGCATAATCCGCAGTCGTCGTGTGAGACGCGAAACTATACGGTGCGACGCCCATCACGCGTTGACCGGGTTGGAAACGATCGACCGCGTCACCAACTCGCGAAACCACACCGGCGCATTCAATCCCCAATGGGACGATTTCGTCTTTGACACCCGGATACAAACCGAGCGCCTTCAACACGTCACTGAAATTTAATCCGGTGCTGCGGACTTCAATCTCGACTTCATTGGGTGCAAGTGTCTTGCCACCAACGGGCACATAATGCAGTTCGTCAAAGCTCGGCGAATCGCCCAACCGGAGACTGTATCGCTCCGATGCTGGCAAGCTCTGGCGTGAACCCGGCGTGGATTGAAAAAGCTCAGGCACTCGTTCGAGACGGGCCACGTACCGACTACCGCTTCGGTAGGCAACGTGGTCTTCACCGGCAGTCTCATCGTTTTTGTTTGCGAGCAATTCGTTGCGCAATGAATCGATCGATGAGTCCGTCGACTCAGAGGAATCGAGATCAATGAATCGCAGCTTCAGGTGCGGCATCTCGACGATGGCGGTTCGCCCGAGCCCCCACAGTGACGCTTGTGATGGGATCACGGCATCGATATCCGATACAGCGTTGGCGCCGCGCGTTACCCAGTGGATTCGTCCGATCTTGACCGAGGACGTCTTTGCGAGTGTCGCCAGGAGCAGCAGAGCGTGTGAACATATCGAGTGAGCCAACTCAGCTTCGTCGGATAGATCGCCCTCCGACTTTCCGATGCCCCACATATTGACGATCGAAAACTGACCATCGGACCGTTCCCCCAGTTCGGCGAACAGCCGTTCGTAGTCATCACGCTCAAGTGGGTTGAGCACACACGAAGACGCTTTCTCGTCATCGTCTGACGACGCGAAACTGAACTCTGTCCCTGGACGCACGACGCAAACGTCGTCGCCTTGTTGCCGGAATTGGTCAGCCATTTGATCGGCCAATCCAGCCGAGTCGGCAAATAGAACCCATCGGCGAGATTGGTCACGATCGTCCGTCGCCGACGAGGCGAGCGGCGACGCTTGCCAATGCGTCTGATAGAGCAAATCTTCCGGTTTGGCTTGCCGCGATGACCGTTGTTTCGCAACCCGCTGGACCCTCGCTCCAGAAATCTCCGCGACGACTGCCCCGTCGTCAGCGAGCAACACGATGTCGGCGTCAAACGTATCCGTCGCGCTGGCGGCATTCGATCCGCGGGTATAAACCCACAGCGGCCCCGCCGGGAGATCGCGATACACACGCACGCGTTCGGCATGAGTCGGCAAAACCAAATCCGCAACCGACTCGTCCTCGGGATCGATCACGACACCGGCGATCGATTGCAAACAACCGTCCATGACGGCGGGATGCAGGATGTAGTCGCTGAGATCTTTCTGCAGCGGCTCGGAAAGCTGCATTTGGCACAGACATTCATCCGCGCCGGCATGCAACTCAGTCACGACTTGAAACATCGGCCCGTACTGCAATCCGCACGCGGCCATTCGTCGATAGAAAGATTCACCATCGATCCGGTGTGTCATCCGCTGCATGATCGCTGCAGGGTCCATCGCATCGGGCACGCTATCGGTTTCCGCAACGTTGTTTAATGTCCCCGAGGCGTGCAGTGTCCACGATTCGGCGACGTCCTGATCGTTGGCGTAAGGACGGCTATAAATTTCAATCGACCGTTCACCACGCAGGTCGGGACCAACATGCAATTGAACCGTACGCCGATTCTCGCCCGTGAGCACCAACGGTTGGTCGATGGCGAGATTGGTCAGATGGTGCGCACCAGCGCCGAACAGCTCCCTCGCGATCGCCAGTGACTGTTCCATGTACGCGGCCGCCGGCACGACTGGTGTTTGATCGAGACGATGATCATCGAGGAAAGCCGGATGTTGGGCCTCGAGTGTTTGTTGAAAGATGGTCTTGTCGCCCGCCATCGGCAATCGCATACCGACGAGTGGATGGGTTTCCCCCGTCGCGATCGACAACACCGCATTCGTCCGACGATCTTGCCAATGCGACATATCGTACCAATGTCGCTGCAGTTCGAATGGATACGTCGGCAGAACCACTCGCTTACGACTAAACGGTTTATCGAACGCTTTCCAGTCGACATTGACGCCGCGAACGAATAACTCGGCGACGCTCTCGTTCATCACGTCCCAATCATCTCGACCGGCACGCAACGAAGGCAACCAAGCGATCGGTTCGCTGCTCCACATCCTGCTCGCCAAACCACAAAGCGTGGTTCCCGGTCCGATTTCGATCGCCGCCTCGAGCGGAAATGCCTCGAGTGTTCGCGTCGCGTCAACGAAACAGACCGTGTGCCGAAGGTGGCTTCGCCAGTACGAAGGTTGGCAAACCCGATCGTCGAGTTTCTTTCCGTCGTGGCTAGAGATCAACGTGATCTTCGGACTTTGGAACGTCACCTCGCTGGCAAAACGCTCGAACTCATCGAGGATCGGATCCAATAGCGGCGAATGCATCGCATGCGAGACTTCGAGTGCTCGCGTCTTCACGCCGGCGGTTTCGAACTGACTCAGCAAATCGGTAACGACTTCCGTCCGTCCGGCAATCGTAACGCTCTCGGGTCCGTTATGCGCCGCGATCGCGACATCGCATTCATACGGCAAAATCAGGTCGACGACACGTTCACGGTCGGTAAACACGACAGCCATCGATCCGTCTCGCGGCAGACTCTGAACCAATCGCCCCCGATGGGCGATCAGGGTCAAACCATCACGGAGCGAAAACACACCGGCTTCGCACGCGGCGACGTAGTCGCCAATGCTGTGGCCGAGCATCACGGTCGGCTCGATACCGAACGAACGCCACAACCGCGACATCGCGTATTCGATCGCGAATAGTGCAGGCTGTGTGTACTGCGTTTGATGAATTAACGGCTCGTCCGATTGGTCCTCGTAGAGCACGTGCAACAATCGGTGCGGCAACAAGTCGGCGAGAATTTCATCGCACGCCTCCAACGCTTCACGGAAAACCGGATGCGTCTCGAAGAGTTCTCGGCCCATCCCGGGCGACTGGGCACCCTGGCCAGGAAAGAGGAACGCGATCTTGCGCCGACGGTCGCCTTTGACCGCCGCTTGCTTGACCCGCCGGGAATTCTCGCCCGATGCAAAGGTGGCAAGAATCTGTTTCAGTTCAGCCGCGTCACCCGTCGAGACGGCGAGCCGATGTTTAAACGCCGCTCGGCCCACGGCAGCGGTGTAGCAAACATCGGCCAAAGGATAGGATGTCGTGTCGGTAATCGACTCGCTGAAACGCCCCGCCAGGTTCCGCAATTGTTTTGGTGATTTCGCTGAGAGCGTCAGCAGATGCTTGGGCCGATCGACCTTGTGTTCAGCAGCGTCTGTCAATGTCCCCCGACCATTTGACGCGCTGTCCACTTCGGCAGCACGTGCCGCTTCGAGGACTAGGTGCGCGTTCGTTCCGCCAAAACCGAAACTGCTGATCCCGGCGATCGCCGCACCTTTGACGCCGTTCCACCGCATCATTTGCTGCGCCACCTGCAATCGGCTTTGGTCGATTCCGGCGTGTGGATTGAGTTTTTGAAAATGCGTTTGAGCGGGAATGGTCTGATTGCTGAGCATCAAAACCGTCTTGATCAGGGACGCCATCCCGGCGGCGGTCTCGGTGTGCCCGATGTTGGCCTTGACCGAACCGAGATAACACGGCTGTTCCCCTTCGGCTCCCCGAGCACGAAACACTTCCGCAAGTGCACCGAGTTCGATCGGATCGCCCAGCGGCGTCGCTGTTCCGTGCGCCTCGACGTACGAAACATCATCGGGGCTGCACCGCGCATCACGCAGCGCGCGACGAATCACCTCAACTTGCGCAGTCCCACGTGGGGCCGTGATTCCGGACGTCAGTCCGTCTTGGTTGACGGCACTGCCGCGGATCGTTGCCAGAATCATGTCGCCATTGCTGACGGCGTCGGACAGTCGTTTGAGAATGACGATGCCACACCCTTCACCGCGGACATACCCGTTGGCTTGGTCGTCAAACGGTCGACACTTGCCATCGGGTGACAACATATGAGCTTGCGTAAACGCGAGCGTCGTTTCCGGAGTCAGAATCGCGTTGACTCCACCCACGATCGCAGCATCACACTCGTTGCTGCGCAGGCTACGAATTGCCAAGTGCGCAGCGACTAACGAAGACGAACAGGCGGTGTCGATCGACATACTCGGACCACGTAGATCCAACGTGTACGAGAGCCGGTTGGCCGCGATGCTCAGCGCGTTGCCTGTTCCCGAATAGGCGGTGATCTGTTCGAAATAATTGTCCAACTGCACCGGGATTCGTGAATAGTCGGTACCGCCGACGCCCACGAAGACCCCCGTCGACGACTCGCGTAGGCTGGTTGGAGAAATGCCCCCAAACTCGAGAGCCTCCCAAACAACCTGCAACAGCAACCGGTGCTGGACGTCCATCTTCTCCGCTTCCCGCGGTGAGATTCCAAAAAACGCCGCATCGAAGAGGTCGATGTCATCAAGAAATCCCCCCCAACGCGTCGTCATTTTCCCCGGCGTCTTGCCGGTAGCGTCAAAAAACGCGTCCACATCCCAACGAGACGCCGGGATCTCACCGGTCATGTCTAAACCGTCGCGGATCAATTGCCAGTATTCTGCAATGTTGGCCGCCCCAGCAAAACGGCATCCAAGCCCGACGACCGCGATGGGTTCGGCGATCCGGTCGGACTCGCCCATCGCTTTTTTAAGGAGTGCTAGTTTCTCGGGAGATAATTTGGCCATTCGCTCCGAGGTCGAACTCATTGACGAGGCTCCGTCTGGTCTTGTGCAGCGAGCATGGCGGCGGCGGCACTGTCTGGCATCTGCTCGAGTTCCGCCAGCAGTTGGTCAAATTGATGATCGCTCAGCTCATCCATGGCGTCGGCTTCGGCGTCCGTGTCAGATTCATGATTGTTCGCGGAGCTACTCTCCTTGCGTCGCGTGATCATGTGGGCGAGATGACGCGCCAAAGTAGACGGGCTGGGATAGGTCCACGCAATCGTCGGTGACAATTTCAAATCGAGACCGCTCTCAAGCTGCGCGATCAGTTCCATCGACGCGAGCGAATCAAGCCCGTAGTCCGCAAACGGTCGATGCGGGTCGAAATCGGTATCGTGCGCGTCGGATTCCTGTCGCAACCAACGCGTCAACAACGTCTCAATCTCTTCACCCAGTGTTTCCGCGTCGTCAATCTCTGACAAGCTAAACCACTGGGTCAGATCGGCGACGCTTGACTGCCCATTGGTGCCTTCTTGTGTTTTCGTTGCTCCCGCAGTTGACGCAAACGACCACTGACAGACGCTTTGCAATTCGCCACGGCGATATTGTTCCCGGATGTCCGCGTATCGGACCTTGCCGCTCGTGGTGCGTGGCAACGTTCCCATCCGAATCAAAATCACTTCATGGACGAATACATCATGCTCCGCCGTCACATTGCGGCGAATCTCAGGGATAATCGCTTCACGCTCAGCATGCGAGGTTCCGCGATCCACCTCCTGCACGAGGACCAAGTGACTTCCACCATCATTTTCAACGAGGAACGCACCGCCTCCACCGGGAATCAGCTTCTCGTGCGAGTTCTGCACAGTCGCTTCCAAATCATGCGGATAATGATTGCGCCCTCGAATAATCAACAACTCCTTGCGGCGACCGGTCACGTACAGCGAACCGTCTCGGATAAAGCCGAGATCACCGCTGCGGAGATACCCGCCCTCACCGGAATCGGCGAGCTGACCGTTGAAGGTCAAGGCGGAATCTTCTGGACGGTCGTGATAGCCACGAGCAACGTGTGGGCCACGTATCCAAATCTCGCCGACACGGTTCTCACCGCACGGCAAACGGGTCTCAGGATCGACGATCAGCACCTCTTCATTCATCGGTGGACGTCCGCAATTCACTAACTCGATCGGCTGACTACGGACCATTCCGTCGTGAGCGTCATCCAACGATTCTACCGCATTGGGGTCCGCGATGGTGACATGCCCTCGTTTCTGTAGGTCCTCAGGATCGACGACACACGTGGCTAGTTTGCCGGGACCGTGGCCGCCGGTAACCAGCAGCGTCGCCTCGGCGAGTCCGTAACAGGGATAAAACGAGGAGTCCGAAAAACCATACCGTCCAAACTTCTCGGCGAACCGTCGCATCGTCAGCGATCGAATCGGCTCGGCACCTGAAAACGCAACCCGCCAACTGCTTAAGTCAATGTCTTCGATTTCGCCGGGTTTAATCTTCTTCAAACACAATTCATAGGCGAAGTTCGGCGCGCCACTGACAACCGCGCGGTAGTTGCTGATCGTACGTAACCAACGAGAAGGACGCTGCAAGAACGATAACGGCGACATCAACACCGTCGTCCCGCCGACATACAGCGATTCCAAAATACCGCCGATCAATCCCATGTCGTGATACGCGGGCAACCAGGAAACACCGACCTGCGCAGCCTCACACGAAAGCCCAAACCCCTTACGAATCATTTCGAGGTTGTGCATGATATTGCCATGGCTCACCACGACACCACGCGGATCTTTGGTCGAGCCAGAGGTGTACTGCAGGAACGCGGTATTCGACGGACCGATCTCAGGCATTTTCCACTGCGACGCCGACGCCGAACCGACCTTGCTAATGCTCAGCCAATTCTGGCTCCCCAAGTGTCCGGAATTCTCCGAATCGGTCTGTAATTCGACAACTCGCTGAGTCGCCAACATCGCCGCAGGACGCGCGTCGTCGACGATCGCCGACAGACGTGCCGAGGGACGCCGCGGTTTGGGATAGGTCGCCGGAATTGCCAACACGCCAGCGTAAGCGCAACCTAAAAACGCCTTGATAAAGTCGAGGCCGGGCGGGAAGACCAATGCAACGCTATCCCCAGGATTGACTTGATTCAATAACCCCGCTGCAATCTGCCGCGCCGCTTGATCCAGTTCATTGTAGGTAAGTGTCGCGGAATCGATCTCGTCTTCTAAAAACCGAAAAGCGAGACGGTCGGGAAACGACCGGCTACGCGACATCAAAATGTCGACCAAAGTGGTCCCATCGTGCCCCTCGGCGCGGGGAAATTCGTCTGGAGGAACACTATTCATCGCAAAAAAGTTCTTGGCGAGTTCAAACGATTAAAACAGGTGCTCAAATCAACACCTTTGCGATAAACACGATCGCAATCCTACTGGACAACTTGCCCCGATTATCTCTTGTATCCGTCATATCCTGGGCAGCAGAACAACATCCCCTAGCTTATGCACTTTAACATCCTAGTCTAGACATTCCGTGCTAAATTGGGTTTTTCCGATGCGGCATCCTCCAAACATTCCCCCCAGAAGAGTTTACCGTTGTAATCAATCAGACGTGTCCTTCCGAGAGGCCTGCCCTGGCGTAAAAAAAGAAACTCTTACTGTCTTATTTCAACCTGGTAAGCGTGTCATGGCAAACGGCGTGCCCTTGGTGACAACGGAAGATGGCACCCTGACAAAAAAATCTGAACTCAACTGCCGATACAGAATCGTCGAGCCGGGGCGGGTTATTACGGGTTTTGAGCCTACGCAAGCCGCGAGCGATAGAATGCCTACCCTTCATGCCGGGGAAACGCGGAATCCACGCCGATAAGGCCATGAGGCTGCTGGTGAAACGTGGGTCAGCCTGGGCGGTTCGCTGGAAATCGCCACTGTAACATCGTCACGCACGCGGGAACGTGGGAAAGTGGGAAACTCCGGGGATCCACCTGCTGGCGAAAATAGCCACGTGTGACCGGCGGTTCACGGTGCTTCTTGCGCAAAGTGCCGCTGCCCGGTTGGGGGACGTCGATTGTTTTAGTGCTCTTTTTAGCGGAACGGCTCGAGCCGTCTGGTCTCGCGTTACCGGACGGCTCGCGCCGTTCCGCTACTTTTGAAATCCCGCAGTAATTAAATCGACGTTCCGAAACCGGGAAGCTCAGGCCGTAACCAGTTCGAGGGACACGGAATCTTCCGTCCGACACCATTCAATCAGATGGCTGGCAAGGCTTTCGCCCACTTTCTGCTCATCGCCAGTGACCACGTGAGCTCCCCCGTCCACGAAATCCCCGGTATGCCGCTCGTAACGCGCCCTAACGATCACGTGAGCCTGTGGCGACTCTCTTCTGACGTGCTCCAGGACGGTGAGGGCGGATCTGTGATGAGGAAGCGTGATCACGACGGCTTTGCATGCGTGGACTCGGGCGTGTTCCAAGACCTCGCTTTGCGTCGCGTCACCGACCTCGCCGACAAACCCGAGCTGCCGTGCCTTGCGAGCGCCGTCTTGGTTTAAGTCGATGACGGTAACTCTCAAGCCCTGGTCCACCAACGGCCAGGACGCGATCTGCCCCGCTGGCCCAAAACCGATAATCATGACTTCCGGAGCCGAAGTTGCCTCGAAAGATTCGCGGGCGGGAGCAAAATCAGATCGAAATAGCTGTGCCACATAATTTCCGACCTCAGCGGCCGCCGGAACCAAGAATGCACTTAGAAAGAACGAAACGATGGCGACCGAAACGACCAGCGCGTAGAGATCCTCGCTGACAACGCCACTGACTCGCCCGATGCTCCCCAACACAAAGGCAAACTCGCCGACCTGGGCCAGACAAACCCCGGTTGCAATCGCCACCCGCGTTGACTGTCCGAGCAACCGAAAACTCGCCCAAGTGACGAGCAGCTTCCCGATCGTGATGAGCACCACGACCAACCCGACGATGTACCAGTTTTCCAGAATCCACAACGGGTCGGCCACCATTCCGGCCGCCCCGAAAAAGAGCGTCAGCAGCACGATTCGAAGCGGCGAGATGTCGGCACGAATTTGAGTCGCAAACGCGGAACTGCCCAACAACATCCCGGCCACAAAAGCACCGAGTGCTGGGGAAATCCCCACAAAATTGGACGCCCACGCCGCTCCCAATCCCGCCACGACCGCAAACACCACCGTCAGCTCGCGGTTGCGTTGCAACGTCAACGTTCCCAACGCGACCACCGCGATCTTATCCAGTACAAGTAGCCCCAGAACCAGACCGCTCGCCATCGCCGATAGCCTGCCGAGCTCCCATGCGATTTCAGTGGGCGTGCCCTCTCCACCGAGGATGGTCATCATCAACGCCAACGGCACCACCGCGATGTCTTGCGTCAACAAGACGCCCAAACTGTTTCGTCCGTGTGGCATCTCGATCTCGCCGCGTTCCATCAAAATGCGTAGGACCACGGCAGTACTGCTTAACGCGATCATCGCACCAAATGCGATCGCCTCACGGATCGAAAACCCAAAGGGATACACCGCCGCAGCCGCCAATACGATCGTGAGCACCACCTGAAGAACACCGCCAAGCAACGGCTTCGAACCGAGCTTACTCAGTCGTTCGATCGAAAACTCCAACCCAAGGCTGAACAACAGCAAGGCGACACCGAGTTCGGCAATCGCTTCGATCTCGTGCTCCGAACTGATTACCCGAATGCTGCCGGGACCACCCAGAACCATGCCGGCCAAGAGATAGCCGACGAGAGGACTTTGACCAAACCGGGCAAACAGACCTCCAATCAGCAACGACGCTCCCAGAAGGACAACGATGTTCCCAAGAATTGGCCAGAGCTCCATCAATTCCTCCTGAGTGCGAAATGCAATAGCGTGCGAGTCGGAAAACTCTATCTGCCAACAATGGCGGCAGCATAGAGTTACCGAGCAAATCACGCATCCTCAAGATGACAGCAAAAAACATTCCTTCGAACGCTGACAATGTCTCCGTCAATTACATGCACCGGAAAATGGCACTCCTCAGACGCAGCTAGTTTTCGGTGACCCAAATGTTGCGGTATTGAACCGGATTGCCGTGACTCTGCACGTAGATCGGTCCTCGCGGTACTTCCGCACGTGGACCGCTGGGGCCACCACCGGTGCCTTCGGGCAAGGGAACATCGTCGTGGATCAACATTCCATTTTGATGCACCGTCATCCGAGCATCCGTCACCTTCATACCGTCTTCGAAGCGAGCGGCGGTGAACTCGATATCAAACGACTGCCAACTCAGCGGCGGCAAACACATGTTCGTGTCGGGCGCCCGGATGCCGTAGATCGCCCCACACCAAGTGTCCGGATGCTTCATGACGCGATCGATTTCCCAACGATCCGGTGCAAAGTCCACCCCGAAGGTGTCGCATACCTGCACCTCATAGGCTCCCACCGCAAAGACGCCACTATTCCCGCGGCCTGGATGGGCCAACGGCAATTCCGGCTTTAGCGGAATCGAGCACTCGAAGTGCAATCGAAAATCTTGAAACTCTCGTTTCGTTTTGGCCCCCGCTTGAAGCAAGCCGTTTTCAACTTTCCCAAACGCCCAATGCTCTTTTCCCGATCCATCGAATAAGACAATCGCGTTACTCGGTGGCTCAGGAAAATCGAGTGAGGCCGATCGATCCACCTTGCGAAACCCCTTGAGCCGCTGCTTGACCGCGTTCGCATCTAACCACTCATGCAAGATCTTGCCACGATCCCAACCGGCACCAGGCAAACCGCCCCGATAGATCGAAAGGTAGTACTGCCCCTCGCACGGCACGACTTGGATCGCGTCGTCGCCACGAACGTATTCACCAAGAAGAGCGAAGCCGGGAAACTCTTTGGCTGCCGTTTTCGCGTCTGTCCAAATTGGTGTTTCGTTCTCCGGTTTCCCCGCGTTCGCTTTCGTCGCCTTGGCCTGCACCAATTGATGAGTAGTCCGACCCCGCGAGTTCAAGACCTCCATGTACTCGTTTCGCATCTTTTCCACCCGCAATTTTTGTTCGGGTGAGTGAATGGCGTTGAACTGGCGTTTCTCCGCTGGGCGATACATCACCTCTTGCGTCGAACCGGCTTGCTGCACGAGGAGGGCTCGCGGTTGAATATTTCCTGTCGCGACCAACAGCGGCATTAGGTTTTTGGAACCCGCAAATCGGCCCGCCACATCACGCCCGCTCGCACGAATCGCTTTGTCGACGGCCAAACCGCCGTTGTCCGAGTTATTCGGATGTCGATCAACAACGGCCTCAGCCCCGAGAGCGAAATCTCCGACCAACACGATCAAAAGGAGACATGCCAATATCGAAAAAGACGTTTTCATGGAGAGGGTCGCTTCATTTCGTGATGTCTGAACGGGAGGCTCAGTCTCGAGCCGATTCTTGGTGCGCTTGGTAAAACGACGTGGCTGCTAATCAAATGTGATCACCAGAGGAATCTGAATATTGAAGGAATGGCGGACGTTGTTTTCGTCGATCGTGTCCGCCGCACATAACAACGCGACGGGCTTGCCGTTTTCAACATACACCTGAGGGCGTTCCAAGTGATCGAACTGCTGCACCTCTCCATCCTCCCACTCGACCTCCCGCTGTGAAATTTCGTGATGCTTACCAGGCTTCCAGTCCAATCCATCGAGAGAGTCGTAGTGCACCAATGAAAACAGTCGCCTGCCGCCCTCATGTTTGATTCGCTTCACAATCGCGCGGTACTTCCCGTCCTGAAACCAGATATAGGGATCCTCGGCAGGAAAACGTTCTCCTTCAAAAACAAAGACGGGCTGCTCCTGCTTAACAAACGGGCCTGTCGGGCTGTCCGACGTCGCGACACAGTGAACAACCGGCCCACCGCTGGGTAATGGATGTTCCTGGCCAACGGCTTTGTAAACGATGACATAACCACCGTCAGGACGCTGACAAATGGAAGGATTCGACGTCATTAGCGAATCCAGCGCAGTTTGCTCGGGACTGACATCAATCAGCGGCTGGTCCGACCGAGTCCAGGGACCATTCGGGCTGTCGGCAACGGCGACACCAATGCGTTGGTTATTACGATGCTGCCAATTGAGCAACTGTTTGCCGGGATGACCGACGATCTCACCGTCGCCAGTATTTCCCATGTAGTAGAGATAGTACTTGTCTCCAAATCGGTAGACGGTCGGATTATGGGTACACCATCCGTCCCAATAGTCTTTGTCACGACGCGGCAAGGCAATGTTTTGAAACTCAAACGGTCCGAATGGGCTTGCCGACACCGCGTGCGCGATTTCCGAATCGGTGACCCAAGCCCAACCAAGATCCTTTGGCCATCGCGAATAAAACATGTGATACAGGCCGTCATCGCCACGAACGAGCGAACCGCCCCAATGACTCATCGTGTCGCTGCCAAAGACCGACTTCCGCCGCACCTTTCCGAACTCGATTTTCATATCGAGCGTGGGTACTAATCCAGCCGGAATTTCAAGGCGTTTGTCATCGCTACCGATGGCAAACTCGCTGACAGCAAACTCGTTTTCCTTTTTCCAATTCACTTCCAAACGGCGATCACCGAGCACGATGTTGCCGAGCTTCCTCCGGAAGAAATCAGCCAACCCGATATAACGTTCATCATCCGCGACATTGACTCGCTCCTTCGGATCCGTTCGCAAGTCGAACAATGCCATCTCGACTTCTTTCGGAGCCGCGTCGAGTGCCCAACGAATCTTTTCATTCACTGAGTAGCCCGCTCCAGCTTTCCCGTTTTTGAACCGCGTCCGCATTGAAAAGGCAAAGTCTTTCGAGCGAATGTAGGCACGTGGCCCATACACGTGATTCATCTCGCCGAGCACGTAGTCTCGTTTGGTGGCATTACCCGCCACCGTGTCCTGCAACGGCTGTCCATCGAGATGGGCAAACTCGGGGCGGGTAACATCCAACCCCGCGGCTGCATAAAACGTAGGTGCGAAATCAACGAACTCGACAAAGTCCTCACACACGGTCCCCGGAGGAAACGCTTCGGTGTCCGACGAGACGACGATCACGGCGTTATGGTTGGAATGGTCGTAGGGCCCGAACTTTGACTCGATACCTTGCTCACCCAGATGCCAACTGTGATCGCCGCACACGTAAACGATCAGGTATTCACGCTCTTGTTTCTTGCTAGACGTTTTGAACGCGTCGACAGCTTGACCGACCATGGAGTCGCCAAACGCACAAAACGCGTAGTAATCACGAATCGCCTGCTGCTTTTCCGCGGGCTGCAAATCGTCAAATCGATTCTTCGTGTGTAGCGTTTTCAGTTGCGGAGGTAGCCGCTTGAGATCCTTAAGGTCGAACTCCGGGACTCGATATTGCTTCCCAGCGAATGCATCACGAAACTCTTGCGGCGGCATCACGGGGGTATGTGGGAAGTGAAACCCAAGATTCAGAAAAACCGGCTGCTCAAGCGACGCACCATCCGTCTGGAGGCCGTAGCCGGTTTCGTATGCTTGCCCCGCATGTTCTAGATAATGGACAAACTCAGCGACCGTGCAACCATCGAGCGTCTTGTCGGACGGCTGCGAGTTTCGGCCACCGATAATATGCCCGGCGGAAGTGGAGTAGAGCAGGTCTAATTCCTCTTCGATCGCTTTCTTCTTTGCCACATCCTGTTCGCTCACTTCGCCATCGATCAAGTAAGATTCATAGGAACCGTCAGCGCGATAAAACCGCTCTTCCGTTCCCACCACGGTACTTTTTCCGCTGATCTTCGCCCGACGCTTCTCTTTGCTCCAGTCCGTCAGCCCGTTGCGTTGCAAGTCATTCTTGGCATCAACTTCAAAATCCCAGAAGCCCAGTCCGTTCCAGGTCAGCCCTGGGCCCCAATCAAAAATGTAATACCCGGACTTGCCGAACAACGCCGCCTGATAGCCTTGATCTCGCATGACCTCCGGGACAACCGGTTTGAACGTCGAGACCGCGTTGTGAGTTTGTTCAAATCCATAGATGCCATTTCGAAACGGATAGCGACCGGTGATCATCGATCCGCGTGACGGCGCACATCCAGGCGAATTGCAGTAGGCATGCGTGAACATGACCCCAGTTTTGGCGAGCATGTCGACATTTGGAGAGGACACATACCCGAGTTCGCTTTCGCTCGTTCCACGTGTCGCTCGGTTGAAACAAGCCAACGAATCAGGACGCTGGTCATCCGTGATGACCCACAGAATATTCGGCAATTCGTGTGCCTCGTCTTCCGCGTGCGAGTGAACGCCAGAGCACAAAACGGCGACAAGCATCATCGATCGACAAAGGGTGTGAGTCATCGCTTGCCTACCAAATGAAAACGGGTTCCAACTGACCATGACCACTATTCCTGCGGCGTTGAGAAGACGTTGACGTTGTCGAAATCGATAGTCGCACCATTGACCGTGAATCCGTATTTTGTCTTGGTCGGGTGTGCGAATCCGGGCGATTGCAGCGCGGCCACTTTTTCACCATCCAAGAACACCGCCATGATGTCTCCGCGAATGCGTGCTCGAAGTCGGTGCCACTCTCCCGGCTTGACGGCGATTGACGCCGAAGATTGCGTCTTGGCAAGCAAAGCGTCTAATGATTGCTTGTCTTCGACCGAGAGGTTTTTGTCCTGTCGCTGTTCGCGGACTTTCAAATTCATGCCGCCGATTTTGTCATCGCTAAGCGTCAATTTCTTCGGCGTAATCGACACGCGGCAGATGTGCCCGGCATGAACCGACTTTTCGTGTTTGTCATCCATCACGAGATTGAAACGCGACCCGCCGTTAAAGCGAAAATCAAATTCCAGATCGATATCGGCAAACTTCATCTCGGTGCGAATCACAGCCCCGTGATCGTCCCTGGTTTGCTTGCCGATCAACGCACCATCCACGATCGTCCACGCGTCTTCCGCCCCCAGCGCGGTCATGTAATGCGGGCCAACTTCCGTCCGCCCTTCGAAGTCATCCGCAAAACGCGTCACACGATTTGGATTGGCAGGTAACGTTTTCATCGTCGCCTGAGTCGGCTTTGGATTCTTACCCGCATTGGCTTTCTTCGCCGCCGCATTGTCAGCCGATGGCGGTACAAATCCGGGTGCGTTGCGCTGTGTGGCATGCAGGTCGAATTGTGGCAGGATTCCTTTGAGCAGATCACGCTCCACGCGATGCTCTTCTGAAACCGAGTCCCAATCGTCGATCTGCTCGAAACTGATTAGGTCGTCGGGCGTTTTCGAGACGTCCCACCACCTCCCGGGACCATCCCGCATCACTTTTTCCCCACGAATCATTTGCTGCTCGCGACTGTACGCGTAGATCCAGTCCCTGTGCTTCGGTTTGTCGGTATACAAGAACGGAACGAGACTTTCGCCGTTCACCTCATAGTCTTCGGGGATTTCTACCCCAGCCAACTCGGCGATCGTGGGTAGCATATCGGACATGTTCACCAACACATCTTGCTCACCGTGCTTCGTCATCCCTGGTGCGTAAATAATCAACGGAACATGAGTCCCTTTCTGGCGGTCGGAACTGTTTTTTCCGTAACCGCTGGTGCCATTGTCCGCACAGAAAATGATGACCGTATTGTCCTCGATCCCCATCTCTTTCAATTTGTTTCGATACAACCACATTTGGTAGTCGAGATAGTTGATATGCGAATGGATACCTGGCTCCGACACCGTCCCGTGCGTGTCATAGTCGCCCTCGTCACCGGTAATGTGGGGCTGCGTTCGCGTGTAGCCGTTACCATCCCAGGAGATCTTAGGCGTTCCAGGCCAACTACTCTCTGAATCGGGATCTAACCAATTAAACGCATCGTGACCGAGGTGCGTGGTGTGGTAGACGAAGAATGGCTGATCCTGAGCATGTTGCCGGTGCATGAAATCGAAAATGAAATCCAATTCCACATCAGGACCATAGGTCCCTACACCAAAATTCTTGATCGAATCGGGTGTGTTGGGCCACCACTGAAACGCTTTATCGTCGTGATTCATCAAACGAACGTGCGGATAGAAATACCAACCGTGCTGCTGATAGGTATCTAGTGGCTGGTCAGTATCCGCGTTCAACAGCACCTTCGTTCCGTCCACCTTCTTTAGGTACATTTTGAAATCGGTGTAGGGATTATCGGTATCCGATAGGTTTCCGGGTGTAAAACACCCTTGATCAAATCCGAACTCGCGTAGGTCGCCGGCCATCTGAGTCTTGCCAGCCCAATAAGTTCCATAGCCTGCTTGCCGGGCAACATGCCCGATCAGCATGGGCGAACTTTTGTACAACGGCCACGTCACGGCTTTTCCGTTATCGTCGACGTACAATCCTTTGTCTTTGTTGTTCCACCACTTGTGCAGATGCGCGTACCGGCCCGTCATCATCATCGCACGGCTCGGCGAACAAACGACCGACGCCCATGCCGTTTTGACCCAACAACCTTCCTCCGCCATCTGATCGAGCACAGGAGTCTTCGCCCGCACACTCTCATCACTCGTGTCACCACGCGTCGGCTGGCTCCAAACCGAAGAACCGTAAATGGGCAGCTCACGAGCACTGATGTCGTCCGCGTACACCAGAATGATGTTCGGCTTTTCGGCCGCGTCGGCAGCATCCGTGACGAAAGCAAAAGCAAATATCGCACACCCGATACGGTGTATCGTTTTCACATTAAGTAGCATGTTGATCTCTTATCGAATTCGTGCTGATACTTGGTATTCTTTGAGTTTCCGTTCCAACTCGCTGGCTTCGGTGTAACGGAGCACCTTAGGATTACCAGTGCCCCGGGCATATTTCAACTTCTCCCACCACGCGCCGCGAAGTCTTGCGAGCACCTCCGCGTGGCTCGGTTCGTTGATCACGTTATTCAACTCGTGTGGATCAACGCCAACGTGATAAAGTTCTTCGTAGATTGGCTGTTCGCCCGCGAGTGGCGATTCGACGTAATGCCGATAAACCGCGATACCATCGTCGTTGACCGTGTAAAGCATCTTGACGATTGGGATCCCAAGCTCTTTTGCCGTTCGGATTTTGATTGACGCTGGAAAACTTTCGTTGGCGTAGTAGCGGATGTATTTCCACTCTTTGTCTTGCACGGCTTCGATCCGCGGGTTACCGAAATGGGTCGCCCAAAGGTTCTCGGTAAAGATGTAGTCGTGCACCGCCACGGCATCTCCGTCCACCAACCCCCGGATACTTTTGCCTTGAAAGGATCCGGGCCGGTCGATACCCGCGTACTCCAACATCATCGGAGCGATGTCGATACTTTGGGCAAATTCATCACACCGTCGCCCGCGGGCCGCCGAAGGTGCTTGAGGGTTGTAGACAATCAGGGGAACGTGCGTCGTCTGCTCGTAACAAAGTGCCTTGCCTCCCAACCCTTGCTCACCGGTGAACAGTCCATGATCAGAGGTGAAGATCAGAATCGTGTTTTGATCGAGCCCCTGCGAGCTCAACCTCTCACGCACCTTGCCGACCAGACGATCGATTCCGGTCATGGCTTGCATCCGCCGCCGGATGCGATCGATCGCGGTCTGCGGTTCGTCAGAATAGTCGTATCCCGTCTGACGTTCGCTTACTTTCAAAACATTTGGTGGCAGCTTTGGCGTCGTGATGTCCGCCTTGGCGACATAGTTCTCAGGAAGCGGAATCTCGACGTCGCCGTACAACGATTTGTAGATTTCGTCATCGCTCTGGCGCGACTCCATTGTTCCCGCTCCGGCATCGTGGGGCAGGTTAAAGCAGATACTCAAACAAAAGGGCTTGTCGCCTGGACGTGAATCGAGAAAGCGAATGGCCCTTTCGAGGCGGTGCTCATTGGAAAGAAAGTCATCGACGCCTTCTTGGATGACTTCCACCTGTGTGTCTGACTTTGCAGCCCGAAAGATCTCGTGAATTTCCTTCGGGTAGAAGCGGATGTGACCGTGACCGGCATAGAAGTAATCAAACGATTCGTCCATCAGACCACTCTCGTAGCCGCCCTCACCAATGGGTGCGTGGTTCTTGCCGACGTAACCGGTGTAGTAACCATGTTCTCGCATGATCACCGGATACGACTTCGCCCACGCCTCAGGTGAAACACTCGTTCCCGAGTTAAAATTCACTCCGTGTTTCCGCTCGAACTGGCTCAGCAAAATGGAAATGCGACTCGGAGTACAAATCGCACTGGTGATGTACGCACGATCGAAGAACACTCCGTCACGCGCGAGTTGGTCGATATGAGGCGTCTGCGTCAACTCGTTGGCGTCGCACCCCATCATCCCGTAGGACTGGTCGTCGGTAAGAATGAACACGAAGTTCGGACGATCGTCCGCCACCGCTGCCACGCATGCGAAACCGAGCAACAGAGCCACTGCCAATTGGCCGGTCATGATTCTCCGTTGAATAAACACTATCTCCCCGCCTCCTCAGTTGCATCCACTTGAACGATCAGAATCGCGAACTGCTCTCCCTGGGGTTTCGCAAAACTCGGCCACTGTGTGATTTTTTGGCGAATCGGTTCGCTGTATGTTCCTGACATCGGATCGAACCACCTCCCAGTCATCATGCCTCCGACTTTGTCTTTGCCAACCGACACTCCGATGCTGACGTTCTCTTTGGGAACGTAGTAGATAAACAGGCCATCGTCGTTGTGCAGACAAAAGCCCGAATTGCTTTTCTTGTCGCCCGCCTTGAAGCTAGCAAGATCATATTTGTCCACAAACGCCCGCATGTGTTTGTAATAATCCAAACGCGGGCGATCCTCGGGAGCCATCGCATCGATATCGGTAAAAACCACATTCCATGCGGCACCCTGCCAATAATGAGTCGGATACGTTCCGGCGAAGACACATTGATACGCACGCTCCAAACAGACTTCCGGAGACGTGTAGTTGCCGGTGAACACGACGTACGGCCCTTTCTCATAACCGCCGTGCTCGATATTGAGAATCGGTTTGCCCGGAAACTGCGAAACGACCTTTCGCATCACGCTGTACAGCTCCGACAACCACAACTGCACCGAAATAAAGTCGACCTTCTTTGGAAAACGCATGCAGTAACCATAGTCGTGCACGGTAACCAAACGTTGATAACGATCGAGCTTGCGCAACCGATCGATCCGGCTGGTGATGTAGTTGACATCATTATGCCCGTACCCAAGTGCTTCCTTTGAAATGTCCCAAACGAGATTGGGATACGCCTGATAGCGGCGAACGACATAATCAAAATAGCGATTATCGTTCTCGGAATCGGCCTCGGGCCAGTTCACCTCCTTGTTCCAAACGTAGATCATCAGGTGAGCGGCGAGTCCCTTTTGATCGAGGTAATCGATCACCCGGTCGAGCCGCTTAAAATACTCGATGTTCAGCTTTGAATGATCGGGTTGGCCGTTGTCGCCACCAAACGGGAACACACGTGGGCTTCCGTAATCATATTTTGCTTCTAACCTTTCGTCCTTCTTCCAGTTCACGTCATACGCGAACACATTCATGACGACTTGATTGAAACCGTTCTCCGCCAACGTATCGACGAACATCCGAGTCACGGGGATGCCATCGGGATTTTCGGCATCGAGGGCAAACAACCAATCCGCCTCGATCGCAATGGGATAGTAATTCGTGCCGTCTTCGTAAACGAAATTGCGATCATTGTCAGGGTCCAGCCACAAACCGCCGCGTCGTCCCTCACTGGCCGCTGCCGCCGACACAGCCCCTGTGTTTCCGTCAAGCTGTGATAGCTTCGAATGGGTCACGTAAGACCACTCGCCGGCCGTCGGCGGCGTGAATCGGATCACGTACTCGGTAGAGCCATTGTAAAAACCGGGCACCTCCAATTGCTGTCCAGTGGCATCCGTGAAGGTTGCCCAAAACTCGACATCGACTGGTTGCGGAGGCACTTCATTGACCTCGAACGTCAAGTCGAGAACGTCCCATTGCCGCGCGGAAACGTTTTGGTTGCCTTGTATCTCTTTCGCTGAAATCTCGGCGTGAGCGGCCAGCATCGCGATCAAACCGATGGCAAAAATTGCAAAACGGGATTTCATCTCTATCTCATTGGGATTGGTTTAAACAGAAAACGCCCTGTGATCATCACTAAGCGATAGGGCAAACGTGATCGCTGCCACACACGGAGCCGCCGCGTGCGTGCAGACCGCTCACATTCACCACGGAACACGATCGAAACCGCGGCTGTCCCGCGGTGCAATGATTGACCGCAGGGCCTACTTCGCGTCAATCGACGCGTGGTCCGCTTGCAAGCCGTCCGACTCTGCTCGGATCGTGATCTCGCCGGCGTGCTTGGCCGACTTAATGATCAACATGCACAAGCCGTTGAACGCTTCTCGTTGGTTGGCAATGAACGGCGCAGTGGTGGCGGCGTTACCGTTGCCGACCGCGGCAATCGTCCCCGCCCCGTCCACCGTGAACCGGACCAAGTTCGACGCCAGCGGGCAGAAGTTACCCTCAGCGTCTTCGATCCGAACGGTGACGTACGACAAATCCGAACCGTCGGCCGCCAACTCTTCCCGATCCGGAGTCAACTTCACTCGTGCAGGAGCACCGGCAGTCTTGATTTCTTTCTCGGCGACGGGTTTACCATCGAGATAACCGACCACGCGTAGCGAGCCGGGGGCAAACGGCACGTCCCACGACATCCGATACTTCGACATGAGATGATCTTTTTCGTATCTGTTGAATTTGACCGGAATCTTTGTCAAATCCTTGCCCTTGATACGACGGCCTGCCGACTCACCGTTGACGAACAGTTCAACCTCATCGCAATTGCTGTAGGCAATCACCGGAATCGTATCGTGCCCAGTGTTTTCCCAGTTCCAGTGCGGCAGCACGTGCACCATCGGCTCTTCGGTCCATTGGCTCTGATACAGATAGAAGCGGTCTTTTGGAAAACCGCAGAGATCGACGGCACCGAAGTACGAACTCCGCGACGGCCAATCCTCGTTCCAATAACCATTGGTGTTATTGTCTTTGCCGCCGTAGGGAGTCGGTTCGCCGAGATAATCGAACCCGGTCCAGACATATTCGCCCAGGATCTCGGGATGTTTTTCTAACGCGTCGAACTCGATGTCGGGTGGGTAGGCCCACGGGGGACCGATGATGTCGTAACTGGTGACCTGTTTCGACTCATGCGTTTGATACTTTTCGATCGGCAAATGGTAGACACCGCGACTGCTCGTGCACGACGACGTTTCCGAGCCGACAACCGGATTGTTCGGCAAATACGCGTTAACGGGATCGCCATACGCCAGCGGTTTGTAGTTCATCCCCGCGATATCGACTTGACCGGCCATTCCGGTGGCATACGGCCCTGGATACCAATTGAATCCGCAAGTCGTTGGCCGCGTCGTGTCGAGTGACTTCACATAGTCATTGAGCTGCTTAGCGATCCGATTGCCATCCTCTTTACTGGCTTGTTCGAGAATCTCGTTTCCAATACTCCACATGAACACCGACGGATGATTGCGGTCGCGTCGGACCATGTCTTTGATATCACGCTCAGCCCATTCTTCGAAGAATTTGTTATAGCCATTGGGCACCTTGGCCTTCATCCAAACATCGAACGCTTCCACTTGCACCAATATCCCCATCTCGTCACACAGGTCGAGCAATTCGTTGGAGGGCGGATTGTGGCTCGTGCGGACTGAATTAACACCCATCTGCTTCATGATTTGCAGTTTTCGTTCGATGGCACGTCGGTTTACGATCGCCCCCAACGGTCCATTGTCATGGTGCAAACACACACCTTGAATGCGAGTGTGTTTGCCATTGAGTGCAAACCCTTTGTCCTTTGAGAACTCAAGCGTTCGGATACCAAATCGAGACTGCACAACATCGAGCGTTTCCTCACCGCTGAGAACCGTCGTCTTCAGACGATAAAGATGAGGCGATTCGATGTCCCAACGCATCGGGTCATTCACCGTCAACTGCGTCGACGTCTTCTCTGCGGCTGGTTTGGTCGACGTTGCCACCACTTTTCCATTCGGATCGAACACCTCGTATTTGACCTGGACGTCAGCTCCCGTGAGATCTCCCGTGAGCGTAGTTTCGACTGAAACCGTTGCGGCCTGATCGGTTACCTGTGGAGTCGTCACGAAAGTGCCCCACTGATCCACACGAACCGGATTGCGAACGTCGATCCAAACGTTCCGGTAAATCCCAGCCCCCGGATACCATCGCGAAGAGAGATCTTCCGGCGTCAGCCTGACCGCGATCGTGTTTGCGCCCTCATCATTGAGGTATTTGCTGATGTCGAATTGGAATTCGATGTAGCCGTAAGGTCGGTTTCCAACAAACTGTCCGTTCACCCAAACGTGTGCGTCGTACATCGCACCATCGAACGTGACCAAGACCGCTTTCCCTTTGGAACCCGCCGGGGTGTCAAACGTTTTTCGATACCAGCCCGTTCCGTGAAACGGCAACCCGCCGCAGCGAGCGTTGTACTTGATATCAAACGGGCCCTCGATCGCCCAATCATGAGGCAGATCCTGGGGTCGCCATTGAGAATCATCAAAGTCGGACGCCTCAGCACCAGGAGCCTCTCCGTTGTGGAACAACCAGCCGTCGTTGAACGACTCCCTGTATTCACTCGACGGTTCCGCAGCGATCGCTGGGACCGCTAGCGCCATCGTCAAGGCTACGAAAAACATCATCATCACGCGTGTCATGGGGAGCGTCCTTTTCGGTATCGATTCTTGCCTACTGGCAACTTTCTGGTTCACGAGGCGTATTTGAAATTCGTTCCGTTGCGAACGACTGTTTGAGTCTGTTAATCGCAGTTCAGCTGCCGGCGGTCTTGGATCGGTCGGGAGCGACAGCGGATTTTGACCACGAACCAGCCGACAATGACTCAACGACGGCCGCTCGAATCACCACGCTGCCGACGGCACCGTCATTTCCGTCTGGGAACGATACCGAAATCGTGTTTTCCGCTTTGACCTTCGCAGGATCGAGTGGGATCAACTTCGTCGTCGCATATTCGCGATCCAAAAAACGCTCCGCACTATCCTCCAGCGCCACGTCTATCACTTCGCCGTTAAATCGAACAACTGGCGTTCGAATCGACTCAGGTGATCGGGTCAGGCCGATCCGCAATTGGGCGTAGTCGATCGGTTTGTCTTGTGGGACACCCACCACGAAGGTCGCATCCTGCACCGACTGCGTGACTTTGTCACCATAGCAAACCACTTCATTCACCATGCGATTTGGCTCAATCGGTTGGCCGCTATCGGCGACAATCACGACCGTCTCGCGTCCAGCCAATGCAAGACTGGTCGGTGTAGCGATGGTTTCTTCGGCATACGAACAGGTGAAGTCGGGATTGCGTCCGAATCGACGCAACACAACTTGATCACTCTTGATTCCTCTGAGATCAACCGACTCCGGTTGGAAACTCTGATTGTTGATCGCGAGAAACAGCTTGCTGCCATCGACAAAGGCCCGCGTCTGCAGATCGGGATCGCTGCACAACGCCTTCACGCGTCGTCCGGCGACACCGCGGAACAGTTTGAAATACATCGTCATGTCCGATTCGACCCACTGTGTTTCGTCGACATAGTCTTTGGCAACATAGAGCTGCGCGTAATACTTCGGCCCCCAACTCCATGTGTTTGGAAGCAGGAACGGGACCGTTTTTTGAACACAGTGCGGGTGTTCCAAAAACGTCAGCGTGTTCGCGACGATACTGCTGACATGCCCGAAACTAACGATCGAACGTTTCTTTAGCTCGTAGTCCCATGACTCGGGGTCTGCGTCGGGATAACGCTCGGCCAGAATCTCTGCCGCCACGTATTCGCCGTCGTACTCACCCTTCGGGTCGCTGCCGATGTAGCCGCCCTGTTCACTGATCACGATATCCACTTCTTTTCCAAAAGCATTCACCGTGTAGTTCTGCACGAGGTCGAGCGTCCCTTCGAGGGGCAAACCGGACTGGATACGGCCTTTAAACTCGCCGTCGCGCCAACGCAGATAGTCATACGTGTGGAACGAATAAAAATCCAACTGCGCATCGGTTCGTTCGATGAAGCCTTTGAGACCATCGAAGCTTTTGTAGTCGCCACGATAGAAGTAACAAACCGGAAGGCAGGGCCCCCCCACTTTCACTCCCGGCGTGGCACGATGAACCATCCGCATCGTCTCGAGATGCCAATCGGCCAGATGCTGAGTTTTTGGAAACGACCAATGCGGTTCGTTCACCGGCTCGTAGAACTTCGGTCGGTCGAAGTCGTTAAAGTCAAACCGCAAAACCGCTGCGGACAATAGCGCCGCCGCTTCGATGTTCTGCGGTAGAAACTGAGCGTGCTTGGGATCGCTGACCGAATCTTTCGTTTCGAATCGCCCCATGTATTCAGGGAACGCGTTGTGGTGTCCGTGTGCCGCCACGTTGAGGTTCGGCCCAAAGTCTTCCAACATTCGCTGCGATGGCTTGTCCACCTTCGCTGTTTTCAACGGCGTGATATCGGGAAACCCAGGGCGGTCGGGATCTTCCCTCAATGACATCGCCGGATGCTTCACTACTCCCAAACGTCGCCCGAACGAGACACCAAGTTCCTTCACCAGATAGTCGTACATCGCATCGTCCTTGACGCGTTGTTCAAAACCGGTTCCGGGATCGCAGAGGTTGAAATAGCGTTTGCGTTCGACCTCGGAAATGCCCTGAATCGCGCGGGTCGTTTGGGGCTCAACAACAATCACCGTTCGGTTTGGATTTGCATCAGGTGTAGACACATGCATCACCGGTTGATCCGCAACAACACTTGATGTCACGAACAATGCGATTCCGATTCCGAGTAGTCCGATCCGATTCATTTCATTTCCTGAAGTTTGCCAGACACACTGGACGTTCCCACTTCTTCCCGACGCAAACAAATGCGTCTGGCCCGCAACGGCTATTGTTCTCTTAGCTTCCGGTTGGCTTCTTCAATCCGTTTGAGCTGAGCTTTTCCGAGACCTTGCTGATAATGCACCTCAGGACTTTGATAGAGTCCTGTCCGCTTCATCACCGGGTCGTTTAAATCCAAACTCAAGTCGCAATCGAAACGCGTGAGGACGGCGTGGTTCTTGTCCCACGTGGTCGCGTTGGTGAAATGTGAAATCCCCCACGTGATTCCACGACCATATTTCGTGTCCGTAAACGCATCCGGAATGAATGGGCCACCTGCGTTGGGCATCATCGCCGTGATCGACGCGATCTCAAAGTTCACGCCGTCTTCCGCGTACTGAACCGTCGAATGTTCGTTTCCATCCCGAATCACGAGAGCAGCAATTCCTTCCTTGAACGGAAACAACGTCGTCTCATGCCCTGAATTGATGACGGGGTTGAGTGGATGCTTCTCGAACGGACCGAGCGGGTCGTCGGCGATCGCGAGTCCCTGCATCCGCACCAACTGCGGGTCACCATCAAAGTCAGACTTGTAGTAGAGGTAGATCTTTCCCTTATAGACGAGCGGATACGGGTCATGAATGGAATACTGATCCCATTCTCCGGGTGCTCCGTTTGGGATCACGATCTGATTGTGTGGTGTCCACGGTCCGTCTGGCGAATCCGAATAGGAAACCGCAACGGGACAATCGTCACCACGTTTTCCACTCGCCTCCATGAACCCTTGATAGTAGAGGTAGTATTTTCCCTTCCACTCCAAAATGTCGGTCGTTGACACCGATCGCCAACCGACATTCGGCTTCGGTGGCCGCGGGATAGCGATGCCTTGTTCTTCCCAAGTGAATCCGTCGACGCTGGTTGCGTACCAGATGTCGCACAGGTCCCAATCACTCGACGGGATGGTATCGGTCGACGCATCAGCTCCTTTCGGCGGCGTCGGCGTGTCTCGCTTGGTGTACCAAACGTAGTACTTGCCGTTGGCGAAAATCACCTTTGAAGGATCACGTCTCGAGACCGTGCCATCGTGGTTGCGATAATCAAACCCTTTGAGCTTGGTGTACTTGAACTGCGTATAAAGCTCGTTGTCTTCAGGACGCGGAGCAGACCACTGCGTGTAGTTGCGCAGCATTGCCGCACTCATCGGCCGGTCTGGTTTCTCCTTCGGCAGAACAAACGGAAACCCTGTCTCTTGCGCAATCGCGGACGGGGCGCAAAGGAGCATAAATAGAGGAATCAGTAGCAGCGAATTTTTCATGTCGTATGTGTTTGATTTGGATGCATGGGTGTTCCCGGTCGCAATGAACCGCGTTGCAAAATGTTAACATTAGTCGAACCGAACAAAAATTCCATGCCCCTTGGAGGCCGATTGCAGCAGCGAATCCGCCACTATGAAAGCACTCAAAGCATATAGACTTAAGCGGTACTCTCGGCCCCAACGATTTCCGAGTCAAAACGCAAGTCTGTTGACTTGGTCGTTTGTGCTACAGCGCGTAATGCTGTTCCGAATCTTTGCGGGGCGTGTCTTCAGGCAGCGAGTTCGTCAGTTCACCTTTGGTCCCGATCTCGAATTCGCTCGCCTGCAACCTGACGTCGTGCAACAGGTCATCAACATCGTCGTGGTAGCTCAGCAATGAACGCAAAAATCTGCAAAAACGCGATCGATGCTGGGCAATCAACCCAACGACTTCGCATAGCGAATCGGTCGCAACTTGATGACCCAAGAGATTCTTTTGGTTCGAGCGTTGAGCAATCCTGGCGTGTTGAGATCGTCCGCCACGATGAACGGACTCAACAAGCCAATGACCGAAGTCACAGATGCGTCAACAAGAAGTTTTCCGTTTTGGATGCAGCCATTAAACCTATCGAGCGGCGTGTCTTTGATGGGTCTGCATGTCAAGCGTCAATCGACCGCACTTCCCCACCACCCCGGTTTGCCCGATGGCTCCCAGTCGTTGTCGAGGAACTGCTTATGCTGCCGCTCAAGACCTTCCATTTGACGAGTTTTGGCTTTCTCAATCTTTGCGTCGAACTTCTCTTGAGTGAATCGCGGATCGGGTTTCGGAAACTTAGCGCCCGCGTCAGCCAACCAGTGGTCTAAACGCTTGCGAAGCTCTGTCACTTTTTCCGGATGGACGGATGCCACGTCATTCTGCTCGCCAAGGTCTTCGCTCAAATGATAAAGTTCGTTGCGGCCATCCTCGTGGTAATAGATCAATTTCCAGTCACCGTTACGGATGATGGACGACGGTTCTCCGCCTTGGTTGCCGTAGTGCGGATAGTGCCAGTACAAATCGCGAGCGGGTATGGAATTCCCTTCCAAAACCGGCACCAGACTCACACCATCGACATGCTGATTCGGCATCGGGGGAAGGCTCGCCAGTTCTAGGATCGTGGGATAGAAATCCATCCCGATCACCGGGACATTCGATGACGCACCCGCCGACGTCATTCCGGGAACGTGGATGATGTAAGGTTCGCGGATTCCACCTTCCCATTGACGTCCCTTGCCACCACGAAGCGGCAGCAAACTGGTCGAGAAAGCGTCGCCGGATGAAACCCCGCCGTTGTCGGACGTGAAGATGACGACTGTATTTTTATCGAGTCCGGTCTCTTTCAATTTGTCCATCACGATCCCGACCGCGGTGTCCATCGACTCCACCATGCCCGCATAGATGGGATTGTCTTGCACCTGACGAACGGGGAGTCGCCGGTCAAATTTGAAACGTGAAGCTTCGCCAGCCAGCCCCATCGCTTTTGCCTTGTCGCGATACTTTTGACAAAGCTGCTCGGTCGTCTGGATCGGCCCATGAACGGTGTAAAACGAGAGGAAAGCAAAAAACGGTTTCTCGCGATTCGATTCGATGAACGCCGCGGTCTCGTTGGCTAATCGCAAGGTCAACAGTTCGCCGTCGGGACCGTTCTCCAGTCGCGGGTTGACCCACGGGGCAAAATAGCCGCCCGCCGGAGAGCCTTTGTCCCAACCACCCTTGTTGATCATGAAACCATGATCTTCCGGCCACGAGCCTTCGCTTCCCAAATGCCACTTCCCAGCAAAGAACGTGGTGTAGCCCGCATCACGCATCGCTTCGGCGACGGTAACCTCTTCGTGATCGAGCTGATGAACATATTCCGCCGGCAGGACATGATCGTTGCGATTCCATTTCATGCCGTGAGCCGCCCCGATCCAATCGGTGATTCCGTGCCGGGCCGTAGCCTTCCCCGTCATGATGCTCGCCCGCGACGGACTGCACACGCGACAAGCAGCATACCCTTGGTCAAAACGCATTCCCGACGCAGCCAACGCATCCACGTTCGGCGTTTCGTAGAACGTGCTGCCGTTGTAACCCAGGTCTTTGTACCCAAGATCATCGACAAGAATGAAAACGAAGTTTCGTTGATCCGCCGCCGCGAAAGACGCGATCATGCACAACAGAGCTGCAAAAACGAATCTCATGGGAATGTTTTTAAACTGATTGGTCTGTGGGGAGGGAATTGAATTTGAGTCAGTGTTGGACGCACGGGTCAGCAAACGTCTCAATACAAACGCGATCGCTCACTGACACGCACCATCATATCGCCACTGGCACGGTGGGGTGAGGATTCTCAAATCCGCGTGCGTCGAACGGTTCAGAGATCATAGCCTCCACGGATCTCTGCTATCAAAATCATCCTTCGAAATTCCTGCTAATGGAGCGTCAGCATCAAAACATCCGGGGAGCCCTCCGGTTCCAGCCCGCTAAACACCTGGACCCGACAAAACACGAACGTCGACAATCGCCGCACGTCTATAGACAACCGCCTCCCAAGATACAACGTCCCAAACGGGACGAGGTCATCGCGATATCATCATGGCACTGCCCCCACAACCAACCTCAAGATTCACTTCCCATTTGGTCACCCCATCCGTCAATGCAACTCTTCATTCTGTTTTCATGCGTCGTGTTGCTGCTCCTCTCGATCAGTCGCTGGAACGTCCACCCGTTCCTGGCGCTACTGGCCGTTGGACTGCTCTACGGAATCGGCAGCGGGCTCGGCGGACTCGAATCCGTCGATCTGTTAATGGAAGGATTCGCGAAAACGCTGCAGTGGATTGGCGTCATCATGGTTCTCGGAGCGATGATCGGCGAGATCGCCAACGAGACCGGAGGTGCGGAACGAATTGCGAAATCGACGCTCAAACTGGCAGGCGAAAAACGCCTTCCCTACGCGATGGGCCTCACCGGATACATCATCTCGATTCCGGTTTTTGTTGACGTCGCGTACATCATGATGCAAACGGTAACGGAGGCACTCGCGGCGAAAAGCAAACAAAACATACTCGGCGTGGGCTTGTCTCTCGCCACCGGTCTGACGGCCACTCACGCGTTGATGCCGCCGACGCCCGGTCCACTGGCCGTCGCGGGGATTCTGGAAGGTCAACTCGGACGCATCATCCTGATCAATTTTTTCGTCGCTTTTTCCGCGATGGCCGGCGGCTTGGCTTGGGCGATGTTTTATTGTCGAAGGATCGAACTGCCGTACGACCGTGAGCTTCGCAATCAGTTCGCGAGTTCGAACGATAATGCTCTCGCCGAAAACGATGATCGCCCCAAACAAACGTCCGGCTCCACATGGCTGGCGATGCTGCCCATCTTCGTGCCGCTGGTATTGATCGCGATCAGCTCCTTTATCGGCACAGACAATGCCGGCCCCGCATCCATCACGATGAAGTTCCTCGGCACGCCACTGGTTGCACTTTCAATCGGCGTCATTCTCGCCTTGGCTCAGTATGGTCGCAACTTTCGCATGAGCAACATATCCAACGTGGCCGAGCGGGCGATCGAGAAAGCAGCTTTGGTCATCATGATCACCGGCGCCGGCGGTGCGTTTGGACACATCATCAAAAACTCAGGAGTGACTGAAACGATTTCGGCTTACGCGAGTGATTTGGGAGCGTTCGGTTTTCTCTTCCCCTTCGTGCTGGCATCGATTTTCACAACCACCACCGGTTCGATCACGGTGTCCATGATCACGACGGCTTCGATCGTCGCGCCACTGATGTCCTCACTCGGCATTTCACCGGAGATGACGGCCGCTTTGATTGGCAGCGGTTCGTTCTGCGTCTTTCACGTCAACTCCAGCTTCTTCTGGTTGTTGAATCGATTGCATCACGCGCCTCCGTCGGTTTTGCTAAAAACGTTTACAGTGCAATCGCTTTGCATGGGCCTGGGTGGACTCGCCGCCGTTCTCGTACTCAGAATGTGCGGATTAAAATAACAGAAGTCTGCAACGACTTGCTGCGTCAGATGCGAATTCCTCGTCTATCCGAGGCGAGCGGGTTATTAAGCAGGTACATAGAAGTGATTCGGTATAACGACAATTCCGCTGATCGTGATCGGTTCGGCGTAGGCCGGACCAAGGAGCCTAAGCGACGCAGTTCCGGCACGACTGAGCAAGTGAATGCCGGAACTCGCAAAGCCTCGGTCCGGCCTACAGTTCGCGGCAGTTTCGCCAGATGATTCCTGCATACCTGCTTAGCTGGCTCCAGAGTTTCCCGAATGGTTAGTCACGATCGTGACAACATGTGATAGCCACGGACGTGGGTCCATGGTTTGGGAATACAAAGCGAATCAAGTCGCAACGCGACGACACAAAACACGGGTGTGCGCACGAATGAACCACCGGAAGCGGCATCTGTCATCGCTTCGCGACTTGGTGTATGCGGGGGGGCGTTGACCCCGGACTCGCGTCCGGGGCTTTCGCCTGCCGTCGCTATCGCGACTAGGAATGGAAGCAATACTGGCGCGGCGTTGTCTTTCCACGTCTTCGCAACGCTTTGGCAGTCCAGAGATTTGGCAGGCCAGGCTAACGCCCAAATGGCTCATCGGATTTAGCCCAATGATTCCCGCCTACCTGCTTAGAACCGGAGGGGCTCGCGGCCTGCCGCTAAGAAGCCGCGCCAAACGGGGTGAGCTTCCGGTCGCCCCCCCAAGTTTGAATGCTGACAAAGGACTTCTGCGTCCGTATTTCGTCCGGTCTTCAGCAAGATCGCTAGGCTTGCCGCAGCGAGTTCACGATCGGGACCGTTGCGGCTTGGATCGCCGGCGCCAAACCCGCGGCGACACCGACGATGAGAGAGACGATCGTCCCGGAAACCGCCAACCCTAGCGAAGGTCGAAACGCGATCGTGGCACCTTCCGCTCCAATCGCAAAACCACCGATCCCCAACGCCGCCAGAGCGAGCATCGTGCCTGCGACTCCGCCAACCAGACAAAGCAGCGTACTTTCGGCCAGCACCAATCGCATTGCTCTCGCCGGGCGAACACCGATTGTTTGCAACACCGCGTACTCTTTGATCCGATCCTGAACGCTCATCACCGTAGTCGTTGCGACAAGCGACAGGACGAGCCCGACGCAAGCGTAACCGAGCCAATGGGCAAATCCGATCAGATCAACCAGGTCAGAGAGCGTGCTGGCTTGAAAAGCACCTTTTCGCCGCGTCTTCGTGGCAACGGATCCGGACCGCAACATCTCGTCAATCTCCGCCGCGACCCGGTCGGGCTCGGCATCGTCGGTCAGCATCACCTCATGCTGAGTGACCAATCCCGCCGCGTCGAGGCCGCGGGTGTACTGCAGAAAAGCGAGACTCGTGTAGATCAAATTCTCTTCGGAAGGAACGGTTGACTCAAAAACCCCCGCCACCTTCACCGAAATCTCACCGATCGAAAATTGATCCCCGGTCTTCAAACCACGTCGTTGGGCGACGTTGCGTCCCACGATCGCAGCATCACGCTGTGACTTAAACTGACTCCAATCGCCACTGGTCAACTTGATCGGCCTGGATCTTTGGATCTGTTCCGGGTCGGCGCCGTTAAAGACGACGATGTCTAGACTCGCCCGACAATTGTTGGTCCAAACTTGAATGGGCATCACATCGCGAACTCCCGGAACCTCTTTAATCTTCCGTGAGTAGTCTTCGGGCAAACGGCTGCTCGTCGGACAAAAACGATTTTCCTGAAACACGATCAAACTTCGGTCCGCGTCCGCACCATTGGTCAACCGATGCAATCCCTCTTGCACCGAGCCAACGAAACAAAACACGAACATCGCTACTGCCGCGCCGGTAACGGTCAGCAGCGTCCGCGTGCGGTGACGCCAAAGTGTCTTGAGGACGTAAGCAATCATTGTTGAAAGAGGTGTGGGGTAGGTTGCGGTTGAGAAGACATCGAACCTTCGTCTCCCTTCTCCAAGAATTTGCCACGGTCGAGCACCAATTGTCGCGATGCGATTTGTGCTACGTCCGTATCATGAGTGACTATCAACATGGTGATGTCGAGCTCCTTGTTCAGACGTTGCAACAGCACCTGAACTTGCTCACTGGTCTCCGTATCGAGGCTCCCGGTTGGTTCATCGGCCACGACGACTTTGGGGTGAGCCACAATGGCACGTGCAATGCCGACACGTTGTTCTTGTCCACCCGAGAGCTGTCTGGGGTAATGGTCGGCGCGATCACTTAGCCCTACCGCTTCCAACGCTAACTCCACACGTTGTCGACGCTGCGCCGAAGAGAGTTTGAGCAACAGCGTCGGGAGTTCGACATTTTCGTAAGCCGTCAAAACCGGAATGAGATTATGTGTTTGAAAGATGTATCCCAAGTTTGCCGCTCGCCAATCCGCCAATCGGCTTCGCGAGAGTTTCGTGACTTCGGTTCCGGCCACGGTAATCGTTCCGGAGTCCACCCGGTCGATACCGCTGACCAAGTTGAGCAGCGTGCTTTTGCCGGTGCCGCTCGGTCCCATCAACGACACAAACTCGCCGCTTTCGATATCCATGTCGACGTTGTCGAGCGGAGTGATGGTTTCGTCGCCCTTGCTAAAGCTCTTGCTCACGCCGCGTAGTTCTACCAATGCCATTTAATTCATCCCTATGATTTGGTCGTCGCCGGATACCTGAACGACGGTCCCTGGAGTCAGACCCTCCGTACCGCTGGCGATCAATTTGTCTGTTACCCTCAACCCCGATGCGATTTCCACCAACCCATCACCGTTCTCGCCACCCAGAGTGACCCGGTTTTGTCGGGCGATGTTCTCTGCGTCCACGATCCAAATGAACGTGCCTGAACCATCGGATTGAACCAGCTGATTGGGAACAAACATCCGCTCGGTTTCGGTCTCCTCATCGCTGGTTTGTTCAACCACCGGCGCTAAAAAGGTTGCCGTCACCAGCATTTCAGGGCTGACCGTCGGTGGCGGGTCGATCAACTCCACCTTCACTTCGAGAGTGTTTTTTTGAATATTGGCTGAACTCGTGGTTTGCAACACACGGCCGCGGATGGCTACTGCCGAGGACGCCGTCTCGATCTCAACAGGCTGCCCACGCGTCACCATCGGCACGTCTTCAAGCCGCACATCGGCGCGTACCTGCAGCCGCTCGGGATCATACATTTCGACAACCGTGCTGGAACTCTGCCCCGCATTCGAATCGAGTCCCATCACACGAGTCCCGGGCGACGCGACCAGTCGTAAGATCCGTCCGTCGATCGGGGCGCGGACGACATTTCGCTCTAACGCCAATTCGGCTTGGCGTAATTGCAAGCGAGCCTCATCACGTAATGCTTCGGCCGACTGGACCTTGGCTTTGGCCTCTTCCACTTGCCGCGTTTCTTCGACCAGGAGTTCCAATTGTCGATTGAGCGCGTTGACTTTGTCGCTGAGTGCGGCAACTTCACGTTCCAAATTGGGTCGCCGCTGTTTGAGTTCCTGCAACGTTGCCACAGATGCGGCGTGGTCGCTCTCGGCGCGAGCGATAATACGTCCCGAGATCGCTCCCTTTGCCGATTGCTTGCCCTCAAAGCTGTTGCGGGTGTATTCGGTTTCGGCCTCGGCCGCTTCGATCAGGTACGGCAACTTAGCCAACTCGGTCTGAGCTTTTGCCAGCGTGCTTTGCGCATCCGCCCGCTGGACTTCTAAATGAACCGGGTTCTCGAATCGAATCTTGGCAGCGTTGAGCTCCGCGTTGGCACGCCGAAGTTCTCCTTCCCGAATCGCCAACGAATTGCGGGCTTGCTCGACCATCAGTTCGGCGTCGATCGAAATTAGCCGAGCGATCGGTTGCCCCTTGGCGACCTGCTGTCCTTCGACGACCAGCAATTCCTCAATCACCCCCGGGGCCAAGGCCGCGACACTGATCGCCGTCGGCCGAGGTTCAATCCATCCCGGGGACTGGAACAACGTCGTACCGGCTTGTTGAACCGTTCCACGCTTCACGACGACCGGCACAACCGTTACTGATTTCGCCGGAATCAACCGTCGTCCAGCCGCCGCTCCCAACAAAGCGATGAATCCGAGCAGGATCCCCAACGGTACAACGTATCGGGTCAGCCAACGCTTTGGGCGCGGCTTTACCGACGTCGACTCGCTTGGAGGCGAGCGATCGAGTGCCAATCGGCTGAGATCGAGAGGAGGCGACATGGTGACAAACCGCAATGAGTGAAGCGTGGACAATTCATGAATCGTGCGAGGAGCCCGTTTGACGAAAACGCATGAGTTCGCCGAGTGCGTGGCTCTCACACCGATCCTCATTCACTGCGAACGAAGACTTGATTCGCCGCAACGGTGAGGTTGCCCTGGTCGTCACGCTTCGCAGTGCCTTTGACCACGACTGTTGACAATTCTTTCACCGACAACATTTTGCGAGCATCTTGGGCGACTGGATTTCCCGACTCGTCCACAATTTTGACCGTCGCGATGTTGTCTTTGACTTGATCTTGCGTGCAGCAGTAGTCCCACGGAGTCGGACACCCTTCGTCGGCAGCACAAAACGGGACCTTGGGGTCGACGATCGTGAACGCGGCAATCCCCTCGACGAACGGCTCACTCGATCCGCCGATCAAACCGACCAAGGTGACGTCTTGGCCGTCTTCGGTCGCTTCCCGCGCCTCGCCAACGGGTATCGCGTCGGCAGGTTCACTCTCAGCGAGATACTGCGTCGCCGGCGAACTGGACTCATCAAGAGTCACTGTGGTCACCTCAGACGATCCGCATCCCGTGAACAGAACACTCAACCCCATCAACATCAAACTGCAAATCTTCATTTCAATTCTCCTTGGAATTTAAGTAACTAACATTTCAAAACAAAACGCTTCGTCTTGGATACGAAGCCTTCACTAAACTGCTTTCAAACTGGTTGCGACTTCAGCTCGCAACGCTTTCAACGCCGGGGGCAACGCACCCACGACACCTAATAACAATCCGACGCCGCAACCGATCAGGATCGCGGCGCTATCGATCCGTAGAGTAAACGCCCCCATCGTGAATCGCACCGCCATTCCGTTGAGCACCGTGAGTGAAATCACCCCCGACAACAACGACGCAGCCGCTGCCAACAAGACTCCCTCTTGAATCAAACTGATCAGGATCGCACGCCTGCGAAATCCGATCGCTTGCAAAGTTGCGATCTCGCGGACGCGACCGGCGACCGCCCCATACATCATGTTCAATCCGGCAAAAATCCCGGCCGCCGAAACCAGCACAACCACAAACCAAGCCAACAATCGGACGGGTCTGTAGTGCCGCTGCAGCGAACCGTAGTAGTCGGTTTCTCGGATCGCACGCAGTTCGAGATCGGTTCGCTCCTTGCAAAAAAGTGCCACCTCGGCGGCCGATCCGCTCGGCGACAACAACATCGCGACCAGACTCAGATCTTGTCGCTTGGTCGCTGTCTGAAAATCACCTAGCCGACACCAAATCTCCGATTCATAAGCGGCACCGCCGGCCGCAAACCGGCCACTGACTGTCCATTGGCGTCCTTCGAACTCGAGCGTCTTTCCGATCCTCACCGATTCATCGGAACTGCCGAGTTTTGCCGCCGCTAATCGGCCGACAAGGACCTCGCCATCGCTAGGCCAGTCGCCTTCCACGATCTGGACCGAACGACGAACCAACGGCGCCGACAAAGTCACGCCGCGCACCAATCCCAATCCGCCTTCCCCTGACTCGGTTTTGACTCGTGTCCCCAAGTACAACTCGGGCGATACGTGCGTTACTCCGAAACGTTTGACCGTTCCTTCCACACTCGCCGTCAACAACGACGGACTGCGGGCGGCGATCGACGAGTTCTCGATGTTCTCTTCCGAGTTCACCGAGTAGACCAACACCACGTTTTCATCACCGCTCACAGCCAACGATCGTTCTAATCCACGAATGAACCCCACGACGACGAACACCAACATCACCACCGTCGCCAACGCGACGAGAGTCAATGCAGTCCGAACCGGCCGACGAGCCAAGTTACGTACGCCGTAATCCCAGGGAAGTAGCATCTGCGATTTCGCCTATACCTTGGGCTTGGACGTAAACGTGCCTTCGGCGCAGACCATCTTCTTCGGCGTTTTGCCGATTCCTTCCATAACCTCCCAAACTGATTTCGGACTCAGCCGAACGGATTGCTCGGGGAACACGGTCACGGATTTCTTTTCGATGCTACATTCGACTTTTGCGACACCTTCGACGTCCTCAAAACGCGTGGTGATCTTCTTCACACACCCACCACACATTTCACCCACCGTCATGACGATGTGATTGCGATCACGTTCGGCACCGGATGCGGCCGCGTTCAGGGACAAAACCGCAATCAACACAGCGGCGCACAAACAGATACCACTTCGGGTCAAACTCAACATGCATTCCATCCTTTTGATAGAAACCTTCGAAACCAAATCCGTCCGTCCACACACGACCATCGCGCGCAGCATCAAACGACGGGGCTAGTCAAACAAGAACAAAACAACAAACGAAAGAAAGGAACACGAACGGGCTATTCATCAGCGCCCGTTAATGATTCCATACGTTTTGCCGGCTCAAATCAGCCAAGACTGGTGCGCGATGCGCACGTCGCGCCCCGAGACGCGTTGCCCGTCAGATCGGGACGAACGTAATGAGGCAAAGTCAACATACCGAGCCGATACATCGTGATCCACAAGCGTCGGCAATACCCATTCGACTACCAAGTCGGATTCGGGCAATTCGATGTCCGTCTCGACGACAGCGCCCTCACAGATGCAATCTTGACAATTGCACTCCTCGCCACAGGGCTCGGGCAGATCCGACGCGGGTACCTCTTCGCAATGGGAACAGCACGCACACGCGACCGGCGCAGACTCCTCTCCCGCCGTTGCATTCGTTTGACACGAAAGACAACGCACCGGACACGCCAAAAGATTGACGATCAACAGCAACGCGAGGAGGGGCGATTTCATGCCTGTAGTGTATCTCGTCACCCGATCTCTCACAAGTTCGACCTGTGGCGATGCAGCCAAACAAGCAAACGGCAGCGCCACGTCCATGCCGCCCCATTCCGCAAGTCATTTCGATTGACACCATTCCGACCAGATCGATCTCGTAATGATCAAACGCCGATCATCGCTGCCCCTCGCCTCGTCGGCGTGCTCTGAGAACATCTTCAAATTCATTCTCCCTCCCGCCCATACGGCCTCTGGCACGACGTTTGCGATCCGCGGTACTCCCATGACCGCGGGGCCTGAACCCAACAGGTCATACGCATTGAACTCACCCACGACACCATTGTGGGAATATCTCAGAAATGCCTGAACCAAGAAATTGATTCTCATCAGCCATGACTGCGACAAAACGAATGATGCCAAAGATAAACTCGAAAAATGATTGCCGCGGTTTGGGCGGGATGAACATCAAATGATTGCAACAACTAGCACTACAAACCAATTCGACTCGCTCATTGCGTTTGCGCACCGCGACCATAATCGTCACCAAGTCGCCAGCGCTGACGGGATTTTGGAATGTGTCGGTGAAACGCCCCTGGTTCGTCTCCGACGCTATCTCGACGATTCATCCATCGAACTGCACGCGAAACTCGAGGCGGCAAATCCCGGCGGCAGCGCCAAAGATCGACCGGCCTTGCAAATGCTCGTTCACGCTCTCAATACCGGTGATGTTCGTCGCGGTCACACCGTGGTGGAATCTTCATCAGGGAACATGGGCATCGGATTGGCGCAAGCATGCCGCTTTCATGGACTCAAATTCATTTGTGTTGTTGATCCGCACGCCCAGCCACAAAACCTCGCGATCATGCGTGCACTCGGTGCCAAAGTGATTCGTATCGAGAAGCCCGTCAACGGAAGCTACCTCGCCGCACGTCTCGAACGTGTTCAAGAGCTCTTACGCAAGATCCCCAACAGCTATTGGCCGAACCAGTACGCCAATCGCCAAAACCCGATCGCACACTACGAGGGAACCATCCGCGAAATCGATGCGGCGACCGGCGGTGACCTCGACTATCTCTTTATCGCAACCAGCAGCACGGGAACGGCCCAGGGATGCCGAGACTATTTGCAACACCACCATCGCAGCACCAAGGTGATCGCCGTCGACGCCAATGGCAGCGTGTTGTTCGGCGGTTCGCCCGGGAAACGTTTGATCCCAGGAATCGGCGCGGGGCATTTGCCGGCTCTAGCTCGCGACCAAACTTTTGACGACGTCGTCAGGGTATCCGACATCGATTGCGTGGTAGGTTGCCGCCGGGCCGCATCACGAGAGGCGATGCTGGTCGGTGGCTCCGCCGGCGGAGTGCTCGAAGTCATCCGATCGATGGAATCGGAACTGCGAGGAAAACGATGCGTCGCGATCTTGCATGACTCGGGGACCCGTTACCTCGATACCGTCTTCAACGACCACTGGGTCGAGTCAGCTCTTGGTGTCACCCCGGACGTTGTCCTGGCAAAGATGTCCGCCCCAGCTTTGTCTCTCCATGGTGCCGCATGATGACAAGTTCTCAACTCACTCCCCCCCAGGACACTGAACCGGCAATACCCGATAACCCGGTGAATCATGTTCGTTCCAGTCGCGACTACCGCATCGGCATCGTCGGTTGCGGACCTCGTGGCCTGTATTGTTTACAGTCGCTAGCGGACCAACTGCAACAAAGCGTCGCTTTGCCCGCGATCTCCATCGTGATCTTTGAACCGTCCGAGTTTCCTGGCGCAGGCAACGTCTACGCCCCCAGCCAACCGGACTTTTTGCGAATGAATTTTGCCGCGAAACAGATCGACGCCTGGACGCGGCCATGCCCATCCGACTCGCCGCGACTGAATCTCGTTGATTGGCTCAAAGAACACGGTCACGCCGCTGATCAACCGGAGGGCTATGTCAGCCGCGGCTTGGTAGGAAGATACTTGAATGATTGCTTCCAGCGCGTCGTCGAGCAACTCCAACGCGTGGCAACCGTAAACGTTCTCCGTGAAGCGGTCTCGTGCGTCGGAAGATTGACGGACTCATGGCAGATTCGAACCGGCCGTACCCTGTTCAATTTCGACGATATCGTTTTGACCGTGGGCCACGGTCACTGGCAAGATGAAGCAACCGATACGGAAAAGCAAACCGAAACGACCAAGCCCGCATTCATTCCGACGTTTCCGGTGGAACGAAATCTTACCGAGCATTGCGTTCCGCCAGGTTCCGACGTTGCCGTGCGAGGTTTCGGCCTGACCTGGATCGACACGGCCCTCGCCCTCACCGAAGGCCGAGGTGGAGAGTTCCACCGCGCTGGAAATGCGTGGACCTACCATGCTAGCGGACGTGAACCCAAGTGCCTTTATCCTGTCTCACGTAGCGGTCGGCCGATGTTGGCCAAGCCCGATGAATCGTTGTTTGCGCCACCGCAAGCACTCAATGAAATCTGGATGCACGGCAAACAATCCTTAGACGCGATCACTCGCCCCATTACGGGTCAAGCCTTCAAAGAACAGCTGTGGCCCGTATTTACGGACGCGGCGGCCACGGCGGTCAACCTTTGCTCGGGAACACCGCTCACGTCACAGGACGACGTCGCGACTTGGTTTGATCGCTGGTGTCAATCGCCGATGAACTCCAGCGTCGCACTCGAGACGATGAAACAATCCTTTGCTGTTGCAACAGGCCAATCGGCACCCGACATCGCATGGGCGTTGGGAGCCGCGTGGCGAAACCTCTACCCCGCACTCGTCCGCTGCATCAATTACGGCGGATTGTCCTCGGAAGCGTGGCCAAACTTTCGTAAGATTGCCGCCGAGATGGAACGGATTGCGTTCGGTCCGCCCGCTGAAAACGTGGGACGCATCCTAGCGTTGGTGGACGCCGGGCTCATTGACCTTCATTACCTCGCCGGATCAATGCAGTTGCAATCGAACGAGACGACTGACGATGAAGCGGGACCAAAGTGCTTGCTCGTCAATGGCATTGCTACCCAACCGGTCGACGTTGCTATCAACGCCGTACTGCCGTCTCCGCAGGAGTGCACGACTCTCGGCCCCCTCCAATCTCTGCTGGACGAAAAAACAATCGGTCGTTTGCACGGCACCGCGGCCATCGAAGTCGATGCCGCAGGACGTCCTTTGAGAAACTCGACCGGGGTGACCGAGGGATTAGCGATTATGGGCCGAGCCACTGAAGGTTGTGTGCTCGGAAATGATACACTCAGCCGAACCCTTCACGATCACCCACAACGCTGGGCTGAATCGGTTATCAAACGAATCCACGGCGTAGAGATATTGGCATGAGCATTGTCGAACAGTCCTCGACTTCGATCCAGGACGCAAAAATCAATGAATTGCGTCGCTGGTGCGAGGGCATGCCACGCTTGGACGCGTGTTTGGAACCGTGGATGGTCGACGTACTGAACGACCACACAATCGAGGTCCGCGACCTAGTCGAGCGCTACGGGTCTCCGCTCCATGTCGTATCACCTGCGCCGCTAACTCGAAACGTTCACCTTCTCAACGACGTCGCCGCTGATCGAGGAATTTGGTTCCAAGCGTTCTTCGCTCGAAAGGCGAACAAGTGCCTTACCTTTGTGGAAGCGGCCAATCAGATCAGCGCCGGCATTGATGTCGCCAGCGAACAAGAATGCCGACAAACACTCGATCTTGGGGTCCCCCCTGAGAACATCATTTGCACCGCCGCGATCAAGTCATCCTCGCTCATCCAACTTTGCGTTAAACAGGGTGCGACGATGGCGATCGACAACTTCGACGAACTGAAGCAAGTCATTCACATCGCATCGTCAACCGACACGCCCGTGGAAGTGGCTCTACGTTTGAGCGGTTTCCGTCACGACGGCAACAAGCTTCATTCGCGGTTCGGCTTTGACGTCGATGAGATTACCATGGTCGCGGACACCCTTCGCGAATCTCCTGAGGCTGAGCGGATTCGTGTTCGTGGCATTCATTTCCATCTCGACGGGTATTGTGCCGATCAACGCGTTTCCGCGATCCAGCAGTGTCTTCCCATCGTCGATTACCTACGCTCGTGCGGCCACGACATTTGGTTCCTCGACATCGGTGGCGGGTTGCCAATCAGCTATCTCGAAGATGAGCGTCAGTGGAACGAATTCTGGTCAACACATCGCGAGGCGTTGTTGGGAAACACCTCGCCGATCACGTATCGAAACCACGGGCTAGGATTACATCGAACCGCAGAAGGTATTCACGGCGAACGCAACACGTACCCGTACTACCAATCACCCGTTCGAGAGCAATGGTTCGCAGAGATTCTCGACGCGGACTCACGGGAGGGAATCTCGATAGCCGCAGCACTCCGCGATCGAACGTTACAGTTGAGGTGCGAACCAGGACGTAGCAGCCTCGCTGGTTGTGGGATGACGATTGCCCGGGTTGAATTCACCAAACGTCATCACACCGGCGACTGGTTCAACGGACTATCAATGAATCGCACCCAGTGCCGAACGGGTAGCGACGATTTCCTCGTCGACCCCATCGTCTTACCGCAAACGGAACCCCGCGAATCGACCCAACGTCAACCGATCGCCGGTTACCTCGTCGGTGCCTACTGCACTGAATCGGAACTCATCCAACTTCGTCGCCTCCATTTCCCGCACGGGATCTCACGCGGCGATCTAGTTGTATTCCCGAATACCGCGGGATATTTCATGCATTTCCTAGAAAGCCGGTCGCATCAGTTCCCGTTAGCACAAAACGTTGTCTTCAACGGCTCACCGCTTTCGCCGTTTTGCTTGGACCGAATCGACGTGCCGGATGCAACTATCGATCCATGAACAATCGCTGGTGATCGATCACCCCCTGAACGAATTCACGGTCTATCTCCGCGTCTTCCAGGGTACTGTGTAGCACCGAAATATCTCCGGTCGTTTCGAAGACGACAGCGAGAATTTGGTTGCGGTTGAATGCGTTCGCTTCACGCAATTTGCCGTACACATCCTCACGCGTCACATTCGCTTTGCGTAGGTTCTCGTCAATCATCTGACCGCCCGCCATCAGCAGCAGCGGCTCATTGTCTATCAACCGATTGAACCATCCGAACCGGCGGCGCAAAAGCGCGAGCGCCCATTGTCCCGCAAACAGGCATGACAGAGACACGATCCCGAGGGAGAGCGTTGGGGTTGGCGACGAAATGGTGGACGCAAACAGCGATCCTACGGCGATCGTCATCGCGAAATCCGACGCCGACATCTTTGAAAAGCTTCGCAGTCCAGTCATACGCGTGTACGCCAAAATCACGAAATAGATCACGGCAGCCGACATTACCACGATCAAAATTTCTTCCGTGGAAGCAGCTGTCCATTTTTCAAACGTGTCCTTCATCGTTCCATTCCTCTTTTCAGGATCCGCTTATCTCGCGTGCGGCTTGAAGTTCGCGGCCCTAACAAAGATCACCGCGAAAAATAACAAATACCGTGTCATCGGACGCAAACGCTGTACCACTCGTCGCTTCGAGTTCAGCAGGGGCATCCATCGATTGAATTACCGAGCGTCGCGCAATCACTTTCGCGCCGACACCAACCACTTCCATCCGTCAGCTGAGTTAAGATGATCGGCAGTGTCATCTTCGCGCCCTCGCCCACCTGCCACCCCCGCCTCGATCCATGATTCCTCTCTCTCGACGCCATCTCCTCCAAACGTTTGCCGCCGCGATGACGGCGGGTGTTGCTCTACCGATCCATGCAAACGAACGCTTTCGACGAATCAATCCGCGAATCAAGGGGATTTCGCTCAGCGCGTATTCGTTGAGGCCCCACATGCAGTGGTGGAAAGGCAAACGCACGTCCGGGAAAATGGACATGCTGGGCTTTCTCGATTACTGCGCCGATCTCGGAGTGGAAGCCGCCGAGTTGACGTCTTATTTTTTTCCCGCACCGCTTGATAAATCGTATCTCAATAAGGTGAAGCGTCGTGCCCACGTACTCGGAATCGACATCTCCGGCGGGGCGATGGGAAATAGTTTTGCGTATGAGCCCCAAAGCGAGGAAGGACGCTCCGCATCGGGCCACTTCCGCTCATGGATCGACCACTTCGCCGACCTCGGAGCGCCCGCGGTGCGAGTGTTCGCCAGTAGCGGCAAACCCAAACAGGCGACGGAGGAGCAAGTGATTGAGAACGTCGTCGCGAACCTTGAGATCGCGTTGCCGTACGCAGAAAAACGTGGCGTGATGTTGGGTTTGGAAAACCACGACATCCTCAAAAACATCGACCATCTCGTCCGCATTCTGGGCCAGATCGATTCGCCCTGGTTGGGCGTGACATGGGATTCGGCGAACCTCGAACCCACACCTGATCCCTATGCGGAACTGGCCCGAATCGCTCCCTATGCAATCACGGCGCAGCTGAAAGTGATGACGAACGTCAACGGAAAACCCACGCCCGCCGACTTACCGCGATTGCTGCAAATTCTGAAAGATGCCCAGTTCAGCGGCTACGTGGTCCTCGAGTACGAAGAAAAAGAAGATCCCTACGAAGCCATTCCAAAATTTCTAACCCAAGCCCGCACAGCGATCGCGTCCATGGACTGAGCATCACCAACTTCCAATTTTGGGTTGCTCGAACCGGAAGCCTCGCGTCTACCGCTATGAAGCGTAACGCAACGGCACGTGTTCAATGCCATCACCTTTCGTATTAACCGGGTGGTTTCATAGCGGAACGGCGCGAGCCGCCCGGTAAATTTCGAACATCTTACGCGTTGCAACCGGGCGGATTGCGGGCTGTTGTTTTAGGCGTTTCGCAAAAATGAGTGAGCCGACAGCG
>NZ_JAMQBK010000020.1 GCF_023701485.1 Aporhodopirellula aestuarii
GCCAGATGATTCCTGCATACTTGCTAGCAGGCGCATTGGATATTTGCCTCTCAAGAGCTGAGTTTCTCCGAGGCCGAAAAAGCGGGTAACGCACGCAATTCGTCGGTCTTGTGGACACATCGATTCAATTACCGCAGGATTTCAAAAGTAGCGGAATCTCGCAAGCGGTTCGGTAACGCGGGACCGGACGGATTGCGTCGTTCCGCTAATAAGTAGCACTCAACAATCAGTGTCTCTCGTGACTAACCGCTCGCGCCGTCCCATTCAAACGGGACGCAGCTATTTCGCGGCCATGTCGAGTTTCAACTCTTGCAAGGCACGATACGCGGCGATGGGTGCCGACAGTTTCGGCTCGACGCCCTCGAGTGCCTTCTTCACTTTATCGATCACCTCAACATGATTTCCGATTTTGCGAAACTCTTTCAATGAGTGATGTGCGACCTTGCAGTACTCAAGCGAATGGCAATCGCGGGTGATTCCGCTGAACACCGCCAGCAGGCCGGGTTCACCCAAACTGGCAACGCCTTCCGCCGCCAACCACGCCACCTCATCGTCCTCATCCGTCATGGCGTGAACGAGTGGTAATGCTGCCACCGGACTGCCGATGTCTGCGAGCGCTTTAGCCGCTTCCCAACGAACACGTTTGCGAGGGTCTACAAGTTCCGCAATCAATGCGTGCACAACTTCATGCCCTTGTGCGGCAACGAGCGCTTTGCGTGCGCGGTCACGAACGACGCCATCATCGGAAGCAAGGTCGTTAATATTTCTTTCGATCGAGTTCATTATCAGCCGCCGGAATTGGGGGATGTGCGGGAGGGGAACAGGTGTCAGTAAACGCAACTATCGGGCCATCGCGTCCTTGACGCCCACAGGCGTCTTCACACGCCTCCTAAGTCGTTAAAGGCGCTGTGATTCCGATTGACATCTTCAAAACGAGCAAGATTCGATGCGGCACATGTGCCACATCGTCACGTTAACCGCGGATAAAAGATGGCCGCCCGTGCACACCCATTCTAACACTCGTGCGCCCTGCGCTTACAAATACGCCCCCCGGTACATGAAATGCAATGTTTTCTGAATGTGACCCGGAAACCAATTCACTAGCCTAAGGAGCACCAGACATGTCCTTCAATCTCACCGAACATGCCGAAGGCAAAATCATCGAAGTCGAAATCTCGGGCAAACTTTCCAAAGAAGCCTATGAGGCATTCGTGCCAATGACCGAAGCACGGATCAAGGAATTCGGCAAAGTCCGAATGCTCGTAATCTTGCATGACTTTCATGGATGGGACGCGGGGGCCTTGTGGGAAGACATCAAATTCGACTTCAAACACCACGCCCATATCGAACGTCTCGCCATCGTGGGCGAAACGAAATGGGAGAAAGGCATGGCAACTTTTTGCAAACCGTTCACTTCGGCAACGATCGAATACTTCGACATCACCGACGTCGCCAAAGCACGTCAATGGATTTTGGAAGACGCCGCGGTCGCCAAGCATTAAAAATCGCCCTGACGATTGATGAGTGCTTCCCCAACTACCTCCTCCCATGAGGCGATCCTTCCTCGATAGCCTCTCAGCGGACACCGGGAAGATAAGCAGTCTTCAACATGCATAACCATCAAAAAATCGTCTGCAGCGTCTGTCATAAATCGTTCTCGCTGTCGGAACTCATCCCGGCTCGCTTCGTCCGGCCGTTGATAGCCGAACGCATCGCGTCGGAACACCCCGAATGGCGAGCCGATAGCTACATCTGCCAGAACGACCTGAACCGCTACCGCAGCCTCTACGTTCAAGACGTGCTCGAACAAGAACGTGGTGAACTCACCTCGCTCGAAAAAGAAGTTATCGACAGCCTTCGTGAGCACGATATTTTGACTCAAAACCTCAACGATGAGGTCGACGACCGAGCCACCGTCGGCCAGCGATTGGCGGACAAGGTCGCCAGCTTTGGGGGAAGTTGGACGTTCATCCTCTTTTTCGCGGGGGTGCTCGTTATTTGGATCACGATCAACTCGCTCGCGATGCTCGGCCGGCCGTTCGACCCGTTTCCGTTTATCTTGCTGAACTTGGTACTGTCCTGTTTGGCGGCCCTCCAGGCACCCGTCATCATGATGAGCCAAAACCGACAGGAAACGAAAGATCGACTGCGAGCGGAAAACGACTATCGGATCAACCTCAAGGCAGAGCTCGAAATTCGACACCTGCATTCCAAAATGGACCTATTACTGACTCATCAATGGCAACGGCTGCTAGAAATCCAACAGGTTCAGACCGATCTTCTCGAAGAGATGAGCAACAAGCGATAGCCTCGATGCGGAAAGGGGCATACACTGCGCGGTGAGGCACCACCGCGGTCGCCGACCATCCAAACTCGGCCCCTATGGCACCGAAATCGGTCATTTTTACCGTATCCGGTGATCAAAATGCATTGTGGCGCGCCGTGTGCGTAAGGCGGTCGTCTCATCGGCAATACGCCATGTTAGAACGACGGTGATGGAAGGATCGGGGACGATCGGCGGCGGCTTTCTCACAGTGGTTTTAATCGTTTCCCAATGATTTCTTTCACTATTTGAGTTTACGCATGACATTTTGTGTCGGTATCAAGGTCGCCGAAGGGATCGTTGCGCTCGCTGACACCCGCATCGTCAAAGGAAGCGAACAGGTCAACAAGCGAAAACTGGCCGAGTTCCAGCACGCCGGACAATCCCTCTTCACGATGACCAGCGGGCTGCGTTCCGTGCGAGACAAGACACTGACGTACGTTGACGAAACGCTGCGAAACGAAACAATCACACGTGACCGCCTGTATCAATTCGTCAACTTATTTGGCGAGCAGCTCCGACGGGTCAAAACGGAAGACGGGCCCTCACTCGCTGCGAGCAATCATTCCTTCAATCTTCATGGGATCATCGGCGGACGACTGATAGCCGACGACAGTCCCCAAATGTTTTACGTATACCCGGAAGGCAACTGGGTTGAGACGTCCGTGGATTCGCCGTACTTCATGATCGGACGCACCTACTACGGTAAACCGATATTGGATCGGCTGTTGCGTTTTGATACCCCGATCGCCTCGGCGGTGGCTCTCGCGTTTCTGGCGTTCGACGCGACCCGCACGAGCGTAACCGACGTGGACTATCCCCTCGACCTCGCCGTACTCGCCAGTCACGAGACGAGTCCCCGCTTTCAACGTTTTACCGAAGCGGAGCTTGCTCCTATTTCGGACCAGTGGACCCAAGCCTTGACCGAATCGCTCGCCAATCTGCCGATGCAGTGGGCGGCGCAGCTTATTCAACCTTCAAACTTTTAGATCCAATCATGACTGAAATACATATTGGCAGCACGCTGCAATACGACGTTCGCCAACGAACCGTTTTCTTGTTTCAAATCACCGCAGGACTGACATCCCGACAACGCGTTGTCAACGAACAACTGAATTTTGATCCTTTTGTGGAAGTCGAAGATTGTCAGGTCGGTGTGGAGGGAAACCGCGTCCACCGCGTCATCGTCGAACCGTGTCAGTTCTCGGTCAACTATCAAGCGACCGTCGACTTGAAGCAGGAGATCGACCCTCAGACCCAAATCGGCGAATCCAAGGTGGCTGAAATGCCCGCCGAAGTGCTCACGTACATGAACCCGAGCCGCTACTGCGAAAGCGATCTCCTCGGAAGATTTGCGTTTGAAGAGTTTGGGCAACTCGAGCGAGGATTCAGCCGAGTGCAGGCGATCTGTGATTGGGTTTACGATCACCTGGACTATACCCCTGGCAGCACGAATGCGACGACAACCGCCGCAGATGTTTTGCTGCAACGTACCGGCGTTTGCCGAGATTATGCCCACTTGGCGATCGCGCTCTGTCGCGGCGTCGGGATTCCTGCCCGATACTTGTCTGGATACGCCGTCGATCTGCAGCCGCCAGATTACCACGGATTCATGGAAGCCTTTCTTGACGGCGAGTGGTACATGTTCGATCCGACCCGATTGGCATCCACGGTCGGTCTCGTTCGGATCGGCGTGGGTAGAGACGCCGCGGATGTCGCCTTCTCCACACTCACCGGTTCGGCATTGTTAATGCAGAAGAACGTGTGGGCAAACTTTGCTGAATCCAAGCCCAACCTGGACGAGCCGTCAGCCGTCTCGACGGCGTAGCCATTTCGCCGTCTTGACAGAGCGGAATAATCGAAGCGTGATACAGACATCGCGTACGGTCCCTACTTAGAAACCGGTCTGTCCGTCTGCAAGCACGCCTCCACCTCAACGCCGCTGCGGTGAAGCAAACGCATCACCGCGTCGCGTGTCCTTTCCCAGGTCTGACGTCGCGATTTGAAACACCACGCGACACGCGGCGGATAGAACATCTTGCTTGTCCCCTTATTAAACTTGCGATTGAGATGACCAAACTATTCCAACCGCTGACGATCAAAGACGTCACCATGCGAAACCGCATCGCGGTCTCACCGATGTGCCAATACTCGTCAAACGATGGAATGCCTAACGACTGGCATCTCGTGCACCTGGGCTCACGTGCTGTAGGCGGTGCAGGATTGGTGGTTGTGGAAGCGACCGCGGTATCACCGGAAGGGCGAATCAGCCCCGCGGACAGCGGCATCTACACCGACGACCACGTGGAACCGTTTGCTAAAATCGCTCGCTTCCTGGAGGGGCACGGCGCCGTCGCGGGGATCCAACTCGCCCACGCCGGGAGGAAGGCGAGTGTGCGGAAACCTTGGGAAGGTGACAATTCGATCGACAGCGACCAGGGTGGTTGGGACACGATCGCACCGTCGGCAATCGCGTTCGGCGAGAATATTCCCAAAGTTCCGTGTGAAATGTCGGTCGACGATATCAAACGGGTTCAGTCTCACTTTGTCGACTCAGCCAAACGGGCCCTCGCAGCGGGTTTTCGATTCTTGGAAATCCATTTCGCTCACGGTTATCTCGCGCACGAGTTTTATTCGCCACTGTCCAACAAACGTGACGACGAATATGGAGGCAGCTTCGAGAACCGGATTCGATTCCTAACCGAAACCTTCGCCGCCGTACGAGAGGTCTGGCCCGCACACCTGCCGCTCGCGGCACGACTGTCGGTCACCGACTGGGTGGAGGGCGGCGTGACGATCGAAGAATCGATCGAGTTGACCAAACGATTAAAATCGGCGGGACTCGACATGCTCGACGTCAGCCACGGATTTGTGATTCCTGGCGTTGATGCGGTTCCATGGTCGCCCGGCATGATGTTACCGCATGCGGATCAAATCGGCCGCGAAGCCGAAATTCTGACGACGACGAGTTGGTTAATCACGAAACCACAGCAGGCCGAGGACGCAATCGCGTCAGGACAGGTCGACATGGTAATGCTAGCCAGAGAAATATTGCGTGACCCCTATTGGCCGTACCATGCGGCGAAAGAACTGGCCGTCCCGACGGCAAGTGAAATATTGCCGGTGCAGTACGCCCGCGCCGCAAAATAGAACTGCCCATCGACAAGAGCGTCTTGCCGACGGCATTCGCCAAACGTAATCCAAGACACTCAGAAAACTGATGTGGCGTTGGGAACGCTTCCAACGACGAACCTGGAAGGGCGGATGCGACTAGCGAGCTGCGAGTCACACGCAAGCCGACAGCCCCCGTAGCCGGGTGCGTTTCCGCGGTCGACTCGCCCGTTAGTTTTGCACGTTCGTTCAGTCGACGGGTCGCGCAGCGCTCAATGGAGAGGGTTAGCTTTTGGCGGGGGTTTTGGAGTTTTCGCCCCTCACTCTCACGTAGCCGAAAGCGGGTAACGCTCGCAACTCTCGGTCTCGGAAAGACCGAGCTACGTGAAAAGTGACGTTACCCTGCTAATTCGCTATCAGAAATGCAATCGCCGACCCAGATACTGACGGAGACCACCGGCATGGATCGGAGGATGCCAGAAACGGTAGCGTGCTAACCTTGCGGGTCCGCCTTGTAGGCATTTTCAGCCTCTTCGTAGCCGGCCGCCGCCGCTTGCTCCGACTCTTCGACCATCTGTCGATATTGCTCGATCTCCGACAGGCTCGCCCCGTCAGCAACATTCGATGGCTGAGCTTCACCACAACCGACAAACATCGCCAGGCCTATGAGGATGACTAACTTTTTCACTTTGATATTCCGTACGCAAAAAAAATTGATGGTTTAAAAATAGTTCTTCGGTATTGCCCCGCCAACGGCGAATGACTCGCTTGGCAACGCGTTGTCAGGAAGAAACTTCGCTAGCAAGGGACGTGGCCACTTAGATTCAAGCGACCACGTCCTCGATGGATCCTAACAACCAAAATCTCGACTACAGTTCGGCTTCGATGACTTCTTTGGCAGCACGTGTACCCAACGCACCCCAGAGTCCCATCTTGCTCTGTCCACCTGGATTGAGCCATTTGTTGATCAGCCACTCCGGTCGCGTCGTTGCGGAGTTAGCATTTCCGGATTCAATCGAATCGGTGATAAACTTCACAGCACCGTCCGCCATGAGGACGTGAACGCCACCTTGGTGACGACTGGAGGCACTCCACCATCCGTCTCCACCGGCGTTGAATCCGGTGCACACGGCACTGTTGGGAGGATTCGCGGTGAAGAATCCGGAGAAGGCTTGGTTGTAGTGTGCCCAACGATAGCCGCGACCATCGGTCGGTCCCGCAGTTGCGTAGCTGTCGTTCCAGAACTGCGGCCGCGTCGAATCGATTTCGGGTTGGCAGCGATTGATCACTGGCGGAATGTCGCGAATCGACGACCAACCGCTTCCTTCGGACTGGTGGCTGAGAGCCATCGTTCGGTTGTCGCGATCACCCAGATCGGTTGCGATTTCACCGGCGGCGATCGTGTTGGCGAGGCCGTCCAAGATGTCTCGGAAGCGGGTCTTGTTGACGCCCCGGAAGACGCCACGCTGCGAGGCACGGCATTCTTCGACAAGGTTCGCCTTGTGTTCCCAAACACCTCCCACTCGTTGCAGGTCGCCTTCGGCACGGTCGCAACAATCACCTAAGCACGCCGCGTAGTTGGTACGGCCCAGTGAAGGAAGTCCTTTGCCCGGATCGCTTGGACAACGCAGTGTTGGGATCTCAGTGGCCCATGGGAAATAAGCGATGTCCTCGGGAGTCGGGCCCATCGCTGGAAAAGGCGCGCCTGCCGCACGTCGTGCTTGAACCGAACCGCTCGGGTTCGCTGCCGGAGGCGAGTTTCCGAGGGTGTCTTCGTTCATCGGATTGGAAATTTGTTCCCAGATCGCTTGCTGCTCCATAAACGGTGTTAAGCCAACGAGGAAGCTCAGTTTGCTCATATTCGACACTTCCGATGGACGCCACTGGTTCGCCGTCATGTTGTCGATCGTGCCGCCGCCATGAACGGGAAGCTGTCTGTACGCGGAGTGGTAGTTGTGGATGGCCAAACCAATCTGCTTGAAGTTGTTACTGCAACTCATCCGACGAGCCGCTTCACGAGCGGCCTGTACCGCTGGCAACAACAATCCGACCAAAACACCAATAATTGCGATGACGACGAGCAGCTCCACCAACGTGAACGCGCGTCGCTTGAGTGAGATTCGATTCATAATTTCATCCTTCTAAAACCAAGGCTTTAATGGGGCACTATGCACCGCAATCAGCGGCACAAGGGGCTGTTAACAATCTGCATGCCCATGACCTTATCGGAGATCGAAGCCAGATGCGACACTTTCTGGCCAATTTGGATGATTTTTTGAACATTTTTTCGACGCGATTGTCTATACATTTCCGCGATTCTTTGATTCTTGCGGCATTCGCAACCAAAACCACTCAATTTTTGGCACGTCCATTGCACCGCACACTGCCTCTGAGTGATGATCCGACCCTCAATCGGAGGACTGCGCTTGCGAGACCCCAAACACGGGCTTTCGTACTCCCTTCCACCACCAATCAGAAGAGGGTGGTTGCTCGAAGATTTCCCGGTCCTCCGTAGCCACTTCAACATGAAACAGCGCCGCTCTTGGCGAAGGACGACCGAAGGTCTCCGAGTCGCGAGGCGAGCGAAACGAAACTTCGCCACCTCGTTTTGCGCCGTCGCTCTCGGTTGACCGCCCGAGCACGGAACCGGCGCTAATGTCTCCTCAACGAGCTTGGCCAGAATCCAAGACATCACCGCACTCATCCGCTTGCGACGCTGGAGCGAAACGATTGGTGGACATCAAGACGCCCGCCAACTCGAACACCTTAGGCTGGTCCGTGCCACGCGGACGGGGTCCACACACGATTCCTGGCACTTTTTGATCAAACCAAACTCGCCAATAGTTCCCGGACACCTATGCGGTTAATCTCAACGCGCAGCCCGACCGCTTCCCGACCAGGACCGTCGTCGTTGAGGTTGCCTGCGTTTGTGCCAAACGTATGTTCAGCCTGCGTCTTGCAATCTCGCATCCATCGAGATCTCGGCGTTGAGCAATTTCGATACGGGGCACTCCGCCTTGGCTTTTCCGGCTGCATCGGCGAAGGCATCCGGGGTCGCTCCCGGGACGATTGCCGTCACGTCCAAATGAACCTTGGTAATCGCAAAACCACCCTCTTTCTGCTCGAGTGTGACGGTCGCCTCCGTCGAGATCCGCTCGGCCACCAAGTCGGCTTGCCCGAGAATATTCGATAATGCCATCGAAAAGCATCCCGCGTGCGCCGCCCCGATCAACTCCTCGGGATTGGTTTCGCCGGCCCCCTCAAATCGAGACTTGAAAGTGTAGGGAGTGTCTTGCAGCGCCGAGCTCTTCGTCGACAACCGCCCGGATCCTTCTTTGAGGCTACCTTCCCAGACGGCGGATGCTTTGTGTTTCATCGTCAAACTCCTTGAAATAGCTAATTGGTTTTCATTTCCCGATGACCGCGGGTACGTTCGTTAGCTTCAGCCAACGACACAGTGGCGAGCCTCTTCCGCGACTAATGATCCCGCGTGAGCACGAGGCGGTAACGAGGCGAGCCGTTTCGCAGCTTCTCAAACGCGTCATTGATTTCAGACATCGGATAAACTTCGATCTTCGGCCGGATGTCATGCCGAGCGACGAAGTCAAACATCGTTCGAGTTGCCGCGATGCTTCCGGTCGGTGAGGAGGACAACGATTTTTGCCCCACAATCATCGGGAACACGGAGGCTTCGATCTTGGGAGCGGCCCCCACGGTGTGCAGTTTACCGTTCGGAGCGAGCGCAGCGATGTAGGTATCCCAAGGCAGGTCGGCGTTTGTCGTGTTGAGGATCAAATCGAAATGTCCGGCCGCAGACTCGAGCGCCCCGTCCTCTCCCGTGGCCAAAAAATGATCGGCACCGAGTTGCCGGGCCTCTTCCTCCTTGTCTCGGCCCCGCGAAATTGCCGTCACCTCACATCCCCAAGCGTCACAGAATTGCAACGCCATGTGACCGAGCCCGCCGATACCGACGATGCCCACTCGTGAAGTCGGCGAGAGATTGTATTCCAACAACGGACTAAAAACGGTGAGCCCGCCACACAACAACGGCCCGGCTGACACCGCGTCCACGCCCTCAGGAACCTTAGTCGCCCATCCCCAATGACAGCGAACTCGGTCGGCAAATCCACCGTGTTGGTGAGTGATCGTTCCTTCGGAGGAAGCGCACAGGTTGTGGTCGCCTGACATGCACTGGTTGCAGTGCATGCAACTACGGCTGGTCCAACCCAGTCCCACACGGTCACCCACTTCGAGATGAAGAACGGTGTCACCGACCGCAGATACGCGGCCAATCACCTCATGTCCGCCGACAAAGGGATACTGAGTCATCTTCCAATCGTTGTCCAACATCGACAGATCGCTATGACAGATGCCACACGATTCGACTTCGATTTCCACGTCGCTGGTCTGCAGCTCTCCCGGATCATATTGATAGGTTTCGAACGGACCACCAGCCTTTTGAGCCGCGTAGGCTTGTATTTTTTCCATGTTTAACTGTGTCTTTGCAATGCATTGGGTGTTGGAACGTGAAGCGGCGCGCGGCATCGCTCGGTGGACCGACTACAACATCGACGGTCCCAATGGGTCGCAAGAGCAAACCGGGTGCCGCTGGGGAAACCGCCTTCGCCAATGACATAGTCCATCCTCGGCAACCGGCGATGCTCGTTGGTAAAGGCGAACGCCCCGTCCAGGATTCGGACGAACATCTCGACGTCGACCACTTCATGACCTGTCCGCCAAGGTGTTTTCACGCCGCCCAAGCGGCCCCCTATCTCAATTTCTCGCCGCAAGAGGGGGCTCCTCGACTGCTCTTGGTCTGGGGCGTTCGAGTTTGTTACACCTCGACCCAGCCGAGCTACCGGCCCAACGGCCTTAAAATCACGATTCACACCGAGAAAGACCACCAAAGTGAGTGCAACGAGGGATTAAACACTATGAATCTCTTTTTCCTCATGTTGCGGTCATCGTGGAAGGCGAGCGTTGCCTCGATCGTACTCGGCGGCGCCAGCGGATTAGCGACATTGACGCTCATCACGCTGATTCACAAGTCGTTCAGCAATGAAGGTATGCAATCAGCAGCTCTGCCGGCGTTATTCGTCGTTGCCTGTACCGCCGTATTGGTCCTTCAAATCCTCTCAAAATGCATCCTGACCCGATTGTCGCAATCGACGGCAGCCCGATTGCAATTCGAACTGTGCAATCGAATCATGGCTGCACCGCTGCCTGAACTGGAGTCCGTCGGCCCTCACCGACTGCTTGCGACTCTCGGCGGCGATGTCGGCGCGATCACCGGCGCCCTGTCTAATTTCCCCTCCGTCTGTGCCAGTGCGATGGTCCTGATCAGCGGTGTGGGCTATCTCGCGAGCCTTTCGATTCCGCTCGCCGCTTGCACGGTCATCATGGCGTCCTTCGCCATCGCCAGCTATTTGGCGGGGGTCCATTGGGCCAACTTTCACTTGCGACAGGCTCGCGAAGACCGCGACGAAGTCAGCAAGCAACTACAAGCGATGGTTTTCGGCATCAAGGAACTCAAGGCAAATAACCGTCGCTGCATCGATTTCCTGTACGACGTGTTGCTGCCCGCCGACACCAGGATGCGTGAACGACTGATCAAAGGATCCGATATCCTCGGCGGCGCCCACACGTGGGGGCGTCTATCCTTGTTCATCGGCATCGGGTTACTGATCTTTGTGTGGCCGCGTATGTGGACGGTCACCCCCGAAACATTGATGGGCTACACCCTCACGATCATCTATCTTACCAGTCCCCTCGACAGCATCCTCGGATGGTTACCGTCGCTCAATCATGCCGCCATCTCGCTGAATAAGATCAATTCGCTCGGCCTGATGATCGATCCGGCCAAAGCCCCCGTCGTCAATTCCGCAAATACGGGATTTCGATCCATCGAATTGCGTAACGTTTCCTATTCGTACCGATCGCCAATTGAGGGCGAAAGCGGCTTTCATTTAGGTCCAGTCGATTTGGAGGTACATCCCGGTGAGGTGCTATTCATCGTCGGAGGTAACGGCTGCGGCAAAACAACACTCGCCAAAATCTTAACCGGGCTCTACCCGCTGCAATCGGGAGAGATCTACGTCGATCGGTACTTGATCGACAACTCCTCGATGGGCGACTACCGACAATTGTTCTCGACAGTTTTCGTGGAGGGACACTTATTCGATCGATTGATCGGAATGGAGCCCAATCCGATGCTCCTGCGACACTGGGCCAAACGTCTCGGAATTGAAGACAAGGTCGACTTCGAGACCGGCCACCTCAAAACGTACAAACTCTCTCGAGGACAACACAAACGACTCGCGATGTTGGTGGCATGTCTCGATGAACGCCCCGTTTTTGTGTTCGATGAATGGGCCGCGGAACAAGACCCGACTTTCAAAGAGATCTTCTATCGCGAAATCGTTCCAGAACTAAAAAAGAAAGGGCGAGCCGTCGTTGCCATTACACACGATGATCGGTATTTCTTCGCAGCCGATCGCGTCGTCAAACTGGTCGACGGACAAGTCGAAACCGCCCAAAAGCAAGGATTCGCAGCATGAGCGGACACGACAAGAAACAAACCCTTTGGCTCCGACTCGCACTCACTTGCGTCGCAGTACTTTGCCTCGCAACGGCGTTCATCGCCTATCGGCTATTCGGGAGCCGCTCCGATTTTCCTGAATTGCGGACCGTCCAGGCCGAACAACGCGATCTCGTTATCACGGTGGGAACAACGGGAACGATCGAACCCGAGGAGGTCGTTCAGGTCGGTGCCGACGTCGCCGGCAAAATCACCGAGTTTGGAACAGAACTCAACAATTCCACCAAAACCATCGGCGTCGGGGATCGCGTCAAAAAAGGTACACTGCTTTTCAAGCTCGATCCCGAACAATACGAGATCGGACTGCAAAAAGCGGAGGCCGCCTACCGATTGGCTCAGGCTGATATCACGAGATTGCAAGCCGTCGTTCAACAGGCACGTCGCAATTTGGAACGCGCCGACCGCCTGCGTTCGACCAATGCGCAAAGCGATTACGACGAAATCGTAACTGCCAACGAGATGGCCGTTGCCCAACTCGCGGTCGGTCAAGCGAAACTCGACCAAGTCGCTGCGGAAGTCCATCACGCCCGCAGCAGTTTAGCGAAAACCGTCGTGCGTTCTCCTATCGATGGGATTGTGATCGATCGACGAGCTAACCTCGGACAATACGTCAGCGTCGGACATCCAGGTCTTTTTCTACTGGCCAAAGACTTGGACCAGATGCGCATTCGGGCGTCCGTTAGCGAGAGCGACATCGGTAAAGTACGACGCGGCCAACGTGCAACCTTCACCGTCGACGCATATCGCGATCAAGTCATGACCGGACGCGTCGAAGAAATTTTGCTCAATGCAAGAATGCACGGTAACTTCGTCACCTACGACGTCATCGTCGGAATCGACCAAACGGATGTCGAACTCCTGCCGCACATGACAACCGATGTCGAATTCGAGATCATCCGACGCAACCAGGCTTGGTTGGTGCCGACCGGCGCCCTCACATGGTGGCCTGAAACGGAACAAATGGAGAGGCCAGTCGCAAAACACGCTGTAGCAATCAAGGAGAATGTGGAAGGTCCTCGCGAAGGTGACACTGCGTATGTTTGGGTACCGGGCAAGAACGGAAAAGTTCGGCCGATGCAAGTTCGCGTTGGAATCGACGACGGCGTTCAAACCGAGGTGCACGGCAACGGTTTCGCTGACGACATGCCCGTCGTCGTTGGCGTGATCAATCGCACGACGCTCGCCCGCATCATCCCCACAGCCAAAACACTCCGGTAACCCTTCGTGCCGCAACAGGCGTCCGTCGTGATCACGAAAAACTGGCCTCCGTTAACAAAGCAACGGCCCCCCTATCAGGAACTCCTCGCTTGATCGAGCTCGGCGATATTTGCAAGACGTACCAAGTCGGTGACATTCCGTTGCCGGTCCTAAAAGGCATCACGCTCGACATTGACGCCGGAGAGTATGTCGCACTGATGGGAACGTCCGGGTCGGGCAAGACGACCTTGATGAACCTCCTGGGCAGCTTGGACCGCACAACCGCTGGCGTGTACAAGTTCGCGGACATTGACGTTTCGAGTCTTTCGAGCGGCGAACTCGCTGTTTTTCGCAACCGCCACGTCGGCTTCGTCTTCCAAAACTTCAACCTGCTGCCCCGCACCTCCGCACTCGACAACGTGCTACTTCCCACGCTGTACGCGACAGACGATCGCAGCCAAGCCGAGAGAATCGAATACGCCAAACACCTGCTCACCGTCGTTGGTCTCGGCGGGCGAATGGATCATGCCCCGAATCAATTATCCGGAGGTGAGCGCCAACGCGTCGCGATCGCACGTGCACTGATCAATCGCCCGCGATTGTTGCTCGCCGACGAACCAACCGGCAACCTCGACTCAAACACAGAACTTGAAATTCTCGATCTGTTTCGGAAGCTCAACCTCGAACACCGGATCACGTTGGTCGTCGTCACTCATGATGCGCAAGTCGCACGGAGTGCCGATCGAGTCGTTCACATGAAGGACGGCATCATCGCGGATGATCAACTCAATCCAAGTTCCCATCCACCATCCGCCCCCGTCCAACCGAACTCCTCGAGAACAGCTTCCGAAACCCCCGTTTCGCTCGACGCTCGCACATCGGGGCAAATGGTCGTCGCGATGATCAACGCGGTCATGGTTTCGCTCGCGGCGCTCCGCACAAACGCGTTGCGAACCGCGCTGACCATGCTCGGCGTTGTCATCGGTGTCGCATCGGTGGTCAACGTGATGGAACTCAGCAGCGGTTCGTCGCGTGCGATCAAAGACACCGTGGCCAGCATGGGGGCCAACATGATCAACGTGTCATCCACCTACACGCCAAGCGCAGGACGACGCCGGCGTTACGTTCCGTTGACACCGGCGGACGTCGCGTTGCTCCGAGAACAATGCCCCGCGGTACGTTTGACCGCCCCGATTGTTTTCGGACAAGTTCAACTGGTCTATGGCAATCGACGTTGCCGACCGACCTTTGTGCTGGGCAGTTCTCCTGACTACCTGATCGGCCGCAATTGGTCCGAAATGGACATGGGACAGCTCTTTGACGACGAAGCGGTCTACGACGCTCAACGCGTGTGCGTCATCGGCCAAACCGTCGCTAACGACCTCTTCGAAGATGAATACCCGATCGGCAAAGAAATCCGGGCCAACGGTATTTCGCTCCGCGTCGTTGGCGTGCTCACTCCCAAAGGCGGCGACGTCATTGGAAACGACCAAGACGATATCATGCTCGCGCCGTGGACCACGTTTAAGTATCGAATCAACAGTCAATCCAACACGATCAGCCGTGTCGCCGCGTTTGAAGACCAAATGCCGAAGATGCAGCTCGCGTCCGCCAAACGCTCGACCCGCAATGCCCACCTGAACCAGATCTATGTTCAAGCATTAACGCCCGAACATGTTCCCGAAGCACGCGAGCAAATCCGCCTCGCTCTCTCCCGCCGACATGACGTCGATCCGGACGTTTTTCAAATCCAAGACATCACGGAAGTGTCCAAGGTTACCGCTCAAGTGGTCGCGGGCCTCTCCGCCCTTGGGCTGATCATTGCTGGCGTTTCGCTACTAGTCGGGGGCGTAGGCATCATGAACATCATGCTGGTCTCGGTAACCGAACGCACACGTGAAATCGGGCTGCGGATGGCTGTCGGAGCGAACCGCAACGCGATCCTTCGGCAGTTCCTTATCGAAGCCACTGTGCTGTGCCTGATCGGAGGGATCTTCGGGATCGTGCTGGGCCACGCCAGCTCCACGACGATCGGGTGGTTGATGGGGTGGCCAAACGAAATGTCATTTTGGGCTCCCATTGTCGCCGTAGGTGTCGCCGCCTCGGTCGGAATCATCTTTGGCTATTATCCGGCTCGAAAAGCCTCGATGCTGGACCCGATCGATGCACTTCGATACGAATAGCCGTTTAACAACACCGAGTGTCGCAACACTCTCTCTGGTGACCTGATAAGGCATGAGCCTGGGTTAGAAGTCCGACAACTCCGACGAACGCAGCCTGCAACGTGCCAGCCGAATGCTCCGAATACAATCTCGACCGGAGATTGCGATGCTCCGTCCAGATGAAGTGGGCACATCATCGCAGCGGCTGGCGTGACGTGCAGTCTGCCGTGCTCGAACGCCTAACACATCCACACGCATCCTGTGAGTTCTACGGCGAGCTTGAGGACGCGTTATTCCAAACGAAACCCTTTGAGAGCCCTTGGATTGGAGTCGCCCACCAAACATTTCACGCACCTGCCCATATTCCGACGATGTATGGCGGCCGCTCAGACCTCGATTTCCTACTGCACCAGCATCCAAATCTCCGCTTAAGCCTTCCGCATTGCCGAGGTCTATTTACCAATTCCGAACACGTTGCCGCTCAACTACGCAAGCACGTCAGCGTTCCGGTCCAAACGCTGCAATTGCCAACCGCCCTGGATGTCGCTCAGTTTTCATTGGAACGATTCGCCGCAACGCGTCAAAAAACGATCGTTCAACTCGGCAATTGGCTGCGGCGTTTCTATCCGATCTACGATCTACCAGTAAAAGGTTATCGCCGAATTTGGTTGGCTGGAGGTGACTTCCGCCACAAGCACGCCCTCAAGTGTGAAGGGGTGCGTCGGCGGCGGTTTGCCTACGTCCGATGTCCCAAACACATCACGGATCAGGCCTACGACGATCTGCTAACCTGCAGCATCGCGGTAGTCGGATTATGGGAAGCGAACTGCAACAACTCGATCGTCGAATGCATTGCACGGGCAACGCCGGTGCTCACCAATCCGCTACCCGCCGTAAAGGAATACCTCGGCGAAGACTACCCGTTCTACTTCCAGACGTTGGACGAAGCGGCTCACAAACTGCAAGACGATCGGCTGATCCGAGAAACGACTGCGTATCTACAGGAACGTCGAAAACACCTTTGGAGCATCGACCGTTTCATCCACGAACTCACCGCGTCAGACATCTACACCAGCCTTCCAAGATGCGATCACGCCTAGCCGTTTGCACGGTCAGCTCACTCAGATCGACGTATTCGGCGGCGTGTCGGTGTTGTCGATCGCGTAAGGTTGGTACGCGACCATTTCCACACGTTGCTGAGGATACAAACGGTAGGTGATATTTCGCCATGACGCCTGACGGGCAACGATCGCTTGGAATGTCCAGATCATATGGGCCACCTGGCAAACCGGAATCAGCGCAAACACGCGTGTCCCTCGTGACCATGTCATCGGCGTCATTTGTTCGCGTCCTCCGCAATGCGACACCGCATCGCGAACCGAACGCTCCGCACACACGAATCCGCCGAACATGATCAGATTCGAAACCAATATCGACGCGGCCAAAAACATCGCCGCGACGCCTTCCTGAACCACGATCGCGGCAACCAACATGGCGATCGCCGCCACCAGCAATCCGACCACCGCCACCGCATGAATGACGGTATTGATAAACGTTTTTTCAAAGATCCGCGACCACGTGAGCATCCGAGTCACGTAACGTCCTGCAAACTTGAGTGAGCATTGATCACGATTCACCATGGTCAACCTCGGCTCAAAATAGACTCGTAAACCGAGTCGATCAAAGGCCTCCTTAACCGGTCCATCGTCAACAACCGATGTTTTCCATTTTTCAATTAGCCCGGATCGCCGCAGTTCGACGCACCGCATCGCGCACGTCCCGGCCCACGGATTGCTATTGACCGCCGTTGCGACCATCGCCCCCGAATTCCAAACGCTTCGCAACAACGATCCGTAGCCCAAACCCTCTGGGGCGAACCACTGAATCCCCGTCACGACGCCAACCTGAGGATCGGTCAACGGACGTAAAACATCTCGCAACCAATTCGCATACGGAACCACATCCGCGTCGATCATCACCACGAACTCACTGTCGGCGGACATTTGCTCTGTCGCTTGGACCAGCGAACTGCATTTCAAACTACAAGTCTTCGCTGGGTTCTGTAGCTCAAAAATTCTTAAACGATCCTTCGTATCCGATCGCGACTTGATCTCCTGCGCCACCCGCCATGCCGGATCCCGACAACTGTCGATTACCAATATGATTTCAAAGTTGTCGTAGGCTTGCTCGAGCAACCTCGCCAAGGTTTCCGAAAGGAAGGGGTCACAACCTCTCAGCGACATCAACACCGATACTTTGCCGTCCTCACCCACATCGCTCGCCGATTCGCTTCGCGCCAACCGGCGGCCCACGATGAATACACGAAAGAACCACGCGCCCCCAAAGTGCACCAGCGACGAGGCCAGAAGCACCGATCCGATGAGCAATGAAAGCTGACCGACAGAAAAGAAGGGTGCGTTCAGTAGGGAAGAAAACATAAGTCTCACGAAACCGGCAACCGAACCATACTCCGCAGCAGCGACGCAAACCGGAAGACATCTTTCCCAATCCGGAACGTCGCAAACGGAAGCCGGTGGATACCGTTTGCGTCCATCTTCCAGTCGGCGGTACTGCCCGAGAGCAAGTTCCTGCCTCCGGCGAGCCGTTGATTTTCTCTCGCTTCGGGACCACTCACATACGCCGAAAACCGGCCACCTGAGACATGGTTGTAGCCGTGTTTTTGATGGATCACTGGAGCGACCTCGCTGATGTCCACGACGGGAATCTGGGACGCCTTGCTCTGCCAAACCATCCAACTGTCCCAGTTGCCTCTCCCGATTGCAAAAGCAGGGACATCTCGAAACAGATCCGCGGGAAAAATGAAATAGTCCTTGCACACGATCGAAGCGTGCGTGCCATCGCAATCCAGTCGGCGGAAACACTCGGCGATCCATTCGTCGGTCGTATGATCGACGATCTCGGGCACATCCAATTCGGTTCGCTGGCCAATCGCAAGCCAAGACTTCAACCCAGACTCCAACAACTGCTCAGCAGCACGCACAAACCGTCCGTCGAGAATGATATCGGCGTTGACGAACGCTCGCATCGAACCGCGTCCTTGCTCCGCCGCCAACCGGAACACCCCATCGAGTAGAGGCGTGCCATATCGGTTCATCTTCGTGGCCCGATAGCAGTTGCACTCCGCACGAATGTCGGCGGGAATACTCGAATCGGAAATCAGGATCACCTCGACGTCCGGGGACAACGCTCTCCAACTCGCGATCGCGTTTCGTTGATGCACATCCGCTTCGCCTACGAATGGTTTGAGCACCGTAAACAGGGTCAACAGTGGGGCCCTCGTATCGACGACATGGCGAGTCGGTTCGGCCAACAATCGACTCATGAGACCGCCCACGCCGAAGCGATTTTGCGAGACGTGATCGTGCTGCGTTTGATCAACTCGACCATCCGACGATTAAACCAATTTTGGAAGCTAGGCGGTGGCACTGGCGTCCGCCAATTCTTCCATGCCGTGTCGGTAAGCCCTTCAAAGAACACTTCGCTGCGTGGATGATTCGAGTGGGCTTGCCACGGCTTGAACTCGGTCGTGAAATGCACGATTGCCGGATTCGTCTTCATCTCGATCCACAATTCACGGTCGATCGGAGCATGAGCGTCTGAAGGGTACTCAAACACATGAGCCCCCTGGTTCCAACGCGGCTCGAAACGTCCCCACTGGCCATGGAACAGCACGTTCAACGCATACTGGTCCCAACACCAAACGTACTTTCGATTGTCGCGAAGAACCTTCAGCAGACGTTCGGCGACGTTATCTTCCCGCCAACGCTGCACGTTCAACACCATCACGCCGCTATTGAAATATTCTCCCGCGCCATCCAAACCCAACTCGCGATAGTTGGGTATCGGTCGCCACGCCGCCATGTAGGGATTGGCCAATGGAAAATTAGTACACCCTAATCTTGCATCAATGAAAGGACACGCAATGTCTGTGGTGGCGAGACAGTATTGTTGCTGGACCGGCAAATCCCACAACGCGGCCAGGTCGTCTTTGACGTACAAGTCCGAATCGAGGTAGATAACTTTGTCAACATCATCGGGGACCAACTCGGCCGTCAGAAGGCGAAAGTAAGCCGTGTGCGAGATGTGATGAGAGATATTCAGATCGGAAACACGCCCTCGATCCGGCTTGATCAAGTGGATTTCAATCGCCTCACCCGCGAGAGTCCGTTCCAACTTCGACCAGTTCTCATCCCCGATATCACCAGCGAGCAGAAACAATCGAATTCGTTTTCCGGCGGCGAGATGACGACAGGAACTCTTGAGCGTCACCGCCAACGGCATCACGTAGGCATCATCGGCGGCGCATACCACATCGATCCGATTCGATATTTTTGATCGGTGTGAACATTGTTCGGCGGGAAGAGTATCGGACGCTAACATGTTTTTCTATTTCGAGTCGCTCCGCGCCGTGGTGGACTTACCAACCCATCCCAGTAGCCGCTCGCGCGTGCGGACGACCGGGCCCGCGATCGGGTGTTTGTGGATTGTCTCGAAGATCGCGTGTGCCTGGCCGAGTTCCTTGTTCAATTGATCGATCGTCGCGCGAAGCTGTTTGATCTCGCGTCGTGCGTCAGCGAGTTCGAGCGGCAGTGCATCGGCATCTTCGTGTTCACCAGTCCTTCGTTCCGCAAAGATCTCGCCAATGGGAAGCGGAGGAGCATCATTTGCGAGCCGAGGCAGCAGTCCACGAGCGAACTCAATCGGCTGCCCTTGCTGAATGCTCGTCGTCGCAATTTCACGCATGGTCTCGATTAAGAGCAGCATGCGGTCGGTCGCACTCACTTCACGTTGCAACGCATCCGCCAAAACGCAATCTTGGAAATGCATTCGCTCGGGAGGTGGATCGCACAATTGAGGTACCGTGTCGGTGAATTGCCCTCGCGACGTCACTCGCCATGCCGCGCCGACATACAGCGGGCTGTTGGTGTAATCCAAGATCGCGGTGGGCTTTCCCAGCAGCATCGATTCGAGCTGGGCCGTCGAAGGAGTCGTTATCGTCGCGTCAGCACGCCGTAGTGCCGTCGCGAGATCCTCTCCCGTTGTATCCTGTAGCTCGTTGTCAACGCCGACAACCTGTTCGAGCCCACCGGTCAATCGCCAAATCAGCTCAATCGGACGCTCGCCAATCTTCTTGGTCACGTGCACCCATTCGCGTAGCTCGATCAATGATTGCGTGATCTGCGATCGCTGCTGTGGCGTGAACCCTGGCCACTTCGCAGTCATCACGAGCAATCGAAACGGTTCGTCCGATCGGTCACCCAAAACCGCGGGACGACTGAGGTGATCGAATCGCGGAATTCCAACGATTTCAACTTTGTCGGCGTTGCCCCACTCGCTCAGATTCCTTGCCTGCGAAGCCCCAATGCAAGCGACCTTATGACAAAGAACCGGTCGCATCGTCCACGGGCATGCCGGTTCGTCGGCACGGTTTTCCCAGGCGTTTCGCCATTCCAGGATCCCGTCGATTGCGTACAACGTGGCAACGTTTCGCGTCTTGAGCTTGCCGATCGCGGTCCGAAATCGCTCAAAATGTTCAGAAAAGAAGATCGCCAAATCGCCCGGCTGAGCTTCGCTCGCAACCTCTTCGGGAGCTGCAATCCGGATCGGCATCCGCTGCATTAACGGACGGGCGTGATGCCCCACTTCCGCTTCGGTTCCAACATAAAAGATTGTACCCGTTGCCACCGATGGGCCCGTCCATGAGATAGAGCGTCGAAGCGTAATAAATCCACAGTCGACCGGTTCGATTGATCTTGAAACTATCGCCTATCGTGGAAAATGGATCAAGAGGGACGCAAAACTCCTCACGTTCCAGGACGGAGTGATTCCGTGGGACGAGGCTATGTCCGAACGTCGTCGGTGCCATCACTCGTCTGCAGCCATTGCAGCAATCCCGAGTAGACCGACTCCGACGAAAGTTCCGTTTCGCAAAACCGCTCACAACGATCCATCACCTCGTTCCTCCAAACGTCGTCGCGAACCAAACGCACACACGCATTGGTGAACGTAGCTGACTCATCTGCAAGAATCATCGCGTCGACTGCACCCTCGGAGAGACCACGTGTGTTATGTGAATGGGTAACCAGCGGTTTTCCGAAACCGATCGCCTCGATCGACTTGATCTTAACCCCACTTCCAAAGTGGACTGGATTGATCGCGATGTCTATTTCGGCGTAGAAATCCTCCAAACTCAAAACTTTTCCCAAACACCGCACACCTCGTCGATCGGCTGGCATCTCTCGCCGCAGCACATCCGCCACATCGCCGGCAATCACGAGTTCGGCCTGGGTCAATCGAAAAATTTCGTCCCAGCATTCGTTCAAAAACCACAAAATGCCATCGAAATTCGCGGCGTTGTCAGACGCGATGAAAGCGAATCGCCATGGTCGGTTCTTTTGCGGAGTGCCTCGATTCGTTCGCCGAATTCCGGCACCGTTTCCAGGCAGATACCCGACCACGATCACCTCACGTCTCGGAACCATCTCCCGAATTGATTCAGCCTCCTCCGCTTGAGTGGCCAAAATCAAATCGAAGTTCTGCAGTGCCGCCACCTCCTCGTCTTTGGATACCGAGATCCAGTGCCGATGTCCGCGGCGCGTAAACTCTTGCTGCCTTTGATGAAGCAAATCATGTGTGTCCACGATCGCACGAAAACATCGTTTTCGATCCGCAACCCCGTCGAGCAAATGTGACCAAACCACGTAAACGCTGTATACAAAATCAGGACGCAACGACTCGACCAGCGAACGAAATTGCAACACCGCCAAGGGCCAGTGGTAGCTTTCGAGCGTTAACGCTGCGGTCTGACTCGCAGGTGATCCGCCGCGAAACCACAAGCGAACACCACGTATCAAACGACCAACGCCAAATACGATTCGGTCGCGTGTTCTGATTTCTCGTGGATCAAATAACACAATCCGCAGACCGTGTTTACCACAGGTCACCACGTCCGATGGAGTCATCGGCACCAAAAAGAAAACGGTCACTTCGAACCCGCTTGCCAACAGGAACTGAACGATCGACCAAGTCCGCTGTTGAGCCCCGTTCTCACGCCGCCAAAACGGTTGATCAGTCGTGATGAGGATCGTTTTCATCAGGCAGCATTCGATCGCAACGACCATGTCCGGTTGTCGCAATATTTGGATAGCGATAGGCTTTTTCAAACGATAAAGGTATCGAGCCACAGTGATGTAGGGTAGGCGACAGCGATCAAATGAGAAACCTCTTTCGATTCCGTCGTCCCGAAGCGTTCTTTATTCGCGGCTACGCCAAATCGGGCACCACGTGGCTGTCTAATCTGATGAATTTGCATCCTCAGATTTCCAGCATCAGCGAGTTTCATCTTGCTCCATTATTTGAGGGGGCGAAATCGATATCAGACCTGTCGTGGAGCGTCCTCAGGCATGAACCCAACTCAAGGCTCATGCATGACGCGTTGCATCGCACCGTCAAACAATTGATCATCGATATTTGCGGGGCTCGACCTCGCTGCGGTGACAAAACCCCCTATCCTCTCCGAACGACCTTCATCCCAGGAGTCAAGAATCTCTACATCACCAGAGACGGACGCGACGTAGTCGTGAGTTGGTTCTATCACACCATGAACCTAAAAATCGACACCCGTCCAGAGATGTTAGAGAAGATGCGTCAGTTCGACGAGAATCCTTATCACTTTGAAGAGAACAAACAGCAACTGCTCTCGTGCGAAGTCCTTGTCCGCGACGTCGCCCAGGAATGGAATGCGACGATCCTAGATGATTTTCAAATGATGCATTCGGCAGACCAAGGTGAGATTGATCTTCCTTATCTGTGGCTCCGATACGAGGACCTGCAACTCGATACGCAAAAGCAACGCGACAAAGCGTATCGTTTCCTCGGCCTCTCACCTTCCAAAGCGGAGTGTTTGGATTCAAGGACGAAAGCCGGATTTGGCGATCCCAACACGAATCAACCGGACAAATTTTTCCGTCGCGGACGCGCGGGCACTTGGCGTGAATACTTCACCGACGAGCAACTCGGATGGTTCATGGACGAAGCCGAAGAGGCGATGGGGTTAATCGGCACGCTCTAAACCGATTCCCGCTTCCCATTTCTCCTTCTCGCGGTCAACGCAAAATACTCGCCCCACGATAGCCCCGAGCAGATCAAGTGAGACACCCATTCATCAGGGTCAGTGCAATTACGTTTGATCCGATAGAGCAGTGACTGCCAAACAGAATCCAGGAATGCGGCGACTCGTGTTTTACACGATTTATTCAACGCCACGTTTGCCATTCCCTGGCCGATGAAATACGAGCGAACGTACCTTTCCGTGGCGCGATCGGCAGGAACAATGTGTTGCACTTTTGCGTCGGGAACCCAACGCCCCTTACCGCACGATCGAGCAATCTGCCTGAGCACTTGAGTCTCGTCTTCACCCATCATTGCTGAACTGACTCGTCCTAGCGACGGATCAAACAGATGCTTGCGTTGAATGTCGGAACGAATCGCAAAATTCGCACCATACGGCAAACGACTTTCGTTCAACTCGACCGGCATTGGGCCAAGATCACGGGCGGCATACACCGGTTTGCACTTTTCCCAGGTCGCTGCCAACCAATCGGGTCGCCCAGGCGGGTCAAACACCGGTTCGATCACGCCACCAAAGAACGCAAGATCCGGTTCTGCGGTGAACGCGTCGAAGTAGGCACTGAGCCACCGCGTACATACCAATACATCGTTGTCCGTCCAAACGATATAGTCCCCTGTCGCCTCGGCGATTGCCCGATTGCGACTTCGCGAATGCCCCTGCTTGGACTCATGCACCGCCCGGATTGGCAGTGCATCAACGAATCGATCGATCACCTGCGCCGTATTGTCGGTCGAATTATTGTCGACCACAATCAGCTCCCACGTATAGCGAGCGTCAACCTCGAGATCACATAGCCGCTGCAATGTGCGTTGCAACAATTGCGAACGATTCCACGTGCAGATAGCGACGCTAATTTTCATATCGGACAACAGCACTGCTGAAGGAACATCGGCCTACCCATTCGTGCGGGCTAATTCAATGATCGCATTCTGAAACGCCGCGACCGGGTCTTCGCCGTATCGCTGACGAATCCGTTCACCGGCGAGTTTCCCCATTTCGTGCCACTGTTCCCTTTTTTGCCATGCCGCCTCGAGTGCCTGATCAAACAACTCCACCGTGGCCGCCGGCGCGATAAAGCCGGTTTCACCGTCATCGATTAACTCACGGTTTCGACCGACATCTGTTGTGATGCAAATCCGGTTGCACAATAACGCTTCCACAACCGCGAGCGCCGCACCTTCGAACCGCGACGGCAGAACCAACCCATGGTGGTTCGCCCAAACAGCTTCGACATTCTCGGCATACCCCGCGATCAGCAACGTCTCCTGAAGATGATACCGTTCGATCAGGTCTTGGGTCTGCCGCAGATTGCCTTGGGAGACTCCGAAAAGATGAACGCTCAAATTACGATCCCGCCATTTGTCTTGTTTCAACAAATGGACTAAGACGTCCTGCCCCTTTGACGTGAAATGAATTCTAGCCACGCACGCCAGACGCCACTGAACATTGTTTGCCGGACAATCCGGGTTTGCGGGCCAATCCGGGTTTGCGTCCCAAGAGACATTGAACGGGTTATCGATGACAACCGCGTTGTCGAGTTTCACCGCCAGATTGGTTTCGACCCGGTCGAGGTTTTCCTGTGAGACGAAGTACACCTTCCTCGCGTGAGTGTACGCTGTTCGAAACTCATCGAGGTACTGATCATCGAGCGTTTCGGTGCTGACACTCTGCACGTTGATGGCGTAGGGAATCCCTCGACGAATCAATTCGTCGGCGGGCAGGACCGGGTTGAGGTGGTACCCCAACGTGACCATGACTCCATCTGGTTGTTCTCGCGCGATCCAACGCTGCAGATGTTTCGTTTCGTCCTCCAGATCAAACGGCGGCTTCCAACGATAAGGCCACGAACGCCATGTGGGATCTCGCCGTGGCCAAACCGTCGCGCCGGCAGCCCGGAGTTTTTGCAGCTCGGATGGTTCCTCTTCCCACCACCGGTAGTTCACCGTGACATCGGTTCCCTTTGCGAGTAATCGATGGGCGACCCGCGACCACAGTACTTCGCTGCCCCCCCACGGAACGCCGGTCATCGTTGAGTAGAAGCCGATTTTCACCAATCACAATCCGAAAGAACCCAAACCGCGGACGTCGACGCAGTCCAATGCTCGCACCCGTCCGCACGACCCTATCGTGGCGTGACGACTGTTGCAGGTGAAGGGGTGGTGGCCGTGCGGATCTCGCCTTCACCCGCATGCATCGGCTTCGACGGATTCCACTCAAGAGCACGGGAATACACCGATGGCGAATTCAGCGCAAATCGGCACTCGTCACTGGTCGACTGCCCAAACCCGACGCCCATCGCATGCAGCAACGTGCCACGCGCCTGATGCAATTTGATAAATGCGACGTTGTAGTCGACTAAACTGCGTTGGAATTCCGTCTCCGCTTTCATCGCTCGGATCTGAGCCTCCAACACATCCTCCACGTGCACATCGCCCGCGGCGTGGCGTTCAGATTGCGCGTTGAGCCGGACATTCGCGGCATCACGACTCTGAGCCATCGAATTCATCGAACCGTATGCGCGATCCAGTTCGATGAACGCGGAACGCAATTCCGATGACACGTGACGGGCTTGCTCCTCCGCGATGGCTTGCTCGCGACAGAGTTGCAATTGAGCGTTATGCACCGCCGCGTTTTCGCGACGATTGAGGACCGGGCGACTGTACTCAACCCCCAGCTGCCATCCCTGCAACGCTTCACTGAACAGATCCGATTCGGCGGCCGGATCGTCAGCCAATCGTCGATACGCTCCGATCAAATCCACCTGCGGTTGTTGTAGATTGCGAGCGGCTTTGACTTCCAAAACACGTTTATTGATTTGAGCCTGCTGCTTACGAAGTTCAATCCGATTGATTCGAGCGTACGCGTCGCTCTCGTTCCAATCGAACCGAATCGGTGCCGCCAACGGAGGCCCCACCGGGCAGATCAAACAATCGCTGCTCATTGGTAATGCCAACAGCGTTCGCAACTTCAACTCGACGTCGTAGACCCCCGTTCGCCCAGGAGCCGTGCCGCAGATGGCATTGCGAACGCCCGCTTCGGCCGAATAGTACTGCTGCCGAGCGAGAGCCTCGAGGTCAGCCGGACTCACGCTTTGAGCGACTCGCTGTTGTTCGCGTTCCCAGACCTGCCGAGCACTTTCAAGTGCCGCGCGTTTGGCTTCCAGATTCTGATACGCGAAGAACAATTCCCAATAGACGATCGCAACATCGCGCACCAGTTCCGAAACCGATTGTTCGACTTCGAACCGCGCCTGTCGATGTTCGATCTGCGAGATCAACACACCGCGGTACATTCCGGGTTTCGCCAAAGGACCGGCGATCTGGTTGAACTGCTTGCCCGCACCACGCATCAGCGGATGACGTGCTTGAGCACCATACGCCGCATAAAGTCCGCCCGCGAGTTCTTCGTCATAGCCGCCCACTCCACCGACCGAGACCTTCGTCCCCGAACTCAGCACCTTCCCAAAGCCGACCTTCGCGAGCGTTTCCGGCTGAGCAAACACACCAAATTGACCGCCCGAGAAAGCGGAATTGACCGTATTGCCGCCACCGTTGTACACGAATCCCGTTTCAAACTGCGTGTCAAACGCAGCGAGACTGGCATCAATCCCAAGGTTGGGGTCACTTCGCAAAACGGCCGGGTCCAGCGTCGTCCGCACCGCATCGGGATACGCCAACACCTTCCCACCGTGGTCGCGAATCACGGGACTGTTGTCGAGCGCCAACCGAACCACTTCGTCGAGCGTTAGATACCACGGCGTCAAACGATCGAAATCATCGGCGGTCGGTGGTGAAAACGTAACCGCTTCACCCGAACGTGCATCCCACGGTCCTTGCGTCACCGACGAATCCGGGTCGGTCGGTTGAGAATACGAGACCTTCTGCAACAACGATTCCGTCGTCACGGGCTCTGGCACCGTTTGCGTCTTGCTCGCGTCTTCGTCATTGCCCTTGAAGGACAATTTTGCGGACGTCCATTTTGCGGCGCCGGTCAGTCGACAGCCCGAACTGCATACCACCGTCGAGGCAATCAGCAGACCTGCCATTGCGTAGCGAGCGAGATTGGCTAGCAAGGGGACTGGCATTGGCTGCGAATCAGGCGGTGAGTGGGTCGCACGGGGTAGTCAAACTTTTAGGTTTATCGGAATCGTACGGGGCTCGTATCAGCATCATCCTTGCCACCCCACGGGCCGACCTAACCCGCACAAACTCACATTTCAGAGTGAACGCACGTCCCCTGCCGTCTCACAAAGCGGCGTATACGTTTCGCGCCGAATTTCACGCCCTCGAATCCGATAGCGAATCCCTCGCCACGATATTTCTTTTGCCGTGAAACATTTCAGGAAACTATGCGGTCCGGTCATCTGAGCGATCACGATCCATAACGGCAGCCCCAACCAAAACATCAACTCCGATCGCCCCCCTCGGGTTTCCTGATTGCGAAACTGACGACGCGCACTCAACTCGCATAGCGTGACCAACACAACATTCGAAAACTCAAATCCGACAAACAGCGTCAGTGCCATCCACATCGAATGCGGATCCGATCGAACCCAACCGACGACAGCCAACACCACTGAAAGCAGCGGAACGATGAAAGAGATGACGCCGTATCCGAACGTCAACGGCCAAAGCGGATGATACAGTTTCGCCGTCAACATCTGGCGTGGGATCCACTGCATCAAATCATGGAGCGTGCATGATTCGCGATTCACCATCAGCACACTCGGGACAAAAACCTGTCGGTATCCGTGCCTTCGCAGGACTTGGTACAGCATCGTGTCCTCACACAATGCGTGTGACCATTTTTCAAGTAATCCAGATTCGTCGATCGCCTGACGGCGAATCGCGAGACTGCCTCCCCAACCGATCCGCAACAAAATCATGTTGAGCGCCGCCGGTATGTTCCAAACGTACCGAACCATCGCACCGCCCCAAAACTCCGGCGGGCGGTACCAGCGGTTTCCCGTCGTCGCGCCCACGCGCTCATCCGCGAACGGTGCGACCAGTTCGGCGAGCCAGGTTTCGTGAGGAACGCAATCCGCATCGCACAACGCGACGATTTCGACGGAGGATTCCAGCGCCAGCACCGCCTGCACAATACTGCTGCATTTCAAACTGCAGGTTTCCAATGGATTTTCTAGAACACTGACCTTCAATCGAACGTCAGACCGAAACTCCTCGAGAATTTCGATGGATGGATCCTGATCATGATCCACGACGACGTGCAGTTCATAGTGAGGATAATCCTGGCCGAGCAAACACATCACACATTGCCGCAGAAACGGATCCGATCCACGCAGACACAGCACAACAACCGCCTTAGGACAAAAGACATTTATCGTAGGCGGCCTACGGCCGATCATGATTGCCGAAAATGCGACTGCAAAGCTGCTCTGGATCGCCACAATGACAACGACGGTCCAAAACAGCATCTCCGCAAGCGTCACTAAATAGACTCCCAAAACAGTTCAGCGACGCTGGGCAAAACTCATGACACGGACCATCGTCGGCAACGTCACCGATGAGTATACTGCCCGCTTTTGCTGACGTGCAGGTCACCACCAACCGATGTCCAAGACGCTGCGTTTAACCCCGTTCGAACGATGCATGATGTTTGAACATTGCGCGGCCTATCCGTGCTACTGTTTCATCCGTCTGCACTTCGACGGCAGACTTGATCGGTCATCACTGACCATCGCAATGCATGCCGCGCTGCAGCATCATCCCTTGCTCAGAGCGATCATCAAAACAGGATGGGGCAAACGATGGTCGTTCCCCGACGACACGGAACCATCCATTATCTGGCGTGAAGGAACAACGGGAGGCCCGCTGCCACCCGCCGCCGACATCGATCTGTTTCGTGAGCCTGGACTGAAAACCTTTGTCGTGCGAGACAACACGAAAACAGAACTGACGCTTCAGTTTCATCATGCGTGTTGTGACGGAAACGGAATAGCGAGGTTCATCGAAGACGTGATGGTCAATTACGCCCGCGTGTGTGAGAACGGCCCTGGATGCGATCACCCGCCGACCGTTGATGTCAGTAGCTTGGCCACTCGTGGGGCCTATGGACTTCGATTTTGGTCAACACTCAAAATTCTGCCGGGCCAATTGGTCGGCCTGCTCGGTGCCATCCAATTTTGGGGACGAAAACCCAAATCGGTGATCGCCCATCAAGCTCGGAGCCGCGATCAGAGCTCTCCGTCACCCTACCCATCGCTGGCGGCATTTCGGTTCGATAAAGCGAATACGCTGGCATTGCGAAAGGCCGCGATTGAGCAAAACGTTTCTCTGAATGAATTACTCATCCGCGACTTTTTCCTCGCCCTTTGGAAATGGCAACAGGATCACGATCAGTACAACGACCAGCATTGGATCCGGTTAATGATTCCAATCGACATGCGCAACAAGTCGTATCGATCACTGCCCGCGATGAATCAGGTCAGTTCCATCTTCCTTGATCGCCGTGGAAGCGACCGGACTGATCGCGATCAGTTGCTTCGCAGTATCCGAGATGAAATGGCGGTCATTAGAAAATTTCAACTACGTTACACGTTTTTGTTCTTCATTAATGCGTTGCACCGAATCCCAACGGCATTGAGAAAGTCCGTCCAGCGTGACGAGTGCAAGACATCTGCGATCTTCTCTTGCGTTAGAAAAGCGTTGTGGCGTGATTCTCTGCCTCGCCAAGACGGTTTCGTCCGAGTCGGTGATACGACGATTGTCGATATCGATGGACTTGCACCGATCCGTCCCCACAACTGCCTCACCATGCTCACCGTGAAATACGCCCACCGACTCAAACTCAATTTGCATTACGACGCCGACTTTGTGACGCCTGCGCAAGCCGATGAACTAATGCACCTCTTCGTTTCGAACCTGAACGAGACCGCCCACCCGTCGGATCCGTGATGGCGACGCGGATGAAACGTCGACGCGTCGAAGCAATCCAGACCGTTTCAGATATCCATAACACGTTGAGATCAATCTCGCATCAGCGGGTGCACAGCTGATCCCGCTGGGCAACAAAGCCTGCGACGTCTGTTGGCAATCGAATTTGCCGTGAATGCCCCGCTCGTTACCTGCCGTCAAACGTGGCATCAATACTTCGGAGAGCAGCTTGTATCCCTCTTCCGCTTCGCCGGCATGTTCTGAAAACGCCAGCAACCTCGCTTGCCAGTCTTCAAAGCTGATCAACTCAAGGTTCGCCCCGCCCTCGCTCATCCACTCAGTCAATGCTGTCGTCTGCATCGGATGTGGATTCGTCAATTGAAAGTCTTTGCCCTTTGATTCCGGTTGCTGCGAGAGGAAAACGATTGCGCGTGCCACATAGTCGACAGGCGTCAGATCGAGGGCCAGATCACGGAAAGGCACCGCGCCGACCAATAAACACGCCCTCACGATGCTGTGCAGCAAATCATTCACATTCGCGACGCCCGTCTCGCTATGCCCGGTCACGTGCCCGGGACGATAGATCGTCACTGACAGCCCACTCTGCCGAGCCTCCTCGATCATCTTCTCACAGACCCACTTGCTTTGCGAATACCCATAGAGCAAGTCCTCGCAGCGTGGCAGTGGATCAGATTCCAGGATCACGCGTCCACGATTCTCGTCAGTTGCATACACTGTGAAGGTAGAGACGTGGTGCAGCGGTTTGAGACCGCGATGAAACGCCAAACGCAACATCTCCTGCGTTCCAACCACATTATCTGGCTTCAACGCGTGATAAGGCAACGCCAGATTGACGCTGGCGCCGTTGTGATAGATCACGTCGACCGAATCCGCCAACTGATCAAAGCTCTCATCCGACAGCCCCATCCGCGGATGCGAGAAATCGCCGACGACGATCTGAATCCGATCCTCGGACCCCCAATGTTGCAAGTCGTACTTCGCGAGGTTGTCAAGAATTCGACGTCGACCGGCCGATTCATCGTCCGCACGCACTAAACAAACCACATCGGATGATGTCGTCTTTAACAACTCGCTCAACAATTGAGCGCCAATAAATCCGGTTGCCCCTGTTAGCAATACGCGAGGTGACTCAACGGGTTCCCGCACGACATCTGTTGTGACGATCGCCGGATCGAGCCGAGCTTCCTTTTCAAAATCGATTGCATCGATCGACGCTCCCGATCCGGTCGCGGTACCATCCGACTCCACCGAATCAAGCCGCGACATCAGATCCATAATCGTCCGGCTCAGCTCGAGCACGCTCGGTCCGCTGAGGATGCGATTCATCGGGATCTTTGTTCCGGTCGCGGTTTCGAGCCGGTTGATCAGTTCGACGGCCATCAACGAGTCGATTCCCACTTGGGTTAGCGACGCCACGCGATCGACTTTGTCCGCTTCGATACCAAACACTCCCGCCACTTGCTGTGCCACGAGATCAGCCAATATCCCCAACCGCTCTTTCGGCGATGCATCTTGCAGTTCGGACTGCAACCCTGAATTAGATCGGTTGGAGGACGCATTTTGTGTAACGAGCGAGTACATCGGCAGCTTTCCAACCGCCGCGCTCAATCGTCCCAATTGTTTCCAATCCACGTCAGCAGCACCGATCAGGGCGGTGTCACGCAGGATCATCTCCGCAAACACATCGAGTGCCTCGCTCATTCCAAACGCTTGCAACCCGATACCCTCGAGATACTCTGCCGTCTTTTGGTTTCTCGCCACGAAACCAGCCCCAAGCACGGCCCCCCAATTCACAGTAAGCGAGGGCAATCCGCGGGCCTGACGATGCTGAGCCAGCGAGTCGAGAAAACTATTTCCGGCGTTGTAGTTCGCTTGACGGGCTGCCCCCACCACATTCGAGAACGATGAGAAACAGATGAAATGATCGAGCGAGAGATTTTGCGTCGATTGGTGAAGGTTCCACGCACCGAGCATTTTGGGATACAGAACCTTGCTGAAACTCCCCTCGTCCAGATCGGCGATGAACATGTCATCGAGTACCATCGCCGCATGAACCACGCCCTTGAGCACTGACCCATCGGCCTCAATTTCACCGATCACTCGTTCGACGTCGTCTCGGTTTGTTACGTCGCCTCGCGCGTCGGTAATCGTGATTCCTTCTGCTCGAAGGGTCTCAATTTCAATCGCAGTCTCTTCACGCGGACCGCTGCGACTCATCAACACCAGGCGCCGCGCACCTTGCCGGATCATCCACTTCGCGATCTCAAACCCGAATCCACCCGCACCACCCGTAATCAGATAGCTCGCATCCCCACGCAGTAATTTCCCGTCTTCGGTACACGGCCCGATAGACAGTGTCTCCGCAGAGGACGAACCCCCATCAAAAGACAGAACATTCTTACCCGTGTGGCGTCCCTGTGCCATGAACCGGAACGCGTCGACGACATTGCCGATGGGAAAAACATGATGCGGCAAGGGGCGATAAGTTCCCGATTCAAGACGCAATGATACGTCAGCCAAGATCGCTGCGATTCGGCTCGGTCTGTCCGCAATGATCTGAGCCAGATCGATCATGTGGTAAGAGATATTGTTTTTAAACGCTGCGAGGCCGACCTTGGAGTTCTCATAAACGTCGATTTTACCAATCTCCAGGAACCTGCCAAAAGGCGCCAACACCGACAGACTCTTCGGTATGAATTCACCGGCCAATGAATTGAGGACGGCGTCGACACCTTCGCCCCCGGTGAGCTCCATGATCTGATCGGCAAACTCGACAGTCCGTGAGTTCATCACATGAGCCACGCCCATCGATTTCAATAATTCGCGTTTCTCGGGTGTTCCAGCGGTGGCGAAGATTTCCAGCCCGAGGCTTTGGGCCACTTGCACAGCCGCTTGACCGATACCACCGGCAGCGGCATGAATCAAAATCTTCTCGCCCGCTTGCATTCTTGCAACGTGATGAATTGCAAAATGAGTCGTCAAGAAAACGGTGGGCAACGTCGCCGCTTGCTCAAACGAGATGTTCGCTGGTTGACGGAGTACCAACCGGTGATCGACTGTGACATGACTGCGAAAGGCATAAGGTGCAATTCCGGCAACGTGGTCACCGACGTCGATGTCAGTGACATTGGCACCTCGTGCGACGACAACACCCGAAAAATCATCGCCAAACCAAAGCAAATCTTCGGTCGTGCCCGGATACATCCCGAGTGCCTTCATCACGTCTCGGAAATTGATTCCTCCAGCCATGACGCGGACTTCGATTTCATCCGGTCCAGGCTGATTACGTGTCGTCTCGTTAAGCGACAGATGCTCAAGTACACCTGCCTTCTTCATCTGCAATCGAAACGGCACCACGTCGCGATTGGAAATCAACGCGTCCCGGCTTCGTTGCTCGAGATCGTCATGCGAGACACTTTGCAAGCGATTTACAAAACGCCGGCCATCGCGATACGCAACCTCGCGTTCGTCGCTCTCATGCGTGACTTCGTTAAAGACATCATCCGCGTCGAAATTACTCGGGATCGGATCGAGATCAATGAGCGTCCATCGGTACTGACTCGCTTCATTGTTCGCCACGCGAAGAAAACCGACTAGTGGCGAGGCAGACAAACCGTTGACCGGGTCGGTTTCCTCAACCTGCTGCACCGAACGGGTAACGAAATAAACCCGGTGGATCGTTGTCATATCAAACGTGTCCAGGGCGTGACAAAGCCCCAACGCACTGAACACGCCTGAACCTTGTTCCTCCATCAAACGCTGGGAAGTGACTTCGTCCCAATCATTATCAAGCGTCCAGCAATGGATGATCCTTGCCAAATCAGCGTGGTGGAGGCCAAGGTCATCGACCACTCGTTGAATTTCGCAGGCACTCCCGCTGTTAAGGAGAAATTCAGACTCACTGATTCTCTCAAACTCCGATCCACGACGGAGCAAAATGGGGCGGTGATGATCCCGTTCGAACTTTGCGGCGATCGCATCTCCCGTCCCACCGTGATCCGCAAAGATCAGCACCGTCGATGGCTCGCGCGACAGGGTCGCGGTCGATAATTCAACCGTCTTCACGCACGGTCCGCGTGTGACAAAGGCAGCCTGCTCCGTTTCCTCATCGTTCGATGAACACGTAAATGATTGCACTGCGTCGAAGCCGCAATCCGCGAGCAGCGTCTGCCACTGCGATCGATCCAGCAACGGCGAATTTTCACGCAGGTCGACATCGGCATATCGCCACCAACCATCGAGCAATCCGAACACGTTGTCCCAAATCGGACGCGAACGAACGACTTCCAAAAACGCAAACATTCCCTCCGAGGCCAAACACGATTTCACGTGAGCCAGCGTTTCACGCAGATCCGACGTGGCGTGCAACACATTGGTTGCGACGATCAAATCATAAGCATGCGGATCGATCCCCTGGCCGGCTGGATCGCGTTCGATATCAAGCGACCTAAAAACCACAGCCGGATGATGAGAGAAATTGCGTTTCGCATCCGCAATGAATCTGCTGCCGATATCAGTGAACGTGTATTCGATTTGTTCGGGTGGCAGCACATCGAGCAAACTCCGCGTAAGAGACCCCGTCCCCGCACCAATTTCCAAAACACGCAGCACACGGCGTTCGGGAATCTGCTCAGCGCATTTGGCGATCGCGACTTGCAACAACCGGTTGAACGTCGAAAACTCGCCCGCCTCGCAGTAGAACGTATCGAGCATGCTGCTCGAACCGCCCGGGAACAACAACTCCAATGGGTCCACGTCCCCACACCAAACATCTGCCAGACGCGGACCGGTCGCCTTGATCAACGCGACTTCTGATGCAAATCGTGGGAATTGGTTTTCCAGTTCAGTCAACGAATCGGTCACCTCGACCCGCACCGGTTCACGAACCACCTGCCAACCGGACTCATGCGTTCGAAGGAGGCCGGCCTGCGTCAGCCAACCCAACTCGGCTCGTAGCAGCCGGCGATGCGTTTCATCGCCCCCGAGGGAAGCGAAAACTTGATCGAATTCAAAACGCTCACCCACCGAGAATGACCACCCTGAATCAACGACCCCATTCTCGATCAGTTGCAGAACGATCCGCTGCATCCGCGGAACGAACTCGTTGTAGTATTCCGAAAGCCCTGCCTCGGCATAGAAGTTGGGAATCGATTCTGAAACGGCGGCAACGACGTCTTGGGTTGATGGCAGATTGGCCGAACCAACGTTTCCCACCCCGTATAGCCGCTGCGGCTGCCATTTGAATTGGTAGAGGCGGCCACTGCTATCGGCGGCCGCATCGGCTTGCTCGACCCGAGCCACGCGAAAACGGGATATCGTCGCAAGCGGTTTGCCGTGTTCGTCAAAAACGCCAACCGAGTATTCGACCGACGTGCCGACCGAACCGGTTTGGATCGCATGGGCCCAAAACTCATTTGGGATTGCTCGCGTGTGAAGCTGCACGCGTCCGATCAATTCAGGCAAATAGAGACAATTGCTTTTTTCGCTGTGGCCGGAAACGTAGCGGGTTCCGTGCGTCGCTTGAAAACACGCATCGAGCACCGCCGGATGCATGCAATACTGCGCCGCATCGCCGGCAACGCGGTCCGAAACAGCGATACGCGAAAGTGACTCGGGATTCGAAAGCTTCGCACCGCGCGCATCATTCCAAGACGTTTGGATCAACGAAAAGTCGGTCCCGAATCCGTAACCAAGTTCGCGTAAATCACGGTACATGTCCTCATGCATGATCGCTGCCGGAAATTGATTGCGTAGTTCGTCAAGATCGATCGAATGCGACTCAGGCAACGCGGGACGCGATACCAACCGACCTTTGGCATGCACCTCCCAATTCACATCGCCACGCGACGCGTTTGACCGCGCATCGGATCCCGACGAACTATAAACAGTGAAGGATTTCGTCTCCGCCTCAAAGACAACTTGCACGATCGGAACAGCGGTCTCCGATACAAACAATGCTTTTTCGCATTCGAGATCTTCGACCGCATACGAATCGCCCGGATACAATTCCGCCGCGATCGCCAAGCCGATCTCCGCATAACCTGCCGCAGGGAAAACAATTCCATCCCAAATTTGATGATCGTTCAAATAGGGGAACAGATGCGGATCGACGTGAAATTGCCACGTCGGCTTGGCAACGTTCAACCGTTCGCCGAGTAACGGATGCAGTGGTGGGTCAACTCGTGTGGCCGTGTCACCTTGATCCAACCAGTATTCCTGGTAATTCCACGGATACGACGGTTGCGGAACGAACGTTCCAGAGCCTTGATTCAGTGACTGCCACTCGACCTTCGCCCCGTCAACGTGCAACTTGGCAAGATTAGTGGCGAGTTCCACCGCATCGTCCGTCGTGCGGGAAATCGAATGAAGAATTGTGGCGACCGCATTCTGATTCGAAACGCACGCGTCGATCGAACTCCGCATCGACGGGTGCGGTCCGATTTCGAGGAATCGCTGCGCACCACCCGCCACCAACGTTGCCATCGCGGATTCAAAACGGACCGGCTCACGGACGTTTGCCCACCAATACGACGCGTCCATTTGTTCGCCACATTGCTCGCGTCCCGACACCGTTGAGATCAACGGCACACGCGACGGGCGTGGCGACAAATGGGCCAGCGATGTGAGCAACTCATCCTTGATGGGCTCCATTTGATGAGTATGAAAGGCATAGTCGAGCCCCAACCAACGAACGAATCGGCCGCTCGCTTCGAGCTTCTCGGCAATCAATTCGAGTGGCTCGATGTCGCCTCCGATCGTGACCAACGAGGGACTGTTTTCGGCGGTGATTTGAACCCGACCGCCATGCGACCCGATGAACTTCCTCGCCTCCTGGGGGGACACTCCCGCAGCCAACATCCGCCCCGCCCCGCCGGTCTCGTTTTGCAATCGGCTGCGATGATAGATCAGGCTTACCGCATCGCTGAGCGAATAGATGCCTGCACACCACGCCGCCGCGACTTCGCCGACGCTATGGCCGACAACGGACGTCGGATGAATCCCCCAGGACGCCCACAATCGAGCCAAAGCGACCTGCAAAGCAAAGATCGCCGGTTGCGCCACGCGTGTTTGCTGAATGTTCGATTCACCCTCGGGAAGAAACATCTCGTGCAACAACGACCAACCGCTCTGGGCTTGAAACAGCTCGTCGATCTCCTCGACTGTTTCACGCGCAATCGGTTCACGCTGAATCAGGCGCTGCCCCATCCCACACCACTGGGAACCCTGTCCAGTAAACACGAACACGCTCTGGTCGGCCCGGTCGCTCGGACGTCCACAGACAATCCCGTCGCTCGCCTCTCCCTGGCGAAGCCATTTCGTAAGCCCTCGCGTGAGCTCACGAGTGTTACGACCAACGACCGTCAGCCGCTGTTCGTGGTGTTCTTTGCGGGCCCCCGCCGAAGAGCAGAAATCCGCGAGTTCACCGTCAAACGTCTTGAGCCGTTTTCGATATTGATTGACGTACTCACGCAGTGACGATTCGTCTCTCGCCGAGATCGGCAAAACGAACGGTCGGTCGGCGATGGCGTGATCACGCTGTGGCGACGTAGGCTTTGGCGCCGCCTGCAACACCACGTGCGCATTCGTACCGCCAAAACCAAACGAGTTCACCGAGGCAAGCGGCTGGACCGGTCCGTCCGACGGCAGCGATCGAAGCTCGGTGGGCACGTTGAGGTGGTAACGATCCAGGGGAATGGATGGATTGGGAATTTCAAAATTGCGGTTGGCCGGAATCTGTTTCCGATCGAGCACCAAGGCAACTTTGATCAAACCGGCAATCCCCGACGCCGATTCGAGATGTCCGATATTGGTTTTGATCGACCCCATCCAACAAACATCATCGACACCGCGCCCTTCCGAGAGCACCCGTCCAAGGGCTTCGGCTTCAACGGGGTCACCCACTGGAGTACCAGTTCCATGAGCTTCCACGTAGGCAACGTCTCGCGGAGCAATCCCTGCGTTGCGGTACGCAGTCCTCAGCATCTCACTTTGACCGGCGACACTCGGGACCGTCATCGAGGAAGTTTGTCCGTCCTGATTCACTACGGCCGAACGCAAAACCGCATACACTCGATCGTGGTCCGCAATCGCCCGAGAAAGCGGTTTGAGGAGGACGATCCCCGCTCCTTCACCCCGCACGTAACCGTCGGCCCGCGAATCGAACGCAAAGCACTCACCCGTCGGCGACAACATCGACGCTTTGCTAAAACCGATACTGGTGTTGGGCGTGATCAACGCATTGACGCCGCCGGCGAGCGCCGTGTCACATTCACCCGACCAAATCGAGCGGCATGCCAGGGCGACGGCGACCAACGCTGACGAACATGCCGTGTCTACCGCGATGCTCGGTCCCTTCAAATCCAACATGTAAGAGATGCGATTGGCCGCGATACTGAGCGTGCCGCCCGTGTTGGTGTGAACGTCGAGGTTTGCTAAATCGTTGAGTTGCAAACTGGCGTAGTCGTGCCCCGACGCGCCGATAAATACGCCGACGTTCGTCCCTCGCATTTTACTCGGTGGGGTCCCTGCGTCCTCGCACGCCTCCCAAGCGGTCTCGAGCAACCACCGCTGCTGCGGATCCATCCGCATCGCCTCGCGGGGGGAGATACCCCAAAACGCAGCATCGAAATACTTGATCCGGTCGACGAAACCGCCACGTCGCGTAACCATCCGCCCTTTCGACTCAGCGTCGCTGTGGTGGTATCGATCGACATGCCAACGGTCGGGGGGAACCTCTCCGATCGCACTGGCACCGCTAACCAAGAGTTGCCACAACGAATCAACGTTATTCGCACCGCCTGGGAATCGGCAGCCTACGCCCACCAAGGCCAATGGTTCACGTGAGGGAAGTTGATTCCGTTCTGTCATCGACCAATGTCCAAGCGTACTGATTCATCCAATATCCAAGTTGCCCCCGCGCCAATCACCGGAACCATCACACGACGCCCCCGCTGGCCTCGCAAAAGACGAGAGTAAGTGCAGCCGCAAAGAAGTCGCGTTTCTCCACCGACTCCCATTTGATGGATTTGGCGGCTCACGGTAGATGTGGACTATAGCAGGCCAGATCAGATCAGATAACGTGGCTATCTCGTCGCCAATTCTCCGTCATGAAGGGTCGCCTATCCGTTGCGGAACTTGTCCAGGGTTTGGGCTAGCGACCAACCCGCCGAAAGCCTTGACATCTTCTGGTACGACAAATCCGCAGCCCCCATCTCAATCGAACACTGACCGCCATCCCAAGGCCCAACGCAAGACTGGCTCAGGCCGTGAACGTGAGTCCACGACCAACGTCAAAATCCAAACCATGCCGGCATCGAAGACAGGGCCTAATTGGTCCCTGCGGGATTTGAACGCGGATTGCGTCATTCTTTCCCCTGGCTGGACGAGGTCATTGTTTGCGCATCGGTGCAAAAAGATGAGCTGCGCGGGCCACTCCCATGGCGGATTCGCCCCACCCGCATCGTCAACCGCGGCTGGCTACCGATTGCTTGGACCGTGCAAACGTAGGAGTCGGTCACTTCCATACCAATGCGTCGGTTCTAAACGATTAAGTACGCCGTGTAGGCAACAAAACCTGCGAGGAACAGTGCACCCTCCCACCGAGAGATCCGACCACCCGTGAAGAAAATCGGCAAGCACGCGACCGCGACTACCACCATGACGGGAAAGTCAAACCCGATCGCCTGCTCGCTGACCAACACACCTTGAGGCGAGATGATGCTCGATAACCCCAGCACGCAGGCGAGATTAAACAGATTGCTACCCACAACATTTCCAACCGCAATATCACGTTCGCCACGGACACTCGCCACGACCGACGTGACCACTTCCGGCAGCGACGTTCCCGCCGCAACGATCGTCAGTCCGATCACCAACTCGCTCACACCGAACCACGTCGCAACGGCCACCGCGCCGGAAACCAGCCACTTGGACCCGAACCCCAACAGTACTAATCCCACCACGGCCAATAAGCCCGGCCACCACAGATTCGTTTGCGGCTGCGAGTCCGCCCCAAACTCGACGGCGAACTCCTGTTTGACCTCTTCCGGTTCCCGTTTGGCCATCCGAATGCAGATCACGATGTAACCGAGCAAAACAGCAAACAATACGATTCCGTCGATTCGTCCCACGACGCCATCGCTGGCCAATAACCATCCCAACAGCGACACGCCAACCATCAATGGAACATCGAACCGGATCAACCGACTCGACACCACCAATGGCGTGATCAGCGACGACAATCCGAGGATGAACAACACGTTAAAGATATTGCTTCCGACCACGTTCCCAACGGCCACGTCGGCGGCTCCCGACATCGCCGCTTGCAGGCTGACACCGAGCTCGGGAGCACTCGTTCCAAATGCGACCACGGTTAGACCAATCACCAGTGGTGGAATTCGCAAGATCGCAGCGATCGTCGATGCGCCGCGGACCAACATCTCCCCACCCGCAACCAGCAAAACCAAGCCGATCGATATCAAACCCCACGCTTCTATATGCTCGTTCATGTTAACTCAGTGAAAAGATTGTTCGCTTCGATTCCGCGAACGCGGGAGCGAGCGATTTGATTCACCCGCAAGCAAGCCACGAACAGGACCTGCAATCAACTAAAAAATATCCTCGCATTCGCGGCTAAGCTTGCCAATGTCCTCGGCAACCTCCCGTAGCGGAACTCACCAATCCAAAATTCAGAACAAAATCCGCGGTCCCAAACACCAATGTGACGACACCTGTCGTTCCTCCAGAACTTGATCGCGGATAATGCTCCCGGAGTCCCGGACTCGCGTCCGGGGACAATCGCGTTGCACGGCATCGCGGCTAGCCGAATTTCAACGTCCGACAGCACGCCGACCGTGAACATCATGCACTCAATTGAACCGGTTCGCTATGCGGCAGTGACGGGGCGGACAGTGGGAGCGACGATTCTGTCACGTGTGGAACGACAAACGGGAACACACCCGGCTCAAAATCAATCGGAACGGGACTGTTCGGCGGGTCGATGCCGTTTAGCTTCCAATCCAGACGACGCCAGAACGACAAGCCGGCCGCCCACGTCTTGATCGCCGCTCGAATCTTCTCCGCCGATGGCTGACTCTTGTCTTGGAGTTCATTTAGAATTTCAAGCGCACCACTTGGCAATCCTGCCAACATCAACGCCGTCGCGTAATTTATCTTCACGGCATCATCAATATCCGATCGCAGCACCGTCGTGCCTGGACTGACGGCCATGCTACGGAACAAGTTCACCGCGTCGGCCGCTTTGCCAAACCGCATCGCGCACACCCCCATCGCCTGCAAGGTGACCGGCGATCGCGGCAACGCCCGGATGACGTCGTACGCGGCAACATAGTTTTCTTGCGAGATCAAGCTGATCACGCGTTTGGGAATGACGGAATTTTCGTGGGTACCGTTGGCTGACGTGGATGCGACGGCGCGCCCGGATCGTTTATCTTTTTGTGTTTTGGACATCTGATATCTCATGACAGACCGGTTCGGTATCGGAGATACCGACCGAAAGGGAAGTTGCAAGTAAAAAAAGGTCAATCGCGATCCAACGTTGACCTAAATTTGCAACCGTATCCCGAGCATCACGAGAGTCGTTACCGTGTGACTTCCCGCCCAAGTGTTCGCTAGCGTCAAGCGAGCTGAAACGGCTTCCGCAACGTCATCAATGCAGCTCGGCCCGCACGCCAGTTTTGGCTGAAGCAGATCCGACGAATCGGACTGCCATCGGTGCATCGACCTAGCATGCAGCGCCGGTGACCCATGCACATCCGAAACGAGACAGCTCTGTCCATCACTGCGGGTCGCCGAAGCCTCAACCGGTGCGGTGAACAGATTGACCGCAAACCCAACGACAACACCCCAGAGCAAAAGCTCTCGCAGAAAGAAGCCAACTTGGCGTCGGCGGTGTTGCATGCGTGTCAGGGTCCGGGAGTAGAAGATTCCGATAGCGAGTATTCGATCGCGGTGAGATTTTGTCAAGAGATTTTGTTTGCAGAATTAAGGCCGACCATCAACGCTCGCCCGCCATCGTCTCTTACGAACCTTGGGACTCCTCATCCGACATCGGGCGCGGCCGAAGTCCCGTTCGAAGTTTTTCCAAGTCTCCCAACTGCAAATTCAACGCCCCAACCGACATCCGAATTTCCCACAATGAGATCGCTAGCGATCCCACCATCAAAATCAAACTGAACCCAAAAACGATCTTGCCTAAACCGATCTGCCCGGCGAACAACAATCCCATGCAAATCGTGCATGACAACAGACTCGCCACTCCCAGCGTCTGCATGTCGCGTATCAGGTTCACCCGTTTACGTAAATTCAAAATCTGTGCCGCAGCGATCGGATTGGGCGTCTGCTGGTACTCTCGATGCAGCGACCGGATCACCGTCGCCAACGCCAAAAATCGATTCGTGTACGCCAACAATAGCAACGAGATCGTTGAAAACAACAACGCCGGCGTGGTCAGTTCAATGGACATGCGATGCAACCGTGAACAGGTAAACTGGGTGAGCGACAGAAACAATCGAATGCTTCCACAATTAACGAAGCGTCACCCTGTCCCATTAAAACGGCGCCGCCCCGATTTGGTAACCACGCTAACCATGTGCAAGGGCAGCCTTGACGAGCGATGTTTTCGTCACTCCGTTAGCGCGTCCAGATCCTCGTTCGGATGAGCCTGAGTTCGTTTGAACGTGGGAATCCACAACCAAACATCTCGTTGATATTGGCGATACCAATCCCCGAACCGTTCCTGCAAATCGCCTTCTTCGACCGGCCGCACAAAAAACTGCCAAACGACGGCGCCGCCGAACGCATATCCGATCACGACGTAACTGCCCAAATACCAACCAACCGCGAGCCCCTGCATAATCCCCGCCAGTGCCATCGGGTTACGAACATAGCGATACGGACCACCCACAACCAACCGGGGTGCCGTCGCAGTCGGTAAAGGCGTGCCCAACCCAAGAGTCGCCATTCGGATGCCACTCCACAATCCGAGCCCGGATGCGACCACCAACAAAAACATCGCCAGCGGTGTTTGCCCCGGATGCCGGAAACCTTCGATCCCCAACCGCTCTTCCGCCTCGACGATTCCCATAGGCAAGATCCACAAAAACACGCTCCAAAAAACGAATGTTTGTGCGAACGTCCATGCCACCGCCACCGTCCTGTTCATCGGCGTCACGCGGATCGTGGACGGTGCTTGGTCACCATTGCCATGAATGGTTGCCATCGCGAGCGTCAGCCCCGCCATGCTGGCCATCATCGCCGACGCAATCCAACCTTCATCGGTGAGGACGCTCACTCCGATGCAGTACAACGTCGGATACAGAATCGCCATCGCCAGTGACCAAACCGCCGTCGTCGCCCAACGTGTCTGTTTCCAAACGGCATTTGCAGTCACAAACGATCCGCCGACCAGCAACACCACGTCACCCAACCAAAACCCGAGCAAAGACTCCGGCGGCCAACCCTCCGGCTGAAACCACTCGACGCTGCTCGGCACCAACACGAGCACTCCCCACCAGACCGCCACGCTGGCGGCTTGGGCGATCAGGTAACCCGATACAATCGTTTTTGCGTTCATAGCGTCTATCGTAACCGTATTACGGTATCCCAAATCATTCGAGAATTCAAAAATTGTCCGCCGACCCAAACCGTCCACTGATCTTTTCCGTCGGCACCCAAGTCGTTGCGCAGAAAGACGTCATGGCGGCGAATGACCGCATCGCTCATCCCGCCGGCGCGGTCGGTGTGATCGTGCGTTCGCCAGTGGATCGCAACCATGCCTACCGAATCCGATTCAACGACGGCTTCGAAGCCCCGATTCACCACGAGCAACTCGTCCGATTGGCTGAGTTTAAGAGCATGCAAATGCGTCTGGACGATTCACCACTGATGAGTGCCGGTTTATATGAACGGGTGATCTATCGGTGTGTGATCGGCTCACGCGCATACGGGCTCGATCATGAAGAGTCCGACACGGATCGTCGCGGCGTCTACCTACCGCCGGCCGAACTGCACTGGTCGCTCTACGGTGTCCCCGAACAACTCGAAAACGACGAGACTCAAGAGGTTTATTGGGAACTGCAGAAGTTCATGGTGCTCGCATTAAAAGCGAACCCCAACGTCCTCGAATGCCTCTATTCTCCGATCGTCGACTCAGTCACTCCGCTCGGCGAAGAACTTTTGAGCATCCGAGACGCATTTCTGTCGAAGCTCGTTTTTCAAACCTATTCAGGTTACGTCGCTTCGCAGTTCAAAAAAATGCAAACCGACATTCGCAACCAAGGACGCGTGAAGTGGAAACACGTCATGCACCTCGTCCGGTTGCTGATCTCGGGAACACACGTGTTGACCGCAGGCACGCTAAACGTCGATGCGGGCGACTACCGCGACCAACTGCTAACGATCGGTCGTGGTGAGATGCCGTTCCACGCCGCCGAACAATGGCGGAAAGAACTACAAATCCAATTCGAAACCGCATTCCGCAACACCAAACTTCCCGATCGTCCCGACTACGAACGCGTCAATGCGTTTCTCATCGACGCCCGCCGTCGGGCGATGGAGAACCACTTACCATGATCGACCACTCTTCCACGATCGACCACGACAAGATGATGCAACATGTGCGGACGCATCCGTTTCCGCTCGTGTTTGCAACGATTAGCGGTGCGCACCTCTACGGTTTCCCCTCTCCCGACTCCGACTTTGATCTTCGTGGCGTGCACCTGCTGCCGCTCGAAACCGTTGTCGGACTCAGCCCCGGTCGGGAAACGGTTGAGAAAGAAGGCATCTACGACGGGCTCGAAATCGATCTGGTGACCCACGACGCGCAGAAGTTTTTCACATTGATGGGGCGACGCAATGGATACGTCCTCGAACAAGTGTTCTCGCCCTTGGTCGTGTTTACAACACCCGAACACGACGAACTGAAGACGATCGCTGTCGGTTGCATCACCCGACATCATGCCCATCACTACCTCGGTTTCGCCGCAACGCAGTGGAAACTGTTCCGCAAGGAATCCCCGCCTCGGGTGAAACCGCTGCTGTACGTGTACCGCGTGTTGTTGACGGGCATCCACCTGATGCAAACGGGCGTCGTCGAAGCAAATCTGGTGCTGCTGAACGAAGACGCGAAACTTCCCTACCTCAACGACCTGATTGCGATGAAGCTCGAAGGTCCGGAGCAAGGAACTCTCGCGGAGGCCGACCTCGCGTTTCATGAGTCGGAATACGCGAGATTGACCGCAAAACTCGAGTCGGCCTACGCCGCATCCACGCTACCGGAAATGCCATCGAGTCGCGGCGCACTCAATGACCTCCTGATCCGACTGCGATTGGGTGAACGAACCGCGTGAGCGCGACGATCGCGCTCACGCGCCTTCGGGCAAACGCGATTGAAAGTCCGTCCAAAACGCCCGCTCACTTTCATATCGCCGCGTGTCCATCGTCACTTGAAAATAGTCCAGGTATTCGATCCAGCTCTGCGCGGCGTCCGAATACGAATAACCTTCTTCGAGCATCGGATTCCTAAATTCGGGATCGCCCGGCTCAACCTGGTGCGAAAACGTGCCGTCAGCGTTGAGATGAATGTTGGCCAGCAGCACTGGCATTTTCATGTGAAGCACATGGAGCGACGTTTCCATTTCGGACAACCCGGCGGTCGCATCCTCAAACGCCACAGCGACCTCTTTCGGCGTCGTGCTGTCCGGGAATCGGATGCCGTACGCTAGCCCCGATTGCGTCAATCCATCACGATTCAAATCGACCTGAGCGGCGGGCGGAATCAACAGGTTCAACGCACCTTCTTCGGACAATGAATTCACGTCGATTGATTCGGCGAGCCAATGAACGTTCTGCACCGTCTTCAGTTCATCCTTGGACAACGTGTTCAAAAAACGCTTGGGATCCGCGTAGCCACCTTCGCGATACGCGCGGTCGATCACCGCCGCGAATTCTCCGCCCAGTTCCGCGGGAGCCTCCGCGTGGCGATACCGGCCGATCCGTTCGAGCTGGTACCAACCGTCCCACGCATCCTGGATCTGTTCTTCCAACGGAACGGCAGACTCGGTCGGTGCCGCTGATTCGTAACCTTCTCTTCCGACCGACTCGAGAACGGCGCTGAACACGCTCTGCACTTCTTGCTTCTCTTCGAATCGCCGCTGTTGTAGCGGACTGCGGGTTTGCGAAAGGTCACTAATCTGCATCTGTTCACCGCCCCGTGGATAACAACCCGCCCTCGTTATAATCCGAATACCTGTTATCCCTTTTCGGCAATGTCCCCCCATTTGATTAAGAAAACACGGCAAAGCGAATACGCGAACCTAGCGGATGCCCCAATCCTCACTGAAGTCTTGAGGAGTCCCTACTTCCGTAGCTTTGATGCAAAACCATGAGCATTCCAATCTGGCAAGTCGATGCGTTTGCAAACGCTCCATTCACCGGAAATCCCGCCGCCGTCTGCCTACTCGACAAGTACCCCGGCGACGCGTGGATGCAGAGCGTTGCGGCTGAGATGAATCTCGCCGAAACCTCCTTTGTCGTCCCTCTGCAACGGCAAGGCGAGTTCCACTTGCGTTGGTTCACGCCCGCCGTCGAAGTCGACCTTTGCGGACACGCAACGCTCGCGGCCGCTCATACCTTGATCGAACAGCGACGTGTTGCACCGGGAGAAGCCATCCGTTTCCAAACCCGCAGCGGAATGCTCGTCTGCCAACAGAACGACCACGTGATTACGCTCGATTTCCCATCAACGCCGATCATCGAAACGGTCGCCGTCCCGCTCGCCAACGAAGTCCGCCAGTCACTCGGCGTCGACCGCGCGACCGTCCTGCGATCGAAGTTTGACCTTGTTGCCGTTGTTGACAATGCATCGACGGTCCGCAGCGTCACCCCCGACTTCAATCGCCTGGGCAAGATTGATACGCGTGCCGTCATGATCACGGCACGCTCGGACACCCCCGACGTCGATTTCATCTCTCGCGTCTTCGCACCACGGGTCGGTATTAACGAAGATCCCGTCACCGGTTCGGCCTACTGTTGCCTAGCACCCTACTGGGGCGAACTGCTCGATAAAACGTCCCTGGTTGCCTACCAAGCCTCCAAGCGTGGCGGCACGGTCTCATGCCAAATCGCGGGCGACCGTGTCGAGATCTCAGGCACAGCGGTCACCGTCATGAAAGCAACCTTGTTAGTGTATCCAGAATGACCTCCAACCCTGCAACATCGGAAACAAGTACGGGCGATCCTGCCATCTCGATTCGAAGATTCGTGCCCGCCGACGCTGAGCCCTGTTTGGCACTGTTTCGCGACACGATCCGACGTGTCAACATCCGAGATTACACGCCTGCACAAATCAATGCCTGGGCGCCATCTGAAATGGATTCCACCGCTTGGGCAAATCGTTTCCGTGGGCGATTCGCCTACGTGGCGGTTGTGTCCGACCGCATCGCTGGCTTCACCGACATGACGAACACCGGCTACCTCGACCGTCTTTTTGTTTCCGCCGATCATCAACGATGCGGGATCGCAAGTCGTTTGATTGCCCCCTTATTCAACGACGCAATTAGCCACAACCTTGAACAGATCACCGCTGACGTCAGCATCACGGCAAAACCGTTTTTTGAGCGAATGGGGTTTGTCATCGTGCAGCAGAAGTTGGCGGAGCGTCACGGCGAGACGCTCACCAATTTCAAAATGCGGCTCACGCTCGGCCGCGCACAGAACGCCCAGGCATAAACGGCCTCAAACGCGACACGAAACCTCCGCGAGCAACTCGGGTTGGATACACTTAGACGAGTCCTCTCCCTCAACCGGTACCGCCTGATGAAACGACTTTCCGCACTTGCCGCCCCGCTCGCTGTTTCCCTTACCATCGCGGCGCTGACCACATCACCATGTGTCGCCCAACTCCCGGGCGGGTTGGGATTGCGGGCTCGCGCCAATGCTCGCCAGCTCGAAGGCGTCACCGCCCACCGCGACGTGGCCTATGTCAAATCGGGACACGAGCGTCAGAAACTCGACATCTACGTTCCCGAATCCTCTGAGCCCCTCCCGGTCCTCATTTGGGTCCACGGTGGCGGATGGCAAGGCGGCAGCAAAGACGGTTGTCCACCACTTCGTTCCGGATACACACAAAAAGGCTATGCCGTCGCCAGCATCGGGTATCGGCTCAGCGGCGACGCCAAATTCCCGGCCCAAATCGAAGACTGCAAATCGGCAATCCGTTGGCTCCGCGCTCACGCCGAAGAATTCAACCTCGACCCTGAACGTTTCGGCGTCTGGGGAAGCTCCGCCGGCGGGCACCTCGTCGCCCTTCTCGGAACGAGCGGAGATGTGAAAGAATTCGAAGTGGGTGAATCACTCGATCAATCCAGCCGGGTGCAAGCTGTCTGCGATTTCTACGGTCCCACCGATCTGAACGTCTTCGTCTCGACGCCCGGCTACGAAAGTCACGCGTCGATGAATTCCCCCGAATCCAAACTGATCGGAGGCTTGGTTGCCGATCACCCCGAGGTCGCCCGAAAGATCAACCCGATCACTTTCGTCAGCGACGACGATCCGCCGTTCCTGATCGTTCATGGTGACAAAGACGGCACCGTACCGATCAACCAAAGCAAACTGCTTTTCGACGCCTTCAAGAAAACCGGGGTCGCCGTTCACTTCCACACCATTCATGGCGCCGGCCATGGCGGGCCGGGATTCAACGAACCGACAGTCGAAGACATGGTCTCGGAGTTTTTTGAAACCAAACTCAAAGCGAATGCCGAGAATCCAGCCACTCCCAAAGCCACTCAGTCAGAAAGTACCGCGAGCGTTACGGCGCAACGTCCTGGCATGGGAACTCAGCGTGGCGGCGGTTTGACCTGGGCCAACGTCACCTCGCGAATGGACACCGATCGGGACGGCAAAATCAGTCGCGACGAATTCCGCGGTGGCGATCCACTTTGGAAACGCCTCGACAAGGACGACGACGGTTACATCACGCAAGACGAACACGAATCTGCATTCGAATCACGTATGAAAAGAGAGTGACCGCGGCGTCAATCGAATCCTCGGTCACTGCGCCTAGTCGGTTCACTCGAACTCGATCAGAACTTGTCCGGCTTTGACGGGGTCGCCCGCGGCGCGGTTGATTTTCGCGATCTTGCCTGCGACAGGAGCCGTGATCACGGTTTCCATTTTCATCGCTTCGAGAACCATCAACGTCTCATCGGCTTCGATCGTTTGTCCGACTTCCGCATCGACGCGGATCACCAGACCTGAAATCGGGCTGCGGCAGACTTTACTTTCGTCGTCAACCTTCTCGTCGACCGCGCCCGACGCCGGGCGTGCGGGAGCCGCTGCCGCTGGCGGTTGATAACCGCCGCTGGGCGGAACGAATCCGGGTTGTGGTTGCTCAGGTGCTGATACGTCGACTTCGACCTCGTACGTCTCGCCGTCGACCTTAATATTGAATTTCATCGATGAGGTGCCTTAACGTTTCAGGGCGTGAGAGGCTTGGATAGTCGCGCGGCCTTGGTGAGCCCACGATTCAGAACTGATCAATCGGATTTGTCGAATCCGAGGTTTGACGCCGAGGTACGCAGCGATAGCGCTCGACAAGATGCAGATCACCTCTTCGCTAATGACGCGTTTTGGTTGATTCGCTTCGAGTGTTTCGACCCGCTTGCGAAGACCTTGCACTTCATCACGCAGCGACCGCAGCAACTGTAACATTTCGTCTTGTTTGTTTTCGTCCATGGTGTCCTACAGCGGAATGAGGCCGTGTTTCTTAGGTGGCCGTTGGTCACGTTTATTCTTCAGATACTCAAGGGCGCGGGCCAAGTGCTTGCGAGTGTCGGCCGGCTCAATAATATCGTCGACCAATCGACGACCGGCCGCCACATACGGCGAGGCAAACGCGTCCCGGTACTCTTGGATCAATTCGGCACGGCGTGCGACTTTGTCTTCCGCTTCTTGCATCTCTTTTCGGAACACAATCTCAACGGCGCCCTCAGCACCCATCACCGCGATCTCAGCCGTCGGCCACGCAAACACGCAGTCGGCCGCAATGTCTCGCGAACACATCGCCACGTGAGCACCACCATACGACTTCCGCAGGATCAGTTGGATCATCGGGACCGTCGCGGCGGAGTATGCAAACAGCAACTTCGCACCGTTACGAATGATCCCGTTGTACTCTTGTTCGACCCCCGGCAGGTAACCGGGAACGTCAACCATCGTCACCATCGGCAAATTAAACGCATTGCAAAAACGAATGAACCGGGCCGCTTTGTTGGCCGCCTGATTGTTAATTGCTCCCGCCAACACGGCGGGTTGGTTGGCGATGATGCCGATCGTATTTCCTAAAATTCGTGCAAACCCGATCACCATGTTTGGAGCATGCCCGGCCTGCACTTCGAGGAAGTCACCGCGATCGACAACTCCCGCAATCACCTGCCGAACGTCATAGCCGACCTTTGGATCGACCGGCACGATTTTGTTGAGTTCAGGGTTCGGATCAACGTTTTCGTCTCCCGGAACAAACGGTGCCGCTTCCAAATTGTTGGACGGTAAGAAACTTAGCAAACGCCGGCAAATGTGCAGTGCTTCTTCATCGTCTTCGGCGACAAAGTGCACGACACCGGAGTGAGCCATGTGAGAATCGGCTCCACCGAGTTCCTCGGCAGTGATGTCTTCACCCGTGACTTGCTTGATCACCTGCGGACCGGTGATAAACATCTGCGCCTTGCGGGTTTGGATGATGAAGTCGGTCAACGCGGGCGAATACGCGGCCCCACCGGCACATGGACCACAAATCAGCGAAATTTGTGGCACCGCCCCTGACAACAAAACGTTGCTGTGAAAGACCTGTCCGTAGCCTGACAGAGAATCAATTCCCTCTTGGACGCGTGCGCCGCCGGAGTCATTGATAAACACAAACGGACTGCCCGTTTTCAAAGAACGATGCATCGCGTCGGCCACCTTCAGTGAGTGCACCTCACCGGCCGAACCACCGAGCACCGAGAAATCTTGACTGGCCAAGTGAATCAATCGACCATCGATCGATGCCGCCCCGGTCACCACGCCGTCCGACGGAGCTGCTTTGGTGAGCATCCCGAACTTCGTTTGCCGGTGTCGAGCAAACAGCCCGAACTCTTCGAAACTGTCCTTATCGCACAAATTGTCCACACGCTCGCGGGCGGTCATCTTTCCCTGAGCACGCTGCTTTTCATGCCGCGTCTCACCGCCACCCTGTTTCGTTTCGGCGCGGCGGGTATGCAATTCCGCAATGAGATCGTCCATCGATTTCTTCGCGGGTGCGTTTTTTGTACTGTCGTTACTTGTGGTGGCCATCTGACTGACTAGCTCGAACTGTGCATTGAAAAGGTAAATTGTTCGCGGCACAGCCGGGCGAGCCCCGGCGGCTGTGAACATGTCGTGGATCACGCGAGCGATCCACCTTCAAACTCATACCAAATTAAGTTGAAAATCCTCCATCGACCTCAACCGTTCATCGATTCCTGATTGTGTGAGGACGCGTCTCACACCTCGGTCGGCTCAATCGAAACCTTGTGCACTCGGTTGTTCAACTTAACGTCGTACTTAACCGGTCCCGTGATACCGTTGCGTTTCGCGGCCGCTTTCGCAGCTGCCGCGGCGACCTGCTCTGGCGTTTGGCTAAGGTTTTTCGGTCCGTCATCACGCGTCTTGAAAAACCCAGGTGCAACTTGTGGGAACATCGCATAGGTCAACACGTCTTCGTCACTGCCGTTGAACCCACCCAGCTTTTCGGCTTGGCTTCGTAGGTCTTCCCATTCAGGGTTGAGCAGGTCGGCCGGACGGCAGGTGATCGGTTCTTTCTTGGCATGTTTCGCCGACGCTTCAATGATCTTAGGGTCGCGTTCGGCGATCGTTTCACCGTAGTAGCCCAACATCAAATCGGCAAACTCGCCCGTCAAAACCTTGAACGGCCCCATCAACACGTTGAACACCGCTTGCGTGCCCACGATTTGACTCGACGGAGTCACCAACGGCGGATAACCGGCAACCTTCCGCACACGTGGCACTTCTTCAAGCACTTCGTTGATACGGTCCGCGGCACCCTGTTGGCCGAGTTGACTTTCCATGTTCGAAATCATCCCGCCTGGGATCTGACTTTCGAAGATATCGGTTTCCACCCCGATGAATTTCGATTCGAATTCAGCGTAGCGTGGTCGAATCTTTGCAAAGTGTTCTTTGATCTTCTTCAATCGCGACTTGTCCAACCGCGTGTGATACTCAGTTCCCTCGAGCATTGCGACAAGCGCCTCTGTCGGATTGTGTCCCGGACCGAGACTCAGCGAAGAAATACTCGTATCGACGATATCCGCTCCCGCTTCAATCGCCTTCATCAAACTGACCAACGTCACACCCGTCGTTGAGTGAGCGTGGACATGAACGAGCATTTCATCGCCGCACGCTTCTTTAATTCCTTTGACAATCTCGTAGGCGGGTTGTGGCTTCAGCAACGCAGCCATGTCTTTGATGCAAATCGAATCGCATCCCATGTCCTGCAACCGTTTTGCCATTTCGACGAACTTATCGTTGGTATGCAACGGACTCGTCGTGTAGCAAATCGTGCCCTGGGCATGTTTGCCCGTTCGCTGCACCGCCTTCATCGCCCGCTCGAGATTGCGGATGTCGTTAAGGGCATCAAAGACGCGAAACACATCCATCCCGTTTTCTGCCGACTTGTCGACAAACCGGTCCACCACTTCATCCTCATAGTGGCGATAGCCGAGCAGGTTCTGCGCCCGAAGCAACATTTGCAGCTTCGAATTCGGCAGCAACTTGCGGAACGTTCGCAAACGTTCCCATGGATCTTCGTTCAGAAATCGGATGCAGGAGTCGTAAGTCGCTCCCCCCCAACACTCAACGCTCCAATATCCGGCTTGATCAATTTCTTCACAGATGGGGACCATGTCCTCCATCGCCATCCTGGTTGCCAGGATGCTTTGATGCCCGTCTCGTAATACTAACTCAGTAACTTCGACGCCGCGTGTCATGAACGGTTCTCCTTCATGGATCGATGCTTGCTCGTCAGACAATGATGATGGCGAACAGATGTGATTTAAACAACTGATACATGGACCAAAATGTGTGGATTTCACCTAGGCATTATGACGCATGACAGCATCGAGCGAGCGGCGCGTTCATTTTTCAACATGTTTGTGTCGCAAATCGGACTACGTGCACCCTCAAATTGAACATGAAATCGAGCGTGTCACGATGACGCAGTAATGACTGGCCCGAATCTTACGCGCGGTTTTGCAGCTCACCCGATCTACACGTTGCATCGTCATTCACAACGACTCGCTTGAGTGAGTCGAGACGCGTAAACCTCCAAGCATCGATCTTGGCTATCCAACACGTCCAACAAACCACGAACGCCCACCGCCCTTCAACGCTTTCCGTTTAGATCACACCCCGACGCGACCATGTTGAAGTTGCGCGTTTGGAAAAAGAGACTGTGTTTGATACGGGAACTCCAGAAGAAAGACATCTGGGGCAACATTCACTTTTACTTTGGGAGAACAGGGCCTAAATCCCAGAGGGAGCCTTCTCCGGTCGTTACCGATTTCGAACCTCCCGCAAGCAGAAGGGTGAAGCCAAAGAGGGCAGTTTTAATACGTGACAGCGAGGAATCACGCTTCATCGCCTACTCCTGCCTTGGGTTAACAAAGCAACACTTCTGACGTCTCTGGGTACCAACCTTTCTCGCCAGCGCCTCGCAAATCGCCGTCCCACCCGGGGTTCCCAGTCCACAAATCATTCGATGGCCCACCGCAGCCAAATCACCAGATCCGCTGACATCCTCCCGCCACCTTGCCTACATTGATGCGGACCAGCGATCGGCGAGTGCGACGCCAAACCGCACGTCGCGTCGATTTGTCGCGGATTCCCCAACCTGATTCCAATGTCTAGACTGCCTCGTGTGAGGAGCGAGCCGCCGACCGGCCCGTTTAGCTGTTTTACAAACATTGTCTTTTCCCCTGCGATTATTCCGAGCAAGTTCGCGATCGTTTCGACGATCGATCTCTGCTGCGCTCTTGATCGTGATCACGGTCGGAATCGTCGGTCTACCGCTGTCGGCGCCCCCGATCGAAAAAACGGGGCGATTCCCCTGCGAAGATTGCCCCTGCGGCTGCGCAACGGCCGAATTCTGTTGGGACAAGTGCTGCTGTCACTCGGACATCGAAAAACTCACCTGGGCGACCGAAAACAACGTCACACCCCCAACATTTTTGATCGACCGCGTCAACGCAGACTCCCGCGAAAACCTCATCGCAGCCAATAAACCGAAACCGGCTGCGAACTCCTGTTGCTGCTGCTCCGGGACAACCTGCGCACCCAAGCCTGCATGCGCAACCGAATCCGCGTCCACGGCGTCCCAGGCTGCGGCCGGATCCGATCGCGAACACCAAACGACAGACGCCGACACGAAAACCCGCCTGCGATTCGTTCGAATTGAAGACGCCGCCCGGTGTCACGGCATCGACATGATCTGGTCACTCTTCGCCGAAGCGACCATCGAAACGCGTCCAGTTGAAGTTGCGACCATCGAGCCGCGTTTTCTCTACTCTCTCGCGATCGCAAACGATCGCGCCGTCTCACGGGCACTCTGTCCCGATCCGCCGGTACCGTAGTCGGACCGAGCCTCTTCCCAATCGACTCGTGCACAAGGCGTTTCCATATGTCAACGCACAGTCGTCACTTCCATCGTTCAGTGCACCACGGTTCGTTGCTGCGCGAGACTTGTACCCATCGATTGTCGCTTGGTTCCTACCAAGCGCAGTGAATCTTTGACGAGATCACTGCGCGGGACCAGCACCACGATGGAGTACCAGTCGTTGCACAGAAAATCACCGCTGCCGCGTGGGTGTCTCGGGGTCTTGCTCCTCACACCAGCGTGGTCACCGCCACCGACGCGGTAGCGTCCTTTCGATTCGTTTGCACCGAACCAACTCAACACACACCGAGTCCACCACCGGGACACCGGTCGATCGATGCACGCGCCAACTCGATCGCTCCTTCACCCTATTCCAACTGCGTATCACGCCCCACTGATCAACCACTCGAACAACACAACATCCATACGCCACCCGATCCGACCCGCAATCACGTCCGCCCCAAAGCGGAATCCCAGACATGCAAACCTGCGACTGGGGCGCATTCGGATCACGCGGTAATCACCCCGGCGGAATCCGAGGTGGCAAACAGCAGCGACGTTGATGAGTTTGACCGCAACGCACACGACTTGGCGTGGATCCGCTCCGAGTACCTCCGCGCTCCGCTCGCAAAGCTGCGAGACAACCAGCGGCAATTCTGCACGCATACTTTCCCGACCGTTGGTTGCGATCTCACCCTACGGCGACGCTCATCGGGCTCGGCAAACAGAAAGAGCGTTTCGCTGAGGCATTCCTCTTTCACGCGAGTCAGATTCATTCAGAAACTTGGCTAACAAGAGCCGCCGTACCGGGAAAGTAATCCTAAACCCGCAAATTGTGCGCGAAAGAACCAATGTGTGGCACGATGAACACAGAACAAAAGAGCAGCGATGGTAAATTCAATCTTACGTTAATGAAATTGCGAACACTGCAGCCACGTGCTCGTTCAATGCCTAAGCGGCAGGTGTCGTGATTGCGTTTGTTTCGTTTCAGTTTGGCTTTTTGATTTGGGAATATCGTAATGCGCAGACAATTTGGACGCAGTGGATTCACACTCGTTGAACTCCTCGTGGTCATCGCGATCATTGGAGTATTGGTGGGACTGCTTTTACCGGCCGTTCAAGCGGCTCGCGAAGCGGCTCGCCGGATGAGTTGCAGCAACAACTTCAAGCAAATCGGCTTGGCAATGCACAACTACCATTCGGCCTACAACCAGTTGCCCGTTCAATGCGGCGGGACCTACACGGTTTCGAGGCGAGAATACGCTCCTGGACAGAATTCTCTGGAACTTTCTGCATTGGTCGGCCTCACGCCGTTCATCGAGCAGCAGGCAATCTGGGAGCAACTTTCTAATCCTTACCAAGTTCCTGCCGGCCAACCTGGTGCAGGGAACATTTACTCACCCATGGGCCCGTATCCAGGCCGAACTTTCGACAAGCTTCTTAATAGTCAAGCGGGCCCTTACAAGCCGTTTGAATCAGACCTCCCAACTTTTCGATGCCCTAGCGATCCTGGCATCGGGCTTCCCGCCATGGGACGCACGAATTATGGCGTGTGCATGGGGGACTCCATCGCCCAGACAAACGCGGCGGCTGTGATGAATCACAAAGGCGTACCGCACGCTTCGTCCACCATCGCGTCAGCTAACGCCAGCAATCGTGGTTTTTTCAAATGCCAAATGAAATCTGCCTTTCGAGATGTGCTTGATGGTTTGTCAAACACAATTGCGATGGGTGAGTTTATCACCGACCTTGGTGACGACGACAAACGCACAAGACACTTAAACGGTTCGTCCACGCGGAATCTGAAGTCACCAGGCGGTGCGTTAGCATGCGAGCCTTTCGTTGATTCGGAACGACCTCAATTCTGGGATTCGAGCGCTCCCTTTGCCAGCAATCCTCAAGTTGACAATCGACGCGGCTATCGCTGGGCTTGGGGCATCCCCATCCACTCAGGCGTCTACGCGATCTTGCCTCCTAACCGAGAGCTATGCTTTACCCAAAGCTGGTATCAGTCCGAGGGAATTTGCCCCCCCAGCAGCCGACACCAAGGTGGCGCTCATATTTTGATGGGTGACGGTGCTGTCAAATTCATTACGGACTCTATTGACGCGGGGAATCTATCTAGTCGAGCGATGGTTTCCACAGCCAGCGTGAACACTGACCCGTTATCGGTTGCCGGTGCAGAAAGCCCCTTCGGATTGTGGGGGGCACTTGGCACTCGCGCATCGAGAGAAGTGATCGACGCAGAGTTTTAATTTCGTAAGACCATCGCAGCAGCCATCGCGTCCGTTGGTCGGACGCGATGGTGAGCTGGCGACCGTTTCTCCTGTATTGCTCACTTTTAAAGTATCAACGCAAAGCGTGTTGCTCTTGGGGCATGTTGTCTTCTTTCTTTCATATAAGAGTCTGAGTTTGCCATGAAATTTTTAGTCCATTTATGTGCTTTGTTGTTGGTCGTTAGCTCCGTGGGGTGCGCGGAAGAGGAAGCAGAAAGAGCATATGAAATGTCGGATGTCGAGCAGCTATTGATTGAACATCCGGAGCTGGCTGAACCACCGCCTGCGGAATACCAAGTTGAAGACTGAGCTTCGATTGAGCCAAACGAGCGCAGCGGGGAAACGAGTCTTGCACTCTCTTGTTGTGCTCGAGCGATTCGCGAGCAGTCACCGATTCCGGTAAGTCGTCGCTTCTGCGGGTAGAACCAGGACTGAAAAGCATCGTTTCATTCCAGGTTGTGGCGGTTTAGAGATTTCGTTTCGGGCCATGGTGTTTCATGACTTGGTGGTCTTCTGCCTGAGACTGAGTTCGCCTGGTTCGTGACACATCGGTCACTTGCCACGTAACATCGCTCTGATCGTTGTGTCGACCAGTCAAGACGATGCTCAACAACCGATCTCGTGCGACTGGTTGCGTAGTAAATCTCGCGACGAAAATCAAAACAGATGAATGAGTAGCGGAGGGCCGATGAGCAAGAAGCGACGCATAGCCATCTTGATCGAAGTCGAGACCCCGCTTCGTCGACATCTCGATGTGTTGGCCGGTATTCAACAAGTGGCGACCACTGCCGACTGGGATACAACGCTAATCCCGGTGACGGATTTTGATTTGTCAGATAATCGCAACCAGGCTTTCGACGGCTTCGTCGGACGCATCGGGCGATCACTGGCGATCAAAGCGAAAGAGCACAATATTCCGGCAGTGAATGTTTGGTTGAATACGGATGCGGAGAACCTGCCGGGAGTCTTTCCAGATTGGCGCCAGGCCGGAAAAATCGCGACGCAGCATCTCTTGTCGCTGGGATTTAGGAAGCTTGCCTATGTAGGATTTACTGAACAACGCGGCGTGCAATTACAGATCGCTGGCTACAACGCATCGGCAAGTGATATCGCGTTCCAGCACACCGTTGACTTGTTCGACCACTCCTATGCTCTATCTGCGGCGGCCTGGCAATCATTCTCAGATCAGCTTGATGCGTTAGTTGCCACGTGGGAACCACGGACTGGCGTCTGCGTGTCGAATGATTCTCTCGGTCGATTCATCATTGAACGATGCGAACGGCATGGACTGCGAGTGCCGCGAGAGATCGCCATCGTTTCAATGGAAAACGAGCCCCTAGTCTGTGAGTACACCAACCCTCAGCTTTCGAGCGTAGATGTGGGCTACCAACAAGTCGGGGTGCGAGCCGCATCGTTGCTTGAGCAACTAATATCAGGCTGCAAATCACCTGAGAGTCCGACCTGGATGCCGCCTCGCGGGATCGTCAAACGACGTTCTTCGGACGCATATGGCGTGGCGGATCCAGAGATCGCCAAGTGTCTCCACTTTATCGCGACCCATGCCCACGGGCACATCACCGTAGACGATGTGGCAACGCATGTTTGCTTGTCGAGAAGAACGCTCGAACGGCGGTTCAAGCAGGAAGTGCTGTGCACGGTGGGGGAAGAAATCACTCGCGCACGGTTGGAGATGGCGAAAACACAACTCTTCGAGCCTGGACTTTCGATCAAGATGATTGCCCGCCGAAGTGGATTCCGTGACTCAAGCCAGCTATGCGCCGTTTTTCAACGTGAACTAGGACTCAGCCCGGGACAATTCAGAAAAACGCACGTGATCTCATCAACGGCTTAATGACAATATTGTCAGACGGTCACTCAATGGGTTTGTCGAGAACAAGTGCACGAACAAACTGTGGTGGCGGCGAACCAAACGACAGAACTTTGTCGTGATAGGCCTTGAGACTAAACCGGTCGCCCCACATCTGCTCGGCCTCGCGACGCAGCGCCACGTGTTCCAGATACCCAACAAAATAGGTAGGTAGTTGAGCGGAAGTGATTTGGGCCCGGGTCCATTTCCCTGCCGCTTCACGCTCCTCCTGAAAAGCATCCTCTACCAACATTCGCATGCCTTGGCTGCGAGAGCCTCCGTCCACATGGACCGCAAGATCAAGTAACGCGTTGGTCACATCGCGCAGATACCATTTCAGTGTGATCAGTTTCAAAAGCGGGTCATGGTCGCGAAACCCTTCTTCGCACATCATCCATTCGGAGTAGACGGCCCAACCTTCGACGAAGACGCCGGACTGAAACAGATGACGCAGCTTGCCTTGGTAGCGGTTGGCGTGTGCGATTTGCAGAAAGTGTCCGGGCATCGCTTCGTGGATCGTCAGCACGTCGATCGATCGGTTGTTGTATTCTCGCAAATGCGAAAGCACTTGTTTGGCGGTCCAGTCTGCAGGCGGTGGCGAGACGGCATAAAATGTGGGCTGATCGGTTTCCAATGCCCCGGGCGAGTCGCAGTAGGCCAGCGAGACACCTCGACGAAACTCGGGCATCACGATGATCTCAAGTGGATCGGGGAAGAGCGTGATCACATCGTTTTGGCGAATAAACTCGGTCGCCGCGGCAACCGACTGTCGCGCCGTTTTGACGATCTCGTCTGCCCGCGGCGCATTGTCATATGCTTTTTCCAGTCCAAACCGAATCACGGCACGTCGAAATGGATCGGATGGTTTTTCAGGGAACTGCGTCAGCGTGTATTGATCCCGGTACATCGGCTTTGCGATGGCGTACATCCTGTCATGGAGCTCCTCGATCCGCCGCTCGCCAAGATCACGAATCTCCTGAGGCCGCAAGGGAGAGTGCAATGAAAATGCGAGCTTTTGCTGATAGAGCTCGATCCCAAGCCGGTAGTCACCTTTCGCCCCCGGAAGCAGCACGGATTCCAGCCATTGTTGCTGCTCTTGAACCGCCGTTTCGGCGGTTTGGATGGCACTCGCAACTCTTTCGCGATCCTGTTTTGGCATCTCATCGAGGAACGGCCGAACATAGTTATCGATTGACTTCAAGATGCCTAAATTCTGAGCCACCGCGGTTTTTGCGTGCACTTGCGGCACTCGCGGAACATCCAAGATCGCTCGGACCTGGTCAAAAAAACGCGGGAACTGCTCGAGACGGCTGGCGACGTTCAATAGACGGTCACGACGCGGCGCGAACTCTCGGGCCATCAAACTGTAGACGGAATCTCCACTGATCCCGGTATAGATCAGTGGATTCCATTTCCACTCTTGCAGTTGCGTGGCCTGCCATTGTTGGTACTCAATCGAGTGTTTCAATAGCGCGAGGTCGACTTGATTGGCGCGGGAAAGACATTTCGAATCGATGCCATCAAGCCGTTTGGCGAGGCCAGCAAGCCATACGAGCTTACGAGTTCGGGCCGCCTGACTTACATCGTCTAGCTTCCCATCAAACCGATGGTCGCCTAAGGAAGTCGCCTGCACGGGCGAGAATTCTGCGAACTGGTCGATGTATTGCTCGCCGAGTCGTTCAAACTCAGCATCGACCTGTGAGTCGTCCGCCACGAGTGCGGAGGCCATCAGTAGTGATACGAGTAGCACAGAGCCAATTTTCGTCATGTCGATTTCACTTCGTCGTTCATACTGACGCCCATTTCAATGGACGTAACTTTGGGATAGGGGCATCATACGCATCGCTCGTTGGTGATTTGCGACAATCCGTTCGGCAAATGCGCAAGACTCTTGCATGAAGGAACGTTGAGGACACAATTGGACGCTTCTACGGATCGCCATCCGTCATGAGATGGAGATAGTAATTCGTCCCGAACCTAATTCGGATCGGTTACATCCATTCTTCGCTCATACAGTACTCACGTGATCATTTAAGTGCCCCGTCGCGCTTAAGGGCGAGTTCACGGCGGGATCTTCGACATAGAGACGTTTACAGACCAAAACCTACCGCGCGAACTGCCAATCGTCATGCAAGTCTCCACAACAGTAAAAGCCGATACCGAGATGAAGGCAGGGGATTCCTCTGCGGACACCTCCAGCGGCATCGAGTTTGACTACCAACTCGAAACACTTGATTGCCACGACATCCCCGGATTCGCTGGCCATGAGCTTGTGATTGCTTGCAACGACGCTAAGACAGGCCTGCGCGCCTTCATCGCGATTCACAACACGTCGCTTGGGCAAGCATTGGGCGGCTGCCGGATGTGGCGGTACGCAAGCGACGAGGAAGCGTTGACGGACGCGCTGCGATTGAGTCAAGGGATGAGCTACAAACACGCAGTGGCGGATACCCAGCAAGGTGGGGGCAAAGCGGTCATCGTTGGTGATCCGCGCCGCGACAAATCCGACGCCCTATTCCAAGCCTTTGGACGTTTCGTCGATTCGTTGGGCGGTCAATACGTTACCGCCGAGGATGTTGGGGTGTCGGTCGATGATATGGTCTCCGTGCGTCAGCAAACCAAGCACGTCGCTGGTTTACCGACCTCCATGGGCAGCAGTGGTGATCCGTCACCCGTCACTGCATACGGCGTCTACTGTGGAATCCAGGCTGCCGTCGCATTGAAGCAGCGCCGACCCCACGACGTACATGCACGACTCGACAATGTCACGGTGGCCGTTCAAGGCGTAGGAAACGTTGGCTATGCGTTATGTCGCCATTTGCACAACGCTGGTGCCAAACTTGTCGTGACCGATGTTCATCAATCGAATGTCACGCGAGCATGCATCGAGTTTTCTGCGACTTCGGTTGATCCGGAAGCAATCTACGATGTTTCGGCTGACGTATTTGCCCCATGCGCGCTTGGTGGCACTGTCAATTCCCAAGCTGTCCTACGATTGAAATCAGCGATCGTCGCGGGCGCTGCGAACAATCAACTCGCCGAGCCTGCGGTGGCCAAGACGTTGACGGATCGCAATATCCTTTACGCCCCTGACTACGTGATTAACGCGGGTGGAATCATCAATATCTCCTATGAGAAACAAGGTTACAATTTGGATAAAGCAATGCGTCACACCGAGCGGATTGGCGAAACATTGACGGAAATCTTCCAGCGTGCAAACACGGAAGGAATTTCAACCGCCGAAGTGGCTGACCACATTGCACAAGAACGGCTCGGCGCATCCACTTCTCGGCCGTGAGTTTCTGATTCAGCAGTTAATACATAAGGCGGTTGGCCATTCAGTATTGAATAGCCGGCTAAACCAGCGTTCCGTTAAGCGTCAGGACACTTGAACGGCTTGTTATCCTGAACCGGGATAGACTTCCAGCCTGTCGACACGGGAATGCCAGGCTGGAAACCTATCCCACTGATTTTCCGATCGTCGCTTAACAGACCCATCCCACCATCTCAGCCAAGGCACCAAGTCAACATGACGAATCGCATGAATAGTCTCCTTCGCCTGCTCCCGCTTCTTTTCCTGGTTGCAACCGCGACAACGGCCAACTCCAAACCGCCGAACATCGTTTTGATCCTCTCCGATGACCAGGGTTACACCGACTATGGTTTCATGGGACACGAGGAAATCGAAACACCGAACCTTGACCAGCTCGCCAAGGAGAGCACGGTGTTCCGGCGCGGCTATGTGCCAACCGCGCTTTGTCGCCCAGCTCTATCGACGCTCATTACGGGACTCTATTCGCATCAGAACAAGACGACCGGAAACGACCCCGCCCGCACACCCGCAAATGAAGCTCACGCCGAAAAGGCGGGGAAAGACGCTCGCGAGCTGCTGATCTCACACATTGACCGCACCGGTGCCTTGCCGCAGTGGCTGGCCCAAAAGGGGTACGTCAATTTCCAGAGCGGAAAATGGTGGGAAGGATCTTTTGAGCGTGGTGGTTTCACCGAAGGAATGACCAAGGGGTATCCACATCCGGGCGGACGACATGGTGATGCGGGGTTGGCGATCGGACGCGAAACCATGACGCCTGTCACGGAATTTATCGATCGCAGCGTCGAAGCGGAACAGCCATTCTTTCTTTGGTACGCACCGGTGATGCCGCACACACCACACAATCCGCCCGCTCGGCTTCTTGACAAGTACCTGAAAAAGGGAGTGAAGGAACGAATCGCTCAGTACTACGCGATGTGCGAGTGGTTCGACGAAACCTGCGGTACGCTGTTGGACCACATCGACGAGGCAGGAATTGCCGACGACACGCTCGTCATCTACGTCACGGACAACGGCTGGATTCAGAAGGAAGTCGGTGGCTACGGACCGCGATCCAAACGGAGTCCCTACGAACTCGGAACACGCACGCCGATCATGTTCCGCTGGCCAGGAAAAATTCCGCCCGCGGATCGCCCCGAACTTTGTTCGTCGATTGATTTTGTGCCGACCGTTTTAGGGGCCGCCGAAGCAGAGGGACCGCACGACTTCCCCGGACTGAATCTGCTGCCGCAATTGAAGTCAGGCGAGGCCATCGAACGAGATACGATTTTCGGCGAATCATTTGCCCACGACATCGCCGATATCGAAACCCCCCAAGCATCGCTGCTGTATCGCTGGGTGATCCAGGGCCATGACAAGCTGTTGCTAACTTACGACGGAGCACCAGGGCACATGAGGTATCCGCCCGAGAACGCCGAGCCTCAGCTTTACAACCTCAAAGACGATCCGAAAGAAACGATGAATCTTGCGGAGGCGAATCCAGCAAAAGTCAAGGAACTCAGCGCGTTGCTGGACGAGTGGTATGTTCCCAACCAGCGTCAAGCCGGCAAGCTGGCTCCTCCTGCTCGCTGAAGCGTTTCTGTAAATGACTTAGGTTTTCAAAGGTAGCTACGTTCGCCAGAACGTGGTCCACCGTCTGGCGACGGTGGCTACAACAAAAATGGAAATGCTCTAGGCACCGTCGAAACGGTCAGCTTCGGCGGAACCGATTCGGACATTGATGCAAAACTTTTCCCCCCGCGAAAAGCGGAGCTCAAATTCATTAGCGGAACGGCACAAGCGGGCTGTTGTTTTAGTGAGCCGACGGCGCTAGCCGCGGGCCTAACGGCTAGAACGTGCCCATCGGAGGCCCGCAGCTAGCGCTGTCGGCTCACTAATTTTTGCGAAACGCCTAAAACAACAGCCCGCAAGCCGTCCGGTGGCGTCTGCTGATCGTAGTTGGACGGCCCCGGCAACGGCACTGCCATCCCTTCAGTCCTATTCGTCCTTGTGGCTGTCCGCAATCGAACGCCATCTACAGAAATTAACAATGAAAAGATTTAAAGTTGAGTATCTATGGGCTTCGTTGATTGCCCTCTGTGCCGTTTCGGCGACCGCGTCTGGCAAGGATGCAGAGACGGAAGGGAAACTGCCCAACGTTGTCTTGATCATGGCAGATGACCTCGGGTGGAAAGACCTTCACTGCTACGGCAACGACAAACTTGACACGCCGCACCTGGATCAGCTGGCAAGGCAAGGATTGTTGTTTACGGACGCCTATTCGGCTGCCCCCGTTTGCACGCCGACACGCGCGGCGTTGATGACGGGAGAGTCACCGGCTCGCCTGAACATTACCAATCACGCCGGAGGACACCCTGAGAATTTCCAGAAGCCTGGCACCGATTTGATCACACCGACTTGGCTGCGACACCTACCATTGGAGCGAGTCACCCTGGCCGAGCAACTCAAAGCAGCCGGTTACGCGACAGGATTCGTGGGCAAGTGGCATCTCTCCCATCGCAGTCGATCAAACTCCAATACCGACGAGGATCAGCCGACGGAGCCTGAGTTACGGCCTGAACATCAGGGCTTCGATATCAACATCGGAGGTTGTCGTTTTGGCGGGCCCCCAAGCTATTTCAGTCCGTACGGAATCCCTAACCTGGAAGGGAAAATCGACGGTGAGTACCTGCCTGACAGATGCGCCGACGAATGCATCGACTTTATCAAGTCCGCCCAAGCGGATGGGAACCGGCCGTTTTTCCTTTGCTGGTGGAATTACTCGGTTCACTATCCCTTTCAAGCTCCCGCCGATTTGATCGCCAAATACGAACAACGCAAAGGTCCGGGCGTCGAGAATCCGACGTATGCTGCCATGATCGAGGGCATGGACACATCGATCGGCAAGCTCATCGATGCAATCGACCAACAGGGCCTGGGCGAGGAAACCCTGGTGATCTTTACCTCGGACAATGGGCCGTTCGACGCAAACGTTCAACCACTTCGGGCGGAAAAAGGTTACCTATATGAAGGTGGCATTCGAGTCCCGATGATTGTTCGCTGGCCCGGTCACGTCCGCGCGGGCACCCAAACTTCGACGCCGGCGATCACCATGGACATTCATGCTACGATTCTTGACGCTGCCAATCTGAAAGCCGATCCATCCAATACTCCCGATGGAATCTCTCTGTTGCCGTTGCTTGAAGACGAATCCGAATTGCAACGCAAGTCGATCTACTTTCACTACCCCAACTACGCCTTTCACAAACAGAATCGACTGGGAAGTGCAGTTCGCTCAGGTGACTACAAATTAATCAAGTACTATGACGATGACTCCGTTGAACTCTATGACCTAGAAAACGACATCAGCGAGTCGCGAAATCTCGCTCACAAAATGCCGGAAAAGGCCGAGCAACTTCGCTCAGAACTGGAAGCATGGCTAAAAATGACCAACGCCAGTCAGCCACAGCGTGCGAAGTAATGTCCCGCCAAACGGCGAAACCTTGCTGCTACCTATTGGGACTGTTTGAGAAAATAAAATGAAGACCTGCCTCCGCTCACTGGTCCTGTTGCTCATCGCATGCTCCCTTGCGCAGGCGTCGGACCGTTCTCCCAACGTGATCATCTTTCTAGCCGACGACCTCGGTTACGGTGACCTCGCTTGCTATGGCAACCCGATTGTTCAAACGCCGCACCTGGACCGATTCGCTTCGGAAGGCGTTCGTCTGACCGACTGCCATTCCGGTGGCACGGTTTGCTCACCCTCGCGCGCCGCGTTGCTGACCGGGCGTAATCCCTATCGCAGCGGTTTCTTCTACATCCATGGAAAAGACACCTACCTGAAAGACGAGGAAATTACTCTCGCTGAGGTACTCAAGGAAAAAGGCTACGAAACGGGGTTCTGGGGCAAGTGGCATCTTTCAACCTTGGAAAAAACTCACTACGTCCATCCCGGACCAAGCGAGCAAGGGTTCGACTACTGGATGGGCACGACCCTCAATGCCTTCGACAAACTTGGTGGCCCTCGCCGCCCCAAGGCCTTCATCAAGAATGGCGAGCCGGTGGGCACAGTCGATGCCTGGTACTGCGACGTGATCGTTGATGATGCACGCGACTGGCTGGTGAATCAGCGCAGCAAGCAGAAGCCGTTCTTCATGTATGTCTGCTCGCACGAACCACACACCCCGATTGACCCACCAACGGAATACAGCAACCGATACGACAATGCCAAAGTAGATCAACTGGAAAAGCAAACCCAATACGGTCAAATCAGCCGGCCGAAAAAGGACATCTCAGGCAACAAGAAGGACTACTACGGAACCGTCAACCAGCTCGATGACGCCTTTGGGCGTTTGATGAAGACACTCGAAGAGGAGGGGCTCGAAGAGAACACCTTGGTGCTGTTCACCAGTGACAACGGGCCGGAAACACCGGTGACGCTGGCGGAGTCACTGGGTCAGTGGGAAGATCCCATTCGCGACAAATGCTTCGGCACTCCCGGCGTACTGCGCGGTATGAAGCGTTATCCGTACGAAGGTGGTCACCGCGTACCCGGACTGGTCCGTTTGCCGGGAGTCATTCCCGCAGGCACCGAAAGCAATGTGCTTTTCAACGGAACCGACATTCTGCCCACGGTCTGCGGGCTCGTCGGTGCCGAAGCGCCCGCCAACCGAAACGTGGACGGCGTCGATGCCTTTGATGCATTCTTGGGTAAAAAGATCCAACGCGGCGATTCTGCCATCTGGTTCTACCCACACCACGGCGACACGTGGTTCCGCATGCCGCAAATATCAATGCGCAAAGGCGACCTCACTCTGATCGCTTGGTTGCAAGAACGCACCGAAGGGGTCTCACTCGACGAGTGGTTCGCGACATCCGATCCCGATCGAGTGGCACTCTACGATGTTTCAGTCGATCCCGCGCAGAGCAACGACATCGCAGAAGAAAATTCCGGAATCGTTAGCTCCATGAAAAAGGAAATGACTGCGTTGTGGCGAGAAATGCGTGACGAAGGACTATCGAAATAGCAGATCACCGACCGCCGTGCCGACGCCCAATGCCATCGAGTTTGTTGTGCGGCTCACACCCAGGTTGCAGCGAAAAAGATGTTCGTAATTCAACGGGCGGCTCGCGCCGTTCCGCTACAAACACCACTCGGTTAGTGCGAAAGTAGATGGCACTGGGCCGACGCCTCTGGTTGGCGTCATAGTTGCACCTCGAATTGATAGGAACCAGACTCGACTTGCAGCTTAACACCGCCCTGGGTGGGAAGTTGATTCACTCCGGTCGACTCGGCTGCGGGATGATCGTTTTCGATGATGCATATTGCCTCCGGAAGATCCAGCTGTGCGGTGCTACCGACTGGCACGCGCAGTTTTAAGTCAACCGTATCGCCAACGCGTTTCCAATCGCACACCACAGGCCCGTGGATCGACCGATGTGTACACTTCACCCAATCGAGTCCGTTGACGAAGCGGGGATGCAGCTCGATGCGGTCAAAGCCGATGGCGTCTGCGGCGGGCTCGATGCCACCGAGCCAATTGAAGAACCACTGGCTGACGGAGCCGAACATCGGGTGGTTATGGCTGAGCGAGTTATCACTGAACTCCCAGTGTTCCCACAGGGTGGTGGCGCCATTTTCGATCATGTGTCCCCAGCCAGGGAAGTCGCGTTTGTTGACCATCGCATTGACGGTTTCAACCTCGCCTTCGCGACTCAGGACGTCGAGCATGTATCGGGTGCCGAAGATGCCGGTTGCGAGGTGCCCGTTGTGTTTCTCGATTTCCTTGAGCAAATGCGTCAGCGCCTCGCATCGGTCGCTTTCCGGTAGCATGTCTAGATAGAGGGCGAAGGACTGTGAGTTCTGGAAACCTGATCCCGCGACGCCTGTTTCCGCATCAAAAAAATTGCTTACGTAGGCCGCTCTAATTTCATCGGCCAGCCGCGCATATTCCTTCGCATCGTCCGTCTTGCCGAGAACGGAAGCTAGCTTTGAGAGCATGCGGGCGGATTCGCAATAGAGCGGGGTAACCATCGGTGGTGTCTTTTCACGCTGCAGCGTTTCGTGATCGTGCAGTCCGCTACGAACGATATGATCGGGTGTTTGGGTGCGAACCAAATCGAACCAACGCTTGCTGACTGCATATTGCTCTTCGATGATGCGGCGGTCGCCGTAGTAGCGGTAGAGCAGCGTCTGCAAATGTGGATGCGCCATCGCCCAGCCGACTCCACAGTACTGAATACCCACCGAAGGTGCGGTATCGGTCAGCATGCCGTTGGGTAAGGTGCTATCGGCCCAATCTCGTGTGGATTTGGGATAGAACCCCGACATGTCGTAGTTCAGGATGAAGGCGTCCGACGTGGTGACCAGGTCGCCGCCATACCCGAAACGTTCGCGGTGCGGACAGTCGGACTGCACGCCGAACAGGTTGCTCAGGAATGTCCATTGGCACATTTCTTGGATGCGGTTGAACAGATCGTTGGAGCAGACGAATGTGCCGACCGGTTCCACGCTTGAGTTCATACGAAGTCCTTCAATGGAATCCAGCGACGGGCGACTGGGTAACCCAATCAGCTCGATATAGCGGAAGGCGTGGAAGGTAAACTTCGGCGTATAATTTTCGTCTCCGCCGCGAGCAATGTAGTTGTCTTCCTGCCAAGCGGTGGGTGGCGCTCCGGGAACCTGGGGCTTGCCCGACAGGCTCTTGATCTGTCCGCAGACGCTGGTCATCGGATTGAGCGTACCGTCCTCGTTGAGCAACTCGCCGTAGCGAATTTTAATCAGCGTTCCCGCGGGCACGTTAAAACGGATGCTAGCCCATCCGCCGAAGTTTTTTCCCATGTCGACGATGTAAACGCCATCTTCCGGTTCGGAAATGGCAACGGGACGAATCTTCTTCGTGACCTTGATTGCGGCACTCGGTTGCGCCGTCAGTGCGCCCTGAGGAGCGACGGCAATTTTTGCCGCAGCCCAACCACTGTCGTCCAGTCTTGGCCGGTTCCAGCCAGGAATGTTCTTACGTGCATCGACCTTCTCCCCCAGATAAATGTTGTTGCGCAGGATCGGGCCTTGGGTGAATTTCCAAGAGTCGTCGCTGACGATCGTTTCGATCGTGCCATCGGCATATTCGATCCGCAGGTGGGCAATAAACTGGGGGCGACCGACGGGCAGGTGTTCGCGCAGGTTTCGGCGGCCCCACAGACGCAACGGCAGCGGGTTGTACCAGCCATTCCCAAGCTCTACACCCAGACAGTTTTCATCGGGTGAGAGTTGATCCGTCACATCGTAAACGGAATAGAACACACGTTTTTGCGGCAGCGTCCAGAGCGGATCCAGCTGATGGTCGCCGACCTCTTGGCCGTTCAGCGATGCGCGGTAGTAGCCCAATGCGGAAATGTAGAGACGCGAACTTTTTACTCGACCGGAGAGTTTGAAAGGCTTGCGAAAGAGTGGCGCCGGATCGTCCTTAAAAAAGTCTTCGTCCTTTTCCGGCGTCGGCTTACCGTCGCCGATCCACTCGGCCTGCCAATCGGACTCCTTAAGCAGTCCCATTTCCCAGAACGAGGGTGCTGACCATTCGGATGCCGTGCCGTCGCCATCCCATACCATCACCTTCCAGAAACATCGCTGACCGGACGCCAGAGTTACCCCGGCATAGACAACACCTACGCTTTGGCTGGAGATGACCTTTCCGCTGTCCCATAAATCGCCTTGGTTGTTCTCTAGATCTTCGGCGGTTGAGGCCACCAGTACGCGATAAGCGCTCTGTTTCGCGCCACGCACATCTGATGCCAGCTCCCATCCCAGCCGCGGCTTTGGATGATCGATTCCCAATGGCTGCTCGCGGTATTCGCAGTGCAGGCGAGTCATGCCCATTGCGTTTGATGATCGATCTTGCGCGGAACTCACTGCTGTCGTCGCTAGGGGTAGCAAAAGCAGCGCACACAAGACGCTCAGGCATAGAGTTGATTGAACTCGCATTGACGAATTTCCAGTAAAGTTTAGTCCATTTGGCATTGAAGTTTGTCTCGAAACAGGGGCTTTCGGTTGGGCGGCTCGCATGGATGTTCGTGGCGAGCCAGCGGCATCGTTTTTCATTTGAAGGAAATGGGCGTCGATGGTCTTACGAAGGGCTCATCGCCCCATTGTCCTGGGGATTCAACTGATGATCCAAGTGATAAGTCGTCTCCTTCTTGGTGTCCGACTCCCACGTCTTGTTTTGATAGGTAACTCGGCAGGGCTGACCTGACTTGGAACGGATTACCGCCGAGGTCAATTGCCCGTCATTCCAGGTCAGATCCACTTCGAATCCTCCCCGTGCACACAACCCGCTTGCAGAACCTGTTGGCCAGGCCGACGGCAAGGCCGGAAGCAATTGAATCTGGCCCGCGTGACTTTGGAGTAGCATTTCACAATAACCAGCCGTTGCGCCGAGGTTGCCGTCGATCTGAAAAGGGGGATGCGAGCAGAGTAGGTTCGAATACACTCCGCCGCCGCTTTGGCCGTAGATCGTCTTTGTCTCGGCGACAAGATTCAGCAGACTCCGCAACAATCGATGGGCACGATCCCCATTGCCGAGCCTGGCCCAGAAATTGATTTTCCAGGCGCGACTCCACCCGGTACTTGCATCGCCGCGTGCGTTCAAGGACACACGGGCGGCCTCAGCCAGTTCCGGTGTTTCTGCCATACTGATCTGTCGTCCGGGAAAGAGCGCGAACAGATGCGAAACATGTCGGTGCTTGTCTTCGGGATCGTCCCGTTCGATTTCCCATTCCTTCAACTGCCCCCAGCTTCCAATTGCCGGTTTCAAGAGATCGTCTCGCATGGCCGCAACTTCGTCCCGGAATTCCTTGTCCTCGCCCAAGGCATCGGCGGCTTCGATGACGTTGGTAAACAGGTCGTAGACGATTTCCTGATCGTAAGTGACGCCCTCTTCGGGTTCATATTTGTACTGCTCCGGTGACCAACCGTCCGGTGTGACCAGAGTCCCGTCAGGCCGCCGTTTAAGATGGTCCTGCCAGAAAAGACAGATTTCCTTCAGGATGGGATACGCGGTTTCGCGAAGGTAGTCGATATCGCGTCCAAAGGCATAATGTTCCCACAGGTGTTGGGCGTACCAGGCGCTTCCGGGCGGGTTCCACTTCCAACTGGAAACTCCACAGGCATTGTTCATCGTTTGGATGGTCCACCCTCGGACATTGCCATAACGCATTTGCGTTTTTTGGGCGCAGACTTCGCGAAGGCTTGAAACGTAATCAATGAAGGGGACGTGACATTCAGCCAGGTTACTGGTCTCAGCAGGCCAATAGTTCATTTCAACATTGATATTGGAATGGTAGTCTCCGGCCCACGCCGGTTTGTTGCTGTCGTTCCAGACGCCTTGAAGATTCGCAGGTAAACTGCCGGGCCGCGAACAGCTGATCAATAAATAGCGGCCAAACTGACAGAACAACGCCTCCAAGTCCGGATCCGCAACTTGGGTGCGTGTGTAGTCTTCCAAACGCTCCTTGGTGCTCTTGGCGAGCTGCTCCGAATCGGGTGTTCCCAAATCAAGCGAAACGCGACCGAACAGAGATTGATAGTCGGCCACATGCTCCGCCAGCAGGGCGTCCACGCTACGGCTCGCCGCTGAGTCAACTCGCTTAGTCACCGCGGCGTGCGGATGTTCGCCCAGCCATTCCTTTGAAAAGTCCTGCTCAAAGTTTGTCCCGGCAGAGAGTATCAGTGTCACGCTGTCCGATTTTTCAAAGCGAAGGCAGGTTGCGGGCAGATCAATTTCCCATTGGTTTTCGGGGACCGAAACAGTCTCGACAACCGACAATTCACCTCCTTGATTCAACGCTTGCACCTGAGCTTCATACTCAAATCGATTCCTCAATTTTCCTACCGCAGCCAGCCGATTGGCCGAGGCGATGATTGGAGCGTTGTGCATATCTGTCAGCCAGATGCGCCCCGAATAAGCTGCGGGTTTGTCCGCTGCAAAGTGGACAACAATCACACCTGCAGGATGACTGGCGAAGGCAGTCTGTTCATAGCGCACTCCCTCGTATTTATACGTCACGCGATGAACCGCGCTTTGGATATCGAGTTCCCGTCGGTAGTTGGTTACCTTCTGCGGGGCATGTCCGAGTTGAACGACCAGATCACCGAAAGCCTGGTAGCTTCCCATGTCGTCATTTTCAACATATTCCTCGGACGCGAGACGGCGACCGCCCCACAGACTGATTTCGTTGAACTGAATTCTCTCGATGTCGGTGTCGCCAAACAACATTGCTCCCATCGGTCCATTCCCGATGGGCAGAGCCTCCGTCATCCACGTGTTTGCGGGATGCTTATACCACAAGGTGTTAGCAGCAGCGTCCTTTTCCACTGACACGTCAGCACCCCTAACATCGCCAGCGATTGTGCCTACAACAACGGCGATCAAGCAGGCCAAAGCAATCCATCTAAGCATCCGTTTCGACGCAGCACCTCTGTTCATACCTTCTGTATCCTTTTATCCAATGTGAGGGGCCCATATCCGAAGCCTGGAATCATTCATCACACCCACCCTCTTGCCGGGAGTTGATAACAAAAACCTGCCCACGTTGTAGACGTGTGGCAACGGCTATCGTCATCAGATAGTACCAGCAAAAGATTGTATTGACTCGCAATACTTCGTGATTTCTTCCGCATCAATTCCGGGTGTGCGCAACCTCGCGTTTGGTAGGCGGTCTGCGCAAAACGCATCATCAACGAGCACAAATTTTTTTACGCTAGCAACTCTGAAGTGTGGTTTGGCAGGTATGACGAATTCCATCTTGCTATATTCGTGGCGACTTATTGAACAACGAATCATGTCTAACGCATTGAAGAGAAGCTGCCCCGTGAATAATAGACTTTGGCTGGCATTGACTTGCTTAATCGCGTTGTCCGCGTTTAGCTCAACCTTTGGGCAGGAGCAACGCCCCAATGTTCTTTTCGTTTCGGTGGATGACCTGAACGATTGGATTGAACCGCTGCAAGGTCATCCTCAAGCGGTGACTCCAAACTTCACTCGATTTATGAAGCGGTCTGTCTGCTTCACAAACGCCAGTTGCCCGAGCCCCGGCTGCAACCCGTCGCGCACGGCAATCATGACCGGCTTGGCCCCCTACACGTCCGGCGTTTACTCCAACTATCAGGACTGGCGCGAGGCAATTCCGAACCACCGAACGATTGGTGCCTATTTTCGACAGCACGGCTATTTCAGTTGCGGTGCGGGCAAGATTTTTCACTACCACATGGTCGATCCCGAATGCTGGGACGAGTACTGGCCGTCGCAGCAACAAAACATGCCTGAAGAAGCCTTTCCCGATTTCACCAAATCCACGCTGGCGACGGCAGACAACCCGGCGCCAAAAACGATGAACATGCCCGCGTTCCATCAAATGTATGGGATGTTCGACTGGTCAGCGTTGGATGTTCCCGACGAAGAGATGGGAGACTTCAAGAGCGTGGATTATGTGCTGCGGCAACTCAACAAACCGCGCGACAAACCGCTGTTCCTGGCGTGCGGTATTTATCGACCGCACCTGCCGTGGTACGTGCCTCGCAAATATTTCGACATGTTTCCGCTCGATGATGTGGTCCTTCCCAAACGATTGGAGAATGATCTTGCCGATATTGGTCCACGAGCTCGGGATATCGCATTTCGAGGCGGAGGCTACCATCAGCACGTGGTGGATGCTGGTCAGTGGCAGCAAGCCGTCCAGGGATATCTCGCGTCGATCGCGTTTGCCGATGCGATGTTTGGTCGCTTACTTGATGGTCTGGACGAGAGCGGTCAGCGCGAAAACACGATCGTCGTGTTGTGGTCCGACCACGGTTGGCAACTTGGAGAGAAGCAGCACTGGCGCAAGTTCGCGCTCTGGGACAACGTCGTGCGCTCGGTGTTGATGATCCACGTTCCCAAGGAAGCCCCCGGACTGCAGGATGGTTCGGCCGATGGACAGTTGTGCCATCGGCCGGTTTCCTTACAAGACATCTACCCAACTTTGGTCGATGCTTGCGGACTGCCCGCGAACACCGAGATCGACGGACGTAGTTTGACACCTCTTCTCAAGAGGCCAGAGGCAACATGGGATCACGTCGCATTAACCACTTATGACTTTGGCGAGTTTTCGGTGCGCAGCGAGCGTTATCGGTACACGCGTTACATCGACGGCAGCGAAGAACTTTATGACCTCCAATCCGATGCGGAGGAATGGCATAACCTGGCCCAGAATCCGGAATATTCTCAGACCAAAAACGAACTAGCCGCAAACATTCCCTTGTCACCAGCCCCGCTCGTAAAAACGTCCGAGAAACTGCAGCCGCATCACATCCCACCATTCCGCTCTCGAGCGGAGTACGATGAATGGCTACAACACGGCAAGGACAATCAATACTTGCTCGACAAGTACTGGCGATAAAAGCCTCGAGCGTTCGTGCAAATGACGTTGTTTTTAGAGGTAGCTAATTTCGTCAAAACGTAATCCACCGTCTGGCGACGGTGGCTAGTGCGCCTG
>NZ_JAMQBK010000021.1 GCF_023701485.1 Aporhodopirellula aestuarii
TGTGTAGATACCAATGCCCATGGGGAGGGTGAAATCTTGTGGATTTGATTTTAACGCATCTTACGAGCCGAACAAACGGCTTCTGAATTGGGGGCCTATCAACTCTGGTGCAGAACAGAGTTCGCAATGTTCTCGCGCGACGGGAAAGACCAATTCAACTTCACCCTCCCTCTGGGAGGGTCGAGCGAAGCGAGGGGAGGGGTCGGCTATCGCTTCCGATCCTCTTCGGTTTTCATTTCTTGTCTCGAATGCTTCGTGTACCGCTTCCTGTCTTCGATTTTCAACCGTCGAGAGCTTTTCGGATTTCCGACTGAAGTGCTGATCGGCTGGGGTACTTGCTCAAGATCTCTTCGGCCTTGGCCCGTGTGAAAACAGGTCCGAGTGCCTCTTGAAGAAGTTTTAAATCGTCAGCGGCTCGTTTGTACGAAACGCGTCGTTTCTCTTCGATCGCCTTGTCAATGCGGCGGAGAATCGGATTGGGGTCTCTCGCGATGGATTGAATTTGCCTTTCGTGCAACACGTGGGCTAATCGTTCGAGATTGGCTTCGTGCTGAGCCTGTTTTGCCTCGATTGCTTCGCTTCGTCGCCTTCTAACTTCATCGGCCTGTCGTCGCATTTCCAACAGACTCCTGCGGCTCTGCTGGGGAGCACTATGCGAGAACAATTCGGCCGCGATCTCTCGGAGCAGCCGTTGTGGTTCCTGACTCGGATTGCACAAAACTCGTTGGAGTGTTGACTTCATTTGCTCGCGATCTTGGCTTTGCAGCCATTCATCGATTCGTTTTGAATCGAGCGTTTGGTCCTGCGAGTCAGCCGAAGCCTCTGCAGCCACATCGAGTAGATCACTATCCACTTCGAGGTAGCCGCACAGTCGATCGAGGCCGGGATGGGATTGTTTTAGTCCAGCCGGAACGGGCGGCTCCAAATATTCATCTTCGTCAGCATCGGGATCAAACCAAATGCAGAGAGCCAAGTAGGCCACATACAACGGTCGCATGTCACCGCGATTGATCATTTCCCACAGTGGAACGAAATCGGACGCCAGCGTTTCAGGATTCCAAATCTCGTCGTACGTATCGCTTTCCCCTTCCGGTGAAATTATCAGGATGCCGCCGCTACCCTGCTCATCCGGTAGCCAGCAGATTTGCTCTTCGTAGCTGTACTGATCGACTAGGTCCGCATACTCAAACCCGTCACGAAACCGAAAATAGAGATTTCGGATGCCGAAGTTTGAATAGTGCACATGAAGGTCGTACCCTCGACGGAGCATCTCCTCGGGGTCGCCGCGAAAATTGCCAAAGGTGTATTCGTTGGTAAACCGCCACTCGTCAATCTCCGCTCGCGAAGACTGCGTGTGCATGAACCCGATGGCTTCTTGATCGAGCGGTGACTCGATCGCCCTGAATTCGATCCATTGATATTCTGACATCGGATGCCTGATCCTCCTTTTCTGTAATTTTCAGGTGGTGGTTTTCGGGGAGTGGACGAGGCAGCGATTCCCAACGCCACACCCTCCACGCAAGGACTCGTTCTCTGGTACACAACGGGCTAAAAGAGTATCACATTCGCGAAACAGCATTGTTTGATTTGGCTCCCCGGAGGTGAAGGGGCCAAGCAAAAATCTGACCGAGGTCTGGGATCAACCAATTATTTGATCCATGATGATGCGTCCGCGACATCCCCTTTGCCTCCCGACGCGCAAAAGCTCTTTTGGAGCCTTTGTCACAGGACACGTAGACCAGCAAAAATCTCCCATGCCCAAGCAAAAACGCAAACTGACGGCTGCAGAAAGGCGAGCCAAGAAAGAACGTCGAAAGAAATACGAACGGGTATTTATCAACGGCAAACAGGTCTATATCAAACGCCCCCCGACCATTGATGGTCTCTCCGTCGAGGAATATATTGCCCGCAACGCCGACCCCATCTGGTTGCACCAAAACGGAATGTGGGAATACATCGAGCCGGAACCGAACTTGTTTCCTGATGAGAACGATGTGAACGCGGCATTCGACGCTGCCTGGCAACAGGACAAGACCGAAGAGGGCTGAATGAAGCTAGGGGGAATCCCTCATGGAAAAGGTTCGTTGGGTTTGTGGTGGATCGCGGGGGACATTGATTGTTTCCGTGCTCATCTTAGCGGAACGGCGCAAGCCGCCCGGTCCCGTGTTACCGGACGGCTTGCGCCGTTCCGCTACTTTTAGAATCCCGCAGTCATTAAATCGACGCTCCCAGCGATCCCCCACATTCACAACCGCGATGTTGAGGTCCGCTCACCCGATCGAGTATGTCAGATGGTCCCAGACGTTTGGGTGGCGAACGGTTACCTTGTAATGCTTGATCGTTCCAAGCGTCAGCCAAATCTGCCCGTGAAAGCCGAACGCAAACGACAGGGATTCGTCGGCGAGAACTGGCATGCGAGTTGCGTTGTGCAAGCTGTGAATTGCCCGCAGACGGAGTGTTTTCTTCTTGATGGGTTACCTATCCCGACCGTTCACGACGGAGAGATGTTCGATGGACGCCGCTTTAATCGCATTGACCGACCGAGGGGCTCGCTTCACGTTCCTCGGCGAACCTTTTCGCAGTCGTCAGAAGATCCCGAACGAGGACATCGTGGATGTCAACTTCAACAACGTGGAGATAGCCGACGCTGACGTCGAAGCGTTGCTGGCGCTTCCGAATCTCGACGGGATCAGCTTTTGGAAGACCGGCGTTTCCGATCGCGCAATTGAGCTGATTGCAAAACTCCCTCAACTCACTCGACTCAATCTGTGTGGGACGCGGGTGACAGATGCATCGGTTTCCACCCTCGTCAACATGTCTCTGAACTACATCGACGTCGCGGATACACAGCTCACACCGCAGGGAGTCGAAACGCTTCGTGCGGGACTTCCCAGTGCAGAGATCCTCTCTTAGCAGCCGGTTGTCTGTCAGTGTTGCTTGCGATAATCCTTGAGGCATGTCCAATCTGCGGTAAATACATCGCTTTCGATCGCACTGTAGAAGTACGTACGCCGTTCTTCATGGCCCTGGGATATCTCAGCCGGCATGTGACACGGCAGTCTCTCCATTTGGCTGTGCCGACAATGACTTTCGTCGCCGCTCCGCGAGAGGTCTCTTGGGATCTCTAGGGTAGTATGCTATCCGATTGTGGCCGGAACGCTCCGCAGTCCGACTCTGGCCAAGAGAAGCTCGTGGCTCTGTAGGATGCTGATCTGAAGGTTGTGATCGTGTAGATTGCTTTCGGACGAATATGGTCGTCGGTTCCCGCGTCGCGTTCGAGCAGTCTTAAATGCGATAGGTGGTGCGAATCAGTCGTAGTGGCTTCTAGCCGCCATCGTTTGTGCATGGGCGGCTGGAAGCCACCACGACTCGATAAATGCAACAGCTATTGACGGGAACTTGCGATGCAAAACTGTTTTTATGGATTTCGTAAACCTCCACTGGTGTTTGTGATATCCAATCGGTAGTTCACCGCCGCCAACCTTTTCCGAGGTAAGACACCTTTGGGTAAAATCGAAATTGTGGAGGGCGACCTTCTCGATCAAGACGTCGACGCAATCGTTAACGCTTGGAACCGAAACATCATCCCGTGGTGGCTGTTGCTTCCACAGGGAGTCTCGGGCGCGATCAAGCGGCGAGGTGGATATGCTCCGTTTCGCGAGCTTGCCAAGCACGGAGCAATTCCGCTTGGCGGTGCGGTGATGACCAGTGCAGGCAATCTGCCATTCAAAGCCATCGTCCATGTGGCAGGCATCAACATGTGGTGGCGGGCAAGCGAGCGGTCGATTCGTGAATCGTGCCGCAACGCGTTGGCATTGGCTGAGGAGAAGGGATTTCAGTCGATTGCGTTGCCACTGATTGGTGCGGGCACCGGTGGCGGATCGACCGGCCGCGTTCTTGACATAATGAGGGATGAACTCGCGACGGTTAGCTTCGGAGGACGAATCGTCATCGTTCAATTCAAGAAAGGCTGAACGCACAGGTTTCATTTTGATGCAGATCAAGGTTCAAGTCGACGATGTACCAGAAGTGGCCGCTGATGTGTTGATCAACGCTACATGTCACGTATTTGGAACATTGAAAGTTTTAGTGCACTTGTTAGCGGAACGGCGCAAGCCGTCCGGTAACGCGGGACCGGACATCTTGCGCCGTTCCGCTATATTTGAAATCCCGCAGTAATCTAATCGACGTCCCTCGTGCGTTTTAAACTTGGTTTTCTAAAAAAACGAATGTCCTCTTTTCGGTTCGCGATCGTCTAAGCTTTCTTGATGAGGATGTTTGCGGTTTGTTCAAGCGGCACGCCGGTCCGCGTTGCGGTGGTTGCTGTACAAAGGATTGAAAATTGAGAATTGACAATTCGGAAATGCAAATTGCAATTCGGTTCACACGCTCTCAATTTTCAATTTTCATTTGTCATTTGTCAATTTAACTTTTTCAAGTCTCCTGACTTCAATAGCCTGCTATCTTCTCCGTCCCGGCCGGTTCAGCGTTTCGAGCTGTCCCCAGTATCCTCCGATGATGTGCGGATACTCGCCCGGCGTGACGTGATAGTGCGGTCCACGATCGGCGTCTTCGTGAAGATTGAAGTCGTTGAGTGGATTCTTGGTGTCGTCCTTGGCAAGCAGTCCCTTTGACTCGTAAGGCCCGTAGACAGGAAAGCCATCGAAGGCGAATCCGATGACGCTGGAATGTGCTTGGCCCTCGTCGCTCCACGGTGTTTTGACGCACACGGGGTACTTGTGATAGTGATATTGCTGTTGCGGACTTGGGTGTCCGCAACACCGATCTAATCGCCACACGGCATCAGTTTCAAAGATGTGGTCGAACGGGTTGAAGAAGATCACACCGTTGGTCGCCACCCCAATCGCGCCCATCGGCAGGGCTTGGTTGGAATTCTTTTCGTCCATCGCGATTGCGCCGGGATCACGTTTGGGCTCTAGCGGGATATACCACGTATTCGCCTGTTCCTTGATGTACGACGGATTGCTGTCGAGCATCCGCCAGCGATCGGGGAAGGTTGCGGTCGGGTGATTGGGTAAATTGCGACTCCGCATCACGAGATGTTTGTCGGTGAACGTGATGACGACGGCGTAGGGTTTGTACTGGTCTTTTTCGACGGAATTGCCATCGAAGTCCAGATAGCCAGCACGCAGCCATGAACTCATGTTGCCGGCAAACGGTGCTTCAAACCGATCCGTCTTGTAAAGCAATTGATCGGAGTTCGTATAGTCGAACTGTTTTGGAAGCGTTCGCAGGCCATCTTTCGGGTTGAAGTACCAGCGTCCACCGAGAGTAATCAGCTTCGATTCATCTGGTTGTGGGAAGTGTTGGATGGACGGTTTGGCTGGTTGGAAGTTAGCGGGTGCGTCGATGGGTTTGATGTCCATCGAATTGACCCAAAACTCCGATTTCGCTCCTTGGGCTTTCCCGTTGGCAAAACCGACACTCAGCTTCACGGTATCGACTTCCGCGAATGGCGTGCGAAAATCCATCGCGTAGGTTCGCCAAGTCGCGTGGCCGAGGCTCTCGTTGGTGTCTTGATCAAAGAAGTCTTTTCGCTCCTGAAGGACCTGTGAGTAAATTCGTTCTTTGATGAGGTCGAGTGAATCCGTGCCGCCCCTTTGAAAGAACTCAACTTTCAAATACAGATCGTCTTGATCGACGGCGAAGTTGTCTTGTGCGAGGCCGGAGATGTAGAACCGATACCATCGCTGTTGAGGGGAGACTGCGGTGCTAATGAGCGAAGCTTCGCCGGCGAACGTACCGTTGCTGTCGGCGTCTTCACCCGAAAGCAATCGCACACCGCGTCCGTTGGATTCAGTTCGCGGATCGCCGAGCACACCGTATTTCGCATCACCTCTGAGCGTGGCCATCGCAAGCGACTCACCCTCTTGCAAGTCAGCTTCCACGCTTTGGCGAGCGTAGCTACCGTCGCCAGACGGTGGGACGGGGCCATCGGTTTGGACGACGACTTGGTACTGCGCCAGTTTGGACCGCAACTGCGAGACGACATTGGCCTTCGAATCTGCCAGGTTTTTTTCCTCAGCGACATCCGACTGAAGGTTGTAGAGTTCCGTTTTTCCGTCGGCGAATTGGATCAATTTCCAATCGTCGCGAACGATGGCATGATCGTTCTCGGCAATCACGATGGTTCGCGGGGTTTCCTTGCCAGCTACCAACTGTGACCAGAGGCTCACTCCGTCGAGTGGCTTGGCCGATGAGATCGAAACTCCGGTGGCCTCCGCGAGCGTGGGGAACAGATCATGAATCGCACTGAGTTGTTGATTTTCGGTTCCGGCTTTTATCAAGCCAGGAGCGCGGATGACGCAGGGGACGTGAATGCCGCCCTCGTAGACCTCCCGCTTCTGCCCACGAAACGGTTCGTTGGTTCCGGTTCGCACTGCACCGTTATCTGAAGTAAACACAACGATGGTATCGTTTTGTAGTTTTTGTTGATCGATCTCGGTCAGAATGCGACCGATTCCTTGGTCCATCGAGTCGATCATCGCGGCATAAGTCGCTGCACGCTCATTCAATCGACCGCGGTATTTGGCGATCAGTGTCTCGGGTGCCTGGAACGGTGAGTGCGGCGCATTGAACGAAACGACCATGCAGAACGGTTTGCGTTTGTCGCGAGCATGGATCTGTCGTACGGCTTCGTTGGCTAACAAGTCCGTCGAATACCCATCTTCGTTGAGTGTTCGACCGTTGCGCTGCCAATCGACCTGGCCGCGTAGTCCGGTATGCTTGAAATAGTCCACCGAAGCATCCATGAACCCATAAAACTGATCGAAGCCGCGGCGGGTCGGGTGGGCTTCGGCATTGGTAATTTGTCCGAGATGCCATTTGCCAATCAGGCTGGTTTGATAGCCAGCCATTTGAAACGCTTCCGGAAGCAACTGTTCGCTGGTCGGCAAGCCTTCGTCGCGGGGGCGAACGGGACCAGCAATGCCGTAGCGCTGAGGAAAGCGACCGGTCAGCATGGCGGCACGCGCTGGACTGCAGGCGGGGTAGGCGTAGAAGCGATTCAGCCGGACGCCGTCGGCTGCCAGGCGGTCGATGTTTGGCGTTTGAGCACTTCCGCCGTGAAAGCCGATGTCGCCCCATCCAAGATCATCAGCAAGCAAGATGACAATGTTCTTGTGAGCATGAGCGTGTGCGATTGAGGGCACTATCAAAACGGTAGCAGCCAGCAGCACGAGCGAATAACAGACGAGTCGGCTAGGTCGATAGTTCGGTAGCGGCATGACGGGATTTCCGATGCGGGTGTGTGAGACAAAGCGGAGCGTGGTTTTGGAAACCCGGCGCACTTAAATGATCTACAGGGCGTTTCTCTAAAGCATCGATGTTTTTGCTGTGGCCAACGTCGTCAGGCGGTGGACCACGTTCTGGGGGACGTTGATTGTTTTAGTGCCTTCTTTAGCGGAACGGCGCAAGCCGTCCGGTTCCGAGTCACCGGACGGCTCGCGCCGTTCCGCTACTATTGAAATCCTTCAGTAATACAATCGACGTCGCGGCGAACGTAGATACCTTTCAAAACGATTTCGAAGCGAGACGTAGGCCGTTACTGAAAACGACGTGGACGGCCGCTCGCGGGGAGGGTGTGTTGCTCGATCGGTGGTCCGTTCTCGCGCACGGTCACTTCGCCTCCTCGTACCGGGCGGACCAGGTTGTAGATCCCGATCACATCGCCTTGCGGGCCACGACCATGCGGGAAGCGAGACGGATCGCCGGCCTTCAGATCGCTACGTTGTGCACCGGCACCGTGAACGTCCAACAGGCTCATTCCGCCACGTGGGTCCCGCATCCATCCTTGAGACCGGCCAAACGAAAGGTAAACCGCAGAATCGCCACGTCCCAATCGCTTGTGTGTCGTTCCGGTCCAGTATGAACCGAAGTCCGGATTCCCGGCAGGGTTTGCCTGAGGTGTGCAGATGAAGAGCTCCGCGATTGCGGCCGACTGAGTCGTGTCTGGCGAACGGGTGTAGTCGACGATGCTCTGCAACTCCTTGGCGTTGGGCAAACGCCAGTCGCTATGACCGGCGAATTCGAGGCTCTCAGCCCAAGCAAGAGCCTGCTGCCAATTCAGTTTTCCGTCATGATGATCGCCTGCCTTGAGCGTTCCGCTGTCGCCCTGTAGCCAAGTCAGCCCTGTCGCCTGATCGGTTACCGTGCCGTCGCCATTATCATGAAAGTCGTTGGTCCCGTAGTCCGGATTTCCGCGAACATAGAACACGACATAAGTCTTTTCACCGCGTCGTGGATTGGAGCCGATCGGATAGCCTTTGATGCGTCCATCGGCGAAGTTCACGCCGAACATGGTCGGGCTTCCATGCATTGTCGTGCTCACGTACTTGGTTGACGTCGCACACTGGCAATCAATGATTCGCTCACCTGTGGATGGATCGCCATAAGCAAAGTCGAAATAGTTGGTGTCGATGAACGGATGAAGGCCTGCGGCGGATCGGGCTTGCGGGTCGATATCTTCGCCGCTGAAGTCAATCAGCGAGTACAGTTCCTTGATGCTCGGCAAACGCCAATCATCGAAGCCGCCGACACGGCAAGCTGCGGCACCTGCGACCGCTTGGTTGAAAGTGACTTTCTTCCCGGGGGTCTTCTGCCACATCAGACCCGAGACGAGGTCAGAAATGGTGCCATCGCCGTTGTCTCGGTATGTCGGCTGATTGCCTTCGTAGTGTGCGTCTTGCCCAAACAGCGGTTGGCCTGTCTTGGGGAATATGATTTCGCGAGAGTTGCCGTAACATCGTCGCTGAGCGGTGTCCACGATCGAGTAAGTAGCGGAGGGGAAGGCTGCTTGGCCCTTGCGACTTGGCAAATCTTCCGCCACCACACCAGCTTTCAGTGTGAGGAAGACTGCGCAAAACATGGATGCGGAACAGAACGTAAGACTCGGTTTCATCGAGATCAGCCTTGGATACAATGGAGTTCGCAATCACCTCACGATTAGAAACCCCAGCGATTGCAGTCATCTACAAGCACAGCCAAACTTTTTTGTGAATACCGACATCGGAGAGATCGAGCGGCAGCTTAAACAGGGTGATTTATCGCTGTTTGCCCAGGCGTTTTCTCGCCATCTCCCCCGATTGTGGCAGATCGTCCATTTCCGGCTGAGTGATCAAATTCGAGCACGTGTTGATGCTGATGATGTATTGCAGGAAGTCTACTTGGATGCGGAAAAACGCCTGAGCCACTACGTCGAGGGGAATTTTCCGTCGCTGTTTCTCTGGCTAAGGCTGGTTACCGGGCAAACGCTTAGCCGGGTTCATCGGCGGCATCTGACCACTGAATCTCGTTCGACGTTGCGTGAATCTAGCCCGAATGGCGAAAATCCGTGGGGCAACACGTCGCTGTGTCTTTCGCAGCGTTTCATTGCTCATCTGACTTCGCCCAGCCAAGCAGCGGTAAAGACTGAGTTGATTGCGGAGGTGCGATCGGCACTGAGTGAGATGAGTGACATGGACCGCGAAGTGGTCGCGCTGCGTCACTTTGAAGAACTGACCAACCAGGAAGTCGCCATGGAACTTGGCATCACGCCAAAAGCCGCCAGCATTCGGTATGTGAGAGCGTTGGAGCGGTTGCGGTCGGTGCTGGAGAAACTGTGAGTGTTGGTTCCGCGGACGAAGGATGAGGCGGAAGATTGAGAAGGTTAAATTGACAATTGAAAAATGCAAATTGATCAGTGGCAAGATCGTTCGCAATCATTTTTCACTGTCCAGTTGTCAATTTACAAGTTTTAATCTGTGTCCATGTTTTTCATGAATCTTGCTGAGTTTCCGGTAGATGTTCCCTCACGGTGGGGTTTTAGGCAGTGAACCTTCCTCACTGAAACTTCCACGGGACTCATCATGAAGCGTCTGTCGTTGCTCACTGTATTTTGTGCGTTGGCTCTGTTACTAAGCGAATCAATTGTCAATGCGCAACCTCCGGGCGGTCGCCCCGGCCAAGGAGGCGGACGGCAAGGAGGCGGATCTGGCGGTGAACGAGGTCCTGGCGGTAGACAAGGGATGGGGGGCGCTGGCGTTCAACAAACACCCCCGCTGCTTCGCATCTTTGATGCAAACGGTGATGGGGAACTTTCGTCGAATGAAATCGACACTGCGGCAGTTGCATTGCGAAAGCTCGATCAAAACCGCGATGGAAAACTAACAGCCGAAGAATTGCGCCCCGCTGGTCCCGGGGGACAGCAGGGCCGGCAAGGTGGGGCCGGAATGCAAGGAGGCCCAGGTCAGCGTGGCGGGCGTCAAGGAACGGGCGGTCGACCTTCTGGTGGTGGAACCCAGGAAGGAGGACGCCCCGGTGGTGGTGGCGGTGGAGGGGGTGATCGAGGCGGCGATCCTGCCCAGGCCGATGCCGCCTTTGCGAAAGACATGATGTCGTTTGACGAAAACAGGGACGGGGCACTTGGTGAAGCCGAATTGCCCGAACACATGCACAAAGCATTTGCAATCGCCGACGCCAACAAAGACGGCTTGTTGGACGAAGAAGAGCGACTTGTGTTGGCGTCGCAGTTTCGGCGTAACAAATTGAATCCGACTGGCGACGCTCCCGTGAACACGCCAACTCAAGGCCGACGCCCGTGATCGAGAAGCTCGACTCCGCATTCGCAGACACGCAAAGACTCAACCTCACACAAACTACGAGATTATCGATGAAACTTTCCAACCTTCCAATCCTGTACCGCTTCGCGGCCTTGATAGTCATGGTGCTGATGAGCGGCACGTTGCAGGCACAATCTCCACGGGGCCAACGGCAAGACGGCCAAGGGTTCGGGCAAGGCCCACGCAGCGGTGGTCAGCGTGGTGCTGGGCAAGGTCGTCCGGGTCAGGGCCGTGCGGGGCAGGGGCGTGGACAAGGCGGGGGCCAGCGTGGTGGTCAAGCGTCACAGGGCGGCCGGCCTCGCGATCGCGTTCGTCCGCGTGACACTCAATTCAACGAGAGGTTTCCTCTCGGTGCCGAACTGCCTGAGGATCTTCAAGTCTACGATGTCGATCGGGAATTGGTGCCCGTGAACAGCATCTTCCAGTCGAAGTACACGGTCATCGTCGGTGGCTGTTTGACATGTCCCGAATTCCGAAATTCGTACCCTGAGATCGAGGCGGTTGCTCGCGACTTCAAGGATCGAGACGTTGACTTCTACTTCCTGTACCAATCGTTGACGCATCCTGAGAATTGGGGATTCGTGCAGCCGTCTTCGATCGAGGATCGATTTGCTCAGGTCGACCATGCGAAGGAGCTCTTGCAAACCCAAATTCCGTGGTTGACGGATCCGATTGACAACCAGTTAAAGACCTATTTCCTCCTGACTCCGAATTCTCAGTTCGTGTTTGATCAAGCGGGCAAAGTGGTTCATCGTAATTCATGGGGACACGGCGCAAACCTTCGCGAGTCGCTGGAGACTTTGGTCGGCAAGCCGGAAACACTGACCACGGTCGAAGACTTGAACCTTCCTCGTTTCGAACGTCACCTCACGCCCAAGAGTGAAATGCTCGTGGAACGAGTCAGCGTGGAAGGGAAAGCTGTCCCGTTGCGGGTCGAGTCAGGTGGAGAAAGCAATCCTGTGTCTGCCTTGCTGTCAAGCGATTTCAATCAGTCCAACCGTTATGTCAAGCTTCGGCCCGAGGCAGACCAACAATTGATCGAAACCGGAACGGGGACGCTGTACCTTGGCTTTCGCCAAGACCCGGTGTTGGGAGCCAGTTGGAATAACCTCGCCAGTCCACCGGAGTACAAGATCGTTGCCGAAGGTGCAACGGTCTCACCCGCAATGGGGCAATCAACGCGTTTGGAAGTCGAATCCGACAATGAGCCACGCGAGTTCTTAATCGAAGTGAAGAACTGGGACGCCGATAAACCGATTGCGGTAAAAATTCAGTACTTTGCGTGCAACAAGGAAAAGGGTTGGTGCAAGTCGGTACAACAGGAATTCACGGTCTGGTTAGACGAAGATAAATCGGCGGGGATGGTGAATGGACGCAGTCACTTTCCGGGTGGTGGGAGGAGGCGGAATTGAAGGGAAGGTATTGAAAAAGTTAAATTGACAACTGAAAAAGGTCAATTTGAACAAGTTCGTCTTCAACCCTTCCGTAGATTCGATTTCGCTGTGAGCACTGATTTGCCAATGATGTTGCATAGTTGATTCGCTTCGTCGAGCAGATCAGACATTCGTTTGTTTGGTAGCAATTCAGATTTAAGTATCATTTTGATCCATGTGCGGGACTCGCGAAGTTCTTTCAACGCAATTCCCAGTTTATGAATGAAATCCTTTTTGCTTTCAGCGGCACATGCCTCGGCGTAATTGGGAGCGGGCGATGTTCCGCTGCGCACAAGCTGACCAGCAATGTGTCTTCCGAGCCTAGAGTCAGGCAATGCGTCTACCACCTTTCCGACACGGCACGCAAAATCCAGCAGACGATCTTCCAATTCATCTCCACGTTTATCCACAGAATCACCTTTCCCTCAATTTCAAAGTGTCAATCGTCAATCTAACCTTTTCAATTGCCAGCGACATTAACTCCCTCGATCTGGACGACACGTCAAGCTCATCTCCACGCTTATCCACGACATTGCCTTTTCCCCAATTTCAAATTTCCAATTGTCAATTTAACTTTCTCAATCTCTATCCCGTATGAACTCTCTCGACATGGACGACATGTCAAGTTCATCTCCACGCTTATCCAAGACATTGCCTTTCACTCAATTTCAAATTTCCAATTGTCAATTTAGCTTTTTCAATTTTTGTCGCGTATGAACTCTCTCGACCTCGACGACACCTATTCAACGGTCGATATCCTCGCTAGCGATTTCGTGGCACGCTATCGCAATGGCGATCGACCAACGGTAGAGGAATACGCGAATCGCCATCCCGAATTGAGCGAGCCGATCCGTCGCGTCTTTCCGTTGGTACTTTCGGTGGAAAAGGTCAAGATCGACCAGCAATCCGAAAGCGATGGAAGTGCAACGCTTGCGGGGCGAGTATTGGAACGACTCGGTGATTTTCGACTCGTGCGAGAAATCGGGCGAGGTGGAATGGGAATCGTGTACGAAGCCGAACAGGAGTCGCTTGGACGACGTGTCGCGATCAAGGTTCTGCCAAAACAATCTTTGCTGAACGACGATGCGTTACAAAGTTTCAGACGCGAAGCCAGCACGGCGGCGGCGATGCATCATTCCAATATCGTGCCAATCTTCGGGACAGGCCAGTGCGAGGGAACGCATTTTCTGGTGATGCAACTCATTCGAGGCGAGTCGCTGGATAAACGCGTCACCACAGAGCAACCGTCGTTCGATTGTCGCACGGCAGCTGAAATCGCCGCCCAGATTTCAGACGGACTTGCTTATGCTCATGGTAACGGCGTACTTCATCGCGACGTGAAACCGGCCAATATCCTTATTGATGAAGATGGCGTCGCGCAACTAACCGACTTCGGACTTGCGCGGAACACGCGAGATGATCCGACCATGACGCAAGCTCTCAGCGGAAGTCCTCGCTATATGGCGCCGGAGCGTTTTCAAGGACAATCGGATGAGCGGTCAGACGTTTACGGGGTTGGTTTGACACTCTATGAAATGCTGGCAGGCACTCCTGCTTTTAAAGGCCTGACGCCGCATCAATTGCCGGAGGCCGTGAAGCTTCATCTCATCAAGCCACTGACCGAGTTTCGCAGCGACATTCCCACCGACTTGCAAACGATTGTTGCCAAAGCGATCAATCCTGAGCCGGCACATCGGTATCAATCCGCGACCGATCTGCGAGATGATCTGAATCGTTTCTTAAAAGACGAGCCGATCCTCGCTCGACGCACAACGACATTGCAGAGACTTGTTCGCTGGTGTCGTCGCAACCCGAAACTCGCTACCGTCACCGGCATTGCAATCGTGTCGATGCTGGCCGCGACCGTCGCGTCGTCGGTCGGGTTTGCGATGACATCGGCTGCCAACAAGCGGTCCAGTGAGGCACTCGCGCAATCCGAACAAACCGTCGATCTCGCACTTCATTCGCTCGATGGTGTCGTGGACGTCATTTCTATCCCCGCATCGGCGATGGGGGACATGGATATGGGAGAAATGGATTCGGGACAATTTCTGCTAAACCCATCCCCCCACGCGGCAAAGGTTCTTGAGAATATCCAACCACTGTACGAACGGCTTGCTAACCAGTCTCCCACTCGGCCTGACATTCTTCGGCAAATGATCGAAGCGAGCCTTCGGCTTTCCCTGATTCAACAACAACTCGGACAGATCGACGCTGCGATCGGCACGCTCAACCAAAGCGTTGAACTCTTGGAGACACGCGGTAACCTAGCCGGTTTGCCAATTAATGAGAAACGAATTCTCGATGCGCGTTTGCATAACGAGCTCGGAAAAGTTTACGCACTGAACTTGGACTATGCGAAATCGGATGAAGCTTTCGAAATGGCTATCCAGTCCGGTGAAGCTGTCACCGATCCCGACGATCGGCTGAAACTGCAGTTAGCGTATGCTTTGGTTGCACTCGGTGATCCGCCCGCCCAGCGGCGCAGGGACCAAGCCGAAATGCCGGGTGAATCCCGAACCGCTCGTGAGCGTCTATCGGCAGCCCGGGCGATTCTAAGCGAATTGAATCCCGCAGCGCATGATGCAAGTGAGGTGTCCGTGCTGCGAGCGCGGATTCATCTTGCCGATTCACGTCGAGCAAAGCGGCCAGCGGTTCGACAGTCTGAGTTTTTGTCAGCCATCGAAATCCTGCGTGAACGATTGACTCAAACACCGGACGATTCCCGTGTTCGATTTGCCTTGGTCGAAGTACTCGCCAGCGTGAATCTGCGAAGACAATTCGGGTCGGAACGATTGACCGACGAAGCGGAAAAACGCCTTCACGAAGCGCTCGCCGAATTGCAACCGCTCCGGTCGATCAATCCCAAGACACAACTGTTCGCAGTCTCCGAAGTTCATATCCTGCACAAACTATCGAACCTCGCTCGTTCGAACGGAGACTTCGCCCTGGCACTAGATCGCCTCGAAAAGGCAATTGCCATCCAGTCGTCTTTGGTCGATGCATCGCCCGACAGCATGCCCCACCGATGCTGGCGAGCGTTGCTATACCGAAGTCTCGCCGAAGTTCACCGACGCCAAGGCGACGACGACGCCGAGCGGGAAGCAATCACGGCTGCTGTTGCCGACTTAGACGCGATCTCCCCCGAGTCACGGGAACATCCGTTTGCAGTTCAGACTCAACAGATCATCCAAAAACTCGCCGCTGACGCAGCCTCTGAACCTGACGCTTTGTAGTGAAAGGATGATTGCAACGGCTCTGGATCTGCCAACGGTTTCGTCGATCTCGATGGCGCGACATTGGCCCGGTCGCGGTCGTCCGAATCGCGGCGCCGTCAAACTAGTATGTCGTCTAAGCTAAGATCTTGGATTACTCGAACCGAAGGTCTCGCGACCAATGCCATCTACTTTGTTAGCGGTGCGGCGCAATCCGTTCGGTTATACGCCAATTTTGAATGCTGACGAAGCATTAGAATCGCAGCGACGATTGGATGTATGTGAATTCACCGTTATTGCCACTCGCTCCGTTGGGGGCAATTCCAGCGGGGCCACCTTGGATGACGGGGCTGTCAAAGTAGTCGCCTGCCCACAGGTAGCTGTATCCGACCAGGAAGTGTGCGCGCGGCGAGATGCTCCAACGCAACTGCAAATCCAGCTCGTGGCCAATCTCGTTGCCCGCGGCCCCGGTGGGATCCTGGAACGACGCCGCTCCGCCGTTGGTGTACAGCGCGTCTCGGCTGTCGGCGAGCCAGAAGTTGTGGAAATGAATGCGGCATTCCAAGTCGTCACTAACCGCGAGCGACGTTTGCAAATTCAAGTCCTGAATATTTTGACGACCGGTCAGGTCGGCTAGCCCCAGGTAAAAGTGTCCTCGAGGCTCAAGTTGGTAGAACGTACCGTGAACATCGTCGGTCAAATCGCCGTCGCCTGATGCCCAGTCGTAGTACAGCCAAGTGGTCGGTTTGAATGGCAATTTTTCAAAGGTGTGCCCGAGTCCGACGGTTGCGAAGCCGGCCGATTGACGGGAAGTCGAAAAACTTCCGAATTGGTAGCCACCTTCGAGTTCAAACCGTATCTCGCCTTCGTTGCGAATAACGCGACCGCCGATGGTGTGGACATCGAAACCGCCTGGAACACCGGCAAAGGTTTGCACCAGATCATCATCTTCGGTCATCCCAAAGTAATAAAGGTCGTGTCTCGCCGCGTCGGTTTTGGCTGTACCGAAGACCCCGTAGAACTGTCGGCTTTGGTCCGGATTGTCAAAGTTGTGATCGTCGGGCCGATGCTGTCTCGGATCGATCGGCCGCACCCAGAAGGCGTCGACCTGTGCCGAATCGGACTTCCACCAACTCCGCACGCCGTCGTGGGTCAGTGGCGTGTTTCGCCACGGACGGCTGGCGACGAGACGTTGCGATCCATAGTACATTTCTTGGCGTCCGAAGCGCAGCCACCATTCTTGATCGTCGCCACGGCTCAACAGTAACGCATCAACGGCGAGCATCTGCATATCGAAACGATTGACTTCGCTGCCACGTGGGGGCAGATCTTCGCCGTCGCTGGTCGCATCAATCGCCTGCCCAAAAACACGCAGATTGTCACCGATATGGACGTCCGCGAACAAGAGTGTCTGCGAAAGCAAGAATTCATCGCTGGCGCCCGTTAATCGGCGACCGCCGCGGAGATTATTTTCGTTGTGATACCGAGAACGGAATCGACCGCCTAAGTCGATCGTGATGTCGCTGCAGGGACGAAGTCGCTTCAGTTGCTCGCCCAGGAAGTGTCCTTGGTACTCCGGATCGTCAAGGTAGCTGAAATCGTTATTGATGAAGCTTTGTTTGTAGGCGGCTCTGGCGACCGCGGCATCGTCGGCACGCGTTGGTGAGCTCACCAACGTTGTGATGGTGATCGCGAAGAACAACGCACGGAATTGGGGATATGGATTGGCACTCATATCGCCAGAGATCGGAGCGCCACCAGCCTTAACGACAAGGAAAACACGCGTTTGGGGGCCCTGACGATCCGTTCGACGAGGCGGTTGAATTACAATCGGAGTAATCAAAATCATTTAACGGCGGGATTTTCCTTAGGGTATACGACCATGCGTATCGTCCATCAATTGCTGATTGCAACGATTTTGCCGACGATTTTGATTTGGTTGGTGGGAATCTACGCGACCAGTGTCAGCGAAACCAACTTGCGCCGCGCCATCGAAGCCAACTCGGTCACCCGAGCTCAAGAGGTCATGGACGAGGTCGATTGGATCATTCAAACCCGCGCCACGACATGGCAGGCGTATTTGCAAACCGACTTGGTACGCGACGCGTTGCGGCAATCCAATCAAGAGATGGTGCAGATAGATGATCCGGCGAGTTTGATTGAGCAACGTGATCAGCAGTGGCGGTCCACGCCGGCCAACGAAACGATCCCGTTGATGCAGCAGGTCATGAGCAATGATCTGGCCCGCGATTTCAATGTTTGGCTGCGGCAATTGGAAAAATCAGCAGGGCATGCTGTTTTCGGCGAGGTGTTCATCACCAACCGCTTTGGTGCGAACGTTGCCCAAACCAACCGTACCTCGGACTACCGCCAAGACGACGAATCATGGTGGCAACAGGCGTTGGAGAACGGATTGCATATTGAAGACGTCAGTTTCGACGACAGCGCGGGCATCTATTCGATCGACATCTGTCTGAAGGCGGTCGACGAGGACGGAGAATTCCTGGGCGTGATGAAGGCCGTGTTGAATATTCAGGAACTGATTGACATTGTCGACAAGTACAAGCGAAACAGCCAAACCGACGGCTTTCTGTTGCTCTTCGATCGAGATCACAACGTGATTCGCGAAGCGGGGGAAGAATCAACAGGACTCCGAGACGGCAGTGAGTACTTTCGAGACGTTGACTTTGATAAAAACGAGAACGCGTTTGTTGCCAATCTCACCAATGTTCGAGATGGTGAAGAGTTGTTAGGCGCGTTCGCGGTGTCACGTGGACACGGTGACTTTGCGGGGATGGGGTGGATCGTTCTAGAAGCGAGAAAAACATCGGTGGTTTTCGCGCCGATCAATCGACTGCGCAACCAGATTATCTTGCTGGCGATTGTCGCGACACTGCTCGTCATCGCGGCTGGATGGCTGATTGCCCGTTCGGTAACCCGCCCCATCGATGTCTTACTCCGAGGCGCTCTTCGTATCGGTCAAGGAGAACTCGAATACCGAATTCCTGCTGCCGGTCAGAGTGAAGTCGCCAAGCTAAGCGACGGATTTAACCAGATGGCGTCAAACTTGCAATCGATGGTCGACGATCTGAAGACCAAAGAGGAAAAGCTGACTGAGCAAAACGAGCGATTGGAATCACAACGTTTGACGCTCGCGTCGCAAGAAGAAATGTTGAAGGCACAACACGAGCGGAATACGCTTTTTGAAGCGATCGCGGATACAGTCGGGCGTCTCAACTCAACCAGTGATGACATCCGATCGACGACTTCCAAACAGGCTCGCGGATCGCATGACCAAGCCGCTGCCGTTTCTCAAGTCGCAAGTACGATGAACGAGATAACCAGCATCGCTCATGACACCGCAGGACGAGCCAATGGAATGGTCGAAGAAGCTCAGCATGTCGAAGCGACCGCGGAAACAGGTCGCGAAGCCATGGGGAAATCGATCGAAGCGTTGGAGTCGGTCAGACGGCAAGTTGAAGAAACCGCCACTCATGTGATCTCGCTTGCCGAACGGGCACAGGCGATCGGCGAAATCACCTCGACGGTTGACGACATTGCCGAACAAACCAACGTCCTGGCACTCAACGCCGCTGTGGAAGCCGCACGAACTGGCGAACACGGAAAAGGATTTGCTGTCGTGGCGGCCGAGATCAAACGCCTGGCTCAACAATCGATGCAGTCGACACGCGAGGTGCGTGGCATTCTATCGGAGATTGTTCATGCCATCCGAAAAGCCGTGGAATCGTCTGAGCAAGAAACGGTGGTCGTGAACGAAGCCAGACAGATCGCTCACCAAACCAGCGATCTGGTTCAAACGTTGTTGGAGACGATCTCGGCGTCCGCATTAACCGCAAAGCAGATCGCTTCGGCAGCAACAAGGCAGGCAACCGGTACGGTCGAACTCGATAAAACCATGCAGGACATGGAACGGATGACGTCCGACCATGCAACGGCGCTGCAAGAAATCGAACAATCGGCAATGAACTTGACCGAATTGAGTACGGAACTTGCGGAGCTTACGTCCGAATCCGCCAACGGGAAAGCTTCAACAAACGACGGCGTTTCGCGTTCGCAGGGGTGGGACTAAGGAACTATTTAGCTGCACAGCGACGTTTTTTGGGCAGACGTATTGGAGTCTTCACTTTTTACGTAGCTGAGGCTCTCGGGATGTCGATTGAATTGCCGCGGGATTTTTAATTTAGCGGAACGGCGCGAACTGTCCGGTAACCTGGGACCCGACGACTTGCGCAGTTCCGCTAGAAAGTGCACTAAAACTTTCGACGTCCCGAGCGGCCGGGCTACGTGAAATGTGACGCTGTTCCCGTTAGAACGCCTTCTGAAGTGCTCTTCCTTCGCTCGACCTTTCTTGAGGGAGGATGGCTTCGATTGCAAGATTCAGTTTAAAGACAGTGAAACAATGAGGTGGGTAACCCCGTCAGGGCCAACCCCGTTTGTCAGCTCCAGGTCGAGCATGAACCGGAGGCGTTTTTACATTTCAGCTGCCTCCACTATTTTCACATGAGCGAGATCGTAGTCGCAGTCGTTAATTGCCGCCCCGCTGAAATCCAAGCAGACCGAGTGGTGACAAAATCGCGGCGATTGTGATGCCGAACGCCGCCCCGTAAAGTCCGCCTTTCCACATCCAGTCGATGCTTCCAGGCGGCAGTAACTCAGCCGTTGCGATGGCACCATAACACGCCACCGCCGCTCCTAACCCGCTGGCAAAGATCGAGACGGGCCAGTCGGATTTCCATCGCAACCACGATGCAACCAGTACGCCGACGAACATGCCGATCGCGATACCGGGAACTCCTTTTACCAACGACCAGGAAACCAGCCCGAGCAGTAGTGTCGTGCTCAAACCACAAATGGTCGCGAGAACCGGGCCAAGTGGAACTTGCCAATATGGATTCGTTGATTGGGTCATATGGCTATAGTGCCCAACACTGGCGGAATACTTCGAACATTTTTTTTCAACTATGCGAAAACTCATCGACACGTCCACCGTTGGGATATCACTCGACGAATCGATAGCCGTTTGACGCTAACGACGGTTCCTACATTCGACCAGGAATATCGTTGTACTGCTAATGATTTGTCATAGACAAGTCGGATGGCGCGGCGTTGGCGGTGTGCTTCCTCGCCTTAGACGGTACGGTGGGCTGCCTAACGCGGTAGATGAAAGATCGATTTTAAGTCGCTGACCGGACTTTCAAGCCAGTGAGTTAGCAGACCGCTTTCCGCGTTGGCGAGCATGACCGATGCCATTGCCACGCGCAGCGGCCATGCCGGACCGCCGACCAAAAGCGATGCCGCGGCGATCGCGACGAGCAACCATGCCGTCTTGGCCGATCGCGTGTGATAGCTGGGCAGTTTGCCGAACTTGGCGACCGCATAACACCCAGCGACGATGTAACTGAAAATCGCGAGCACGATCCAGATGACTTCATCGGCAAGTAGCTCGCCGCGCAAGAACACCAACGACAACGCGAGACAACCATACATGATAGCGTCGGAAAAACTGTCCAGTCGTGGTCCGATCTCGGTTCGCTGATCGAGCCATCTGGCCAGTTTGCCGTCGACAAAATCCGAAAGCGTCAACAACAGAAACAGAATCAATGTCTCTCGACCGTACCCGTTCCAAGCCAGCACGACGAGCAGTGGCGACAGCATGCCACGGGCGATGCAAATCATGTTGGGTATCGTCCACTTCATCTCGTCAGCTCCAGTATCAACAAAGTCACAGGGGCGGAAAATGTCAACGAATCAATGCGATCGAGAATGCCACCCTGGCCGGGCAATAATGCACCGCTGTCCTTGACGCCCGCCGCCCTTTTGATGGCAGACATGTTCAGATCGCCGAGAGTTCCCGCCAGAGCAATGGCGAAACCGATCGAGACGGAAGTCGTCATATTAAACGACGTCAACCATGGTCCGAGAAATGCGGCTGTGGCAACCGTTCCGACGACACCGCCGACAAAGCCTTCGACCGTCTTGTTGGGGGAGATCACGGGAGCCAGTTTGGTTTTGCCAATCACTCGCCCAACCCAAGCAGCGAGTATGTCATTCCACTCGGTCAATCCGATAACCATTAAAAACAGACCGGTAAATGTTGCGTCAACCGGGTCGCTAAGCAGCAAACTGCACGCGGGCAAGCTACATGTCAATAACACACCATAGACCACTTGGCTGGCCCGGTGCGTGAAATTTGCCAGTTCGGTTTTTTCAGCAAACAGCACGCACGAGAACAGCACGACGGCGAGAGGTATCGAGGCCAACCAAAGTCCTCCCAAACCTATCGCGAGTCCCGCGTATGAGGCGGTAATGGCGAGGTAGCCGACGGTTTGCAGCAATCCGAAGCCACAGGCAGCACCAGTGCTTCCTCCGGTGTAGCCTTGTGTTTCATCAGATCCTCGACGAAGCCCGTTTTCCTTCAAAGACGCCAACGAAGCGTATTCTCGAAACGCCAGACTACTGACAATCGCAAATAGGACGGACGCGATGACACGACCTCCCATCGCTGCCAATAACACCCAAGCTGCAACGATCCACCACGACAGCAGGCTGGCGATCCGCTTTCGCGAGACCGGCGAGGTACGGTCTTGAAGTGTGCTGAGGCGAACGATGGTTCCGGCGATCAGCAATCCGATCACCGAGTACGCGACTCCGGCGGTAGGCGAAGTCGGACTCATGAGACGCCGCCCTGTTCGCAGTTCTCCTTAGCCGAGTTATCACCAATTAACCGTTTGACCACCAAGGGAATCGCGATGGCTAAGGTGCTGCCGAGAAGCAGTTGCCAACTAACGATGTCCCATAGTTTAATTTCATCGAACCGTTCGAGGCTGGGCAATCGAGAGCCGGCGAGCACGAAAACCATGTTGCTGGGCAACATTCCGAGCAACGTCGTCCAAGCAAACGTGGAGACTCGTACTCGCGTCGCACCGGCCGAATAGTTGATCCCGGTGTAGGGTGCGTGCACCAACCTCAACGTCATCAGGCAAGTCGCTTCGCCGCCGCGTCGCAAGGCCCTGTCAATATTCTCGACGATTCTTGGTGCCCGACGAACGGCCCAGTCTCGAAAGAATCGCCGCACCGTTAACATTGCGAGAACGGCCGCAGTAGCCAGTGAAAAACTCACGATGGCAAGTCCGATCCAAAATCCAAACAGCCATCCAAACACAATCGACTTGCCCGTTGTTCCAGGAATCAACGAAGTCAGTACATAGATAATGACTCCGACGCCAACGCTGACTACCGGGTGGTCCGCAACGACGCTCCGTAGCCATCGCTCGTTTTCGGCGGCGGCGGTGAATTGCATGGACGCCCCGGCGAAGTACCACACGGCGACGACGATCAACACGCCAATCAAGAGGGCTATCCACCGTTTCATGCCGCCAACAACCTTCCACTCTCAAGCGTTTCTTGACACCTGATGCAACGGGCGGCGTGGGGGATCGCACGTAATCGGTTCACGGGAATTGGCTTGCCGCAATCGAGGCAGTCCCCAAAGTGGCCGTCGTGTAATCGCTGCAACGCATCCTCAATCTCGGCCAATTCGCGACTTTCGGATTCGGCTAATTTGCCAACCAATTCGCTGGCGTGAGCTTCGATTCCGCGATCGCCGAAGTCTCCGACGGATTGATCGTGAAGACTTTGTAGTTCGTCCATTTCGACGCGGAGCGATCCGCGGGTCTGCTCACCTCGGCGTTCGAGTTGGCTTGTTAGGGATTGAATAAATTGCACTCTTGTCATCGTATCACCTCGTGAATTTGTGGTGCGATAGAACTGAGCAACCGCTGCGCCAAACCACAACGTCGCGGTAAGACTTGATCCCCCGCCTCGCCAACGTAATTCTTGACGTGTTTTGTCACGTGACAGCATGACGCTTTCGAGACTTCCAGACGCCGGTCGCCTGAGGATGACAGGTCACGTTGACAGCGGCGGGGCGAATGGCGAATTCGGCATGTTCGCTTTGCTGCGACTCACCATCGAGGCTATAGGGTAGACGTGGTGTCGCGGTCACATGCACCGATCGTGTTTTGAATGTTACGATGCGTCTCGGTTCGCTGTTTCGATTAAGCGTGAAATCCACTCCCGCTGCCAACAACTCGCCGACAGGCATGACTGGAATCACGGTCACATTCAACAATCCATCGTTCACGATCGCGTCCGGCGATACGGGAAACCCACCGCCGACGTATCGGCCAGACGTGATCGCCAATCCGAACACATCAAAATTTCCGCCTCGGCCGTCGTCTAGGTTCAATTCGATGGAGTACTGAGGTAGCGACGTCAGGTGCGTGAATGCGGCGACCCAATACGCCATCGCTCCCCAACGCCGTTTGTCTGCCTCGGTCACATCGCCCGAAACCAAACCACCAAATCCAGCGGTGGCCGCGTTGACGATCAGCCGCGATGTTCCATTGAGGACGTCAATCAAATCAACGGGTACGGCATCGGCACTGGTTGCGTACCGGTAGGCTTCGGCCAACGACAAACCATGCAGACCGATCGAGCGAGCAAAATCGTTTCCGGTTCCCCCCGGAATTAACCCCAACTCGAACCTCCCGAGCAGATCCTCCCGTTCGAGTTGAGCGATAACGCTCGACAGGGTCCCGTCGCCGCCATAGATGCACAGGCGAGGTGTATCGAGCGATGAAAGTCGCATGAGCCAGCGACCTTCTGAATCCAGTTTGATCAACTGGTCACCGCTCGCTCTCGCAAGTCGTTCCAGATCGGTACGCTGCATCCCCCACCCAGAGGCGTTCGGATTTGCGAGAATGGCGACAGGGGCGTTCATGGTATGAGGCTTGCAGTTGATTCGTATTGGGCGGCAGGCTGAAGTCGACACAATTCAATTTGTTTCGCCGACATCTGCACTCCGCCGTTGAATGACCTATAAGAGCAAACGGTGTTCCATGAAAATTCTCCACGTATCCGACCTGCATTTCGGACCGCCCTTCCTGCCCCAAGTTGGTGATGCGGTTGTTGAGTCGGCGCAAGCCATTGAACCGGACGTGGTCGTCGTCAGCGGCGATCTGACACAGCGGGCGAAGCCGGAACAATTCGAGGCGGCAGCAGGTTTTATTGAGCGTTTACCGGACGTCCCACGGGTGATCGTTCCCGGCAACCATGACGTGCCCCTTTACCGGATCGTCGAGCGGTTGGCTGATCCGCATCGTTACTATCAACAGTTCATTAGCAAAGAGTTGAACACGGTGCTACGAACGCCCGAGTCGATCATCGTCGGCCTCGATTCCACGGCACCGCGATCAGCCATTAGCAACGGTCGTATTCATCCATCCAAACTTGATTATTGCCGCCGCGTGTTCGATACACCGTCCACTGATCTGGCACGGATCATCGTCGCGCACCATCACTTCGCACCGGCCCCTGATTACTTGCGTGATCAGACCATGCCGCGGGCAAAGCGGGCGATTAAATTATTCGTGGAGCTGGGCGTCGAGTTAATCCTTGGCGGGCATTTACATCGAGCGTTCATTGGCAACACGCTCGATTTCTATCCGGCGGCAGGACGCGAGCACGGCATCGTAATCGTCCAGTGTGGCACGACGACCTCACGACGAGGCCGCGGACGCGAGCGAGAGAAAAATTCCTTCAACGAAATCGACCTGACCGAAAAGTCGATCGTTGTCACGCATCACATTTTCGACGATCAAACCGGTGAGTTTGCACCACTGAGCCGCCACGAATTCGCGCGGGGCGGGCGACGTCTCAACATCAGCCCCGTCGGTAACAGGGGCGATCAAAAGGTTGGAGCATCGGGCGAGCGTTCCTCCAACCTTTTGACGAATTCAACGACAAGTCGTTCTCACTGACTCGTGAGTTTCGACGCCGTGTAAGTTTCGCCTCGATTCTTCGTCGTGATCGCGACGGCAGTCGTTCATCTCAGACGCCCGTCCGGGTTCGACCTCGCTCCCTCTCGCCTCGCCACTCCCGGAGGCTGAGTGACTTCATTTCAAAGACACGTTCTCAGAGCGATGCGCGATTGGTACAGCCGTTGCAATTTTGTGGGAACGGACGGACAGAACTGCCAAAAAGGCAGAGTCAGTCGATCAAACCAAACAACCAACTTGAAACCACCATTCTTTTGAATCCGTTTGAAAGGAGGGTACACACATGTTAGCGACTCGATGGGAACCTTGGACTGAGCTCAATCGACTCAGCCGTGAGATGGATCGCCTGTTTTGCCGTGGCGGCATCGGGGGTGCGTTAAGCGTCGGTAGCTTCCCAGCACTCAACGTCTGGGGCGATGACGACAACGTGTACGCCGAAGCCGAATTGCCTGGCTTCTGCATGGACGACGTCGAAATCTACGTCACCGGAAATCAGTTGACTATCAAAGGCGAACGCAAGCCGCCTCAACGCGAAGGCGGGACGTGGCATCGCCAAGAACGTGGCTATGGCAAATTCAGCCGCATGGTCGAATTGCCGGGCGACATCGACAGCGACAGCGTATCGGCCGAGTTCAAGGACGGCGTGCTGCATGTCACGCTTCCAAAGAGCGAAGCCGTCAAGCCGCGACGTATCGAAGTCAAGGCAAGCTGATGCATTTCGTTTGATGTTCAGAAACAAACTACCCATTGAATTGGAGGTGAATGATGAGAACCACAATGACTGCACATAATCAACAGGAACGTACAGGTCAAAGCAACGAAAATCGACTTAGCCAATACCAACATGGAAACGGTCAACCAACTCAATCGACCTATCAACCTCGGTTTGACATTTGGGAAGGCGACGAAGAATTGATCCTGTACGGAGATCTGCCTGGCGTCAGTAGCGACGATCTGGAAATCCATTTCGAGAACCGACAACTGACAATTCACGGCAAAGTCTCCCGCTGCCATGACGGCGAAGGCTGTCTTTACAGCGAATACGGTGTAGGCGACTTCCAACGGACGTTCACGATCGGTGAAGCGATCAATGGTGACGCCATCTCGGCTGAACTACACGATGGCGTGCTGACGCTGCACCTTCCGAAGTCCGACCATGCGAAGCCGCGACGCATCGAAGTGAAAGCCAACTGATCCGTTGGCCCGATGTTCTCCCGCCGCGTGATCGCGGTGGGATGTTTCGAAAACCACCTTATTTTCGAAAGGAGGCATTCCCATGTTTGACAAATTGATCCCCTGGAAACGAAAATCTCATGACGGTGGACATTCACTGAGTGTCCAGCACGACGACGATCCGATCACCACCCTGCGGCGAAACTTCGATAACTTGCTGACGCGATTCTGGGACGAAGGCAATTTCTCGCCTTCGTTGGCCCGTTTCGATGAAAACGAGAACGAGTATTGGGTGTCAGCGGAAATGCCCGGCTTTGAACCTGACGAGATCGATGTCAAAGTCAGCGGCAACGTGTTGACCGTGAAGGCGGAACATAAGGAAGAGTCGAAAAACAATAACGAACGCTCGTATCGGTACGGCAGCTATCAGCAATCCTTCATGCTGCCAGCAGGTGTGAAGGACGACCAGATTGATGCCAACTACCATAGCGGCGTTCTCAAAATTCGTCTGCCAAAAGACGAGTCGACTCCGTCGAAGCGGATCGAAGTCAAAGCGGCGTGATCGTCTTAACCGCAGAACAGGTCCGGAAGAGTCTTGCCGGGTATCAACCGATTTGTTTTAGCCCCGGTTCCCCAACGCAACTGGGGCTAACGACCTGCGTGTAGAAAATCGACGGACGGCCAACCGACGGCGATGATGCACCATCGCCGACGCCTTCGGCTGGCCGTTTGACGATCTGGTTTGTGGGGCTCAATTCCTTCTGAAGAATGCGACATAGCCCACGAGCGAGACCAGTCCCGCGACAGTTAACAAGCCAAGGACACAAAACAGATACACCAGGATGCTGCTCGGATTGTCGATCACCGCGGCTCGGCCTCCCTCGTCAGGAAAATCCAAAACATTCAAAGTCGATTTGCATGACTAGTTTTCAGAGCAATCGCAGTGCCAACCGCACGTCAGCCGATTCGGAATATCTGGACATCATCACTTGCTGACAGACGTATCGGAGCTTTTCGGAGGCTCCGAAAACGCCTGCAATTTTCGGTCTCGGGGGACGTCGATTTAATTACTGCGGGATTCCATAATTAGCGGAATGGCGTGAGCCGTCCGGTCCCACGCCGCGTCACATCCGCTTGATTCGCGTCTTCGCAGGACCGTCGACGTCGGCAATCTCCATTCGGCACGTTCGCTAAGGTGGGCTCGTCATGGCGTGCCCGATGGCGTTTTGATTCATGACGCTGGCCGTTTTGCGTCTTACCGTTCCGAGGTTTTTGAACGAGTATCAGGCATGCTTCCGTCTGTGTGACTCTCACGGGACCGGTTGCTGGATCATGCGAGCCATTGCCTCGGCAAATCCGTTACCGATTTGTGCCATGATGCCTGCAGAACCCATGTAATGGAACTCAAAGTTGGAGGTGCTCGTTCGGAGGATTTGAAGTTCGCGTTCATCAAACGCACCCGCGTAGATCATTTCGATTTTTGCCTCCCCTTCGTCACGCCTAATTAGATTCTGTTTCATAGCGGCTTTGACCTTGTCGACGTTTGGTTTGATCGACTTTTCGCGACGGCGTAAGTCAGCCGCTTCGGCGTCCCAGTACTCCTCTGTCAGGACAGCAACAACGCTGCCTGCTGGCTTGGCCGTTTTCACGGGTGCTGCCATCGCATCGCGAAAATTCTGGTGAACGGCTTTGTAACGCTGCTGTTCGGGTCCGTATTGCGACGTGGCGCCATTGACACCCATCACGCCAATCACAAACGGAAGCTCGGGGGCATCGAAATCACTTCGGACATCGCGGATAAACTGCGACAGCAAATGGCTATACTCGTCGTACCCACCTGGCCGATTCCGATCGGGATACGCACCACCATCAACCATGTCGTTCCATCCTTGAAACCAAACGAAGCCGGCGAGTTCGTATCCGCGTTCCGCGTCGTAGTCTGGATGCACACGCGAGATGTTCGCCAGAACCGATTTCACATGGTCTCGCATCAGACGGTAGTAGTAACCGGTGGCGGAAGCTTTCTCTGTCTTGATCTGTTCAATGTCCTTGCCTTGCTTTTTGATCGTTGCAAGCTGTGCGTCGTTAAACTCATACGCACCAGCACTCGGTGGTCGAAAATCGGTATGCAAGCTCTTGCCACCCCAGGCGGTTTTGATGATCAAGATGGGTTCGTCGAGCATCGATTCCATCGCCAGCCCAAACATGAATTCGGGGCCGATTTTGGGACCATTGGCACTCGCCCCAAAGCCCACCGTGAGGCGTCCCGTTTTTTCCTCATTGGACGATCCGATGGACGAGATCCAAGTCTTCTCGCAAGTTCGGTACCTACCGTCGGCGTTGAGCATCCTATCGAGCAGCGGGGCCGCTTTCGCGTTCAAACGCATGGCCTCAATTGTCCGGACGTGTGCGTGCCCCTGCATGTTCGACTGCCCCGCGAGAATGAACACCTTCAAAGGTTTGTTGTCTGAATCACGCGGCTCTTGTGCAGTGCAGTTCATTGCGGCGAACGAGATGACCAGCAGCAGCGTGGCAAACCAACATGGCAATCCGCGGTAAGTCAAAACAGTCATTGTCTGGCCTTCAATAGTTGATTCGATTAAACAGCGTTTCAGTCTCATCCACGCGGAGTCACTGTCCCGCTACCTGGGTTTCTTTCCGACACAACGAACGGACACCGGTTACTTGTCGTCTGCTGGTCGCGCAATCCGCATTCATCAGAAAGCTGCGACGCGCATCTGGGCAGAGAGCTGAAAAGAAACACGCGTCTCCAATTATCAGCGCCGGGAACAAGTATAGCAGCCTCACGCGGTGATACCCGTTCGATGTTTTGTCGAAGAATCGTATCGAGGGGGCGTGTTGCCATCGAAAACTCAAGCGAGGGAAAGGGCTACACACCAAAAGGAGGACCATTCACGCTTCACTTCATCCATTTTGCTCGATCTTCCCGCGGCAATTTCTCGATCGAGTAGCGGAGCATTGTTCGCGGCATTGACTTCGAGTTCCGCTTCAAGAATTTCTCCAATTGGCATGAATCGCGTTTACCCATCTCGCGAAGCATCCATCCGATCGCCTTGTGCATCAGGTCGTGTCCGTCACTCAACAGACGTTCGGCAAGTCCCATGATCTCATCGAACTCGTCGTTTCTGATGAGCGAATAAGTTGCCACAATCGCCACGCGTCGATCCCAAAGCACATCGCTTGCGGCAAGCCGATCGAGAACACTTCGCTCATCAGGGTGTTCGACCAGCCACGGACCGAGGATTTTTGGAGCGGTCGAATCAACAATGTCCCAATTGTTCGCGGCATTCAGATTCGCCAAGTAGAACTCAACGATCTCGCGACATTCAAAATCGCGGTGAGGATTCTTCGGCTTTGCTGCTAACTCAAACTGGCCGACCAAAATCAACATTCCGGTCAGCCGACACTCATGCCATGGCGAAGCGAACAGTTTGACCAATTCCTCACGCGACAGATCACGAAACTGCTGGGCCACCTTGCGTTGGTCCGGGACCACGCAACCGAGGAATTGATCACCTTCACCATACCCACCAGGAATCGCTTGAAAGAATTTAGGCAAGAACAACGCCTTGTCCTCGCGAGCGACCTTGCGAAGTGCTAACAGAACCTGCTTTGCCGTCATGCTTCACTCTTTGAATGGAACTCAAGACGCAAGTGATTCTATCCTCGCTACCAAGGTGACGCAGCAGTCGAGGCGATCAGGGTAATCGCATTTGGCGAACCGAGCAGACGACGGGGTCTGAGGGTGGGAATCGCGAAATTATCATCGAGGTCTTTCCAAATTCGGCTTCGCTGGATTTTTGCGACCGAGAAAACCGCCAATCGTAAGCTGATACTCAATCAACTGTTCCACTTTTCGATCACGCGCATGTTTTCATGATCGGCTTGGCTAGTCAGCACGCTTAGCGAAGCTGTGCTGAGAATCAGATGCTGCCCGAGTTGAACCGGTGCTCCAATCCATCGTGCGCCCAGCACGCGACCGAAATGGCTGTGGGAGAACAACGCGACGTTTCCTTCGAGGGAATTCAATCGCTCGATCAGGCCGTCGGCTCGACGGGCAATTTGATCAGGCATTTCGCCACCTGGACTCCCGTCGACAAAGAGATTCCAACCGGGGCGCTCGTTGAATACTTCCGCGTGCGTTCGACCTTCGTATTCACCGTTATCCCACTCGATCAGATCTGGCTCGATTATCGCGTGCGCGCCGCAGCCAGCGAGTTCGCATGTTTTTCGAGCACGTTGCAACGGGCTGACTAGGACGTGGTCAAACCGAATCGCACGAAGGCGTTCGCCGAGCTTCGTCCTCGCCATGGGACGTCAGAGGGAGATCGACACGGCCGGTATGCTGACCCGATCTTGACCACTCGGTCTCGCCGTGTCGCATCAGATACAGTCGGACGGTCATGAAACGCTCCGTTGCCGCGCACGTGTTCTGTCATTGTCTTGGAATGGTTTGGCGGGGCGTTGCGCGAACTCGCTCCGGTTGTCAGTGACGGTGAAATTTCGTCGGAGCCCAATTCGAGCACATCGGCTTGCTTCCAGAAACAGTGGCAGACGGATCACCGTTGCCACCGAATCAAATCAAGTTCCAACGGCACGGCGACTTTGTCTTGCTTAGGAACGATTCGTGGAGTGAAGTCGCTCGCCGGTCGTGTCGCGGCAACGGACGCAAAATAGGTCGCCCAATTCTCACCGGGGCTTAAGTCGCTAGGAATGTCTTTTTGCGACATGGGGAGTTGGATGCTAGGTTCGTCATCCGATGCTTCAGCATACAATTCGACGCTGACGTAGTGAGGATCGAGTCCATCCAAGTACACATCGGTTTCAAAAGAGTGCTGATCCTCTCGAGTTTCCACTCGCACTTCGCCAAATTCTAACGAAGGCCACTTTTCGCGAAGTGAGTGTTCCCAATTAACGATGCTGGTACCGCGTGCCCCATTGTAGGCGACACGTTCTCGGTAAGCGGTCGCGGCTGGCAGATAGTACTGTTCGGTGTACTGGCGGACCGAGCGGATCGCCGAAAACTGCGGTGTCAACTGAGACATGCTGGCTCGCATTCGAGCCAACCAGCGTGTCGGCAATCCTCGTTCGTTGCGTTCATAGAACTCGGGAACGACTTCATTTTCCAACACGTGATAAAGTTGCTCCGCTTCGATTGCGTCCCAACCGGGATCGTAGCGGTGTTCTTGTCCGTCGCCGATCGCCCAACCGACCTCGGGAGTGTATGCCTCCGCCCACCAACCGTCCAATTCCGAGAGATTGATGCCACCGTTGACGAGTACTTTCATCCCACTCGTTCCGCTTGCTTCCCACGGTCGCTGGGGTGTGTTCACCCAAACGTCGACGCCTTGAACCAACTGCTCGGCCAGCAGCATGTCGTAGTCGCTGAGGAAGATCACATGTTGTCGGGCCAAGGGATCGCGGATGAATTCGATCCACCTGCGGATTAAGTCTTGTCCCGCCTGATCAGCCGGGTGTGCCTTGCCTGCGATCACGAGTTGCACCGGGCGTTCCGAATCGGCCAACAATCGCAGCAGTCGATCGGGATCATGAAGCAATAGGTTCGGCCGTTTGTAGGTGGCAAATCGGCGGGCAAATCCGAGCGTCAATGTGTTCGGGTCAAACAAGTGCTTGGCGGCTTCGACGTCTTCGGGCGAAACTCCCGACGCTGCCAATTCGCGAGACAGTCGACGGCGAGAATATTCGACCAGCGAGTGTGTTGCATCGACACGAAACTGCCACAATTCCTCATCCGAGACACGGCAGATATCGCAGGGCAGCGAGTCACTCGTTCCGAGCCACCGGTCTTTGCCGCACGAACGAGTCCACAATTTGTCGGCCGCCTCCGAATCCCAGCTCGGCATATGGACTCCATTTGTCACGTGTCCGATCGGAACATCGTCTTCGGGCCAATGCCGAAACAGTGGCTCGAACATTCGACGGCTGACTTGGCCGTGCAGACGACTGACTCCATTGACCGCCCCGCTGCCGCGAATCGCCAAGTACGCCATATTGAAGGGCTCTGAGTGGTCATGGGGATTTTGGCGACCGAGCGCCAACAGATCGTCAGTTGAAATCCCGAGCCGCACTTGTGCATATCGACCAAGATACTGTTCGATTAAGTCTGGAGAAAACCGATCGAAACCTGCCGGTACCGCGGTGTGCGTTGTGAACAAGTTTCCGGCACGTGTCACCGCCAATGCCACTTCGAATGGCTGCCCCGATTGTTCCATGAAAACGCGTGCCCGCTCTAAGACTGCGAATGCGGCATGCCCTTCGTTGAGATGGCATACCTCTGGCGTGAGGCCGAGTTCGCACAGTAGTCGCCAACCGCCGATACCGAGAACCAGTTCTTGCTTCAATCGCAGGTCATGATCGCCGCCATACAGTTCGCTTGTAATACCTCGGTGCACGGGGAAATTCGCCGCGTCGTTGCTGTCTAGCAAATAGAGCTTCACTCGCCCCACTTGGACCTCCCATGCGCGAAGCCATACCGCATAGCCGGGCAGGTCAATCCGCAGTCGCAACCACTCCCCGTTAGAATGCCGGAGCGGCGTGATCGGCAATTGGCCAGGATCGTTGTAAGGATACAACGCCTGTTGCCCGCCATCGGTATCGATCGATTGACGAAAATACCCTTGTTGGTACAGCAGTCCCACCGCGACGACTGGCACGCCGAGATCACTCGCCGCTTTGAGCTGATCTCCCGCCACGTTACCAAGACCACCGGAATAGATCGGCAACGCTTCGCTCAGCATAAATTCCATGCTGAAATACGCAGCACACGTCAGCGGGCAGTCACCTTCGGTCTCATTCGCCACCGCGGCTCGGCGCGTGTCAATCTTTGGATCACTCGCACTGCGATCCGACGCACTGAATGTTTGCTGGAACCAAGCCGGTTGCTCCGCCGTCCGCCTGCGATTCGAAACGAGTCGATCCAGATCTTTCCGGAAGCCCGCATCGCTGAGAACATCGATGATCCGCTGCCGCGACACCGTTTGCAAAACCACCCAAGGATTGTGCGTGATGTCCCACAGTTCGGCATCCAATCGCCCCCACACTTCATCCGTCGCGTGGTTCCAGGACGAGCGAAGATCGAGAGCCAACTCGGCGAGGGCATCAAAGCCTTCGATGTCGAACGGTCGCAGGCAATTGGTGAGATAAACTTCGGGGGAATTTTCGCTCATTGCAATATTGACCGATCGACAGACATTGTCCGTTCCTTCCGTCCTGTTGTTTTTCATTTGATCGCGTTCGGTTGAACGGACGTCGCCAACCTTCCGCAAGTGTAATGCCAAAGGCTCGCGGGGGCCGTTGACGACCGGATGCCATTGGATTTCGAAGCGTTTTGATGCCTACAGTGAGGTCGCCCTGTTACCAGTGAGTCATTGCACGCACAGTACTGCGCACCTATCGCACACCCACTGCGCGCCGGATGCTAATCGGAAGAATCGATACCCCAGAGGGGCCGGCCACGTCCGCTCGCACGACCTCAAACGCTTGGCCCAGCAACACACTCGCCGTGTGGACGGTACGGCACACATCATAAATAGCATTCAAGTTGTCGATTGTTCTCGGCTCGAAAGCCGGCGGTCGAGAGAATCGTCGCCACCCCAGGTGATGGACTTGCGGGCTCAATCCGTCGTGGTTCTCGCCGCATCAGCAGGCTATTGAACATTCATCGGCGATCAGTGAGATTGGTCACGCCAAAGGCGTTTCTGCTGAACGGCTCGCCTCTTCCAAACTGCCATCACCTGCGAATGACGTCACTCATGAGCGACTATCCCTACAACTTTGAGGCCACAATTGACGGGACGCTTGTCTATCTCCCCAAGAACATCGTGTTGCAATTGGGCCTTGGGAAATCGAAGCGAATACGGATTGACGGCGAGATCAATGGGATTCGTATCGAGTGCGGATTAATGCCCGAAAAGGGTAAGTGGTTCTTCATGTTTTCCAAGAAGCTTCAAAAGCTCTGCGGCGTCTCGGTGGGTGATACGGTTTCGGTGAGCTTCGACATCGCGGACTCTGAAGCAGTGGTCGTGCCAACGGAATTGCAGTTCGCACTTGATGCAAACGATGACGCGATGGCGGTTTGGCGGAAATGGACGGCGGGCAAACGTCGCGCTCAATGTCTACGCGTGGCATCGGCAAAGATGGCCGAAACTCGCGAACGCCGCACCGAAGAGGTGATCGTGTTGCTGATGGCGGAACTCCAACTGCAAACCGGTGTCACGACATGGCACGATTTTGAAAAGGTGGACATGCGTGCGGGAACGATCACGGCGGTCGAAGACTTCCCAAAGGCACGCAAACCGGCCTACAAAATCACGGTCGACTTCGGGCCGAAATTGGGCACGAAACGAACCAGTGCTCAGATCACGGTGAATTACACCAAAGAAGAATTGGTCGGCCGGCAGATCATCGGTGTCGTAAGCTTTGCTCCCAAACAGATCGGCCCATTCCTATCCGAGTTTTTGATCCTCGGATTCTATCGTGAAGACGGGTCGGTGATCTTGGCGGTTCCGGATCGGTCCGTACCCAACGGCGCCAAACTGGCGTAGGTCGTGGCGGTGATCCAGGTCGCAGGCATCCGCTCGCATGGTCGGTCAGACCGGATCAGCCTCGTCCACCTTCGAGGCGTGATCTGGCACGCCGAATGCATCGCTGGACATAATCACAGCCGTTTCGCAATGGTTTCTGCGGTACGCCCACGACGCCCGCTTTCACCGCATCAGGGCCACCATGATGGCGAAGGTGATCGTTCCAGCGAGGCGGCGATACGCATCACGACTGACTGGCGGGCGACCGCGACTGCTCGATCAGCAACCAGTGTTTGCGGTTCCAAAGAATGTTGCGTGGATGGCTAGAATCTGAATTTACGCTTCGAACCACAATGGTGAGATGATGCGATCGTTGGCCTTCGATGTCCTCAACCATGTTCGCATTGCCGACTTGATCGATATTGGCATCGTCTCGGTATTGCTGTACCTGACCTTCGTTTGGCTTCGTGACCGCGCATCGCGATCGCTTGGGATCGTCGCGGTCGCGATGGGGGTGATCTTTTTGCTCGCCCGCTGGCTCGATCTTTACCTGACGACGATGGCGTTTCAGTACGGTTCGATCGGGATCCTCATCGCGATGGTGGTCGTGTTTCAAAACGACATTCGCCACGGATTTGAACGGCTGGCAACGTCACGGTGGTTTCGCCACAGTTCGGCTGGGCAACCGGGCAACCGCATCGTCGACACGATCACGTTTGCGGTCGCGGAAATGTCCGAGCAAAGGATTGGAGCCCTCTTCGTGTTCCCCGGACGCGAACCCCTCGATCGACATCTGCGAGGTGGAGTGGAAGTGGATGGCCGGATCAGCGAACAGTTAATACTGAGTATCTTCCATCCGAAATCACCGGGGCACGATGGCGCCGTTTTGATCCACCACGACCGGATTGTGCAGCTCGGTCTCCACTTGCCGCTGACCACTCAGGTATCCAAGGTTCACGATGGAGGAACACGTCACGCGGCGGCGTTGGGACTCGCCGAATGCTGTGACGCGATGGCATTGGTCGTGTCGGAGGAGCGGGGCACCATCACGCTGGCCCGGGACGGCAACTTGACCGAAATCGAACCCACCGAAGTTGCCGAAGAACTCCGTCGTTACTTTGCTGATCAAACCAGCACCGGTCAGCGAAAGCTGAAATCTCGCTGGATCGGCTGGACCACGAAGGTTGCCGCGGTCGCGGCCGCGGTGACGCTATGGTTTTTGTTTGCGTATAACACCGACACGATCCAGCGGACTTTTGTCGTGCCGATCGAATACCGCAACTTGCCATCTCACCTGGAGATCGAGGATCCCAAACCAACCTATGCGGAGGTGACGCTATCAGGAACCTCGCCCACGTTTGCGTTACTCAAACCGGCCGAGCTTGCGGTCTCGCTTAATGTGAAGGACGTTGGCGGGCGGCGTGTATTGAGCTGGAAGACGGAACCCAACATCGCGAACGTCCCGAAAGATCTCCGCGTTCAGAAGACGGTTCCCGACACGGTGTTCGTGACCCTACGAGAGAATGCGAATCAATAAGAGTTACCTGAACGACGTTGTTGGTGTGCAGCACCAACGCGATCAAACGATGCACTGGGCGACCGCGTTTCGCAGTCCGGTTAATGGATCGCCGACGGCAATGAATTCGTGTGCGAAGTATCCATCGAAACCGGTGTCTGCGATGGCACGCGCGATCGGTGGGTAGAACAACTCCTGGGTGTCGTCGAGTTCGTGACGCCCCGGGTTACCCGCGGTGTGATAGTGACCGTAGTACGCGTGATTCTTTTCGATCGTGCGAATGATGTCACCCTCCATGATTTGCATGTGGTAGATGTCATAGAGCAATTTGAAATTATCACTGCCGACCTGTTTGACGAGTTCAACGCCCCACTCACTGTTGTCGCACATGTAGTCGGCATGGTTGACTTTGCTGTTGAGCAATTCCATCTGCAACGTCACACCGGCGGCCTCGGCAGCGGGCACTACTTTCTTCAACGCGTCGACGCAATTTTTCATGCCGACTTTGCGATCGATACCACGTGCGTTGCCGCTGAAACAGATCACGTTCTTCCATCCTTCGGCGGCCGTCGCTTCAATCGCGGAGTTAATTTTCTCGAGAGACTCAGCGTGAAATTGGGGGTCGCACAATCCGTTGGCGAGCGAGTGCGAGCCGACCATCGTGCATACCAAGCCGTGCTTTTTCAATGTGGGGAAATCGCCCGGGCTGAGCAAATCGATACCGACCAGGCCGATCGATGCGGCTTCGACACAGAGTTCTTCAAGACTGAGACTCTTGTAACACCATTTACAAACCGATTGGTTCAATCGCCCCTGTTTGGCATCCACAGGCTGAGCCGCCGGTGCGGCAACTTCCGCATCCTGCGCCAACGCGGTCCGCGTTGATGCGAGCGTCGTGGCGCCTGCGGCCGTTGCCAGCGTACGTGAAATGAGATTGCGGCGAGATACCAATTCGTCGGGGCGAGTCATTGTGAGCACTTCGAGATCGGAGGGGAGGAAAGGGGCAGCGAGCGGGCACGATTCGAAAATCGGATAGGCACCATTGTACACAAACGCTGACATGCATCAGCGACCCGGTGTGTGCCGTTCTCGCCTGGATGCGTCACCTCGTCGAGGTGGAATCGACCGAATTGAGAAACGCTCCCGCGGGGAGCAAGACGGGTCAAGAACGTTTGGACTGCAATCGAAACACGGTCCAACCGGAACGGACCGCTTCGCGGAAATCCAGTTTGCTGTCGCCGACGGTACGCTCGGTGAACGTGATGGGGACTTCCTTGAAGGTTGCCCCATGTTGGTGGAGCTTGAGCAAGACTTCTTGCAAGAACGAGTAGCCTTCGGACGGTTGGTTGTCGAGGTCGAGTTCAGCGAGCTTACTAACCCGATAGCAGCGAAACGAACCACTGGCGTCTTTGACGGGCAACCCGAGCCGTCGCCGGGCGATGAGATTGATCCACCGGCTCATCCATTTCCGACGGAGAGGCCAGCCAACGATTTCTCCGTCAGCCACATACCTTGAACCGACCGCCACGTCGCACCCATGCTCGACCGCCGCGACGAGGCGTGGCAAGTCCGCGGGATCATGAGAAAGGTCCGCGTCGAGATTGCAAAACAGGTCATAACGTCCGTCGATGGCCGCCATCATCGCGGCCCGGATCGCACCACCGAGTCCACGTTGCTCACGGATGAGGCACCTGATCGAGTCTGCACGCCCCTTCGCTTGTGCGAATTGGTCTACCTGATTGGCTGTGCCGTCGGGGGAATTGTCGTCGACGACGAGAATGTCGGCGGTCGGAAGGGCATCCGAAATGCGAGTCAGCAAGGACTCGATGTTGCCCGCTTCGTTATACGTGCAGACACCGACGAGAATGCGGGGATTCGGTGGCATGGAATTCGTCGTGTCTTTTTGTCGAGAGTCGAGTCCGTTCTGCCGCGGTGCGGGAGCGGGCTAAATCTCATTGAAGGCATATCGGAACCGTTCTTCCGATTACGAGCGGGCATTCCCTTGGCGGTCACGCATGACACGCCACAAAGAACGCCCGGCTCCATTTGCCAACGTTTTGATTCAACCGACCGCGAAGTCGGCGGATTACAAAATCCTCAGAGCGCGAGTAACAGACGACTCGGTGCTTGCAGGTAGCTGATCACGTCGTTGAGGAACCTCGCAGCCGTTCCGCCGTCTACAAGACGGTGGTCGTACGACAGGCTCAGAGGCATCATCAAACGCGGTTGGATGGAGTCGTCGGGCATCACGACCGGCAACTTCCGGCTGCGTCCAACGAGCAGGATCGCCACCTCGGGAATGTTTACGATCGGGGTGCTGTATTGGCCGCCGATGGCACCAAGATTACTGATCGTAAACGAACCGCCCTTCAGATCGCTGACGGCAAATTGCCCACCACGAACCTTGCCCGCGGTTTCCGCGAGCGCCCGGGCGATATCGGGGATTCCCATGCGATCGACATCGGGGAGAACCGGAACGACGAGACCACGTTCGGTGTCCACGGCGATGCCGATGTTGACGTAATCCTTGTAGATGATCTGCTCATTAGCCGAATCGATCACCGCGTTGATGGCGGGATGATGACGAAGTGCCGTGGCGACAGCCTTGATCAAGAACGGCATCGTGGTGAGCTTCAGTCCTTGGGCGGCGTAGTCGTCTTTGCTCGACTTACGCAGACGCTCGAGGTCAGTGATGTCGGCGTCATCGAAATTGGTCACGCGGGGAACGTTGGACCACGATGCGTGCATTTGAGCGGCGATCGTTTTCCGGATCTTGCTCATCCGCTCGACGCGAACCGGACCGAATTCGTCCTGTCCGACCGTGCCCGGCAAATCGCTGCCGCCGGGAGTGGCGGGGCGAGCAGGTCGTGCTGCGGCAGCAGGTGCAGCGGCTTTGGTTTGCGAAGCCGAGCGAACGGCGGCGAGAACGTCGTCACGCGTAATCCGTCCGCCGGGGCCGGTCCCCTTCACGTTGGCAAGATCGACGCTGGTCTCGCGGGCGAGTCGGCGAATCGCAGGTCCAGCGGGAATCGCACCGGCATCCACAGCAGGCTGGGACATGGCCGGTTCGATCGTCGCGGGAGCAACGGGTGCCGCCGGCTGTGCGACTGGCGCCGCGGGTTGAGGGGTTGGCGGAGCAGGTGCGGGGGCGGCAGGAGCCGCTTCCGCTTTGGGCTGTGGTGCGGGTTCGGGTTTCGCTTCCGCCTGCGGTTCGGGCTTGGCGGCTTCCGGTTTGGCGGGCTCGGGTTTGGCTGGTTCCGCGGCAGCACCTTCGGCGGCTTCGACTTCGATCAGATCGCCACCGATGGGAACGGTGTCCCCTTCACTGACAGAAATTTTGGTCACCTTGCCACCGATGCTCGACGGCACGGGTACGGTGGCTTTGTCGGTTTCCATCTCGACGATGTCGTCACCGGCGCTGATTACATCGCCGACAGAAACGAAGATTTCGAGGACGTCGCCGGATTCGATACCGTCGCCGAGTTCAGGAAGTTTGACTGAGGGCATGGGAAAAAGAGGTTAAGGGTGAAAAATCAGCGGGTAACAAGCGATAGCATAAGGTAACAGACAAGCGTTTCAGGTCAGTTGATGACCTTGACGTTGGCTCCGTTCGCCTGATTAGGCGAAGTAAGGATCCACTTTGTCGGCGTCGTAATCGAGATCCTTGATCGCCTGGGCGACGTCGGTCATTTCGAATTCACCGGCCTTGGCCAATCGGTACAACGTGGCAATGACGATCGATTCGGCATCGACTTCGAAGTGGCGACGGAGGGCTTCGCGGGTTTCGCTGCGTCCCATTCCGTCGGTTCCCAGGACGTAGTAGTCGCCTGGGATCCAAGGCGACAATTGTTCTCCGAGGGCCCGCACGTAGTCGCTGGCCGAAATGAACGGACCTTCGACGCCTTCGAGCGTTTCCTCGAGGTAACTCTTGCGTGGTGTTTCGGTGGGGTGCAAGCGGTTCCAGCGTTCGCAAGCGCCGGCTTCGCGGCGAAGCTGCGTGTAGCTGGTGACGCTCCAAACATCCGAGGCAACTGAGTATTTCTCGGCGAGGATTTCCTGAGCCTTCAAGACGGAGTTGAGGATCGCACCGCTGCCGAACAGTTGGACGCGTTTCTTCGAACCGTCGACTTCAACGCTCTTGTATTTGTACATCCCCTTCACGATGCCCTCTTCGCATCCTTCGGGCATCACCGGGTGCATGTACTCTTCGTTCTCGGCGGTGATGTAGTAGATACATTGTTCACCGTCGGCGAACATGCGTTGCAATCCTTCTTGGATGATCACAACGACTTCGTATGCGAATGCCGGGTCGTAGGCACGTACGGTTGGGTATGCGATCGCGTTGAGCAGGCTGTGCCCGTCTTGGTGTTGCAAACCTTCGCCGTTGAGCGTGGTGCGTCCTGCCGTACCGCCGACGAGGAAACCTTTGGCACGCATGTCAGCGGCTGCCCAGATCGAATCACCGATCCGTTGGAAGCCGAACATGCTGTAGTAGATATAGAACGGAATCATGTTCACGCCGTGGCAGCTATACGCTGTGCCGGCGGCGTTGAAGCTGCTCATCGAGCCGCATTCGGTGATGCCTTCTTCCAAGATTTGACCGTCTTGGGCTTCTTTGTAGAACGCGATTTGGTCCGAGTCAGCGGGCTCGTAAAGCTGTCCGGCGTGGGCGTAGATCCCGAACTGGCGGAACATCCCTTCCATCCCGAAGGTGCGTGATTCGTCAGGCACGATCGGCACGACGTTCTTGCCGATTTTCTTATCGCGGCACATGGCGATCAGGGTTTGAACGACAGCAAACGTGGTGCTGATGCTCTTGTTCTCGAGCTTGCTGATGAGTTTGGCGAAGTCCTGCATGGAAGGGACTTCCATCGTAGGGTGCGTCACCGGACGACTCGGAACAGGGCCACCCAATTGTTTGCGGCGATCCTGCAGATACTTCATTTCCGCACTGCTGGCCGGTGGCTTGTAGAACGGTGCGCTGCCGACTTCTTCGTCGCTGATCGGAATCCCGAACCGGGTGCGGAACTCGAGCAGTTCCGTCTCATTCATTTTCTTTTGGTTGTGGGCGACGTTACGTCCTTCGCCCGCTTCCCCGAGGCCGTAACCCTTGACCGTCTTGGCAAGGATGACGGTCGGTTTGCCGTTGTTCATTTCCGTGGCTTGTTTGTAAGCCGCGTAAACTTTCTCCGGATCGTGACCGCCGCGGCGGATTTTCTCGATTTTTTCGTCGGAGAGGTGTTTGACCAAATCGAGCAATTCGGGGTATTTGCCGAAGAAGTGCTCGCGAATGTAGCTGCCCGGCATCGACGTGTATTTTTGATATTGGCCGTCGACGACTTCGTTCATGCGTTTGGCGAGCAGGCCGGTCTTATCACGGGCGAGCAACTCGTCCCATTCGCTGCCCCAGATAACTTTGATGACATTCCATCCGGCACCGTGGAAGATCGATTCGAGCTCTTGAATGATCTTGCCGTTACCGCGAACAGGTCCGTCGAGACGTTGCAAGTTGCAGTTGATGACGAAAATCAGATTGTCGAGTTTTTCACGCGACGCCAACCCGATCGCACCGAGCGTTTCCGGTTCATCGCATTCGCCGTCGCCGAGGAACGCCCAGACTTTTTGGCCCTTGGTGTTTTTGAGGCCGCGGTCGTTGAGGTATTCGTTAAAGCGGGCCTGGTAGATCGCCATGATCGGGCCGAGGCCCATCGAGACGGTGGGATATTCCCAAAATTCGGGCATCAACCAAGGGTGCGGATAACTGCTCAGGCCGCCGCCTTCGGCGAGTTCGCGACGGAAGTTTTCCAGCTTGGCTTCGTCGAGCCGTCCTTCGACGAAAGCCCGCGAATACATTCCCGGCGAAGCGTGACCTTGGAAATAAACGGAGTCGCCCGAGTAACCGTCGGCCCCGCGGCCTTTGAAGAAGTGGTTGAAGGCGACCTCGTACAGGGTCGCGCTGCTGGCGAAGGTGCTGATGTGGCCGCCGACTCCGCCGCCTCGTTTGTTAGCCCGCACGACCATCGCCATCGCGTTCCAGCGAATGATCGACTTGATGCGGCGTTCGAGTTCACGATTGCCGGGGTAGGCGGGCTGTTTGTGCGGCGGGATCGTGTTGACGTAGGGCGTCGATGTGTCCGCTGTCAAAGGCACACCGTGTTCGGCGGCACGATCGCGAAGTTGATCGATCAGGAATTTGACGCGTTCGGGCCCTTGGCTATCGAGCACGTATTCGAGTGAGCTGAGCCACTCCTGTGTTTCGTAAGTATTGATGTCAATATCGGCTGATTTCTGCAATTCACCGAGGTTATTGGCGAGTTCGTTTTGGGCAACTTCGACTTCGGCTACGTTATTGGAATCGGTCATCAAAAACGGGAAAAATCCCGGCCTCACGGAACGTGTTCAAAACAGCGGGCGGTGCAAAAACTCTTTGGAGCCCTACACTTTAGTCAGACAACCGGCAATCCAACAAGGTATGCTTCGATGCCGGATTTTTGTCGACGCGTACGACTTCCGGCCGAATCCGCTGGCTTATTGAGCGAAGTCGACGTCGATGATGATTTGGTTCTCAGTCGGTTCCACTTCCAGCGTGATCCCGGAGGTGTCGAAACTGCGGTAGCGGGGATGCAGTTCGCTTTCGGGGATCATTCCGGGGCGTTCGGCACCGGTGCCGATCGTGTATCGATGGATCACGGCGACCCGGTGTTTTCCCGCAAGCGCCCCATCGTCAGCGGCAAACGTGCCGAGCGTAAATGTACCATCGGGCCGGATCTGCCCGGTGGCTGTGACCGCTGGTTGACGGCCGATGATCTCAAATTCGACCGACCCGTCCCGCAAGACGGTCCCGTCAGCGAATTTCACGAGCCCCGAAACCGGATAGGTGTCTCGGCCGGGATCGGAACAGCCGGCGACAGCCAGCACCAGCAGAACCAGAATCGACGGGCGCCATCTGGACTGCCGAGCGTGAAGCGTTGTCATGAAAGGGTTCTTCAAAAAGTACGACCAGCCACGTGAAATCAGCGAGCGCAACTGTTCGCGACCGCAAGCAATGACGTCAAGAGGATTGGTTGACCGACTGCAAGGCGATTTCTCGCAAAACGCTTGTCGCATCCGCCGGCGATCCGTAGAGAATCGTCATCCCGTCGGCACCGATCGCGATATCAAACGCTTGCTCAACCTCTTCGTCGGTAAGTAGTCCGACGTGGCCCAGGTAGCGGATCTCGGCGAGTTTGCGCAGGATCGACAGCGACGAATCCGCTAGTAAACCGGTGACGCGTTTGCGGGCGATCTCGGCCGTCAGCTTCGGAAACTCGGTGACGTTTATTTTGCTATCCAAAACGCTCCAGAACTTATCGAGGCCTTCCGCGATATGGCTTTCGGCGGTCCCGCGATTGGCCTGCACGATCCGCTGGACTTCGCGGCTGTCCATGGCGCCGGAGAGAACGACCGTCTTACCGCTCTTGCAATCGACCACTTTGACTCGCGTGAGGTTTTGTGGCGGGCCACCACGAAATTCTTTCAACGCGACGTCGAAATGCAGCAGCAATTCGATGTTCTCTTTGGCCGCAGTTTTCGTCATTTCCAGGACGCCGCCTTCGCCTAGGTAGACGATCCCCGGAACCCACATGCGAGGCTGGCCGGGTGTGACCACTTCTCCGCCGACCAGATGTCCCTGATCGGTTGCCTCCGGGGCGACGTCAATGAGGGCCGGGCCGAACTGCCCGTTTTTGAACCGCGTTTCCAAGCCTTCGGCGACCGTCGTGGCCACCGAACCCATCAACTCGTCGAACCGCTCGCTGATTTGCGGATCGGTCATTTCGGGATCGGGGATCGCGATCTCGAGTGTTTCGCGGCCGTCACCGGGTCGGTCGAAATCATCCATTTCCTCATAGAACTCTTCCATGTCGTCTTCCGGTGGCCGACCGCCGCGAGAACGGCCTCGGTCGCCGAAGTCGTCGAAATCGTTAGGGCCGCCGAAATCATCCATTCCACCCCCGTCATCTCCAGAGCGGCCATCGGCCCGAATCGGCGAGTAGTCCGTAACATCCGTATCCCCGTGCAACCCCAGCGACACGGCCCAGCGGAGAGTCCAAACGGGACGTCGGAAGTACGGACTAAACTTCAGTTTTTCCAAATCCGGGATCGCCGCTTTCCCCGCTCCTGTGAGGTGAGCGAAGAACAACTCGTGTGCGAGCCTCAGGTTCCCATACCGAAACGCAATGTGAGCCTCGTTGCGTAGTGCCGGACCCACGATGAGCGGTGGTTTGGGCATTTTCGAAAACTCAGCGAGCTGTTCGACCTCTCGCCGAAGTGGTTGGAAGTCTGGCTCAGCCAATTGCCAAATCGCGATCGGTGTTGGCCCGGTGGTCAGGTTTGCCGGCGGAAGGCGGTCTTCGGCGGGCGCCGACTGACCGTCTTCGCCCGAAAGATCGCCGTCGTCATAGAAATCATCGGGGGCTTGCGCGGACGCGAGCAAGGTCATCAGGCACAGAAATAGCCCTGCGCATAGTGTGGCGATGATTTGGGGCGTGATGCTCTGGGACGCGACGGTCAGAGTCGCGAAGGTCTGGCGCGGCAAGAGGTCGGGAATCGGCTTGGATTTCATCTCAGGAATGATTTTCAACGGGGGGGATGGGATTTCTTGCCAGCACGCAGATTGGTGGCGGAAAAAAAATGGCTTCGATTCAGAAAGAATGATCCTAAGAAGAATTGGGCGAATTCCGTTAGGTTTTGCAGTGACTCATCGCACGTAGCAGAGTTTATAATAAGCCAAACCGATCTGCGGCGGCGACGATTTTCGATTCCGATTTTTTTACCCGAGATGGGGAACTTCTACCCCTTCTCGAGCGTCGCACTCAGCAGCAAAGTGTGTTCGTCGCTAGACCGATGCGGGCCGGCCCCCACCGATGACGCGTAATGAGTTGGCAAAAGACGGCTCATTTCGAATATTTCCCCCAGAAACCTATCCCCATGCCACGTCACTCGCGACGCACCCACCGCAGGCTGTCACTTCAGGTGCTTGACGACCGCCGAGTGCTAGCGGCGATCGTCGGGAGTGTTTTCCACGATGCCAACGATTCGATTCGAAGAGATCACGACGAGCTGGGGCTGAGCGGGCGGTTGGTTTACGTCGACCAGAACGACAATGCACGCCTGGACCAGGGCGAACGTTATGCCCTGTCGGATTCCGAGGGCGAGTTCTCGATCGACGATATGCCCAACGGTGAATATGCCGTGCGGCTGTTCAACGCGACTAAGAGCCAGGTCCAAACGTCTCCGCATTCGGCGGTGCCTCTGCACGAGGCAATTTTGCGAGACGATCTCACGGCCGCTCTCGCCGCTGTCAAAGTCGATGCCGGCACACCGACCGAATATATCGCGTCGGGGGTCCTCGCCAGTGGCAGCGAATTGCAAACGATTGCTGCCGACGGAACCCGCGGAGCACCGGTCAGTTTCGACGGTGACATCACTCAAATCTCACGGCTGGCCGACGGCGCCATTCTGGTCGTGAGCGAAGACGTCGATGGCACTTCATTGACAATCATCGACGACTCGCTGTCTCAAACCGACTCATTTAACGTTCCTGATGTTGGCGTCACGCTTGACTCGGTTGGCAGTGACGATGTCGGACGTGGTGTTGCCGTCGCGGCACCCGCTGGCGATGGTGAATTGAGCGAATTGTGGATGGTCGACCGTACCGACCTTTCACTTTCGCCGACCGGGGTTATGGTCCAGCCGGGGACCGTGGTGACCTCCGACACGACCCAACGCGTCAACGACGGTCCTACCCGCAGCGTGCTCAGCCATTTGTCGCTCGCCGACGACGGTAACGGCGGAACGACCCAATCACTGGCGATTAGTTTCTGGAGCAACACCGACGGATCGACGTTGACCGACCCGATCATCGTTAGCGGCGCCAGCGAAGTGGTGGCGTTCCACGATGAAGCGGGCCTGCTGGTTCTGCGTTCGGGCGACCACCTTTCAGTTCACGACGTGGATTCAGGAAGCCTCGCCACGCTGTACACGATCGACGACACGCCGCCCGTCGCCGGAATTGACGCCGCCCGCGGCCTGATCGTGACGCTCTCGCCGCGTTCGCTCGGCAGCGAAGCATCGCCCAGCGAATCAGGGTTGCGGTTGCTCGACAGTGAAACCGGCTCGGTCGTGGCTGACCTAGCCATTGACCTTTCCGCCCTCGGCGACATCGCCGCGATTTCCTTGGACACGAACCTGCACAGCGTCGCGTTGGCAGGCGCTGCGGGCATGACGCAGGTTTCATTGCGCCGGCCTGCGGCCGCACGCGCATCGATCGCAGACGCAGATGCGGCCCCGCTGTCGTTCGGAGTCCGGCTGATCGGTGACAATTCGGCTCCTGATTTTGCGACACCACCGGTAATATCGGTTACCGAAGACGAGCCATACGTTTCGCCAGCACCGGGGCTGCTTGCCAGCGTGACGGACAAAGAGGGCGATGAAGGCTATGTCATTTTGCCTTCGGAATCACCCAGCTCCGGAATCGCGTCGCTGGGGCTCAACGGCCAGTTCGCGTACACGCCTTTTGATGATTTCGAGGGCATCGATACTTTTACCGTGATCCTGCACGATGGGCGTGACGCGACCGAAGCGGTCGTGACGATCAACGTAATTTCCGTGCCCGATGCCCCGGTAAGCGTCGAAGCGATCATCGCGCCGGTACCCGAAAACATTCTGCCAGCAGACCTTGGTGGCGAGTTCGACCCGATCGGCGTCATCACCATCATCGACCCTGACCAAGTCAACCAGTTCGACATCCACATTTTGGATGAAAATCGGGTCCCTGACCCACGATTCCAAGTGTTCGACGGAGAAATCGTCTTCATCGGTCCGGGCCGACTCGATTTCGAGAACGAGTGGGCGATCCCATTGATCTTCACGGTGACCGACCCTGACTCTGAAACGACGATTGAGTACGCCACCACGATCTCGGTCACCGATGCCGATGATCCGATCTCCGACATCATTCCTGACAACGCTAGGGTGCGAGAAAACACCCCCGGCGAGATCATCAAGTCGATCACGGTCATCGACGAAGACTTCGACCAAATCCATTCGCTCGATGTCGATGATGATCGGTTTGAAGTCGTTAATGGCGAGCTCAAACTCAAAGACGACAGATCGCTCGACCGCGAAGCTGATTTGATTGTCACGATCAACATCACCGCTTCGTTCGGCGATGACTCCTTTACGAAGCCGTTTCAGTTAACTGTTCTCGATGTCCCTGAAGTTCCCGAGAACTTTGTGTTGAGCGACGACACGGTGCTCGAACTCGAACCCGGTGATGTTGTCGGCGACCTCACGATCGCGGGGAACCCCGCCGCGAACGGGCACTCCCTGACGGTCAACGACCCGCGGTTTATTTTCGAAGGTTCGACGCTCCGACTCGCCGACGACAAATTCATCGAACGCACTCCCAACATTGACGACGAAATTATCTTGGAAGTGACGGCAACGCCGGACTCCGGTGGAGTGGAATCCGTGACAACGCCTTTCACGATTTTAGTCGTCGAGAACGACAAGCCGTTCCACAACGATGAGCTGCCAGAAGACGTCAACGGGAACGGCGAAGTGAGCGCGCGTGACGCATTGGCGATCATCAACTACCTCAACACCTATGGACCGGGGCCTGTCGGCGAAGGTGATCCTGCCTACGGATATGACGTCAATAATGACGGCATCGTCACGTCCCTCGATGCGTTGCTCGTCATCAACTTGCTCAACGTGACATCCACCAGCGGTGGCGGAACGGTTGGTAATGAGCCTGGCGGAGAACCGATCGACGAAAACGACGGCTCCGGCGCAGAGGATGGTATCGCTTCAGCATCTGACGCTGATGAAGTCGTGCCCGCGGCTCCGTTGAATCGCTCCGCCAGTCCACGCAGCGGGCGCGTGTCGTCACGCGACATCGCCATTTCAGAAGAGACGGCTCCCGAACCACTCAAGACGGTTGGGGAAGCGGACTCGGCAACGATGGAGCAAATGCTCGAGATGCTTTCGGCCGATGAGCCGGTTGACCCGAGCGATGAATCGCCGACCGATCAAGTCTTCGGCGAACCAGAAATCGACCTGCTCGGCTGAGCCCAGCCCAGGTATCCGATCTGCGACATGGGTGCGCGTCGCCGTCTTTTTTTGCCGACCTAGCAGCTTCTTGGGCAGGCCGCCAACAAATAGCTCAAGCCAAAGCTTGACCACGACGCGCGGAATCTGTACTTTTTGGTGTATGTTTTCGGGTTGGGCGATTAACCGCGTTGCTGCCGCGTTTGCGTTCGGCCAAACGGAACCATTTGAGCGAGAACGCATCCGCCTTCTATATCAACTTGCAGGGTTGCCATGAACGTCACACGTCAATCCAACAACAGGTGGCCCTTGCTCGTCATCGCGGGATGGCTGATCTGCGGAACCGTGGCATCAGGCCAATACAGCGTGGACATCAACCTCGAAGAGGCGCCGTTTGACTACATCGAAACTCAAGATGACAACCGAGTGACGCGGTTGGTCAAACGAATCGAATCGAAAGAGATCACCCTCGAGTTTACCTCGGAACGCGGGCATCTCGAGTCGCTGCTCGCCGCGCTCGAGATCCCTGCCTCGTCCCAAACACTCGTGTTTTCCAAAACCAGCATGCAGGTTCGTTACATCTCGCGTCGCAACCCGCGGGCGATCTACTTCAACGACGACACCTATGTCGGCTGGGTCAACGGCAGTTCCCTGGTGGAGATCTCGACGTTTGATCCGTTACTCGGCGCAGCGTTCTACACAGTGGAGATGAAACCTTGGAGCCCCAATATCGAACGGGCCGGTTACGATTGCCTGGGGTGTCACGCAACTTCGATGACCGGCGGCGTTCCCGGACACACGATACGGAGCGTCTTGCCGCAATTTGATGGCAGCGTTGATTCGCAAAAGCCGTCATATATCTCGAGCGACACGAGCCCGTTTTCGCAGCGGTGGGGCGGATGGTACGTCACGGGGCTGCATGGCGAGATGAGGCATATGGGCAACGCGATCTTGCGTGGCGGCGTCCTCGACACGTCAAACAGTTCCAACCGAATGAGCGTTCGCGACGAACTCGACTCCGCCAGTTACCTTTCGTCGCAAAGTGATATCGTCGCATTGATGGTGCTCGAACACCAAACTCAGATGCAAAACGAGATGGTCAAAGCGGACTTTTTCACCCGCAAGTTGATCCACGACGATGCGGACGTTGTGCTCACCGAAGAGCGGGCTGCCGAGCGAACCGAAATCTTGCGTCAGATCGCGCACGAGGTCGTGAAGCGAATGCTGTTCTGCGACGAAGCGACGCTAACCGATCCGGTGAAAGGTTCGGTGGTGTTCGCATACGAATTCAAAAAACGCGGGCCGAAAGATGCGCAAGGACGCTCGCTACGTGATTTTGACCTGAAGAAACGTTTGTTTCGTTATCCGTGTAGCTACCTGATCCACTCGGCATGCTTCGACGCATTGACTCCCTGTCTCAAAACAGAGATCTGTCGCCAGTTAATGGATGTTCTCAGTGGCAATGACACATCGGAAACGTTTGATCACCTGGATGCGGACGCGAAATCGGCCACCCTCTCGATCTTGCGAGAAACGAACCCGGAATTCCGCTCGTAAGTCGACTTCGGCACAACCAGCGTCACGCCGCAGACGGACGTGTCTCTATCTCTGTCCTTTGTCGTTTCTCTTAATTTCGCTATCGGCTTAGCCTGCCGCACGGCACAACTCTGCGGCTTGACGCAACCCCTCGTCGGGATCGCCAACCGGCCAATATTCCAAGCCGACAAAACCTTGATACTTCGTGCGCCGGATCGCGGCAAAGATCTCGGCGTAATTCAGTTCACCGACGGTGAGTTCATGTCGTCCTGGATTTCCCGCCGCATGGAAGTGGGCGATGTTGTCGATGTTACGTGTCAATCGATCGATCACGTGGCCTTCGCTGATCTGTTGATGATAAATATCGAATACGACTTTGACATAATCGCTGGCAACTTGATCGACAATCTCAAACGCTTCGTCGCTGCGTACCAAATAGTATCCAACATGGTCGACGAGTTCATTGAGCGGTTCGATTACCAAAGTGACGCCAGCTTGTTCTAGCATCGGCGCCGCTTGGCGCAGCCCGTCAACGAGCGACTGGTGCTGGTCCTGGCGAGGCACGCCGGGGAGAAAATCGCCGACTTGGGAAATCAGCGTTTTGCAATCGAGTCGCTCGGCCGCCTCGATCGACTCGGCGAGTCCCTGCAAATATTGCTCACGCAGACTCGGGTCGACCAACGAAATGAACTTGGTGCAACAGGACGCGATGGTCATGCCGTGCTTGTCACGATCCCGAATGATCTGGTCGAGATCCTTTTCCCACCAGCACCAGAATTCGAACGCATCAATCCCGGCGTCCGCAACGCGAGCGATCGCGTCTGATTCGTCAACGCCTTCGAAAACGGCATCAATGCAAACCGACAGTTTTGGATATTGAGACACGGGAGAGGTTCCGATTGTGGGAGTCACGGCGGGCAAGTGGCATGAGAGAAAATAGACGTCATGCCCATTGTTTTGAAGCCCTCGCGGGCGGTCGACACGCCCGCAGACGGTCTAAAACTCTCTCAAAACTCGAGTCCCGATCTGGCGGCGACCACTTCCCCGCGGACCAACGCACTGAGTTACAATTGCTCACCGGGCTGCCATTGCTCAGGGGTGCCATTGCTCTCCGATAAATAGCAATGAGCAAATAAGCCGCAACCCCTATCGACATTCGATACTTCCCACCAGCGATCCCCACCGAGAACACGAATGAAAGTCCCCCACCTATTATCGTTTTCCATCATTCTTGCCGGCCTTGGCTGTCTCGTCACTTGCGGACAATCTGTCGCTGCGGAAGCAACCGCAACGACGCCTGCACGGCCGAACATTTTATGGCTGACGAGCGAAGACAACGGTCCCGAGCTCGGCTGCTACGGCGACACCTACGCAGACACTCCCCATATCGACAACCTCGCCTCACGTTCGCTTCGATATCGAATGTGTTGGTCGAACGCACCGGTCTGTGCCCCCGCCCGCACCACGCTCATTAGCGGCATGTATGCGACGAGTCTTGGCGGGCAACACATGCGAAGCGCAGTTGCTCTTCCCGAGGGGATGAAGTTGTATCCCCACGTTCTGCGCGAGGCCGGATACTACTGCACCAATCACACTAAGACCGACTACAACTTCAGGCCGGCGGACAGTAAGGCGGGGTGGCACGACAGCGGAAAAACCGCGCACTGGAAAAATCGTCCCGATCCGTCCATGCCGTTTTTCAGTGTGTTCAACTACACGATCAGCCACGAGAGCAAGATCCGAAACAAACCCCACACGCTGGTTCATGATCCCGCCAAAGCGGTCTTGCCTGTTTACCATCCCGATACACCGGAGGTGCGCCGAGATTGGGCGCAGTATTACGACCGTTTGACCGAGATGGACAAAATGGTCGGTGCCGCGATCGCCGAACTCAATGACGCGGGACTCGCCGACTCGACGATCATTTTCTACTACGGTGACCACGGCAGTGGCATGCCCCGCAGCAAACGATGGCCGTTCAACTCGGGGCTGCAGGTTCCGTTGGTGGTCCACATTCCCGACGCCTATCGCGATCTCGCCCCGGCAGACTATTTGCCGGGTGGTGTCTCGGACCGATTGGTCAGCTTTGTTGACTTCGCACCCACCGCGATCAGTTTGGCCGGTGCCGAACCGCCGGCGAACATGCAAGGTGTCCCTTTCATGGGCAAGTACGCCGGCCAAGCGAAGAAGCATCTGTTCGGGTACCGTGGCCGGATGGACGAACGGATCGACATGGTTCGCAGTTGCACCGATGGGCGTTTCGTTTACATGCGTCACTTCTACCCCGACCGTCCGTACCTCAAGCACGTCGATTACATGTTCCAGACTCCGACCACTCGGATTTGGAAAGAACTTTACGAGGCGGGGCAACTCACCGATGCGCAGGCGAAATTTTGGCAGATCAAGCCAACTGAAGAATTATTCGACTTGCAGTCCGACCCGGACGAGGTTGATAACGTCGCGTCGCTGCCCGAGCACGAGGAAAAACTGGCGGAGCTGCGTGAGGCGACTCAGCAGTGGATGCGGTCGACCCGTGACTTGGGGCTGTTGACGGAGGCCGAGATGCACCGGCGGTCCGCCACCGTCGCACCGCGCACGCTCGGTTTGTCGGACCAATTCGATGTAGACGCATTAGTGGATGCCGCATGGGCAGCGGGAGATGCGTGGCAGGCCTGCGACGGGCAGACGATCGTGGCGATGCAAGAGCTTTGCCAAAGCGAGGACCCCGGCGTTCGCTATTGGGGATGCCGCGGGTTAGCGTTGGGGCTGGGGTCGCACGGGACCGTCCTGTCCGAAGACGAGATCTCGGCGGCAACGGGAACGCTGATGGAAAAACTCGAAGACGCCAATCCGAGCGTTCGTTTGGCGGCCTGCGACCTGCTGATTCGGCTCAACGACGAGGGGGCGCAAAGAGCGGCCGCTGAAGAATTGATGAATTTGGCGGATCTGCCTCGGGGCGGATACTACGTGGGAATCGCCGCGTTGAACGTGATCGATTACAACCGAAACGCGGTGCTGAGGCATTCGGGACGGGGATTTGATTCGATCCGGAAGGACCGCGAGGACGAACCGTCGCGGGGCAACGATTACATCGAACGCTTGCTCATCACGCTCGGACAACCGCAGAGCTGAGTCCATCGATTTGCGTTTGCGCCGCCTTACGCTCCCCAGCACTCTGCCCTCTTTCCCGATGGGGCTCGGGTGGCTAGGCTTTTGCGGGCCCGAAATCCAAGCCAAAACGCGTATTCGCCGCGTTTTCGGGCCCCTCTCAAGCTCAAATTTCCATCCTCTGACCCCTCGGCACGGTTCATGACAGCGACCACGACAGACCTACAAACACTGGCGATTGACACGATTCGCACGCTCAGCATGGATGCGGTCCAGACGGCCAATAGTGGTCACCCAGGAACGCCGATGGCGCTTGCGCCGATCGCGTATCAGTTGTTCCAAAACACCATGAACTATGATCCCGAACGGCCCCATTGGCCCGGACGCGATCGTTTCGTGTTGTCGTGTGGGCATGCATCGATGTTGCTATACAGCACCTTGCACCTGATCGGCACCAAAGCAACCGACAAGCACGGCAATCCGACCGGTGGCGAGTCGATCAAACTGGAAGACATCAAGAATTTCCGGCAACTCGGCTCCGTCTGCGCCGGCCACCCCGAATACGCGGAAGCGGCAGGAATCGAAACGACGACCGGTCCGTTGGGAGCGGGGGTCAGCAACAGCGTCGGGATGGCGATGGCCGAAAAATGGCTGGCTGAAAACTACAACACCGACGATTTGTCGCTGTTCAATTACAACATCTACGCGGTGTGCAGTGACGGCGACATGATGGAAGGTATCGCTTGTGAAGCAGCCTCGGTCGCCGGGCACCTGAAGCTCGACAACCTGTGCTGGATCTACGACGACAATCACATCACGATCGAAGGCGAAACGGATCTGGCGTTCAGCGAAGACGTCGGCAAGAAGTTTGAAGGTCTGGGTTGGAACGTGCTCCACGTCGACGATGCTAATGACATCGAGGCGCTCGGAAAGGCACTCGCGGCATTCGAAGCCTGCCATGACAAGCCAACCCTCATCGTTGTCAAGAGTATCATCGGCTACGGTGCACCGAACAAACAGAACACGCACGGAGCCCACGGCGCACCGCTGGGTTGGGACGAAATTGCACTCGCGAAAAAGAGCTATGGCTTCCCCGAAGACAAGAAGTTCTTCATCCCCGACGGCGTCAAAGAGCACTTCGCCGATGGCGTTGGGGCACGTGGCGCGGAGGCCTCCTCGGCTTGGGACGCCGCCTGGGAAAAGTACCAAACCGCTGAACCGAAAAAAGCTGCCGAACTGAAGGCAATTTTTGAAGGCAAGTTGCCCGAAGGTTGGGACAAAGACATCCCCGTCTTCGAGGCGAGCGAAAAGGGCGACGCGACCCGAAACAGCTCGGGCAAAGTTCTCAACGCGATCGCCGCGAATCTGCCATTCATGATCGGGGGTTCCGCCGACCTTGCGCCGAGCAACAAGTCGGACCTGACGTTTGCCGGTGCGGGTGAGTTTCTGCCTGGACAATACGGTGGTCGCAATCTGCACTTCGGCATCCGCGAACACGCGATGGCCGGGATCGTTAACGGATTGTGCCTCTCGGGGCTCCGCGGTTACGCAGCGACGTTCTTTGTGTTCACCGATTACATGCGTGGCGCGATGCGACTTAGCAGCATCATGCACCTGCCAACGCTGTATATCTTGACCCACGATTCGATCGGTGTTGGTGAGGACGGTCCGACCCACCAACCCGTCGAACACCTGACCGCGTGCCGTGCAATTCCTGGCCTGAACGTTTATCGCCCCGGCGATTCAAACGAGGTCGCTGAGTGTTACCGCACCGCGTTGCTCGACGCCAACCACCCTGCCGCGATGGTTCTGTCCCGTCAAAACATGCCGACACTTGATCGCACCGTCTATGCTCCCGCATCGGGATGCAGTCGCGGCGGCTACGTGCTAAGTGATTGCGAGGGGACTCCAGACGTGATCCTGATGTCCAGCGGTAGCGAGTTGTTCATGGCCGTTGACGCTGCCAAAACGCTCACCGAAGCGGGCAAGAAGGTTCGCGTCGTTAGCATGCCTTGCATGGACCTGTTCGCGCAACAGGATCAATCCTACATCGACGAAGTCCTTCCTCCCGCGGTTACCAACCGAGTGGCGATCGAAGCCGGCATTCGCATGTCATGGGATCGCTGGATCGGATCGGCGGGCAAGTTCATCGGTATGAGCGGCTTTGGAGCGAGTGCTCCTTACAACGTGGTCTACGAGCACTTCAACATCAACGCGGCCGCTGTCGTGGAAGCCGCGTCGGCGAGCTAGTCGACGAGGTCAACGCTTTGGGTCACAGGCCACCGCGTCTGTGATCCTTTTTCTGTTACGTCATATTTCATCCGAAGGAAGTTCTTTTGTCCGGTACATGTGTCATTGGTCTGCAGTGGGGAGACGAAGCGAAAGGCAAACTCGTCGATCTGTTAGCGCCTCGTTTTGATTGTGTGATCCGTTATCAAGGCGGTGCCAACGCCGGGCACACCGTCGTTGCCGGCGATGAGGTCTACAAACTGCACCACATCCCGTCGGGGATCCTTCACAGTGACGTGCAAAACTTCATCACCCCGGGTGTCGTGATTAACCCGACCACGATGCTTGAAGAGATCGACGGCTTGTCCGCTCGCGGCATCAATGTCGTCGAGAACCTCAAAGTGAGCGAGCGTGCTCACTTGGTTATGCCGTGGCACATGATCGAGGATGCGACCATCAACAAGGTCAGCGTTCGCGGTGAATCGATCGGTACCACCAACCGCGGGATCGGTCCCTGCTATCGCGACAAAGTGGGCCGGACGCACGCGATCCGTATGATCGATTTGATCGAAGCTTCGCGTGACGAGCGGATCGCAACGGTATCCGAGCAAAAAACCGTTTTGCTGCGGCAACTCGGGGCAACCGACGAAGAGCTCGCGTCGATCGCACCGGAAAAAATGGTCGCGCTTGCGGCGTCTTGGGCCGAGCGATTGGCACCGATGATCTCCGACACCACCGATTTGATTCTCGATGCGGCTGAAGCAAATCAAACTTTGCTTTTCGAAGGTGCTCAAGGGGCATTGCTCGATATCGATCACGGCACCTACCCCTTTGTGACCAGCAGCAACAGCAGTGGTGTCGGCGTTTGTGCCGGTGCCGGCGTCCCACCGAAATGGATCGACCACGTCCTCGGTGTCTGCAAAGCGTACAGCACACGAGTAGGTGGCGGTCCTTTCCCAAGCGAACTCAACGACGAAACCGGAGACAAAATTCGCAAGCTCGGTAACGAGTTCGGCACGACGACCGGACGCCCGCGGCGTTGTGGTTGGTTCGACGCGGTGGCGGTGCGGTACACCGCTCGGCTGTCAGGCGTGACCCGATTGGCCCTGATGATGATGGACGTCCTCGCTCACTTCGAGGAACTCAAAGTTTGCGTCGCGTATGAACTCGATGGCAAAGAGATCCATCACGTCCCCGCGCACGCGGATCAACTCCGACGCTGCAAGCCGATCCTGGAAACGATTCCTGGCTGGAACAGCCCCGTCGACGATGCCCGCAGCATGTCCGATTTCCCTGCCGGTGCGTTGGCATATGTCAAACGGATCGAAGAGCTCGTCGGCGTGCCCGTCGGGATTCTTTCGGTCGGTCCTGATCGCAGCCAAACCATTTTCACGGATAAAGCCGCCGCGATGGGCTTGGCATAGAACCGAGCGTTCGCGAAAACGCGTGATCCACGCATGGTTGGGGCGCTGCGCAGGTAGGCGGGAGTCTCTTTCGGTGTTTGCGACGGTTCCGACGCCCAACCAGGTGCAACGCTGGACGGTCAAAGCTTCGTCAAGACGTGACGGCACGCATTCGTCACGGACACGCGTCCGTGTTGCGGGAAAGAAAAGCGGAGCAAGTCGCAACGCGCCGACGAACAGAAGGATATCTCTTGCGCAGTCTGCCTTTCCACGTCGTAGCAAGGATTTGGCTGTCTAGCGCCTCGTCCAACCTGAACTTGGACGGGGCCTGAGCCGGATCGCTCGCTAAAAGACTTAGCGGAACGGCGGAAGCCCTTCGGTCTCACCCTCGTTCTCAATGCTGCGAAATCGCGAGGCTAACGTAGCGACAGATTGAAAGCCCACATCATTATAAAAAATGCACTAAACTGAGTTCCCAGTCGAAGCCGCCGAATCGCCCACGGCAGTTTTCAAATTCATTCGAGCATTGGTGGACGCACCCAGGCCGCGGCCGCAAGGAACTTCGAAGTGCTGTTCTTTCCGTATTCCACCGACGCGCCGGTCTATCACTACCCGATCGCAACGGGCACGATCATCGCGCTCAATGTGGCCGCCTTTGCGGTAACGGCGGTCCAGGTGGCAACAGGGAGTCTTGACCTCCAGGATCTCCGATGGCTGGCACTGACGTTCGATGGCATTCATCCGCTGCAATGGATCACGCATTCTTTCTTGCATATCCACCCGTTTCAATTGATCGTCAACATGTTGTTCCTCTGGAGCTTCGGGTTGGTGATCGAAGGCAAGGTGGGCGGACTGCTATTCAGTGCGATCTATTTCGGGATTCACATTTTTTGCGGCGCGCTGGCGCAGTGCATCCTTTTCTCCCTTTCCTTTGCTGTGCCAGCAATCGCTGACATGTTTGCCGTCGGGTCGGACAACGGCATCTATGTGATGATGGCGATGGCGCTGATCTGGGCCCCTGAGAATGAGATGAACTGTGTGTTCATGGTCTTGGTGCCGCGACTTGGAAAGATGGGTGGCGGCCTGATGACTGAGTTGAGGATCTCGACGTTGGCAACGGCGTATATCTTCATCGAAATGCTGATGTTCTTTTTCTTAGGCTTCGTGCTTTGGGAGGCCGGGTTCCATTTGCTATCGCTGCTGATTGGTGTGTTGATCGCGATGATCATGCTGAGGATGGAGTGGGTCGATTGCGAAGACTGGGATATCATCTCGCGCAACGAATGGTTGCACGGTTACCCGATACTCTGTAGTGAAGAACGTCGCGTGCGGCTCAATCAAAAAGTCGAAGTGCGGCACGATGCCGTTAGCATGGCCCTGGCCACCTCATCGACCGCTTCGACGAGCAACGCGTCGTACATGGGAGCGAGATCGGCAACGCTGGCGAGCTCCGCCTCGGGAGAGAAGACGGCAATCACGCCTCGTGCAACCAGCGGTTTGGTTCCGAACACCACATCGGCTCCGGTCGTCAACGACAAGAAAAAACGTCGCGGTCTGCTGGGCATGAAAGGAAAGAGTGCGGGGCCTCCGCCACCCACGCCTCAAGAAATCGCCCAGCAGCATCCGGACTTCAATCGCATCGCGATGCTGCTTCGGCAAGCGATCGCGAGCCGCAGTCTGATGATCGCCGAGCAACACTTTGACAAACTACAACAGCTCGGGCTGGTCAAGGGATTGGCGGACAAGACCCTATTCGATTTCGCTTCGCTGCTCTTTGCTCAAAAGAAATACCTACCCGCCCTGGCTCCCCTGCAGCTGATCGTTGCACACGGAGGGCCTTTGACATGGGACGCAATGATCCGGATCTCGCAGATTCAATTGAAAGTCATGCATCTCCCAAATGAGGCGGCCAAGACGCTACAAAAAATCCGTTTTCCGGGAGAGGTTTCCGAATCTCCCGCCGGGCTGAGCGAAGTCCAACAAAAGATCATCGTGCGGCGAAACACGTTACTCGAACAATGTGGCGTTCAGCCACCGCCACTTATCGCCAAACGCGATGGTCCGAAGTAGAATCGTGACTCATCCTCCCTCCCTCCACGTTGAGCGAACGACAATGAAAATCCCCGCCTTGCCTCGCCGCCGTTTCCTGCAAACTCTCGCCGCCACCGCAGCCGTGGGGGCGATCGCTCCCCGTTTCGCCGTCGCTCACGAAGGTGACCATGGAGAATCTGGGGAGTCCGTTCCGTTCAAAATTTCGTTGGCCGAGTGGTCACTGCACCGCACACTCCGTGACCCATCCAAGGGGATCACCAACCTCGATTTCCCACAAATCACCAAGGAAGAATTTGGAATCGACGGGGTCGAATACGTTAACCAGTTCTTCAAGGACAAAGCCCGCGACGAAGCGTATCTCACCGACCTGAAAAAACGGTGCGACGACCACGGCGTGAAGAGCCTCCTGATCATGGTCGATGGCGAGGGCAACCTCGGCGACCCCAATACGGACAAACGCAAGAAAGCGGTCGAGAACCATCACCAATGGGTCGAGGCGGCGAAGTTCTTGGGTTGCCATTCGATTCGAGTGAACGCGGCGAGCGGTGGCACGTACCTCGAACAGATCCAGTACGCGTCTGATGGGCTGCGTCAGCTTTGCGAATACGCGGCGCCTCACGACATCGATGTGATCGTTGAAAACCACGGCGGCTTGAGCAGCAACGCGGCATGGTTGGCTGTGGTGATGGAACGGGTGGGAATGGAGAACTGCGGGACGTTGCCCGACTTCGGTAATTTCTACATCCGTCGCGGCAAGGACCCGTTGCAGTTCGACCGCTACCTCGGCGTGCAAGCGTTAATGCCGTACGCGAAAGCGGTCAGCGCCAAAACGCACGATTTCAATGACGATGGCGATGAAACCAATACCGATTATTTCAAAATGATGCAAATCGTGATGGACTTCGGGTACCACGGCTACGTCGGAATCGAATACGAAGGTAGCGGCCTGGACGAATACGCCGGCATCCGCGCAACGAAGGCTCTGCTCGAGCGGGTGCGGGCAAAACTGGCATGATGAAAGCACCTAAGCGGATATTGTTAGGCGTTGCGGGCGGCATCGCCGCTTACAAAGCAGCCGATCTCTGCAGTAAACTTGCCCAGGCCGGTCATCACGTTCAAGTCGTCATGACGGCGGGGGCCTCCGAGTTCATTGGGGAGACGACCATGGCGGCTTTGTCGGGCCGGCCCGTGGCAACCCAATCGTTTGACTCGCGATATCCGCTCGGGGCCCACATCGAACTGGCGGTCGATTTGGATGCGATGGTGATCGCGCCGGCGACCGCGTCGGTTCTCGCTCGCCTGGCGCATGGTCAGGCTGACGATTTACTCAGTACATTGTATCTGCAAAATACCGCCCCGGTGCTGCTCGCCCCTGCGATGAGTGATCCGATGTGGAATCAACCGAGTGTCCAACGTAACATCGACATCCTCCGCGCCGATGGCTGCCAATTCGTCGGCCCGGAAAAAGGTTGGCTAAGTTGTCGGGTTCAGGGTGTTGGACGGATGAGCGAACCAACTAAGATTGTCGACGAAATCCATACACTTCTCTCTGCAACGACGAAACGCTCATGACCGTCCATGTTTTCGGACACCGCAATCCTGACACCGATGCCATCTGCAGCGCCCTGGCTTACGCAGATTTCCTGCGGCAGACGACACGCCCTGATGCCGTCGCCGCCTGCTGCGGGGCTCCCAATGAGCGGACCGAATTTGCCCTCCGCCAAGCGAAAGTCACGATGCCGCGGATCATCATGGATGTCCGTCCGGAGCTAGACGACATCTGCAACCGCGAAGTTATTTTCGCGAGACCCACGGACGTCTTCTACGACGTCTACAAATTGATGAACATGCACGGGCTCCGTTCGATTCCCATTCTCGATGACGACGATTGTCTCATCGGGTTGGCCACCTTGCTCGACCTGCTCGAGCTGGTCTTTCGTGGTGGGGTCGACGCGGGGCAGGCACGCGGGGTCCGGTCAACACTTCGCAGCATTGTCTCGGTGCTAGGAGGCCATTTTCAACACGCGATCAGTCCCGATGAGACCGAGGACATGATCGTGACGGTCGGTGCGATGAGCGCGAGCGGTTTTACCGAACGTCTCAGTCAATATCCTGCCGATCGTTTGCTCGTGGTCAGCGGTGACCGACCGACGATTCAGTTACCCGCACTCGAAATGGGGGTTCGGGCGCTCGTCGTCACGGGTGGCTTCGAATTGTCGAGCGGACTGCTCGAGCTGGCACGCAACCGGGGCGTCGCAGTCATCACCAGCGACCTCGACACCGCAACGACAACCATGCGGATCAAAGCGGCCCAAATCATCGAAGACGCGATCAACCGGGACTTCGAAGCCTTGCCCGCAAAGATGCCGGTCACGACGGCGAAACAGCAGATCTTTCGGTCTTCGCAGCCGGTGTTCCCTGTCACCGACGGGAAGAAACTGGTGGGTGTGTTGAGCAAGAGCGACCTTGTAACCCCGCCCCGCCCGCAACTCGTTCTCGTTGACCACAACGAAATGGGCCAAGCGGTGGAGGGTGCCGATGAAGCGGACATCATCGAGGTCCTCGACCACCACCGTCTTGGCGGCTCGCTGAAATCAACGGGGCCGATCAAGTTCACGATGGACCCGGTGGGATCGACGTGCACGCTCGTGGCACGACAATTCCGCCAGGCAGACCTCTCCCCGAGTTCCGGCATCGCATTGTGCATGGCCTCGGGAATCATCAGCGATACGCTGTACCTCCGATCGCCGACGACCACCGATGTTGACCGCGAGATGTTGGAGTGGCTGCAAACGTTCTGCAATGTTTCCCTCGAACAGTTCGCCAAAGACTTTTTTCAAGTCGGGTCGGCACTGCGGTCTTGCCCGCCGGACAAAGTCGTCCGCGAAGACTGCAAACAGTTCGAAGAGGGTGGCACACGATTCTCGATCTCTCAAATCGAAGAAATCGGTCTCGATCTGTTCTGGCAGCGGCAAAGCGAGCTCGCCAAGGCACTCAGTGGATTGGCGGCCGAGCACCAACTGGACTTTTCCGCTCTGCTGATTACCGACATTTCCAGCAACGGCAGTTTGTTGTTGATGAGCAGGGAACCCGACGGGTGGGACGAAATTAACTACCCACAACTCGAAGACAATCTGTACAAGCTCGACAACGTTGTCAGCCGGAAGAAACAGTTGTTGCCCCTGATCAGCAGCCTGCTCGAATCGGCGACGATCCCGTCCTGAGCGTGGACGGAATGCACCTCGCGGAAGTCACCGACGGAGTCGGGGGCTTCCTGGGTCGATATAGTTGTCATGCCCACCGGATGAAGACCATCCGAATCATCCCACCCCGATCTTGCTTACCGGTAATGAAACCATGAGAGCGTCCTATGACTGTGTGGTCGTCGGCGGAGGACCTGCCGGCGGCACCGCGGCCGCCATCGTTGCCTCCGCTGGCCACAGCACCCTACTGATCGAACGCGAGCCGGTCCCCCGATTCCACGTCGGTGAATCATTGATGCCGGAAGTTTACTGGCCGCTCGAACGTCTCGGCCTAATCGACCGGGTGAAACAATCGGGATGGCAGCAGAAAAAAAGCGTCCAATTCGTGACGCATACCGGTAAAGAGTCCCAGCCGTTCTTTTTCCGCGAGCACGATGAACGCGAGTGCAGCACGACGTGGCAAGTCGAACGCAGCGAATTCGATAAAATGCTGTTTGACCGCGCGGCGGAACTCGGCGCCGATTGCTATGACCGCACCCGACTCATCGATGTCAAATTTGACGCCCCGGATTCACCCGATGACACCCCGCGAGCGACCGGGGTCGTGATCCGTGACGCCGACGGCAACGAGCACTCCATCAACGCCCGCGTGGTCATCGATGCCACCGGGCAACAGAGCTTCATCGCCTGCAAGCTGGGCTTGAGGGAGGTTAATCCGGACCTCAAGAAAGCGGCGATCTGGACCTATTACAAAGACGCGGTGCGTGGGGAGGGAGACAACGAAGGGGCCACGATCATTCTCAACACCGAGGACCAAAATGCGTGGTTCTGGTTCATTCCCCAATCCCGCGGAATTACCAGTATCGGCTGCGTCGCCGATCATGAGTACTTACTCAAAGGCCGCGGCAAACCGGAAGAAATCTTCGCCGAAGAACTCGCCAACTGCCCTGGGCTGATTCCACGACTGAGCAACGCGACGCGAGTCGGTAAGTTCACAACGGCAAAAGAATTCTCATACATGACGCGCAAACACGCCGGTAAGGGTTGGGTCCTGATCGGTGACGCGTTCGGGTTTATCGACCCGGTGTATTCGTCCGGTGTCTACTTCGCCCTCGAGATGGGAGTTCGGGCGGGTGACGCCGTCATCGAAGGTCTCGCCAACGATGACCTGTCGGGGGAGCAACTCGGTAAGTGGGCAGGCGAATTTAAAGAGGGTGCCGACCGGATTCGCAAACTCGTCCATGCGTTCTACGATAGAGACTTCAGTATCGGGCGGTTCATGCGTGAATTCCCACAATACCGAGGCAACGTCACCGACTTATTAATCGGACGGGTTTTCACCGAAGATGCCGGACGCATGTTCCCGGACCTGCAACGCAGCATCGAGAACACTCGCCAAGAGAAACTCGCATCCATGAAAGAGATGAACGCTTGAACGAATTGAAAGAGCTGCGTTGGTGGCAAGACGATCTCTCCGAACGTTTTGACGGCCTGATCTTTGATTGCGACGGAACCCTGACGAACTCGATGCCGCTGCACTTTCGCGCCTGGCGCGAAGCGATGTCGGTCCGAGGTGTCGAATTCCCCGAACCGCGTTTCTATTCCATGGGCGGCATGCCGACGGAAAAGATCATCGCGGTGCTATCGCAGGAACAAAACGTTGACGTCGATGTCGACTCCGCGGCGCAAGCCAAGGAAGACGCTTTCGCAGCGTTGATGGATGAACTCGAACCACTCCAAATCGTCTGTGATTGCGCCGCAAGGTATCGCGGAATACTGCCCCTGGCGGTCGCCAGCGGCGGGAACCGGCCGATCATCGAGCGTCAGCTCAAACAAATTGAGCTGTTCGACTGGTTCGATGCGATCGTCACAAGCGAAGACACCGAACTGCACAAGCCCGAGCCGGATGCGTTCCTGCTAGCCGCTCGTCTGCTCGGTGTGGAACCGACACGGTGTCTTGTTTTTGAAGATTCACCGCTCGGATTCGATGCCGCGTGCCGAGCGGGCATGCAATATGTCGACGTCCGTCCGAACTTGGTACCGAGCGGCGCCTAACGCTGCCCAGATTTGGGGCCGGGGCCTACCGACCCAATCGAGGCCGTCCGGTGGGAAGTGAACCTACGCCGTTTGCAAAATCGCTCTAACGATTCTCTGTCGATACGCCGTCAGGCGACGCCGGCTTGCTCGCCGATCGGACAATAAAAAAAGCGAGGTGTAACCCTCGCTCGATTTGTCTTCGGTCTGACGCCGCCTCGCACTTCGAGGCGGGTGTCAATTTCGGTCGCCGTTAGGCTACGGCTCCAGGATCTGATTGGTGGTCTGAATCCCCGTATCATCCTGTTGGAAGATCGACGGAAGATTATTGGGCAACCGCCCGGGGGCGTCGGAAGGTTCTGGAGCAAAGTCGCTGCCCCGGACAGCCGAACCCAATGGTGTGGTCAACGAATCGTCGATCGTTCGCAGATAAGCCTGCAATTTCCACGCAGGGATGACCGTTACACCGAGTTCTTTCGCCATCGTCTTCGCTTGCCCCAACGCGATCACGTCCTGGGCATCGGCTTCGCCGTCCGCCTCCGGAGCTTCTCCGAGAACGAGGAAGCGAACACTACTATCGAACTTGCCTTCGGTGCTCAGGTCCGGCTGAATGATGGCAGCGACTTCTGCACCGGCGGCTCGCACCATCGCGGCAACCTGTTCGGTGTCGGGGCGTTGATCGTCGTCGAGATCAATATTCCATCCCAGTGCGATCTTGACTCGGCGTCCTGGGGACCAGAACGGCGAGTAGATTTTGTCGCCAGGGATGATCGGATAGCGGAACTCGGGGCGAGCCACAACGCGGGCCTCGGCACGGTGGGCGCCGAGAATCTTCGTGACTTGAATGGTCGCTTTGACCTTTGCATCCTGCAATCGGGTTTCATCACCATCGATCACACCAAACGTCACGCCGGGGCGGAGGTCTTCAGAGGAGCCCAAATCGATATTCACAACGTTACCGTCGCGAACAACATAGCTGATCAAGCCCTGTGTGCTTTCGAAGTTGTCGCTGCGAAGTTTGGTCAGTTCGATCAACTGCGTGTTGATCGTCGAGAGCAATTTGTCTTCACGTGTTTTGAAATTAGCCAGTTCGGTTTGCAACTTTTTGCTGAGTGCATTGAGTTTTTGCGACGTTTGCAGAAGCGTGTCTTTGTTCTTTTCGCCGGTCTCCTTCATCTTCTCACGGTCTTCGGCGTATTTTGACATTTCCTCTTCGAGCTTCTTGTTCGCCTTATCCTTATCGGATTCGGCTTGCTCTTGAGCCTTGCGGGCGAGGTCGACTTCCGATGCGGATTGAACGCGGATCTTGGTTGCCTCATCACGTGCTTGGCCGTATTGCACGTTTCGCGAGCGGATCGCGTTGACGAGGACTTCGGGAAGATTCGGGTAGTTGCGGTTTTGCGGATCGACCTCGGGACCGAAATACGACATGTCGCGGGCGAACTGTCGCTCGATCGTTTCCATGTCTGGATCGCCGCCGGTGCTCGCGGTCAATTGATCGAACTGAGCTTTGGTCAGCCCCCCCACGCCGAGCATCGCCTTCATCATCGTGGCTTGGCTCTGCAACGTCTGTAACTCCGACTGAGTCGACGTCAGCCGTTCTTTTGCGGCGGCGGTGGTTAGCGACTCGACGCTGCCCCAGCGATACAGGAAGAAGTTCAAGGCCAGGGAAAGAACCAAGAAAATCAGGCAAGCGATCAAGCTGCCACGGATGACGGAATCGTCGCGTGCGGCCATGATGGACGTTGTGTTTTGGGGAGAGAAAGATCTTTTGAGAGACGAGAAGAACCGCCAATTGTATTCGCTGTCATTCGAAATCACACGCTTTGAGGCGGATTTTCTTTACGATTGGCGCCCCCCTGCGGTTCGGACTCTACCGATTCGGCCGGTTTTGGCGTTCAACGCTCGTCATGTTGCTGCACCGCCCCACCCGCCCGCGGTGGCGTCCCCCCCCAAATCCTGCAAACGGCGCACAAACGTGCAGGAGGCTGGGACTTGGGGGGACCCGCAAGAAGGCTGACGCCGGATCCCGAATCAATCTTTGAGTTCGCGGCGAAGGTTCCGGACGCGATCCTGGATCAGGATCGGCAGTTTGCTGCGGAGCAGATTACGTCCATCGAACCAGTCGTACGGTTCGTGGATCACAAACCGGAGCTGGATGATCGATGCCGTTTCTTTGTCGGGCACCGGGGAGATCGCGACATATCCACCCATGCCGGCATAGGGTCGTGGGGGACCGAGCACTTTTTCGCCCACGCTATCTCGTTCGATCGCCCGCCATTGATTCGAGATGGATTCCGGGTCTGGCGAAGGCGATCCGAATCGCGAATCGAGCAACCAGGTCAATATGATCGGTGCATTCTCGTCATCGGTCGGCCAAACCGAGCGTCGCGCCCGCGCGACCCCACGCACGATCACCTTGCTCAGCAGCGGCATTTGTAGATACCCGAGGGCTTCGTAGTTGCCGTCGAGCGTGACACCGTACTGGGCAAGTTCCTGTTTCGTAAGCGAGCGGGTTTTGTTCTTTTCCAACTCATCCGGATTGTCTTGGTCGGTGTACTCGATCGTTTTTTCGGGAGCGTCAGGATCCGATTTGAAATCGTCGAGTGCTTCTGACTTGCGGATCTCCGCAATCGATTGATGGACGACAAACGCGACGTCAATGAAATGCCCGATCCGATCGCCGGCGTCATTCTTGATCGAATCGGTTTGTACCGAGATCGGGGCCACGACCGAATTTCGGGTGAACCCCGCGATGCCATAACGCCCGGAAATCTTTTCGAGAGCTTTCAATGCCGTCGCGCGATCAGCCGCTTCACCGTCGATCGAAACAAACGTTGGTTCAGGCAAAGTGAAAGACTTGTCGTCCGTCAGCTGGATGCCTGCGGTGGTCATCCGCCGCAGCAGATTGTCGTTGGAGGAACGTTCGTCAGCGGCCTCGGTGGTATCCGCGTCTGCGGTATTTGGTTGTTGCGCGTGTGCAGGGGCGTGCGATTGGGCGGAACACGCGACCGCAGCTAACAGGGTTGCACAGCGAGCGATTCGTGAAGCCAGATCGTGAAGAGTGCCAAAGCGAATGAGGTCCATCGTTGCCTATTTCATTGGGAGTATTCGGATCGCCCGTGTCGACCGATTGCCACCGGGAACTTCAGTGGTGCATACGTTTGCGCGCCCGTCAAGGGAAATGAGGTTTAAAATAATGCAGATTCTGAGGACGAGATCGTCGATCCGGGGCGACCGAGCGAAGCGTTGTGAGTGATACAGACTGCAGGGTCTTGAGCCATTCTGATCCGAATTCGCAAACTCGATAGCGCCTAATCACTCCGTCCGTCCGATACCTAATTGTGCAACGGTATCTTGCTTTCAATTTACCGAGAACGCAAATCACACCGAGTCGTCGTTGACCCTCCCAATCCGAAACGACAACCATCGTGTGGCGATCGAAACCTTCCTCTCAAAAAAAATCTACGGAGACCTGTACGATGCGTCGTATCCTTGTACCTGCTGTTTTGGCTGTTGCCCTGATCGCTGGAAGCGCTTCGAGCGCCAGCGCTTTCGGCCTGAAATCGCTGTTCGGCGGTTGCGGCTCAGCCTGTGACACCGCTTGTTGCGAACCAGTTTGTGAGCCCGTTTGTGGTTGTGAGCCAGTATGTTGCGAACCAGTTTGCGGTGCAGAGCCTTGCTGTGCACCTAAGATGGGCTTGCTCCAACGCCTCTTCCACAAGAACAGCTGCTGTGACACCGCTTGCTGCGAACCAGTTTGTGAGCCTGTTTGCGGTTGCGAGCCAATTTGCGAACCAGTTTGCGGTTGCGAGCCAATCTGCGAACCAGTCTGTGGCTGCGAGCCAGTTTGCTGTGACTCGGCACCTTGCCGTCCTTTCGGTGGCTTCTTCGCTCGTATGTTCAGCAAGAAGAGCTGCTGCGACGACGCTTGCTGCGCACCAGTTTGCGAGCCAGTTTGCGGTTGCGAGCCAGTTTGCGGTTGCGAGCCAGTTTGCGGTTGCGAACCAGTTTGCGGTTGCGAAGCTCCTTGCGGATGCCACTGAAAAATTCACGATCGCTAGAAGAATCTCACGAGACGCTGTCTCGCTGAGGCTCCCTTCCCAGCGATTTTGAATCAAAACACCTCAACCCCGCGTTCGGATTGAAATCCGGCCGCGGGGTTTTTTCGTTGAGATGGCGCAGTTGTTTAGCTAATGATCTTTCGCCGACCCCAAACATTTGATTGTGGCCACCATCCTCGCTTGGTAAGCTGGGCATGGCCGGAGACGCGTTTCGTCGTGTTATTTGGAACGCATCCCCCCTCTTTCAGGTATCGGCTTGCTTTCGAGATTCGACTTCCGAGACCTCCCACCTTCCTTCCCACCTAGCCTGTTTGCTTTAGGAAACCTCTCGCATGACCAACCGAACGAATCGTCGTCGATTTTTGGGCCAATCCGCAGCCGTCACTGCGGGTGTCGGATATTGGACCGGCACGTCGCTGGCCTCAGACGTTAAACCCGAATCCGCACTTAACGCACTGGCCGCCGGTTGTATCGGCGTAGGCGGCAAAGGCGGAAGTGACACCAGCCACATCGGAAACCAAGGCGTACGAGTTGCCGGATTGTGCGACGTTGATGGCGATACCCTCACGAAGAAGGGACGCGAATTCCCGGACGCCGAAAAATTCGATGACTTCCGCGAGATGCTCGACAAACTCGGTGACAAAATTGATATCGTCACCTGCAGCACGCCCGACCATACGCATGCCGCCGCCTGTGTCCGAGCGATGAACATGGGCAAACACGTCTATTGCCAAAAACCGCTGACATGGTCGATCCGCGAAGCCCGAATGATGCGGGAGACGGCTGAGAAAACCGGCGTCGTCACCCAAATGGGCAACCAAGGCACCAGCGACGATGGGTTGCGAGAAGCCGTCGAAATCATCCGCAGCGGCGCGATCGGTGACGTCGCCGAAGTTCACGTCTTCTCCAACCGACCGGTTTGGCCTCAGGGCGGCGGACGTCCGGCGAAAGAAGATCCTGTTCCTGACTCGTTGAACTGGGACGCGTGGATCGGCCCTGCACCGATGCGTCCGTTCGTGGCGGGGGCGTACCACTCATTCAATTGGCGTGGTTGGGTCGATTTCGGCACGGGAGCCCTGGGCGATATGGCATGCCATACCACCAACATGCCCGTGATGGCGTTGAAATTGTGGGATCCGATCGCGGTTACCGCCGTCAAGAACCCTGGAATCGTTGACGGTGAACAATTCCCGGCGAGCAGTGAACTTGTGTTCGAATTCCCAGAACGTGAAGGGCTGCCCGCCTGCAAGTTCTATTGGTACGACGGAGGAAACCTTCCCTCCGAGGACATCATTTCGAAATTGCCCCAATCGTTCCAAAAACGCGTCGCGCAGCAGCGTGAAGGCGGACGTAAAATGTCCGGCGCGGTCGTCGTCGGTAGCAAAGGCGTGTTGTTCTCACCCGACGATTATGGTGCCAAGTACTATCTGTTGCCCGAAGACAAGTACGTCGACTACAAGGCTCCCGAACCCACGTTGCCACGGATCCCGTTCAAGGCCAGCGCCGACGAGCGACAAAAGTGGGAATTTGTCAGCACCATCAAAGGTGAATACGAACCGGGCACGATGTCGAACTTCGGATACGCCGGTCGACTCACCGAAACGATCCTGGTCGGGAACCTCGCCATGCGAGCGGGCGAAGGTCAACGTATCCAATGGAACGCCAAAGACCTGACGAGCCCGAACGTCGAATCGGTTAACCAATTTGTCCAGCGTGAATATCGCTCGGGTTGGGAATTGAGCTAAGAAGGCCGCTCGCATCAACGCGAGCAAGCACCGAAATCGAGACACGGGGTTGGTTTGTAACGACAGACCAACCCCGTTTTCGTTTTCCTCCGCAATGCGGCGACACCGAGGAGGAAGACGAGCGGTCACCTCGGCCCCAGGAATCGAAGAGCGTTTTTTAGGACTTTCATTGGAAAAATCCCATTTTTGGCGCGCCACCGTCTCACTCCATTACCCTAATAGTGAGACGCCATGAATACCCAAACTCGCCATCCGCCGATTCCCTCATCACGTTCGTCCGTTCAGCCGCCGCCGGTGGTTAGCGCGCGCGAGTCGATGTTTGCTCAATTGAGCGACCGCGATCTTTTGGATGGCTGGAGAAAGGACCAGAGCCGGTTGGCGTTTGACGAACTCGTGTGCCGCTATCGCGTGATGGTGTTGAGCGTGTGTCGCCGTCACTGCCAAAACGAACAAGACGCCGACGATGCGTTTCAAACCACTTGGGTTTGCTTGGCGCAAACAGCAAACCAAATCCGTCATCCCGAGCGACTCGTCGGTTGGCTGCACCGCGTCGCAACCCGGGCCAGCCGGCTGACGGTGCAACAACGTCGGGGAAGCAGCCACGCAAAAACGCGGCGATGCTCAATGGATGCGATCGAACTCCATGAGATTCCCGATCAACAAACTGATACCTTCGCCGAGTTAACGCGTCGCCACGAAGCGGCCGTTGTCGACGAAGAGTTAGCGGAACTGCCGGAGCACTACCGGACGGCAATCGTGATGCATCTGATGGAAGGACACAGTTACCAAACCATCGCTCAGCGGATCGAATCGACGGTGGGTGCCGTCCGCGGACATGTCCAACGGGGCAAGCAAGTCTTGGCCGGACGTCTGCGACGTCGCGGAGTCGTTCCCGTAATGGCATTCGCCGCCGCGCAAACTCTCCGCGTTTCGGAATCGGTCGCCGCCAACGTCACGCAGCAATCGATTCCGGCAGACATTGAATTATCAACCGCTCAACCGGCCATTGATTCGGAAGATGGTAAATTACCGTTTGACCTCACTCCTCTTCTCTCGTCAGGAAATTCGATGTTGCGTCTCACGTCATGGACCGCCGCCGGTTGTCTTGCATCCGCAGCGGTCGTCAGCATCTGGTTAACGCAGGTCTCGGCGTTTGGTGAAAACGAAGCCAGGCCGCTCACGGTACGCGTCTCCGAAATCCCCAGCGGCAACGCGGATACGGGGGCACTGGTTGTTGGTCAGATCGCGGCTCCGGCCTCAACGAAATCACCCACCAAAAACGACTCGTCACCTTCGACGACGCCACTGGCGAAAGAGCCGGTACCCGAGACTGCACCGGAGCATCGCACCGAAGTTGCCCGAATCGTGGCAGAGAAGATGGATGATCTGGTGAGCATCAATCTCAAAAGTCCGGTTAGCAATCTCGATGAATCGTTATCCGATGCACTCGGGGTCGCCGTCCTGCTCGATCATCGAGCAGTCGCACTCACCGACATTTTGGATGATGGCACCGTCATCGAAATTTCGACGGAGAAACAACCGCTTCGCACGATCCTTCGAAAAACATTGGAACCGCATGGCCTGCGAGCGGAGGTGCAAGACGAGGGACTGGTGATCACGGCCGATTTCTCCGAGTTGACCCGACGTGGCATATCAACTGATAAATGGATCGGAATCTCCGATGAACTCGTCGAACAGGTCGACAACGTACTCGCGGAGAAAATCGCTGTGGATTTCGTGGAGACCCCTTTGATGGAAGCAGTCGCGATCATCGCGCGTGAAACGAAGTTTCCGATCCGAATCAATTTGGTCGCGTTGGAGGAAATCGGCCTAACCGAGGACACCCCCGTCGAATTCTATTCAGGTATCTCCTCAGCTCCCGAATCGACCAGCGTTTTTGGGCCGTCTAATGACCCATTTGGCCCGTCGAGCACTGAGCCATCAAAAACATCGCAGCCGCAGCCATCCATTCGGAGGCTCAAGGCGATCGAATCCAAACCACCCGTCGACGAAAGCCGAAGCACACCTGTTCGGGTGATCCTCAACTCAATCCTCCGGCCGCTCGAACTGACGTACACCGTGCGTGATGAGGCCATCATCATCACGACATTGGAAGCTGCACAAGCGGACCTGCGACCGAGAATCTATTTCCTTGAAGGCACCGGCTTGCCGCGTGGTGACTACAACGTGGCAATCAATCTTATTCAGGCGTCGTTGGCAACCGACCAGTGGGAATCCCTCGGTGGTACGAGCACGATCATGCCCATGGGCAGCGGCACGCAAGGCCGCCCAGCGTTGCTGATCAGCACCACGACCGCGGTCCATGACCAAATCGAATCGCTGATGCAATCGATGCGGGAGACGCACTTCGGGCCCGATCCGGTGTCGACCGAGCCGTCGCTTCCCCGTGTTGTTCCCCGCGCTGGATCGGGCGGTGGTGGATCGGGTGGTGGAATGTTCTAAAACGAACCGGTCATTGAAACGTTAAAGGCCCAAAAAGTTCTCTGCAGCCACCGCTGCCAGACGGTGGACCATCCAGCATACGCGTTTTGAATCCACCCTCCCGCTTTGCGAGAAAGATGGATGCGGTTGTAATCGGGGATTGGCCTGTCCAGGACGCTGAGATCGGCGTTCCCGGAGGAATAGGTGATACGAAAATCGCCTCGGCAACATCCGTGACGGCGGTGAGTCAAAGGCAATTTTCGGCACAGCACTTGGCCGTTTGCATGTTGTCGTGCGGTTACGCGAGGATGTCCTTGGCGACGTTACCGTGGACGTCGGTGAGGCGGAAGTCGCGGCCGGCGTAGCGGTAAGTCAGTTGCTCGTGGTCGAGCCCGAGTAGATGGAGGATCGTTGCGTGCCAGTCGTGGATGTGGCATTTGTTTTCGATCGCTTCGTACCCGTGCTCATCGGTGGCTCCGTAGCTGAAGCCGCCTTTGACGCCGCCTCCGGCCATCCAAGTCGTGTAGCCCTTGTTGTTGTGGTTGCGGCCGTCGCCACCTTGGGCGGCGGGGGTGCGTCCGAACTCGCCGCCCCAAATCACCAGCGTGTCTTTGAGCATGTCACGCTGTTTAAGGTCTTGGAGCAGGCCCGCGATGGGTTGGTCGCACGCTTCGGCACGAGCCTTGTGGTCGACGGAGAGGTTGACGTGTTGGTCCCAGTTGCCGTGCGTCACTTCGATAAACCGTACACCAGCTTCGGCAAAGCGTCGCGCGAGCAAGCACTGTTTCCCAAAGCTCTCAGTCGCATTGTTGTTGATGCCGTACAAATTGAGAGTTGCCTCGGTCTCGCCAGAGGTGTCCATCAATTCGGGCATCGCGTCTTGCATGCGGAAGGCGAGTTCATAGGATTCGATCATGCCTTCGATACCGGGTTGGTATTTTTCCCGTGCGAGCTTTTCTTCGTTAAGCCGTTGGATCAGATCGAGTTGCGTTCGTTGTTGCTTCTCAGACAGTTTTGGGTTGCGGATATCGGGAACGCTTTCGCCGCTGTTTCCGCGACCAAAGCGAGACGCTCGGCCGACCTTCGAGCCGCTATAAATCGCCGGCAAAAAGGAACTGCCGTAGTTTCGTGAACTACCCGACGGTGGGTTCAATGAAATGAACCCGGGCAAACTTTCGTTCTCGGTTCCGAGACCGTACAGCGTCCACGCACCGAGTGAGGGGCGGATGAATTGAGCGGTGCCGGTGTGCATCTGGGTCATCGCACCGGGGTGCACCGGTTGGTCACACTGCATCGAACGGATCAGAGTCAGATCATCAGCATGTTTGGCGACGTTAGGGAAAATGTCCGAGATCCACAATCCGCCGTCACCGTGTTGACGGAACGCCCAAGGCGATTTCAAGAGCGATCCGCCGTACTTGCCACGCTTTCCATGGTCCTTGGTGAGCTGCGGTTTGTAGTCGAATGTGTCGACGTGAGACGGACCTCCCTGCATGCAGAGAAAAATCACCCGTTTCGCGCGAGCGGGAAAATGAGGTGCTTTGGGGGCGAGCGGATTTGTCGAAGATGCGTCCGCAGCAACGCGTTGGCTGTGGAGTCCAGCGAATGCGAGGTACCCGAAACCGGCAGACGTGGTTTGCAAGAGTTGACGTCGTGAGATCATGGTGGTTTCCAGTTAATCGAGATAACGAAATTCGGCGGACGCGAATAAGCTTTGACAGAGTGCATCAATCGTTTCCTCGCCGCGAGATCGGTAACCGAGCGACGACGAAAACTCTTTGATGAACGATGCGGCGGCGGAACGTTCAGACGGTGTGGGCGGGCGACCGTAGGCCAAAATGAAGGCGTACTCGAGCCGGTCATTTGGCGAAGTACGTTCCCGGATCACACGATCTGCAAAGGCGGCGCTCTGTTGAATGACAAACTCATTGTTCATCATGTAGAGCGCTTGGTTGGCGGTATTGGATGATTCTCGCGTGCCGATGATGGCACTTGAGTCGGCAAAGTCGAATACCGACAGCGACCGGGGCTCTTCGTCGCGAACGATCGCCAGATAAACGCTGCGGTGTTTCGAGTCTTCTTGATCGAGCTGTCCGGTCACTTGCCGGGCAACCGTTTCCGCTATCCGGTTCCGCGCCCCGCGTTGCATGCCCCGGAAATTCCGCGTCGCAGATTCAATCGCTTTGCGGGCGATGTCGCGTGGGTTTCCCAGGACGCCGGCGGTGACGCGAGTGTATCCCGCCTCAGCGACGGCGGAGCCACGCGGGCGATTGAAATCGATCTCGCCGCTGATATTGAGCATCGCATCTCGGATCGCTTCAGCGTCTAAACGACGTGGGTTTGCACGCCACAGCAAGGCATTGTCGGGATCGAACTCGTGTGCGTGTTGGTCGTATGCGGTGTCCATGCGATAGATGCGCGAAGTCACAATGTCACGAATCAGCGATTTGGTGGACCAATTCGACTGCATGAAACGCACCGCCAAGTAATCGAGCAACTCCTCGTGACTCGGCGATTGACCCGTGATCCCGAAGTCGTCTGTTGAGGTGACGATGCCTTGGCCGATGAGGTGTTGCCAAATGCGGTTGACCATCACTCGTGCGGTCAACGGGTTCTCCTCGCTACCGATCCATCGGGCGAGTTGGAGTCGTCCGCTCTCACGCGATTTGATCGACGGTTGAGTCGAGCAAAGGACTTGGGGGAATCCCCGTTGGATGCTTTGGGCCGGTTGATCGATTTCGCCGCGTACAAGCAACCGTGCGTTGGACGGTTGTTCGCGTTCTTGCACGCCCATGCAGTAGCTCCGCGGCATGCCGTTTTCATCAACCACGGATAGCTTGTTCGAGATCGTAGACATTTCATTGGAGAGACGGATCCGCATCCTTTGCGCGTTGGCGACGTCGCCATCGTTGGCGGTGCGCCGCACGGATGAAAGTTCCTCCAGCTTCTCTTTCAGTTCGTCTTCAAGGTCTTTGAGTTCTTGTTTGGTGTACCGTTTGTCGAAGGGATTGGGATCTTTCACCGGCAAGAGCAACAGGCTGCTGCTGCGGTTTGTCTGAACGCTATTGAAGCTTCCGTATTCCGATGGCGGGTTACCGAAGTAAGTCGTCATGTTCCCGAACACGCCAGCCAATGCGTAATAATCGGTCTGCGGAATGGCATCAAATTTATGATCGTGACAGCGTGCGCAGGCAACGGAGGCTCCCAAGAAAACGCGAGTGGTTGCATCGATTTGTTCATCCACCAGATCGGCGGCAAACTGAACTCGGTTTTGTTCGTTGACGTTTTTGGGACCGATCGCCAAGAAGGTCGTCGCGATCAAGTTCTCAGCCCACTGTTGGTCCGTTTTGGCGGGCATCAGGTCGCCGGCGATCTGCTGTTGCACGAAGTGATCAAATGGTTTGTCATTGTTGAACGAGTCGATCACAAAGTCTCGGTAACGCCACGCGTGTGGGTACGTCATGTTGACTTCGCGTCCCGTCGATTCGGCGTATCGCACGACGTCGAGCCAGTGTCTGCCCCACCGTTCACCAAACTGGTCCATGTCCAGCAAGCGATTGACCACGTATTCGACGGCGCGATCAGGGTTCGACTGCCAAAGGTCTGTGAAAGCGTCAATTTGCTCTGGCGTGGGTGGTAAACCGACCAAGTCAAAGCAGATTCGTCGCAGGACTTTGTAGGGTTCCGCGTCGGCGGCGGGTGTCAGGTCAGCCTGTTCGAGTTTGGCGAGAACGAAACGATCGATGTCGGATCGCGGCCAGTCTGTGTTGGCCACCTCGGGCGGCGATTGCTTGACCGGTGGTTGGTATGACCAAAAGCTCTCTCGGGCAGTTTGGATATCCTCGTCGGTGATAGATGATCGGATCTCGACCGTGTTGGTCACGCGTGGATCGGGTGCTCCCATTTCGATCCACTGGCGAAAATCGTCGATCACGTTTTGGGGAAGCTTGCGTTTGGGCGGCATCACGAAGTCTTCGTGGATGATCGCGTTGTAGAGCAAACTTTCATCGAGGTCGCCGGGAACCACCGCGGGGCCGCTGCTGCCGCCAATGTGCGTCAGTTCTTGGGTGTCGAGGCGAAGCCCGCCTCGCACGTTGCCCGATTCGTTGGAGTGGCAACCGTAGCATTCGCGAATCAATACGGGACGGATCTTCGCTTCAAAGAACTTCAGTTGTTCGGGTGTGATCGTTTCCGCGTACGCGGAAACGGATACACACACGAGCATCAGGAACGCCGAGAATCGGGAAGCAGCCATGATAAGTTTTTGTGAGATGAGAGGTTGCTGTTTACGGTCGCCAATGTTGCCGGATCGTTATTCCGCTGCAGGTCGTTTGGGAAGGTCGCCACCCGCATCGGCATTGGTGTCGTTACCAAGGCGACGTCTGCGTTCTCCCATTTCGCGAAACTTCTGGCCGGCTTGTTCGCCGTCACGGGCGAACGGAGGACGGTTGCCTTCGCCTCCCATTTGGCCACGGCGTTCGCGCATCATGGTCAGCAACGCGGTCAGTTCTTTGGCGTCGAGTTTCTCGTCACCGTCCTTGTCGAATTGTTGAATCAAGCGGCCGACCATCTGTGCGGGATCCATATCGGTCATTCCACCGCGTGCTCGTCGCTCCGCACCATCCCGGTCTTGCCCCTTGGCATTTCCGTCTCGTTGGGCAAACGGACGGTTGGGCGTTTGGGCCTGAGTTGGGCAGGCGAATAAAAGGGCAAGCGAAACGGTCATTAGGGTGGCAAACGTCTTCATGATTATCTCCAACGCGAACGGGAAAGGATTGACTGCACTCTTTTGAAACTCCATGTCGATTGCGATGTTTCGCAGATCTCATTTGATTTTGTTCCGCCACTAATCGTCTCGAAGTCATTAACGATTTCTCCGTGTTGATAAGGCCTGGTATGCCTCTCAGGTGAATGGGGCATCGTCTTTCTTATAGAAAAGGCGAGCTCCGTCGGGGACTTTTGTGATCGGTCGCGTCAGCCAACATCCGTCACAGGCCGGTGTCGCGTTCCGCCGGCAAGACGGGCACTGCTCAATTTGATCGGGCGGAAATCATTGAGACGAAACCAGTTGGGCGGGAGGCGGTTTCGATGCCGATCGCATGTTGCACCAGCGGTGAGTTTGTCAGTCCGCGGTATGGAGCCGTTTAGGTAGGAGTGGCGACCTCCCAAATCCAGTGCCTCGATAGCGTGAGACGAACCCTGAGGATCAGTACACTGGGCGGATCCGTTCGCGAATCGGTTACACTCTGGGCAAGCCAATCGACCACTTTTAGATCTGGATACCATGACCAAATACGATGCCCGTTTGCGAGATCTCCTCGTCTTGTTTTTATTCTGCGTGACACCGCTCGCCAACGACGCGTGGGCGGATTGGCCGAGTTGGCGAGGTATCGATGACCACGGCAGTCGGTCGGATGGGAATTATCCCGCCGTGCTCGATGAGTCGACAATGCGTTGGAGTGCGCCGCTGCCAGGCAAAGGATGTTCGACCCCGATCCTATTCGGTCAGAACCTTTACTTGACCGCGCCTGTGGACGGCAAAGATTCCATTTTGTCGATCGACACGTCGGGGGCTCAGCGCTGGAGCACTTCGTTTGCGACGGAAGTTTCGGGCAAGCATCGAAACGGCTCCGGTTGCAACGCCTCGCCCGTGACGGATGGCCAGGGGGTGTTCGCTTATTTCAAAAGCGGAACGTTAGCCGCCGTTGAGCTGGATGGGACGGAGCGTTGGACGATGAATCTTGTTGAGCGGTTTGGACCGGATCAACGGTTCTGGGACCACGGGACTTCGCCGGTCCTCACCCAAAATCATGTCGTGATCGCGCGGATGCATGCCGGTGATTCCTGGGTGGCGGCGTTTGACAAAGTGAGCGGCGAATTGGCGTGGAAGGTTGCGCGAAATTACAAGGTGCCAAAAGAATGTGACCAGTGTTACACGACTCCGCTGGTGATCCGACATTCTGACCGCGAAGCGATTCTCGTTTGGGGAGCCGAACATGTCACGATTCATGACGTTTCAGACGGCAAAGAGCTTTGGTCGTGTGGCCGCTTTAATCCTGATGCCAACATGCTTTGGCCCGCGATCGCGACGCCGGTGATTGTCGACGACGTCGCGGTGGTTTGTTTTGGACGAAATGACCGCGGGACGCCGCAGTTACATGGCATACGGCTGGACGGCAGTGGTGACGTCACCGAAACGAATCATGTTTGGTTCCGCGACGACATCAGTTCCTTTGTGCCCTCGCCCGCGGTGTACGAAGGACGTGTGTATCTTTTGCGTGACAAAGGTGAGGTCGAATGTCTCGATCCGGCGACGGGTGAAACGATTTGGAGCGACCGCCTACCCAAAAATCGGGCGGACTATTACGCCTCACCGCTGATCGCGGGCGGTAAACTCTACGCGGCTCGCGAAGACGGTGTCGTGTTTGTGGTGGATATCTCGAACGACCGATTGGAAATGCTCTCCGAGAAGGACTTCGGCGAACCTGTGATCGGATCTCCCATCCCCGGTGACGATTGCTTGTATATCCGCGGCGAAGACCATCTGTTCTGCTTCGCAACCGCAGGCAAGGCCAACTGACTTCGCCGCGGAAGCAAAATTAATTGAACCCGTCGACCGGTAACGATACCGGCGATCGCACGTTCAGCGTCTTGGCGGCGAGTGTGCTTGCCGCTTCATCAATGAAGGCTGTGCGACGTGTCGTGAGGCAGCGTCGGGATGCTTGTTCAGCAAATCGAATAGCGGTCGATGATATCGGCGAGAAAATCATGCTGGTCTCGTGCCCAGTGCTCATCGGAAAATATCTCGACCTCGTTCCAGCCGGAGAAGCCGGCGGCTTCCACCATTTTGCGGATGCCTTTGATGTCGATACAGCCATCGCCCATGAGAGCTCTGTCGTTGAGAAAGTCGCGGGTGGGGACTCGCCAATCGCAGAGGTGGAATCCAAAGATCGCATCGAGTTTACCGAGGAGTTCAATCTCACGTTCGAGATCGGGATCCCACCAAGTATGGTAGACATCCAACGCGACACCGAGCATTCGATTACGAATCGATTCGCACATCATGCGGGCATCGGCGAGTCGATTGATGCAGCTTTTGTCTGCCGCGTACATTGGGTGCAGCGGTTCGATAGCGATCTGCACGTTGTGTGACTCGGCGTCTGGCATCAATTGCTCGATGCCGTCTTGCACCCAACCGCGTTGGCGATCGAGCGGTTCGCCCGGTGTCGCGCCGACGACGAGGACTAACATGTCCGCCGAAATCTCGGCTGCCGTTTCGATCAATTTGCGATTGTGATCGATCCGCCGGGCTCGTTCGCTGGCTTCGGAATCACAAAAGAACCCGCCGCGAACGAGTGCGGGAACTTTGAGCCCCGCTGCTTGCACAGCTTGGTTGACTTCGGCGTTTGACATGCCTTCAATCGCTTCGACCCAGATGCTGATCCCGCCGACGCCCGCCGCCGCGTAATTTTCCAACGCGACAGGCAAGGTCCAGGGTTTGGTCGTGATCGTATGGATGGCCAAACGATCGAGCGTCGTGGCATCGTTAACGTTAGTGTGCATGTGCTACCGCATCTTCCATCGATACCCACGTCTGGTCGCCAGCGGATCGTGCGCCGGCTTCGGCGAGACGAACACCGCCTGCGGCGGAGGCGAGTGACCATGGGAACTCGGCGTCATCGGCACAGTGCCGTATGAATAATTCCCACTGAATCTTGAACGCGTTATCGTATTCGGTGGTGTTGGGCAGTTGTTGCCAATTGTCATAGAAATTGATCGGCTGCGGGACGTCCGGGTTCCACGTCGGTTTGGGCGTGGAGGCGGCGCTTTGAATCCAGCACTCGCGCAGTCCGGCAACGGCGGAACCTTTTGTCCCGTCGACTTGTATCGTCAGCAGATCGTCGCGTCGGACACGCGTCGTCCACGAGCTGTTGAATTGACAGGTCAATCCGTTTTCCAAGACGAAGATCGCGTAGGCGGCGTCATCGGCGGTGCAGCGATACGGTTTCCCCGATTCATCAATCCGTTCGGGCACTTCCGTTGCCGCGTGAGCGAGCACACGATCAACCGGTCCGAACAAATCGTTGATCAGGTACTCCCAGTGACAAAACATGTCGATCATCATGCCGCCGCCGTCTTCGCTACGGTAGTTCCACGATGGTCGTTGTGCCGGTTGGTCCGCGGTGTGTCCGGTAAAGACCCAATAGCCGAACTCGGCACGCACGCTGAGCAAATCGCCAAAGAAACCTTGGTCCCTCAGCATGCGCAGCTTGCGGATTCCAGGTAGCCACAATTTATCTTGAACGGCACCATTCTTGACGCCGGTTCGTTCGGCAATTTCCGCTAGCTCCAAAGCCGATTCGAGTTCGGTCGCGATCGGTTTTTCGCAGTACACGGACTTGCCCCGTTCCATTGCGGTACGCAATAGACCGGGACGCATCTGCGTGCTCGCGGCATCGAAAAAGATTTCAACGCTGTCGTCGGCGAGTACCGATTCGAGGTCGGTCGTCCAAGCGATCGGGTGTCCGGTTTCCTGAGTCGCAACGGTCTCGGCAAGATGTTTCAACTTGGCGGGGCTGCGTCCTACCAAGATCGGTTCGATCGTTTGGATCTCACCCGTGGATAGTCGAACACCGCCTTGTTTCATGATCGCCAAGATGGATCGGATCAGGTGTTGGTTGGTGCCCATTCGCCCGGTCACACCGTGCATGGCGATCTTCATGGGTGGTCTGTTCATCTTGTAACCTTTCAAGGATTTCTTCGAGGAGGGCGACGTCGGAATCGGGGCGAGTGGGGCTGCCGGGGAACGTGAGCGATGTTTCAATCCATCCCCGAGCTTTTAAGAATTGGGCGGCGTTGTGTTTGTAAGCGGGAACCGGTGATCGGAAGGTGAGGAACCCGAGATACTGCAGCAGGTCATTGAGTTGATAGAACCCATTGTCACCGCTCTCCCACATCGCATCACGCTTGGCGAATTCTGCCGGAGCAAACGTGCTCAGGCCGAGCAAATAATCGCTCCCATACATGACCATGTCGATCGCCAAGTCGTTACCCGTCAACACCATGAATTCAGGTCGCACGGCATCGCGAATGGCCAAACGTTGCCATTCCAATTGCCGGTTCAGAGACGAGTGTTTGGCACCGAGGCATTCGGGGATTTGGATCAGCTTTTCGTAGACGTCGAGGTCATAGATCGCGCCGAACGGTGCGAACATCTTGCCCAATTCGAACGCGTAGAATCCTCCCGAGTGTGCACCGATTTGCGTGTAAGCTTCGAGCACGCCGTCAGCGGATTGTTCCGTCAGTCCGAAACTTTGAAAGATAACCGGTTTGCCTTCGTGCGAAAGGATCTCGTCCATTCGTGATTTGTAGGCGTCGAAGTCAAACGCCGAACCGCTTTGGTCGCCGACGAATGCACCGGCGATGAACGGGCGTCCCGCGCAGACGTCTTGCGTTTCTTTCAGAACGGCGAGTCGTAGTGATTGGTCAATCAGGTTCCCGTACCCGGTGTCCATGTTGACAGCGGGGACGAGCCCGGCGTCGGCAGTTCTCGCGACGTGATCGCGGAATCCGGGCCAGTCAATTTCGGTGGTGGAAAGCATGGGCAGCAGGATCGCCGACATGCCGGTGATCTTCCGCTGGTAACGGATGGGAGGTGTGTTTTTCATCATGTCGCCAAGGATAGGTGCGTTGATTCCGTTTGGCTTGGCGATTCGAGCACCAACTATTGGCGTTTTGGGCAAGTCGGGTCACAATGGCTTCCTCCCGGCTGCATTCACCCTTTCGAAACGGGCCACCCGCTGATGACGAAATCGCTTTCAACGACAACCGCGATCCCAGTTCGCTCATCGCCGGTTCCACCGAATATGCGGGAAAACGGGCTGTGGGTGTTTGAGAGTCGCCACGCGGAAACGTTTGCGATGTCGGTCACACAGCATTCGTTTTTAAAACTTTTGTGGATCCGCGAAGGTCGGGCGGCGATCGAGGTCGGCACCGAAACGCATGATTGCGAAATGGGCGATTTGGTTGTGGTGCCGCCCCGGACACGCCACCGGATTGTCGATTCTCCCAACTCGCCCGTGTCGCTGTGCGGACTCGGCGTGAACGAGAAACAGCTCAAATGCGTCGGTCCGGTGATGCCCCTGTTTCGACTCGGAGTTTACGCGGGGCCGAGAATAAGCACGCTGCGGATCGAACATCAGTTCCGCAAGTTGCTGTACTTGGTCGACCAAGACGATGTCGCCAGTCAGTTGTCGTCCGTTGCGGTGGCGATGGAACTGCTCGCTGATTTGGCTTTGCGATTGACACCGTCGGTGCGCGGCAAGGCGAACGGGATATCAAACCGTGGGTTGCCCAAAGAAGAGCCTAGCGACCCGATGTTGGAAGCCTATCTGGATTGGTTGCAGCGAAACTTTTATGAACCGCTGACGCTCGACGGTGCCGCGAAAGCATCGGGAATGTCACGTCGAACCTTTACGAGCCGGTTCAAACAACGTACGGGAATGACGTGGCTTGAATACGTCAACATGCTACGCGTGCGACGGGCGGAGGAATTGTTGCAAGAGGCTGACCGAAAGGTGACCTCGATTGCTTTTCAATGCGGCTTTGATGACCTGTCGACGTTCTACCGGGCCTTCAAGCGGATTACCGGTAGGACGCCGAGTCGTTGATTTAAGAGTTGGGAGTTGGGAGTTGGTTGGGGTGTGGTCTGGGAAAATTCGTTGCCGCCAACGGTTTCGGGTGAGGAGTTCTGGTGAAATCCGATGCGTCGTTTCGGTTTGACCCGCAACGAAAAAACCGCTCGGCTTTCTAAGAAAACCGAACGGTTCGTGCCGTGTCGTTACTCGTCAGACCGCTTCGTAGGTACTACCGAGTTGCTTCGATCAATTCGACGTCTGCGGCGAGCGTATCTGCGGAGTGATTGCTCAGCGAGATCCAGCCATCTGCCTCTGGTTTCGCGTTGTTGATCGCATCAAACACGGCGACCGAGACGTCGGGATAACGTTTGGCAAACGCTTCAGCCTCTGCGGTGAAGCCGGGATCGTTCGCTTCATTCAGGTTGGGCACTTTCACTTCGGCACAGCACGATTCCGTGCTAATTTCACACGGGTAGCCTACCGAGTCGCAGCAACCGCTGTTGCATCCGTTGCCACAGCAGCCACGGAGTTTGCTGCGGCAGGATGGGCAGCAATGGATGGCACTCCAGTCATAGACGCAGATGGTCTCTTTGCCTTTTACGCTGCCGAGGGTTTTGACGCATCTTACTTTGCCACATTTTTTGAGTGGTCCGCATTCCCAAGGGAAACGCAGTGGTGGGATGCAGATCGCTTCGCACTCGCAAACGAATTCTTTCGTTTCGACTTCTTCTCTTTCGACGGTGACTTGGCAACGTCCTTCTTGGCAGAAGCAGCAGCATGGGCCGAAGGCGCTGGCGGAGCCCGCCAACGACATGATGGCGGCGGCAGCCAACAGCCCCAATGGAATGATTCGGTTCATCGGAAAGTCCTTTTTTGATGTATTTCGTGTTTGGTGTCGGCCGCGTCCTTCCCGGTCGCGGCTCGCCTGTTTCATCAGGTCAGGTGTTGAGGCTGACCGAAAATGGCTCGGCGCCGACCTCCCGGGGGCGACGCTATTTCAGGCATCGACTTAGAAGTCGACCATGAAACGAGCACCATAGATGTCGTAATCGCCAGATTGAACATCAGGCGTCGCGTTGATTGCTGTTTGGGTGTTATCACCGTTGTCGGCATCTCGGTCCTTGATCTTGCCGCTGATGTAGTTGAACTGCATCCGGGCGTTCGTGTTCCAGTGCCAGTTCAAGCCGATCGTAATTGATTCGCCGCGACCACCGAAAATGTCGGCGTCGTTGAAGTCGGCTTGCGAGTAGCGAGCGGCGACTTGCCATGCACCCCAACCTGCCGACCGTCCACCGCCCGCGGTGTCAACCAACCAGAAGTTCTCGAATGGGATAACCCGGTCGATCGTTCCTGATTCACGATCCCAAGGCATGTGTTCGCCGGTCAGGAAATAGCTGGCGTAGATATATCCACCATTGAGATGGACGTTTTCAAAACCGTCGCGTTCGACCCAATTGCTCTGGTACTCGCCAACGATCTGAAGTGCTCCAAGGTTAATCACACTTTCGAAGCCGAGCAGATTGTAATAGTCGGCGCCCGGGATCAGCCCGGTATCGAGCCAACGGTCGCTGGAGGTGCGGCCTTCAGGACGGGTACGAAAACGCGATTCCGATTGACCGTCGCTGCCATCATCGGCCGTGCTCACGTCGGCGTGAGATCCCGAGATCGCCCAGTGGGCGTATCCACGTCCGTTGCTGGTTTCATCGTACCAAATCGTGTTGGCCATACGTCCGGCAAGTTGCAGTTGCAGGTGGTCGCCGGTGTAGTTTCCGTCATCTTGGATGTTTCGGCCGTTGAAGACACCGTAGCGCCAGTTCCATGCCATGTCATCCGACACGCCGTAAGCTTGCAAGCCGAGACGACGAGCGTCTTCGTTGAACGCTTCGATCACGAACGGGCGTTCGATGAAAACGTTGTAGCGCGAGCTGTTCAGGTGATCCAAACCATAGGGGCGTTTTTGGTTTCCGAGCAACACTTCTTGGAAGAAGGGCAGGTCGATCCAGCCCAGGAACACGTCACGGAATTCGGAATCATTTCCGCCGGCGAATTCCATTTCGATCTTGTAGATCATGTTGTCTTTGATCTTGCCCGAAACGCCGAATCGAATGCGGCGGAATCCCAGTCGGTTTGCCGGATCGGAGCCGCCATTAAAGTCGTTGATGGCCGGGTCTTCATCGGTATCGAATCCCCACCCATCGAGGTGAACACGCCCGCTGACCTTCATTGTGGATTTGCTCGATCCGCTAACGACGATGCTCTTGTTCCCGGCGAGTTCTTCGACTTTCTCGAGCGACTTTCCGATGTCGGCTACATCGTCGCCGATGGTGGCAATTTTCTCGGATAGTTTTGTGATGTCGCCAGCGCCGTCCTCTTCGTCGCTCGTCCCGCTCGTCTCGAGAGGCTCAGCGAACGCATCTCCCGTCGGTCCGTCCACCGCATAGGAGTAGGTCGAATCAAGGAAGTTGCCAAATTGGTCCGCGTTTGCCGTGTGGCTGACCAAGGCGATTGCCGACGTGCATAAGAGTTTAAAGAGAGTCCGCTTGCGGACTGTTAAAAAGCCGGAGTCCATATGAGTGACGCCCTTTTTGGATTGTTATGGACTGGTGATGCACACCAGCGGGCCGACTGTATCCGCGTTTTGCGTCGTAGAAAGAGTGCTACGAATTGGCTACGCGGGATGATCTCGGAAGCTCACTTTGCGAGAGCTCGGAAGAATCCGTCCTTCCCCTGATACACATTTTCGGGTGAACGTGCGTAAATGCGGCTGAGTAAGCAGCCAACATTGCCGTTTCTTCACTAAACGCGGCGATCGATTTGGAACAATCGGTACAACCAAACCGCTGCACAGGTGAAGTGACGCAGAATTATTAATTTTGAATTTGCTTTCTTCAAAATTACTCGGTCGTCCGCGGGGGAATTCACCCCCAAGCGTCGCCGGTTCAATCAAGAAGCGTTGAAAGATGCTCGTTGAATTGGCCTCGCGTCAGCACGGTCGGGATGCCATTTTGGCGTGCTAATCGAAGACGGTCGACCTGGACGTGCGGGGCGTACGCGACCACGCGTGCATACGGAAAACGCTCGTGGCAGGTCTGCATCAGGCCGTCGACGAATTTCGAACGCGTCGAGAGGTCGACTATGACAAATCGGACCGGATGTGCGGATTGTTCCGGCAAGTTCCCCGCCAATTGGAACTCCAACCCTGCAGCCATGGCGGCCGCCCGGACACGCGACGCAAAAATCAAATCGCCCGACAGGAACAGGACCAGGCCGGGAGGAGAACCCGCGTTAAAGGCGGCGGGAGGATGGGAATCAGAGTCGTGAGAGTCGGGATCGATCGGCGTGGCCATGCGAAGGCTGCTGGTTGTGAGAGTAGGCTGACGTTTGCCGATCGTAGCGAATCTCTGGTCGGCATGCACCGCGGGGTGACGTCTCGCGATCCGTTCGTGAGCTCCAAAAATGTCTCGGTTTACAGATTCTGGCCGGCAAAAAGTGTTATGGAACGGTGGGTGGAAATGCGTACGGCAAACTGGCAACCGCTAACTGCAACCGTTCTGGTGCAGTCTGCCAATAGGCGGTGCGACAAACCGCCCAGTGTACTCAGCGGCAGGCGAAGTGGTTAGGATACACCGCAGTTCGGCTGGCAGGCTTTCGCTGAACCGAGCTGGATAAGTTTACTTGCAACCCATCACCCACCTGAAGCACGGTCGACCCCTGATGTCTCCCGATTTCGATCACATGCCTGAGATGCCAAACCTTCGAAACGAACGGGGAGGTTCTGGTTCTAACTCCTCCGCGGGATCTTCGGATACCGAAAACTCAATGGGGAACACGACGACGCACGGCGGATTGGTCGCTGATAACTTGTCACTCGAAAACCAAGCCACGCAGGTCGTTACCGACGCGGTCGTGGCTGCCGCGGGGCACGGGACCGTTGAGGATCTCGAAGTCAAAGATGCCCACGTGATTTTCAACACCGTGTGGAATGATCTCGAAGAAGAGATCGGGCACGAAAATTTACGCTTTACCAAAGAACTCATCCTGTTGGGCGGTGCCCCGGGTAGCGGTAAAGGAACCAACAGCGAATTCATCGCAAAGGTTCGTGGACTCACCTGTCCTCCGATCATCGTTAGCGATCTGCTCAACACGCCTGAAGCCGAACGGATCAAAGAAGCTGGCGGGATGGTCGGCGATACCGAAGTGGTCGGGATCCTGTTTCGCAAGTTGCTCGAGGAAGAGTATCGCGACGGATGCATCCTCGATGGTTTTCCACGGACGCGTGTCCAGGTGGAGTGTTTGCACCTGCTCGTTCAGAAAATGAACCAGCTTTATCGTGAGTATCACACGACGCCTTTGGCAATCAATTTCCGCAAACCGACCGTGCACGCGGTTGTGCTGTTTATCGACGAGAAGACGAGCATTGAACGTCAATTGTTGCGTGGCCGTCAAATTGCCGAACACAACGAGCGGGTGGCGCTCGAAGGCGACGGCAAGATTATCGAACTGCGACCGACCGACCTCGACCCGATCGCGGCCAAACGACGGTATCGAGTTTTCAAAGAGAAAACGTGGGACGCGTTGCAATCGCTCAAGCAAATTTATCACTACCACTTCATTGACGCCGATGGTTCCATCGCCGAGGTGGAACGAAAAATCCGCACCGAGCTGGATTATCAGTCATCGCTGGAACTCGACCCGGAAACCTACGACGCCGTTCGTGGATTACCGCTGGCGACCGAAATCGGTGTTCATGCTCGCCAAGAACTGGTCCGTCGCCTCGACGGTTACGAACTCGAACACCGCGAACTGTTCCATAAAGTCATCGCGGTCATCGAGCAACGATTTGTGCCGATCATCCAACGTCACGCGATCGCGGGCTTGTCGATCATCAACAGCGAAGATCACTTGTTCGACGACCCGTTGGCACTCGCCATGGTGATCGATGTGTTTGCCGAACGCGGCTTCCGAGCGGTCGCTAACATCAACCTCGCCGAGACGCCCGATCACTTTGATTTGCAAACGGGAAAGATCACTTGCAAAACCAAGAAGATCTTCCGGTTCCAAGTTCGGTTTGAAGGTAGCGAGATCCGCCGAGGCGGACGATAGCAAACGTGAACACGTTGCTCTTGGTCCCCACCGCGATGGAGCGAGATCGGTTGCTCGCCGCGATCAAAAAATCAGGCGGGCCGAGCGGGGGACTCCCTGAGACGACGAACGTGGAATTGTGTGGCTTTGGCGTTGCTGCTGCTGCGGCGATGACGATGCGGCATTTGCTCGTTCATCAGCCCGATCGAGTTATCCTCGCGGGCATCGCCGGAGCGCTCGCTCCGAATTCGGGGACGCCATCGGTTTGCCAGATCGGTGCGGCGTACTGGTTTAGCGAAGTCATCTGTGACGGCATCGGGGTCGGCGAAATGACCTCGTTTCGATCCGCCGGTGTTTTGGGTTGGCCTCATGTCCAACCTGAAGACGGTACCGATCCGATCGGGGATCACATCCGCTTATGCGTGCCTGGCGTTGGCCGCGACCGGCAGGATGAACTGTGTTTGGTCACCGGATGTGCCGGAGCGGCCGATGATGCGATGGCAAAGTCACGCCTCGTACGGACGCGGGCAACTCTGCGAACGGAAAACGAGGCCTCGTGTGCCGTGGTGGCCGCCGAAGACATGGAGGGGTTTGCGGTGGCCCTCGCATGCCGGGTTGCCGGGGTGCCGGTGTCGATTCTACGCGGAATCTCCAATCGGGCGGGTGATCGCGATCATGCCAATTGGCAAATCGCTCCCGCGATGGATGCGGTCGCCAAAAAACTCGCCGAGCAATGGGTTTGAAAGGTGCTGTGGTGTAAAGGGATCAACGGTTAGGCGATCTTTTCGCGTGCCGTGAAACACGATTGATATGGAGTCTCTGCGGTGAAATCGTGTATCGAACATGCCGCAGTCTGTCTATCGGACGCGATTCGCCCCCTTTTCGCACGCCCCTCTTTCAGGCTCGTGGTCAATGATGACCCCATTCATTCGCTGGTCCCGCAATCGCGACGCTTGTCCCAACCGAGGTTTTTCGTGGTTTGGGGTCTCGCGAATGTTGAGTTTGATGACGCTGGTTCTGTTCGGTCCCGCGACATGGTGTTCGGCCCAACAGGGGGCCTATTTTTCGTCTACGCCGCACAACGTTTATCCGGACCGATCTGCGCCACCACCCGGATATCCCACGCGCAATTATGCCGCAAACTCAAATTCGGCCAATTCCAATTTCTCGATGAACTCGCGTCCGGCCAACGCGCCCACGCTCGTCACGCCGCCGTCGCTGGTTACGCCGCCTTCGCTCGTGGATCCGCCGGCGTCAAGCACTGAGCCGCGGTACTACAACGATCCGACGTTCGTTTCGCGGGTGGCATCCAACACGAACGTGCCGTATCAATCGACGGGATTTGAGTCGGCTCAACAAATCGCCGACCGGTTTCGCCGTCTCGGTGAATCCGCCGACCCGCCGATTTCTGACGTCGCCAACAATAACGCGGAGTATGTCGAGCAATGGATCGAGTTGGCGGAATTGCACGCGGATCTTTCCGGCCGGGTGAGTGATGCGAATGCAAAGCTCAGCCGGACGACGAGCGACCTGAACGACATCACGGCCAAGTTGAATCATTATGGCTTGACCCCGACGATCGGGATGCTGCTCCGAAGCCGCCGCGAACAGCTTGACCAGTGGCAGGTGGATGGATCGTCGAATTTGTTTGCCAGTCAAGAACTGTCGCGTTCGCGGGCGAAGCAGCTTGAGATCGAGATGTTGCGTCATGACGGTTCGGATCCGGTTGCCCAAGCGAGAGAGCTGCTCGATGCCGCCGGGATCAATGAAGACGTTACGCAGTATTCTGCCATCAACTCGCAGCTCCAATCGCTCCTTCGCGAGCGACACCAATGGCTCGCTTCGCTGCGGCAAGGTTACCAGGACTACCAACAAAAGCTCGGCGAACTGGATTCGACGACCACCGCTGCCGCTGCCCTCGTCCAGAGATATCGGTCGCTAATTGACCGCCACATCACATGGATTCGCAGTGGTAATCCGCTTGGCGTGAGCGACCTGCGGCGACTGGGGCAAGGGATGTCGACGTTGTTCGATTCGTCCCGCAGTGCCGCGTTCGGGTACTCGATCGAACGCAAATGGGCGTCGAGTCCGGTCGAAGCGATCGGCTTAATCGCGTCGATCGTGCTAATCTCATTGCTGCGATGGCGTGCCAAGGCCGCGATCACTGGCGTCGGCGAACGCAAGCTGATGAAGGATGCGACGCCCGACATGCGAAAGGTTGTCGCGAGTCTGTTGACGGTGTTGGTCGCCGTCGCATTCCCCGGAATCTTATTCCTTATCGGCCGCTGGCTTCGCAGCGGATACGTCTCCGAATCGACGCTGAATGCATCGAGCGGATTCTATGCCGCGGCGTTGGTTGCGTTGATGGTGGAATTGCCGCGTCAGTTGCTACGCGGCTCAGGCTTTGTCGACAAACACATCAACGTCGATTTACCTCGACGTGAGCGTGCCTCGACGTATCTCAAAGTGATCGGTCTGGGATTGGTCTTAGCGGCCTACGTGGTCACGCTGATCGGTCAGATGGATCACGGTGCGTGGCAGGATTCGACGGCCAGATTTGGATTCATTTTGGCGCTGGCGTTGGTGACGTGGACCATGCATCTTTCGTTGCTGCCGGTGGGCGGGTTTCTCGAGCCGCTGATCGCGAAGTTTGGCGGCAGTGTGATCCATCGCATCCGCTTCGTAATCTACTTCGCCGGGATCGGTTTCCCATTGGCGATGATCGTGTTGTCATCGCTCGGCTATTCGTTTACCTCGCATGAGTTGATCCAAAAAGCGATCTTCACGATTTCCAGTTTGCTGATTGCAGCAACCCTTTGGCCGGCGGCAAAGATTTTGTCTTCGCGAGCGTGGGGAATGCTGACGGGAGCCGCCCCCGCCGAGCCCAAGCGTGACGCGTACGGTGAAGTGCCTGGTTCGGCCGAATCATCCGTCAGTGGTGTATTGGGGGAACATTTCCTGGAACTCAAACATCATCTCGCGTTCCTCTGCCAGTGTGCGTTGGTGTTCGGCGTGATCGTGGGCATCGGATGGATGTGGATCGATGTTTTTCCCACCGTGCGGATGGGGAACCCGGTCGTATGGAACGTGCAGGACACCGTGATGGTCTCCAGCGTCGATGCCAGCGGCCAAACGATCACGAGCAGCGTGGTGGAAACCAAACCGGTTACCGTCGTCCACCTGTTGCTCGCCGCGGTGACGTTGTTTGTCGCTTTTCAGTTAGCCAAATTGTTGCCCGCGTTGTTCGATGCGTTGGTATTGCAGCGGGTTTCGTTTGACGAAGCGATGGAGCACTTCTCGTTGGTGTTGGGACGTTTCCTGCTGTTCGGCGTCGGCTGCTTTATCGCCTGCAAGTGGATCGGCATCCGCTGGGCGACGATTCAGTGGTTGGCCGTGGGGCTGACCATCGGTTTGGGCTTTGGGCTGCAAGACATGGTGCGAAATCTATTCGGCGGCTTGATCGTGCTATTCGAAAAACCAGCGAGATTGGGCGATTTCATTTCTGTCGGTAACGTTCGCGGCCGTGTGGCGGCGCAGCGGCTCCGCACAACCGTGTTGTCCGATGATGACGGACGCGAAGTGATCATTCCGAACCAGAACTTTGTCGGTTCCGAGGTCGTCAATTGGCGAGGTGCGGGGCGATTGAGCGTGATCCCGCTCGAGGTCGCGGTAAGTCGCGATGTCCGACCCGCCGATCTGTGTCGAACATTGACCGAACTGGTGATCGAGCAAGACGACGTGCTGCTCACGCCGACGCCTCAGGCCACGTTGGTGTGTGTCGGTAAACGATCGCAACGGATCGAAGTGCGAGCGTGGATTGAGGAAGGTCAGAACGCGGAGTCCTATCGCGATTCGCTGCTGCGAGTTGTCCGCCGATATCTTTCCGAGCAAAACCTGCTCGCGAAGACGCAGCCAACCCAACCGCCGATGCTCGATCAATTTGATGCCCTGACCGCGGAGCCCGGACGCGGACGCAGTCGACGCAATCGTGTGGCTTGAGATTGAAACATAGGTTCGTGGATTGGGGGTAAACTGGTGTGACTTGAAACGGTTCGCTGGCCCGATCGCATGACGAAATACCTGTTGCTGCATCCCTCGACGATCGTCCTGATCATCCATTGGTTGATCGTGTTGCTGCTCGGAGTGCGGGTGATCATGAATCGGCCTGCGACCGGTGTCGCGCTGGCATGGCTGTTGATGATCGCCGCGTTCCCGTTTGGCGGGGCAGTAGCCTATTTGCTAGTTGGTGAGCGGCGGATCGGTCGCAGTCGCGCGGCGGGCATGCAAACGCTCAACCAAGATTTCCAAAAGCTCGCCCAAGCAACGATGCGGGAAGGCTTGACTGAGATCGACTGGTCGCGACATGCTCCGGCGGCCGAGGGCATGAACCGTTTAGGCATCGCGATGGCGGGAAGTCATGCGGTGCGCGGCAGTCGGTTTGAAATGTTTTCGGACACGCTCGCGATTCTTAATGCGATCGCCCGAGATGTGGACTCCGCCGAGAAGAGCGTGTTGATGGAGTTTTACATCTGGAATGAAGGCGGGTTGGCCGACGAAGTGTTGGAGGCGGTCATTCGTGCCTCCCAACGCGGTGTTCACTGTTGTTTGCTGATCGATGCGTTGGGAGCCCGGCCGTGGTGGAAAAGCAGCCAACCACGCCTGCTACGCGAGGCCGGTGTTGAGCTAAAATCAGCGCTGCCTGTCGGTCTTTTTCGAACGTTGATCGGACGCACGGATTTACGGTTGCACCGCAAAATTGTCGTGATCGACGGAGATATCGCGTGGACCGGTAGTATGAATTTGGTCGACCCGCGGTTCTTCAAACAGGATTCCGGCGTGGGCCAGTGGGTCGACGCGATGGTCCGCTTGCAGGGCGCGGTGGTCGTACCGCTCGCCGTCACGATGATCGGCGATTGGATGCTTGAGTCGCAAACGCCCATCGCGGAAATGGTCAAGCGAGCCGAACTCCAAATGGTATCGCCCGACGGGCCCGCCGATATTCAAGTCATCCCTTCGGGGCCGGGACAGTCCGGTGACGGCCTGCTGCAGATGATCCTGTCGCTAATCAACGCGTCGCACCAGGAGTTGGTGATGACGACCCCTTACCTCGTTCCGGACGACTCGTTGTTGCGTGCGATTCGCGGCGCCGCGGGGCGCGGGGTGACAGTGCGGTTGATCGTTCCCGAGAAAGTTGATTCGATGCTCACTCGGTTCGCCAGTCGCTCATATTACGATGACTTGTTAGACGTCGGCGTCGAGATTTATCTCTTTCGCGGCGGTCTCTTGCACACCAAGTCGATCCTGGTTGACGGGACGATGTCGATGTTTGGGACCGTTAACTTGGACATGCGCAGTTTGTGGCTCAACGACGAAGTGGCGTTATTCGTTTACGAGCCCGAGTTTGCCACACAGCTTCGGCAACTACAGCAATGCTACCTTGACGATTCTGATCGACTGGATCCAGATGAATGGAATCGCCGTTCTTTCAGCCATCGGTTTTTGGAGAATGCGCTGCGCCTCGTCAGTCCGCTACTATGAGCGAAACGGAGATGCCGTTGGTTAGCGCGGAGGTGCTCAGTGCCGGATGGGGACAACCGAATTCCAGGACGTTCCAATACGGATTTCGTCGAACGCCGCGATCGCGGTCGCATCGGACCACAGTCGTATTTGATCCAGTTGCCCGTCTTGATGAAACGGCTTGCCCACCACCTCCCAGACCTCCGGTTCACACGCGGCGGGAGGTGCTGAGGTGGGGTACGCGACGACCGAGAGCCGATCTGGTTCTTCGCTGCGGAGTTCCAATTTGACGACCAGGAAATAGGTTGTGTCCGTGTCTAAGGTGGTGCCGCCGACATGTTCGGTGCCGGTAAACACGGTCAGGTGTTCTCGCATATCGATTGACACACCAAATCGTTTGGCGTCGAAGCCAGACTGCAGGGCGATTCCGGCTCCGCAGCGTTCATCCCGCGGAGAAGTGATCACGCGTTTTCGCATCAGTAAGCTGATGAAAATGTCTTGATCGACGGAGAGATCGATCGGTTCGGCGAAGGTTCTCGCGGACACCGAGGCGAGCGAGACGACGGTGTATTTGGGCGAACTTGGTATCAACCATGCGGGGTCAATCAGATAGCCGCCCTCGCGGATCACGCCGCTGGGCGGGAGTTCCGGTCCGCTGTGTTTGAACCAGGGAGCCTTCCATCCTTTCCCACCCTCATCCTTGCGCATCACTCCGATTGGGTATTCAAACGATTCGTGCATCAACGGCTGCTCTTCATTTTCGCGGCTATTGATGCGTGCTGCGAATTCTCGTAGCTTTTTCAGGTGATTGTCTTGTCCGACCAAGGGGACACCTACGTTGTCTGCGGAGGACCGAAAACGAACCGACTTGCCTGCCGCGAGCATCGAACGGCCATGGTTCGCAGCGCGTTCGATGGGCAACCACGTTACCGCCCCGTCAAGCACCGACACTTCGCTCTGTCCATCCGTGTCCACCGAAACGGCAAACTCGGTTCCGATATCAACCACGTTGGTCGTCGGGGTCCGTAATGCAAATCCGAGTGCCTGATCATACGCCTTGGCGAAGACCGTTCCTTGGTGAACCGTCAGCGACCGATCTGGTTCGATTTCAACGCACACGGGATGCTCTCTCGCGTCCAAAATCAAGACGGCGCCGTAGACGGTATTCAGACGAGCGACGCCTTTTCGCAGGCAAAGTTGGCCGACATCGATTTGGTCACCAATGTTGATCGGATCGTCCCATACCGTGTCGTCCTCGTAGGTCACCGTCATCACGTTTTCGAAGGTCCGAAAGGAATCAGCGCTACTCAGCCGCAGAACCGGCTTGGTGCTATTGTTGGCTAGCTGCACGGATGCCTGGTTGTTGTTGTAGAGCAGCGTGGAATACACGATGGCAATTCCGACAAGACTCGCCGCGAACATGAGCATCCAGGGGCCGAAGAAGGATGTGCTTTTTGATATCGAAGCACGCGGTTGAGGGTCGTTGTTCGAGGGGTGTGGTTTGTGTTGCGATGAGTGGTCAAAACGGAGTGCGGTTTCGCGGAGTTGGAACTCTTCCTGCAACATCGAGTCCAACTGCATTGATCGAATCGCTAGGAATCGCAGGTCCTCATCGTTTCGCAATAGATCGTTGAGTTCGTCTAGCTGTTCGTCCGTCGCATCGCCCCCTTGGGAAAGCTGGAGCAGTTCCTCAACGCGTTGGTGCTGTGCAGAAGGTTTCATCGAAAACCTCAATAGAGGGTTGGGCGGATTGCTGTTGCCACGATTGTGGCGTCACGCCGATTCAGTCGCGGCGAGTCGAAGGTCGATACATTTACGAAGTGATTTGCGGCTTCTCATCATGAGGCTTTTGATCGCATCGATCGTTTTGTTTGTCTTGTCCGCAATTTGCTGGAGGGATTGATTGTCGGCGTATCTCAGCGCGAACACGAATCTGGTTTCATCGTCGAGCGATTCCAAACATCGATGAAGCGCCTGTTGCCGGTCCGGCCACAATTCCATGTCCGTGTGGGCGATTTCACATAACATGTCAACGACATCGGTGTGAAAGACGACTCGGTCGCGTTCACGATTTCGATCTCTGAGAAACCCGAGTACTTCGAAACGTGCGACCCCCAACGCCCACGGAAGAAACGGGGCGTCGTCTTGGTACTGGCTCGCCTTCTTCCAAAGTGTGAGATTGGTTTTTTGCAACACATCTTGCGCGTCGTCGCGATTGCCTAATGCGGAGTATACAAATCCTTTGAGCTGGCTTTGATGCATGGTGAGAAGGCTTACAAACTTGTCACTCGTCTCGGTGGGTTCCGGCATCTCGCCCTCAAACAGATCGCGTACAAAAAGGGATCGTCGCCGCCATGAAGTCTATAGGTGTCAGGTCTATAGGGCGACGAGCTCTTTGCTAGCGACACTAGGTATTGCCACTAACAAATGAAAGGTGTCAATCAATCTACGAAAAATAACAGATGGATTGCTGGGGTGGCATCTTTTTGAAACTTTTGCGTTTTTTCTTGCCACATGTGGATGGTATCTGGAGACAAACGTTACAGGCTCGCAATGGTAGCAAGATTGAACTTAACGATCCGTTGATCTGGTTCAGCCTCAGGTCTTTTTCATTGAGATCGAGGAGAAGCCGTGGCAATGTCTATAGGCGTTGCCGTTCGATCCAATTTGCTTTTCACACTTCACTTTTCTTAAAGGATTTAATTTATGCGAAAGACCTACTCACCCCGGTCGGGGTTCACCTTGGTCGAGTTGCTGGTGGTGATTGCCATCATCGGTGTTCTCGTTGGCTTGTTGTTGCCAGCCGTTCAAGCGGCACGTGAAGCGGCTCGTCGAATGAGCTGCAGCAACAACTTCAAACAGATCGGATTAGGCATTCACAACTATCACAGTGCCTACAACAATTTGCCTGGCCACGGCATCGGAACGATGGACCCTTCCATCAATTCATGGTGGGCCGGGTCCAATAAATCCAACGCGATGCGTTTGAGCTTCTTGGTTGGTATCACCCCATTCATCGAGCAACAATCGGTTTGGGAAATCATTGCTAACCCCAACGACTGGAACAACGACAACGTTGTCGATTTCCCACCGATGGGGCCGATCCCGTCCAATATCGATTACGTTCCTTGGGTGACCGAGGTTGGAACGTTCCGCTGCCCGAGCGACCCAGGTACTGGTTTGCCGGCCCTCGGTCGTACTAACTACGCCGCTTGCATGGGCGATGTTGGCCGTTGGATTCAGACTGGACCTTGGGATGACTCCAAGACGCTCCCGAATAACGATCGTGCGACCCAAGTCCGCGCATGTCACCGCGGTGTCTTCAAATTCCGTTCGCCTCCAACTCGATTCCGTGACGTGCTTGATGGTTTGTCAAACACCATCATGGCCGGTGAAATCACGACCGACTTGGGTGACCATGACACCCGCACCGTTGGGGTCGACCGGGCGACCTATGTGAACATGCAAAGCCAATCTCCAAACTCGTGCGACACGATGGTTGACCCCACGCGTCCGCAGTTCTGGGATTCGTCGTTGGCGTTTGACGAGCCAATCAACGTGCGTGGTTATCGCTGGGCCGATGCGTTGGCAGTGTTCTCCGGTTTCATTACCGCGAGCCCACCAAATAAGCCCCTTTGCACGTCGGACAAGGGCAGCGGCGAAGGCTACTTCACCGCGTCGAGCCGTCACCAAGGTGGATGTCACGTGTTGATGGGTGACGGAGCGGTCAAGTTCATCACCGACTCGATCGAATCGGGCAACCAAAGCGATAAACCTGTTGTCGAGTGGGCAACCAGTGGTCCTCGTGCTCCTGGTTCCCAAAGCCCATACGGCCTCTGGGGAGCGCTCGGTACCCGAGCCAACAAAGAAGTGATCGGCACAGAGTTTTAGAGACTTCGCAGCTTGCTCATCGGAACATGCGTGCTGTTGGGCTTCTACGATCGAACGCAACCTTCTTTTCACGGCGAGTGATTTTGTTCGCTACCGAGAACAGAAGGTTGTTTTGCAAATCGCCGCAATCGGCGGTGCCCGTTCCTACCCATACCCCCGCAGAATTTTAGGAAACTCGTCATGATGAAAATGCTCACCCTTTTCGCGCTGCTGTTCGTCGGCTTTGTCGCCGTCGGTTGCGACTCGGCTTCGAATAGCAATGTCGCTGAGAGTGCTTCCGAAGATGCCAAAGAAGAATACCGCCGTCTCCTGAAGGAGTCCGAGCAGGGAATGGCAGACTTGGATGAAGAAGCGAAAGCCGCCGGCAACAAGCCCGACTGAGCTCGCGATCTCTCAACCTGACCACCGAATCACCCGCGTTGTTTTACCGACGCGGGTATTTTCATTGCGGGCAGTCGGATCGATGGTTGCTCGATGTCATTGACGCAGAGCCGCGAGACTCGCGAGAGTCGGGGAGATGCAGAGCTCCAGACTGAATTCAGCGCAGCGTTTTCTTTCTCTCATTCTCTGTGTCCTTGCGTCTCCCCGTCTCTGCGTCGACTTCTCAGAAGCCATCACTCTTGTCCAGTTCTCAAGCTAACACGCAGGTGTTGACGCAGAGCCGCAAGAGACGGGGAGACGCAGAGTTTCAGGTTCGGCTTAGCGCAGAGTTTTTCTTTTCTCATCCTCTGCGTCCTTGCGTCTCTCCGTCTCTGCGTCCGATTTTACAAACCATCCCCCGTCCAATTCTCAAACCACCGCGTTCGGTGAGACTCAATGGATGCATTCAGGTTTTGACGCAGAGTCGCGAGAGTCGGGGAGACGCAGAGGTTCAGGCTGAATTCAGCGCAGAGTTTTCTTTCTCTTATTCTTTGCGTCCCCGCCTCTCACCGTCGCTGCGTCGACTTTTCACAATCCATTGACAACACGGTGAAACCCATCCTTGACCATGCGTTCGCCAAAGTTCACGACAAGACCCAGTTTGAGATTCATCAATCGCAGATAGGTCAGGCACTGAACGGCGAAGATGTCGTTGTACTTCGAGGTCGCTTTGCATTCGACGACCACCAAGTCGTTAACGATCAAATCGAGTTTGAGTGGAGTTGCGAGTGTGCTGCCTTTGTAGCGAATGGGCACCAACTGTTGTCGTTTAACGCGTAGCCCTGCCTGATCCAATTCCCAGGCCAGTGCCTCTTCATAAACGCTTTCCAGCAATCCAGGTCCACCCAGCGTTCGATGCACTTCAATGCAAGCGTTCAAGACAATGTTGCTGATGTCATTCTCGTGCATGTTTGGGTCCTTCAACGTTCTTAGGCAGAGTTGCGAGAAACGGCGAGACGCGGAGAAACCGTCTCAATTCATCGCAGAGTTTAACGCGTGTGCCCCTCATCACAAATTATTGACAACACGGTGCACCATCCAATTCCCAAGCCAACTCGTTCGGTGAGACTCAATGGATGCGCTATGACCTTGACGCAGAGCCGCGAGAGTCGGGGAGACGCAGAGATTCAGACCGGATTCAGCGCAGAGTATTGCTTCCCTCGTTCTCTGCGTCCTTGCGTCTCCCCGTCGCCGCGTCGACTTTTCACAAAACATCGCCCCATCCGATTCCTAGATCACCTCGTTCGGTGAGACTCAATGGATGCGTTATGATTTCGACGCAGAGTCGCGAGAGGCGGGGAGACGCAGAGATTCAGACCGGATTCAGCGCAGAGCATTGCTTTCTTCGTTCTCTGCGTCCTAGCGTCTCCCCGTCTCTGCGTCAACTTTTTGCAAAACAATCGCCACGGTCCGGTACGGTGGGTTGGAAGCAAACAGGTGATCACAAACAGTCACGCTGTGCGCCGGGAGTGGGATCGTTCGCGGGAAGTCATCCGTTGCAACGGATGCACCGGGTGTAGATTCTTGACGGCCGAGGCCGATGGAGAAATGTCGGGCCAAACACCGAAACTTGAAAAACGGCCGAGACACAGCGTTGATCGGCCGTCCCGAGGAGACTCTCACGGTGCGAACTGGCCGGGAGGGCCAATTCCGCAGATCGTGAAGAGTACACCCGGCGGGATTCGAACCCACAACCTTCGGCTTCGGAGGCCGACGCGCTATCCAATTGTGCCACGGGTGCGGCTGGACGAATCGCTAACGTCGATTCGTTTTGAAATTGCTGGGTCTTGCGGCGGTGGGGCAGCCCCACTTTGGCTCTCAGCGAGGGGCAGTTTGACCGAAAATCTCTCTCTCCGCCAGATGCGTTCTGCGTCGGCTTGCGTCCATCGACGACGAAATCCACAATCTGTGCCGCACGATTGATTCTGCCCCCTCCTTTTTCAACGATCCGATCCGCTGTGGCTGACTCTCCTTCCCAAAACTCCGCATCCGAAACCCTCAGTTTGACCGATCCGCACGCGGCCCGTCGGCACAAACTCGCCGAACTGGTCCGACGTGGCATCGATCCGTGGGGGCAGCGGTTCGACAATCGCAACCTCAACGGCGAATGTCGGGATCGGATCGGCGAAATCCAATTCGTCACCAAGGACGGCAAAAGTCTCGAGTTGCCCGACGTCGAGAGTCCCGACGTCGATTACCGCCAGTGGAAGACGGACAACGGTCCCGGGGAAGAAGTCGGCCCGACCGTCCGCGTCGCTGGCCGGATCATGCTGAACCGGACGGCTGGCAAGTTGATCTTTCTCAATCTGCGAGATTGGACCGGCGATATCCAGATCTTTATCGGCAAAAAACAAGTCGGTGAAGAAAACTTTGAACTCGCCAAGCTGTTTGACCTTGGTGACCTCGTCGGCGTCGAAGGCCGGCTGGGGCGAACCAACACCGGTGAGCTGACCGTTTTCGCCGAGCAGTTATTTTTGTTGACCAAAATGCTCGAGGTGCCGCCCGAGAAGCACGCCGGGATGACCAACGTCGAACTGCGGCAGCGGATGCGGTACGCCGACCTCGCGTTCAACGATGGCGTGATGCAGACGTTCCTCGACCGGACAAAAATCATCAAAAGCGTCCGCTCGACGCTCGATGATCGCGGCTTCTGCGAAGTCGAAGGGCCGACGTTGCACACCATCCCTGGTGGTGCCGCGGCACGTCCTTTCGAAACACATCACAACGCGCTGGACATGAAGTTGACGATGCGGATCGCCTTGGAACTGCACCTCAAGCGATTGATGGTCGGTGGCATGGAACGCGTCTACGAGCTTGGACGGGTTTACCGCAACGAAGGATTGTCACCGCGACACAATCCTGAGTTCACCATGATCGAAATTTATCAGGCATACGGTGACTATGAGTCGATGATGGAGCTGACCGAGCGAATCATTTGTGACGCGCTCGATAAGATCGGTGGCGGCTACAAGCGTGAATACAACGGACAGGAAATCGATTTCACGCCACCGTTCCAACGTGCCACTTATGCCGAGTTGTTTGAGAAAGCGACCGGCGTGAACCCGGCGGATGATGACGCCGTCCTCAAGCTCGCTGGCGAACTGCGTATCGAGACCAAGGACAAGCATCCCGATGTGGTCCGCAACGAAATCTTCGAAGAGAAAGTGGAAGACTCCTTGCAAGGGCCGATCTTCGTGATCGATTATCCCGCGAGCATCTGTCCGCTGACCAAACGCAAGCGAGACAATCCTGAAATCGCCGAACGATTCGAGTTGTTCATCTGCGGCATGGAGCTTGCCAACGCGTACACCGAACTCAACGATCCCGACCTGCAAGAAGAGTTGTTCAAGACGCAGCTCGCGGGGCTCGAAGAAGAAGATTCGATGGCGAAGATGGACCACGACTTCGTGCGGGCGTTACGTTACGGAATGCCGCCCGCGGGTGGCCTCGGAATCGGAATCGACCGTCTCGTGATGGTGCTCACCAACAGCAAGTCGATTCGAGACGTGATCCTGTTCCCCGTGCTACGCCCCGAGTGAACAGTCCTACCGTAGCGAAACGGTCGAGGGTTTCGCCGACGCAACCCGATCGCCGAAAGCACCCACCACCAGGGTGCTCGAGCAAGACGCACTTCAGTCCCTCGTCTTCGGCCTTACCGAATCGCAATTGCGGTTTGCAACGGACGCAGGACCGATTCGATCAGGTATTCGTCGACGAGATCTCGGCAGAGGCCGGCGAGGCGTTTGAATTCGCTCGCATAACTTTCGTCGGCGGCGAGCGAGTCGTAGCGTCGTACCATCAGGTACACGCTTAACGGTTCTTCGCTGAACTCACCCGAGCGAACTTGGAACGCGGTCGTGCGGGTTTCGAAACTGATCCGGCACTGCGTTCGGCATTCATCATCGAGTGAGAACTGGATTGCCGGTTCGTTCGAAAGGATCTTGCCGTAAGGCAAGTTGGTGAACTTATCGAGGCCCGGTGCGATGCCGATTGCTTCGTGCAGGATCTCGTTGTGGTTGCCTTTGCATGCGAAATCAAAACCCAACATCACGCTCAACGATTCGCAGTCCAGCGGACTGACCGAGAGTTCGTAGGGCACCATTTCGAGAATCGCATGGTGTTGCTCGCACGCATCGGAATAGTTCTCCGGATTCACCATCCCGCTGTTGATGCGCTTGGGTTCGGTGGAGACCCAGCGATAAGTGCCGCCGTCCTTTTCCTCTTCGAGCACAAACTCGTCTTTCTCCCGGCAGTAGAAGTTCGACATGGTCGGATATCGTTTCCGAACTTGTTCGAAGTAGTGCAACACTGATTCGCGTCCTTGCGGCAGTTCCATTTCGGTGGACAAATTCATGTTGACATAATATTCGTCACCGAAGATGCCGTAATCGCTCATGCAGTTGATTTTCCGGTAAGGGGGGAGAAGGAAAAGGAGAGTTACACTTTTACGCCAGGGCTACCCCGCTGGCAATCACACAGACGTGGGGGAGGGAATCCAGGGCAGAGTGTTTGGTGCGGAAATGTTTCGAGAGCTTGTCGGAGGAACGCTCAGTTCATTGCGGCGATCGAGTTGGTCGGCGTCAGTTGTCCGGCGATCGGCGAGTCGTCGTAGTCTTGCTCGCCGAGCCTATAGGGCAGCGTAACCCAAAACGTGCTGCCGCGTCCCAATTCGCTTTGGAAGTCGATTTCCCCGCCCAGCAAAATCGCGAGTTCCTTGACGATCGAGAGCCCCAGCCCTGTGCCGGCGAATTCACGAGTGAGGCCGTCTCCGTCGAGCACTTTTTTGCTCTGGCGGAATTTTTGGAAAATGATGGGCTGGTCTTCTTCGGCGATCCCGACTCCGGTGTCGGTGACCGACATGCGGAAATACCCGTCTTCCCAGTCGACAACTTTGACCGTGATCATGCCGCCTTCGGGGGTGAACTTGATCGCGTTGCTGAGCAGGTTGTTGATGATTTGGCCGAACTTGTTCGGGTCTTGATATGCCACAGGCAAGTCTTCGGGCACGTCGACCGACAGCGAGATGTTTTTATCTTCGGACAGCGACTGGATCATGTCGCACTGCGCGCTGATCAGCCGCGAGAGTTTGAATTCGCTGCGGCGGACTTCCATCTTGCCCGCTTCGACTTTCGCCAAGTCGAGAATGTCGTTGATCATCTCGAGCAGCAACCGGCCGCTCTTTTGAATGTTGGTGGCGTAGCGGCGTTGTTTGTCTTCGAGCGAATCGATGCCTTGCAGCACTTCCGAAAAACCGATGATGCTATTGAGCGGCGTGCGAAGCTCGTGGCTCATGTTTGCCAAAAAGTCTGTTTTCAAACGGTTGGCTTCGTAGAGTTGCAGGTTCAATTGAGCGAACTGATCGACCCGGGCGTCGAGTTCCCGGTTCACGCTCTGCAACTGCGTTTGCGTTTCGGTGAGGTGACGCAGCATCCGGTTAAACGCGTCGGCGAGTTCGCGGAACTCATCCTCGGTATCGATCACGGCGCGTTGGTTGGTGTCACCGTGAGTGATCGCATCGCTGACGTCACGAAGGTGCAACAGCGGCTGCAGCACGAGATAGCGGACGATCGCGTGCAGCACGAACAGCGTCACGGCCACGATCAGCATCGCCATCGCGACCACGGTGGCCCGGATTTGCGTGGTATCGTTGAGGATTTTTTCGTCCGGCATGCTGACGCGTTTGACACGAAACGGCAATTGTGCTGCCCGAGTCTCGGGGTCAACATCGGGCGAAAGCGTGATCGACGCCCCCGTGGGTGTGTGGCAGGCGATGCAATCTTGGGTGATGAAAACCGGTTCGTAATAAACGTACCGTCCTTGGACCGGGCCGATCGATTTGAACAGCGGCCGATTGCCGGGGCCGATTCGGCTCATCGCGGCGTCATCGGCCAGATTCACCGCTTGGGCGAGTCCCGCCTGATCTCCGGCGAGGCGGCTGGCCATGCGGGCGCGGAAGAGCGGTTCGAGTTCTTCAAGCAATTGTCGCTCGGCTTCCGACGCCGGGGGCTTGGGCGGCACCAAGTTGTCGAACGGGTGTGGATCTTCGAGGCCGAGGATGTCGAACTCGATGTCTTCGCTGAGCAGCTGCGACCGAAGGGCCTCGACTTGTTGGCGACGCAGGTCTTGATCTTCCGAGGAGACGTTCTCGTTATAGATCGCGTTGGTGTGCAGCAGCATCATCTCGGTTGCGGCGACGTCACGGGCTTGCTGCTGCGTCGTCATGCTCACGAAACGATCGGCGAGCAGGAGCACGACACAAAACGAGCCACACATCAGCACGACGAGAGCTGAGCCGAAGAACAGCAAGCACTTGCGTTCCAGACTCATCGACGAAAACAGGCCTTGGAGGAACCTCAGCATCGGCAAATTCGGTGGAGGGGGGGCGGATTGGCCAGGAACCTCATATACGCAGGCCAGCTCTAGTTTGACTGAAAGCGGCCCTGGTGACGAGACGAATCCTCCCAATCAACGCTTTTCATATCACCTGAATATCTGTTCCAGTTCCTTTATTTTCCCTGGATCATGTCCGTACGGCCCGTATTTGATGCTTGTTTGCTCGCACTTGGATAATTAGGATGCTTGAGTATTGTCACGGAAGACAGAGAGTACACATGCCGAATTTGCCCTGTTTTTGACCTTTGCAACTCCTCCCGAGACAATGATGAAGCGTTCAATTCGCCGAGCCATGCGCTGGACCCTTGTGGTCACGTTGGCCACTTTCCTTAGCGCTGGACCCGTTTCGGCTGGCTGGCTGCTCAAACGCATGCGAGGCTGCGATCCCGCGCCCGAATGCTGCCCCGAGCCCTGCTGCCCGGCACCGACATGCTGCCCCGAACCGGTTTGCTGCCCTGCACCCGTGGTCTGTGCTCCTGAGCCCGTGTGCTGCCCTGAGCCGGTCTGCTGCCCTGAACCGGAAGTGATCGAGTCGCTTCCGATGACCGGAGCCGGCTGCTGCGGTGATTCCGTGTCGTCGGTACCAGAAACGTTTGTTCCGATCGAGTCGGTCCCGTATCACGAAGACGCTCAGGTCTTCGAATCGCCATCGCTCGATTCCGAGGCTGGCAAAACTTCGGCTGCGAAGCCTCCAGCCGACGAGCCCAGCCCTTTCGACGCACCGCCTGCTCCAGCACCTGAACCGACTCCAGACCCCGTCGTCGACGTGGCACCGATGGAGCCGGCCGCTGAGCCTGCACCAGAGGCACCACCTGCTCCTGTCGCCGAGCCAGAACCAGCTCCCGAGCCGACTCCTGAACCCGAACCAGCCCCTGAGCCGGAACCGGCTCCAGAGCCGGAACCGGCTCCAGAGCCTGAGCCAGCACCCGAACCCGCTCCTGAGCCAGAGCCCGCGCCCGAGCCAGAACCAGCTCCCGAGCCCGCACCAGTGGAAGAGCCTTCTGTCGACGACCTGTTCGGTGGCAGCGACGAGCCTGAAATGTCACAGCCTGCGTTTGATTTGCCGGCCGAACCCGAAATGCCCGCCCTCCCAGAAGAACCTGCGACGGAATCGGTCGACGATCTGTTTGGCGGTGGAGACGCGATGCCCGAATCGGATCCGGCTCCAGCCGATGCCGGCGGAATCGATGATCTCTTCGGTGGCGATATGCCAGCCGAGCCTGAAATGCCAGCCGAGCCTGAAATGCCCGCCGAAGACGCTGGCGGAATTGACGACTTGTTCGGCCCACCCGCCGAGAGCGAGCCGGCACCGGCTGACGAACCTGACAATTCGATTGATGACCTGTTCGGACCGTCCTCCGACGAGGAAATGACTCCGGACGCGGACGCCCCTAGCGCAATCGACGATCTGTTTGGCGATCCCGTGGCGCCCGAAGCTACCGAGCCGTCGATGCCAGAAAATCCGTCCGAAGGAATCGATGACCTGTTCGGTGATCCGCCAGCAGACGATTCCACGGACAGCGCCATCGATGACTTGTTCGGTCAAGCTCCGAACCAGATCGAATCGATCCCAACGCCGCCTTCGATTTCGGTGAAGCCCGCCTCGACCGAGAAGGTGGTTTCGAAGCCACAATCGTCGCGTACTTTGACCGCCTTTGATCAAACCGAAACGCGAACCTGGGTCGACAACACCGGCACGTTCCGCACCGAAGGTCGCCTGATCAAGATCGGTGATGATCATGTCAAGTTGCTCAAGACCAATGGCAAGACCTGCACGGTCCCCATGAGTCGATTGAGTGATGAGGACAGCAACTACGTTCGCAAGGTTGCCGATCGTATGGACCTCTTCGTGATCGCGATGGCATCAAAATAGGCCTCGTTGAAATCACCATCGCTCTGATCGAACCTTAGCAATACGAAACGCGTCAGTGAGGACACTCTTCTCACTGACGCGTTTTTTCGTTTCCGAGCAGCCTGCCGAAGCAAGCATCGTCACGTAGCTCGCTCTCGCCGAGAGCGAGTGCGGCAAGCGTTACCCGCTCTCAAAGCCTCTGGAATAGTGATGACTACCGAAGTGCTGGTCTACGCCAGAGGCGTTTCAGGAATTAGCCGGCAGTCGAGCGGAGCGAACACTGCCGGATCGATGTAACGACGACAGGATCGACCCCGAAGGTGGTCGCAGCGATATCGCCGCTGGTTTCTGCGACCCCATTCGGGGTCGAGGAGATGTGGTTTGGCCACGTTATCCGTAGGTGCGCTACGCGACCTACGGCTATTGTCTTTGATCCCTTGGGACGTCGATTGTTTTAGTGTTCTTTTTAGCGGAACGGCGCGAGCCGTCCGGTCCCGCGTTACCGGACGGCTCGCGCCGTTCCGCTATTTTTGAAATCCTTCAGTAATAAAATCGACGTCCCTTCGGGATACTTGCGTGAGTTAACGGTAAGCGATCGCTTTGAAGAAGCTCAGCGACGTGAGAGGCAAGAACTCCAAAGCATCTGCCAGAAAATGGTGTCAGCCCGTCAGCTCTCGGGCTGCAGCTCAATCCGCTGGCGAAGTCCTTGGTCGCCCCGCGCCGAGTTTCCACGCTCCGGATTCCCATGACTCTGATGCGTGGCACCCTTTGAGTCTGCTGGCGACGATCGTTCACCGCAGAGATGATCGGCAATCTTCGCGGGATGATCGTGGCAATTCTCGAGGAAGATTTGGTACTTGCTGCTCTGCGTACCTCCCACCGCCGTCCCCGCGACATAAATGCCTTCGCGGGGCGTTTGCATCGTCTCCGGATCGTACAGCGGGGCGCCCGATGGCAATTCCGAAACGATTTCGAGTTGTCGGAACAGCGACGAATCCTGCTGATACCCGATCAACGCGAGCACGTCATCGAACGGAAGCGAATGGGTTTGAGGTTTCTGGTCAGGGCCGCCCGTTTCGAGAGTCACGGTTTGTTCGGTGATCTCCGTCACTCGTGATTGAAAGAACGATTGCACCGATCCGCTGCGAATCAGCCCCTCGATCTCTGGACGCAGCCAGTATTTGATCCCGTCCTCGGGCAGCTGCTCGCGGTGATAGCACAACGAGACCTTCGCTCCTCCGCGGTGTAGCCGGATGGCGGCTTCGACGGCGCTGTTGCGTCCACCAATGATCAGAACGCGACGGCCATGGTATCGATGCACCTCGCGGAGATAACCGTCCACATGCGGCAGGTCTTCGCCAGGGACGCCGAGACGGTTGGGGAAGTCGGTGCCGCCGATCGCAAGCACGACGGCGTTAGCGTCGAGAAAGTAGTCGGGTGTTTGTTTGGCAGCGTTTTGGCCGCGGCTGCGAGAGAATCCCAATCGCCAACGCCGCAGCGATTCCGATGCAGCAGCGTGACCATTTTGGTTGGACTCGATCGGGGTGATCGATACGACGCGGTGGAATGTCGAGATCGGGACTTGGAATTGGTCCACCACGGTGCGCAGATAGTTTAGGTATTCTTCGCGACTCGCTTTGGCTTGATCGATCGTGTGCAGCGGCACGCCCGCGATCGCGATTCGATCGTTGCTGCTGAACCAGCGTGTCTGAGGGGCCCACCACGAAATCGTGTGTCCCACCGGACCGGCGTCGAAGACACGGGTTTCGATACCGCGATGTTGAAATTCGATCGCCGTCTCGATACCGATTGGACCGGCACCGATGACAACCGTTTCGACAAACTCGTTCACTGAGAGTGTTTCTGCAAATGGCGTAGGTTTTGATGGTAGCTACGTTCGCCAGAACGTGAGCCACCGTCAAGCGACGGTGGCTGAGGCGAATAGGGAAACGCTCTAGTAGCCGATGTAGCCAACAGGAGCGACGCCGAAGTTGACGCTCACGCCATAGCCACGGTATCCGGAGCTGTAGCTGCCGTATCCGGCGCTGTAGCTTGGGTAGCTGCGATATCGTGCGGCGTAAGGGGAAACGACAACGGGCGCGACAGGGGCCACGACCACCGGGCGATAGGCACGGCGGACGGGTGCGACGAAGCGGGGAGCGACGTAGGAGGGGCGGTAAACCGCGACCGGTACGACGGCGGGGCGATACGCGTATCCGTATCGATATCCCCAGGCCGCGTCAGCGGAAGAGGACGCGAAGGCGGCGGCGGTAAACGCGACGGCACCGGCCAGCAACAACGAACGCCATTTGAGACCAAGCATGGGTTTTCTCCCCCAGAAGGGAATTGTGTAAACGAATTGAGACTGCACGGCAATTGTAACAGCCGGCAAACCAGATCAACCGTCTAATGCCGGTTTTGTGGCATCAGCGGACAGAATGGCCCCATCGTTTTACAAAAAAATCCCAAATCGTTTGAAATCAAGCTGATTTCGGGCGTTGCGTCGTTCTGACGCGGTTTTATTTCGGAGCGATCATGCAGATCATGCGGCGACCATGCTGCTGTGGCTTGGTTTCGACTTTGCCGTGTTCGCTGAGGATCTCGATGACCTGTTCCATGACCTTGCGACCCTCTTCGATGTGGGCCATTTCGCGGCCACGGAAGAGAACGCTGACCTGGACTTTGTCTTTGTGCTCGAGGAATTTCTCTGCTTGGCGAACCTTGGTGCGAATGTCTTCGTCACCCGTTTTGGGACGCAGTCGAATTTCTTTCGTCTTGGTGTGAGACGAACCGCTGTTCTTCTTTTTGTTCTTATCGTATTTGAACTTGCCGTAATCCATGATTCGGCAGACCGGTGGCCGTTCTCCGGGAGCGACCTCAACCAGATCGAGTCCCGCGTCGCGGGCCCTTTCGAGGGCTTGTTCGGTCGGAATGATCCCGAGCTGCTCGCCCGTTTCACTCACTACTCGAATAGGAGAAATGCGAATTTGTTGGTTGATTCGCGTCGCATCGCGAGTTTCCGGTTGGGCGTTTCGTCGTGCCAATGCCACTAAAGCAATCTTCTCCGGCCGGGGGCGTTCCGGCACAAAAGGTAAGAAATGAAAGAAGGTACCCCGACAATGGCGTCGGAATTCCCCTTTTCGAGGATAGTACGTAAACAGGTGTCACGCTGCGAGAGAGCGTCATCGGCGAGCCATTTTGGGGAAAACCCTGAAAGAGCACCGCGAATCCGCTGCCTGAGGCCAACGTCAACCCCAATTTACCCAAAGTATCCGGTCGAGCGAGGGTGGACGTCAACAGCGATTCGACAGATTTTAACGGTTTTGTGAGTGTTTCGGGGCCTCTTGACGAGCCCGCACTTCCAACGCAAACTACGCACCCGTCAAACAAATGGCTTCGTTGGACCGGCCCCTCGCCGCCGTCCGAAGACCATGTTTACCCGACGATCAATCGGGTCCTACCCGCGAAAAATCGGGCGATTAGCTCAGTTGGTTAGAGCGCCACGTTGACATCGTGGAGGTCACAGATTCGAGTTCTGTATCGCCCATTTTCAGTTATACTGAAATCTCACCTGTTTTACCGGTCGAAACGCTCCTGAGCGTTACCGCCATCGTGGCGTGCGACCCGTCAAAATTCCGAGTTTCTGATATTTGATATCAGAAACTCCCAATTTGATGGAGTTCGCAACGAAATGTCACGTCCAAAGAAGGTTGCCCCGGATTATCGCTACCACGTGAGTGGCCAAGCGGTCGTCACTTTCAACGGCACCAATTTCTATCTCGGTCCGCACAATTCGCCGGAATCAAAGGCGAAGTATCGCCGCCTCGTCGCGGAGTATGTCGCGTCGGATTTCCAAACGCCCGATGCGGGCCCCCGCCAGGCCGAAGTGCCGATCTTGGTTGCCGATGTCACCGCGGAAGCCCGTGATTGGATCAATTCCAAATACGCCAACTGCCAATCGCATCGAGCCCGGTTTCTAAACCTTTGCAATACATTGGATGATGAATACGGGGACACAACCGCTAACGAATTCGGTCCGCGAAAACTCTCAGAAATTCGAGACTTGTTTGTCGCGTCTGGGAACAGTCGGCGGTACGTCAACTCGCAAATCCGCAGCATCGTACGAATCTTCCGCTACGCGCTCAGCCGCGAGCTGATTGACGCCAATGTGATTGTGCGTCTGGATTCGCTGGAGTCGCTTCGCTACGGACAAACTTCTGCAAAAGAACCAAAACCGGTCACACCCGTCAATCTTGCTGACGTTCGTGCGACAGCAGAACACCTTTCGCCGGTCCTCAAAGTAATGATTCGCGTGCAGGTCGCTACCGGCATGCGTCCTGGTGAAATGTGCCGCATCCGACCTGCGGATATAGAGGTTCGCCCCGGCGATGTGTGGGTCTACTGTCCGGCGAATCACAAGACTGCTCGGCTGGGCAAAAAGAAAGCGGTGCCGATCGTGGGCGACGCAAGGGAAGCCCTCGAACCTTTCATGAACCGTGATCCGGACAAGTACTGTTTTTCACCCAAAGAGTCCACTGCGTGGTACCGCCAACAACGAACGCTTAAACGCAAGACACCTGCGAACTGCGGAGACCGAGTCGGGCACAAACGTGGGAAGACACTCAAGGGGGCTTCTGCCAAGCGAACTCCGGGCGACTTTTACGACAAAGACAGCTACCGCCACGCGATCCAGCGGGCCGCAGAGAAGGCAGGTGTCCCGCATTGGTTTCCGTATCAATTGCGGCACACGGCAGGTACGGCAGTCCGCGAAGCCCTTGGTGTGGAGGCAGCTCAGGCGTTACTCGGACACTCACGCGCTGCCATGACCGAGCACTACGCAAAAGTCTCGGAGTCGAAGGCGATTGAAGCCGCCAAATCGATCTCTGGCCTCGGCTTGTGCGAATCTACGACCTCCAAGCGATCAGCAGGGTAGTTGCCTGCTGTTACCGGACTGATGTGTCGCGACCAGCTGTCGCTATAGGGTAGCTGGTCGTCGGGACGCGTTTCACAGACTGGAAAACCCTCGTGTTTCCGGTCAGTGGTCGAGTATCGGTTGCTCCACTTTCACGGAAGCTGTTGTGCAGATTTCGTGAGAGATTCACATGTCACAACAAAGTCTGCGAAAATTCCCAGAAAGCGGCAAACACGTTTTGGAGTAATGAGGATTTTTTGTTCTGTTGCGAAGCGAACATCTCACTCTTATCGAGGAAATCTAAATGGATCGCTCGAACAAAAACGATCACGTAAAACTAGAGCCGAGCAACCCGATGCATCTGCTCACCGAAGATTTACTTGGGATGACCCAAGTACCGCCAGTTTTGCAGGAACGGGTAAATGTCTCGACGGTTTGGCGATGGGCAAATCGCGGAATCAAGGGAATCAAGCTGGAGACGATCAAGCTCGGAGGTAAAACGCTCACAAGCCAACAGGCCCTAACTCGTTTCATCGAAAAGACTTCGTCGAAATAGTGGTGGCGTGGTAGCAATAAACGTTCGTTCGCCGCGTGTTTGGTATTTTCGTGGGTGAGTTTGATACGCTGAGTTCGACCGTAACTCTTCTGTGTACGATTTCGTCGATGGCTTTGGCCGTCGTCATCGTAGACTTGAGGATACGACTTCACGTCAAGAACTTCGGCTAGTCGGTGATGCGGGATTAACCATTTTCAATGCCACTGCTGCCGACATGCTTTTTATGCGAGAAGCCTCCCCCTACGACGCGATGATAGGTCAGCGAACTGTAAGTGCTTGTCTGGTTCGCTGACCCAGGAATAGATGCGAATATTTGCGGTCAGAACTGCAGGGAAGTGTGGCGATCAATCGAACATAGGTTGTCGAAAGATGTCTCGCCGTCCCGGGGGATCCGGGCGACGCAGTGTATCGAAGAGTTCCCTTGGCCGAGTTCACCTCCAATTTAGCGAGCTTGAGCTGCCCCAAACGTTCACAATCGTAACAACGACCGGCTCTCACCCAGACACGCGATCTTTGAAATGAATCCGTTGTTGCCAGCATCAGACATGTAGCGAGCAAGCAATCCGCGGACATCCCTCAGGTCGATGCTGAATGCGATCGCGAGGTGACGCTCAAAATCGGCTGGATTCCTCGTGCAAGCAAATCAAACCCATCTGCTATTCGATCTTTTCCACCGAAAAGACAAGTGGACTCTCCGATGAGAAGCCGATCGCACCCCTGTGATCAGCATCGAGACCGTCATGAATCCGAAAAACGAGGATCGATCCTCGCGCAACTCCGTTACGGACTCGTAAATGGATTGCGTCCAGTTCGTGAATGTCTCCATTTGGCACAAAGATGCAGCAGGCTGTGCTGATATCGTTGTACTTGCGAAACGTGGATTCGATAATCCTTCAATGTAGTGACCAGGGCTAAGAATATAGACAACACGTTACCCGAACCGATGCCCGCAGCACGGAGGACTCGCATCGCGGAAGCGATACAAACGCAAGATGAAGATGACATCTCTTTAAGTCCTCTTGGTGCCCACCTCGGCAAGTGACTCCCTCAATTCGTGGCTACCGCCGTCGTTCGAATTGCGTCGTTCCAAATCGCTTGCCACGGCATCCGCTCACCTAGCAGGCTGCTTGCTCGGATCCCGTCTTCGCATCAAAAACTTCTATTTGGCGAACGTCGTGACTGTGTCACGCTTTCCGAGAGTTCACGCCCACGATCACTAGGCATTGTTGCGAAGCGAACGAAGTAGGCAACCTCCCCTGCCCCAATTGCCCTGTTCCAGGACATCGATCTGGGAACGGCATCATACGGCATGGTTAAGGCTTCTCGACAGTGCCCGGGGCCAACACTGGCCCTTCACGTCCGATCGTGGGACGAGCTATTTGGCGAATCAGTAACGATCCTGTCCTGGAGACCCTAATGTCCGACGCTGTCAACAACAACGCTCCCAAATCCACCATCCCATCCCTTGACGCGTGCCTCGCGGAGTTGAAGGCTCTAATCACGGGCGCCCACGAAGCATGTTTGTCGGTTCCCGAAATGGGGGCCGAGGATTTCGGCAACCTAATCGAGTCGATTAAGGAGTACGGTCTACTGATCCCGATACTCGTCGATCGCGAGCGAAGGTTGCTTGACGGTCGGCGTCGCATCCTTGCCTGTCACGCTGCTGGCGTTCGTCTCGAAGAGGCGATGATTGACGAGACCGATGAAACTCCCGAAGCCATCGCTGAGACCAACTTTGCTCGGCGGCATCTGACCCAAGACCAGCGAGCCATGAACGCCACCGAGCTACTTCCGTCATTTCGAGATGCCGCCAAAAAGCGGAAGATGGCAGGTGGAGAAAAAGGGGCGTAGATCCAAATACGAACCCCACAGCGAAGGCATCGACATCCGACACTCCAGAGAAACAGTCACGCCGCCCCCGTGCGATTGAAGAAGCAGCCAAGCATGCCGATGTTCCACGCCGATTACTCGAGAACGCAGACAAACTCAAAAAGGCGAGTCCTCCAATCGCGGAGTTGGTCATAGGGGCGGACGTATCACTCGAAGAGGGGCTCACCTACCTCGGTGGTCCAGTCGATTGCGAGCATTGGCTGCGACACCTGAGTTTCCTGGGGCAAGAGCATGACCTGAACACGCCGGAAGGACGAGAGCGTGAGGCTCTTGAGTTGCAGGTGCTGAGTCGGCGGCTACACAGTAACGGGACCGCGATGTCTCCGGAGAAGCTGCTCAGGTGCCTGCCGGATATGCGGGTATATCCAGTTCACCTCCTGTTTCAGAGCTTCTATCGCAGCAGCTAGGGCAAACTCTCGGTTCGCCTGTAGGGCCCCGGTAGGCTCGCGAGCAAGCCGCCACGGACTGTCCATCCGTGCCCGAATCACTGGCTTCGTTCGCGACTTCTCGCAATTCGTCAAAATGTTGCACAATGCCAACATGATTATCGAGCAGCGACTACATCAATATTTTGTCTATCGGGCTGAGCGGGTTGGCAAATCGATTCGCAAGACCTACGTCGGGCCAATGTCCGATCCGTTGATCGAGATGCTTTTCCGGAAGGAACGCCTCGATAACGCCAGCGAGGCGGCAACACAACTTCGCCTCGATAAAGAGATCATCGCGTCAGAGAAGATTGACGATACGATCACTCACCTTCTTGATCACGCCTCCAACTGGCGTGTTATTGCCGCTCTCCTGGCCCGAACCACAAATCACGAAACCGATCAAGAGAAGCTTGTGCGAAAAGCGAGACTACCCGGAATCAGGGAATTTCGGCAGACCTGCCGTCTCTCCGATAAAGGCGATGTTGAAGCGATGGAGCAGTTGGAGGCGTGGAGGAATACCTGCCCCGAGCAACTGAAAGCCGTGACCAACCTCGTCGAGCTCGGTCTCGCACAATTACTCGACGCTCTGGGCGACACCGATCCTGCGGTTCGCGTGTTAGTGAAAAATCAGTATGAGGAGAACGCGTCCAATCTACGGACGAGCCTCGTTGGACTCGAAGATCACCCAATCGCAGAGCTTTCAGCCGATCTGGTCGCCCTCGCCCATCTCAACGCAATGCGCTGCGGACTGGCCGCGAACCGGGTAATCGAGCTAACCCAGACGGATAAGTATTGGCAAAAGGCATTTGACAGAGCGTCGAAGTGTTTCGACAATGCAAAGAGCCGATTTCGAGAACTCGAACGTGACTTGGTAAAAGCCAAGGCGGATACTTCCTCATAGTCAATCCATATGGCTAGCGTTGCCTCACGCCACGTCGAACTGACGACCCTGACTGTCATGGTCTTAGCTGCCCCAGGAGTCGTATCCGTGTTAGGTTGGTCAGTGTCAGCAACAGGTACGCGACACACGTTTGCACAGTCCGACGCCCCGTAGACGCAAGGGGCCAGATTAGGCACTTGGTCACCATTTTGGTGACAAGCAAGCGGTCGAGATTGCCTGCTGGGGAAGCACCTTCGAGTTTCCAGCGGCACTCCACGACGTAAGAGAATGCAAACGAGGATCGATCCTCGCGCGACTCAGGGTTGATTTTGCGTCGAAGAAGACTCTTGTCTGGTGACATCAGCGAAACCGAATTCAATCGTCGCCGCTGTGTAGACCCGCCAGAAGCTGCACACGCAACCTAGCCACGCCCAATGTCGTCGGCAAAGCCGAAGACCACAATGCCCTGTTAGCAACACGCCGTGACCATCGTTTAGGTCTCGGGTTAACCGTTAAGATTAGTGTCTCTGTCACCCGCAGGAGTCACTCATCCGCACGCCCTCTGCACCAAAACGCGAGAGACAAATGTCGAGATACTTGAATGTTGCAACCGCAATGACGTTCAATAATGCTGAGTGTACCTCTCGCGATACCAATCTCACCAACAGTGAGGGTGGGGAATAGGTACTCTCGTCTCCTTTTGATGCAGTCTGGGCTCTATTCGATGCTCTTTCGTTTCGGCAATCGAAGGGTCATGACGCTGGCTGACCAAACTTGGTCACCAAAGTGGTGACCAAGCAAGCAATCCGCCATACTAGTATGTTGAGGCCTCTTGGGATAGCGGATTCGACGACCTCACTATTGGTAAGATGCATGCACGGCAGCGAGGTGACTCGTCCGGTTCTCGCATTGGTAATCACACTTTCGTTTTTCTGAACTTCACATCGACATCAGATCCAAGTTCAAGGCTTCGATCAGGACGGAAAATTCTGGAACCTCTGGTCTGTTTTTCCGAACATCGAGGACTCTTGGGAAAGTGAAAAGAAAATGCGCACAGGTCTTTTGGTCGAAAGTGCCGTGATTTGCGGGGCGAAGTGGCTGTTTGGAGGGGGGGAAACGCGTCCTAACCACTGACGGGTATAAGGTACGTGGAAACGTTTTGTGAACTCGATTCAGAACGGCTATTCCGTGAACGAGGATCGATCCTCGGTCAGGCGTCCGATTCTCCAGAGGTCAACTCGGCAGATTGCTTTGAACGAATGTCGAAGTCGTTCCCGGTTGAATGAATCGGGCAGGTCGGGAAGTGGGTGTCCGTGCATCCCGAGTCGTTGGTGAAGTTGAGAATGCGGGTAGCCAGCTTCTTCGACCTGGGGCCAGATGTGTCCGAGCCTTCCTTCTATGCGACCTTCGTCTCTCTTGTCCTTCCAGTTCTTGCGTCGGGGTTTGAACCGGGGTGCCTCACCTTCCGTGCCGCGTCCGAGGCGTGGCAGCCCGGTGGGCGGCCTACAGCTGTTGTCGGTGTTTGGTGAGTTGCTTCTTGGAGCTGTGCCGGGCTTTAACGACCTGGATGTGCATGTGAGCGCTAGGCGGAACCACTTGCTGTTGGTCGGCGACGCGTGGATCACGCCGGCGGTAGAGCGAACAACGCGAACCCGCTTAGACATTCGGTGATTTTTAGGCTGACTCGCGAACGCAACGAACTCGTTCTCTCGAACCTGCGTTTGCGAGCTCTTCTACATTCTTCGATGTCCTGGGATCAGTCTCACTCTCCGTCGTTCGCGGAATATTCCGTTTTTGGAAAAACCTCTGTTGGTCGTCGAAGCAGCATCGTTCAGGATCCCGGCGTGTTAAGTGCGTTCCGCTGACACTTAACCGCCAAGACTTATCTACTCGATGCGAGGGGAGCCCACTCATGCCAAAAATGACCCGCCGACGGTCTTCCGAAACGATCTACTCGGACAGAATCGAGGTAGGCGAAAAACTATGCAGTCCGGAAAGACACGCCGAATACCTAGAAACTCAACTCGATTGTGCCCGCAAGGCATATCAGTCCGGCAATTACGAACTATCCTACTGTGCGAAAGTGGCGACTTGCGGAAGGATCATTAGCACGCCATCGAGGGGCGCCCCCTACCAACGTGTTCATTACTGCCGATGCAATTCCCTTTGCCACTGTTGCCATGCCTGCCGCGAAATAGATCGTGGAGAGAAGGTCGCTACTCAAATCAAGTTCGATGGCAGTTGTTGGCTTCTTCAGGGCGTGCTGCGACTACCTACGCCAAACTCATACGACGAATCCGTGAAGATGTTCCTGCTGGGCTCGAAAGGCATGAACGCCGTCAGGAACGCAATCAGCATGTGGAACCGGCAGCGTCAATCACCAACCGAACGCGTCAGAGCATACACACTCGGGTGCCATCTTAAGCCGACATTGGGTTGCGACCTGCTGTGGAGCCACCTTCACCTCTCGCTAGTCGTCGGAAAGTCCCTGAAGCAAAACCCCCTTGAACGCGGCGGAATCTTCTACTATCTCGGTCAAGCATTCGAACACGCCGTCGACATAGCGGATGCTGGCACCGTTAGATTCGAATCCAAAGCTCTAAGACTGCACGCTAGCCAATTGGACGAGGAGACCCGGAAGGCTCAGCGTCGTGGCAGGACGATCACCTACAATGACCTGTGCCGTATCTTCGCCTACACGTCCCGGATGTCCGAGGATGATGACACCACCGATACGATATTGCTTCGCGATCGAATGATCCGGGAATGTGGAAAACCCCAGTGCACGACGCATAGCCGCGACCGCAACCCGAACCGAACGGATAAACCAGCTGCCGTCACCCAACCACACAGTTTCGATCCTGGGGCACTGGGACACCTCGACGCAAGAGTCTTCGAATTCGGCAAGTACTACCCAACGAGATTCGATCCAAGCGAATTCCACGAGGTCCAACAGCAACTCATCGAAAATGCCAAAGAGTTACTCAAATCATACGCCCCTTCGTCAAGCCGAGATCCCGCCCATGCCTAGACCAGCAAGTCATCCGCTAGCCCGATGGGCCGTTGTGACTAGAAGAGAACGCAACCACATCCGCCCTGCCGCATCTACTGTTGCGGACGCTCTCAAGTCTCCGAACCCCGAAGTGCAGTGTGAGGCACTGCTTAAGACGTTCGAATTGACGGAAGTGGTCGTCCTTGCTTGCTCAGAAGCTCTACAGCGATCCGTTGGTGCAGCTATCGTCGATTACCTGAGCTACGAACGGGCACTGGAGGATGGTCTGTCCGAACTCGCGGTTCCGCAATACAAAACCGTGGCGAAAAACGCCTTTGTGGTGGGGTATCAATTGCTGTTCCTTCCGCACTACAACGGCGGCCTTCTTCCGGACTTCCGGTTTGGAGAGGCTTCGCAACTCAGCATGCGGCACGTGCTTGCTATTGCTAGCGTCGTCGCGATGAGCGAATTTCAGTTTCCCTTCCCACTCCGGGCAGAACGACGTGAGGAGTTAGAGACCAAAACCAGCGGCATGAATGTGAACCGGGATCTGGCAGCAGATGAATGGACCTGTTCCGCCGAACTGTTTTACCAGCGGCTCACATACTCCAACCAAGAAACAACCCGCCTCCTCAAAAACACCCTCGAGGAGAACTGGAGTCCGAGAAAAATCAAACGTGCCAAATCTAGACTATTTGATTTTGTTGCCCCTGTAGATGTGCATGAGTCGTATCGAAGACATTGGGAACTGACGGCAAAAATCCTGGGGGGGACCCCTGAAAACCTGGTGTTTGGCCTTGCTTGCCGGCACGCTTACGCTCCTGACGTGGAGACATGGGATCGATATGAGGCAACCGCAATGTGAGAATTCTTGTCGACATATCGTCGTCATGCAGCTCGCTTTCCACCTTTAAGCAGGCACCATGAGCCATCTGAGTTCGAAAGCCCCAAGACATGCAGAAAACGGAGCGGCAAGGCATAGTGCAACCACGATCCGAACATGACTCCCTTCTGCTGTCTAATGTCGTGTGACCCACGATCTCGCGATCGCTATTTCGGATGACTGAGCATACACCGGCCTATCTTAGTGGCGTGAGGAGCACACGCGAGAGTCCAACGCGTCGCTGAACGAGCCGAGCGAGTCTGCTTTCCGAGCAACGCACGGAAATTGAAGGTTAACATCGGTCTCGGGTTGGCCTGTGAACTCAGTCCGCAGTGCATCTGACAATTCGGTGGAAAACGAGGATCGATCCTCGCGCCAGATGTACTGGAATGTGATCGTGCTTTGCCACCGAGTTTGCATTCGCTACTTCCATGCGATCAGGCAGCTCATCCGGCGATGAGTTGCTCCCGCGATGTGCGTTGCGGTCTCAACTCAGGCTGAAGTGAGCACAACGACCAGCGAGATTTCTCGGAACTGACCTAAACACGCTTTGGTTGAATACAGGACTTGTTCTAGATTCACGGTCATGTTGCTAAATCAATTACTTTTGGAAGGACGACAATGACTTACAGTGAAGAAACACCTCTGCCCTCTTTACCTTCGGTTGCTAGTTTGCTGTCAGCTACCCATGGCAAATGGCGTGATGCGCTTATTGATGGCGGCATTCCTGCACCGAAGCTCGATGGGGAGCGGCATTCCTGTCCACGCTGCGGGGGGTGGAATCGCTTCTATGCCTTGCCAGACGTCGACCAGCATGGTCGCGTTCACTGCGATCGTTGCTTCAATGCGGCGACAGTCGTTGGAGTTGACGGCATCACATCTCTCCAATGGGTGATGGGGGCCGACTTTGGGAGTGCGTGCATATCTTTGTCGAATCGGTATGACCTCCCCGGCTTCCCAGCGAATCTTCGCGTACCAATCGCGATCACTAAGACGCTGCAGGAATATGCTGCGGCTCTTCGCGCGGAGGATCCGCCATCAACCGATATTGCTCAGATCTCGCTGGACTTCCAAGCGGCTGCCACAGAGGAAAAACTGCGTGAGTGCTCTCGATGTCTGAACTTGCAGGAACCATCGCTACAGCGACTGGAAGTCGGATGGTCGCAAAGTCATGAGGCTTTCACATTCCCGATGGAAGACGGATGGGGAAGGGTGTCCGGACTACGTCTTCTCTCATTGAAACGTGGCGAGACTTGGTCGCTGGGTGGAGCGGCTACCGAAGGCCTGTTCGTGCCCATCGGATTAGTGGCACCTACGTCTCGTCTGTATATTGCCGAGGGACCCGTCGCGGCGGCAGCGTGCCTTTCTTTGGGATTGCCCTGCATTGGGAGTTCCGGACGGCTTCAATGCGAGACGCTGCTTCAGTACAAACTGATGACACTTTGTCCAATGGAATGCGTTTTCATGACCGATCAAACGGGAATGGGCATCGGGGGTGGCCGTGAACTAGCTGATTCAATAGCAAACTGCAGTCGCTCGATTCGACTAGTCGTTCCCCCTAAACCCTACAGCACTATCAGTGAATGGCTGACGTCCAGTAGCACTCGGGCTGACGTTGAGGAGCAGGTTGAGGCATGCACCGTCTACTCCCGGCGAGAATCTGGCAGCAGTGCTAGTTGATCGATGTCGTCGGTGACTAGGAGACCGTACGGAGCAGAAAAATCGAATTCGCGATGCGGACCTGTGCCTCAAAAATGGCGACACGTCGGCTGGTCAAATTCGACAGGCGATATTCCAAGGGATCACTAAACGTACCCTCAACGCAAGGTACGTCCCGGAGTAGTCCGCGTTCGCTCTCAAAGGTAGCTGCCCGCTTAATCGCTGGAACTGTTTCGCAACCGTCGGTGACGAGTTCTCGCGGATTGGATGTGGGCACTTGCCTTGCTGATCAAGACAGCCCGCCTTGAGATCGGGTAGCTACCACCAAGCTCTCGACGGGGTGGGCAGGCAAGCGTTGGGGCCGCTCACCGACGAAATCAAGAGCGGCTGCCGCTGAGCCTCGATCCTCGGTGTTTAAGCACAGTGCAACAGCCGAGAATCGCATCTCGGTTGAGCCCCGTTTTCACGCTCTCTGGCGTAGCCGAATCGTTGGCGGGCACCTGGACTTCGCCACCTTTAACTCAGCCCCCGATGTTTTCACGGAGTAGTCCACCTCAGACCACGGAAAGTTACGCCGAGACCTCGTCTACTCGGCGATAGGCCGATGCAAAGGTAGACATGATCCCACCCACGGTACTGGACGAGACGGGGATGTTCTCGTCCTCCGCGACGGCTTGGCCTTGTAAGTGGACTGGCGGTCCATCATCCCAACACCCGCCTTGCTGAGTAGCGTAGTCCAGCCGTGGCACACGTTTTTGGTGCTTCAGCGTCATGCGTGCATGATACCGCTGTCACCACGATCGCTACCAACCAATCCTATGGGGGCGGCGGCTAAGTTCTCCCGAGTGCTTCGGAGATCGCGGTGACACGTGCCGCCGCCCCTTTTTTTTCCAGAACGTCAACATGAACGAGAACAAGTATTCGCCTCGCTACCAGCGCCCAAAACTCGCTGCGGCCTTGCAGCATGCTGCATCGCTCGTCGGAAAGGTACACCCGATGTGCAACGCGCTCCCGGTAATCTCAGCCCGTGACTTCGACAATCTGGTCGACTCGATCAAGGAGAACGGTCTGCTAGAGCCTGTCTACGTCAATCGTGACAAACAGCTACTCGACGGTCGCTCTCGGCTCATGGCGTGCCTCGTGGCCGGCGTAACCGTCACCGCTGATCACGTGGAGGTTACGGATCACAGCCCCGAGGCGATCTCGCAATCCAACGTGGCCCGGCGTCACCTCACTGAAAATCAAAAACTGATGAGGGCTGCTGATCGCCTTGCATCGCAGCGGAAACATGCGGCAGATCGCCAGGCCGCCGGTGCAGAGAAAGGTCGCGAGCGCCAAAAGCAGCCGGCCGGCGCAAAGCTTGCGACAAACCAAAAAAGCAAGAAGCGTAGTCCCCGTGCCCTCGAAAAAGTAGCCAAAGAGGAGAAGGTGCCGCGAGCTGATTTGGCATTGGCCGAGAAAGTTGTGCAAGCTGTTCCTAAACTGAAGGCCCGGATTGAATCCGGAGAGTTATCGCTCGACGATGCGGCTGACCTTGCTGGTGTGCCCCGCAAGCAACCCAAGGCCTCACGCCCTAAGAAACAGAAGTCTTCGCGACTGCACCAAGACCTCGACGTTGTCACCGACCATGGCGGCGGCATCCGCGAGCTAACAGCACCCGGTGTGTCAGTGTTTGCTCATCCCGAGCTAGATGTCTCGATCATGGTGTACGGACCCGGCAGCGATAAGTACATAGGAGCCACCAACGACGAAGAGCACGTGGCGGTCAATCCGGACACTCCTCTTGTAGAGCAAGCGATCGACCTTCTGAAACGGAAACTCACCCAGATCCCCCAGGCGTAGGCGACTCGGACGCCCAAGGTAACCGTCAGGACAATTAAGCTGGCCTCACATCTGTCTGGGGGAGGCCCCAGACGCTTCATATGCAGGTGCTCTGCAGCATGCGACCGAGTTAGCCAACGCTGCTGACATTACTTCGAAGCGGCTCTAAAGAAACACGAGAATCATGCTGAACGAAAGCGACTTTGATGGGGCCCCAAAAGAAATTTCACATGAGTTTCTCCGCAGCGTGGGCTTGCACGTACATGGGCCGAATTGGCGATACCAGAAGGCAATGAGTATTGTCAGCTCCGATAAAGCTCGCCACGCCATCGAGCTGGGGCCTATCATCTGGCTCATTGTCGATCATTTTCGACCAGTACGAGAATCTTACAGGGCTCGACTCGTGCGTGACCGCATGGCCAACGTCGCCGGAGCGGTGGCGTTGCACCGGGACGCACTGATGCGGTTGAAGGTGGAGGCTCGACTCCTAGCTGGGCTCTCGTGCAAAGAAGTCGCAGCCAGGTCGCACCTCGAAACTGAACTAGTTCAAGACTACCACGACATCTTCTTCGATGTGAAAGATCGCCTCGGCTGTATCAGCTGGATCATGCAGCACATCGCAGCCAGTGAAAGTCAGCCTCGTGATCATCTTCGTCGCACCCTTTACCGCCACGCCTTCCAAGGTGGGCCTGCCGTCTGCGAATACTGGATAGATCACCTCGATCGTTTCGGTGACGAACACGATCTGAGCACCGCCCAGGGAAGGGCTGCTGAGGGGCTGGAACTGTGCGTATTAGGTGAGCAGCTTTGGGACGATCCATCGTCCCTGCGTGCGTTGGTGCACTTGCTCGATCTGGCGCGGCCCGCAGTTCCTTTGCCGAACACCATCGAGGGCATGGTCAGTCGCAGAGTAGGGCAAGTGTTCCTGTCTCGCTTGGCAGGGGAGGCCGATGCAGCTTCCCCTGTAAAGGCGGCACCCAGCGGCAAGGATCGCGTGGTCGCGTGATGTTTTTGCAAAAATGCCAAGTCTGTTACACAAAGAATTCACGTGTGTTGGATTTCGATCTCAAGGGAATAAAGCGGATGACGATCGAGGGACGACGGGGAACTCCCAAACAGTACTACACCAAGGTCAAGCGGATCGATGGAAAGCTGAAAAAGGAATATGTCGGTCGCCTTTCAGATCCGTGCGTCGGCATACTCGTACGCGAAGAGCGGCTGCGGAAGGCGACAGCCGCCGCCCGTGTCGTGGAGATCAACGCTGAAGTGGAGAAGGCAAAACAGACCGAAGCCCACTTCATAAAGATCGTCCAAACCTCACGCTGCTGGAAAGTACTCCTCCGGATAATCAACCTTCAACCAGCTACAGCCGAAACACTTCCGATGTCAACGCCATTATCCTCCGAACTACCCAAGCTTCACCTGCTTTCAGAGACCTGCCGACTCGCCAATCAAGGCGACGAGGCAGCGGCAGCAAAGCTCAACCAGTGGATCAATGCCGCACCGGAACTCTTCAGCAAGGCAACCGATGCCCTCGAACTCGCTCGCGAGACACTGGTTCGCGACCTTGCTGGCGAATCCGCAGAGACGGAAGCGCTGCTACGGAGCAAACTCCAGCGGGATGCTGATGAATTGATTAACTCGATGGAGGATGACCCGTTGATCAGGCACTACGCGGAAACGGTCATATTGGCCAAGATGGACCTGGTTCGCTGCGAGTTTGCAGGGCTCCGTTCGAATCTTAGTATCTCGGTTAGGAGGTACTGGGAGGGCGCACTCACACGGGCGCAGTTGCGATGGATCAAACTGAACAAGGCGTTTCGGCAAGCCGTCGCGGAGCGGGCCAGAGCGACCCGCGAGAAGTAACACGACCGACAGTCGAATGGCAATCAGACGCCGTCAATGCACGAATATGGTGACACGAAAACCGACGACGACCACGATGCGTGGCTGATGGACCCAATCGCTTTCCGCTAGCATTCTAGCCTGCCATGCTGCTCGACAAGCACCTCATGCGCATCACTGGCAGCCCGCAAGAGGTTCATTATTAGGGGCGATAAAATATTGGATTCTTCTGGTAATCCCGCAATGTAAGCCAAGAAAATGGTGATGGCGCGCGAACGAGTGATTTCGTTCTCAATAGAACATTCATCACTTTCCGATTCCTCGTGCAATTCGAATCGACACATAAGGTCATCCAACACTCGGTCAGCCTCTTCTTCCGAGAAGAGCCACTCAGCATGTTCGAAATGCTCGAAAAACCATCGGTCGAACTCATGAATCTGCCGGACTAAATGCGTCTCGGCCTTGGCGTTGCTGTAAAGACCGTCACATTCTGACAATAGTCCATGGATTGGCTTTTCCTCTAGTGCTAACTGGGTCACCTTGATCAATGTACGTGGTTGGGGTAGCGAACGCATTGTTGTCCTCAGAAAGTAGATAAGTTTCACAGCCTGCCACGACGGCTCCGTGTTGAAAGTAGGGTTGATCTTGAATTTCAGCTTTCGCCCTGAACTCAGGAAGAGCGAGAGAGGCGAGCGTTGACGTGATCTTCTCGACCAGTCTCAATACCTTGCCCGAGGATCGACATGCGTCCAATAGGTGTTTTTGAATTTTTTTGCAGGTGCCAGGACCGCGGTGAGCTGATTCATCTATCGATGTGTCATCGCCCGCGTCACGAACATCCATTGCGACGCCCGACTTGATCTCATGTCGATCACCAGACCTCTTGGCGGATGACCGGCATCAAAATTAATCAGTGCGTGATAGCTCGCCGCGACGCCTTATGCATGGGAGTCGTCCTGCGAAGCTCTGGGAGCTAATAGGAGTCGCCGATGTGGGATAATCGTGGCTTCGAATGGGATGCAGCCGGCAACGGATTTGCGATGTGGCAGCAGTCCTCCGAGCTTCTCAACCAATTCACTGGCTTGGCGGAGTTAGTAACTGGGGTGACTCGACTCCGAATGGCTCATTGATCTCATTGAGCAGGAGGAACGTTCGCTTTGCACGCGATCTTGTGGGACGGTTGGAGTTGGGCATCGGTGATGTTCGCATTCTCGATCGCGAGGCATTCCGTTGCCATGGGGTCGCAGGACGTTTGGCGTATCTGTCACTGGGCTCCATGCCTGCCGACCATTGCCTTTCCGTCGGCATCGACACCTTTTTGGCATTTCTTTTTTTTCGGCAAGATGAGTGAGTCATCGTGGTTAATCCACACAGAGGGACGGCGGCTAAATTCTGCTCGACGGCTTCGAGCGAATTACGGTGACACGTGCCGCCGTCGCCACACGTTTACGAACAACTCAAAGAAATTGACTACGAACTTGACCGCATTTCAGTGGGAACTGATCTTGTTTACCCTGCGCGGAGGCGACTCACCCGCTGACACCGGTGGACAACACCTAAAGCTCGACAAAGACGATATCGAGTACCTGTCGGACGGGCTGCGCGACTGTAACTTGCTTCACGCCGTTCAGATCGCCACAGAGGTAGGTCGTGGGAAGATGAGATGAAAACGACTACCAGGTTGACCACGTATCAGTGGGAGCAGCTTTTGTTTACCCTATGCGGAGAAGACGCGTCCGTAGACACCGGTGGTCAACCGCTTGAACTCGATAGTAAAGACATCGAGAACCTCGTGGAGGAGTTGCACGCGTGTAACTTGCTTCACCGTGTTGGTCGCCACACTAGGCAGAGGGAAGCATGCCAGTGGATCAGGCAAGCTGCCACAGAAACACCTCCTCATGGACCTAATTGATCTTGCGTCTCTGTCGAATCACGAATACTTTGTGCCGAGGAACGTCCCTCGGCAACTTTCGTCGCTGCTGCCCGAGACGAATCGTCGATTAGATTGAGGTTGTACGAAGTATTGGGAGCGATGTCCCAGTTGCGATTTCCTCGGTGGCCGAGTCGACGCCGAATTGCTCGGGTAGATACCAGGGTGATCCGCGGAGGCATCGAGACCTCGTCAACACGACCAAGTGTTCCGCCAGGAGCTAAAAAAAGCCACGTACCCGGTAAGGACGTGGCAGAATGGCCCGAAGGCCGGTGAACTCACTGACCAGCCAGCTGGCCTTTCAGCTTTTCGATCAGCTCACTCGCCTGTTGCAACGTCAGGCTCTGTGGCGACGCAACACCGAACTCGGCATCGAGTTCGCTCGCCAGCCGTACGTTCGCCTTCGATGCGATCGCGTGGATGGCCCGGATCTGGGCATCGGTCGCTGGCCGCGTTCGAGACGGCGACGCTTTGTCTCGAACCACACCGCTTCGAGAACTTGTGTTGCCACGCGTGACCGCGGGAACGGTGGACTGCGATGACCGGTAACCGGCTAGCTCTTGATCTACCTCACGGCGGCAGAGTTCGAAAGTCCGTCGAATCCGCTGAGTCAGCGTGTCGTCATGATCACTTGCCAACGCGTTGTCGATTTCGATCTCCATGTGACAGGTGGCGCAGGCACTGCCGAAGTTCGGTTGCCCGATCTTGCGGCTGACGCCAACGCTAAGTTTCGTTGTCATGGTACTTCTCCTGGGTTTGGGTTGATGTTGAAATTTGAAACGTCGCGTTCCAACCAGAAACGTCGGAGCCAGTCGACTTCCGCTGTGATCGCTTGCGAACGCAAAGTGAAAGGGCCCAGTCTCGGCCCACCGACGCGGGCGAGATCGGCCGTCCATCGCCCATCGGCGGTGGGTTCCACCTCCGAGCCGCGACGGATTGTCGGATGGCCGAGGCAACGTGCATCAAACGCCTCGTGGTAGACCATCCGAGCCGTGCCGCCTTTGCCAATGATGATGTCGAGTGTCTCATCCATCACCTCGACCGCCTCAGAATGCTGCGACGAGGACGGTCGGTCATCCAACCCTCCAGCGACGCTTCGACGCGGCTCAGTTGGCTGACGACGCGTTGACGCAGCCCGGCTTGATCACGCAGTTCGCTCGGCTGCACGTTGCCGATGATCTGGCGAGCGTCCTCGACCAAACGGTCCAGTTGTTCGTCAGAGCGGATATTGAGCCGCCCAAAGCGATCAAAGAACTCCAACAAGTTGGTCACCGCCGAATCGCGAAACACCTTCGGTGAACCGTCATCCTGACCGCTGAGTCGTTCGGCTAAGTGACTGACCAACTGCTCCAACTCATCGGCGAACGCCTGCTCGGCCAGTTTCACCGCCTCGTCAAAGCGACGCTGCACCCGGGCACACTCGCTGTAGTACAACTGCGGGCTGACCTGCAGCAGGTACTCCGGCGGTCGGCAACTGGGATAATCCCATTCGATCCCAAAGAGCTGCTTCAGGTTCGGATCGTAGTCACCAGCGTTGAACAGGTCGCCCAGGCGATCCCGGGCCTGATCGACCAGTTCGTCGTAGTGATTTTCGAGTTGCTCGACTGCCTCGTTGAGTTCGCCCTTGACCGAGGTCATAAAGACATCGAAGGTGGCGACCTCAGCACGGCGGATCAACCGCATACCGGGTTCGGTGTACGGCAACGTGTTGGCCTTCCAATAGTCGGCCGCCTGCTTACGAACCGCCGTGGCGGCACGGAAAGCCGGGTGGCTGGTGTCGATCAACTTCTTCGAAGCAGAGAGCGACTTGGTGTCGGCATCGAACGTACCGGCCGCCAGACGCGTCTGGTCACTACTGAGCGTCTTGCGAACGCTCGGCCAGTGGATCTTCAGCCGCACCGCGGTGGTTTCGGTTTGCAGCCTTTCACCGACGCTGGCCATCGGATTGTCGATCGTTTCGGGAACTTGAGTGGAAGGGAGGGTGGTAAAAGTGGTACTCATGGCAATTGTCTTTCAGGTTGTTGAGAGAGAGAAACGAAAAACGCCCCACCCGCTGAGGTCAGCGAATGGGGCGATGAAGAAGAGTGAAACAGAGGTGTAACGAAACACACGGCCGCGACCGGGTGTCATCAATGAACTTAGACGAGTCGTTTATGACTCGTGTACGCCGGCGAATTTGCCCGCGAAGACTCCAGTTTGCCGGGGTCACGTTGAACGATGAGTTCATCCAACAGAACATCACAGGCAACCTCCGAGGGTGTCTCGGCTTGGCGAGGCCAGAGCAAGAGCACGACCACCAGCACCGGAGCGATACAGCACAGCAACCGCACCGATGAGTCGATCGTCGCGGCCAAGACAGGCTCGCGTCGCTCACGTTCGTCCCACTGCCGCCGGTCGGCTTCGAGTTGATCGCGTTGCCGTCCGACTTCAGTTCGCTCGCGTTGCAGATCGCTCTGCAGTTGGAGCCACTGAGCATCGGACAGGTCACGTCCGGAAGGTCCGCACCCGATCAGGACGAGCCACAGGGATAGAATCGCTGCGGCCGAAAACCAACGCGAACGGTCAGTCGTGCTCATGCGATGCATCGGACTTGCCATCGGCAAACTCCTTTCGCAAGAGTCGGTTGAGAAGTGCTTGCATGCCCCGCTGTCGACGCCGGGAATCTCTTAGCAACAGAGCGACCGCAGCTAGACAGAACGACAGCATCAAGCACACAAGTAGTAATGCATCCAAGGAACGGGTTCTCCTTTATTAGTAGGTAACATGAAAAACGAGGATCGATCCTCGTTTCAGCGAGGCATGCGGATACCGATGATTGATTCTCGATCGTGCCCCGTATTAACGGATCAATTAACAGAAGGTTTCGTGGTGACACGTCGCCGTCGCTTGCCCGAATTGACTTCCTTGCGGAAAAATCCCGGAGTGTCCGCCGACAGGCAACGACCATCAGCCCACTGCCTCAGTCGATCGATCGACTCGGCCGAGGTGACTGCCACAGGGACGACGTTGGTCGCTGCTTGGGTCAGCGGGACATCCAGCAACGCCGCTAAACGACAGCACGACTTGATTTCCGCCCCGGTCCACTGGTCGTCAGCGGGACAGGTTTCGGAGAGATCGATGTCGTATCGCTGCCGATACAACGCCCAGATAGCGTCCTTCTGCTCCCGACCAGGCAGGTCGACGAAGAACACTCCATCGAACCGTTCCGCACGACTGAACTCCGGTGGAAGCCGCTGCACATCGTTCGCGGTACAGACCACGAACACATCCGAGGCGTGATCGTTGAGCCATGTCAGAAACGTGCCCATCATCCGCGACGACACGCCGCTGTCATTGACTCCACCCGAAGCAGACCCGGCGAACGCCTTCTCCACCTCGTCGATCATCAGCACACAGGGAGCCATCGCATCGACGGTTTGCAGGGCTTGCCGAGTCCGCTCCTCCGACTGCCCGACGAGCGAACCCATCAAGCTACCGACATCCAGCGTCAGTACCGGCCGGCCGACCTCGTTGCCCAGACACTTACAGAACTCGCTCTTGCCACAACCCGGCGGCGACAACAGCATCACACCGCGAGGCCGCACCGCCTGTCCGTCGCTGCGACGGTTCATCATCGCCCGTCGTGTGAACGCCTTGAGTGCGTCGAGACCGCCGAGCGAATCAAATGTCTCGGCCCCACGATGAATCGAAAGCAAACCCGACTTCTGAACCGCCTGGGTCTTGAGTTCCCAGATCGTTGACGGTGCGAGAACCCCATCACGCACGAGAGAGAGACTAAACGCCCCCTCGGCCTCATATCGCGTCAAACCCGCCGCAGCATCAAGTACAGCGTCGAGCTGGGCGTCCTCAGGCATCTCATCGTCTTCGGTCGCGATCCCTGCGGCCACCTCAAGAAGTTGCTGGCGATCTGGCAAAGCATGCTCGACCGTGACGAAGAGTTTCTCTAGCTCCACGGGCAACTGCACGACGGGGCTGAGAACCACGACAAACCCTCGACGCTGCTTGCCGTCGTGGATGGCGTGAGCGAGTGCCTGAACGATCTCCGCGGACTGCATGAACCGGTGAAAGTTCTGCAGCACCACGATCGCGGGCGTCTCCCCATCGGCCAGCGACGAGATCGCCCTCACCGCCGCCAGCGGATCGCCGGCATCGTGTTCCGAGGGTGAACCGCTCGGCCCGCGAAGCCCTCGTTCGATATCCCAAGTGACAAGCCGCCACTGTTCGTCTCGACACATCCCCGCCAGTTCGGCGATTGCGTCGGTGTGTTCGTGAGACTCGATCCAGATCCCCGCAAAGCAGGCCCGGACGAGTTCGTTCACGCGTTGTTGTAAAGTCATTTCTTGACTCCTTGTTTGATTGTAATTGGACAAAAGAAAAGCCCGGTCAGTGACGATCACTGCCGGGCTTGTTGTTGGACCTGTGTGTCGGCCTGATGGAACTCGGCCTTCAGGCGTTCGCTCGCTCGCGATCCGAGAGCGTGTTCGAGGAACTCACTCGCCTGCCGGCAATCCGATCCGGTGAAACCGTTGGTCTCGACCCGCGACGATCCGTCGGGAGCGACAATCACTTCGATGGTTTTCATCCCGCCGCTCCCACGCTGAGGGCGAGTTTGATCGATCCATCGTCGAGCGCTTGCTCAACAACCGAGTAGCCCTTCCGTCGGGCTTCGATCTTCGTCTTCTCTACCGCGTAGGCCTGCAAGAACTCATCGAGACGCTCTCGCTTGCCCCAATGGCCCTGGTAGTTGTCGAACTTGGTCTCACCGGTCCCGAGATCAAACACGACCGGGTACCGCCAATCCTTGAGCTGCACACCCAATCCGGTAGCCGTCTGAGAAAACAACTTAAAGGTGCCTTCGCTTGGCGGATCGAGCCCCAGGCGATCGCACCCGGCCCGCACTGCCTGAGCATCACGGACCTGGGTAGCGATTTGAACTATATGCGACATTCATGTCTCCCTAAAAACAGAAAGAAAAGTGATCTGCGGTAGCTACACCGCTACCGTCACCTACATGTAGCGCAAAACGGGTGAAGATTTAGGACTTCGCCTCAAAAACGGTTCTCGCACCGATTCAGACGATGCGAGAACCAACGACGCGAAAGGGATGACGCATCGTTTCTGGACAAGGGTGGGGTCTGCGGCATTTGGGTCAACCAATTCAACCGCTTCGCTTTCCCTACCTGTGGTTTTTGCCGATTTCCCGGAGAAGATCAGTGATTAGGCAAGACATCAACTGGTCTTTTTGCGAGGAAGGATACGCCACCGGCTTTCGTTTGGGGAGTGCAAGTGGCTTTACCAAATACGCCTTCCGGTCTCCCTCTGGTTTCATCCGATACTGACTGCCATTCCAGGTCACGGTGACCTTCGTTCGAAACCCTGTCGCATTCCCGCACCGAGTGTCGGTGACCTCCCATTTCGAACCGTCGTCAAGTTCATAGACAGCACCAGGAAAGATTCCAATCCAGTCGGTCGTCCACGATCGCGTAATTATTTCACGCATAGCTTCCTCAAATCTCATGCTCTAGGAGTGATTGTTTAACGGTTTGTCCGCAGCAACGACTGCAACGGCGAACCACAGTTCGTGTTTCTATGCGAACCACTGCGTTTCCAAAATTCATGGCAACTCTCATCGTTTAGCGACTGGGTGGGAGGCCGCTGTCAGCCACGCTGAATTTCGACGACGTATCCATGCGGTAGATGAGCCGCGCGAAAAGAAAAACCCGCAAGCGAATTGAAACACAACGACGGACGCCTGAGCAACTGAAGAATGCACCAGGCAGCTTGTCGTCCGTATGAGAAAGTGCTTTCGCCGGGCTGTTTGAAAAGACGCAGGAAGTGCCTGGGTTGAAACACAAAATTTCGCTTCAAACCTTCAAAAAGCATCACCCGACTCGGTCCAATCGAGGAGATACTGGGGCGTTAGCAGCGTGTTGATTTTC